>NZ_MWWV01000003.1 GCF_002259645.1 Bifidobacterium tissieri
CAGCCCCTACCATCCCCAGACCCAGGGCAAGATCGAACGCTGGCACCGCACCCTCAAGCAATGGCTCGCCGCCCGGCACCTCGCGCGCGGTCTCGACGAGCTCAACGCCCAGCTCGACGAGTTCCGCCGCGAGTACAACGAGGAACGCCCCCACCGGGCCCTGGGCCGCCGCACCCCCAAGGAGGCGTACGAGGCCAAGGGCAAGGCCGGCCCCGACCCCGAGATCGCCGCCCGCGAACAGGCCAGACGCGACGAGGAGGAACACCGCGAGGCCGAACGCGTGACGGCCCCGAGACGCAGGCCCGTCCCGGCCGCCGAACGCACGGAGCCCGAGCCCGTGGACGTGACCGTCCCGGCCCGCACGCACAAGACCGACCGACGCGGATGCGTCACCCAGCAGGGCGGCGTCGCTCCGCTGCGCCGCATCATCGTCAACATCGGCAGGGAGAACGCCGGCAGGACGGTGGAACTGGCCATCGACCACGGCATCGTCACCGTCACCGACACCGCCACCGGCGAGATCCTCGCCGACCAAAGACTCGACACCACACGCGAATACCAATACCGCAGGCCACCGGCGAACGACAACGATGCCCCAGGACAGCAGTAAAGCATGCCCCAGGACACCCCGTCAACCATGCCCCGAGACACCCGTCAACCATGCCCCGAGACAATACAAGGCGGATATGGCTCTCTGCTGACATCTAACTCCGCTTCGCTAGGTCTTCCCAAACGTAGACCTATCCGAGCATGAGCAAACATGGATATCTATATGCTCAAACCTATCCAGGGCACCCCGATTTTCGGGCATCGCCGTGAATGGTGTATTTTGCCGAGTGCCTAGCGAGGCGTGGTTAGATGTCTGCGGCAGGCTCAATCTGCCTAGCGAAGGGCACATAGGGCTTGTATGTAGGTAAAGCTGAGGAAATTAGAGCCGGGGGCGAGAGCTTCGCTGGGAAAAGAAAATGGGGCAGGGGCATTGAGTGGTCTGATCCGATTCGGGCCAGAGACCGGGGGCATGTTGTGTTCTGCGTGGCGGTTCATGAGTTCTTGGGACGAGGCATCGGGCGTGTGATGCGCAACAGATTTGAATGTCCGAACAGAATTTTCGGAGGCCTGCCCGCCGACCGGTGTGAGGAACAGGATCCGCGGGCGTCCGGATCGAACTCGTCCGGCGGTAACCCAGACCCTAGCCTGGACCCGGGCCGCCGCCGGACGAGTTATTGCAGGCCGCCCTAGCTCGGTGCCGCCCTCCTCACTGCTGGCGGTAGACCTTGGTGTAGGAGCCTTCGGCGCGCGGCCGCACCACGATCTGGTCCACGTCCACGGTGTCGGGCTGCTCAAGCGCCCAGCGCACGCATTCGGCGATGTCCTCTGCCGTGAGCGGATCGGGCACACCCGCATACACCGCCGCGGCCTTGGCCTCATCGCCGTGGAAGCGCTTGATGGCGAACTCATCGGTGTGCACCATGCCCGGCGCGATATCGATCACACGCACGGGCTCGCCGATCAGCTCAAGACGCAGCACGCGAGCCATCACCCGTTCCGCGAACTTCGACGCGCAATAGCCGGCTCCGCCCTCATACGGTTCGATGCCCGCAGTGGATGAGATCACCAGCACGCTGCCAGACGACTCCTTAAGCGCGGGCAGCAGCTTCTGCGTGATGCGCAGCGTCCCGAGCACATTGAGCTCATACATGGCACGCCAATCGTCCAGATTCGCCGTGGCGACCGGATCCTTGCCAATCGCGCCGCCCGCGCAGTTGACCAGCGCCTTCACCGGTCCCGCCGCCAGAATTCGGTCGACCGCGGACTGCGTGGATTCCTCGTTGGTGATGTCGGTGGCGATCGGCGTACAGCCGGTTTCCGAGGCGAGCGCGTCGAGCTTGCTTTCGCGGCGGGCGAGCGCGAACACCGTCCATCCTTCGGCGGTGAGCTTGCGGACCGTTGCGGCGCCGATGCCGCTGGACGCGCCCGTCACCACGGCGGTGCGTGCGGTGTTGGTTGCGTTGGTGAGTTCGGATTCCTGTGTCATTGCGGTCTCCTTCGGCAAGAGTTCCTTTGCGGGGGTTGCATTCGCTTCCGATTCTAGTGTTGCGAGGTTGCGATGCCGATATCCCCGTTGCAGTGAATGCGCCTAATCCCAATCAATGGGACCCGCATTGACGACGCGATCAGTGTCGCCGGAGCACCCTCGAATGAGGGGCCGGGCCGTTCTGGCGTGTGCCGATGTGCCCTATGCGTCCAATTCCTTCGATTACATGTCGATGCCCACGACTCTCCGTGTAACTACGTTAATTTTTGAAAAACTACGTAGAAATCAACGTTTTTTGTCGTACGATGAAAGAGCGCCGCGCGGCATCGCTGCACAATCTCACGATTGGATGTCGTGCGGTTGCTTTTGCATCATGCCGAGTTCTCACGCTGGCGAGGCTGCTTGCCGGCGGCTACTCTGAAATGTATGAGGATTCTCCATACTTCGGATTGGCATATCGGCCGGCGTTTCAAAGGGGTTGACCTTGTCGAATACCAGCGTCGGGCGCTTGACTGGCTGATCGACACCGTGCAGCGTGAGCATGTGGACGTGGTGTGTGTGTCCGGCGACGTATACGATTCGCCGATGCCATCCGCCGCGTCGGTTGATCTTCTGGATGATGCGCTGACACGTCTGACCTCGATCATTGACGATGAGGGACGCCCGGCGGTGGATGTGATCGTGACACCCGGAAACCATGATTCCGCGCGCAAACTCGGGTTTGGGGCGCGAATGATGCGCCCGAATCTGCACCTGCGCTGCGAGATCGCGCAGATTGCGGACCCGGTGATCGTGACACGTGGGGGAGCGGACGGCAGGGAAGATCGACTGGCCGTGTACGCGCTGCCGTACCTGGACCCGGACGTGGCGCGGCCCGCGCTGGAGAAACTGCTGGAGTACGAGAACGCCAAGGATTTCGCCCAGCTGGATTCCTGCGCTGTGTCTCAGGAGGATACTCGCCCCAAGGAGAAAGCCGAGCATGTGGGACGAGAGGATGGGGACAACCCGCGCAACTCTGGGGATAACCGAAACGCTAACGATGCCCCCGGGCGTTTCCGCCGCACCGATCCCGTCGATCCCGTCGATCACGGGGATGCGGACATCCGCAGCAACTCTGGGGATACCCCGGAGACAACGGATGACGTCGCCCCACGCCTGCGAATCCCGCGCTCGCATGAGGGCGTGATGACCGCCGCAATGCGATTGATCCGCATGGATCTGCAGCGTCGCCGGCAGCAGGCAGAAGCCGAAGGCGTATCATTCCACGCGGTGCTCATGGCCCATGCCTTCGTTTCGGGCGCGGCCCCCAGCGATTCGGAGCGCAACATCACCATCGGCGGCGTGGACAGCGTGCCGGCCGCGGTGTTCTCGAACAGCGGTCTGGATTATCTCGCGCTCGGCCACTTGCACCGCGCCCAGCAGGTGCGTATCCCCTCCGGCAGCGCCGTCGTTCCTGATGGACTCGATGATGACCGAGATTCGACGAACACAGAAAATGAGAAGACTTCGATTGCCGCTCATGTCGCGAACCCCAATGCATCCAAGTCCGGCGATCCCGCCGACCTCGTACCCATTGAGCCGCACAAGTCCATCGGGTCTGTCACGGCTCCGCAGCGCGCCAAGACCTCGATGTTCAAGAGCGGAAATTCCGCTCCGCCTCTCGCCCGGTATTCGGGATCCCTGCTCGCGTACTCGTTCTCCGAAGCATGTACGCCACCGGTCGTGGGCAACGGGAAAAGCGTGGTGATCGTTGACATGCCGGAACCGTCCGACACGCCAGTCCGTCCGTCCCTACGCACAATCCCCGTGGAATCAGCCCAGCCCGCGCTGGTCCGACTTGCCGGCTCGCCCGAGGAACTGCTCGGCGATCTCGCCGAATCGCACCGCCACGACTGGGTGTCACTCACCGTGGTATCCGACACCTACCCGCACGGCATGTATCAGAAACTCGACGCCGCGTACGAGCACGCGTTGGAAAAGAACTTCAAGATCACGCAACGATCCGCCGGAACCGCCGACTCCGCAAATGGCAGCGGACCGGATCGCGCGATGGCTAATCTCCACGAGACTCGCAGCGAACTCGACGTGCTCACAGGGTTCGTTCGCTACACGCTGGGCCGCGAGCCGAATGACGGTGAGATCGCCGTGCTGCGCGACGCCGTGGAACGCGTACATGCCACCGACGATGAGAAAGCCGATACGACTACGTCAACGGCAGCCACAACACTCGGCGCGCCCGCGCCCGTCGCAACCGACACCGCGACCGTCGAAACCGCTACGCCAGCGAACAGGAAAGGAGCCCGCGCATGAGACTGATCGGCATGCGTTTCCAAGGCATTGGCCCGTACGAAAAGGAATACTCCATCGATTTCGCGGCGCTCAACCGGTCTCGTATGTTTCTGATCGAAGGCGAGACCGGAGCCGGCAAATCCACGATCCTCGACTGCATCAGCTTCGCGCTGTACGGCGACGTGTCGGCGGACGTGGCCAGCAAGGACCGTCTGCGCTCGCGATTCCTCGGCACCGAGCAGACGCCGTCGTATGTGGATCTGATCTTTGAGCTCAACGACGCGTTCTATCGTGTGCGCCGCGAGCCGGCCTATGAGCGTCGCAAGCGTCGCGGCGAAGGCACGACGGCGGTGAATCCCAAGGGCCTGCTGTGGCAAGTGGATGACGGGATCGCTGCGCTGCTGCCGGCCGGATGGGGGTCGGATGATCGCAGTGATCATGACGTCGATAGTTCCAATCAGATCGTGGATGATTCCGATCAGGTTGCGCTTGATGGCACCGCCACGCGATATTTCGAGTACGCCGACGACGCCGATCACGCCAAGGTCCTAGCGAGTCAGGCGCGCGACACCGGCACGGAGATCCTGCGGTTGCTGCATTTGTCGCGCGACCAGTTCTCCAAGACCGTAATGCTTGCGCAGGGCCAGTTCTCCAGTTTCCTGCGGTGCAAGCCGGAGGAACGTACGCAGCTGGTCAAGAGTCTGTTCGAGGCGGATGTATACGAGTCGATTCAGAAAACGCTCGATGAGATGCGGAAAACACAATCCGATCAGGTGGCCGCGCAACGTCGTGATGTGGTGAGTGCGGTCCGCGATGCGCGCACCAACGCTGAAGAGATCGAACGACGTGGTGATGAGATACGTGATGCTGGCCAAAACGTTGTGAATCAGGATTCGGATTCGATTGATAAAACCGCCGATGGTCATGATGATGAACGCGATGCCGGTGAGGATGCCTGGGATGTCAACGATGTCAATGCACCCGAGGTTGTGAAGGACAACCCCGACCCCCTTTCCGTTATCAAGGCGAACTGGTGCCTGGACGAGCGCGGGGATCTGGCCGAACCGGCCCTGAGCCCGTCGGACATCGCAGCCGCGCTCGACGACCATTTGGCCGCTGCCGAAACCGCGGCGGCGCATTTGCTCGCCCACAGCCACGACGCATTAACGGCATCGTCCACGCGACTCGACGACGAGCAGCGAAAACTCGACGCCATGCGACAGCTGTCGGCAGCTGACACGGCGTATCGGACCGCGATCGGTCAACGTGACGAACTGGAACAGCGTCGGCCCGACGTCGACGACATCCGTGAACGATTGCAGAAATCCGCGGCGGCGGAGCCCGTGGCGCGTGCGCAGCGCGAATGCGAGGCTGTGCAGAATCGTCGTGCGCGGACCGATGCCGCATTGCGTGCCACCAACGAGGAATTGGCCGCATGCGAGTCCGCGGAGGCGTTGACCGCATCGCGTGACAAGGCAAATGCCGTGGCCGCCGGACGACCCGCCGCCGAAGCCGCGTTGCGCGCCGCGCAGGAGTTGGAATCCCGTGCCGCTTCGGCCCGTGCCTCGTGGAAGAAGGCCGAGCGTGCCGATAGTCAGGCGCGATCGCAGGCCGCGGCGACGGATGCGGCCCGTGACGCATTGTCTGCGTTGGAACGAGAGCATAGCGAGTCGGATCTGCGGCAACAACTGGAGGATGTAATCCGTCATGAAGCGGCGCGGCCCGGTCTGCAGGACCGCTTGCAGGCTGCGCGAACCGTGCTCGATCACGCGCGCAAACGACAGGCCGAGGAATCGTCTCTGGAACAACTGCAAGCCGCTGTCGACCAGGCGTTGCGGAACCAGCGGCATGCGGACGACGAGTACGAGCAGGCTCGGCGTGCGTTTTTCGCCGCGGGGGCCGCGCGGCTGGCCGGGGAACTCGTCGACGGGTGCCCGTGCCCGGTGTGCGGCAGCGTGGAACATCCGCATCCGGCCGCCACACCATCGGATGCCGTTGCTCTGCCGGATGATGCCACTGACAATGTGGTCGCCGCTCCCGACGAGAACCGTCTGAACGCGCTCGATCAGTCCGCCCGTCAGGCCGCGCAGCAGGTGATCGCAGCCAATGCCGCCGTCGACCTGTGCAAGGCGCGCATCGCCTCGGAAACCGAGCAGTCCCAAGGGCTGAGCGTCGAGGATGCCGAGGCTGCGGTGGCTCAGGTGCGCAAGGAATTGGACGAAGTACGCGCACTTGGCAAGACGCGGGACCAGCTGAACGCGCAGCTGCAGGCGTTGCACGATGCCGTCAAACAGGTCGACGACTGCGTTCGCCGGTTGGACGTGGCCCAGGCCGAAGCGTCCGGTGCGCTGGAGTTGGTGCGTGCCGCCGTGGAATCGTGCGTGGCGTCCGTTGGCCTGCCCAAATCCGTCGTCGATTCGGATGACGCGATTGATCCCGTCAGTGATGCCAGCGATTCCACTGATTCCAAGGATTCCGCTGATGAACTGGCCGCGCTCGCCGCACGCATCGACGCCGTCGAAACCCGCGCATCCGACGACGAACGAGCCGCGAACGACGCCATCGCCGTGTGCGATCGTGCGTCTCGTGAAGTCGCGCGCATCGACCGGGATATCGCGCAGCGGACCGCATTGGAACAGCGGATCGGCGAGGTCGCGGCCGCACTGCAGGAGATCGACCGACAGCTTGCCGCAATACAGGAGACCCGCGATCAGGCGTTGTCACACAGCGGATTCGAAACCGTCGAAGCGGCTCTGAACGCCGAACTCGACGCCAAGGAAACACAACGATTGCAGTCCGCGGTCGAACGATTCGATCGTGACGATCACGCGACCCAATCCGAACTGCAACGCACACTGACCGCGTTGCAAGCGCTGCTGGAGTCGGACATCGTGCGGCTGACGTTGGGAGCATCGGGCGTGGAAGTGCCGACTGTGGAAATGCCGACTGAAGTATCGATCGAGGAGCCAGCAGGCGTGGGAACAACGTCCTCGTCCACATTCACGCCCACGCCAGACGGTCTCGAATTGCTTCCCGATACCGATCATCTGCACGCGATCATCCGCACTCTCGAATCATCCGTACGCCAGGCCGAATCCGAACGCGACGCTGCCATCCGCACGGAGGAACAGGTCAAGACACTCGACGCGGAACGTATGCGAACCGCGGAAACACTGCGAACGGCGGTCCGCACATGGTCCGACTCGTCAACCCGATTCGCGCCCATCCGCGACATGGCCCTGCTCGCCGGCGGGCGTGCAGGATCGCTCGCGACCGGCACCGCAAACGAAGGCCTCTCCCTCGTCACCTACGCCGTCACCGAACGCTTCCGCGACGTGCTCGCCCGCGCCAACGAGATCCTCGGCGACATCAAAGGCGGTGTATACGAACTGCGACTTGGCGCGCACGAGGGACGCACCTCCAAAACCGGTCTGCCGATCGAGGTGTTCGACCGTCGCAGTGATCTCACCTGCGAAGCGACCACACTGTCCGGCGGCGAAACGTTCTTCGTGTCGCTCGCGCTTGCGTTGGCGCTCGCCGACATCATTCAGGCCGAGAACGGCGGCATTTCGATGGACACGTTGTTCATCGACGAGGGCTTCGGCACGCTGTCCGAGGAGTATCTCGACGATGTGCTCGACGTGCTGCGACGGATGAGTCGGCATCGTGACATCGGCGTGATCTCGCACGTCGGGCAGCTCAAGGATCAGATCGCCGAGCGGATCAGCGTGACCCGCATCAACGAGGACTCCGCCAGCCGCATCACCGTCACGGTGTGAGATGGGTGCGAGGCGTGGCTGGCGGGAATTACGCGATCGGGTGGTTGCGCGATCGGGTGGTTTCCCAGTTGGGTGGTTGCCCAGTTAGGTGATCAGTCCGGGTGCTTAGCCGAAGAAGCGGCCGAACAGCGAGCTGGCTGCGTCGCCGAGCGAGCTCTGCGCCTGGTCTGCCACGCCGGACAGGTTGCCCGCGGCGTCGCCGAGCGTGCCGCCCAGATCGCCCGTCGCACCCTGCAGCGTACCGCCCAGATCGCTGCCGGCTGCAGCCAGGCCGTCAAGCGCGCCGCTGAAGTTGCCGCTGGTCACGCTCTCCCAGGCACCCTGCGCGGCATCGCCCAGTCCGGAGCCGGCCAGATCGCCCAATGCGGCCTGTCCTGCATCGGCAACGCCGGCACCGGCATCTGCCAGACCGGCGCCGGCATCGGCCAGGCCGGCACCTGCGACGTCGGCGAACCCGGCCGTGGCGTCCTGTGCGACCGTACCCAGATCGCCGGCAGCGCCCGTCAGCCCGTCAACGGCGTCCTGTCCGTAGGCACCCAGATCGCCGGCCGCTCCGGTCACGGCTCCCGCAGCATCCTGTGCCGCGGCGGTGCCGTCGCCCAGCACCGATCCCACCACGTCCGACAGTCCCGTGTTCTCGGCCACCTGCCCGAGCAGATCGCCGGCGCCGTTCGACAGTGCATCCTTAAGAAATCCGAATACCATGATGTCCCCCTTCTTGTCCGTTATCCATGTTCGTTTGTGCGTGGCGTGACTGCGAATGACAAGCCGCGTCGCGCGTGCATCGCACAACTTCCGTTGTGGTCGTGTTGTGGATTCTGTTGTGATTCTGGTTTGGTTGCGATCATTCCACGCAGATCGGCATCGTTCGTGGCCGCTCTGTCACGTTAGAACGACATTTCTGCATGATCTGTTGAAATAACGACTGATATCCAGATAAACCGATCCGGCTGGGAATCTGCTGAAAATGTAAGGAAGATTACAGCCTTGGTCGTCTTTTTTGGTCGATTTGCGGCCGCCTGTCGGTTTCCTGGCCGTATGTCGAACGTCTATTGGCCGAAGTCCGTGGGGGAGTGTAGATTACGAGAGTTGCCCATTTTGGGCACGCGCTTACACACTCCTGCCATGGACCGTCCATGGCCTTTAGTCCGAAGGAGGTGGGTGATGTCTGCGCACAAGTATGAACTGATGCTCATTGCCGATCCCGAGCTGGATGAACGAGCACTGAAGAAGCTCACCGAGCAGTTCCTCACGGTTGTCACCGATGAGAAGGGCACCATCGACAGCACCGATTACTGGGGCCGTCGCAAGCTGGCTTACGAGATCGCCGGCAAGACCGAAGGCAACTACGCTGTCATCGAGTACACCGCCGAACCGGCCACCAGCGCCGAGCTCGACCGTCTGCTCAACCTCAACGAGTCCATCATCCGTACGAAGATTCTTCGTAAGGACGCCAAGTGATCCTTCGGGCCTGACCCGAAAATCACTTCCCCGTCTACCACGTCTAGAACACCTAGAGCTTAGAACGACACAGTACGATTCCCGGCCGAACCCGAACTCAACGGTCGCATGACCGAAGCCGAGGTGCGGCGGACAGGAAGGCAGAATCATGGCAGGAGATACCGTCATCACGGTCGTGGGCAACCTCACGGCCGATCCTGAACTGCGTACCATCCCGAGTGGTGCCACGGTGGCGAACTTCACCATCGCCTCCACCCCCCGTACCTACAACAGGCAGTCGGGTCAGTGGGAGGACGGCGAAGCGCTGTTCCTCCGCTGCTCGGCATGGGATTCGAACTACAACCCGATCGCTTCCAACATTCAGGCGTCGCTGGCCAAGGGCATGCGCGTGATCGCGCAGGGCCGTCTGACCCAGCGTTCCTACACCGCGAACGACGGCAGCAGCCGTACCGTGGTGGAGCTCCGCGTGGATGAGATCGGTCCCGCACTGTCGCGCAATACCGCACAGGTGACCCGCAACAACAACGGAGGCAACGGCGGCTACCAGGGCGCAGGCCAAGGTGGCGGATTCGCCGGTGCTCCGCGCAACAACGCGGCTTCCTCGCAGGGAGGCTACCAGGGCGGGTACTCCGGAGGATACTCGGGAGGCTATCAGGGCGGCGGTGCCGCTCAGGCCGCTCCCGCAGCTCCGCAGTCCGCGCCGGCCCCCGCGGCCGATCCGTGGTCGAGCGGTGCCGACGCCTCGGATTCGTATGGTTCGTTTGGTGCCACCAACGACTTCGGTGGCGGAGACGACGAGCCGGAGTTCTAACGCTTACCATCGTCATTTCGTCGTCGTTCCGAGGCATGGCAGGGGCCATGGTTGTCGGCGACGAACAGACATGACGAACACCAGACACATGGTCTGACTCAGTCAGACAACCAGTCAAAGACATCAGTCGTAATTTGTAAGGAGTGCATATGTCACGCAAGAGGCCGCAGCCGCCGGTGAAGCCGTTCAAGAAGAAGCCGAATCCGCTGAAGGCTGCCAAGGTTACCGAGATCGATTACAAGGACGTGGCTCTGCTGCGCAAGTTCATCTCCGATCGCGGCAAGATCCGTTCCCGCCGTATCACCGGCGTCACCGTCCAGGAGCAGCGTGATCTCGCCAAGGCCATCAAGAACGCCCGCGAGATGGCTCTGCTGCCGTACGCCACTTCCGGCCGCTGATAGCTGATAGGAGATTCGCAATGGCTAAGGATACCAAGGTTATTCTCACCACCACCGTTAGCAACCTGGGCCACTCCGGCGATGTCGTCGAGGTGAAGCCGGGCTACGCTCGCAACTACCTGATCCCGCAGGGCCTCGCCTTCGCGTGGAGCAAGGGTGCCGCCGCTCAGATCGAGCAGATGCAGCGCGCTCGTCGTGCCGCCGCTCTCGCCACCCGCGAGGACGCCGTGGCCGCCAAGAACGCCATCGAAGGCACCGTCATCGAGATCGCCGCCAAGGTCTCTGAGTCCGGTAAGCTATTCGGTGCCATCTCCACCAAGCATGTCGCTCAGGAGCTGTCCGCCAAGGGCACCGCCGTCGAGGCCAAGGACATCACCGTGGAGAACATCAAGACCACCGGCGATTTCGCCGCCACGGTCCAGCTCCACCCGGAGATCGCCGCCAACTTCACCATCAAGGTGGTCGCCGCCTGATTGCATTCCGCGCGAATGGCCGCACGGCCAGCGTAGGAATGGCGTCAGTCGATCGACCGACCCGAGCTTAAGCCCAAGGGGGCTCGCAGGTTTCATACCTGCGAGCCCCCTTTTCGTTATGCTGCTAGGTTTTTCGCGTTTCGCGCCGTCGCGAGCGCGATGTCTGAGCGCGAGACGCCCCAGGAGTTCAACCTTAGAAATTACGGCCAGACCATCCCCCGACGGCGTGAATCGTACAGTCCGGTGGACTGTACGTAGCCGTCGCGAGCGCGATGTACGAGCGCGAGACGCCCCAGAGGTGCGACCTCAGAAATTGCGGCCAGACCAACCCCAGTCCGTCGTCGCCGTGTACCGGATGTACACACGGTTGGATGCGATGCCGAGGACATCCTCCAACGCGGCGTCGATCTGACGGGTGAGCTCCTCCCAGCTTTCGCGCGGCACGGAGCTGCCGAACACGTTCACCTCCACGTAGGCGGCGGGCTTGCCGTCCTCGCCGCCGAAGTAGATCGGCATGTTGTCTTCGAACGGGCACATGAGCCAACCTTCGGACTTGCCGGGAACGGCGGAGATGGCCTTGCCGTACGCGGTTTTGAGGGCTTCGCGCTGCTCGCGGTTGGTGTTGACACTGACATGGGTGTGAATGACGGGCATGATCGCTCCTTTTCTCCGGCCATCTGCCGACCGGTCGTTCATTTTCCAGCGTAGTCTCCCCGCTGGGCGTTCGCTTATGATCCGGAATGATCGCTTCTGTGATTCCGGCATCAAAACGTAAAGATCGGGGAGGGGTTTGCGGCCCCCCGTACTTGAGGTCAGAGCGCTTGAGTTAAATAGTGCGAGTGAGAAAACTGATTGAACAGCTTATGAAATTCGGCATCGTGGGTGTCGTCGCCTTTGTCATCGACTGGGGCATTCTGAACCTTCTGGTTATCTTCCTTCATATGCCCAACGTGGTGGCCGCCACCATTTCCTTCATCATCTCGTTGATTTTCAACTATTTGGCCAGTATGAAGTTCGTCTTCAAGCATCGCGAAGATATGGCGCGCTGGATGGAGATGACCATTTTCGTCGTGTCCGCGGTGATCGGTCTGCTGATCAACGATCTGATCATCTGGATGTCCACGTCCATGCTGCCGGCTGACGCGATTCATACGGATCATGGCCGGTACGTGCTGTACACGAACATCGGCAAGCTGATTGCCACGGTTGTGGTTGCCGTATGGAACTTCGTGATCCGTAAGTGGCTGCTCGACGATACGCATACCAACGCGATGAATCGTCTGCGTTCGGGAGATCACAAGCTTACGCCCGAGGAGCTGGAGGCCAAGCGCGAGAAGAGTTTCTCGCACCGCCTCGGCATGTGGTCGATCAAGCACGCCCCGTTCGGCTGGAAGTAGCCACTTCCGTCTACAGCCGCTTGAGCGCCTTAACTGCATATTCGGTGCCTGTCCGACGCATCCACGCGTCAGACAGGCACCGAATCGTATATGGCGTGCTTCTTCGCCTCAGAGATGCGTCGAATAAGCACCGATCACACGTGCACTTCGGCGAGGATCGGCGTTTCGGTGCTCGACTTGATCTGCTTGAAGCCCACGAACGCGATCACCAGTGACGCCAGCGCCAGCACGGTCACCGTCATGAATCCGCCGTGCGATCCGTAGCGGTCGATGAACTGACCGGCTACCGCGGAACCGAACGAAGCGCCGATCGAGTTCATGGCGCCCATCCAGGCCACGCCTTCGGTGAAGCGCGACGGCGGCACCAGATGCAACATGATCTGATTGCCGTTGATCCACGTGGGTGCCTGACACACGCCGCACAGCAGGTAGATGATCATGATCACCCACAGATGGTTGGCAAACACGAAGCAGCTGATGCCGATGTTCACCACCGCGAGGCAGAAGTAGAAGCGCTTCCACAGCGGGATCGTCCAGTTCTTCGCACCATACACCACTGCGCCGCACAGCGAGCTGAACGAGAAGCATGCGAACACGAATCCCGTGAACTGGGCCATGTCCTGCTCCTTGGCGAACGCGATGATCGAGATGGCGGTGGCGCTCTGGAACGCGCCGAGACCGAACCAGGTGACGCATACGGCGATCAGACCCGGTCCCCAGATCGAATCCTTGGCCTTGTCCGAGTCGCCGCCCTGAATGGCCACCGCGCGTGCCGCCTCCCGGGCGCGATACTCCTTACGTGTGAGCCCGGCTGCGCGCGCCAGCTGCGTCTGCGACGGCGGCTCGGTGGACAGCTCGGTGAGGAACATGAGCGCGCCGACCAGCACGCACACGCCGGTGAACGAGAACGCGAGCACGCCGGAGATCACGGCGAGAATGGAGGCGAGCGGGTTGCCGATCACCCACATGCATTCGTCGAACACGCCGGACAGCGACAACGCGCGATTGATCTTCTCGCTATCCCCTTTGAGCTGATGCGTCCAGCGGGCGCGGCTCATGGCACCCCACGGTGGGATGCACGCGAGGAACGGCGTGATGCAGTACAGGATCCATTCGGGTACGCGATGCGTGATGCACGTGACGAGCGCAATGGCCGAGATCATCCACAGGATGATCGTGGGGATGGAGATCTGCCGCTGGCCGAACTTGTCGGTGAGCTTGCCGAGCAGCGGCGTGAGAATCGCGAGCGCGATGGCCTGCACGGCGGTGAGCGCGCCGGCAAGTCCGTAGCTGCCGTAGTAGGTCTGCACGGAGATGGTGATGGTCATGCCGACCATGGGGAACGGCATGCAGGCGATGACCGAGCCGATGGCGTATCGCGCGGAGTGCGGCATGCGAAGGAGCTCAGCATAGCCGCCGAATACACGATGGTTGACGTCTTTGATCGCTTGGATGAATGATGACATGCTTCGCTTCTCCTCCTTTGGTTGCTCGTGGTGGCTGCCGCTTCGATGCGTCGGCCGGGGCGCGGTCCGCTTCGGCCGTGGTCCCCGCCACCCGTGACAGGTGTGTGGATGATTTCGATTATTGTTGTGCTGGTTCTGCCGGCGCATTCGTTTCGTCTCGTCTGCGTCGCGCCTATATGCGCACAGCCGGTGGTTACGGCTGTTTGCGCACTGCCGTTGGCCCGGCCGTCTGTGTACTAACCGTTTGGTTAGTGCTTGCAAACTTGGACTAGCCTATACCCTTCCCGGACCTCGACACGCAGCATTCGTCCGGAAACCACATGAATTTTGCGTGACATTCCCGCCGTCTCCGCGGCGGTTCCATGTCTGGTTCCCGGTACGACTGTCCTGTGATCCCGTGAGGTTCGCCTCCCGATTTTCCTTCCGTCTCCCGCCCGATTCCCACGCGGGTAGACTGGATGCCAGCAATAATGGCGTTCGCCACGACAGCCCGTTTCGGATGATCCGAACTGGACAGTCCAACAGTCCGTCCCGTACGATCCGCTTCGGCCAACGATCCGCTTCGGTCAAGGTCGGCAGACATGTGACGAACGGATCCGAAACCGCGAACCGAACGCAGAACCGAACAAAAGGAGCTTCATCGACGATGCCCGCAACCACCATCCATCTGGTCCGTCACGGCGAGGTGTTCAACCCGAACCACGTGCTGTACGAACGCCTTCCCGACTTCCACCTGTCCACGCGCGGCGTGCGCATGGCCCAGGCCACGGCCCGATACATCGCCGCCCATTCCGGACTCAACCATGCGGCGGCCATCTACTCGTCGCCGCTCGACCGCACGCGGGAAACCGCCGGCGAGATCCTCAAGGCGCTCAACTCCGTACGCGAGGAACGAGGCGAACAGCCACTCGAACTCTCCACCGACGAGCGCGTGATCGAGGCCGGCAACGAATTCCGCGGCAAGCGCATTGGCCACGGCGACGGTGCGCTGTGGCGTCCGGAGAACCTGCGTCTGATCCGCAACCTGCACAAGCCGTCGTGGGGCGAGACCTACGAGCACATCGGCCAGCGCATGAGCGACTTCGTGTACGAGAAGGTGGACGAATATCCGGGCGAACAGGTGATCGTGGTCAGCCATGAATCGCCGATCTACTCGTTCCGCCACCTCATGGAAACCGGCAACGCCGAGCACTGGATGTGGAAGCGTCACACCGCGCTCGCGTCGGTCACGTCGTTCACCTTCGATTCGGATACGCGCGAACTGCTCGCCATCGCATACGCCGACCCGGCCGCCGGCGTGCAGTGATGTGATCGTCAACGTGATCTTGGTCACGAAAACCGGCTGAACGTGAGCCAACTTGACGAAAACGTCCCGTTTTCTCCGTCAGCACGACCATACTGAAGATATGAGCACTACTGCATGGATTTCTTCCGTGGCCGCACTGAAGCAGCTGCCGGCCACCACTGCTGCCATCGAAGTCGGCAAGGAACTGACTGATCTGTGGCCTCTGCACGATCATGTGCAGATCGACAACGACGTGAAATACGCCGAAACCTTCCAGGTCCGTATCACCCGCCAGTTCGCCATCGCGCTTACCGGCGATGACGTGACCATGCCCGACGCCGAATACGTGTACGAGGGTGCCGACGAGATCCCCGGCCGTCCGCAGAGCCTGGTCGACGCGCTGCTGAACGCCAACGACGCGTACGACACGTCCGTCGACTTCTCCGAGGACTGCGACGTTGAGCGTATCGTGGAATCCGCGTCCCAGCTCGGCGACGTGTGGGATGACGCCACCGTGGCCGCCGCGCGCGAGATCATCGTCGCCGCTGCCGACGCCGGCAAGGCGCTGGACGTCGCCGATCTGCCCGGTCGTTACGCGCTGGGTGCCGCCGCGTTCGCGGACGTGCTCGCGCTCACCGGCGAGACCGCTGACGAGAGCTCCGCGCTCAAGGCGACCCTGCCCGCCGTGCTGTACTTCAACGAGTTCGACGAATGGCTGGGCGTGCCGCGCGTGTTCCTCGATCTGGACACCGTGAAGCAGCTGCGTGAGATCGCCATCGCCGGTCCGGACAACGACGGCGCCGCGAAGTTCATCGACGTGCTCGCCGGTCCGGCCGAAGCCGAATGGCGCAAGCATCGCGAAGACGTGCTGTGGGATCCGGCCGAGGCCAAGAAGAAGGCGCGCGAGGAGGACGAGGCCAAGAGCAAGGCCGCGCTCGCCGCGAAGTTCGCCCACATCAAGGACGATCCCAGCAAGGAGACCGTGGAGCCGTAACCGGGCATGTAGCCGGGTAGTCGGGTAGCCGGGAATGGCTTGGCGAGAGACGGTCGGCGGCTTGGGTGTAGCGACCTGAACAGACTGAGGGGCGTGAACGAATCCATCCACATGGATGATTCATTCACGCCCCTCAGTGCGTGTGCCGTGCGTGTATCGGCGTGTTCCCGTCTGCTCAGACTGTCACGTCAGCCCGATGATGACGAATGACGCTGATGTGGCCGCCGTCACGCGTTCGGCTGATCGAATCGCGCACCCTGCGGGTCGCTCTGGCCCACATACAGCACGATGCTGGCGATGCCGCCTGCCAAGCAGAGCAGGAGTCCGACGATGAACAGACCGACGCTGCCCACGCCGCCACCGACGCCGCCGTTGCCAGTGGCGGTGAGAATGGCCGCGCCGCCACCGATGAAGATGACGATGAGTCCAACCACAGCCAGACCGTACGGCAGCAGGACCCACCAGCCGCTACGGTTCGTATCGTGCAGACGACGAATGGCCAACGCAATGCCGGGAACGAGAATCGCAAGGTTCCAGATTCCCTCCAGACCGGAGATGATCGAGCTACCGTCCGTGGCCGTGTTCAGCACACTGAACACAGAGCTGATGATGACGGTGAACAGGAACCACCACCAGTACTCGCTGCGGGAGGCGCGGCCATGGAAGACCGCGTACTTCTTGAAGAAGCGCACGATCGCGTTCGGGAACGAGATGCCGTACCACGGTGCCCACAGCGGCGGCTCGCCGGCGGTGCTGTAGGAGGCCTGACCGCTGTACTGTGCGGCGGGTGCGGCCGGTGCCACCGGCGGCTGCTGGCCGTATCCTGCGGCAGGCTGTCCCGGCTGCTGGGCGTACGGGTTCGAGTTCGTGGTCTGACCGTACGGGTTCGAGCTCGGCTGCGCCGGCTGGGCGTACGGGTTCGACGATCCGGCGGGCTGACCGTAGGGGTTCCCTGCCGGCTGGCTCTGACCATACGGGTTGGACGAGGTTCCGCTGGACTGGCCGTACGGGTTGCTCTGCGTGTACGGGCTGCCGGCGGGCTGGCCATATCCCGGCTGCTGGCCGTACGGGTTGGCTCCATTGCCCGTCTGCCCGTAGTTCTGTCCGTTCTGCCCGTAGTTTTGGCCATAATTCTGGCCGGAGTTTGAAGTCTGACCGTACGGGTTGCTGCCGTTGGGGGTGTACCCGTTGTTGTTCGGATCGGTCATAGATATCCCTTCTCTACGTGCGCGTCGTACCGTAACGTCGTCGTGCGAAAGGATGATCGTCGGCGGCGCCGTGACCGTGCACATTCGTTGATCCGTCTTCATTCTCCCACACTATGTGGTGAAAATGTAGACGGAATCGACAGATTATTGCCCGCTGTCTATTCCCTATTCCTCGGCGTCGGGATTCTCGTCGTCGCTGGCCGGTCCGAGCAGTATGCGCTCGCTGAGATTCACGACGATCAGGAGCACGGCGGTCAGCGCCACGATCACGAACGTGGCGGAGAAGATCAACGGTGTGCGGAACGAGTTGTACGCCGCCTGCAGCCAGATGCCGAGGCCCTTGCGCGCGCCCAGATATTCGGCCGTGGCCGCCGTGGCGAAGATGTATGCGGCGGAAATGCGGACGCCGCCGTAGATCTGTCGTGCCGCCACGCGCAGTTTCACATGCCACAGCGTCCATGTGGGCGTGGCGCCGCAGGTGAGCGCCACGTCGGAGTAGAACTGCGGCACCGAATCGAGTCCGCGCACGGTCTGCACGGCGATCGGGAACAGGCCGAACACGGCCACGATCACGATCTTGCCCGACGTCTCGAATCCGAACCAGATGATGAACAGCGGCGCAATGGTGATCAGCGGCATGGTCTGCGCGGCCGCCAGCAGCGGGAACAGCGCGGCGTTGAGAATGCGCGAGCAGTGGAATCCGATGCCGATCATCACGCCGAGCAGCACGGCCAGCAGAAAGCCGACCACGCCCTCGTATAGCGTGACCGTGGTCGCGGGCCACAGCGTCGGCCAGGTGTCGATGGTCGCCTCCACGATGTCACTCGGCGACGAGATCATCACGGGGGAGACGTTGCCCAGACGGCACCACGCCTCCCAGACCGCTATGAGAATGATCACGGCGATAACCGTGGGAATGTAATGCCGAACCTTGTTCACTTCACCTTGCCTCCTGCGCGCTGGCGCTACGCGGTCGACGGCGGTGAGCAGTAAGGTGAGGAGCCTGCGCGCCAGACGACCGGAAATCAAATGTTTCAAAACCCAGCTACACAGTATGCCCCATGGTATGGAGCTGCAATTTCCGCGTATTCTGTATCCGGCTGTATTCTATACTTGATACGAGAGTTGATACGAGTGATTTGGTATCTTCCCTATGTAACAGCGACAGTTGCAATGACAACCAATAACAACGCCGAGGTTGAAATGTGTTTTGCAAAAAATATGATAAATAACGCATAATTATTGAATTTCATCGATCTTTTTTTGGGGGGGGCATGAACAATAGGAATACGTCGGCAAATACGGCCGCAAATACGGCCACGAAGACCGTGGTGTTTGGTGCAGTTGGTTCGTTTGTTGCGATGATTGCGGGGATGGTGGCGTATGCGGCCGCGTTGCTGGTTGCGCTGGGTATTTCCAACCGAGACGCTTGTGGGGAATCGGCGTTTTCGACCAGACCGGGTATCGACGGTGCCGTCACGGTGTCGACATGGGGAGAGGCCCGGGTGACTGCTCTACGGATCGGTGACTTGGTCGGGGCGGATGCATTGTTGTCATTGCCGTCGCCATGGATTTCCGTGGAATGCGTCATGTATTCCACTGGAAGCGAGTCGATTGAGGCGACTGCGACGACTATCGTCCCCGCGAAGACAGGCGGAATGGTTTCGCTGATCTCCGTTGTCTCCATGACGGTGGTTGCCGTTGCGCTGCTTATTGCGTTCAAAATAATATGCCATTCCGTATGGCAAAACATGTGGCAAAACGTAGAGCAAAAAAGGCAATCCGATTCTGGGATACACGCATTCGCGGTAATACGTCACGGTTGTCATTGTGTATTCTTTGCCGTGGTATCGATACTGATGCTCATGACATTTTCCGCCTATTGCCATGTGATACAGACGGAAGATCACTGCTTGACCGCATGGCAGGGCGAAACGATCATCGACAAGGAATCGTCTCCGGTGGTGTCTGATTCCGCAGAAAAAACAGCGGTGTTGCGGGCCCTGAATGATGCCGTCGGAGCGTCCTCGGCAACCGGTGCCGAGGACGGTGCCGAAGATCAGGCGCAACGACTGGGATCGCGATATATACGGAAACAAGTGAACGCGGCCGGCGACGTCCAATGCGTGTATGGTCCCGGTCCTGGTGCCGCGACCGCGGTCACTTGGCCCATGTATGACCAGCGATCGGCCGTAGGTGATTCCACGGCCGTTATTTGCCTGATCGGTACCGGTCTGATGCTGAGCATCATGATCGCCGACTGCATACTGTCCCTATCGCGATCCTCACGGCGTCGATGACCGGTTGATACCGTCGTGTCGGCGGGGCAGAATAGGACGCATGACTGAAGAGCATTCTGAAAACGCAAAGTCCGAAGCAAAGCCCGAACTTCCCAAGGACGTTCGTGTGCGCTTCTGCCCGTCGCCCACCGGCACCCCGCACGTGGGCATGGTCCGCACCGCACTGTTCAACTGGGCCGAGGCCCGTCACACGCATGGCACGTTCGTGTTCCGTATCGAGGACACCGACGCGCAGCGCGATTCCGAGGAGAGTTACAACCAGATCCTCGACGCCCTGCGTTGGCTCGGCCTCGACTGGGACGAGGGTGTTGAGGTCGGCGGTCCCGACGGCCCGTACCGTCAGTCCGAGCGCGGCGACATCTACAAGGACGTGGCCGCCAAGCTGCTCGAAGCCGGCTATGCCTACGAGTCCTTCTCCACTCCCGAGGAGATCGAGGCCCGCAACGTGGCCGCCGGTCGCCCGAAGGCGTTCGGCTACGACGGCTACGATCGCAACCTCACCGAGGAGCAGAAGGAAGCCTTCCGCGCCGAGGGCCGCCAGCCCGCGATCCGTCTGCGCATGCCCGACGAGGACATCGCGTTCGACGATCTGATCCGAGGCCGCATCGAGTTCAAGGCCGGTTCCGTGCCGGACTACGTGATCGTGCGTCCGAACGGCGACCCGCTGTACACGCTCACCAACCCGGTCGACGACGCACTGATGCGCATCAACGTGGTGCTGCGCGGCGAGGATCTGCTCAGCTCCACCCCGCGTCAGATCGTGCTCTACCGCGACCTGATCGAGCTCGGCATCGCCAAGGAGATGCCGCTGTTCGGACACATGCCGTACGTGATGGGCAAGGGCAAGAAGAAGCTGTCCAAGCGCGACCCGGAGTCCAACCTGTTCCTGCACCGCGACCACGGCTTCATCCGCGAGGGTCTGCTCAACTACCTGGCCCTGCTCGGCTGGTCCATCGGCGCCGACCAGGACGTGTTCTCCATGGACGAGATGGTCGAGAAGTTCGACGTGCGCGACGTGAAGGCCAACCCGGCCCACTTCGACATCGACAAGGCCATCGCCATCAACGCCGAGCACATCCGTGCGCTCGAGCCGCAGGACTTCCTCAACCGTTCCGTGCCGTACCTGCACCGCGACGGCGTGGTGTCCGCCGACAACTGGGATGCGCTTACCGATCGTGAGAAGACCGTGCTGACTGCCGCCGCGCCGCTGGTGCAGCCGCGAGTGCGTCTGCTCGGCGAGGTGGCCGGCATGGCCGGTTCGCTGCTGTCGACCGAAGGCTACATCGAGCCCGACGACGACGCCCGCAAGCAGCTCAAGGATTCCGCCGGCGAGGTGCTCGACAAGGCCATCGCCGCGCTGGAGGCCGTGGACGAGTCCGAGTGGAAGACCGACTCCCTGCACGAGCTGCTCAACAAGGCGCTGGTGGAGGACGGCGGATTCAAGCCGCGTCTGGCGTTCGGCCCGGTCCGCGTGGCCATGTCAGGCCGCCGCGTCTCCCCGCCGCTGTTCGAGTCGATGGAGATCGTCGGCAAGGATGTGACCGTCGCCCGTCTGAAGGGTCTGCGCGAGCACCTGTGATCCGGTGCGGGCGCGGATGTGCTGGCGTGGTTGGCGTGCTGATGTGTTGATGTGCCGTCAGCGGGATTGATGTGCATCGGTCACGCGCATATTCGCGCGATCGCATACTCGAGTGAGCCGCACCTTCGACCGTCGGACTGCATGCTGTAGTTCGTGATCGGGGATGCGGCTTCTCCATACCGGCCATTACGCCTTGCGGAGATCACGAAAACCGGGTTTGTCAACCGAAGGGTCACAATGTGACACGCCGTGGTTGACGGATATGGAATCGTCCCGTACATTATTAATTCGTTGCGGTTCACGCCGTGACCGCTGAAAAGTGAATATGCCCCCATCGTCTAGCGGTCTAGGACTACGCCCTCTCACGGCGCCAACACCGGTTCAAATCCGGTTGGGGGTACCAGCAAGGACTCCGGCAGTACGTGTCGGAGTCCTTTTTTGTTATCGCAGACTTAGGTGTGCGCGGTCTGGGTGCGGCGAAGCTCGTGAGGACTGGGCGCGGTGCATGCGGCTTGGGTATGCGGGCCGGGCGTACGGTTGTCGTCGCGAATAGGCGCGAACAATACGGGCTGAAATGGACGATATCGGCAATTCGTAGTGGTTTGCGGACGTTTGGAGGCGGCGAAACGTCCGTAAACCACTACGAATCATGGATTTCGTCTTTTTGGGCCCGTATGTTGACGGCGCAGTCGGGCGAAGGGTGTACGACGGGCATTTTGATTCACCGTGCCGACGCGTATGTTGATGTTGTGAGCCAGTGGAGGAGACGGGTGGTGGCAGAAAGTGTTGGGAAAACGTTGGAAATACTAACGACACGCCGTGAGTTGCGCATGTGTGAGTGCACGCGTATATTAATCACTCGTTGCGGTTCACGCCGTGACCACTGAAAAGTGAATACGCCCCCATCGTCTAGCGGTCTAGGACTACGCCCTCTCACGGCGCCAACACCGGTTCAAATCCGGTTGGGGGTACGACGACAAGACAGTTCGCCAAGGGCTGTTTTGCTTGCCAATTGGGGTATGGTGTAATTGGCAACACAGGTGATTCTGGTTCATCCATTCTTGGTTCGAGTCCAGGTACCCCAGCGAATAACCTCGCAGATCACATAGATCTCGCGAGGTTTTTTGTTATTCCGGCACTGGCATAGGTGCCGCCGGATGCCTGTTCGACGTAGGCGTGCGTCCGATGAGCATGGAGTATCCTTCCCGATGCCTGTTTGCCGTGCGTGTGCGTCCGATGGGCACCTTCCCCGGTCGAGGGTGACGCCGGTGCTTCGCAATACGGCGGTATGGGGGCGAGGATGCGGCAGGTTCCGCACCCAGACCGAACAGCCAGGCACCGGACGTGCAATTTGGCCTGTCGCCCACGTCGCGACATCGTTCGGTTGATTCTCAGGTTGAGTGAAGTAGGGTTGTGGGTATGAGTGAACGAATTCAGCGTGGATCGGCCGACGATGAACGACCCATCTCCGTCTCCGCCAAACTCGGACGTCTTCAATTCCACCGTTCCGGCAAGTTTCGTGTGCTGCAACTCGCCGATATTCAGGACGGGCCCAAGGTGTCATCCGACACGATCCGCCTAATCGAGGCCGCCTGCGACGCCGCCCGGCCCGACCTTGTGGTGTTCACCGGCGACCAGATCGCCGGATACGATTCCGCCTATGCCAAGACCTTCCGCAAACGTGCGTGGGATTATCCGAAGGAGGGGGCGACGAACGCGGCGGAGCTCGACCATACACGTGAACTCGTGCGCGGGTGCATCCGCCAGTTCCTGCAGCCGCTGATCGATCGGGGGATCCCCTTCGCCGTGACCTACGGCAATCATGATTTCCAGTGCGGGCTTGACAATGCCGAACTCGACGCCATCTATCGTGAATTCCCCGGCTGCGTGAACCCGGTCATGGCCGCGCCGGAGCAGATCGGTGCCATCGCGGCACAGCCCGCCGACGCCAACGGTCTGCTCAAGGATCAGACGGCGTACGCGTGCGAACCCGGCACCTTCGCCCTGCCGGTCGCCGACGAGGAACGCAAGCGCAACGTCATGGGCTTGGTACTGCTCGATTCGGGAGACTACGCGCAGTCCGGCGGCTACGGTGCCCCGAGCCAGCGTGCGCTCGACTTTCTCGATGCCGTGCCGTCGGCCATCGAGGCGAAATCGCTGATCTTCCAGCACATTCCCATCCCGCAGTTCTACGACCTGCTCACGCCCGTGCCGCCCACCACCGCGTACGCGATTCAGGGTTACCGCAGCTTCGACGGCTCCTGCTACGTGCTTGACGAGGGCAAGACACTGCCCGGCGGCTATCTGGGCGAGGGGGTGAGCTGCCCCGACGTGGATTGCGGCGAATTCCACATCATGAAGGAGACCGACGGTTACTTCGGCCTGTTTGCCGGTCATGATCATCGCAATGGCTTCGTGGGCACGACCGAAGGCATCATGCTCGGTGCCACACCCACCTGCGGATTCGGCG
The DNA here is from genome assembly GCF_002259645.1 of Bifidobacterium tissieri. Classification (GTDB taxonomy): domain Bacteria; phylum Actinomycetota; class Actinomycetes; order Actinomycetales; family Bifidobacteriaceae; genus Galliscardovia; species Galliscardovia tissieri. The sequence continues at coordinate 23,946 of NZ_MWWV01000003.1, forward strand.
CGTACGGTCCCGTGCCATCCAAGCGTGCGGCCAGACTGTTCGAATTCGACATCCGTCACCCGTACGAGCCGCGAACGCAGCTGCTCGAGTTCGGGGATATCGTCGGTAAACCGTCGTCGCGCAAGGTGTATACGTTCGCGATGAGCCACGTCCCGACCAATCCGGGGGATGCATGGAACCTGATGCGCAAGCCGGGAACCCTCGCCACGCTCGCCGCCGCCTTCGCCGCCGCAGTGGCGTCGCTGGGCTTTACGGGAAAACGGAAGTAGCGGAAACGCGAAATCCCCGTGCCGAAGCGTTTGCAGCGACACGGGGGATTTCGATATAAAGGCGATCGGGCTACGAATGCCCGTCTGCGGATTGGCTGCCGATTACATGCCAGCGCCGGCGTGGGCGCGGATCAGCGCGTCGGATAGATACTTGCCGGCGGCCATGACCAGCGGGGCGAAATGCTGCCCCGGCGTGGTACCCATACGGTTCGTCGGGCCCGAGATCGAGATCGCCGCGATCACCTGACCGGAGGCGTTGCGGATCGGGGCGCTCACCGAAGCCACGCCCGGCTCTCGCTCGTTCACCGACTCCGCCCAGCCGCGCTTGCGCACGGTCGTGAGCTTCGCTACCGTGAACTTCGCCCGGCGAAGGCCCTGATGCATACGCTCCGGATCCTCCCACGCGAGCAGGATCTGCGCCGCCGAACCGGCCTCCATCGACAGGATCGCGCCCACCGGAATGGAGTCACGAAGACCGCTCGAACGCTCCACCGCGGCGATACACACACGCTGGTCGCCCTGACGACGGTAGATCTGCGCCGATTCGCCGGTGCGATCAAGCAGCGTCTGCAGAATCGGACCACATGCCGTGAGCAGACGATCCTCGCCCGCCGCCGCGGCCAATTCCGCGAAGCGAGACCCAAGCACGAATCGACCGTGCTGATCACGTACGATGAAGCGGTGCTTTTCCAATGCGATCGCAAGACGGTGTGCCGTCGGTCGGGCCAGTCCCGTCTCGTTCACCAGTTGCGCCAACGTGGCCGGACCGCCCTCCAGAGTGTCGAGGATCTTCGCGGTCTTGTCGAGCACGCCGACGCCGGAATGCACTTCCTTGCGGCCGTTGATGGTGCGTTCGGCACCCGTCTCATCGGTCTGCGCACTTGAGTTTGAGGCGTTTCGCTGATTTGTCAATACTTTTGCTGAATCTTTTTTCGTCTGCACCGGTCCCACCGTTGAAGTCGCGCCGTTTTCGATTGCCATGATTGGGATTATGCCATCTCAGAATGTGAAATGCAAAAGTCTCGAATTTGGCCGACGCACCATACTCAATGTGACTGGGCTGTTCGTAGGAGCAGCCGACTGAAGAAATCGATGAGGAACCGCCACCGACGGATGCTGTACAGACGTTGGAAACGTTGAAAAACCCTGACTCCAGGAGGTTGTTATGGGAACCACATTGGCCGAGAAAGTCTGGGCCGACCATCTCGTTCGCAAGGGCGAGAACGCCGAACCGGATCTGATCTATATCGATCTCATGCTCATGCACGAGGTCACCAGCCCGCAGGCCTTCGAAGGACTGCGACTGGCCGGTCGAAAGCCTCGTCACACCGACCTGCTCATCGCCACCGAGGACCACAACACGCCGACGGTCAACATCGATCAGCCGAACCCCGACAAGACCTCCGCCACCCAGCTGAGCACGCTCGAGAAGAACTGCAAGGAGTTCGGCGTGCGTCTGCACCCGCTCGGCGACGCCGATCAGGGCATCGTGCATCAGGTGGGCCCGCAGCTCGGCCTCACCCAGCCCGGCATGACCGTGGTGTGCGGCGACTCCCACACCTCCACGCACGGCGCGTTCGGCGCGCTCGCATTCGGCATCGGCACCAGCGAGGTGGAGCACGTGATGGCCACCCAGTGCCTGAGCCTCAAGCCGTTCAAGACCATGGCCGTGAACGTGGAGGGCGAACTGCCCGAAGGCGTGACCGCCAAGGACATCATTCTTGCCATCATCGCGAAGATCGGCACCGGCGGCGGTCAGGGCCACGTGATCGAATACCGCGGCGAGGCCATCCACAAGCTCAGCATGGAAGCCCGCATGACGATCTGCAACATGTCGATCGAGGCGGGTGCGCGCGCCGGCATGGTCAGCCCCGACGAGATCACCTTCGAATACCTCAAGGGCCGTCCGCACGCGCCGCAGGGCGAGATGTGGGATAAGGCCGTCGAATACTGGAAGACACTCAAGACCGACGACGACGCCGTGTTCGACAAGGAAGTGACGCTGCGCGCCGAGGACCTGCAGCCGTACGTGACGTGGGGCACCAACCCCGGTCAGGGCCTGCCGATCACCGCCAACGTGCCCGATCCGGAGACCATCACCGACGAGACCAAGCGCATTGCCGCGGAAAGCGCCATCAAGTACATGGGACTTACGCCGGGCCAGCCGATCAAGTCGATCGCCGTGGACACCGTGTTCATCGGCTCCTGCACGAACGGCCGCATCGAGGATCTGCGCGCCGCCGCCGCGATCATGAAGGGTCATCACAAGGCCAAGAACCTGCATCGCGTGCTCGTGGTGCCGGCCTCCTCCCGTGTGCGCCTGCAGGCGGAGAAGGAAGGACTCGACAAGATCTTCAAGGACTTCGGTGCGGAATGGCGCAACGCCGGCTGCTCCATGTGCCTGGGCATGAACCCCGACAAGATGGTGGCGGACGAGCGCTCCATCTCCACGTCGAACCGTAACTTCGAAGGACGTCAGGGCAAGGGCAGCCGTACGCATCTGGCATCGCCCGCCGTGGCCGCCGCTACGGCCATCCGCGGCACCATCTCCTGCCCGGCCGACCTGTGACCGATCTGACTATCTGACCGATCTGTAAGCCCGGCCTGTAAGGCCTGTCCGTCGGGCGGCTGACGCACGTCGTATACGTGGACGTCGGCGGCCCGGCAGGACTCTGGAAAACGTGAAAGAAGACTGTAAATGGAAAAGCTCACTGTTGTCACCGGTGTCGGTGTGCCGCTTCGTCGTTCGAACGTGGATACCGATCAGATCATCCCGGCCGTGTTCCTCAAGCGTGTGACCAAGTCCGGTTTCGACGACGCACTGTTCTACGCGTGGCGTCGTGATCCTGATTTTGTGCTCAATCAGGAGCCGTATCGCAGCGGCAAGATTCTGGTGGCCGGCCCTGACTTCGGCATCGGCTCGTCCCGTGAGCACGCCGTGTGGGCGCTGCACGACTACGGGTTCCGCGTGGTGATCGCGCCGCGCTTCGCCGATATCTTCTACGGCAACACCGCCAAGAACGGTGTGCTGGCCGCGATCATGCCGATGGAGTCCATCGAACTGCTGTGGAAGCTGCTCGAGGAGGAGCCCGGTCGCGAGATGACCGTGGATCTGGGCGAGCGTACCGTGACCTGCGGCGACGTGACCCTGCCGTTCGAGGTGGGCGACTACGTGCGTTGGCGTCTGATGAATGGTTACGACGACATCGATCTGACGCTGCGCCATGAGGATGACATCGTGGCGTACGAGAAGATGCGTGCGGAGAAGTTCCCGTTCAAGCCGACCACGCTGCCGGCCCGTCATCTGCCCGAAGAGCCCGTCGCATCCGCCCGCGAGCCGGAGTCCGACAACTGGCCGGGACCGTTGGCTGATCGAGACTAATGGTCTCGATCAGCCTGTATGGCAGTCCGGTGGACTGTCACACAGGTCCCGGGCGGAGCCGTGGCTGGATGCCGCGGCGGAGCCAGCAAAGCGCGGCCGTTAGGCCGTCTGCAATTGCCGGGCCGGGACCGTTGGCTGATCGAGACTAGCCGTCTCGATCAGCCTGGGCAACAGTCCAGTGAACTGTTGCCCAGGTCCCGGGCGGAGTCGCGGTCAATACCGCGGCGGAGCCGGTAAAGCGCGGCCGTCAGGCCGTCTGCAATTGCCGGGCCGGGACCGTTGGCTGATCGACATTAGCGCCCCGTATACGTATAACTGCGGCCCACGTAACACCCGACAGCGTTACGTGGGCCGTGTTTCGTTACGTGGGCCGTGCGACCCGTGTAACGCACCTCGCGAAAACGTTGAAATTGCAACGATTTCGCGCACCGTTACGTGGGCCGTGTGCGGCCCACGTAACGGTGCACGCGTGATGCGTGGGGAATGCGAAGGAAACGGGGGAAACGATCAGTATCGATCAGGCGAATCCGTCGCCGCGGGTATCATGACGGGTACGCATATCCTTGGACGGGGATTGGAAAGGAAGACATGGACCTAGAGCGCCTGCGCGGAAAAGGCTGGAAGAGACGAATCGCGGGGATCGTGACCTCCGTGGCCGCGATCGCGACGTTCGGCCTCTTCTCGACCACGGCGAGCGCGGCGGACATGGTCGCCGAACCCATACAGACGTCGTCAACGTCGTCCGTGTCGTCTGCATCATCCGTGACGGCATCCAACTCCACTTCTTCCACGGGATCGTTTGCGGGAACGTCTCTGGTTTCGCAATCCTCAACGTCGGTGTCGCAGTCGGCATCGCAGCAGTCGGTGGCGGGATCGTCGTCCGGCGCGCAGACTCAGCAGTCGGCATCCAAGTCCACGCAGTCCGAGCAGTCCGCACAGTCCACGTCGTCAGGTTCGTCGCTGACGTCCGCATCGGCGGAGGCGGAGTCGACGACGCGTATCACCAGCGTGGATCAGCCGTCGAAACCCACGGAGACGAACTCCGGAAACAAGCCGAAACTGCCCTCCAAACTGACCGCGCACTGGTCCGATGGCAGTGAATCACAGACGCCCATCGCATGGAACACCTCCGGCGTGGACTTCTCCAACCGCACCGGCAAGGATCGCACGGTGACCGTGACGGGAACGGTGTGTGTGGGCGACGACTCCGACAACAACGGCGGGTCCAGCGCCGACGGTTCCAAGGCAAATGGTTCCAAGGCAAACAGCGCCGGCAGTGATGCGAAATCGTCGAATGGCACGGCGAACAGTGCCGCGAACAGTGCCGCAAACGGCGTCGCGAACGGCGCGTCAGGCAACGCGTCGAACAATAACACGTCGAACAATACGGTTGGCGTGTGCGAAAAACTTCTTTCCGGACAGTCCGGTGATGTCACTGCGTCCGGGACCAATGCGGGCAGCGTCGTGGGCGGTGCCGGAGCCGCTACGGCATCCGGTGCGTCCGCAAGCGCGAATTCGTCGCCGTCCTCTGACGGCGTCGTCAGCGTGAAGACGTCGGTCATCGTGCACAGCGCGGCCGTGACGGGGGTCGTGGTGGATGGCGAGACGAGCGTCACGACCGCGTCCGGCACCAAGCCGCAGCTGCCCGTGAACGCGAAGGTGTCGTGGAACGATGGTGGCGACGACAGTCTTGAACCCATCGACTGGCCACAGTTCGACGGGTATCGCACGCGCGACGGCGGCACGTTCACGCTGGGTGGTCTCGTGGTCGATCGCACCGTGAACGTACGCGTGACCGTCACGCCTGCCGTCGTGAAATCCGTGGACGACACCGTATCCGTGACCACCGTCGTCGGCAAGGCCCCGACCATGCCCGGCACGGTCAAGGTGACGTGGACCAACGGTGATGTGATCGAAGCGCCCGCAACATGGGATGCGATCCCAGCCGATTCGTATCGGAATCCCGGCACGTTCACCGTGTCCGGCACGGTCACGACCGGCAGCGAGCAGGACGGCGATCTCGAGACCCACGCCGTCACGGCCAAGGTGATCGTGGGCACGATCGCCTACGAAGTGCAGTACGGTGACGATGACGGTGCCGCGGTGCAGTCGGGCTCGAACGGCACCGGCATTAACATCCCGACCGACAACAAAACCGTCACCACGGATACTCGGCAGACCAGCCAGAGTCAGCTGTCCAAAACCGGTACGGAAGTCGCCGCGATCGCAGTGATCGTGGTCGTGCTTGCCGTGATCGGCGCGGTGGTCGTGATCGTCGTGCGTCGGCGTCGCTAGGCGGCGTTCCGGCCCCCGGACGTACAATCAAACAGATGCTGACATAGTCGACGATCATCGCGTGCGGTCGTGCACATCAGTGGTGGGCGATACGCGGATGACGGCGACGGGAATCACAGGGAGAAACCATGAGCGAGGGAACCACCATCCCGTTCTATGACGTGGATCGTACGTACGAGGACAATTATCGGTTCGGGCCGTTCGGCGCGTTCGCCGAAGTGCTCGGCGGCGATGCGAAGACCGGTGTGAGCGACGATCAGGTGAAGCGCGCGGTGGAATCCGGTGCTGGTGCGAACGTGAGCGCGGCCGGCGCGGGTGAGGATGGTGAAGGTAAGGGAACCCCCGCGGAATCGTTCTTCGGCGTGCCCGTCGACCTGCCGTTTGGTATTCCCGCCGGCCCGCTGCTCAACGAGCGCTACACCACCGGCGCGTTCCGCATGGGCTTCGACCTGGCCGTGTACAAAACCGTGCGCTCGCGCGCGTGGGGCTGCAACCCGTTCCCGAACGTGCTCGCCGTGCACCCGACCGCCTCGGACGGCATTCTTTCGCCCGGCAGTGCCGAATGCGACGAGGGTGTGCTCGCCGATCATGAATTCGAAACCCCGATCTCCATTTCCAACTCGTTCGGCGTGCCCTCGCAGGACCCCGACGTGTGGCAGCCCGACATGCAGCGCGCCATGGAACGCGCTGGTCGCGGGCAGTTGCTCGTCCCCAGTTTCCAAGGCTCCCGTGTGGACGGCATGACCGCCGAACAGTACGTGGCCGATCACGCCGTCACCGCGCGACTCGTACTCGAGACCGGAGCCAAGGTGATGGAGATGAACACCAGCTGCCCGAACGAGGGGCATAACCGACTGCTGTGCCATGCGCCCGATCAGGTCAGCACCATCTGCGAGGCCGTGAAGAACACGATCGGCGACGTGCCGCTTATCGTCAAACTCGCCTACCTGCCCAGCGACGATGATCTTGAATACATGGTCCGTGTGACGGCTGGACGCGGCCTGGTGCAGGGCTTCGCCACGATCAACACCATCTCCGCGAAGCTTGTCGACGCCAACGGCAACCAGGCACTGCCCGGTGCCGGACGTGATCGCAGCGGCGTGTGCGGTGCGGCGATCAAGCCCAGCGGACTCGATATGGTCCGTCGTCTCGCCGGACTGCGTGAACGCCTCGGTTTCGACTTTGGCATCGTGGGTGTGGGTGGCGTGACCGAGCCGGCCGACTACTTCGAATACCGTGCCGCCGGTGCGGATGCCGTGATGAGCGCCACCGGAGCCATGTGGAATCCGGATCTCGCGCAGCGCATCAAGCAGGTGCGATAGGCTCACCAGGCTCACCGTCGTTTGTGCATTCGTTTGTGCATCCCGCATGTATCCTATGTATCCCATTGGCATACAGTGCGGCATGGTCGACGCATGCCACAAGAGTGTGCCAGAGGCGTGCGGTCGGCCGGATGCCAAGGGGCACATGCTATGCCAGTGGCGATTTCACTGAGTCGCCACACCTGATATGGCAAACTAAGAGATAGTCTTTCCCCGGGAAAACGGAAGAAGCCGGTGGAAACCAGGAACCAGGAAGAATTTCCGACGACATCGAAGGAGCGGTTCGTGAATTCTGAGAATGATGTGTTGCGCGTAGTTGGTGGCAAGCCGCTGAACGGCAAGATCAAAGTGCGCGGAGCCAAGAACTTTGTCAGCAAGGCGATGGTCGCCGCGCTGCTCGCCCCGGGAGTCTCCGTGCTGAAGAACGTTCCCGAGATTCGCGACGTGCATGTGGTGTCCGATCTGCTGCGTCTGCACGGTGTGAACGTGGACGTGAACGGTGCCGACGGTGTCGTGACCATCGACGCATCCCACGTGGAGCTCGCCAATGTGGCCGACGTGGACACCCTGTCCGGCTCCTCCCGCATCCCGATTCTCTTCTCCGGTCCGCTGCTGCACCGTCTCGGTGAGGCGTTCATTCCCGCGCTCGGCGGATGCGCCATCGGCGGCCGACCCATCGACTTCCACCTCGCCACCCTGCGCAAGCTCGGCGCCACCGTCGACAAGGAGCACGAGGACGGCATCCACATCACCGCGCCCAACGGACTGCACGGTGCCAAGATCCACCTGCCCTACCCGTCCGTCGGCGCCACCGAGCAGACCCTGCTCGCCGCTGTGCTCGCCGAAGGCAAGACCGAACTCTCCGGTGCCGCCATCGAGCCCGAAATCATGGACCTTGTGTCCGTGCTGCAGAAGATGGGTGCCGTGATCTCCGTGGACGTGGACCGCACCTTCCGCATTGAAGGCGTCAAGGAGCTCAAGGGCTTCACCCACACCTCGCTCACCGACCGCATCGAGGCCGCGTCCTGGGCGTCGGCGGCGCTCGCCACCCACGGCGACATCTTCGTCAAGGGCGCGACTCAGCCCGAGATGATGACCTTCCTCAACGTGTTCCGCAAGATCGGTGGCGAATTCGACATTCAGGACGAGGGCATTCGTTTCTGGCATCCGGGCGGCGACCTCAAGCCCGTTGCCATCGAAACCGACGTGCACCCCGGCTTCATGACCGACTGGCAGCAGCCGCTCGTCGTGGCGCTCACCCAGGCTAAGGGCCTGTCGATCGTGCACGAGACCGTGTATGAGAACCGCTTCGGATTCACCAAGCCGCTCGTGCAGATGGGTGCCACCGTGCAGCTGTACCGCGAGTGCCTCGGCTCCCTACCGTGCCGCTTCCAGCAGCGCAACTACAAGCATTCGGCCGTGATCTTCGGACCCACCCCGCTCACCGGGCGCGACATCGATGTGCCCGATCTGCGCGGTGGTTTCAGCCATCTGATCGCGGCTCTTGCAGCAGAAGGCCCCTCCACGGTGCGCGGCATCTCGCTGATCGACCGTGGTTACGCGGACTTCCGCGGAAAGCTGGCCGCCCTCGGGGCTGACTTCGAGTAAGGGGTCGAGTAAGGAGTTTCTTCTCGGAGGGGACTTCGGAAGGGGCTCTCGGAGGGGACTCCCTCTCGGAGGGGACTTCGGAAGGGGCTGAGGAAAGCTCTCAGGAAATCAGGGGAGCCGGAAGACAGGTGTCTTCCGGCTCCCCTTGTGCATACGCGCGTAGGGTGGCCCACACCTTGGGGCAGAATGGAGCCTATGGTATCTCCCGGAAAGCCGTCACCTCGCTCCGCAGTCAAGCCGTTGAGCGATGAACAGGTGGCAAAACTGTCGCGCGCCCATCATCTCGTCAACCCGATGCATAACCATCCCACCGGGCCGCGGCTCGACAACGTAGCAGAAATCAACGCGCAGAATCCCAAGGCCACGCAACGACTGCTCGACGCCTGCGCGTGGGTGGTGCGATCCCGTTGCAAGCCCAAGGCGTGGGGACTGGAGAACGTGCCGGAGGAAGGCGTGTTCATCACCGCGTGCACGCACGTGACCCTGTTCGACGTGTTCATTCCCATGGCCGCCATGTTCTATCAGGGGCGGCGACCCCGATACATGGCCAAGGCCGAAATGGCCAGCTGGCCGATCATCGGCAAATGGTTCCAGCTCGTGGGCATGCAGCCCGTGCCGCGACGCAAGGGCGAGGCGCTCGCCATCGAGAACGAGTCGATCCGCATCCTCACCTCGGGGCGTCCGCTCACCATCTGGCCCGAGGGTACGCTCACTCGCGACCCGAAGAAATGGCCGATGAGCCTCAAGCCCGGCATGGCGTATATTGCGCTTGAGGCCTGCCGCAAGCTTGGGCACGAGATCCCGATCTTCCCGGCGGCCACGTGGGGTGCGGCGAGCATCAACCACTGGTGGCCGTGGCCTCGCAAGAACGTGGTCATGGGGTACGGTGCCGCCATCGACTACTCCGACCTGCTTGCGGATATGGATTCGTGGGGGAGCACCCCGCCCAAGGAGGCCGTGACCGAACTCACCCGGCGCGTGCGTGTGCGGCTTGAGGAGATCGAAGCCGAAATCCGTGGCGAGGAGCCTCCGGCCGAAGGATATTGGGATTATCGCACCATGAAGCGCGTGCCGCGCGACTGACGGTGGTGGTTTAAGGGCCGGGAGCTTGAGGCTTAACGGTTGTTGATCGACGGCTGCATTTGTCTCGAGCATAGGTACAATTGCACTGTTTGTCCATTGGACATATCAGAGAGAACATCACGAATCCAATCCCTCGGAGACCCATGTCTTACTGGGCTTCGAAGCGGCCTGTGGATCGCAAGTTTCAACACCTGAAGGAATCTGAAGGAATAACAGTGGAATATTCGCTTATGACCAAGCTTGCCGCCGAGTTCTTCGGCACAGCAATCCTCATGATCTTCGGCAATGGTTCGGTGGCCAACACCGAGCTCAAGAACACCAAGGGTTATCACGCCGGCTGGCTGAACATCGCCATGGGCTACGGCTTCGGTGTGATGTTCCCTGTGCTGATGTTCGGCGCGGTTTCCGGCGCGCACATCAACCCGGCCATGACGATTGCGCAGGCGGTCAATGGCATGTTCCCGTGGAATGACGTCATTCCCTACATCATCGCCCAGCTGCTGGGTGCGGCCGTCGGTCAGCTCGTGGTGTTCGCGACCTACTACCCGCACTACCGTGACACCGAGGATCCCGAGGCCATCTTCGCCACCTTCTCCACCACCGATGCCGAGGGCTCCCGCTTCAACTACTTCCTCAACGAGTTCTTCGGCACGCTCGTGCTCGTGCTGGGCGCGCTGTGCTGCCTGCTGCTGCCGTGGGGTGCCAAGGATCTTGCCGCCGCTTCGATCGTGGTGGGCTTCATCGTGTGGGGTCTGGTCACCTCGCTCGGCGGCCCGACCGGCCCTGGTCTGAACCCGGCCCGTGACCTCATGCCGCGACTCCTGCACCAGATCCTCCCGATCGCCCACAAGGGCGGCTCCCGTTGGAATGAGGCCTGGATTCCGGTGGTGGCCCCGATCGCCGGCGCCATCGTGGGTGCCTTCCTCTTCAAGCTGTTCTTCGCCGCGTGATTCGCACGCATTGAAGATTTGAACTTGAATCGGCCCGACGCCTCCCGGCGTCGGGTTTTTCTTTTGGCGGTGGTTCACAAATCGGCGATACCGCGGAAAAATGGGTGGAATAACTGAAAAGTTATCCACAATGTCGGTCGCCTTGCCGGTGGCGTTGGCATGGAATGGGAGTGTCTCTTTACGTGTGTGACTAGTCTTGGCTGCCACCGGTCGTGATGCCGGCGGGAAGGGACTCCCGCTGAGGGCAGCGCCGATCGAAGCGGTGACGACATGTGGAAAGACGGTTCCCGCCTCGGTGCGTATCCGACGCGCGTATGCGCCGAACAAGCGCCGGACGCGCGCCCCGGTGCGCATCTGACGCACAGAGACGTCGAACAAGCACCGGGGACACGCTTCAGTGCTTGTTCGACGCACGCTTGTGCCAAACCCGCATCAGGGGACACGCCTCGGTGCTTGTTCGACGCACGCGTGAGACGAACAAGCACTAAGGGACGCGCCTCGGTGCGTATCCGGCATCCGTATGCGACGAACCCGCACCGAGGGGCGTGCTTCGCTGCGTATCCGACGAACATCCGAGGCGAACCCGCAGTAGGAAACCCGATCCAGCGCGTATCCGACGTGCGCATGCGACCAAGACCAGTTACGCACTTACCGAGACACTCCCCATGGAATTGCAAGTGCGCGGTATCGATCGAAGCAGGGAGCAGGGACGCCCGATTCAGTCCGGCACCGCGGAGAAGAGTCGCCTCCTGCGATTCGGGTACACTCGGGGCGGAATATCGTGATGAAGGTGATGAAGAGAAGGGCGGAGCGCAATGACTGACGACCGAATCGTTACCAATGGCCCCCGGAATGGCTGGAACGGTCAGGGCGTGAACGCCGATACCAAGACGGCCTCGTGCCCTGCGCCTCACTCCGGGAAGACTCCGGCACCTCTGCCCCGTGCGGATCGCGGTGCGAAGTCGCCCGCTTCCGATGCCGGCATCGCCGGTAACACTGGTACCTCCAATACCTCCAATACCTCCAATATTCCCGGTAGCTCCATTGCCCATGCATCCAAGACCGATGCGTCCAGGCTCCCGTCCATCGCCACCGCGCCGACACTGAATAGCAGCGAAACCCTAGACGCATGCCGTGTTGGCCGGTTGGCTCCGTCGCCTACCGGCCGCATGCATATCGGCAACGTGTACGCGGCGCTGGCCGCCTGGCTGAGCGTGCGAGCCGAGCGCCCGCATACCGCCGCAGACCCTAATCTCCCCATTCTCCCCAACCATTCCGGCATCCTCCGCCTGCGCATCGAGGACATCGACACCCCGCGCGTGCGCAAGGACGCCGACCGCTGGATCATGGACGACCTCCACTGGCTTGGTCTGGACTGGGACGGCGACCCCGTGTACCAGTCGGACCGCTTCGACCTGTACGATCAGGCGCTGCACGATCTATGCGACGCTGGACTCCTTTACCCCTGCTTCTGCTCGCGCGCGGAGATTCGCGCCGCGTCGGCACCGCAGGAGGGCGATGGATACGTGATCTACCCTGGCACCTGCGCCCGCTTGGATTCCACCGAACGCGACCGGAGGCTTGCGGAGAAACGCCGGCATTCCTGGCGCGTTCACCTGCCGCAGGAACAGCTGGACTTCGACGACGCGGTGTTTGGCACCCAGGAATTCGATCTCGCCCGACAGATCGGCGACACCGTGCTGCGCCGCTCCGACGGCCTGTACGCGTATCAGCTCGCCGTGGTGGTGGATGACCTGCTGATGGGCGTAAACGACGTGGTGCGTGGCCGCGATCTGCTGCGTTCCACCGCCTTGCAGCTGTGGATTCGCGATCGCATGGCCGAGTGCGGCTGGCACTCGCAACCGTCGATTGACACCGATCTCCCCGCGGCCGCGCACCATGCACATACCGCTACGCGCACCCCACATACTGCGAACAACTTTGGGAATATCCCCGCACCATCCGCCGCAATCCGGTTCGCACACCTGCCCCTGATCGACGACCCGAGCGGCAAGCGCCTAGCCAAACGCGACCGTGCGCTCGACCTCGGCGTGCTGCGCGAGGAAGGTGTGACCCCGGAATCGGTGATCGGCTACTGCGCATGGCTGCTTCGTCTGCGCAATACCCCCGAACCGATCAGTGCCCACGATCTGCTCAAAGACTTTTCCTGGGACCCGTTGCGCGCCGATCATACCGATCGCGCCTGCGATCCGACCGCGTTATTCGCCTGATCCGAACCCGCGAATTGCCGTATTCCCAATACGGGGGTACGCCAAAGACCGTGGCGGCGTTAGGATTATTGCGTTGTGCCACGTGGTTTGGCGATGTTGCGATTTCGTGTTGATGCCGATGCCGCCACGCCACTGACGCGAGGGGTTGCGAATGACTCGATCGAGGCGGACGGTGGAATCGGAACGCGGCTAACGTGAATCTATGGATGGGAGTCGGTATGTTCGGTGGTCGTTCCTCTCGACATGGGAAATCCGGTAGGGGACGGCATGCGGGTGCGGCAGCGCAGTCTGCTCGACTCGGTCAGGCCTCTCAACCCGCCCAGGTCGCCCGGACCGCTCGTTCCTCCCGGCATGCCCGCCCAACCCAGTCCTCCCAACCCACATCCGCAGCCCCGACCTCCACCGCTTCCTCGACTCTCTGGACCCCCACCCCGTTCGCCGAGGCAACCGACATCACCGACCTCGTAACCAATCAGCGTCGCCTGCGCCGCAACCTCATCATCATGCGCGTGATCACCGCGCTGCTGCTCATTGCCGCCGTATGCGTGGCCGGATTCCCCGTGGCCCTGCAATACCAGTCGTCCCAGCGTTTGGCGCAGACATCGAACAACGCCCAGAATCAGGTGGCGAACTGGCCGTACCCCAAGGCCGAAGAGGCGCTCAAAGCGGCCCGCGCCTACAACAAACGCCTCGCCGCATCCGGTCAGCCGGTGCTGGGCGAGGCCATCGACCCGTTCGCCGCTGCGGCCGGCGGCTCAAAGGCGAGCGACGAGGATTCCGCTTCGTCGAAAGACAAGGAATACCAGTCCCTGCTCGACTCCGGAAACGGCGTGATGGGCACGATCCGCATCCCCAAGGTGTCGATCGACCTGCCGATCTACCACGGCACTTCGGAGAAGGCGCTCGCGTCGGGTGCCGGCCACCTGTATGGTTCGAGCCTGCCCGTGGGCGGTGAATCCACGCATTCGGTGATTACCGGGCATCGCGGCCTGGTGGAGGCGATGATGTTCACTCGTCTGGACGAGATGAAGGAGGGGGACTTCTTCTACATCGAAGTGATGGGCGAGACGTTGGGATACAAGGTGGATCGCATCACCGTGATCGAACCGAACGACACTTCGCAGTTGAAGATCGTGCCGGGCGAGGACCGCGTGACGCTGATGACGTGCACGCCGTACGGCGTGAACACGCATCGTCTGCTCGTGTCCGGACATCGCGTGGCGATTCCTGTGCCGGCCCCCGACCCGAGTGACCTGCATGACGGCCGGACCGCGGGAATCGTGACCGGCGTGACCATACTCGCGGTGGGCTGGTTCGCAGTGGCGCTGCTGCGTCGATTGCGTCGCATGCCGTGGCGGTCCATGCACCACGCCGGTGAGTGGCCGCATCGCTGGTAGCACGCGATCGATTCGGCATCGATCGTCGATCATTGACGATGCGGCGACTGATTCTTGATTTACGATCCAGTGGACGTTCTGATCCAGTGGCGTCCTGACGGCTGCCCAATAGACGCTAATGGACGTCGTATGGCAAGATTCCTCATGCGTTGCATGGCATGTTCCGCCGTGAGTGCGGCCCCCGATTGTTGCGGTGAGATGAATTTTGGGGCTTTTCTGAGACTTTTCCCCAACTCGGGGGCACAGGTGTGAAGCACATTTTCCAAGCGGTCACCATCGTGCCAATGGGGGTACGACACGAAAACTGGTGGGCGTTAAAGGGGGGTCGTGGGGTAGGGGGCTTCCGTCTACAGTGCGGTTCTGTTGGCACTGTTATGCGGCGTGGACATGCGTAGGGGTGCGTGGCATTGCTGCAATCTCGCGCTCGGCAAAAGCGCAGGAAGAAGACATGACGAGAATGAAGAAGAACAAGAAGCCCGGAAGGGTAGGGGGAGCAGGCGCTCGCCTCGTGGCGGTGGCGTCCGCCGTGGCGATGTTCCTCGCCGTGGCAGTGGGCGGTTCCGCCATCGCCGCCACGCCGACCAACTCCGCATCGCCGTCCGAGATCACGAAGACGGCTGTTCCCAAGACTGTCGCGACGAACGATGGAGTGTCTCTGGGCGTTCCGCAACATACGAAGATCGTGAACGCGCCGGACAAGGATGGCAAGTACACCGTTTCCTTGAACGTGACCGGTGCCGTCGACAGCTCCACATCCACCACGTCCAAGCCGCTCGACATCGTGCTCGTGCTCGATGAGTCGGGCTCCATGGAGAACTCGATCAGTTACTCGGACAGGACCACCAAACAGCAGGCGTTGGTGACTGCGGTCGATTCCTTCCTTGATATGACGGCGAAAGCTAACGAGCAGTTGCCGGCGAACGCCGAGAAACATCAGGTGTCGTTGGTGAAGTTCGCCAGTGATAAGAGCGATCAAATAGGTAATGACACGAATTGGCGGGGGTACAACTACTCGCAGATCGTCAGTGGCTTCACCACCGATTTCAATGGTCTGAGGAATACCGTAGGTCAGTTGAAGCCCTCGGGTGCTACTCGTGCGGATTACGGTCTGCAGAAGGCCCAGGATGTGTTGCGTAACAAGCGTGCGGACGCGAAGCAGGTCGTCCTGTTCTTCACGGATGGCGTGCCGACCTCTCAGAGAGATTTTGATAATCAGGTCGCCAGTGATGCAATAACCGCGGCTAGGGAGATGAAGCAGGCCGGCACCGACATCTACAGCGTCGGTGTAGTGGATGGAGCCGATCCGGGCAATACCACCGATAAGAGCGTTAACTCGTTCCTGAATGCCGTGTCGAGCAACTATCCCAACGCAACATTGACTAAAGACAACTGGAATCGCTGGAACTGGAACCTCGGTCAGGGCGGCAATCAGGGCTATTATCAGTCCGCGTCCTCCGCTGAGGAACTGAAGAGCGTATTCGACAAGATTCAGCAGCAGATCACGACCACGGTGCTGTATCAGGGCGTCCGCATCGAAGATGCGCTGTCCAAGGACAATTGGGTGACGTTCACGGGCGCAAACAATGCTCCCGAATTCACCTACAGCAAGACCGTCAACGGCAAGACGACGGACTACACGCCAGACAATAAGGCCACGGTCGATGGCAACGGCAAGATCGTCTGGTATCCGGAAGGCCAGAACGGTCAGCTTGAAGCCGGCACCACTTACACGGTGAACTTCACGGTGAAGACAACCCAGAAGGCATACGATGCCGCAGCCGCTAACCACAAGGACGACTCCGCCGCGACTGGCAACAACAACTTCTACACGAACGACAACGACACCGCCAAGGTCTTCTACAAGACGGTGACGTCGGTCAACGGTCAGCCGACCGTGAGCGACGAGAACAACACGCCGTACAACAAGCCGCTGATCACGTTGCCGACCTCGACCATCATCGTGACCAAGACCTGGGCAGACGGCAACGAGCAGCACGGTTCGGATGCCGTAACCGTGCATCTGAAGCAGGACGGCAAGAACTACGGCGATGCAGTCACGCTGAACGCGGCCGATGAATGGAGGCACGACTTCACGGTTCCGGCCGGCCCCGATGGCCATCAGTACACAGTGACCGAACAGTCGGTGGACGGTTACGACTCCTCCGTGTCGGTGTCAGTGTCCACCGCGCCGTCCAGCGCCGACAACGGCGTGATCACGCTCAAGGGACTGGATGAGCAGAAGGGCGCCGCGGCCATCACTAACACCGCGTCGTCGGTGATGCTGCCTGCCGCCGATCTCAAGGTGACCAAGCAGGTCAAAGGCCATGCCGCGGCCAACGATTTCGGCTTCACCCTTGCTTGTGAAACGACGAACGACCAGAACGCCGGATCCTGCAAGAACGTGAGCGGACTGGACAGCAACGGCCAGTTGCGCGCGACCGTGTCTAAGGACGTGCTCGCTAAGTCCAATGACTCCGCGGAAGCGTCCTTCGGCACCACCAACCAGAATCTGAAGTTCAAGGTGCCGTCGGGCAGCGCGAACGAGGTCGTGTACACGTTCAAGATCACCGAAAACGGTGCCGACAATGCACCTGCCGGCTGGCAGTACGACACCGCCGAACACATCGTGACCGTGACCGTGGCCAAGAACGCCGATGGCAAGTGGGCCGCAACCGTCTCCGGTAACAATCCGAAGTTCGTAAACCGCTACGTGGCCGTGGCTGCGCTGCCGTTGACCGGTGGGACCACCGGGCGGGCGTGGATTGTGGCGGCTGGCGTGCTGCTGGCGCTGGCCGGTGGTGCGGGCTATGTGGCGTGGCGTCGTTGCATGACGGTCTGAACTGTCCCTGAAATCCAGAAAATTTGCGGTCGCGGAAGGTGTGAGTCTTCCGCCTCCGCGACCCATAACAAATATCAAGTAAAGGAAAGAGAGGGTTTTCTCATGAAGTTGAGGAAGCTTTTCGCGGGAGTCGCCGCAGCGGCGACCCTGCTTGGTGGCATGGCGTTCGGTGCCGCCACCGCCAGCGCGGCTGAAGTCGTCAACGACAACGCCACGTTCACGTTCACCGCTGAGAACGCCGAGCAGCTGACCGGCCGCAATGTCACCGCCTACAAGATCGGTGACTACGTGAAGTACGGTTCCGACGCGAACACCGCCTACGGTGTACAGACCGTCGCCGGCAACGCCGAGGCCGTCAAGACCGCGCTCGAGGCCGCCGGACAGAAGAACGTCCAGCCCGATTACCTGGCCAACGCGCTCTCCGCCGGAGTCCTTGACGTCTCCGCCACCCGTCCATGGGCCGACGGCACTACCCGCAAGTTCGCCGACAACCTCGCCAAGGCTCAGCTCGCCGGCGGCCAGACCGTCAACCTGAGCGCCGCCACTAAGGTCAACGACGCCACCGGTGACGCCACCTACGCCGCCACCGTGAGCCTGCCGGCCGGCATCTACGTGTTCCTGGACAACACCGCCGCGACCGGTGAGATCACCAAGGCCGTGCCGATGATCGTCGCCTCCGGCACCGTCACCAAGGAGGGCGTGCTGACCGAGCCGACCGCCGCCGCCACCGTGAACTTCAAGAACTCGAAGAACGAGGACAAGACCAAGACCGCCGACAAGACCAGCGTTTCCGTGGGCGACACCATCGAGTACACCCTGCAGGGCAAGGTCGCCAACCCGGCCCCCGCCACCTTCGTGTTCACCGATAAGCCGGGCAAGGGCCTGACCGTCGCCGCCAACACCAAGTTCACCGTGACCGCCGACGGCGAGGACGTTCCCGCCTCCGACTACACCGTCGCCGGCCTCGAGGCCGACCTGCAGGGCGACGGTGCCAAGACCTTCACCATCACGCTGAACACCCCGGCCGCATACGCCGGTAAGACCATCGTGGTGAAGTACTCCGCCACCGTGAACGCCGATGCCGCCAACCAGGACGGCGTCGTCAACGAGCTGCTGGGCAACAACGACAAGTACACCCAGACCAAGGTCTCCCTGTACAAGTTCAGCTTCGACAAGAAGGACGCCGCTGGCAGCGCAGTCGAGGGCGCCAAATTCGAACTGTCCGTCGCCAAGGACCAGACCGGCAAGCTGCCGACCGTCGGCACCACCGCCACCTCCGGCGACAACGGCAAGGTGACCTTCTCCGGTCTCGCCGCCGGCACCTACACCGTGACCGAGACCAAGGTCGCCGACGGCTACCTGCAGTCCGCCAACAACAAGGTCGTCTTCACCGTGACCATCGCCGAGAACGGCGCCGTCACCTTCGACAAGACCATCACCTCCGATCCGTTCGGCCTGGTGACCCTGAATGAGAAGAAGACCACCGCCACCGTGACCAACGTGAAGAACGTCACCGAACTGCCGAAGACCGGTGCCGCCGGCATCGCCATGTTCGTGGCTCTGGGCGTGGTTCTGGCCGGTGCCGCCGCAACGGTGTACGCCAAGTCCCGTCGCACCAGCGCCGCGCTGCACGCCTGATCGCACACTGCACGCCTGATCATGAACTGATCAGAACACTGGTGCGATAACCATCTCGAGGGGCTGGGGCTGAACTGATCGTTTGGCTCCGGCCCCTCCCATATCCAGCGACCATATCCATGGATATGCGTATGAACACCAGAGACGCATCCTTGGATCCTTTGACAATACTGACATATCCATTTGGCGGCACGATCGTCAACTCTCCGTCCCCGATTCCCACCTCCCGTCTGCCGACCGGTTTCGCGCTAGGGGAGGATGTCGAGAATGGGGTCGGGGGGGGGTATATTTAAAGATCTCGATAACATATGGGACGGCGCAGTGAGGCCGTGCCCACATGCCTTTCTTTTCTGACGCGGACCAGCCGTGTCGACATCGCTCCCCGGCGCATGCCCGCGTCCATTTCAACACCGTCATCAGTGACGGATCGGTGCGCGTGGGCGGTTTTTCGTGGCACTGAAGCCGCTGCTGAGACAAACCACGAAGGGGAAACTCATGAGAACCGGGGAATTCACCCAGGAGGAAATCACCTATCTGCGGTCATTACGGGCTGTGGCGCGTGTGTCGAACGGTCGCATCCGCTACACCGAGGAATTCAAACGCGAATGCATGCGCCGGTACGCGGCGGGTGAGTCGCCGGCCCGTATCTTCCGCGATGCCGGACTCGATTCGGCACTGATCGGATACAAGCGCATCGAACGTTGCATCTCGCGCTGGCGCGGCATCGAAGCCGAGGCGGATAACACGTCGCCGAACAAGAGCGGTGTCAATGGTGTCAATGGCGGCAATGGTACCGCCGACGGCCACCATGACCAATCCGACGACGACTATGACAACGAAGCATTCTCGCCACGTCTCGTCGTGCGTTCTGGACGTCGCGATCTGCGCGATCTGCTGATCGCACAACAGGTGCGTCGCATCGCCGAACTCGAGCGTGAGGTGACCGAGCTCAAGGCCGAAGTGGAGGTCACCATCGATCACGGCGATTCCGCAGAGGATGCGGACGGCGTGGTCGGTGCGTTTGGCGAGAATGGCGTGGTCAGCGAGATCGGTGAAACCACGAATCGAATTTCTCGGGGGGGGGGCTTCGATGGGCGATCGCAATCGGCATTCTATCGATGCCGCTGCGTAACCGGTTTGGCGACGTTCCGTTGCCGGTCGTTGTGCATCCGTCGGTATGCGTCCGGAGTCGGTCGGCCTCGGGCCCAGACGGTTCCCGTATCCGTCCGACGTCCGAAATCGGTCGGATCCGCGAGCGCGGCACGATATACAGCGGTGTCGCAAAGCGTACTAGCATAGCGTGCAGTGGTTCCGCCGCCTGTGTGCGATCGTGAATGATTGTGAATGATCGTGAAATTCAGGCTCGGAACGGTTTGCGTGGCATACGGAAGGGAAAACGGACGACGATGGTCGCATACATGGATCACAAGGATCTGACCAATGAAACGATCGATGATGCACGACGACAGGAGATCGTCGACGGTGTGCATCGCGTGCTCGATGACATCGCCGCCGCGGAGTCCGATGCTGGACGCGCAGCCGGTTCCGTGCGACTGCTCGCCGCCACCAAGACGCGTGACGTTGGTGAGATCATGGCTGCGGTCGATGCCGGCGTGCGCATGATCGGCGAAAACCGCCCGCAGGAGATCGAGGTCAAGGCTCCCGGACTGGTACGGCAGTGCGCCGTCCGCGGATTCGCGCTCGGCGAGGCGGCAAACGACGGCACCGATGATGCGCAGGCCGCTGCCGCCGCGGTGGCGAATGCTGGGGCGGCTGACGCCGCTTCGGGATCCACTGCTTCGGTTCCTGCCGCGCTCGCCCCGTTGCCGTTCCATCTGATCGGCCAGCTGCAGTCCAACAAGATCAACAAGGTGTTGCCTCACGTCACCACCATCGAATCCGTGGACAATTTCGCCCTTGCGCAGAAGATCGCCAAGCGTGCCGAGGCTCGTGGACTCACCGTGGGAGTGCTGCTTGAGGTCAACGAATCCGGCGAAGAGAGCAAATCCGGATGCGAGCCGGCCGAGGCCGCCGATCTTGCCGCGCAGATCGCCGAACTCAAGGGACTGCATCTCGAAGGTCTAATGACGATCGGCGCGCATGTGCCCGACGAGGCCGTGATCCGCCGTGGATTTGCCCATCTGCGCGAAACGCGTGACGCGTTGCTGGCATCCGGCGTCCCGGTGCTCGCCGACTGCCGTGAGCTGTCGATGGGCATGACGCACGACATGGCGATCGCCATCAGTGAGGGGTCCACCATCGTGCGCGTGGGTACTGCCATCTTCGGCGAGCGCGCGTTCATCTGACGGTTGTGGTGGTTTGACGGTTTGGCGGCCTGACGGTTTGGCGGGCTGACTGTCTGCCTGGCTATCTGGTTGCCTGACGGTCTGTCCTACTGCTGTAGTTCCGCGTTGAGGACCGGGCCGTCATGCTCGGATCCCGGACGCGCTGTCCGTATCCGTCGCATGCCGTCGTATGTCATCGTTCCGATGCATGGATTCGCTGTCCATGATTCGACGGATGTTTTCGCTTGCCGTACCGGTACGATTTCGGGACGTGACACGCCGTCAAACGGGTGTAATACGTACGTCTTGAACGGATTAAAGGAGTAGGGAAACATCGTATTGCAGACCCCGACGGACACCTTCTGTTCCGGTCATCGATGCGGATGATCGATATGCGAATTCCGCAAAAACACGACGGTAATATACATTTTTTCCATCGTTTGTCGTTTTTTATGCAAAACGGGGGTATAACTGACAATTAAGGAATCGTCTGTGTGTGGTATGTATCGGATGAATTCCCGATGGATGCTGCCGAATGAGACGTGCAGTGGTAGCTAATACGGTAGCGGATGAATTGGCAGGATGCCGGCCCTTGCCGCTTTTGCGGTGGGGGGGGGGTGATGTTGTCGCAGGGGAAGTTGTTGGTCCCCATATCGAACAGGAGGGGCGTGATGGAACGTAAGAAGTTCACGCGCAAGCAAGCGGCGTATCTGCGTTCGCTGCCGGCCGTGGAACGAGTGGTTGATGGTCGTGTCACCTACTCCGAATCGTTCAAACGCCATTGCATGCGGAGGTACGCTGCGGGTGAGTCCCCCGCGGTGATCTTCCGCGAGGCCGGGCTCGACTCCAGCGTGATCGGATACAAGCGCATCGAACGATGCATTGCACGCTGGCGCAAGACCGTCATGCCGTCCATGAAGGAGTCCGGCGAGCTCACTCCGGAAACCATCGCCGAAGAGGCGTCCGGCGTGGTGAATCCTGAATCCGAGCCGTTCCGCATGTCGTATGAGAAACTGCTGGAGCGGCAGATCAATCGCATCGACGAGCTCGAACATGAACTGAGCTCCCTGCGTCGTCAGCTCATCCGTCAGCAGAAGCAGATGTTCGCCGAGTTCGATCGGGATGCGCATGAACGTGGGGACGCATCGATGGGGCAGTTCCGTGGGGATGATGGAGATGATGCTGAAATCGCTGATAGGGGTTCGGCTCCAGCGGCATCGGGTGCCATGCGTTCGTCTGCGTTGTCACTCTCAGGATCGGCGGAAGCATCTGCCTCCTCGTCGATCTCGCCGTTGGGTTCCCGTTCGATGCCGCTCGACTCGATCATCTTCTCCGCTTGACGGCGTAACCGTCAACGGCGGCATACACTGGACTCATGAGAATCGCACGTTTTTCCCTCAATGACAAGGTCCGCTACGCATTCGTGCAGACCGACCAGAACGATGGCAAGGACTACCTGGTGGCCCTCGACGGATTCCCGCTCGGCCCCCAGGAGGTCAAGCCCACCGGCGAACGCTACGCCGTGGACTCCGACGGCATCCGTCTGCTTGCCCCCGTCATCCCGTCCAAGGTGTTCGGCCTGGCCAAGAACTATCAGGCGCACACCGAATTCATGGCCAGCAAGGGCCTGTCCGACATCAAGGTCGCTCCCGAGGAGATGGTGATCTTCACCAAGCCGTCCACCTCCGTGATCGGTCCCGACGATCCGATCGTGATCCCCAGCTTCTCCAACGATATGAACTACGAGCCCGAAGTGGCCGTGGTCATCGGCCGCATCGCCAAGAACGTGCCCGTCGAAAAGGCCATGGACTACGTGCTCGGCTATACCTGCGTGAACGACGTGACGCTGCGCGACGTGCAGGGCTTCGACCCCATGTGGACCCGTGCCAAGGGCTTCGACACATCCTGCCCGCTCGGACCGTGGATCCAGACCGATCTCGACAGGTCCGACACGCACATCGGATTCAGCCTCAACGGAGAAGTGGTGCCGGAAGCCGCCGGAACCACTGCCGGGCTGATCCACTCCATCCCAGCCCAGATCGCGGCGATCTCCCAGTTCTCCACGTTGCTGCCCGGCGACGTGATCCTCACGGGTACGCCCAACGCGTCCGGCACGCTGCGTCCCGGTGACGAGGCCATCGTGCACGTCGAGGGCATCGGCGATCTGCGCAACGTGGTGGTTCGCGGCTAGGAGGCTGAAGGTGCCTGAGGTGCCGCGTGAGGTGCTTGATGCACCGCGAGGTACTGAAGGTATTGATGGCTGTCTGACGGTGCCTATCTTCGAGTTCTGTGCGGATTCGGCACTGGTGCGGACATCAATCGTCGAGTTCTGTGCGTTCCGAATGGAGAATCACGAGTATGAGGATTGGAATTCCAAGGCTTGTACTTCGCGAATCCGATCTAGAGCGCACAGAACTCGAAGATAGGTGTCCGCAAGGCCTGACAATCCGCACAGAACTCGCAGATAGGGGCGCATCGGTGTCGTAGACGGGCCCCGGGATGAGCGCGAGAACGCTGATTCAGCGTTCTTTCAGCTTTCATGGCAACCATTACAAGCGTTTTGTTCAGTAATGCGGAGGCGGAACGACCGGTTCTTCAAGAAAACGGCGGTTAACTAAGAAATGTCAGCGGATGATACCGATGACGACCACCGATCGGGGTGATCAACCTCACACAGCCTCCCGATCCGTGATCCTAACTGAATACTCATAACTTCAACCTCATAATTGAACCTTCTTCCTCTCTTCTTCTTCGCCCCGGCGGTCTTCTTCCTCCCGCCGGGGTTTCCTTATATTTGGGCATTCGTTTCTGGGTGATCAGACATTCGTTAATCCGTGCCACCCATCATGGAAACCCTGACCGGACTGGTCAGTCACAATGTCGGACGATCGTTGGGATATTGCCGTCCCCCGGGATTCCACGGCCGCGACATGTCGTCGTCTTTGCCATATAATCGTTACGCTTCACGCCAATGTGTGGCAAACCGGACTGAACTCGGATCGGCTCGAATCGCGGTCGCATACCCGTCCGGGGGCATTGGGCGTACGGGAATCGGATCCTCCATATCGTTCTCTGTCCTGTTCCCGTCGGCATTCCCAGAGAACGATATCTGAGGAAGAACTAGGGAATCATCATGACGAATCGTTTCATGGGACGTTTCGGTGGCATGCTGCGCAAGGGTGTGGCCGTGGTCGCCGCACTCGGACTCGCCGGCACGCTCACCGCATGCGGATCGTCCAACGACGCCAGCGGCAACAGCAGCAGCGCCAGCGGACTGAAGAAAGTGACCTTCATGCTCTCCTGGGCACCCGACACCAACCACATCGGTGTGTATGTGGCCAAGAACAAGGGCTACTTCAAGGACGCCGGACTCGACGTCGACATCGTGGCCGTGGCGCAGGCCGGCGCCGAACAGGCCGTGAACAACGGCGCCGCCGACTTCGCCCTGTCGAACATGACCAACACCGCCGACTACAGCCTCAAGGGCGCCAAGATCAAGCAGGTCATGCAGGTTCAGCAGAAGCCCAGCGCCATCTGGTGCGCGCTCGCCAGCAACACCGAGATCAAGTCCCCCAAGGATCTTGACGGCAAGACCTTCGCCACGTTCGGCTCCAACGAATCCGACGCCGTGGTGCGCCGCATGATCCAGTTCGACGGCGGCAAGGGCGAGTTCGACAAGGTGACCGCCGGCACCAACACGTTCCAGACGCTCAGCTCGGGCAAGGCCGATTTCGGCGGCTTCTACGCCACCTGGGAGGGCGTGCAGGCCGACATGTACGGCCCGAAGCTCAACTGCTTCACCGAGCCCGACTACGGCGTGCCCGGCAACGCCGACTCCATCGGCATCATCACCAGCGACAAGACCATTCAGAACGATCCCGAACTGGTGAAGAAGTTCGTGCAGGCCTCGCAGAAGGGCTACGAATACGCGTACGAGAACCCGGACGACGCCGCGAAGATCCTCGTCACGGAGGCGCCCGACGCCAACCTCAAGGAGGACTTCGTCAAGAAGAGCATGCAGGTGATCGTCGACGGCCAGTACTGGGGCGATCCGGCCAAGATCAAGTCCGGTGAGTTCGTGCTCGGCACCAACGATTTCGTGGAGACGCAGAAGTACTTCGACTTCCTCGCCGAGGCCCACACCTACACCGACAGCAACGGCAACACGATCGACACCACGCCGCAGGCCAAGGACGTGGCGACGAACGACTTCCTCGGTAAGTAGTCGCGGCTCGCGGGCTCGCGGCGTGCGGCCCGCTCCGGTCGCGCGTCACGCGGTCCGGTTTGCGTCACATGGTCCGGGCGGCCCACGTGATACCGTTTTAAAAACGTTGAAATTGCAACGTTTCTAGGCGTGTGTCACGTGGGCCGCCCGGACCATGTGACGTTTGTAGGGGCATAAGGAGGATTGACATGGCGGATAGGCCTGACATCGGCGTCGGAAACGAGCGCGGCAAGACGCGCATCGTGTTGGATGTGGACACCGGTATCGACGACACGCTGGCGATCGCGTACCTGCTGGGCTCTCCGAACGTGGACCTGCTCGGCGTGATCGGCGTGTATGGCAACGTGACCGCCGAGACCGCCGTGCGGAACACCCGCGATGTGCTGCGACTGTTCGGCCGGCCCGATGTGCCGGTATTGCATGGCATGCCGCGTCCGTCGTGGGCCGACTGCTTCGAAGTGGACGAGGGGTGCGCCCGATTCCACGGCACCAATGGCCTAGGTAACGTGAACCCCGCGGAGTATGTGGACGGCGTTGGGGGCGACGCCGGCGTTGATGTTGGCGCGGGCGGTGCCGGCACGGCTGGTGCTGGCGTAATTGGTGCAGGTGAAGATGTGGCTGGTGCCGATGTGGCTGGTGCTGGCGCGGGCGTGGTCGTCCTCGGCGGAGATGCCGTTGGCGGCGCCGGTTTCGACGAAGGTGCTGGCGTAGACGGTGGTGCGACGGGCGTTGACTTGGCTGGCGATGTTGCCGAGCTTGGCGTTGACGTTGACTTGAATCGTGGCGCTGACACGGATGATGTCGTTGGCGGCGCCCACGGAACGAACCTTGCCGACGTGGTTGCTGAGGTCCGCGATTCGTTGTCCGTTGATACCG
Source organism: Bifidobacterium tissieri (assembly GCF_002259645.1). Classification (GTDB taxonomy): domain Bacteria; phylum Actinomycetota; class Actinomycetes; order Actinomycetales; family Bifidobacteriaceae; genus Galliscardovia; species Galliscardovia tissieri. The sequence goes on from NZ_MWWV01000003.1 coordinate 50,346, forward strand.
ATGTCGCCGATGCTGACAGTGCTGTCGCCGACACCGGCTTCGCCGCCGAAGTGCATACCTTCGCCGCGTCCGGCCGGGTGAAGTCGGTGGGCGGATATCGTGCCGATGCCGAGGCGGATCTGGAGGAGGTCGTCGCCGCCGAACAGGCCGTGCGCCGGGCCGAATCCGAAGGCGTGAAATTCATCGTCGACGCCGTGCGCCGATATGGTCGCGATGTGATCGTCCTTGCCACCGGTCCGCTGACCGACGTGGCCGCCGCGATCGACGCCGCCCCGGACATCGTCGACCATCTCCGCGTGGTGATGATGGGCGGCGCGCTCACCCAAGAGGGCAACTGCTACGACCTGGTGTGCGAGACGAACATCATCCAGGACCCGGAGGCGGCGAACCGCGTGTTCCGCTCCGGCGCCGACGTGACGATGGTCGGTCTCGACGTGACCCATCAGTGCCTGCTCACCCGCGCCGATGCGCAGTCCTGGCGCGATACCGGCACGGCACGTGGCCGGTTCCTCGCCGACATGGTGGAGTTCTACATCAATGCGAACGAGGATGCCGATCCCATGTTCCTCGCCGGTAGTCCGCTGCATGATCCGCTGGCGGCGGCCGTGGCGCTCGACCCCACGCTGGTCAGCTGCTTCGATGTCAACATGATGGTGGAGACTCGCACCGGTGACGGCTACGGCTTCCGCGGCCGTACGATCGGCGATCCGACCCGTCTGCGCACTCCGCGCAAAACCGCGCATGTGGCGCTCGGCGTGGACGCGGATCGCTTCGTGTCGCAATTCCGCGACCGCGTGGCCTCGCTCTGCCGCTGAACGACTCGCGACGCGGTCGCCGTACGTGTCCGTCCGCGACTCACACGCCGGGGAGCAGGGCGTGCGCCACGGTCATGGCGACCAGACCGATCACGGCGGTGACGGTGAGTGAGAATCCGGCGAGCTTGGCGTTGCCGGTGAGCGAATCGGTGAACTTGGTCGAGAAGATCGTGATCGGGGAGAACGCGGCCAGCACCAGAATCTCGCGGATGCGCATGTCGAACGGCATGATGTACCAGGCCGCCAGCGCGATCACCGCGCTGAACGCCGCACGCCACACGATCACCTTGAGCAGTTCGACGCGATCCTTGCGCTCGGCCGGAATCTCCATCATCAGCCCGATCATGGCCATGGACATGAACGCATTGGCGTTGGCGAACGGCGTGATGAGCGTGACGACCGGCTCGGGGATGGTGATGTGCGCGAACATGAACACCAGCATGAGCATGTAGATGTCGAACGATATCGATCCGAGGAAGTCGTGAGCGATGCCGCGCAGCCGCAGCGAAAGCGGCAGCGCCTTGAAGTTCCCGTCCATGTGCAGCAGCGTGCGGGTGATGGTCAGCGCGCCCGCGGTGGCCACCATGGCGTTGCCGATATCCATCATGATCACGGGCAGGCCGGCGGACGGCCCCATGAACGTCTGGATGACCGGCAGGCAGAACGCGCCGAGATTGAGGCCGCTGGCGTTGAGCATCTGGAACGCGCGGTAAGGCTTTTCGTCGCCGTGCGATCCGAAGTACACGATGAAGAGTGGCACAAGACAGCAGATGAATCCGAACAGCACGATCCACAGCATGTGCATGTCGTGCTTGTTGGTGGCGAAGGAGAGGATGATGGCGCATGGCAGCGTCATGTTGAAGACGAGTCCCTGCGCCACCTTGTAGTCGCGCGGGCCGAAGACGTGCAGATGCTTGAGCGCGTAGGCGCCGACGATGACCAGCAGCAGCGCTCCCGATTTGAAGATCATGATGACTTCTGACTTTGTTCCTGATGTTCTTGTTCGCTCGGATACGAGTGACGGTATTCCGACTATTCCGTATGGTCCGTATGCCCGTGGTGTCCGTATTGCCTTTCCTGCGTCAGATTCCCCGACGGCGTGACCGGCATGACGGAAGATGCGACGAGCTCGAGTATAGGAATCGCGTGTTGCGCTCGCCTTCCGGGGCCGGATGGTGGAATGAAATCACTGTTTTTAAAAACTTGAGTCGGCGTGGCTCAAGTTTTGGGAATAATATGAATGCGGCACCGGTTGTTCGTATCAGACAACGACTTCAACCGAAGGCGACGCCCGGTGCGCCGCCAACATGATTACGGAGGGAACATCATGGAACAGAACTTCACAAGGATGGCGCAGGAGGCCATCGGAGATGCCATTCAGAGCGCTTCTGCAGCCGGCAATGCGCAGGTGGAGACCCTGCACCTGCTTGACGCGCTGCTGCGTCAGCAGAACGGCGTGGTGCCCGGACTCGTGCAGGCCGCCGGCGGCGACGTGCAGACGATCGGTGCCGCGACTCGCAACGCGCTGGTGAAACTGCCGAGCGCAAGCGGCTCGAGCACCTCGCAGCCGCAGGCCAGCCGTCAGCTGACCACGGCGATCGCCCAGGCCGAAAAGGAAATGAAGGAGATGGGCGACGAATACGTGTCGACCGAGCACCTGCTCATCGGCATCGCCGCATCCGCTCCGAACGAATCCGCTGAGATCCTGAAGAACGCCGGTGTGACGCCCGAGGCGCTGCGCAAGGCCGTGCCGTCGATCCGCGGCGGCCGCAAGGTCGACAGCCCGGATGCCGAAGGCAGCTACAAGGCGCTGGAGAAGTACTCCACCGACCTGACCGCCCGCGCCAAGGACGGCAAGCTCGACCCGGTGATCGGGCGTGATCAGGAGATCCGCCGTGTGATCCAGATCCTGAGCCGTCGTACCAAGAACAACCCGGTGCTGATCGGCGAGCCCGGCGTCGGCAAGACCGCCGTCGTCGAAGGACTGGCCCAGCGCATCGTGGCAGGTGACGTGCCCACCACGCTGCAGAACAAGAAGCTCATCAGCCTCGACATGGGCTCGATGGTGGCCGGCAGCAAGTACCGTGGCGAATTCGAGGAACGCCTGAAGGCAGTGCTCGACGAGATCAAGAACGCCGACGGTCAGATCATCACGTTCATCGACGAGATCCACACGATCGTGGGTGCCGGCGCGGCCGAAGGCTCCATGGACGCGGGCAACATGCTCAAGCCTATGCTGGCCCGTGGCGAGCTTCGCCTGATCGGCGCGACCACGCTCGACGAATACCGCGAGAACATCGAGAAGGACCCCGCTCTGGAGCGCAGGTTCCAGCAGGTGTACGTGGGCGAACCCAGCGTGGAGGACACGGTGGCGATCCTTCGTGGCCTCAAGCAGCGCTACGAGGCGCACCACAAGGTGACGATCGGTGACGACGCGCTCGTGGCCGCCGCCACATTGTCGAACCGCTACATCTCCGGACGTCAGCTCCCCGACAAGGCCATCGATCTGGTGGATGAGGCGGCTGCGCACCTGCGCATGGAGCTCGACTCGCAGCCCGAGGAGATCGATGAGCTGCAGCGCAAGGTCACGCGTCTCGAAATGGAGGAGATGCAGCTGAAGAAGGCCGAGGACCCCGCGTCCAAGGAGCGCCTGGGCAAGCTGCAGGCCGATCTGGCCGACACCCGCGAGAAGCTGAGCGGACTCAAGGCCCGTTGGGATGCGGAGAAGGCCGGTCACAACAAGGTCGGTGATCTGCGCGCCCAGCTCGACGCCAAGCGCGTGGAGGCCGACAAGTTCACCCGCGAGGGCAACCTCGCCGAGGCGAGCCGCATCCTGTACGGCGAGATCCCTGCGATCCAGAAGCAGCTGTCCGCCGCCGAGAAGGCCGACGCCGAAGACACCGAGGCCGGCGACAACAAGCCCGAGCCGATGGTCCCCGACCATGTGGACGCCGACTCCGTGGCCGAAATCGTCGCCGACTGGACCGGCATCCCCGTCGGCCGCCTGATGCAGGGCGAGAACGAGAAGCTCCTCCACATGGAGGATTACCTCGGCAAGCGTGTGATCGGCCAGAAGGAAGCCATCCAGGCCGTGTCCGACGCCGTGCGCCGTTCGCGTGCCGGCATCAGCGACCCGAACCGCCCGACCGGCTCGTTCCTGTTCCTCGGCCCCACCGGCGTGGGCAAGACCGAGCTTGCCAAGGCGCTCGCCGACTTCCTGTTCGACGATGAGAAGGCCATGGTCCGCATCGACATGTCCGAGTACATGGAGAAGGCGTCCGTGAGCCGTCTGATCGGCGCGGCCCCGGGTTACGTGGGCTATGAGGAGGGCGGTCAGCTGACCGAGGCCGTGCGTCGTCGTCCGTACTCGGTGGTGCTGTTCGATGAGGTCGAGAAGGCCAACCCCGAAGTGTTCGACGTGCTGCTGCAGGTGCTCGACGACGGTCGTCTGACCGACGGTCAGGGCAGGACCGTGGACTTCAAGAACACGATCCTGATCATGACGTCGAACCTCGGCTCGCAGTTCCTGGTGTCGCAGGATCTCGACGAGGACGCCAAGCGCAAGGCCGTGATGGACGCCGTGCACGCGAACTTCAAGCCGGAGTTCGTGAACCGTCTCGATGAGCTGGTGATCTTCCATCCGCTCACCCGCGACGAGCTCGGCGGCATCGTGGACATTCAGGTCAAGCAGGTGGCGTCGCGCCTGACCGACCGCAGGATCACGCTCGACGTGACCGACGCCGCCCGCGAGTGGCTGGCCGATACCGGCTACGATCCGGCGTACGGTGCCCGTCCGCTGCGTCGTCTGGTGCAGACCGAGGTCGGCGACCAGCTGGCCCGTATGCTGCTCGGCGGCAAGGTGCACGATGGCGACACCGTGCTGGTGGACCAGACCGGCGGTGAGCACCTTGAGCTCACGGCCATGCCGGAGGATCCGCTGGCCGGCCATGCCGAGGACGACCCCGACGTGAGCGTCGACCACATCGAGGCCGACTGATTCGGTCCGGACGCGTTCCGTAGCCGTCCGCAACGGTTCCGTCTCATGCGCATATAGGCGATGGGCCGGGTTTCCCGTAGAGGGGCCCGGCCCATCGTCGTTTCCGAGGGTTCTCGAATCGACATGACCGCAATGAGAGCGATCACGTCATAAGGGGGTATCGTTATGTGCTATACCCCCGTTATGGGAAAAGTGTCAGACTGGTGTAGTTTATGCATCCGATCTACGTATGTTGTGGTGATGTGATACGCCACACAATATGTTTGAATATGTTCGTTTGTTGCCAAAACATGCCATAACATCGTTGATATATCAACGATTTGGGCGTGTCGCGGTCATCGGTGATCCGGGAGTGTTGATTTTCAAGCCTTTTCTTGGTTTTTCCCTAGGATTTTCCTATATGTAACCTCAGCGGTCGCCTTGCAATGTCTCGTTAGGGGGTGTAAGGGTAGTACTAGATGGTGCACAAGGCTGTGTGCTTCCCATCAGTGATATTGCAAAGACGATGATGTTTATTGGAGGTTTCGCGATCATGCGAAATTGGAAGAAGAAGACGCTCGGAGGCGTGCTTGCCGCAGCGATGCTGGTGAGCCTTGTCCCCGCTACGAGCGCGTTGGCGGCCGATGATACCGCCAAGACGACTGACTCGCAAAGTCAGCCCGCTACAAGCTGCAGTGTGAATTTCCGCGTCAATGGCTATGTTGTTCAGGCCGGCACCGGCGTCGGCAACCTGACCTGCGACTCCACCATCGCCCAAGCCGTGGCTGCGGTCAAGGGCTCGTTCAACGTTCCGTCCGGCAAGGTCATCTCCGGCTGGACGCTCAACGGCGCGAAGATCAACACCGGAGCCAAGCTCAGCGAACCCGAGTTCGCCACCAATGCCGAGGGGCTGCCCGGCGGCGCCATCCTTGACGCCGTGCTCAAGGACGCCCCCCAGCCGGCCAAGACCTTCGTCGTCACCGTGCACGCCAACGGCGGAACCTTCCAGTCCGGTGCCGACAAGGGCCATCAGGGCGACACGTCCTTCACCGTGACCAACGGCTCCAAGTTCGTGAGCAAGCTGCCGAAGGTCTCGCGTCTTGATCATGAGTTCGTCGGCTGGACGTACGACAAGGCCGGCAGGAGCAAGGTGCTCGACTCCGACTTCATCTCCGCCAACACCGAGGTGTACGCCCAGTGGAAGGCCATTGACGTCGATCCGGGTGCCAGCGTGAAGACCTTCACCCTGACCGTGTCCACCAACGGCGGCGCGATCCAGGGCGGCGAGTTCGCAGGCCAGTCCGGTGACGTGCAGACCACCGTCGGCCAGAACGAAAAGGTGCTGTCCGTGGTGCCCACCGTTGTGCGTGACGGCTACGACTTCGTCGGCTGGTCCTACGATCAGGCCGGCCAGTCCAAGGTGATCGCCAACGATTTCATCTCCGCGAACACCCACGTGTACGCCCAGTGGTCCAAGATCAAGACCTTCCGCGTGATCGTCCACTCGAACGGCGGCACCTTCCAGTCCGGCAACGAGCAGGGCAACGTCGGCGACGACTCCATCGAGGTTGCCAACGGCAGCACCTTCGTCGGCAAGCTGCCGAAGGTCTCACGTCTCGATCATGAGTTCGTCGGCTGGACGTACGACAAGGCCGGCAAGAGCAAGGTGCTCGACTCCGACTTCATCTCCGCCAACACCGAGGTGTACGCCCAGTGGAAGGCCATTGACGTTGACCCCGGCGCCAGCGTGAAGACCTTCACCCTCACCGTGCACACCAACGCCGGCACGATCAAGGGCGGCGAGTTCGACGGCCAGACCGGCGACATCATGACCACCGTCGGCCAGAACGAGAAGGTCGTCTCCGTGGCTCCGTCCGTGGCCCGCCTCGACTATGTGTTCACCGGCTGGTCCTACGATCAGGCCGGCAACTCCCCGGTCATCGACGCTGATTTCATCTCCGCCGACACCGAGATCTGGGCGCAGTGGAAGGCTGTTGACGTCGATCCGGACGCCAGTGTGAAGACCTTCACCCTGACCGTGTCCACCAACGGCGGCACGATCCAGGGCGGCGAGTTCGACGGCCAGACCGGCGACGTGCAGACCACCGTCGGCCAGAATCAGACAGTGCTGTCCGTCGTGCCGACCGTCGTCCGCGACGGCTACGTCTTCAAGGGCTGGAGCACCGACAAGGACGGCAAGTCCATTGTCGCCGCCACCGACGTCATCTCCGCCGACACCCAGGTGTACGCCCAGTGGACCAAGCAGCCCGTGCGCTACACCGTGGTCTACAGCACCAACGGTGGCAACATCAATGGCGAGGTCGGTGACTTCCAGCTTCAGGTGAAGAAGGACGAGACTCTGCTCGACAAGCTGCCGACCGCCGACACGCTCAAGCGCGACGGATTCACCCTCAAGGGCTGGACCTACGCCGAGACCGGCACCAAGCTGGACGGCAACGCCGTCACGGAGACCGACAAGGTCACCGGCGACCTCTACAAGGTCGTGGCCCGTTGGGAGCCGACCGACGTGGATCCGGGCATGCAGGTGGAGCAGTTCAATGTGGTGTACAACACCAATGGCGGCAACATCAACGGTGAGGCCGGTGACTTCTCCGTCCAGGTCGCCAAGGGCGACACCATCCTCGACAAGCTGCCGACCGCCGACACGCTCAAGCGCGACGGCTACGTGCTCAAGGGCTGGGTCTACGCCGAGACCGGCACCAAGCTGGACGGCGACTCCGTGCAGGCATCCGACACCGCAAGCACCGACGTCTACAAGCTGCTCGCCCGTTGGGAGCCGACCGATGTGGATCCGGGCATGCAGGTGGAGCAGTTCAATGTGGTGTACAACACCAATGGTGGCAACATCAACGGTGAGGTCGGTGACTTCTCCGTGCAGCTCGGCAAGGGTGAGACCATCCTCGACAAGCTGCCCGACGCCAACACCCTGGTCCGTGACGGCTACAAGCTCAAGGGCTGGGTCTACGCCGAGACCGGCACCGACAAGGACGGCAAGGCCCTGACCAAGACCGACGTCGTGGACGGCAACGTGTACAAGCTCGTCGCCCAGTGGACCAAGGTCGTTCCGGCCTCCACCCTGACCCCGGCCCAGAAGGCCGAGAACAAGACGGACTCCACCAAAAAGAAGGTCGAGACCACCAAGAAGGCCGAGGCCAAGAAGAAGCTGGCTACGACCGGTGCCGCCGTCGGTGGCGTGGCCGTTGTGGTGGTGCTCCTCGCTGCCGCTGGCCTTGCTCTGCGCAAGCGCGCCTGAGTGCGCTGCGAGCGTCAACCCCGTCGATGACGGTGGCGTGCGGTTCACCTCCCTGACCGCCTCCGTCATCGGGGGTATGCGGCGGGTATAGTGGTCCGCGGCGGTTTCGACCGCCCACTTGCAAGTGACGACGGGCCACTGCTCCTCCTCGCGTGACCCGTCACGGTCCCGCGTCTCGTTTCGACGAGGCGCGGGACTTTTTCGTCATGGCTGTTCGTCATGTTTTCCTGCGGCGTTTCCCGCGCGGTTTTCCGCAGTGTTCTCCACAGTCCCGGGATAAGGCTGGGGATAAGGTGGGAGCATGAGTGAACAGAATTCCGCGGGATTCCGCAAGACCGGCACTCCCGACGTGCGCGACGACAAGCCCGCCGCAGACGCATTCGGATTGGCCGACGATTTCTTCGACGCCAAGGATCTGCTGCGTCGCATGCTGGAAAAGGAAGTGTCCGACAAACCGTTCAGTGAGCTGACCTCCGTGGCGCTTGATCATCAGGGCAACGGGCTCATCGGCCACACGCTGCTCGATACGCTCGAGGAGCAGGGCTACGGCCTCGACGACTTCGACGCCGTGGGCGCGCTCACCGCCGCTGCGGTACCGCTGGCCTGCGCGATGGTCGCCGCCGCCGCGTCCCGCGGTCAGGATCTCGACGCATTCGTAATGGACTTCGTCTACCCGGGCGTCAAGGGACCGAGCATCAAGGGCAAGCGCGTGATCCTGCTCGATTCATGGCTGAGCGAGAAGTCCTACGTGCAGACGTCGTCGCTGGTGACCCTGCGCAACGGCAACGAACTGAGTCTTGATTTCGGCATCGTGGAGCATGAAGGTGCCATGATCCTCGCCGTCGCTTCGCTGATCGGCGGTGTGGACATGACCGAACCGAAGATCGACGTGATCAATCCGGTGACCGGCGAGGAGAGCGAACTGCCGTTCATCGAGGTGTTCAAGGAGAGCGAACTGCGCGATCACGTACCGGCCGCTCCCACCGATCAGTCCGATGGCACTGACAACGCCGACCCCGAGGAGACCGCCGAGGCATGAGGGAGCCCAACCCGATCACCAAGGCGGCCATGGAATCCGGCGAACCGACCTTCCGCGAAGTGGGCGTGGGGCCATGGGCGGAAACGCATCCCGACCGTCCCCGTCCCGACGATCTCGGCGATCCGGCCAACTATGATCCGCGCTACGACACCGAACTGCTGAACAACGGCGACCGTCGTAACGTGCTCGACCGCTATCGTTACTGGAGCGTGCCCGCCATCAAGGCCGATCTGGACGCGCGCGGACGCCATCCGTTCGAAGTGGCCATCGAAAACTGGACACACGACTTCAACATCGGATCGATGGTCCGTACCGCCAACGCGTTCGCCGCCGCCCGCGTGCACATCGTGGGACCGCATAAGTGGAACCGCAAGGGCGCGCTGATGACCGAGCTCTACCAGCACATCGAACATCACCCCACCATCGCCGATCTGGTGGCCGACTGGCATCGTCGCATCGCCGCAGCCGTCGCCGCGGCCGAACACAACGCCGCCGAGGCCGCCCGTCGATCCGACTATCAGGGCACCGCGTACTGGCAGTCCGAAGTCGACGATCTCAACGCCGCCCGCATCATCGCCATGGATATCATCCCCGGTGCGGTGCCAATGGAAACCTACCGGTTCCCGAAGCACTGCCTGCTGCTGTTCGGCGCGGAAGGTCCTGGGCTGAGCGAGAAGGCGCTCGAACTGGCCGACGATGTGGTGTACATCTCCCAGTTCGGATCCGTACGATCCATCAACGCCGGTGCGGCGGCGGCGGTATCCATGCATGCGTGGATCGCCCAGCACGCGCGTATCGCCACGAACGCCGCATAAGCGGCCGAACGCCGATCCCGGTCCGTCGCATTGCCACGACGGGCCGGAATCATTCCTGTGGCGGATTGCATCGAAGGGGGTGAACGGGTAGGTTGGAATCATGTTAGAGATAGAGAAGCTTTCCAAGGCGTTCAGGGGGAAGAAGGCCGTGGATCAGATCTCCTTCACCGCGAAGAACGGCCGTGTCACCGGATTCCTCGGACCCAACGGTGCCGGCAAATCCACCACCATGAAGGCCATGCTCGGCCTGATCCATCCCGACTCCGGCCGGGCGCTCATCGACGGCCGGTCATACAGCAAATTGTCATCACCCATGCGTGCGGTCGGTGCGGTATTCGACGCCCGGTCCGCGCACAAGAGCATCAGCGCCTACGCGCATCTACGATCCCTCGCCCTGACCAACGGCATTCCCAAGGCCCGCGTGGACGAAGTGATCAGCATCACCGGCATCGACAGCGTAAAGAAGCGCAAGGCCGGCAGCTACTCACTGGGCATGAGCCAACGGCTGTCCATCGCCGCCGCACTGCTCGGCGACCCATACAATCTCATCCTTGACGAACCGATCAACGGCCTCGACCCGGAAGGTGTCAAATGGGTGCGCGAACTCTGCCGCTACTACGCCGCCCAAGGACGTGCCGTGCTGCTCAGCTCGCATCTGATGAGTGAGGTGGCGCTGACCGCCGACGATCTGGTGATCATCGGACAGGGACGCATCCTGCAGCAGGTCAGCGTCGCCGACTTCGTCCGACAGCATTCCGGCCACGGCATCCGCATCGTCACGCCTGATCCCGAACGCGTGCGCAACGTCCTGACGGCGACGGTGCCTGGAACGCGTGTGGAACTCGTCGAACGCAAGGAAAGCGATCCGCCGAGCGGGTACGCGGTCCGTGTGACCGGAGTGCCATTGGAGACGGTCGCGCAGACGCTTGCCCATACGCAGACCGTGGTCTATCAGTTCGTGCAGGAACGAGGATCGCTTGAGGACGCGTATATGGAACTCACGCACGCGAGTGCCGAATACCGGTCGACGCTGCCGGGACAGGCCGCGCAATCGACAACGACGAATGACGGCGCGAACGATGATCATCGTGAACGGGGGAGGGGAATCTGATGGCTGCACCACGACGAGGACGGCACTCACGGCCGGTTGAGCCGGAATCGGTTGAGCCGATCGCATCCGTTGGGATGCCGAATCCGACCGGGATGACGAATCCGATTAGAACGGTCGGTACGAACGGACCTGTTGCTTCAGCGCAGCCGCCGACACCGCCCCAGCGGCGATCCGGAGCTCGGCGATCCGGAGCCCAGCCGTCCCGAACCGAGTCCCGCAGACGTCCGCGCGCACGTCGCACCCAACCCAGCCGCGTGCCCAACGGTCGTCTGAGCCTGTGGGGCTGCATCCGCGGCGAATTCGTCCGACTCTTCGCGCTCGCCTCCACCTACTGGCTGCTGGGCATCACCCTCGTACTGCTGCCCGCGGGCGCGGCCATGAACGCGTGGACCATACACTGGTCGATGGGCGTGGATCCCCAGACCGCCAAACCGCTCGACACCCCCAATCCGGTCGACGTGGTGGACCTGTGGATCTCCGTCTCCGGCTTCGTATCCACCGTGGCCATCGTGACCGGCATCTTCGGCGTTCTCGCCATCACCTCGGAATACTCGACCAAATCCATTCAGGCCACGCTCACCGCCAATCCGAAACGCCTGACCATGATCACGGCCAAGATCATCGCCGTATCGGTGACCGTATTCATCGTGGCGCTCGCCGGACTGATGATCTCATGGGCGGTCGTGTCGATCATGTCGAACGACTGGTCGATTACGCAGCTGTCCGGCCGCGAATGGCGTTTGCCGTGGGTCTCGCTGTTCGGCGGTGCCGCGGTTCTGGTGCTCATGGCGCTGATGGCGTTCGGCGTGGGCGCGATCTGTCGCAGCACGCCCGGCGCGCTGTTCGGCTACATCGCCATCCTGACGATTCTGCCGAACATCCTGACGATCGTGTCGGTCATGGCCAAGGAATTCAAGTGGGTGGGCACCGTCGCCGCGTTCATGCCCGGCAGCAGCATCGACCGGTTCCTGCAGATGAACGCCACATCGCCAACCCTGAGCGCCGTCAGCTACGACTACTTCGTGCCCAACTGGTGGCAGAGTCTCCTCGTGCTCGTGGGCTGGACCATGGTGTCCGTCGTCATCGGCGCCCTCGTCGTCAGGCGCGCCGACATCAAGTAGGCGCGGAAGGCGCGGAAGGTACGGAAGGCTCGGTGTTCCGATATGGTTCCGAACCGGCTTGACAACGTTCGGAACATGCCTTCCGCGTGTCACATACGGCACTTATAGTGAAGGGCATGCCTACTTTTTCACGTGAAGAAATCGTGCATTTGGGCGATCTCGCCCGAATTGCGCTCACCGACGAGGAAATCACCCGACTTCAGGGCGAACTGAACGTCATCGCCGACTCCATCAACGAAGTGCAGAAGGTGGCCGGCCCCGACGTGCAGCCCACCGCCAACCCGGTCCCGCTCGAGGCCTACCTGCGTCCCGACGTGGCCGAAACCCCGCTGACCCAGGCCGAAGCCCTTGCCGGCGGTCCCAAGACCGAGGCCGGCATGTTCGTGGCCCCGCGCATCCAGGAATAACAAGGGGAGAAACGAAACCTCATGACTAACGCAACCGAACTGGTGAAGCTGTCCGCCGCCGAGATGGCGGCCAAGCTCAAGGCCAAGGAAGTCTCCAGCCGCGAACTGACCGAAGCCCATCTGGCCGTGATCGACAAGGCCGAGCCCACCGTCGACGCCTTCCTCAAGGTGGCCTCCGAATCCGCGCTCGCCGAGGCCGACGCCTTCGATGCCAAGAACGCCAAGGGCGAGACCGAGGGTCTGCCCGAACTGGCCGGCGTGCCGATCGCGATCAAGGACATGATCGTGACCAAGGGCATCGAGACCACCGCCGCCTCCAAGATCCTCGAAGGCTGGATTCCCCCGTACGACGCCACCGTGATCTCCAAGATCAAGGCCGCCGGCATGCCGATCCTCGGCAAGACCAACCTCGATGAGTTCGCGCAGGGCTCCTCCACCGAGCACTCCGCGTTCAAGACCACCAAGAACCCGTGGAACGCCGAGCACGTGCCCGGCGGCTCCGGTGGTGGTTCCGCCTCCGCCGTCGGCGCGTTCGAGGCCCCGATCGCACTCGGCACCGACACCGGTGGCTCCATCCGTCAGCCCGGCGCCTTCACCGGCACCGTCGGCGTGAAGCCCACCTACGGTGGAGTGAGCCGTTTCGGCGCCATCGCCATGGCCTCCTCGCTCGACCAGATCGGTCCGGTCTCCCGTACCGTGCTCGACTCCGCCCTGCTGCACGAGGTGATCGGCGGACACGACAAGCGTGACTCCACCTCCATCCCGCGCGAGGTGCCGCCGGTGGTCGCCGCCGCCCGCGAAGGTCAGAAGATGGACCTGACCGGAATGAAGATCGGTCTGGTCAAGGAACTGTCCGGCGACGGCTTCCAGGCCGACGTCGAGGCCCGCTTCAACGAGGCCGTCAAACTGCTCGAAGGCATGGGCGCCGAGGTCGTCGAGGTCTCCTGCCCGCACTTCCCGGCCGCTCTGGGTGCCTACTACATCATCATGCCGTCCGAGGTGAGCTCCAACCTGGCCCGCTACGATGGCATGCGCTACGGCCTGCGCGTCATGCCGCCGGCCGACGTGCCGCAGACCGCCGCCAACATGATGGCCTACACTCGTGAGGCCGGCTTCGGCGACGAGGTCAAGCGCCGTATCATCCTCGGCACCTACGCCCTGTCCGCCGGCTACTACGACGCCTGGTACGGCAGCGCCCAGAAGGTGCGCACCCTCGTGATCGAGGACTTCCACAACGCGTTCGAGAAGGTCGACGTGCTCGTGTCCCCGACCGCCCCGACCACCGCGTTCAAGTTCGGTGAGAAGACCGCCGACCCGATCACCATGTACCTGGGCGACGTCACCACCATCCCCGCCAACATGGGCGGCGTCCCGGCCATGAGCATCCCCGCCGGCCTCGGCGACGACGGCATGCCCGTCGGCTTCCAGTTCTTCGCACCGCAGATGCAGGACGAGAAGATGTACAAGCCGGCCGCAGCCCTCGAAGCCGCGCTGGAGAACCAGTGGGGCGGCCCGATCTGGAACAAGCTCAACACCCCCTGGCTGGCCGACTGAAAGCGCGCATAGGAGCAGATAATGGCAGAAAAACTCATGAAATTCTCCGAGGCCGTCAAGAAGTACGATCCGGTCATCGGTCTGGAAACCCACGTTGAGCTGAGCACGAACACCAAGCTGTTCTGCCCCGCCCACATCGAATTCGGCGGCGAGCCCAACACCCAGCTGACCCCGGTCTCCCTGGGCCTGCCTGGCAGCCTCCCGGTGATCAACAAGACCGCCGTGGACTACGCCATCAAGCTCGGTCTCGCCCTGCACTGCGAGATCGCCGAGTGGAGCCAGTTCGCCCGCAAGAACTACTTCTACCCGGACATGCCGCGCGACTACCAGATCTCCCAGTACGACAAGCCGACCAACGGCAACGGCTACCTCGACGTGGAGCTCGACGACGGCAGCGTCTTCCGCGTGCCGATCGAGCGTGCGCACATCGAGGACGACGCCGGCAAGAACACCCACATCGGTGGTGCCGACGGCCGTATCGAAGGCGCCGACCACTCGCTGGTCGACTACAACCGCGCCGGCGTGCCGCTGATCGAGATCGTCACCAAGCCGATCGAAGGCGTGGGCGACCGCGCCGCCGAGATCGCCGGTGCCTACATGCGTACGCTGCGCGACATCGTGCGCGCCCTCAACATCAGCCACGCCCGCATGGAGCAGGGCAACATGCGCGCCGACGTGAACGTGTCGCTGCGTCCGAGCCCGTCCGACCCGTACGGCACTCGTTCCGAAACCAAGAACGTCAACTCGTTCCGCGGCATCGAGAAGACCATCACGTACGAGATCCGTCGTCAGGCCGCCCGCCTCGACGAGGGCAAGGAGATCCTGCAGGAGACCCGTCACTGGGACGAGTCCACGCAGACCACCGCCGGCGGACGACTGAAGACCGACGCCGACGACTACCGCTACTTCCCGGACCCCGACCTCGTGATGCTGCACATCACCAAGGAGCACATCGCCGAGATCGCCGCCGAGATGCCGGAGATGCCGCGCGAGCGCCACAACCGCCTGCAGAAGGAATGGGAACTTTCCGACCTGCAGATGCGTGACATCATCAACGCCGACGCCCTCGACCTGATCGAGGAGACCGTGAAGGCCGGAGCCAAGGCCGCCGGTGCCCGCAAGTGGTGGCTGGGCGAGCTGAGCCGCGAAGCCAACAAGAAGGAAGTCAGCCTCGAAGAGCTGCCGATCACCCCGGCCGACGTGGCCGAAGTGGAGAAGCTCATCGCCTCCGGCAAGCTCAACGACAAGCTCGCCAAGCAGACCGTCGCCGGCGTGCTCGCCGGTGAGGGCACGCCCGACGAGGTCGTCAAGAAGCACGGCTACAAGATCGTCGAGGACACGGGCGCGATCGAGTCCGCCGTCGACGAGGCACTTGCCGCCAACCCGGACGTGGCCGAGAAGCTCAAGAGCGGCAACATGAAGCCGATGGGCGTGATCATCGGTGCCGTGATGAAGGCCACCCGCGGTCAGGCCGACGCCAAGGCGGTCACCAAGATCGTCATGGCCAAGGTCAAGGGCTGAGCAGTCGCGAACAAGGCCGAGTGCCGTTCTCGACAAAAGAACCGTCGAGCTGAAGGTTCGGTTATCCCAACCTGAGAAGTGACTGTGAAAAAGTCACGACTCGCTACCATGGCATAGATTCCCCGTGTATCCTATACGCGGGGAATCTGTCATTGTGGACGGAACAGCGCCTCGACGTGCCTCGATGCAGGAACGTAGGCAGACGACTGAACGCAGGCAGACGACGACGATAACCGATGAGAAAGCGACCAATGTCAGATACAGTGAACACCGATCAGTACGCCGACGCCGAGGCCATCGCCGAAGTGAAGGTTGGACGCACCCTTCCGGACCGTCTCGACATCCCGGAGATCAAGGGCGAGATGGTGCAGCTGCGTCCCGCGACCATCGATGATCTGGTCCAGATGGACGAACTGCAGGCGTTCTACAATGCCTCGGGCATTACCGGCAAGGACGAACAGGCGGAACGCGCACTGGTCCACACATGGGTCGGTCGTTCCGTGGCATGGGGTCTGGGACAGTCGCCGGCCGAATCCGGCGTCGGCGATCCGGAATCCCGTCGCACCATCGCATGGTCGGTACTCGCCGACTCCAACATCGACGACGACGATCTCGAAGACCGCAGCAAGGTCATCGGCATGATCTTCCTGATCGACATCGACAGCTGGGCCAAATCCGCCCGCATCCAAGTGATGCTCGGCAAGGACTACCGCGGTCGCGGATACTCCCGTGACGCCATGCCGCGCGTCATGACCTACGGCTTCGCACCCGAACCCGCCGGACTCGGACTGCACCGCATCTGGGTGGCCGTTCCGGAAAAGAACACGCGCTCGCTGAGCGTCTACCAGTCGCTCGGATTCATGGTGGAGGGCACGTCCCGCCACGCGCTGTGGGATGACGCCAATCAGCGATATCAGGACCAGATCGTTCTCGGCACGCTCGTCGACGAATACGATCCGATCCGTTCGCTTGATGCATTCGGCATGCACCTGATCGAAGACAACCCGGGCGTGCGCGAGGCGCTGGCCGCACGCGAACACTCGCTCGCCATCGAGATCAGTCGTGACGGCAAGAGCGGGGCCGATGCCGAACGTCGTGAAGAGAACGGTATGATGAGCGGGCTCGCCAATCTGATTCTGGGTGGCGAGGACGACGATGACAAGACCAAGCGCGGCGGGAGCAGCAAGGCCAAGAGTGACGAACAGACCATGTGGCCGTACTCCAACCGCGACGAAGAAGGAGCCGAACGGTCGAAGCGCGCCTGGTGGCGTAATCTGGGCAGCCGTTCGCGAGGGAGTGATAAATGAGCGCTGAAGATCTCGACAACTACGAGACCGATGCGGAACTGGCGTTGTATCGCGAATACCGCGATGTGATCAAGCTGTTCACCTACGTGGTGGAGACCGAACGACGCTTCTATCTGGCCAACAAGGTGGACTTCAACGTGCGCTCGGCCGGGCAGGACGTGTACTTCGACGTGCAGCTCACCGACGCATGGGTGTGGGACGTGTATCGTCCCAGCCGATTCGTGACCAACGTCCGCATCGTCACGTTCAAGGACGTGAACGTCGAGGAGGTTCAGAAAACCGACATCGACATTCCCGACGACATCAGCTGATTGACCGGCTGACCGTCTGGCCGTCTGACTACCGCACGCCAGGACCCATTCCCGGGTTCTGGCGTGTTGCGTATCCGGAGGGGAAAGAACGCGCAAAGAATGTGTGTGCACATCCCCGATGTGCGGTTCGTCTCCGGGGATTGCAGTAGAGTGGTGCCGCTTTTGTTTGTGCGCGAACGCACGAGATTGCATCACCTGCATGAGCAGGCACCACGAAAACGCATCTGTAAGGGAGTATGACGTGGCAGAAAAGAAGTCGGTTGTGATCATCGGCGGTGGCCCGGCCGGACTGACCGCGGCCTGGGAACTCGTCAAGGACGGAGGCTCCGCAAACTACGACGTGACTGTGCTGGAGGCCAGCCGCGAATTCGGCGGCATCTCCCGCACCGTGAAGCACAATGGCAACCGCATGGACATCGGCGGCCACCGTTTCTTCTCCAAGGACGATCGCATCATGGACTGGTGGAAGAACGTCCTGCCCCTGCAGGGTGCCCCCAGCTACGACGACAAGAAGCTCGGTCGTCACCACGACCTCGAGCCCGGCGGCCCCGATCCCGAGGTCACCGACGCCGTGATGCTCAAGCGTCACCGCGTCTCCCGCATCTTCTACGGCGGCCGATTCTTCGACTACCCGATCTCCCTGAAGCCAGCCACCTTCAAGGCCATGGGCTTCGTCGTCACCATGCAGGCCGGTTTCAGCTATCTCAAGTCGATCTTCCACAAGCTGCCGGAAGACAACCTTGAAAACTTCTACATCAACCGCTTCGGCCGCAAGCTCTACTCCATGTTCTTCGAGGGCTACACGGAGAAGCTGTGGGGACGTCACCCCTCCCAGATCTCCGCCGACTGGGGTGCCCAGCGCGTCAAGGGCCTTTCCATCCTCGGCGTGCTCAAGAACGCCTTCTCCAAGCTGCTTCCCAAGAAGCGCAGCAACAAGGAGGTCGAAACCTCCCTGATCGAGGAGTTCTGGTATCCCAAGTACGGTCCCGGCCAGCTGTGGGAGACCGTTGAGCGCAACTGCGAGCAGAACGGTGTGCGTGTCCTCACCGACGCCACCGTCGTGGAGATTCGTCAGGATGGCGGTCGCATCGCCTCCGTTGTCTACGCCGACTCCGAAGGCAATCGCACCGAGCTGACCGCCGACCAGTTCATCTCCTCCATGCCCGTCAAGGATCTGGTCAACGCCCTCGACGCCGCCACCAAGGACGAATCCGCCGAGCCGGCCGCCACGACCGCCGTCGTGCCCGCCGACATGAAGCACATCGCCAACGGACTGCCGTACCGCGACTTTGTCACCGTCGGTCTGCTCGTCAAGCGACTCCGTCTGCGCAACACCACCAGCATCCCCACCCTCGGCAACCCGCCCATCGTGCCCGACTGCTGGATCTACGTTCAGGACCCCGGCTTCACCGTCGGTCGTATCCAGGTCTTCAACAACTGGAGCCCCTACCTGGTGCAGGACGTCGACGACACCGTCTGGATCGGTCTCGAATACTTCTGCGATGAGGGCGACCGTTTCTGGAACATGTCCGAAGACGAATGCATCAAGTTCGCCATCAACGAGATGGTCCGCATGAAGATCATCGCCAGCTCCAACGACGTGCTCGACACCCATCGCGAGAAGGTCAAGAAGGCCTACCCCGCCTACTTCGACACCTACGCGCAGATGGACGAGCTCGTCGAATACCTCGACTCCTTTGGCAACCTCTACTGCGTCGGCCGTAACGGTCAGCACCACTACAACAACATGGATCACTCCATGGGCACCGCCATCGAGGCCGTCGGCAACATCAAGTCCGGCCGCACCTCCAAGCGCAACGTGTGGAACGTGAACACCGAAAAGTCCTACCACGAAGAGAAGTAGGGCGGTGAAGTAGGACGGTATGGAACCGTAGGGGAATATGGTCCGACAGATGCCCGGTCGTCGATATGAGTCGATGTCCGGGCATTTCCGCATTCGGAGACGGTGAATTGATATGACCGTTCTGGGTATTACCGGACTCCCGTTCTGGGTATTACCGGATATCTGGGTATAACCGGGTAGGTTAGCGGCGAAACAGAGGGTGTTCGTGACACGGTTATACCCAGAGCCGGTGTTCATGACCCGGTTTGACCCAAACAGAGGAAGATCGGATTGCTGGGGCTGGCTTGGAGAAGAGGAAAGGCGGTGTGGCCGGATTTCCGAGTGGAATGATTACGAAAACCGGGTGTGAGGCGGGTGTAGGGATCGCGAATCGAATGGAATGACCGCGAACCGGATGGAATGACCATGTCGTCCTGGGGGCGCGTATACTTGAAGAGTTGTGCCGAGACGCGGATTGCCGCATAGATTCACGTCTCAACAGGTCCAGACCCTAGCGATCGGATCGGCGCGCTCCCCGAGGGCAGACCCGACGGGATACCGAATTTTGGAGGACAAGCCAGCGGCACGAACCGCGGCCCGTCTTCCCCCGACTTGCGCTGATATGCGGCGGCAATGGAGGAAACATCATGGTTAATGCCATCGAAGCGTTCGACGCCAAGCACCTGAAGCCGGCCGATTCCATCCCGGCTTTCCGTCCCGGCGACACCGTCAAGGTGAACGTGAATATCAAGGAAGGCAACAACTCCCGTATTCAGGCGTTCCAGGGCGTGGTCATCGCTCGTCAGGGTGCCGGTGTGCGTGAGACCTTCGTGGTCCGCAAGATCAGCTTCGGCGTCGGTGTGGAGCGTCGCTTCCCGCTGCACTCCCCGATCATCGACTCCATCGAGCTGGTCCGCAAGGGCAAGGTGCGTCGCGCCAAGCTGTACTACCTGCGCTCCCTGCGTGGCAAGGCCGCTCGTATCGTCGAGCGTCGCGACAACACCCAGAAGGCCGACTGATTTCAGGCTCTTCTTGCGTAGCGCGTAGCAGCATCAGGCCCGGAGTCTCGAAAGAGGCCCCGGGCCTTTGCATATCCAAATCGTCATCCCCGTACGGAACCCATACGGAACAGGAACGGGCGCGGTAGAATCTGAACAGCTGTTCGTACTTCGACGAGGGGAAATCACCTATGACCGTCAACCAGGCACCTCAGACACCTTCGGATTCCTCCGCGGATCCCGAGCGCATGACGTTGCGTGATCTGATCGTCTGGGCCGGCATTCCACTCGTCATCGTACTGTTTCTTCGTCTGTTCGTCATCGGCGTATACGAGATTCCCTCCGCGTCGATGGCCACCACACTGCAGGTCGGCGACCGCGTCGTCGCCAGCAAACTCACACCACGGTTCTTCGAGATCAAACGTGGCGACATCGTGATCTTCAAGGATCCGAACAACTGGCTGGGCGAAACCACCAAAAGCAATCTGCTGATCAAACGAGTGATCGGTCTGCCCGGTGACACCGTGGCCTGTGCCGGAGCCGGTCAGCCCGTCACCGTCAACGGACACGCGATCGACGATTCCGCATTCATCCGCGACGGCGTGAACCCCAGCGACTACGCATTCTCCGTGACCGTCACCGCCGATCATCTGTTCGTGATGGGCGATAATCGTTCCAATTCCGCCGATTCGCGCGTCCACCAAGGCGATGGTGATCACGGTCTGGTACCGGTGAACGACGTGCAGGGCGTGGCGTTCGCCATCTATTGGCCGATCTCGCACTGGAGCACATTGAACAGACCCGATGACGCCTTCGCCAACGTCGGGGGAGTGGAAGGAGCGAAATAATGGCCACCGTCGTTCCGCGTCCGGCACCCACGCTTGATCGTGAAAAAACGCTGGCGGGCAAACGCTATTCACTGATCGTCGGATTCGATGAAGTGGGCCGCGGATCCCTCGCCGGGCCCGCCATGGTCGGCGCTGCGGCATTGCTCTCGCGCGACATCGACGAATGGACCGTGCCCACGGGCGTGGCCGATTCCAAAATGCTCACCGAAGTCCGTCGGCAATCGCTGCTCGAACCGCTCAAAACCTGGTCCGCCGCATGGGCTGTGGGATCGGTGAGCGCTCGCGAGATCGACGAGTGGGGCATCGTATACGCGCTGGGCGTGGCCGCCGTGCGCGCGCTCAACGAAATCGAGACGCTGCTGACCACCGGCGATCACACCGATCTGGGCGTGGGCGCCGCCGTGGCCAAGGCCGTGAGTCGTCAGGGCATATCGCCCGCATGGCATGGCACGATCGGCGATATCGGCGGTGAGGAGCCCGGTGTGCGACTCAAGGCCGACGAGCTGCGTGTGGCGGGAATTCTTGACGGTCCGAGCGACTACATCACGCCGGTGGTCAATTCGTTTGATGCGCCGGAACTGCTCAAGCCGATCGCCATGACCACCGTGGTCAAGGGCGATCGTCAGTGCGCCAGTGTGGCTGCCGCGGCGGTGATCGCCAAGGTAACGCGCGACCATCTGATCGAGGATCTGGCCGCGGCGCATCCGGAGTATGAGGCGTACGGCTGGTCCAGCAACAAAGGATACGGTTCGGTGCCGCATCGCGCCGCCATCGCCAAGCACGGTCCGACCGAGTATCATCGCACCACCTGGCACCTGTGTTGATAGGCTGTGTTGATCGTCTGTGTTGATGGACGGCTGTGGTGATGGGCACCTGTGTTGATGGACGTCTGTGCTGGGCTGAACACTAATCTGATTCGCACATACCCGCACACGGTAGTGTGATCACACTAAGTATGGGGTGGCATCAGTCCGGCGTGGTTCCGGTAGTGTGATCACACTACGTGTGGGGTTGCTGAGGTCCGGTGTGGTTTGGTTAGTGTGATCACACTAAGATCTGGATGGCTGGCGTGGGGTGACTCGGCAGTTGCCGCACCTGCTCGCACTCGGGACGAATACGGAAGTCGTGTGTCAGTGCCGTTACCATGGGACCTATGACGATTGCGCTTGGATTCGATGCGAACGCCTCCCGTGATGAGGCGCTCAACACGTTGTTGGAACAGATCATGAACGAGTATTCGGTGAGTGACGACGAAGGTCCGCTCGCCGACGCCGTGGAACACTACCTGACCGCCCTGCCACACCTCACCGTGCACCGCCACGGCGACACGGTGATCGCCTCCACGGAATACGGCAAACCCCAGCGCGTGCTGCTGGCCGGACACATCGACACCGTGCCGGTGATCGACAACTTCCCGCCGCGATGGCTGCAACCCGGAGACCCGCTCATCCGCGCCGAAATCAACGAACACAACCCCGGCGAGCGCGTGCTGTGGGGTCGCGGCGCCACGGACATGAAGCCGTCCGACGCGGTGATGCTCTATCTTGCCGCCACGCTCACCGAAGACGCCACCAACTACGACCTGACGTACATCTTCTACGACCACGAGGAAGTGGAGGCGTCGAAGAACGGTCTGCGCAAGGTCGTGGAAACCCATCCCGAATGGGTGCGCGGCGACTTCGCGATCATCGGCGAACCCACCAGCTGCGGCATCGAGGGCGGCTGCAACGGCACGATTCGCTTCGACGTGATCTGCCACGGCGTGGCTGCGCATTCCGCCCGCGCGTGGATGGGCAGCAACGCCATCCACAAGGCGGCCGAAGTGCTCAACCGGCTCAACGCCTATGAACCCGCCACCGTGACCGTGGACGGCCTCGACTACCGCGAGGGACTCAACGCCACGCTGATCAGCGGCGGCAAGGGCACCAACGTCATCCCTGACGAGTGCCGCATCCACGTGAACTACCGGTTCGCCCCCGACAAGACGCTCGCCGAGGCCAAGGCGCTGATGATCGGCGCGGACGCCGGCGCGGAACTCGGCAACGGCGAACACATGGCCACTGCCGGCGTGTTCGAAGGATTCGGCATCGAGATGAAGGACGAATCGCCATCCGCCCGCCCTGGCATGGACACACCGCTTGCGCAGTCGTTGGCCTCACTCGTCCGTGAACGCACCGGCCGCGAACCGCTCGCCAAGCTCGGATGGACCGACGTGGCACGCTTCTCCCAACTCGGCATCCCCGCCGTGAATCTGGGTGCCGGCGATCCGCTGCTCGCGCACAAGCACGACGAGCAGGTCCCCGAATCCCAGCTCATCACTCTGGCGGACATTCTCGAGGATTGGCTGCGTCGCTGAAGACGTACTGCCGGGCAGCTATTCGGACACGCTGTCCGGCAGTTTGTGCCATACTTAACGATGGTGGTTCTGCATACCACCGATGTACGATGAACGTCGATCCCCTTCCGCGGCGCATGGACACCCACTTGACGCGCCGGAAGCGACGGTGTCCGTTCCTCGTAAATGAAGACTTTTGAAGTGCCTGTGCAGTGGCGTGTTCGTACGCGGCCGTAGTGAGAGTGCGGTGTTGACAGACTGACACAGGGTGGAACAAGGCGTGATGCAGCATGCCTTCAAGGAGAATCGTGACAACTGAACATCACGACGGCGTTGACGCCGCCGCAGACAATACTGCCAATATCGCCGATGTCGCCTCGCAGACGACCGTCGGTGAGCCTAACGAGAATATGGCACATGAGGAATCCGCTTCGGCGACCTCTGGCCCTGTGCCCGTTGCGGCGCCTACGCCCGCACCCCGTCGCCGTCGCGGCGGCCGTCGCGTGGTCCGTGCCGCCGGTGCCGCCGGTGCCAAGCTGCAGGTGAAGATCGAATCCACGGCCAAGAACGACGATCAGATCGCCGATCAGGCCGCCGCCGCAGAGACCGAGAACACTGGTGTCGCTCCCGCCGCCCCGACCGCGACGACCACGGAATCGTCCACCGCCGAGAACGCGCCTGTTACCCGTACGCGCACCCGTCGTCGTGCGACCAAGTCCGAGTCCGCTGCCGCCGGCGCCGATCACGAACGCAAGGCGCGCATCAAGGCGCTCGCCGACGAACTGTTCACCGACAAGGGCATCGAAGCCGATCTGCATGAGATCCGGCGGGGCTCCGCCAAGCGCAGCGCCGATCTGCCCGAGTTCTCGTCGCATGAGTCGTCCGAGCCGAAGGTCTCCGGCCACGCTGCGCGCCCGATGACCTCGCTGCTGTTTCGCGAGCCCGTGCTGCCGACCGTGCGCCCCGTCGAGCTGGTCACTGACGACGCCGATCATGACGATCGTGATCGTGATCGTGATAATCGTGACGTTGAGAACGATCGCAGCGCCGAGGAGCCGACCCTCACCCGTCGCCGTCGTCGCCGTCGTGCCGATCGTGATCATGAGGAGAGCCGTGACGGACAGTCCCGTCATGCCGACGTCGATCGTGATCGTGACGTCCGTGAGGATCGTGCCGATGATCATGACGTCCGTGATCGTGACACTCGTGACCGTCGTGACGTCGATGACGAATCCGGCGAATCCCGCCGCACCCGTCGTTCCCGTCGTCTCAACGCGCAGGAACGCCGCGCGGCCGCCGAAGTGGAACAGATCGAACAGGATCTCGAATACGACGAGATCTCGTATTCGCCGATCGACGTGGAATCCGGATCGTCCGACGACAATGAGGAGAGCGCCGGCGAAACCCGCTCCCGTCGCCGTCGTCGCCGCGGATCCGAAAACACGGACGGCGAATCGCAGCACGCACGTCGCGAACGCGCCGCAAGCGCCGTGGCGGAACGCGTGGGCGAACATGAGCGTGAACGTGACCGCGATCGTGAGGAGGACGAGGAGGACGGCACCGTCACCCGTCGCCGTCGCCGTCGCCGCGCCAAGGGCGATGCCGAAGTGCATGAGGAGCCGCGCATCCGTCGCAGCCGCAAGCAGCAGTACATCGACGAGATCACCGACATCGAGGGGTCCACGCGACTCGAGGCCAAGAAGCAGCGTCGCCGCGACAACCGCCGTGACCGCTCCCGCCAGTCCACGCTGCTCGAGCAGGACTTCCTCGCCCGTCGTGAGAACGTGAACCGTCTCATGGTGGTTCGCGAGAAAGAGAAGCACACCCAGATCTCCGTGATCGAGGACTCCATTCTGGTGGAACACTACGTGTCCGACATCCAGGAGGTGTCGACCGTCGGCAACATCTATCTCGGCCGCGTGCAGAACGTGCTGCCGAGCATGGAGGCCGCGTTCGTCGACATCGGCCAGCCGCGCAACGGCGTGCTGTACGCCGGTGAGGTCAACTGGGACACCACCCGCCTCGACGGTCAGCCGCGCCGCATCGAACTGGCGTTCAAGTCCGGCGATCCGGTGCTCGTGCAGGTCACCAAGGACCCGATCGGCCACAAGGGCGCGCGACTGACCTCGCAGGTCACGCTCGCCGGCCGCTTCCTGGTGCTCGTGCCGTCCGGCGGCATGACCGGCGTGAGCCGCAAGCTGCCCGAACGTGAGCGTGCGCGCCTGAAGTCCATCGTGTCCAAGATCGCGCCGAGCGAGATGGGCGTGATCATCCGCACGGCCGCCGAGGGCGCGTCCAAGGAGGCCATCGAAAAGGATCTGGAGACGCTCACCCATCAGTGGGAGCACGTGCAGGAGGCCGAGAAGAAGGCCCGCAACTCCAAGCGTCCCAAGCTGCTGCAGGGCGAGCCCGACGTGGCGATCCGTGTGGTGCGCGACATCTTCAACGACGACTTCAACAAGCTCGTCGTGGAAGGCGACAAGGTGTACGAGCGTATTCGCGAATACCTCGAGACCATGGCCCCCGACCTGCAGGACAAGCTCGAGAAGTGGGATCCGGAGGAGCACAACGGCCGTGACGTGTTCGACCAGTGGCGCATCGACAGCCAGCTGCGCAAGGGCATGGAACGCAAGGTGTACCTGCCGTCCGGTGGCTCGCTCGTCATCGATCGCACCGAGGCCATGACCACGATCGACGTGAACACCGGCCGATTCATCGGCAAGGGCAAGTCGCTCGAGGAGACCGTCACCCGATGCAATCTGGAGGCCAGCGAGGAGATCGCCCGTCAGCTGCGTCTGCGCGACATCGGCGGCATGATCATGATCGACTACGTGGACATGGTAATGCCCGCCAACCGCGACCTCGTGCTGCGTCGACTCGTCGAATGCCTGGCACGCGACCGCACCAAGCACCAGGTGGCCGAGGTCACCTCGCTCGGTCTGGTGCAGATGACCCGCAAGCGCGTTGGCCAGGGTCTGGTCGAGGCGTTCTCCGAGGAGTGTCCCACCTGCAAGGGCCGCGGATTCATCCTGCACGACGAGCCGATCGTGTCGGCGTCGTACGACGATCCGTATGCGCTCAAGGGCGGTGACCCGTTCATCAAGACGAACAAGCACAACCAGGGCACCACGATCGCCAAACCCAAGGAGGACCCGGCCCTGCCCAAGGGCTCCACTCCCGACGTGAAGGCGAAGCTGGCGCAGATTGCGGCGGCTGCACAAGCTGCTGCGGAGGATGCTAAAGAGTAACGTTCTTGGTTTCTAAGGTTGGTGCAGTCGCCGGCACATCCCTTGGCGGGATGTGCCCCTCACCTACGGACAGTCCACTGGACTGTCCGGTCCGGTCCGGGTTGGTTGTACAGCCGCTGAAGAATTGGAAAAAACTCAGGAAACGCACGACGAAGTTGCGAAAGTCGGGCGTGTTGTGTAAATTAGACAGTCGGTGTCTAGCTATGCCTGTTTGTGGGGCGTGTTTGCTAGACGACAAACAGCTTTATTGACAGGCAAATACAGGCAAGGTAGGGCTATGTACGCTATTGTTAAGGCCGGCGGCCATCAGGAAAAGGTCGAGGTCGGCGACGAGATCATCGTCAACCGTCTCGCTGCTAAGAAGGGTGAGACGGTGGAGTTCCCCGTCGCCCTGTTCGTCGACGGTGCCAACGTGACCGTCGCTTCCAAGGATCTGGCTCAGATCACCGTCAAGGGTGAAGTCATCGACGATGAGGCCAAGGGTCCGAAGATCAACATCCAGAAGTTCAAGAACAAGACCGGTGTTGCTCGCCGCAAGGGCCACCGTCAGCCGCTGAGCGTGGTGAAGATCACCTCGATCGCCTGAGCTTCTTTTTAGGCTTCCAAGCGTTTATTAACTCGAAAGGATAAGTCAAATGGCACATAAGAAGGGTGCGTCCAGCTCACGCAACGGTCGCGATTCGAATCCTCAGTACCTCGGTGTGAAGAAGTTCGGCGGCGAAGCCGTCCTCGCCGGCAACATCATCGTTCGCCAGCGCGGCACGAGCTTCCACCCGGGCCACAACGTTGGTCTCGGCAAGGACCACACGCTGTTCGCCCTGGCCGACGGCACCGTGAAGTTCGGCGTCCGTCGTGACCGCAAGGTCGTCGACGTCATCGCCGCCTGATTACGGCGCTGAATCAGCAACGTCAAAGGCCGCGTCTCTGTGCTTCTTGCACGGACGCGGCCTTTTTGCATCTTAGCTAGCCTGCATCCTTGCACACCGAACGGCGTCAATCGGGAGAACAGTGCGGAGGAGGAACATGAGTGAGGCAGTTCGAATGGTCAGAATGGTCACATGACGCCATGAACAGCACACGGCAGACGGTTTCGCTATGCGAAAGCGTTCAAGCCCAATCGGTAAGGTAGAACAATATGAGTGATTTTGTCGATCGAGTTACGGTACATGTCAAGGGCGGTGACGGCGGAAACGGCGCTGCGTCGATCCGTAGGGAAAAGTACAAGCCGCTTGCCGGTCCCGACGGCGGTGACGGAGGCCGTGGCGGCTCCGTGATTTTCGTGGCGGACTCCAACGCCACCAGTCTGTTGGACTTTCGATTCCTGCCGCATCGTGCGGCTCCCTCCGGCACCCAGGGATTGGGTGGCGACAAGGACGGCAGCAACGGCGAGGATATGATCCTGCCCGTGCCCGTGGGCACCGTGGTGTTCACCGCCAAGGGCGGTGCCGGCGAACAGAAGCAGCCCGGCGAGCCGCTCGCCGATCTTCGTCGTCCCGGTGACCGTTTCGTGGCCGCCGAAGGTGGTGCCGGCGGTCTGGGCAACCGTTCTCTGGCCAACCGTGCCCGCCGCGCTCCCGGATTCGCCCTGCTTGGCGAACCCGGTGAGGAACGCGATCTGGTGCTCGAGCTCAAGTCCATCGCCGACGTGGCGCTTGTGGGCTTCCCGAGCGCTGGCAAGTCCAGCCTCATCGCGGCGATGAGCGCCGCCAAGCCCAAGATCGCCGACTATCCGTTCACCACGCTCGTGCCGAACCTCGGCGTGGTGATGGCCGGATCCCGTCGATTCACCGTGGCCGACGTGCCCGGACTGATCCCCGGCGCATCCCAGGGCAAGGGACTCGGCCTCGAGTTCCTGCGTCACATCGAACGCACCGAGGTGATCGCGCACGTCATCGACTGCGCCACGCTTGAACCAAACCGCGACCCGATGGCCGACTACGAGGCGCTCGAGAAGGAGCTCTCCATCTACGCCGACCAGCTGGAACTGCCGCTCGGTGCCATCCCGATCGCCGAACGTCCGCGCATCATCGTGCTCAACAAGGTGGATGTGCCGGAAGCCAAGGAACTCGCCGAATTCGTGCGTCCCGAATTCGAAAAGCTCGGACTCAAGACGTTTATCGTCTCCACCGCGTCGCACGAGGGTCTCAAGGAGCTGTCCTTCGCCCTTATGGACATCGTCGACGAGATGCGCGAGCGCGTGATCGCCCAGGAGAAGGCCGAGGAGGAGGCCCGCGTGGTCATCCGCCCGCTCGAGGACCCCGCCCGTCGTCGCCGTCGCGCCAACGAACGCGGCATCGGCTTCGACTTCAACATCGAGCGCGAACAGAACGCCAACGGCGAATTCTGGTTCACCGTGACCGGAGACAAGCCCGAACGTTGGGTGCGCCAGACCAACTTCGACAACGAGGAGGCCGTCGGCTACCTCGCCGATCGTCTCGCCAGGCTCGGCGTGGAGGATTCGCTGCGCAAGATGGGTGCCCACGCCGGCGACGAGGTGCGCATCGGCCGTGGCGACTATGCCGTGTCGTTCGATTGGGATCCGACCATCGCGGCCGGTGCGGAGATGCTCGACGGCACCCCGCAGGCCAGCCGTGGTCAGGATCTGCGATTGCAGGAGACCGACGGTCGTACCCGTCGTCGTACCAACGCCGAACGTCGTCGTGAATACCACGAGTGGATGGACGCGAAGGCCGCCGTGCGTGCCGCCATGCAGGCCGAACGCGACGCCGGCCACTGGGCCGATCCGAACGTGCTCGACGATCCGGAAGACAAGACCAGCCTGATCGACCGGCTGAACATCAGCGGCGGCAACGCGGACGGCAACGACGACAGCCGAACCGATTCGGAACAGTAGTCACCCACACCACACAGACACACCACACAGAACAGAAGGCGCATATGTCCACGCAGTCACAAGCCGAAGTCAGACGAGCCATCGCAGAAGCCCACACCATCGTGGTGAAGGTGGGATCAAGCTCGCTCAGCGGCAGTTCCGGCCATCTCGACCCGGAGCGACTGCGCGGACTCGTCACCGCCATCGCGCAGACCGTGCGCATGGACGCCCGCGTGGTGCTCGTCTCCTCCGGCGCCATCGCCTCCGGATTCGGACCGCTCGGCTTCGACGCGCGCCCGACCGACGTGGCCACCCAGCAGGCCGCAGCATCCGTGGGTCAGGGACTGCTCATGAGCCACTACGAGGCCGCGTTCGGCCGTTACGGGCTGCGCGTCGGACAGATCCTCATCACCGCTCGCGACACCGTACAGGCCACCCAGTACCGCAACGTGCAGCGCACGCTGAACCGGCTGCTCGAACTCGGCGTGGTGCCGATCGTCAACGAAAACGACGCGCTCGCCAGCAACGAGATCCGCTTCGGCGACAACGACCGCCTGTCCGCGCTCGTGGCGAACATCGTCCGCGCCGACGCGCTGGTACTGCTCACCGACGTGGACGGCCTGTACACGGCCCCGCCCAAAGAGCCGGGCGCCCGTCAGATCCACTACGTGCCGAACGTGCTCGACACGTTGGAGAACGTGCGCATCGGCGGCACCGGCTCATCCGTGGGCACGGGCGGCATGGTCACCAAGCTCGAGGCGGCGCGCGTGGCCGCGGTCTCCGGCATCCCCACCGTGCTCACCTGCGCGTCGAACGCCGGTCCGGCATTGATGGGTGACCGCGTGGGCACGGTGTTCGCGCCGATCAAGCAGCGTGGCACGTCACGGCGACTGTGGATCGGCTTCGCCGCGGACCCGCGTGGCACGCTTGTGGCCGACGAGGGTGCCGCCAAGGCGATTCTAGGCGGTCGTGCATCGCTGCTGTCCGCCGGCGTGGTGGGCGTGCGCGGCGAATTCTCCGCCGGTGATCCGGTGCTCATCGTCGACGAACACGGCAACAAACTGGCCAAGGGCATTTCCGGATTCGATTCGGAGGAGGTGCCGGCCACACTCGGACGCACCACCTCGCAGCTGCGTAAGCTGCTCGGTGCCGAATACGCACATCCGCTGGTCCATCGCGACGATCTGGTACTGCTGTAATCGGTTGTGATCGACTGCGGCCGGTTGGCGTGCGCGGCGTGATGCCGTGTGTGCGGTCGGCGCGTATGATCGACTGCCGTTTTTTGCATGTTTTGCCGGATCGTCATCCCACTTGTTCGCCGGTCGATCATGATCGCCGACGATCGCCTAACGCATCCGAGGCCAATAATGGCAACGATTCCGCACGCCGACCGCGTGATGTGATCCATCGAATATTGCGTCCCATATAGAGGAATGCAGTTCCCGATGGTGGTACGCTGATGCCGATTTTTAACCATGGCACGAGCCGAACACGGAATCGGGCCGAACGGTGCAATTGGTGGAAGGCAGATCATGAACAGCGTCAGCGGCAATGACGTGAACAACGTCGTCAGCAACGACGGCGTAAACAACAGCGTTAGCAACAACGTCGTCAGCAACGACACGGCATACGGCGTTCTGGGCGTCGCCGCCGGCCTCGGCTCATTCCTCGGCTCGGGCACGATCCTCGCCCTCAGCTCCACACTGGCATTGTGGCGCGAAGGCCTGCAACTGGACGCCTCGCAGGTGGGTGCCGTATCCGCCATCCTCACCTTCGCCTTCGCCATCGGATCATTCTGTGGCGGATTCATCGCCCAACGTCTCGGTCTGGTCCGGACATTCGCCATCGACGTCGTCGTCTGCGTCGTGGCGCTCGCCATCTGCACCATCGCACCCAACTTTGCCCTGCTCGCGGCCGGCATCGGTCTGGCCGGCGTCGCCGTCGGCGTCGACCTGCCCGTATCGATCAGCGTGATCACGCATGACGTGCCGGACGAGACCCGCAAAACGCATCTGGTCAGTCGCACGCAGGTGCTGTGGTCGGCGGGCATCCTCTGTCCGTACGTGCTGGCGCTGATCGTCAGCCCGCTGGGATTCCTTGGTGCCCGTATCGTATTCGGTGTGCTGACCGCGATCGCCCTGCTGACCGCGCTGTGGCGTGTGCTCGATCCGCGTATCGCCCGACTGCATCGTGAGGCGGCGGAGCGCGAACGGGCGATGGCGCGGTCGTCAGTACTATCGACGTCGAACGCTGGTGCCGTGCCCGCTGCCGCAACGAACAGGGGCATGATCGACGTGCTGCGTTCCGTCAACAAGCGGACCGGCCGCCCGTACGCGGTGATGTTCGCGGTGATCGCACTGTTCTACGTCATGTGGAATCTCATGGCCAACACGATCAACCAATTCCAGACGTACCTGCTCGTATCGCAGCACGCCTCGCAGACGCAGGCGATGATCATCGGCATCGTGGCCGCGGTGCTGTGCGTGCTGGGCGGCGTGGCCTACGGTCGCGTGCCGAAGGGCGTGTGGCGTGATCGCATGTTCTGGGTGGGCGCGCTGGCGCAGGTGCTGGCCATGGCGATCATGGCCGTCGGCGGATCGATGCTGTTCACCGCCGTCGCCGTGAT
Source organism: Bifidobacterium tissieri (assembly GCF_002259645.1). GTDB lineage: Bacteria > Actinomycetota > Actinomycetes > Actinomycetales > Bifidobacteriaceae > Galliscardovia > Galliscardovia tissieri. The sequence goes on from NZ_MWWV01000003.1 coordinate 82,328, forward strand.
GCTGTTCCAGTTCTTCTGCAACTTCGCGGGCGAGATGAACGCGAAGGTGTGGACTCAGGAGACCTTCCCCGTGGCCGTGTCGGCGCAGGCGCAGAGCCTGATTCTCGGCATCGCCCGTATTCCGTGCGCCTTCGCGTCGCTTGCACTGCCGTCGCTGCTGGTGCCCGGCCTGATCACCGTGGCGCTGTGGGCGTTCGTGGTGGTGGCCCTGCTGTCCGGCGTGTTCGGCGGGATGGTCGTGGTGCTTGGGCGCGCTCGCGTGCGGCATGTGGCGTCGGTGGCTGCGGCCACGGGGAAGGCGTGACGATCGGTGATAGCCGGTGATGGCGGTAGCGGCGTCGACCGTGCCCTGGATCAGAAGCGGTAGTAGGTCTTCGCGTTGGTGACGAACAGCGCGTCCTGCTCGTCGGGGGACAGCGTTTCCACGCAGCGCGCGTAGGCGTGCACCAGGTCGAGGTAGGAGCAGTGCAGCTTGTCGACGGGGAAGTTCGACGCGAACATGGTCTTGCCGATGCCGAAGGCGTCGAGTGCCGTGTAGATGCCGGGCTTGATGCTTTCGATGGTCCAGTAGTGGTCCATCGACGGCTGTCCGGAGATCTTGATCACGCAGTTGTCGCGTTTGCCGAGCTCATAGAGGCCGTTCTTCCACAGCTGCCATCCGGCGAGGTCGCGGTCGGCCCACATGCCCATGTGGTTGATGATGAACAGTGTGTTCGGATGGGCGTCGATCACCTCGCAGGCGCGGGCGAACTGCGTGGGGTACAGCTGCATGTCGAAGCTGAGATCGTGGGCGGCAAGTCGGTCGAGTCCGCCGAGCCATTCCGGATCGTCCATGTACGACATGTTGACGTACTGGTAGAGCGGGTGGGGGTGCATGTTGAGGTTCTGCCGGATGCCGCGCAGATGGGGGTAGTCGAGTTCGCGTTCGAGTGTTGCGGCGAAGTCGGGGGAGGAGAGGTCGCCGCCGCCGACGATCATGACGGGCAGTCCGGTTTCCTTGCTCTGCTGTTCGACGTCGGCGATTTCCGCGACGGGGTCGTCGGCGTTGGCCTGGACGTGCACGGTGCCGACCAGGTTGATGTTGCTGCCGTGCACTTCGTCGATGAGGTCGGTGGCCACGTAGTCGCCGGCTTGGAAGAGCGGATCCCATGGGCCTTCGAAGGTGAGCGGCTTGGATGGGTTGAACCACGAGTAGAGGCTGGTGTGCATGAGGTGCACGTGGGTGTCGATGAAGGGTCGGGGCGCGGCTTCGTGCTCCGGCGTTTCCGGGATGATGGTGTACATGCGGCCGGGTACCGGCTGCTGGTAGTCCTCGCCAAGCGTCATTGGTTGTGCTCCTTATTGTCAGGAATTCGGAATCGTTCGGACGTAGTTGTTTTGTTTTGTTTTGTTTGGCGTATGAAAAAGCCCCCTCGCCGAGGGAGCCGTTTCAGGTTCGGGTTGTACCATCCGCATCCTCGCGGACGTTTCCTCTTACCCTAGGTTGGTGATTTGTGGTGATGCGTGTGTCCTCAAGGCGTAGAGGACGAAGGCGTACAAAAGTACGTCAAGTCCTCTACAACGATGAGGACACTCCATCACCACAAATCACAGTACGGTGCGGGTGTCGTTTTCGTAATTATTCCGTCCCTGTCCCGTCGCTGCGGTGGTTCCGCCGTCGACGGGGACGACGAGACCGGTGAGGTAGGAGGCGCCGGGGGAGGCGAGGAAGAGGGCGAGGTCGGCGCAGTCTTCGGGCTTGCCGGTGCGGCCGAGGGCGACGCGGTCGATGTAGGGCTTGAGGCGTTCGGGATCGGTCCAGACTTCCTTGTTGATGTCGGTTTCGATGAAGGCGGGGGCGAAGGCGTTGATGCGGACGCCGTACTGGCCGTAGTCGAGGGCGACGCAGCGGACGAAGCCGTTCATGGCGTGCTTGGTGGAGTTGTAGGCGGTCTGGCCCCAGTCGCCGTAGAGGCCGGAGACGGAGGTGTCGACGACGATGTTGCCCTTGGTCTCCTTGAGGTAGGGGAGGGCTTCCTTGGTGAGGTAGAAGAGGCCGTCCATGTTGACGGAGAAGAGCTTGTGCCAGACTTCGTCGGAGACGTTTTCGATTTCGCCGCCTTCGAAGATGCCGGCGTTGGAGACGACGACGTCGAGGTGGCCGAATTCGTTGACGACGTCCTGGACGAGGTCGTGGACCTGGGCGTGGTCGGAAACATCGGTGATGTGGGTGTGGCCGTTGTCGTAGCCGGCGACGGTTTCCTCGAGGGGGCCGGGGCGGAGTCCGACTGCTACGACGGTGGCGCCGTTGTCGAGGAATCCGCGGGTGATGGCGCGTCCGATGCCGGTGCCGCCGCCGGTGACGATGACAACCTTGCCTGTGAAGTCGTAAGTGTTCGCGGTCATGTTGGTGAATCTCCTGTGATTTCCGTTGTGGTCGCTGATGCCCGTTGAGTGTTCGACTGCGGTGTCAACGCGTTTGCATAGTCCAGTATAGATAAAATGGGCAACAATCCCTATATATGGGACAATTGTCGCGGGATATGTGCTTGTCGGACGTGTGGGTGTGCCCGACAAGCATCGAAGATGCTCTTCGGTGCTTATACGGCGCATGGGCGCGACGCATAAGCACCAGAGCGATGATGCGCTGCTTGTTCGATGCGCGGATGCGTCAAATAAGCATTCTGGGCGTGCCTCGGTGCTGTGCGGCACATGGCTGTGTCCAATAAGCACTCAGAACGCGTTGTGGTGCTTATATGACACATGGGTACGTCATATAAGCACCACAGTGAGGTGGCGGGGTGAGCGGATCAGACGTCCTTGCCCTTGCCTTCGGAGATGCCGACGATCCAGCTGAGCAGTGCGCCGACGAGGACGAAGACGCCGAGGGCGACGAGACCGCCTTCGCCGGTATCCTGGGTGCCGAAGAGCATGTCGAACCAGACGCGGATGTTCGGTGCGAAGAATCCGCCGAATCCGCCGAGCATGGTGACGATGCCGATGCCGCCGGCGAGCGCGGCTCCGGTGAGCAGCTCGGTGGGCATGCGCCAGAAGATGGGTTGGCTGGCGATGACGCCGGTGGCGGCGAAGCAGAGGCAGATGATCGCGACGAGCGGGGATGCGAATGCGGAGGCCGCGATGGAAACGCCGGTGATGAGGAGGATGACGGCCACGAAGATGTGATGGTGACCGGCCTTGGCGGACCACTTGGGCAGCAGCCAGGTGCCGATGAGGGCGCAGACCCACGGGATGGTGGAGATGAGGGAGACGGTCAGACCGACCTTCTGCCCGACAAGTCCGGAGACCTGGGTGGGCAGGAAGAAGGTGATGCCGTAGACGCCAACCTGGATGAGGAAGTAGACGATGGACAGCACCCAGACGCGCCAGGACTTGAAGGCGCCCTTGACGGAGGATTCGGTTTTGACCGGGGCGTTGCGCTCCTCCTCTTCGATGGCGGTGGCGAGTATGTTGCCTTCCTCGCGGGTGAGGAAGCGGGCGGTGCGCGGGTTGTCGTCAAGGTAGAACCATGCGGCGATGCCGACGGCCACGGCGGCGATGCCTTCGAGGAAGAACATCCACCACCAGCCGGGGAGACCGGCGATGCCGTGCATCTGCAGGAGCAGTCCGGAGACGGGGGATCCGATGACCATGGCGATCGGCGCGCCCATGTAGAACAGGCCGCGGATCTCGTCCTGCTTGTCCTTCGGGAACCAGAGGGTAGTCAGGTAGATGGCGCCAGGGAAGAAGCCGGCTTCGGCGATACCGAGGAGCACGCGGACGATGAGGAACTGCGTCTCGTTGTGGGTGAACGCCATGCCGGCGCCGACGATACCCCAGAGGATGGCGAGGACGGTCAGCCATTTGCGGGCGCCGACCTTGCGCATCGCCAGGTTGCAGGGTGTGCCAAGGAACGAGTAGATGACGAAGAACAGGCCGGAGCCGAGTGCGTATCCCTGCGCGGTCAGGCCGGTATCGGCCATATACGACTGCTGGGCGTAGCTGATGTTGGTGCGGTCGAAGAACGCCAGCACGTACATCAGCAGCAGGAACGGAACGAGTCGGGCGCTGGTGCGTGCCACGATCGCGGCGAGCTCGTGGGTCTCGCCTGACTTCTTGGTGACGGTGTTGTCTGCCATGACGACCTCTGTAATTCGATGATGGATATTCCCCTGTGCCGTGGTTCGGTCGCGGCGTTCGGGTCGGCGACTTCGCTGACCCATACCGTGCGAGACCCCGTCGTTGGGGTTGAACACTGCACTGGTAGTCAGTGTATGGGGTTGGGATGGCCATCTCACCTGTTGGGATGGGTTTGACGGTGGCAAAAATGCCGAAATTTGCCTTCATGACGATATGTGACTATCGCATGGTGATTTTTCCGACGATATGATCAACGATCGTCGATAATCCCAAATATAGGGACACTATTTCACAGATGGTACAGTGACGAGTGTCGTCAGTTCACGACGCCGCGACATCGCGGTATCGATGCAACGAAGCGTTACGAACGACTCCAATTCGAAGCAAGGACAGACATTATGGCATTAGCTCCATCATTGAAGCTGCCCACGATCACGCACATCCGCGCGTACAGCATGGGCGGCGCCGCGGCCAAGGTGCACGGCCAGGGCGGCGGTGACTATCACGATCAGGGCAAGGATCACTGGATCGACGATCACATCGCAACGCCGATGAGCAAGTACGACGAGTACAAGCAGTCCCGTCAGTCCTTCGGCATCAACGTGCTCGGCACACTCATCGTCGAGGTCGAGGCGTCCGATGGCACCACCGGCTTCGCCATCTCCACCGCCGGCACCGTCGGCTGCTTCATCGTCGAACACCATCTGTCCCGCTTCGTCGAAGGCAAGCGCGTCGACCAGATCAAGCTGATCCACGATCAGATGCTCAACGCCACCCAGTACTACTCCGGTGGCGGCGGCGTGGTGATCAACACCATCTCCTGCGTGGACCTCGCCCTGTGGGATCTGTACGGCAAGGTCGTCAAGCTCCCCGTCTATAAGCTACTCGGCGGAGCCGTGCGCGACGAAATCCACTTCTACGCCACCGGCGCCCGTCCGGACCTCGCCCAGAAGATGGGCTTCATCGGCGGCAAGATGCCGACCCACTGGGGCCCGGCCGACGGTGACGAGGGCATCGCCAAGGACATCGCCACGCTCAAGGAGATGCGCGAGCGTGTCGGCGACAACTTCTGGCTGATGTTCGACTGCTGGATGAGTCAGGACGTCAACTACGCCACCAAGCTGGCGCACGCCGCAGCCCCCTACAAGCTGAAGTGGTTGGAGGAATGCTTCCCGCCCCAGCAGATCGAGTCCTACCGTGAACTCAAGAAGAACATGCCGAAGGGCATGCTCATGACCACCGGTGAGCACACCGGTACGCTCGAAGGCTTCAAGGAGCTCTCCGAGGCCGGCGTGGACATCCTGCAGCCCGACGTCGGCTGGTGCGGTGGCGTGACCTCGCTGTGCGAGATCGCGGCCGTGGCCAAGTCCCGCGGCCAGCTCGTGGTGCCCCACGGCTCCTCCGTGTACTCGCACCACGCGGTCATCACCTTCACCAACACGCCGTTCAGCGAGATGCTCATGACCTCGCCGCATGCCGACTACGTCCGTCCGCAGTTCGACCCCGTCCTGATCGACGAGCCGGTACCGCACGACGGCATCATCACCGCGGAGGAACTCGACAAGCCCGGATTCGGCGTCGAACTCAACCGCGAATGCCCGCTCGAGCGTCCGTTCGAGCACTGATCCAATCATGGAGGGTGACCGGTTGTGTGAAATACGCGACCGGTCACCCTCGCACATTCCAACCGTCCACCACTTCGCAACGGTGCCGTGTGCATCCGTTGTTCTGCCGCACGACCGACGCCAAAGGAGACCGATGGGCTACGGCACACACGTACAAGGACTTTCAATGACATCACTACCTCACAATGCGTTCAAGCAGGCGATCAAGGAAGGCAAGCCGCAGTACGGTCTGTGGATGGCCTCAGCATCGCCGACCATCGCCGAGATCTCCGCCGACGCCGGCTACGATTGGATGCTCGTCGACGGCGAGCACGGTCCGTACGATCTCAACACCATCCTCGACGTGCTGCGCGCCGTCGCCCCCTATGACACCACGCCCATCGTGCGTCCCGCCGCCGCCGACCCCGTGCTCATCAAGCAGGTGCTCGACCTCGGTGCACAGACGCTGCTGCTGCCCATGGTCAACACCAAGGATGAGGCGGAGCTCATGGTCAAGGCCGTGAACTACGCGCCCGAAGGCATCCGCGGCGTCGGCTCCCCGATCGCGCGTTCCGGCCGCTGGGGACGCATCCCCCACTACATGCGTGACGCCAAGAACGAGATCTGCCTGCTCGTCCAGGTCGAATCCCAGGAAGCGCTCGACAACATCGACGGCATCGCATCCGTCGACGGCATCGACGGCATCTTCATCGGCCCAGCCGACCTGTCCGCATCGCTCGGCCACCCGGATGACGCCGCCGCCATCATGGATCAGATCCACCACGCGTTCGACGTGATCAAGGCGCACGGCAAGGCCATCGGCTCCCTCGCCTTCGACCGCCCGACCGTGGAGAAGTTCTACGAGTGGGGTGCCACCTTCGTGGCCGTCGCCGGCGACACCGACCTCTACGTGCGCGCGCTTACCAACGACATCGCCCAATACAAGGGCTGAACGCCGGGCAAGGGTGAACGCCGACCACGGGTTGAAAGGCTTTCCTTCCGCTGTTGCTGACCGTCAGGCCGCCTGCTCCTCTGGGTGGGCGGCCTGACGTATTTCAGCGCTTTCGCGTGATATTCAACAACGGCGTCCAACGCCCATCGACTAAGGTTGAACGATATGGTAGAGAACAATGCAGTGCGCACCGACGCGCAAGCCGCAGCCCCATCCGGCACCCGCACACTGATCCACGGCATCATGGTCATTCGGGCCGTGGCGGCCGGTGCCACCTCACTGCGCGCGGTGGTCGACGCCACCGGACTCAGTCGCAGCACCGCTCATCGTCTCATTCAAGCGTTGCGCGTCGAACGATTCCTCCGCGAAAACACCGACGGCGGTCTGCAACTCGGACCCGCCCTCATCGAACTGGGATTCCAGGCCCTCGACAGCGTCTCCCTCCAGTCCATCGCCCACCCCATCCTCGTCGACCTCGCCCAGCAGGCCAAGGACACCGTGCACCTCGCCGTCGAGGACTCCGGCATGGCCCTTTACCTCGACAAGATCCACGGCACCCGCGGCATCGAAATCCGCTCCTGGATCGGTGCCCGCATGCCATTGACCTACACCGGCATCGGCAAGGCCCTCCTCCTCGACTCGCCCAAACGCTGGCGCAGCCAGTACGTCCAGGACCGCAACCTCACCGGTCGTGACCCCGAGCACGACTACGCCGACGAATCCGCCTTCGCCTCCGCCATGGCCAAATTCGCCGAACAGGGCTTCGCCTACGACCTCGAGGAAAACGAGCCCGGCGTGCGCTGCGTCTCCGCCCCCGTCCGTGACGGCCGTGGTGAAATCGTCGCCGCCATCTCCGTCTCCGCCGCCCTTCCCTTCATGCCGCCCAAGCGCATGAAAGCCCTCGGGCCGCTCGTGGTCGACGCTGCCAGCCGCATCAGCGCGGAGCTGGGGTATAACACCTCCAAGAACGACTCCATCGAGTGATCCGGGAGTGATCCGGCGGAGGCGGCGCGTCTTCCGTCCGGCGGTAGACGAAGGCGTATATCAATACGTCGAGTCTGCCGCCGAACGGAATCCGCGCGCGTCCTGCGCCGGATCACTAGGTCCTTCGGTTTCCTTGGGAGGACTAGTGGGTGAGTTTGGGCTCGTTGGGGTTGTGCCCTTCGGTTTCCGTGTGAAGATGATTAGGGGATTTCGGGCTTGTTGGATGTGGGCCTTTGGTTTCTTTGAAGGGCGCATGAGCTGTGTTGGGTCTCTCGGTCTCTTTGGGAGGATGAGTGGGGAGTCTGAGCTTGTTGGGTTTGGTCCTTCGGTTTCCGCGGGGAGTGGGGGTCGGCCTTGTCGGGATGAGGCTCTTCGGATTCCTTGGGGAGGTGTATGAGGGATTTTGGGTATACCGGGGTTAGGGATTTGAGAAGTCAGGCGGTGGTCCTGAGCGGGCTGGAGTTCTGTGATCTTCCCGAGGGCATTGCGTCCGCGATTTGTTGGGCAATGGCTCTGGTGTTTGTGCGGGTGTTGGTTGTGTTAGGCCAAATTGTGCTCAACCGGAGCGCACTCCAACTAACGACAGTGAATTACCTCGGAATAGTCGAAATAATGATGTCTGTCCTGATAGGGAACCGGCCCGTACCGGGTTTTCCTCGGATATCGCACTCGGAACACTTGAAACACTTGGAACACCGCGATTACTCAGAACAAATGCACACTGTGGTCTAACGGTTCCTAGCCAATTTTGATGGTGTTGTTCACGGCATCGAGTCTGGCGTTGTGCAGTCCGCTGCGGATGGTCGTGATGATGTCGTAGCGGCGTCGGTCGATCTTTTCGCCGAGCTGGACGAACCCGGGGAAGCCGGACGGGGCGCGTGGCATTAGCGCAATGGGGCGGCCTCGTCGTGGCAGAGAATGATGAATTGGGCTGTATCGTCGTTCTCTGCCAGCGACTGTGGCAGAGAATACGGAATTATGCTTTTTGGTCATTCTCTGCCACGGAAATTTCCCGCTACGACTGGTCATGGATACAAGGAAGTCCAATATTCGGTACTGCTGCATTGGATTTGGATAGCAGTGGGACTAGTCCCTGATGGATCCGTGGCAGGGAACGAATAATAATGACGAATCTGCGTTCTCTGCCATGACTGTGTGGCAGAGAATGTCATTTTGCTGAAATATCGACTTCTCTGCCACGATTTATGGCAGGGAATGATGAATTGGGCTGTATCATCATTCTCTGCCAGAGGTCGTGGCAGAGAACGGAGAAATATCCCTTTTGCGCATTCTCTGCCGCGAATGACCTGTGTCGCACGAGCAGCCTGTACAGTGAATAGCCTTTGCCGTGAATAGCCTTTGCCGCGAATGACCTGTGTCGCACGAGCAGCCTGTGCCGCGAGCAGCTTGGAGTCCTGTTGCCATCCCGCCAATGCTCGTTGCCGGGACGCGTCGCGCCAACATCTGTCGACCCGTCTGTGTGGGGTCGCGCGATGCGGAGTCATATGCGGAATCATAAGGTTTGGTGTCGTACGGGCATAAGGTTTTGGTGTCGTACAGGGTCATGCCGCTCCGTACTTCGGTCCGTCTACTCGTTGACTCATGAAGCAACGCGAGCATATCGGAGTTCTTCTTCCCCAAAACATCGGGCTCATCCCTGGTGGAAGTGGTCTGCCGTGAACATCCGCAGTCACGTACCGCATGGAAGTTGCCGCAGCCATGGATGTGAATGAAGGCGTGAAGACATCAAGGCGTGGCTGGATTCATCTGCTTGTCGTGCTCAATCTGCTGCGTCGGGGTTTTGAAATCCAAAACCGTGGAAGTCGCGATCGCGATCGTGGACGCTATAAACGTCATAGGAACGTGAGCGACGACCGTAGATCCGGTTCGTCCATAACTACCGGTTCATTCTCCCACGACTACTGCGGTTCCACGATTACTGCGGCTCTGCGTTGGCCGCGGATGAGTTCGCCGGATGCGCGTGCATTCGTCCACGACTCTGCTACTGCTGCTACAGCGACTACTGCACGGAGGCTTCGAAACTGGCGAGGGACTGATCGCCGCTGACCCGGACGCGGGGGAGTGCCATCGGATCGTCGCCGGTATTCGCGCGGCCATACTTCGTGGTGAACGCGCACAGAAAACCGACCTCGCGAGCCGCGGCACGGGCATCGTCGGTCGTATCGCCGAACGGGTACGCGAACGCCTGATTCGTGCCAACGATCGTCGTGGATTTCGTCAGATCATCCACGATCTCCGCATGTGTCATTGCGCTGATCCTGCCACCATGACCCACCGTGCCACCCGCACGATGCATGTCAAACGAATGCGACTGGAACTGCACGAACTCATTCGCATTCGCCACCACCTTCTGCGACGCATCCGCATCACTGGCGATGATGAACGACGTTGCCGGCACCCGATACTTCGCCAGCAGCGGTATGCCGTAATGCAGGAACCCCTCCTCGCCGTCGTCGAACGTGAGCACCACACTGCGCTTCGGCAGCGAATGCGTGCCTGCCACATACTCGGCCACCTCCTGCCACGACGGATAGTAGAAGTCATTCGCCGACAGATAGTTCAGCTGCTCCTCAAGCTTCGAATCCAGCAGATAGTTCGCGTCAAGATGATCGGGTGCGGCGCTCGCCGAATACACATAGTGATACATGAGCACCGGCACGCCGCCGGACTGCTTGTCCATCGAATCGACCACGTGCACCGTGCGATCGGTGTGCGCCACATGACCGGACGAATCCGCAACGCTGTACGTGACCGTGTAGTCGCCGGGCTTCGACGTATCCACCGAACCCGACGTGCGAATGCGATCGTTGAGTATGCCATCCGTCGGCTCGCTCGCATGGGCGCCCGCCTCCAGATACTGTTCGCCCTTGAGCACGACCGTGTTCTCGTCGCCGTTCACGCCCATCACGATGTCACCGGGATCGGCGGTCGGCACGGCGGATTTGCTCGCCGGTGCGGTGATGGAGGAGTTCGGTGCGGTCGCAGTGCCCGGCTCGGTCGTCCTCATCGATCCCATTGAATCCATCGACTGCGAGTGCAACGTGTTCACGCCCATCGCCACGCCCAGCACGACAACAAGCGCCGCCACGATGAGAATCATCAACGATGCGGTACGGCTTCGCGCGCCGGCATGACGGCCGATCGCATTCGCATGATGTGGGCTTTCACTACGATTATTATTTCGATTTTCATATCGATTTTCATTTCGATTCCGACGGCTGGTCATCAGCGTCTCCCTGACTTCTCTTGGTTTCTCGATCTCTCTGCATCGTTGATGATTACAGCTTAGAACGATGCCGATATTGAACGAATCGGTCGCAGGGCTGATTCGGGTTCGGCTGATTCGGGTTCGGCTGATTTGGATTCGGTCTGTTGTTTTTCGCCGTCTGGTTATAGGCTGGAAACCATGGCTGAACTCGATGCATGGCAGACCCTTAGCGACCGAATCAACTCCGTTTCCCCCTCCGCCACCCTTGCGGTGGATGGCAAGGCCAAGGCCCTTAAGGCCGCGGGTGTGGACGTGATCGGATTCGGTGCCGGCGAGCCGAATTTCCCTACTCCTGACTACATCGTGAACGTGGCCGCCGACGCGTGCCGCGATCCGAAGAACCACCGCTACACGCCCACGGCCGGCCTGCCCGAGTTGCGTCAGGCCATCGCCGACAAGACGCTGCGTGACTCCGGTTACGCCGTGGAGCCCTCGCAGGTGGTGGTGACCAACGGTGGCAAGCAGGCCGTCTATGAGACGTTCCAGGTGTTGCTCAACGACGGCGACGAGGTGATCATTCCCGCTCCGTTCTGGACGTCGTACCCCGAGGTCGTCAAGCTGGCCGGCGGCAAGCCCGTCGAGGTATTCTCCGGCTCCGACCAGAACTTCACGCCCACCGTGGCCCAGCTCGAGGCCGCCCGCACCGAGCGCACCAAGGCCATCGTGCTGAACTCCCCGTCCAACCCCACCGGAGCGGTGTGGCCGGAGGAGACCGTGCGCGCCATCGGCGAATGGGCCGTGGCCAACCACCTGTGGGTCATCTCCGACGAGATCTACGAGCACCTCAACTACGACGATGCGAAGACCACCTACGTGGGTGCCGTGGTTCCCGAGGTGCGCGACCAGCTCATCGTGCTCAACGGCGTGGCCAAGACCTATGCCATGACCGGTTGGCGCGTCGGCTGGCTCATCGCCCCCGAACCCGTGGCCAAGGCCGCCGCCAAGCTCTCCGGACACATGACGTCCAACGTGGCGAACGTGTCGCAGCGTGCCGCGCTCGCCGCCGTGGCAGGTCCGCTCGACGAGGTGCATGTGATGCGCGAGGCGTTCGACAAGCGTCGCCGTGCCATCGTGGCCGCGCTCAACGAGATCCCCGGCGTGGACTGCCCGACGCCCACCGGTGCGTTCTACGCGTTCCCGAACGTGGAGGCGCTGCTGGGCAAGCCGCTCGGCCCCAACGGATCCGTGCCCGCCACGTCGTCCGAACTGGCCGCGCTGCTGCTTGACGAAGCTCACATCGCCGCGGTTCCGGGCGAGGCGTTCGGGGCCCCCGGTTATCTGCGCTTCTCCTACGCTCTGGCCGACGATCAGCTCGCCGAGGGCATGAAGCGCTTCCAGGATTGGGTCGCCGCCTGAATCTTATCCTGCCTTGCGGGTCGCTGATCGTCAGTTCCCCGTCACGTGGGCCGTGCGGCGTTACGTGGGCCGCGCGGCCCACGTAACGGGCCTGCAAAAACGTTGTAATTTCAACGATCCTGAACTGGCGTTACGTGGCGCGGACGGCCCACGTAACGTAACACGGCCCACGTAACGCTTGGCTTGGGCTGCTTGTCTTGGATGGTCGTTCGGCGGTTGTCTGGTTCGGGCGATCTGCAGTGCGTCACAAGGGGCGGGTCGCATCACGTGGCGCGCTTGGATGGTTCAAATCCCCGTCACGTGGGTCGGGTCGCGTCACGTGGTCCGGCCGGCCCACGTGATGGGCGTGTGGAAACGTTGCAATTTCAACGATCTTGAGCTAGTGTCACGTGGTGCTGGCGGTCCGTGTGACGTCGCGATGGCATGCGACACGCGGTGATCGCATGATGGCCACACGGTGACGGTCCCATGATGATGGCCGCGCGATAATCATGACCGTTTGGCGCGATAATCATGACCGTTTGCAGGGGATGAATCGTGCGGGCAAGCGCGCGACTCGCCGTTATTTTCTTCGGTTTCTCATAAAAAACCCGTGGTGGCTGGACTTCATTGGCAAAAGCCGCTACTATGACCTCTTGGCGGTTCGCCGCCTGCCTAACACCTCTCGTTCGCGGGTGTGTGTATGATAGGCGAGGTTACCTAGGGAAGTGGCGCAATTGGTAGCGCAACGGTCTCCAAAACCGTAGGTTGTGGGTTCGAGTCCCGCCTTCCCTGCTAGAGATGAACAACGGTTGCATAAACCAGTGAGGGTGGTCATGGCTAAGAAATCTAACGCTGAAGAGAACGTGGTGAAGCCAAACGTCTTCATGCGTATCGGCCTGTTCATCAAGCAGATCATTGACGAGCTCCGCAAGGTCGTTACCCCCACCCGCAAGGAACTGGTGCTCTGGTCCATTGCCGTGTTCATTTTCGTCATCTTCCTGATGCTTTTTGTCACCGGCCTTGATTTCGGACTGGGCAAGCTCGTAATGCTCATCTTCGGCTGATTCATCGTCGTATCGCGTATCGTTCGCGGCTTCTGTAGAATCGACGCTGGATATCATACTGAATTCTTGAATTTCTAAAGGATGCCTGTTATGACTGATGAACTTGATGTGAACGACGAGGCCGTCGAGGCCCCCGCGACCGAACCCGTCGAGAACACCGACGAGGCGGAGAACGTTGTCGAGAACGCCGACGAGGCTGCTGCCGACGACGCTGTGGATTCCGCTGAAGACGTCGCAGACGATGACGCCGAATCCGTTGACGCCGAGGCCGAATCGGCTGACGACACTGTTGAAGACGCTGATGACACTGCCGCTGCGGCCGCCGAAGCCGAGTCCGACTCCGAGACGGACGACGACCCCGGCGAGCGTGCCGTCAAGGCGTACGAGCGTGAACTGCGTACTCTGCCTGGCAAGTGGTACGTGCTGCACACCTACTCCGGCTACGAGAAGCGCGTGAAGGCCAACATCGAGTCCCGTGTGGCGTCGTTCGGGCTGGAGGATCAGATCTTCCAGTGCGAGATCCCGATGCACGAGGTGGAGAAGCACACCGCCAAGGGCAAGAAGGTCGCCACCGAGGTGCTGATCCCCGGTTACGTGCTCATTCGTATGACCGCCGACGAGGAAGCCCGCCGCATCGTCCGTGAGACCGAGGCCGTCACCGGCTTCGTGGGCCCGACCAAGGATCCGGCGCCGCTCACCCGCAAGGAGGTCGTCTCCATGATGGCCCCGATGATCGCTTCCGAGGCGCTCAAGGCCGCCGGCGACAAGCCCGCCGCCGCCCGCAAGCGCACCGTCGAGGTGATCTACAAGGTCGGCGAGACCGTCACCGTGAACAGCGGCCCGTTCGCCAGTATGTCCGGTGTGATCTCCGAGGTGTCGCCCGCCACGCAGAAGCTCACCGTGCTGGTGTCCATCTTCGGTCGCGATACGCCGATGGAACTCGACTTCAACCAGGTGGAAAAGGTGGTCGAATAGTCGCCGCCAAGCGCATCATCGCGCATTAACGTCAAGCCGCTCTTCGGAGCGGCTTTTTCGTTTGCTAAAGAACGCAGGATGGCAGCTAAACCATAAAGCTTGTCCCCGGACGCCGGAGGTCAGGGGATGATCATGCCCGCTCCTTAGATGGGCTGTGGAGCTTATTGCCGTGCATGCACTGCAATTATTCGGCAATCTTCGAGTTCTGTGCGGATTCGAGCCTTGTGCAGACATCTATCTTCGAGTTCTGTGCGTTCCAAACCGGAAATCCCAAGTATGAACGTTGGAATTCCGCGCATCATACTTCGCGTTTCCGTTCTAGGGCGCACAGAACTCGCAGATAGTTGTCCGCAGGATCCGGGAATCCGCACAGAACTTGCAGATAGGACATGCATTTCGCGATTATCACGGGAAACTGCGCGCGATCCTCTCCATCTGCCTTTGTCCGAGGATGCAGTCCGAGGACGCAAGCCAGTCTGAACCATCCGATATCCCACTCGTCATCAGTGAAGTCCACAGCCATGATCGGCTCAATCCCGTTGTCGAGCACCTCCCATTCCGACATGCAAAGCGCTGGGATGCCACGCTGCTGGTCCAAATTCGCACATGGAAAACTGTGGGAACAAAAACCGTCGTCCAACCAAGTCGGGCAGAATGAAGGCAAGAGTGCGGTACCAATGGGGGTGCCGGCTCCTCGAAAGGATGGACGACCAATGACCACCACCGCGACCACGAAAGCAAGCGACATCGTCAAGTACTACGACAACCAGGACGGCCCCACCATCGGCGTCGTCAGCAAGCCCGTCATCGAACAGGACGGCCTGTATTTCAAGGATCTCGACGGCTCCGGCAAACTCGACGACTACAAGGACTGGCGCAAGTCGCCGGCCGAACGCGCCGCATCGCTTGTCAAGGAACTCACCGTCGATGAGAAGATCGGCATGATCTTCACCAACTCGTGGCGCATGGGTCAGGAACTCAAGGATGGCGAACAGCGCGACGAAACCGGTCTGCTCAGCGAACAGATCGTGGAAGAGGCCGACTCCATCTTCAGCGCCGAAAAAACATGGGGCACCAAGTACTCGCTGCAGACGCTCAAACTGCGCAACCTGATCCTGCGCGCCAACCCCACCACACGCGAACTCGTCGACTGGATCAACCAGCTCAACGCCGTGGCCGAGGAGACCGAACACGGCGTGCCGGTACAGGTGCTCAGCAACTCCCGCAACGAGAACGGCGAGGCCGTGTTCGGCATGAACGAGGCACAGGGCGTGTTCGCCACCTGGCCGGGAACACTTGGCATCGCGGCGGCGGTGATCGGCACCGGCGACATGGGCGTGATCGACCGTTTCGGCAACGTCATCCGTCGCGAATGGGACGCCGTCGGCATGAAAAAGGGCTACATGTACATGGCCGACACCATGACCGACCCGCGCTGGCAGCGCACCTACGGCACGTTCAGCGAAAACCCGAAGCTCAACAGTGACATCTTCGACCACCTCATCCCCGCCGTCCAAGGTGGCGACGAGCTCACCCGCGACGGCGTGGCCATGACCGTCAAGCATTTCCCGGGCGGCGGTGCGCGCGAAAACGGCTTCGACCCG
Source organism: Bifidobacterium tissieri (assembly GCF_002259645.1). Taxonomy (GTDB): domain Bacteria; phylum Actinomycetota; class Actinomycetes; order Actinomycetales; family Bifidobacteriaceae; genus Galliscardovia; species Galliscardovia tissieri. The sequence continues at coordinate 98,254 of NZ_MWWV01000003.1, forward strand.
CACTACGCCGAAGGCCAGTGGAACGTGTACCAGACCGAGAACAGCCTCGAAACATATCATCTTCCCGCGTTCAAGGTGGCCGTCGCTCGCAACGCGGCGTCGATCATGCCGTACTACGCCAAGCCGAGCAAGGCGAAAAGCGCCGAACAGTACGATCTCAACGGCAAGCCGATCGACTGGCAGCCCGTCGGATTCGCATTCAACGAGTTCTTCATCCAGCGACTGCTACGCGGCCAGATGGGCTTCAAGGGCTACGTCAACTCCGACTCCGGCATCACGCACATGATGGCGTGGGGCGTGGAGGACCTGTCCGTGCCCGAACGCGTGGCGCTCGCCATCAACAACGGCGTCGACGTGATCTCCGGCGCGTTCAGTGTCACCGAGGCGAAGGAAGCGTACGAGCGTGCGCACAACGACTACTACGACACGCACGACGTGCCGGAAGGATACACGCGCGAACAGGTGACGCTCGGCGACGAGGCGCTCGACCGCGCCGTCACGCGTACGCTGACCGAGAAGTTCACGCTCGGCCTGTTCGACAACCCGTATCGCGATCCGTCCGTTGCCGAATCCGTGGTCGCCACGCCGGACGACTGGGATGAGGCCTACGAGGTGCACTGCGATTCGGTGACCCTGCTGAAGAACGCCGGTCGCACGCTGCCGATCAACGCGGAGAAGACCGACGGGAGGCTTGTGTACGCCGAGGCGTTCGGCAAGGACAAGGAGACCGGCGAGAAGAGCACCGCCTCGCTGCGCGCCATGCTGGAGTCCGATTTCGGCCTGACGCTCACCGACGATCCCGCGGCCGCCGATTACGCGCTGCTGTATGCCGATCCGCGATCTGGCAACTACTTCAGCGCCACCAAGGGTTATCTTGAGATCGACGTATGCGAGAACAAGACTGTGTGCGACACCGATCCGGAGGGGCGTCCGTCCTCCGAGGGCACGCATGAGGAGACCACGCTGTACGGCGTGGGCCGCATCGCTGAGATCGCCGACGCCGTGCACGCGCATGGCGGCAAGGCGATCGCCTCTCTCAACGTGTCGCTCGCATGGATGCCGGGCAACATCGAACGTCATGTCGACGCGCTCGTGGTGGGCTACGACACGTACACCAAGGCGTGCGTGGATGTGATCGTCGGCCGTTATCCGGCGGTCGGCTGTCTGCCGATCACCCTGCCCAAGGACGATTCGGTGATCGCCGTGAACGCGGACGGCGTGTGCGTAAGCCCCAACGACGTGCCTGGATATGACAAGGACAAGTACATGCCCGAGTCGATGAAGGACGAGAACGGCAAGGCGTACGCGTACCGCGACGCCGAGGGCAACTACTACGAGTACGGATTCGGTCTGCGGTACTGAGTTGTACTGAACGTACTGAGTGATGCGGTACTGAGTTGTACTGAGTTGTACGGAACGTGCTGAATTGCGTCGATAGTCACTGTCGGGCCGCGTCTCGTCATCGATCCACTGGATCGTGCGGGGCGCGGCCCGTTTGTATGCGGATGGCATGCGTGACGACACCGCCCACGATTGTCCACGACATCGTGCATAATAGGAAAGCTTGTGTCTGGAGGGTTTATCCCGCTAGCACAGCACATAGCAATAATCGGTTGCGGGAGGAAAACCTCCGCGGTTTTGCATGGATTCGCTCGTTGTCGTCCTTTCGATCTCGAACGGTCGTGCCATGCGCCGTGAACGGGTTCCGTCTGACCGCTTCACAGAAAGAAGAACCATACAATGGCTCCTAAGAAGAAAGTCTCGGCGCTGATCAAGCTCCAGATTCAGGCTGGCAAGGCCAACCCGGCCCCGCCGCTGGGCCCGGCCCTGGGTTCCCACGGCGTGAACATCATGGACTTCTGCAAGGCATACAATGCCCAGACGCAGGACAAGATGGGTCAGGTCATCCCTGTTGAGATCACCGTCTACGAAGACCGCTCCTTCACCTTCATCCTGAAGACCCCGCCGGCCGCGGCTCTGCTGAAGAAGGCCGCTGGCGTCGACAAGGGCACCGAAAACCCGCTGACCCACAAGGTCGGCTCCGTCACCAAGGCTCAGGTCCGCGAGATCGCCGAGATCAAGATGGAAGACCTGTCCGCTCGTGACATCGAAGCCGGCATGAAGATCATCGAAGGCACCGCCCGTTCCATGGGCATCACGGTTACGGACTGAGAGGAGAAGGACACATGGTAAAGCGTTCCAAGAAGTACCTCGCCGCTGCCGAGAAGATCGATAGCAGCAACCTGTACACCCCCAACGAGGCCATCGCCCTGCTCAAGAGCATGCCCGAGTACAACTTCGACCAGACCGTCGAGGCCGTGTACCGCCTGAACGTGGATCCCCGCAAGGCCGACCAGCTGGTTCGCGGTTCCGTGAACCTGCCTCACGGCACCGGTAAGACCGCCCGCGTGCTCGTGTTCGCCCGTGGCCCGAAGGCCACCGAGGCCACCGAGGCCGGCGCCGACATCGTCGGCGATGACGATCTGATCGCCAAGGTTCAGGGCGGCTTCCTCGACTTCGACGCCGTGGTCGCCACTCCGGACATGATGGGCAAGGTCGGCCGTCTGGGCCGTATCCTCGGTCCCCGTGGCCTGATGCCGAACCCCAAGACCGGCACCGTGACCATGGACGTGACCAAGGCTGTCAAGGACATCAAGGGCGGTAAGGTTGACTTCCGCGTGGACAAGCACGGCAACCTGAGCTTCCTCGTGGGCAAGCTCTCCTTCGACGAGAAGGCCCTCGACGAGAACTTCAAGGCCGTTGCCGACGAGATCAAGCGTCTCAAGCCGACCACGGTGAAGGGCCGCTACGTCACCAAGGTCACCATCACCTCCACCATGAACCCCGGCGTTCCGGTGGACGTGGCCACCGTCTGATTTCAGTCGGTTCAGTGATTTCGGTGGAGCCGCCGCCGATTTCCTCCCATCCGGTTCGTACTGGTCCCGGTAGGGCGGTTGTCCGGCGGTGGCTCCGCTCCAGCTTTTGATAAGCAAAGATTGCAACGGGAAGGACCCCGGAACAGTGCACAGTCACGTTCCGGGGCCCTTCTTTTTCTTTTCCGGAACGGTACCATGCCGAAATGTCCCCGGAAAGCTTGATCATCACGATCATCATTGGCCATTAACTGCGGATTGGGTGTGGCTGAGATACGGACCCGCAGCGCAGGAATCCGTTCGCTGCGGGTGTGCAGTTGGTTTGGCGTAAACCCGCAGCGTGGCGGTTCGTTCGCTGCGGGTTCATTGATAGACCAGCACGGACCCGCAGTGTGGGTGCTGGTTCGCTGCGGATCCACTGATGAATGATGACAAACCCGCAGCGTATCCGTGCCATCCGCGTTGACGATCCGTGCCGTCCGGGCCGAATGAACAAATGATCGTCGCTACCGATCAATCGTCGAGCATCAGACCGATCTTGATGGCGGTGAGCAGCACGTACGCCTCGCGCGGATTCATCGGATCCCAGCCCGTCACCTCCACCGACCGCTTGAGTCGGTATCGCACGGTATTCGGATGCACGTTGAGCTCGCGCGCGGTAGCGTCGAGCGAATTGCCGGACCGCAGGAACGTGGACAGCGTAAGCAGCAGCGGATTCTCGGTATCGTCGCCGCGTAGCACACTGTATACGTTGTCGTACAGTTCACGTCGGGCGTCGGCATCGCCGAGCAGCGCACGTTCGGGCAGCACGTCGTCACTGCGCAACGGCCGGGGAAGATCGGTCAGGCAACGCGACGCACGGTGACTGTTCACCGCCGCACGCAACGTGTACGCGGCACCGTCGAGTCCCTCACGTACCGGCCCGATGCTCACTGGCGAATCATCGGCGAAATACTCCGCCACCGCTTGGAAATAGTCCTCCGGCTCGCCACTGTTGCGAGGATCGATCAGCGCGACCATCAGCGTCTCATGTTCGCCGATCAGACATTCGCCACCCAATGATCGCACGGCTTCCCGGATCTGACGATGTGCCATACTCAGACTGATATCGCCGGTATGACTACGCATATGCCCGGCCATGGCGAAGCAGTGGAATTCGTTCGACCATCCGAGCAGACTCATGCGCGACGACACCTGATGGCTGGTCACGCCGTCGAGCAGATCGGCGATGGTGAGCGCTTCGAGTCGTGCATCCCAATCGCCGCGCGCCTGCGCCGATGATGCGTAGACGGTGGCGGCCGAGAACGCCACTTCGCGCGAATAATAGAGCATGGCGTTGCGCATGTCCTGTTCGCGCCCCGGTTTGGCGATGCGCGTGACGTTGCGTTCGAGCACGTCCACGATGAACCGCGTGAGGTCCACCGTCTGATTGAGTGTGATCGACTTGGTGAATTCGAGCGGTGCCACAAAGAAGATGTGATCGGTGGACGGGTGCAGGAATTCGTCGGCGATATCGGCCGAGGATAGTGGTTTGCGGGACGTGGGCGACGCGTGGTCGGTGTCGGCGCTGTGGTCTGTGTCGACGCTGTGATCGGTGTCGGAAGCGGCGCTGGGATTGGTGGAGTCCGCGCTGCCGGAGTCGGTGCCGTGCCTGCCGTTGCCAGTATCGCCGTCGTGGGCATCGACATCCAGCGAATCAGCGAACGCCGATGCGTCGATCTGCGAGAACCAGTCGACGAAATCCGTCACGGCCGTTTCGATGATCATACGCAGCTGGTTTTTGTCGGCGACGCTGAGCGCGCGATACCACGCGAGATCGGTGTTGAGTTGCAGCTCCGCCTCGCGCACGAGTTCCCGCAGTGCGGGCGGCAGATCGACCGGCTCGACATGCGGCTGCCGACGACGGAATCGTGCGGCCAGCTGTTCCGCTTCGTCGGCCACGGAGGACGCGGAAACGGATGCGGGGGAGGCGTCTGCGGAATTCGCGGAACCCGATGAGTCCCCGGATGCGGAGGCCCTGTACGCCGTCGCGGACGGTGAACTCGTCACAGACGGTGTTTCCTGCGCGGGCGATGTCTTCTGCACCGCCGTCGCTGAACCCACAGCCGATGCCGAACCCACAGCCGATGCCGATGCAACACCGTGTGCACTGGTCGTCGCGGATACATCGGCAGCATCGGACCCATGATCATCGTTGAGTATGATCGGCTTGGTTCGGACGGTGGTGCGGCGTCGCGGTTGTGTGGACTTGGTCTTGGACCGCGCCTTTTCGCTTTCCGAAGCCGGAGGCACAACCTCGGTGACGACGATATGCCGGGTGCGTTTGGTCGTCCGCGTTCTTGCCGCGGAAGTGGATCGTTCGGAGACGGCGTTGGACGAATCGCTTATCGCCGAACCGGCCATCGTCCCGTGTGCACTGGTTGAATCGCCAGCACCAGTCCGTTCGGCATGACCAACATGGTTCGCCGCTTCCGCTCCCGTCGTCGCCGTCGGTCTGGTCGTGCCCCTTGTCGTCCTATCCGTAGCTTTGTCGGCACCGTCGGTGCTGTCGGCATTGCCGACGTCGTCCGGCACGCTGTCCGCCGCGTCGCCGACAGGCTTCGGATCAGGCACCGGTGCCGACTGCTTGCTGCGACTACCTCTCGAAAACGCGGAACGAACTGAAAATGCCATACGCCCCAGCATAGTCGGCACCTCTTCGGCGGACGGTATCGTTCAGTCGCGCGAGAACGTGTTCCGATGCAAGATTCGGCTCAACGACTCGCTTGCGATCGATCGACCACCTCAGGCGCATCCCCGCTATCACGGCGGAACCAGAGGGCCAGGAAGGCGAAACAAAAGACCAGCGGGAGCATATGACGGTCGAAATTGTTCGCCGGAGCGGTGATCATCACGCCCATAAGCAGCAGCATCGGCAGATGATAGGCGAGCGCACGCCAACGACGTCGCACCACCTCGGCGGCACCGACCACAAGCGTGAGGATCGTCCAGAAATTACCGTGAATCGGCCAGCCGAGCACGGGAATATGCGACCATCCGTTTGCGAATCCCGCCACCGCGTTCCGCCAGTCATGATTCCAACGGCTGATCACCGCGGTATCGTTCTGCACCTTGCCGTTGTTCACGTAATAGATCGCCGACACATACGGCACGTCGAACACGTCGAAATAGCCGTAGCATTTGGCGAGTAGCGCGTCGATCGCGACCACCGGACTCGCCTTGACGATGTCAAGCCAGGCGCTGTTGAAATCCTTCATATCGTCGGCGGTGACCGTACGCCACTGGTAGGCGATGGTCTTGCTCTCGGAACTGCCCGACGATTTCATACGGTCGGCGTCGTTGGGGAAGTACGCCTTGGCCGCGCCATCGAGATCGATGATCGGGGCGATCTTCTCGCGAGCGCTCGCCGGAATGCTGTCCGGATCGCGCTGGGCGATGCGTCCGATCTGCTGCAATTGCACGCCCTTGCTTTCGATCGGATCGCCGCCGATGATCGTGTTCGTGGCGGTGAGCGTGGTGATCATGCCCTGGAATGCGATGAGCGGAATGAGCAGGGCGATCACGTATGTACGCCAGCGTTTGCGGTCGGCGAGCAGGGCGAGTACAAGTTGCAGCGCCACGATGTACAGGCCGTATTTGGCGCTCGCCAGCATGACAAGTGTGCTGAGTGCGAGCGCGATCACCGTGATGCGGCGTGGTTTGGTGGGGGGTGCCGCAGTGGCGGGGGAGTCGGTGCCGTCGTACGCAATCGTGCCGTCGCAGACAGTCGTGCCGCCGTATGCGGACGTGGCATACAGCTCATACAGTGCGCCGAACCACCAGACGAATGCGAATGCGAACAGCGGCGATTTGGTCAGTGAGATCGTGCTGAAGATCACGATCGGGTTGAGTAGCAGCAGTGCGAACACGATCACGCGGGTGGTGGCCGGCGCAGTCGTTGTCCCGACGGTCGGCACTCCGGTAGAGCTGGCGGACGAATCATTGACGGCCGGCGCAGTGCCGCCGCTGACGCCCGCCGCAAACGGACGGTTGAGGAATCGATTCGCCGTCGCCGCGCAGCAGAACGCGGCGAACAGGAACTGCATACCGGACAGGATGATCAGTCCTGCGTCGGGCGCGCCGATAAGCGTCTGACTCGCGTAGCCCATGCCGCCGTACAGCAATGTGAGCAGTATGTTGTGTTGGTTCGTGAGGAATGTGGGGTCGGCCGGCCATAGATAATGCGCGGTCGGGTAGACGTCCATGATCGTGCTGACGATCTGCGTGCCGTCGAGGTATGGCTGCGGATTGCCGTGCGACTGCTGCCAGAACGACGTGAATTCGCGGATCTGTGAGAACACGTCCGCGCCGAACGCGCTGAGCAGCGTGATATAGCACCACGCCCATCCCACGACCAGCACCGTGAAGATGCGGCGTGTGCTGTTGGTATGGCGTATGATGGTGCGCTCGTGCCTGGTGATGATGGTGATCGCCGGGCGTGCGATTCTGCGCAGGAATCCGCAGACTTGTCCACTGACGGTGTGGATGGTGTGCACAACACTGGGGATTGTGTGATTGCGGGCGGTGTGATTGCGGGCGGTGTGACTGTGCCTCCGACCGCCGATCGAAGCGAGTACATGCACGATCGTGAGATAGACGCAGAACATGACCGCGCCGAGCAGCGCGTTCCAGATCGAGAACTCCGCGATCGACCCGTCGGCGCGATAGATCGGTCCGACCGCGGAGCAGAACGCCAGCCATAGGCAGGCGAGTACCGCCACCGTCCAGCACAGTATGCGTACCATGCGCGGTGGTTCGGGTGTGCTGGATGATGTGCTGCTGGGCGCGCTGGTCGTATGAGGTGTGTGGGGTGCGCGCGGCGCCGTCGATTCGTGCTGGCTGCGTGCCGCGTCTGCCGCGCCGGCTGTGTCCGTGGTATGTTCCGTGGTATGTACTGTGCTCGTCATCGTCACCGATTGTAAGGATTCACGCGGAATAACCGAACTTGTGTACAGGGGCGCATCGGTTATCTACTGGGGCCAAAATCATGAGAATTATAGGGAGTGTCTTGGTGGGTGTGTGACTGGTCTTGTCTGCCAGTCGCGAGGCCGGCGGGAAGGGGCTCTCGCTTGAGAGCAGCGCCGATCGAAGCAGTGACGACCTGCAGAAAGACGGTTCTCCGCCTCGGTGCGTATCTGACGCACGTATGCACCGAACAAGCACCGGAGACACGCCCCGGTGCGTATCCGACGCGCGCTTGTGACGAACCCGCACCGGACGCACGCCCTGATGCGCATATGACGCACAGAGACGTCGAACAAGCACCGGGGGACACGCTCCAGTGCTTGTTCGACGCACGCGTGTGACGAACCCGCACTGAGGGGCACGCTTCGGTGCGTATCCGACGCACGTTTGTGACGAACCCGCACTAGGGGGCACGTTTTACTGCGTATTCGACATCCGTATACGACGAACCCGCACTGAAGGACGTGCTTCGCTGCGTATCCGACGAACATCCGGGACGAACCCGCAGTAGGAAACCCGATCCAGTGCGTATCCGACGCACGCATGCGACCAAGACCAGTTACACACTTAAAGAGACACTCCCGAATTGTAGGTTGGTCATACCGTAATTGTCGGGATTGTGGGTTGTGTGTGTGGGGTGCACTAACAGAGATCGGATGTTGGTTGGATGTGGTGGTTATCAATTGAAATATGAGGCTTGGTGTGCTGGGAGTGTGGATTGTCTGCGATGGTGTCGGGCCGTGTGAATGCTTGAAGCCATATTGATGCGGCGGGTGCTGTTGTATTGCGGAGGATCATGTGCGGTGCGCCGAGTGTGGTGCGCAATAGAATAGGGGGTAAAGGGGTATAAAAGGTATCATTTGCATGATGTCAGATGTATTATTTCTTGCAAAAATACGAACGCTCAAGTGGCGTTATGATTTGTGAACAAAGTCAATGTGAACTTTTTCTCGAATTCGATTTGTTTCGCATACGGGGGTATAACTGTATGTGTGGGGGTAATCCTCGATTCGTGTGGTCGGGTATGGGGGTGCGATGTTGTGCCCTATGCCGCGAGTGCAGGAATCAATGGCAATAGCGGAGCAGAAAGAGAGATATTTCGCTATGACTATGAAGAAACTGTTTGCAGGCCTCGCCGCCGCGGCCACACTCCTCAGCGGCATGGCCCTCGGCATCAGCACCGCCAGCGCGGCTGAGCCGGTGAGCTTTGCGGACAACAAAACGATTACTGTAACGGCATCGGATGCTCAGCAGTTTTACACTAAGCCCGTTGATACGCAGAATTTGCAGAAGAATTTGCGTGAATTCAAGTACGTCAAGCTTGCAGGTTATGAGGCGGTTCCCAATGCCAGTGGAACTGGTATCAAGCTGGTTGATGGTATCACCGGTGACGCGGCCAATGCCGCATTCGCGGCGGCTGGCTATGATGCTGCTAAGAATGGGAATGACCCATGGCAGTGGCTTGGCACGACTTCCGGCACGTGGACGACTGATCAGACTAAGGGCTTTGTGGACGCACTGAAGAATTCTGCAGAGACTGACATTACGCCTGACGCTTCCAATGACGGTAAGACCTTGACTTTCTCGTTTGAAAGCGCAGGTCTGTACCTGATTGTCGATCAGAGCGGCGAAGTGACTGTCACCGATGACGAAAATTCGAAGTTGGTGTGGGTGGAGAATGGCCCCTTCCTCGCTGGTACCAAGATCGACAATGCCGCCCCTACAATTCAGAACTCCAATGGTGTGATCGGTGCCGGTGTCATTGATGCTAAGAGCAACTCGGTCGAAACCCACAAGGGTGGTTTTACCTTCCACAAGAAGGATGCCAATAATCTGCCGGTTGCTAATGCCGTGTTCGTGGTGAAGAACGATAAGGGCGAGTACGGTCTGTACTCCAACAGCAACTGGACCTGGACGAATACCAAGCCTGATGTTACGAAGTTGCCGACGGATGATGTTGATCGGAAGGCAGCTGGTTTCTTTGTGAGTGGAAGTTCTCAGGGTTCTGTGATTGTGCAGGCTCTGACTGAAGGTACGTACACCGTTGAGGAGATCAAGGCTGCCGACGATTATCTGCAGACCGCGTTGCCGTCCTTCACCGTGACCATTGGCAAGGACGGCACGGTTTCCGCATACGACGTGGATACGAATGACACTTGGGGCCTTGTCGACGGGGATACGACTAACGGTGTGACCGTCAAGAACGTGAAGTCCATTACGCAGCTGCCGCTTACCGGTGCTGCTGGAACGATCCTGTTCTCGGCTGTCGGCGTGCTGCTGGCCGCTGCTGCCGGTACGGTGTTCCTCAAGTCCCGTTCCACCAAGCGTGCTCTGCGCGCCTGATCTGATCGGGTAGTAACTGAGTTTGCGTCCGGGCTATACGTTGCATGGTCCGGACGCAAACTCGGTTTATATGAACGTGTACTAATAACCGGCTGTGAATGGTCGATGGCGATTGTCGGCCATTCATAGTCAGGAATGACAATCAGCAACGTCGAACGACTACGACAGTCGTAATGACGACATTTGCGTGCGTGACGCAACGCGAGAGAAGAGCAACGAGGAATTGAATTTGATGGGTGCAAAGCGTGTATTGGCTGGTTTTGCCGGCATAGTGGCGGCTCTGGCCATAGGTCCGTTGGCAGTAGGAGTGACGGCCAATGCTGCGGAGCCGGACGCCACGGTCAATGACGCCGCGAGCTTTCTGCAGGCGGCATTCCCCTGCACTGCGGGACAGACCAAGCGAGTGATCGTCAACGGCGACATCGCTCTCAATGCGGACAACAAGGGCAATGACACTACTGTCGCATGCCAGTTGACTATCGTATCCAACGGTGAACATCAGTTCACGTGGTCGGGATCCGGCAAGCTGTTCGATGTGCAGAACGGCGGCAGCATTGTCATCGGTGATGATGAAAACAACCAACTTACCTTCACCAACACCGACGATCAGGCACACGGATCGCTGGTTCATCTGAACAACGGCGGAAGTCTGACCATCAACGGCGGCACGTTCACCAAGCTGCGGGCTGGTGCCAGCGCGGTGGCCGAGAGCAACGGCGGCACGGTGACCATCAACGGCGGGTCGTTTACAAACAACACGACGAATGGCAATGGCGGCCTCGTTCATCAGACGAACGGCACCATCGTGATCAGCGGCGGCACGTTCTCTACCAACACGAGCGAACGCGGATCCGTAGTGTATAACGAGGGCGACGGTGGACGAATCGAAGTCCACGGCGGCACGTTCACGAACAATACGTCCAATATGGCCGCCGGTGTGATCATGCAGGACTCGACCAAGGGCACCATGCTCGTGGACGGCGGTACGTTCTCCGGCAACACGGCCGGCACCAAGGGCGGAGCGATCCACAACAACGGAACGTTGGTGGTCACATCGGGGGACGGCGGAAAGACGATACCGAAGTTCGAAAAGAACACGGCCAAGGGGAACGGCGATGGCCAGGGTGGCGGTGCCATCTCCCAGGATCGCGGCGAGATGACAATCTCCGGTGGAAAATTCACCGGCAACCACACCGTCAGCACCGCATACATGAGCGGTGGCGGTGCGGTCTACGCCAAGGGATCGCTCACCGTGTCGAACAAGAACGGTGACAAACCGCTGTTCGACGGCAACTGGGCGGGAATCGAGGATAGCAACACCGTAAAATTCACTGATAACACCGGTCTTGAGACGACCTCCGGTACCACTGATACCAAGGGAACTATCGGACACGGCGGCGCGGGTGGTGCGATCTTCCTGCAGAACGGCAACTCCAAGGGATTCATCCTCGGTGGTGAATACATCAACAACACGTCCGGCTATCTAGGCGGTGCCATCTACACCGAGGAGGACTCCACCACGTACGTGGCACCGGCCGTGGCCACCCTCAACAAGGCCGGCCATTTCGGCGGCGGTCTGTGGCTCTGTCCGTCCGGCAACGCCAGTGCTTCGCAGGGCGGCAATATCGCACTGCTCAACAACACTGTGGACGAATCGATCGACGAGAACCCGGAAAATCACGAAGAGAAAACGGGATTCCCCACTGAGGCCGGCGACGATCTGGCTTTGATGAACCCGGGGTGGAAGAGCCAGTGGGGGAAGATCACCTATAACGCATTCGAGCTGCTCAACACATGGTTCACGAATCGTGACAAAGCTGCCGTCACCTGGTACTGGGACGGTCAGCCGGAAACCATGACCAGCGGTTTCGCCGACAAATATCAGCAGAAGGATGGCGGTCAGGGGGCAAACGCCGTCAGAGCGTACAAGCATGACGGCAGCGATGCGCCTGATAAGAGCAGTGGCAAATATCTGCGATACGCCGAAGCCACTCGTGTGGAACAAGAGCCTGCTTTGTTGCAGCAGGCCCACGGGGACAACAAGAAGCACGGCATTGCTGACACCGAGGGCGGTATCGCATTGAAGGCCATCCCCACGAACGACGCAGGTCTCAACGCCGCGTGGACGAACGCGCGTGTGCTGTTCAAGCACAATGCGGCACGACTGTCCGGCGGCGCGTTCGGATCCAACGGGCGCGTGATCTTCGCCACGCCGGACGCCGCCACATGGACCAAGATCGACGCCGACACCAAGGCTGCGATCGCCGGATCCGAGTGGAAGGTGACCGGTCCGGGCGCGAACCAATGGGATCTGGAACCGTCCAACTGCCTGACGCTCGACGAGCAGAAGAGCTGGAATGGTGGATACACCGATAAGGTCACGTACACGATCAACTACTGCTGGCACTACGACTACAACGCGACGACCGGCAAATTCGACCTGAGCACCACGCCGTCACTGATCGTCACCGACAACACCGGCAGTGATCAGACCAAATACGTGGGCAAGGACATGAACCCCGAACCGGGCGTCTTCTCCATCGACAACCTCAAAGACGGGGAACAGTTCACACTGACCGAGATCAAGGCGCCGGACGGATATCAGCTGTCCGGTAAAACCTACACGTTCACGGCCGACGCGCAGAGCTTCTCCCCGCCGATCAGCGTGCAGGGCGGAGACGTGCTGCCTGACAACGAGATCGGCAACAGCATATTCGCGGTCGAATGGACAAAGATCGACGCGGCGGACGCCGACAAGACCAATCCGACACCGCTCGCCGGATCCAAGTGGACGCTCACCCGTAAGGACAGTGATTTCTCCAAGACGATCACGGATTGCGTGCCTGTCAACGATGAGAATGAGCCCGACAAGAACGGCCATTGCCCGACCAACAGCGACGGCAACGGATACACCTACGCCGATCAGGACAAGGTCGATGGCAAGTTCCTCATCCGCGGACTGGCCCCCGGCACGTATACGCTCAAGGAGGAGACCGCGCCCGACGGGTACGATCTCAATCCCAACGAGTACACGTTCACCATTCCCACGTCGGACAAGGTGAATACGGATAATACGGTCCTTCACCCGGTGCGTGACGGTGAGATCAGCGGCATGATCGGCGACGATAAGAGTCCGGTTGGTGCGCCGAAGGTCACCAAGACCGTGCAGAACGGAACTTGGGCCAACGGCGCGGCGTTCACGTTCCGACTGGCCGGCTCGGGTGACGATGCGGCGTCGGCTCCGCTGCCGACTGCCGGTTGCATCAATCAGGGCACCGTTGCGCAGGACAAGTACTGTGACATCAGCATCACCGGCAACGGTACTGATCAGACTCAGTCAGCGAACTACGGGAACATCGCGTTCGCGAACGTGACCGGGAAGACGACCTACACGTACACGATCACGGAGATCGGTACCGATGGCGAGCCTCGCACCGGTGGCACCAAGGGCGGACTCGTCTACTCGAAGGATGTGTGGAACGTCACGATCACCGTGAATCCAGCGGCGAATCCGGTGGTGAGCATCGCCTATGAGAAGGCGGGCGTGACGGGTTCTGCCGATACGGGTGCCGATTCCGCGACATTCGTGAACGTGGGCGTGGTGAGCAGTCTGCCGTTCACCGGCGGTGATGCGCGCATGTGGGCGATCGCCGGCGGCGGCATCGCAGTGCTCGCGCTGGGATCCGCAATCGCCTACGAACGCATGAAGCGCCGCGGCGAGTGATGCCATGATCCTGTGATGGAGTTCCGGCCTGGCTTGGGTTTGACGACTCGAGCTAGGCCGCTCCACTATGACTTATCGCCACTATGTCTCACGCGCCTGCGGGTTCGTCACACGTGTGTTGGATGTGCATTGAGGCGTGCCCTTGGGTGCGGGTTTGTCGCACACGTGCGTCGGATGTGCACTGTGGCGTGCCCCTTAGTGCGGGTTTGTCGCACGCGTGTGTTGGATGTGCACTGAAGGGTGTTGCTTAGTGTGGGTTTGCTTCGCTCGTGTGTTGGATGCGTAAAAACGAGGTTGTGCCGGTCGCTCGGCGCGGTCTTTGCTTTGCGTGTGTGTTGAATGTGTACTGAGGCGTGTTCCTTACTGCGGGTTTGTCGCACGCGTGTGTTGGATGTGCACTGAAGCGTGTTCTTGACTGTGGGTTTGGCACACACTTGCGTCGGATGCGCACTGTGGTGATGATTCTGCATTGGGTGTTGTATGCGAGTTCTCTGGTTTTGTGGCAGGGAACGTTGATTGTTCGTATTTTTGTATTCTCTGCCACGACCTCTGGCAGGGAACGCAACAATGCGCTATTTCTTCGTTCTCTGCCACGGAGGAACTGCATATTGGACGCGTCTGTGTGGCAGAGAATCTGTATATCGCGTGATTTGTCATTGCCTGCCACGCCAGTGTGGCGCATGATGACGATAGGTCTATGAATTACGTGGCAGAGAATATGGATTTTCCTATGTTTTATGCTCGCTGCCACAGCCCGTGGCAGGGAATGCAGGATTGTGGTGTATTCGCGTTCTCTACCATGATTATGTGGCAGAGAACGTAGAACCACGCAGTATTTGAACTCGTTGCCACAGCCCGTGGCAGAGAATGCAAGATCGCGCTGTATTCATACTCTCTGCCACGGCCTTTGGCAGAGAACGCAAAATACGTCATATTCCACACTCTCTGCCACGTCAGGGTGTTTTCAGTCGACTAATCAATCCCGCTTGGTTCTCTGCAGTATCCCACGCTGCAGAGAACCAAGCGGGATCAGTGGGACCAGTGACGACCAGCGGTGAAATCAGTGACGGGCGAAGCCGGAGAAGCCGGCGCAAGCGAGCGATGCGACGGCGGCCTTGATCAGATCACCGGCCACGAAGCCCATCGAGGCGAGCGCGACGGTGGCGATCGGCGCACCGGTGAGCGCGGACTGGATCACGAAGCCGAACGCATACACCACAACCACGCAGCCGATCAGGCTGGCACCGAAGTAGCGCAGTGCAGTGAGCGCACGCTGGGCGACCGAACCGGTGCGTGCCTTGCCTCGCAGCAGGGCGGCCACGATCACGCCGGGCAGGAAGCCGATCAGGAATCCGGCGCTCGGACCGAACAGTGCGGCCGTGGACGCGCCACCCGCGAACACCGGCAGACCCGCGGCACCGGCGGCAAGGTAGACGGCCATCGAGGAGCCGGCCTCACGCCAGCTGAGCGTCAGTGCGGCAAGCATCACCACGAACGTCTGCAGGGTGATCGGCACCGGCGTGCCCGGCACCGGAATCTCACCGGCCGCGGCCGACGCCCACATCAGTCCGGCAAACAGCAGCACCTTGGCCCCGGAGACCAGCAGACGACGTGCGCGCGTGGAGTCGGCGGTCCTGGAGACTTCGCTAAGAGGCTGGTTGCTGTGTTGTGCGTTCATACAAATTCCCTTTCCGTCATGGCGGCGATCAACATCGATTGACGTCCCCACTCGTCATATGCGACTTGATCCATGACGTGAAAACGTTGCAATCAAGCCAATTGTTTACTGTATGGCATTCATCCTAGGGATCCAGGCTACGGAACGGTTTGTAGGAGCATACAAAATCCGATCGGGAATTTTGTCGTCTGCCGTCTTTCGGGTGCAATGCGTACGCGAGTAGGTTGTGGGATACAACCGGTGCCATGGGTGTGGGCATCGGTCGGGGAATCATCGTCGCGCGGCAAGGAGCCTGTATGGAACGGTCGGATCAGTGCACCGGCATGGGAGCCAAGGATGATCATGCCTCCGACGGGACGCCGCTGATCGCCGTTTCCAATTGCGCCGGCGACGTCGCTGATTCCAATGATTCCGTGCAGTCCGCCGATTCCGTGCGTGTGCTGACGAGTGTGGATTCGACCAACACCTATGCGACCAGTTCGGTTCGTCGGGCGCTCGCTGAAGACGACATTGATTGCGTGGATGTGGTGCGTGGCCTGTTCGACGATGGACATGCCGAATCGTCGGCCACCGAATCGTCTGCCGTTGCATCGGACTCCGAGCAGCGTGTGCCGATGAGCGTGGTGCTGTCGGATACGCAGACGGCCGGACGTGGACGACTGGATCGCACATGGTACAACGAGCCGGGCGAGTCGTTCGTCGGCACGTTTGTGACGGCAGTGCCCAAGGCGCTGCTTGATGGGGGAAGCTCAGGGTGGATGACCATGGCCGCGGGACTCGCGGCCATCTACGCGTTGGAGGCGACGACCGGACTAATCGCCGTGGATCGGCAGAACGAGGCCGGATACGGCGGATGTTCTGAAGGCGTCAAGACTGTTCACGATAACGATAATCAAGTTGCACAAGGTGATGATCACGACGGTCGCTCGCAGCACGATCAGACCGGTCCCCGACTCGCTCTGAAATGGCCGAACGACGTGTATCTGACCGGTCGCAAACTCGGCGGTATCCTCGCCGAACTGGCCGCCGTGCGCGGGGACATCGCGATCGTCGTGTTCGGCATCGGTCTGAATCTGTTCGTGCCCGCCGATCGTCTGCCGACCGATCAGTCCACGTCACTGCAACTGCAGGTGAACGATCTGCCCGAATACGCGGAACTGCGCAATCGGATCGCCGACGGCATCGCATCGTCGTTGCGGCATCGACTCACCCTGCTGGCGGCCGATCCGGTCGCCGCGGCCGAAACACTGCGCAAGGAGACCGTGGCAGTGAGCTGGACGCTCGGCCGTCATGTGACCGCACGACTCGCACAGAACGGCGTGACCAGCGGACAGGTGGTGGAGGGCGTGGCGGAGTCCATCAACGCCGACGCGTCGCTGACCATCCGCACCGCGGACGACGAGATCGTCACCGTGACCACGGGGGATGTGGGCGTCGAATAGCGCCGGCACATGACGGTCGGCGGCAACGACCGGCAGGCCGACTGACCGTCATATCAAGTCTTGATCGAGTAAGCACAACGAACGGTACGGAAAGGAATCATGAAGAAACTGCTGATAGCGAACCGCGGCGAGATCGCGCTGCGGGTGGTGCGTACCGCCCAGGAGATGGGCATCGCCACCGTGGTGGTGTACGCGGAACAGGATCGTGAGTCCATGGCCGCGCAGATGGCCGACGAAGCGTATCTGTTGTCCGGCGACACGTACAAGGACACGTATCTCAACGAGGACAAGATCATGGAGATCGTGGACCGGTCCGGTGCGGACGCCGTGCATCCCGGCTACGGCTTCCTGTCCGAAGTGCCCGATTTCGCGCGCAAGGTGATCAACGATGGCATCACATGGGTGGGCCCCAGTCCCAAGGCGCTGGTGGATCTGGGCGACAAGATCAGCGCCCGCCGCGTGGCCGAGTCCGCCAAGGTGCCGCCCGTGCCCGGTCTGTCCGAGCCGGTCACCGACATGCGCGAACTGCTCGACTTCGCCAACTCGCACGGCTATCCGGTGATGCTCAAGCGCGCCGACGGCGGTGGCGGCCACGGCATCACCGTGGTGCACAACGACGACGAGCTGCGCCGGTTCTTCATGAACCACGACGCATTGCAGGGCGGCGATCTGCAGGACTACTTCATCGAGAAGTTCGTCGACCGCGCCCGTCACGTGGAGACGCAGTCCGGCCGCGACAGCCACGGCAACTTCACCGTCTATTCCACGCGCGACTGCTCGGTGCAGCGCCGCAACCAGAAGCTCGTGGAGGAGGCGCCGGCACCGTTCCTGCCCGACGAGGTGACGCAGCGGCTCATCGGCTTCTCCAAGCGACTGTTCGACCAGGTGGACTACGTGGGTCTCGGCACCTGCGAGTTCATGGTCACGCCCGCCGGCAAGGTGTACTTCCTCGAGGTCAATCCCCGACTGCAGGTGGAGCATACGGTGAGCGAGGAGGTGAGCGGTCTTGATCTGGTGCGCGAACAGCTCGTCATCGCCAGCGGCGGCACGCTCACCCAGGCACCGGCTCCGCGCGGCCACAGCTTCGAGCTGCGCATCACCTGCGAGGACCCCGCCACGAACCTCACGCCGAGCTCCGGCACGCTGGAGAGGATCGTGTGGCCGTCCGGCCCCGGCATCCGCATCGACTCCGGTGTGGAGGAGGGCGACACCGTCTCCCCGAAGTTCGATTCGATGATGGGCAAGGTGGTCGTCACCGCGCAGGACCGCGCATCCGCCGTGGCCCGTGTGCGCCGGGCGCTGCGCGAGATGGAGATCGAAGGCGTGCCCACGCCGCAGAGCCTGTTCCAGAAGATCTTCACCAACCCAGAATTCACGGCCGAGGGTCATCCGTTCTCCGTGACCACCAAATGGCTGGAACGCACATACCTCAATAAGACCCCGCACTCCACGGTGGCGGGTCAGCCCGCGTCGCAGTCCGGTACGACCGGCCCGAACGTGGCCGAACGCCGTACGTCGGCCGCCGAGACGTTCGTGATCGAAGTGGACGACAAGCGCGTCAAGCTCACCATGCCCGAGGCCATGCTGGCCGGCATGGGTGGGGGCGCGTCCCGCCGCGGCGATCGTCGACCCACGCAGCCGTTGCGCGGTCAGGGACTGCACAACGTCGACACCGGCACCCGGCATGACGATGGCGCCGCGTCCGGCATCATCGCCTCGCCCATGCAGGCCGTGGTCACGCGCATCAACGTGGCGGAGGGGCAGACGGTCGCCAAGGGCGATCTGCTCGTCGTACTCGAATCCATGAAGATGGAGAACTACGTGTACGCGCCGGTCAAGGGCACGGTGACGAAGATCTTCGTGTCGCCGGCCGACGGCGTGGAGGCGGGGGAGACCCTCGTCACGCTTGACATCAACGGCGGCGGTAAGGACGGCAAGACGGGTCAGAACGACGACAAGACGAACGATCAGTCCGACGATGCGACAGCAGACGCGAAGAAGGAGGACGTGAAATGACCGACGTCATGGGCATGCGCATCGACGCCCCCGCGCATCAGGCGCAGTCGGCGCAACCGATGCGCGCCACCATCGTACGGGCCGCGCAGCTGGCCCGCGACGCCGAGGAAAAGGCCGTCAAACGTCAGCACGCCAAAGGCAAGTACACGGCACGTGAACGACTCGACCTGCTGTTCGACTCCGACACGTTCGAGGAGATCGGCCGGTTCAACGGCGGCGATATCAACGACGGCAAGGCCGGCTCCGCGGTGATCACCGGATTCGGCACCGTGTACGGACGCAAGGTGGCCGTGTACGCGCAGGACTTCTCCGTGCGCGGCGGCACGCTCGGCACGGCGGAAGGCCGCAAGATCTGCCATCTCATGGACATGGCGATGGATCTGAAGATCCCCGTCGTTGCGCTCATCGACTCCGGTGGCGCCCGCATTCAGGAGGGCGTGGCCGCACTCACCCAGTACGGGCACATCTTCCGCAAGACCTGCGACGCCAGCGGATTCATCCCGCAGATCTCGATCATCCTCGGCCCGTGCGCCGGCGGTGCCGTCTACTGCCCGGCGCTCACCGACCTGATCATCATGACCCGTGAGAACTCCGACATGTTCGTCACCGGCCCCGACGTGGTCAAGGCGGCCACAGGCGAGACGATCAGCATGGACGAACTCGGCGGCGGCTACGTGCACAACGCCAAGTCCGGCGTGGCCCACTACCTTGGCGAGGACGAGGCCGACGCGATCGACTACGCGCGCACCGTGCTCGCCTACCTGCCGTCGAACAGCGACGAGGAGGCGCCCGTCTACGCGTTCGCATCCGGCCGCGCCGAACAGGAGGCCGCCAAACGACTGGCCGAGATCATGCCCGACAACGACCGTCAGCCGTACGACGTGCTCGACGTGATCCGTTGCATCGTCGACTACGGCGAATTCGTGCAGGTGCACGAACTGTTCGCACGCTCCGCCGTCGTCGGCTTCGCCTGCGTGAACGGACGACCGGTCGGCATCGTCGCGAACCAGCCGAATGTGAACGCCGGCATCCTCGACGTGGACGCCAGCGAGAAGGTGGCACGATTCGTGCGCCTGTGCGACGCGTTCAACCTGCCCGTCATCACTCTCGTGGACACCCCCGGATACAAGCCGGGCGCCGACCAGGAGCATGCGGGCATCATCCGTCGCGGCGCCAAGGTGATCTACGCGTACGCCAACGCGCAGGTGCCCATGATCACCGTGATCCTGCGCAAGGCGTTCGGCGGCGCATACATCGTGATGGGATCCAAGGCCATCGGCGCCGACGTGAACGTGGCATGGCCCAGCTCGCAGATCGCCGTGCTCGGCGCCACCGGAGCCGTGAACATCATCCATCGCAAGGACCTGCAGAAAGCCAAGGAGGCCGGACGCGACGTGGACAAGCTCCGCGCCGAGCTCGCCGCCGAATACGAAAGGACCACCGTGAACGCGAACCTGTCGCTCGAAATGGGACAGATCGACGCGATGATCGACCCGGAACAGACGCGCGACGTGATCGAACGATCGCTCAAACTGCTGTCGACCAAACGTCGTCATCGGAAGACCACGAAGCACCACGGCAACCAGCCGCTGTGAACCATCGTGGACGGCACACGGAACACACAAACACACGGAACACACTGACACTTCATCCATCAAACCGATCAAAGGAACACATCAATGACCAGCAACTTCTTCCTTGACCGTCTCGCCGGCCAGCCGCACGCGCTCGCCTTCGCCGGACAGGGCACCCCGTGGCCCGTCGCGCTCGCCGACCAGACGGCAAACCCCGATCTCGACAAGGCGCTGCACGACCACGTGGCCGCCGCGCACACTATGCTCACCCCCGTGGCCGCCGAACTGCTCGCCACCACGGGACGCCCGGTCGACCTGTTCGGATTCGAGGCGAACCCGGCCCGACTGGGTGCCGCCGCCGCTGCCCCCGCCAGCGTGCCCGGCATCGCGCTCACCCAGCTCGGCGCACTGCTCGACGCCCGCGCGCTCGGCTACGACGTGGCCGCCACCAAGCCGGTCGCCGTGCTCGGCCATTCCCAAGGCATCCTCGCCGTGCACATGGTCAAGGCCATCCAGGACGCCGGCTCCATCGAAGCCGCCGCCCGCCAGATCGACGAGATCCTCGCCACCGCCACGCTCATCGGCATCGCCGGCACCCGTCAGGCCCGCCAGATCGCCCTGCACTCGCGCAGCGGCGAAGCCACCCCGATGCTCAGCGTGAAGAACGTTACCCGCGCCCAGATCGACGCGCTCGTCGCCCGCGTGGTCAACCCGCGCGGACCGATCGCCATCGCCGTGACCAACTCGGCCAACCACTACGTGCTGTCCGGATACCCGGAGGATCTGGGCGCATTCGAGATCGAAGTCGGCAAGGAGCATGCCCGTCAGGCCAAGCTGCGCGAGGAGAAGGTGCGCGGCGGCCGCGTGTTCGACCCCACGCTCGAATACCTCGACGTGACCCTGCCGTTCCACTCGCCGCTCATGGCCGACGCCGTGGACCAGACCGTGGCATGGGCCAACGCCTGCGGCATCGACGCCGACCGTGCCCGCGCGCTCGCCGACGAGGTGCTGCTCAACCATGTGAATTGGGCTGCCCGCGTGCGCGAGACCATGGAATCCACCGACCCGGCAACGCTGTGGGTGGTGGACTTCGGCCCCGGCACGATCGTGGGCAAGCTGCTCGCCACCGTGGCGCAGGGAACCGGCGTGGGCGTGGTCGACGCGTCCACCGTCGAGGCCCGTGCGAAGCTGTCCACGCTGGAATCCGATCCGGCGCGTGCCCAGAACTGGACCCGGTTCGCCCCGCGCGTGCTGCACACGCCGGCCGGTGACAAGGTGCGTACCGCGTTCAGCGATCTGACCGGCAAGCCCCCGGTGCTGCTCGCCGGCATGACCCCCACCACCGTGGAGCCGGAGATCGTGGCGGCCGCCGCCAACGCCGGCTACTGGGCCGAGCTCGCCGGCGGCGGCCAGGTGACCGCCGAGGTGTTCGACCGTCACGTGGCCGGACTCGAGCAGGAGCTCGAGGAGGGGCGCACGGTCGAGTTCAACGCCATGTTCATGGATCGCTACCTGTGGAACCTGCAGTTCGGTTCGCAGCGCATCGTGCCGAAGAAGCGCGCCTCGGGCACGCCGATCGACGGCGTGGTCGTCTCCGCCGGCATCCCCGAGCTCGACGAGGCCGTGGAACTCGTGCATTCGCTCAACGCCGACGGATTCCCGTACGTGTGCTTCAAGCCCGGCACGGTCGAGCAGATTCGCGCCGTGGTGCGCATCGCCAAGGCCGTGGCCCCCACCAAGGTGATCATCGAGGTCGAGGGCGGTGCCGCAGGCGGCCACCACAGCTGGGAGTCGCTTGACGATCTGCTGACCAGCACCTACGCCGAAGTGCGCGAGCAGAGCAATATCGTGCTCGTGGCCGGCGGCGGCATCGGCACGCCGGAGCGTGGTGCCGACTACATCACCGGTGAATGGTCCCGTGCCTACGATCTGCCGCTCATGCCGGTCGACGGCGTGCTCGTCGGCACCGCCGCCATGACCGCCAAGGAGGCGCACACCAGCCCGCAGGTCAAGCAGATGATCGTCGATACGCCCGGCATCACCGCCGAGGCCGACGAAACCGATCCGTTCGCCCCGATCGGCGAGCGCTGGGTGCCGTCCGGCAAGGCCGTGGGCGGTGTGACGTCCGGTCTGAGCCACCTGCACGCCGACATCTACGAGCTGGAGAACTCGTCCGCGCAGTGCGGTCGTCTGCTGGTTCGCGTGATGAAGCATCCGGAGGAGCTGGACAGCCGTCGTGAGGAGATCATCGCGGCGCTGAACAAGACCGCGAAGCCGTACTTCGGCGATCTGGAGACCATGACGTATCTGGATTGGGCCCGTCGTTTCGCCGAGCTGGCCTTCCCGTGGGTGGACGACACGTATGCCGATCGTTTCCTGCACCTGCTGCAGCGTATCGAGGCGCGTGTGCGTGCGCAGGAGTCGGGTGAGTTCGAGTCGCTGTTCGTGTCCCGCGAGGATGTGGAGTCCGATCCGAATGCGGCGATCGAGCGTCTTGCCGACGCCTACCCGCAGGCCGGTGAGATCACCGTGGTACCGGCCGATGTGGCCTGGTTCCCGGTGCTGGTTCGTGAGTATCCGAAGCCGATGCCGTTCGTGCCGGTGATCGATAACGATCTGCTGCGCTGGTGGGGTCAGGATCAGCTGTGGCAGTCGGAGGACCCGCGTTATTCCGCCGATTCCGTGCGTATCATCCCCGGTCCGATCTCCGTGGCCGGCGTGACGACCGTGGATGAGCCGGTCGCCGATATTCTTGGTCGGTTCGAGCATGCGATGATCGAGCGTGTGGCCGGCGCTGACGGTGCCGGTGCTGACGGTGCCGGTGCTGCCGACGTTGCTGCCGCTGCCGACGGTGAGGTCTTCTCCCAGCTGGGCGAGGCCGCGTCCGCCGAGGAGTTCATCCGCAAGAGCCCGAACATCTCCTGGGTCGGTCATCTCATGGCCAACCCGGCGTATGGCACGCCGAACGGCGACAAGTACTACGAGATCCGCAAGGTGGCCGACACCGACCGCGGTGAACTGTTCGATCTCGACATCCATCTGGACACCTACTGGGACAACGATCCCGACGGTGGTGTGAGCAAGCACGCCGTGCGTGACATTGTGATTCCGCTGCTGGTTGATGGCTCCGAGCCGGGACGCCTGCCCGTGGTGGATCGCGAGACGCTGCCGAAGCACGTGTATGCCATGCTCGCCGCCACGGCCGGCATCGGCAACACGGCCATCACCGGCGGCAAACTGACCGCCATGCCCGCGATCGAGGAGCAGGACGACAAGTCCGCGTATCCGTTCGGTCTGGCGCACGCCACGTACACGCTGTCCGCCAATCTCGGATTCGATCATGAGGCCGCCACCGGCGGTGCGCTGCCGGATAGTCTGGTGGCGTCGCGCATCGCTCCCGACGCGCTGGTGGGACCGGCCTGGCCGGCCATCTACGCGGCGCTCGGTTCGGTGTACGTCAACGGATTCCCGGTGATCGAGGGCCTGCTCAACGCCGTGCATCTCGACCACCTCATCGAACTCGAGGTCACCGAGGACGAACTGCTGAAGCACACCGGCGAGACGATCACGCTCACCAGCTGGGCCGAGGACTACTTCGAGTCGGCATCCGGCCGCGTGGTCACGATCCACGTGACGCACACCGCCGCCGACGGCACGCTGCTCGCCCGGGAAACCGAACGCTTCGCCATCCGCGGTCGCGCATACTCCGACGCACTGCCGCCCGAGGCACCCGACTACGGCGGCATCGACGCCGATGTGCTCGACACCCCGCGTCGTCTGCTGCGCCGCGTCAAGGTGACCGCCCCCGGCGAGATGACCGCGTTCGCGCGCACGTCCGGCGACTTCAACCCGATCCACACGTCGCATCGCGGTGCCGCGGTAAGCGGACTCGCCGCGCCGCTCGTGCACGGCATGTGGCTGTCCGCCACCGCGCAGTACGCCGTGCAGGCCACCGACGACAAGGGCGCGCACTACGAGATTGCCGGCTGGACGTACAACATGTACGGCATGGTCCAGCTCAACGATCAGGTCGAGATCTCCGTGGAACGCGTGGGCAAGGTGAACCACGGCGGCATGGTGCTCGAAGTGACCAGCCGCATCGATGGACAGATTGTTTCACGTGGAACAGCGATCGTCCGCGCCCCCAAGTCCGCCTTCGTCTACCCCGGTCAGGGCATCCAGAAGCAGGGCATGGTGCTCGACGAACGTGCCAAGTCCCCGGCCGCCCGCGAGGTATGGGAGCGCGCCGACAAGCTCACCCGCAGCAAGCTCGGATTCTCGATCCTCGCCGTGGTGCGCGACAACCCCAAGGAACTCACCGCCAACGGCGTGACCTACCGTCACCCCGAAGGACTGCTCAACCTCACGCAGTTCACGCAGGTGGCGCTCGCCACCGTGGCGTTCGCCCAGACCGCACGTCTGCGCGAGGCCGGCAGCGACATCTGGCCCGCCTACTTCGCCGGCCACTCACTGGGCGAGTACAACGCACTGAGCTCCTTCGCCGACATCATCCCGCTGGAGACCGTGCTTGAGCTCGTGTTCCACCGCGGCTCCACCATGCATCACCTCATCGAGCGTGACGCGCAGGGTCGCTCCAACTACCGTATGGGTGCACTGCGTCCGAACCAGTTCGGCGTGGGCGACTCCGGCGTGAAGGAGTACGTGGCCCAGGTGGCGCGCGAATCCGGCGAGTTCCTGGAGATCGTCAACTACAACCTGGCCGGCGCCCAGTACGCCGTGGCCGGTACGATCGCCGGACTCAAGTACCTCAAGGAGGATGCGAACCGCCGTGCCAAGGAGGCCGGCGGCAAGCCGGCGTTCATGCTGGTGCCCGGCATCGACGTGCCGTTCCACTCCACGCTGCTGCGCAAGGGCGTGCCGGAGTTCCGCGACAAGCTCGACGCGTTGCTGCCCAAGCACATCGACTACCGCGGACGTCTGGTCGGCCGTTACATCCCGAACCTGGTGGCCGTGCCGTTCGAGATGACCAAGGAATTCGCGGCGAAGATCCTCGAGGTCGTGCCGTCCGAGCGCATTCGTGAGGCGCTGGAGAACCCGGAGGTGTGGGACGCCTACGCCGCCGACGACCAGAAGCTCGGCCGACTGCTGCTCACCGAACTGCTCAGCTGGCAGTTCGCGTCCCCGGTGCGTTGGATCGAAACGCAGGCGCTGCTGTTCGGCGACGCCGCGCACAACGGTCTCGGCGTGGAACAGTACGTGGAGGTGGGTCTCGGCAATGCGCCGACGCTTGCCAACCTCGGTGCCAAGACCCTGCGCCTGCCCGACTTCAAGCACCGTCACGTCACCGTGTACAACGTCGGGCGCGATGAGGGCCGTGTGTACATGACGGATTCCGACTCGCTGGTGCCTGAAGAGCCGGTTGAGGAGACCGTGGCTCCGGCCGCCGCTCCGGCTGCTGCCGCGGCGCCGAGCGCAACGCCGGTTGCTGCTGCCGCTGCGCCCGCTCCGGCTCCGGTTGCTGCTGCCGCTCCCGCCGCCGACACCGCCGTCGCACAGCTCGGTTCCGCGCCCGCCGGTCCGGTCGACGATCTGCCGTTCAAGGCGTCCGACGCCATCGGCGTGCTCATGGCCTACTCCACCAAGGTGCGCATCGACCAGATCGGCGCGAACGACACCACCGACACGCTCACCAACGGCGTCTCCTCCCGTCGCAACCAGCTGCTCATGGACATCAGCTCCGAGCTGGGCGTGGCCAGCGTGGACGGTGCCGCCGAGGCGACGCTCACCCAGCTCGCGCAGATCGTGAACAAGGTGGCCCCCAACTACAAGCCGTTCGGTCCGGTGCTGTCCGAGGCGATCCGCGACCGTCTGCGCGCACTGTTCGGCGCGGCCGGCGTCAAGCCCGCGCACATCCGCGAGCGCGTGACCAACGTCTGGCAGCTCGGTGAAGGCTGGGTTGCCGCCGTCACCGCGGCTCTGTTGCTCGACACCCGCGAGGGTGCCAGCTCCCGTGGCGACGATCTGGCCAAGCTGCCCACCGGTGCCGTGGCCAACGCGGCCGCCGCGGACAAGCTCATCGACGACGCGGTGATGCTGGTCGGCCAGACCAAGGGCGTCGCCGTCTCCAAGCCGTCCGCAGGCGGTGCTGCTGGCGGTGCCGTGGTCGATTCCGCGGCCCTCGACGCATTCGCCGAAAAGGTCACCGGCAAGGACGGCGTACTCGCCGCCACCGCCCGGTTCGTGCTGCAGGAGCTCGGCGTGGCCGCGCCCGTGGCCGAACCCGGCGAGGACGAGAACGCGGCCGTCGTGGAGGCGGTGTCCGCCGAACTCGGCTCCGACTGGCCCAAGCAGGTCGAACCGCGATTCGACGCGAACAAGGCCATCCTGTTCGACGACCGCTGGGCGTCCGCACGCGAGGATCTGGCCCGCGCCTTCTACCACAACGATCCGGCCGAACTGGAAGGCAGCTTCCGCGGACTGGGCAAGGCCGTGGCCGACGAGGCCGCCTGGTTCGCCGGCAAGGCCCGTGCGAACGGCAACGAGACCCTCGCCGCCGCGTTCGACGCGATCGCCACGCAGGCGCTCGAGCCTGCATCCGACGATGAGGCCACAAGCCGCTACGCGTCAGACGTGGCCGTGGTGACCGGCGTGTCCGCCAACTCCATCGCGGGCGAGGTCGTGGCCGGTCTGCTCGCCGGCGGTGCCACCGTGATCGCCACCTCGCACAGCTTCCGCCCGAGCATCAAGGCCTGGGCCAAGCGCATCTACCGCGAGCATGCGGCCGGCAACGCCAGCCTGTGGCTCGTGCCCGCCAACCTGTCCAGCTACCGTGACGTCGACGCTCTCGTCGACTGGATCGGCAACGTGCAGAAGAAGGTGAACGGCGCCACCACCACCATCCTCAAGCCCGCCTACGAGCCCAGCCTGTTCTTCCCGTTCGCCGCACCGCCGGTGCACGGCACGCTCGCCGACTCCGGCGAACTGTTCGAATCGCAGGCTCGACTCATGCTGTGGGGCGTGGAACGCGCGATCGCCGGCCTGTCCGCCATCGGTGCCGACACCGACGTGCAGCACAAGCTCCACGTCGTACTGCCCGGTTCGCCGAACCGCGGCATCTTCGGCGGCGACGGCGCCTACGGCGAGGTCAAGAGCGCATTCGACGCGATCGTGAACCGCGCCCGTGCGGAGAAGGTCTGGTCCGGCCGCGTCACGTTCGCCCACCCGAAGATCGGCTGGGTGCGTGGAACCGGACTCATGGGCGGCAACGATCCGCTGGTCGACGTGGTCGAACGCCACGGCATCCACACGTACTCCACCGCACAGATCGCCGAGAAACTGCTCGGCCTGTGCACTGCGGACCAGCGTGCCGCCGCGGCCGTCGCCCCGCTCGACGTGGACCTGACCGGCGGACTCGGCAACGATCCGATCGACATCAAGGCACTGCGCGCCGAGGCCATGGCCGACGCCGCCAAGCACGCTGCGGAGGCCGACTCCGATACGGACGACGCCACGGCGAACGCCGACGGCAAGACCGTCGTCAAGGGCGCATCGCTCAAGGCACTGCCCACTCCGCACGTGCCGCATCAGGCACCCGTCGATCTGGCCGACTGGACGAACGTCACCGCCCGTCCGGAGGACGAGATCGTCATCGTGTCCGTCGGCGAACTCGGACCGTGGGGCTCCGGCCGTACGCGCTTCGAAGCCGAACTCGGCATCCACCC
The DNA here is from genome assembly GCF_002259645.1 of Bifidobacterium tissieri. Taxonomy (GTDB): domain Bacteria; phylum Actinomycetota; class Actinomycetes; order Actinomycetales; family Bifidobacteriaceae; genus Galliscardovia; species Galliscardovia tissieri. The sequence goes on from NZ_MWWV01000003.1 coordinate 126,590, forward strand.
CGACGGCACCGTCGACCTGTCAGCAGGCGCGATCCTCGAACTCGCGTGGAACATGGGCCTGCTCACGTGGCAGGACAGCCCCAAGCCCGGCTGGTACGACACCGACGGCAATCTCGTGCCCGAGGAGGACATCGCCGAACGCTACCACGACGAGGTCGTGGCCCGCTCCGGCATCCGCCCGTTCGAAGAGGGCATGGGCGCCGACTACAAGGACGGCGCCGACGAGGAGGAGACCGAGGTCTACCTCGACCACGACGTCGCCTTCTCCGTGCCCAACGAGGACGTCGCCCGCGAATACGTGAAGCTCGACGAGGCCCACACGACCATCGCCAAGGACGAGGAGTCCGGCGAATGGACCGTCACCCGCCACGCCGGCTCCATGATCCGCGTGCCGCGCCGCGCCACCATGACCCGCACGGTCGGCGGACAGTTCCCGAAGGGCTTCGACCCGATCAAGTGGGGCATCCCCGCCTCCATGGTCGGCGACGTGGACGAGATCGCGCTGTGGAACATCGTGACCACCGTGGACGCCTACCTGTCCGCCGGTTTCACGCCCGCCGAGATCCTGCAGTCCATCCACCCGTCGCTCGTGGCCAGCACGCAGGGCACCGGCTTCGGCGGCATGCGCTCCATGCGCAAGCTGTACCTCGACCGGTTCCTCAACCACGAGATCCCGACCGACATCCTGCAGGAGGCGCTGCCGAACGTCGTCGCCGCGCACGTGATGCAGTCGTACATCGGCGGCTACGGCAACATGATCCAGCCCGTCTCCGCCTGCGCCACCGCCGCCGTCTCCCTCGAGGAAGGCGCCGACAAGATCGCACTCGGCAAGGCCGACTTCGTGGTCACCGGCGCGATCGACGACATCGGCGTGGAATCGGTGATCGGCTTCGGCAACATGAACGCCACCGCCAACTCCGCCGAAATGTACGGCAAGGGCATCGACGCGCGCTTCTTCAGCCGCGCGAACGACCGTCGCCGTGGCGGATTCCTCGAATCGCAGGGCGGCGGCACGATCCTGCTGACGCGCGGCGACATCGCGCTGAAGCTCGGCCTGCCCGTCGCCGGCGTGATCGGCTTCATCCACAGCTACGCGGACGGCGCGCACACGTCGATCCCGGCTCCGGGACTCGGCGCGCTCGCCGCAGGTCTGGGCGGTCGCGACTCGAAGCTCGTGCACGACCTCGCCAAGCTCGGCGTCACGCCCGACGACATCGCCGTGGTCTCCAAGCACGACACGTCCACCAATGCGAACGATCCGAACGAGTCCGAGCTGCACAACACGCTCGCCCACGCCATCGGCCGCACGGACGGCAACCCGCTGTTCGTGATCTCGCAGAAGACGCTTACCGGCCACGCCAAGGGCGGTGCCTGCATCTTCCAGGTCAACGGCCTGACGCAGCTGTTCAACTCCGGTGTGATTCCGGCCAACGCGTCGCTCGACTGCGTGGACCCGAAGCTGCGCCGCGACGACCACATGGTGTGGCTGCGTTCGCCGCTCACCGTGGGCGCGGGTGCGGTGAAGGCCGGTCTGGCCACGTCGCTCGGCTTCGGCCATGTGAGCGGATTCGCCGCGATCGTGAACCCGGGTGCCTTCGAGGCCGCCGTGGCACACACCGCCGGCGAGGATGCGCTTGCGGAATGGCGTCGTCGTGCCAACGCCCGACTGGCCGCCGGTCAGCGTCGTCTGGAGAACGGCATGATGGGTCGTGCCGCGCTCTACGAGCCGATCGACAACCGCCGCTTCCGCGAGGACGGCACCAAGCTCGCCGACGGCACGCGCTACAACGGTCACGAGGTGGAGAAGGCGATGCTTCTGAATCCGAACGCTCGCTTGGGAGCTTCCGGGTACTTCGAGGCGTGAGGTGCTGTAGGTCGCGTTCGGATTCCGTGCGCGGCCCTGGCAACTGCCCTCTAGGTGCGTCACGTGGGCCGTGTTGTGTCACATGGGCCGGGTCGGGCATTGTGCGCGTGTTGAGAAAACGTTGAAATTGCAACGTTTTCACGCTGTGTATCACATGGTCCGCCCGGCCCGCGTGACGTAACCCGGCCCGCGTGACGCAGGACGGGTTACGTGACGGCGGTGCTGTGGAAGTCGGGTTGTTTGGAATGAATTGAAGAAAATGGGAGCCCCGAGTGAGAATCGGACTCACGACCTCTTCCTTACCAAGGAAGTGCTCTACCACTGAGCTATCGGGGCGTGGAGCGATGAACGCTCCGTAACGTTGGATCTGACCGTGTGAGTCAGGTCTGACGGTGTTGAATCTGATTTTCGTCAATCCGGCCTGACCGTTATCAATCGGGTCCGGTTTGTCGATCGGACTTGACCGTGTCAAAAACAACCTAGGAATCATGACACGGTTTCGTATATTGCGCAAGTTATGTGATCGCTCCGCGAGTGTTGGCCCGGTGGGCGGCGTGAACGTCGTCGGTCAGTCGTTCCGTGGAGGTTGAGCCGTTCCGAAGGTATCGGGAATCGCGAATGCGTTCAATGAGATTGTTCCGCGGGCGTTGTGTCGTTCTCGGTTGCGCGCTGATGAATCCATATGTGCCTGTGTCTGTCCATCGCCTGTCAACGGGTTGACGCGTCCGACACAAGCGTGACTATATCAGCCATAAAATGCAAACGCTGTGATCATAGGGAATATTGCGGTTGTGGGTATTTGACACGCCGAATATCGAACCGGTTTGATCAAGCTGTTATCTGAGGTACACTGAAAGCGCTGTGGATGATGCATGACGGACGTATCGAACACGTCACATGCACAATCATCAACGGCAACGAACGTGCCACATACCGCGCTCAACTGCATCATGCGTCAGACTGAAACGAAGGAGTTTCCCATGGCCAAGGCCGCCAAGCCCAACGCGTCATCCAGCGCCGCAACCGCGCCGGACACCACCATCTACAACGAGCGTCTCGCGCGTCATTCCGCCGAACTCGATTGGCTGTTCATGGAGCTGTACAACGATCGTGCCGCGCTTGAGGATCTCAAGGCCGCCATGGCCGACGCCTACGCCGCCCGTCCCGATGATCTCAAGGATCTCGACGCCAAGCGCGAGGCCGATCCCGACTGGTACAAGCGCGGCGACATGTTCGGCATGACCATGTACACCGATCTGTTCGCCGGCGATCTCAAGAAGCTCGCACGCCGCATTCCGTACCTCAAGGAGCAGAAGCTCACCTACCTGCACCTCATGCCGCTGCTGCAGATGCCGCACCCGCAGAACGACGGCGGCTACGCGGTGGAGGACTTCGACAACGTCGACCCGTCGCTCGGCACCAACGAGGACCTTGCCGCCCTCACCGCCAAGCTGCGCAAGGCCGGCATCAGCCTCTGCCTCGACTTCGTGATGAACCACACCGCGTCGTCGCACCGCTGGGCCAAGGCCGCGCAGGCCGGCGACCCCGAATATCAGGACTACTACTTCTGCTACGACGATCGCACCATCCCCGACCAGTACGACGCCGTGGTGCCGCAGGTGTTCCCCGGCTCCGCTCCCGGCAACTTCAGCTGGAACGAGCAGATGGGCAAATGGGTCATGACCCAGTTCTACCCGTTCCAGTGGGACCTCAACTACCGCAACCCCAAGGTGCTCATCGCCATGCTTTCCAGCGCACTGCACCTTGCCAACCTCGGTGTTGAGGTGCTGCGCATCGATGCCGTGCCGTACATCTGGAAGGTGCTCGGCACCAACTGCCGCAACCTGCCCGAGGTGCACACCATCGTGCGCATGCTGCGCATCGCGCTCGAATGCGTCTGCCCGGCGGTGATCCTCAAGGGCGAGGTCGTGATGGCCCCCAAGGAGCTCGCCGCCTACTTCGGCACCCCCGAAGCGCCCGAGTGCCACATGCTGTACAACGTGTCGATCATGGTGAACTTGTGGAGCGCGCTCGCCAGCCAGGATGTGCGCCTGCTCAAGACGCAGATCGACAAGCTCAACGCCCTGCCCGAGAACTGCTGGTTCGTCAACTATCTGCGCTGTCACGACGACATCGGCTGGGGACTCGACGAGGACGTGGAGAAGGAGCTGGACATCGACCCGCTCAAGCACAAGGAATTCCTCTACCACTTCTACGAGGGTTGCGTCCCCGGCAGCTGGGCCATGGGCGAGCTGTACAACTACGATCCGGTCACCAGCGACGCCCGCAGCTGCGGCACCACCGCCAGCCTGTGCGGCGTGGAGAAGGCGCTGATCACGCACGACAAGCCGATGCTTGAGAAGTCGGTGGAACGCGACCTGCTTATGCACCGTGCGATGTCGTTCCTGCGTGGATTCCCGATGCTCAACTGCGGCGACGAGATCGGCCAGCTCAATGGCTGGGATTACAAGGAGGATCCGGAGCGCGTGGCCGACAGTCGCAACCTGCATCGCAGCAAGTTCGACTGGGGAAAGGCCGAGCTGCGCGAGAAGCCCGGAACCCTGCAGAACCAGCTGTGGGAGGGCATGGATGGTCTGCGCGAGATGCGCGACGATCCGTGCTTCGCTCCCGACGCATGGGTGACGACGTGGGACACGCACAACGATACGGTGCTCGGCGTGGTGCGTCGCTCCGGCGACCAGACGCTGGTCGGCCTGTTCAACTTCTCCGACGCCAAGCAGGACGTGTGGCTTGACGGAGCTGACGATCTCATGCCGCGCAACGGTGCCGAACTCGCCCCGTACGAGGCCCGTCTGGTGCGATTCCACCACTGACATCCGGGTATGCGGAACCCTGCAATGCGGGCTCCCGCACTACGTCGGAAGTGGTAAACGGAATAAAGCCGCAGGTGAACGAACGCCTGCGGCTTTGTCATATTCCGGGCCTTCCTGGTCAGATACTCCGGGGATGGGTTCCCTCGGCGGCGAGGTTTTGAAACGATGGCAACGATGAGCGCGTGGAGTGGTGATTATCGGCGATTGACCGTTCGGCGGGAACCGTATATTCCGATGATCTACGCTGGGCGATGGAACCAGTGAACACCGTGAACCGTGAGGGAGGGCAGGATGCCGATTCTGGGACTGGGGCATGACGTGGTGGATGTGAAGGCATTTGCCGAGCAGCTGAATGCACCGGGGGAGGGGGCGCGCAGGCTCTTCTCCGCGCGCGAGCTGCGGCAGGCCGTCATGCGGGGGCGCGCTAAGAACGACGGCGAGGCCGTGCATCTCGCTGCGCGATGGGCCGGCAAGGAGGCCGTGCTCAAGGCGTGGTGCGAGGCGCTCGGAGACAGGCCGGCTCCATACACGCTCGACGATTTCCCCTGGACTTCCATCGAGATCCTCGACGATTCACACGGTCGTCCGCAGGTGGCGGTGCCCGACGCCGTGCGTGCGGTTCTGGAATCCTCGGTGTTGTCGCTCGATGGTGTCGGTGGTGGCCCCGGACGCCGGCGTGCCCTCATCTGGCACATTTCTCTGAGCCACGACGGTCCGATCGCGTCCGCGGTCGCGATGCTCGAATCCCGGTGAGAGGATCGCGACATGGGCTGGCATGGGCTATCTGCACTTCACTAGGCACTTGGAGGGTTGTGCAGTGGTCTACCACGCTTCGCTAGGTCCTTATCGAAATAGACCCCTACACGATCTCGCCATTTCTCAGGACGTTCCACCTCCAATATGCGGGTTTCTCCGCAAGCAAGTGCCTACCGAAGCGTGGTTAGACCTCAACAGATGTTCAAAAGTGCCTACCGAAGTGGGGATAGCTGCCAGACCGCGTCGCCACGGTGCCAACGTCGCGGCAGATGCGGTGGAACCCCGCACGGCCGGCACTCAGAACACGTATTCGCTCAGTCGTCGCATGGCCTCCTCCACACGCGACTTGGGCAGCGCCAGATTCATGCGGATCGCGCACGGATGCTGGAACTGCCGGCCGTCCTGCCATGCCACGCCCACATCCGATCCACGCTTCTCCAGCTCGTCGATCGTCGCGTCGTGCGCCGCACACCAGTCCGTGCAGTCGAGGAACAGCATGTACGTGCCCTCCGGCTTGGCCACGTGAATCCCCTCGAAATGCGTGCGAATATAATCCACTGCATACTCCACGTTCTCGGTGAGCACGCCGCGCAGCTCATCCAGCCACGCATGCCCCGCAGGCCGGTATGCGCCGATCAGCGCATGCATGGACAGCACGTTCATGGCGTTGTAGTGCGTCTTGCCGCTCACCGCGATCAGCCGATCACGCAGATATTTGCTGTAGACGATGTGATAGCTGCCCACGAGCCCCGCCAGATTGAACGTCTTGCTCGGCGCGTAGAACGCGATCGTGCGATTGCGCGCGTCGTCGCTCACCGACTGCGTGGGGATATGCGTATGCCCGTCGAGAATGATGTCGGACCAGATCTCGTCGGAGATCACCACACAGTCGTTGGCCGCATACACCTCCATCGCGCGTTCGATCTCCCACCGTTCCCACACGCGACCGCACGGATTGTGCGGGCTGCAGAACACGACCGCGTGAATGTTGTTCTCTTTGATTTTGCGATCCATATCGTCGAAGTCCATGCGCCACACGCCGTTCTCGTCCGGCTTGAGCGGACTGTGCACGATCCGGTAGCCGTTGTCGCCGATCGAATGCGTGAACCCGACGTAGGTGGGGGAGTGCAGCAGCACCGCGTCGCCCGGCGTGGCGAATGCCTTGAGCGCGCTGACCACGCCGCCGAGCACGCCGTTCTCGTAGCCGATATGCTCTGCGGCAAGGCCGGTCACGGCATTGCGCGTACGCTGCCAGTCGATGATCGCATCAAAGTACTCATCCGTCGGCTGGAAATAGCCGAACAGCGGGTGCTGTGCGCGACGGATGATCTCCTCCTGGATCGAGGGCGCGGTTGGAAAGTTCATGTCGGCCACCCACATGGGGATCACGTCGAATCCGGGCTTGGGGGCGGCCGGTGCCATGTCAGGCATGCGACCCACGGCGTCGATCGCGATGGCGTCCTTGCCGTGCCGGTCGATGATCGAAGTGAAATCGTACGTGCTCATGTCAACTCCTTGACTCTTCCTGGGCGGATTCGTCGTGCGAGAACCCGCGTAATCACTGTCATGTCGTGTCTCGATGCCCTTCGCCGTCGGAGGGCGCGAGGAAACAGGGATATTGTACGAGGTGTACATCGTGCGTGTGCGAATCGTTCCATGGAATGCCATGACATTACGAAAAACCATGACGCCGGCACGGCCAAAACCAGCCCTCTGGAACACGCCGTTTGGCAAAATCGCTCAGGTATGTAATAATCGTGATTCGGAAGTTTGACATGTCGACTTCCACGCGGATGTAGCTCAATGGTAGAGCCTCAGTCTTCCAAACTGATTACGCGGGTTCGATTCCCGTCATCCGCTCCAAGGAACCGTTGGGAAGCCAACGGTTTTTTTGTATCCGGTGCGCCGGCGACGGGCAAACGACCTTTCGGGAGGACACATGGCAACCGAACAGCAGTCCACTGATCAGTTCACCGCGCGGCAGTCCGCCGACACAGCCAACGTCGACACAGCCGACGTTGACACAGCCGACGCCACCGGTACCGCCGACGTCGTCGACACCGTCAACGTCGGATCGACGGCGACAGTCGCCGATCCGGCCGGTTCCGGTATCAGTGCAGACATCGATTCCGGCACGCTCGGCACGCCTGAAACGTCCGACGCGCTCGGCACGCAGATCGGCCCGGGCCATCGTCCCGTCAGACGCACCGACCCGAGCGCATCGCATCCGCGCGTGCCATCGATGGCCGAACGCGAACGCAGCGAATGGCACAAGAGTCGATGGATCGCGTTCATCGTCGCACTGCTCGTGGCGATCATCGTGCCGTACTGGTCCGGTCGTCAGCTGGCCATGACCGGCACGCAGACCGTGGTCGACGCGGTCTCCCCGATCGACCCGCGCGGTGCCGCGCTCATCGCATGGGTAGTCACATCGATGACGTTCATGACGTTGGGCATGGCGGTGATGGAGACGCGCAAGGTGATCTGGCGCGTGCTGTTCATCCTGCTGCTGGCCGTGGAACAGCTGATCTCCGGCGTGGGACTGCTGCGACTCAACTTCTGGTACTCCACCTATGTGGTGTACGGCGACGCGGCCGCGCCGATCAACGCGGCGAACCTCGGCATCCTCGCATCGGCGATCGGACTGGCGGTGTTCGCCGTGCTGTACGTGGGGCTGCTCGTGCTGATCCGCAAGGATTCACCGCTTAACGTGCTGACACGCAGCTGGTCGGCGCTGGCGATCTTTTTCGTGATCGAGCTGGTGGCGCTCGCCGTGGTGCTGTTCGGCGGACTGGTCACCACGGTGTGACGGCGTGGTCTTCGTCCGAGGGGTGAGTATACTTGAATGTTGGCGTGTTTCGCCCGCGGATAGAGAGCGCCATGAGCATCGTGCTGATGGCACCGCGCAACACATTCAATATAAGGAGGAGCTGTGGCTCTTAGCACCGCTGAAAAGCAGGCAATCATTTCCGAGTACGCGACGCACGAGGGCGACACCGGCTCGCCCGAGGTCCAGGTGGCGCTGCTGTCCAAGCGCATCTCCGACCTGACCGATCACCTCAAGGAGCACAAGCACGACCACCACTCCCGTCGTGGTATGCAGCTGATGATCGGTGACCGTCGTCGTCTTCTCGACTACCTGAAGCGCAACGACATCGAGCGTTACCGTTCCCTGATCGAGCGCCTCGGTCTGCGCCGATAGTATTCTTCCGCCCGAGCATAACCTGCTCGGGCGCTTTTGCATGCCGGCTTTCGGACGGTGGGATGACAACATGAGGGGCCCCGAGAATAGTGGAGGGGTCGGGGAAGTATGGAATTCTGATGCGAGGAGCACGCGGCCAGGTATGCCGCGCCCGGTGTGCTGAGATGATGAAGTGAATGGCCGACGGAACGAACACGGTCGATAATTAGCCGATAATTACAACTGAAGCAAGAACACGCACGTACAACGTAATCAAAAACGTAATCAAGCAAGTTCGAGTACGAAAAAAAGGAGGAACCCTTGGAGGGTCCCGAAATCAAGGCCGTAGAGGCCGTAATTGACAATGGTTCATTCGGTAAGCGCACGCTGCGCTTCGAAACCGGTCTTCTCGCCCAGCAGGCGGACGGTGCCGTCGCCGCCTATCTTGACGATGACTCGATGATTCTGTCCACCACCACCGCCGGTTCCAGCCCGAAGGAGAACTACGATTTCTTCCCGCTGACCGTGGACGTGGAGGAGAAGATGTACGCCGCGGGCAAGATCCCCGGCTCCTTCTTCCGCCGCGAGGGTCGCCCGAGCTCCGAGGCCATTCTGGCCTGCCGCATCATCGACCGCCCGCTGCGTCCGCTGTTCCCGCACACGCTGCGCAACGAGGTGCAGGTCGTGGAGACCGTCCTCGCCGTGAACCCCGACGACGCATACGACGTGATTGCCCTGAACGCCGCCTCCGCCTCCACCATGATCTCCGGTCTGCCCTTCGAGGGCCCGGTGTCCGGTGTGCGTCTGGCCCTGATCGACGGCCAGTGGGTCGCCTTCCCGCGCTGGAGCGAGCGCGAGCGCGCCGTGTTCGAGATCGTGGTCGCCGGCCGTGTGATCGAGAACGGTGACGTCGCCATCGCCATGATCGAGGCCGGTGCCGGCAAGAACGCCTGGAAGCTGATCTACGAAGACGGTCAGGTCAAGCCCGACGAGACCGTTGTGGCCGGTGGTCTCGAGGCCGCCAAGCCGTTCATCAAGACGATCTGCGAGGCTCAGGACGAGCTCAAGCGCATCGCCGCCAAGGAGACCAAGGAATTCCAGCTCTTCCCGGAGTACACCGACGATCTCTACAACCGCATCGACCAGATCGCTCACGCCGATCTCGATCAGGCCCTGTCCATCGCGGAGAAGCTGCCGCGCCAGGACCGCATCGCCGAGATCAAGCAGAACGTGAAGGACACCCTCGCCGGCGAGTTCACCGAGATGGATGATGCCGAGAAGGAAAAGGAGATCGGCAACGCGTTCAAGGAGCTGCAGCGCCAGATCGTGCGTCGCCGCATCCTCACCCAGGACTACCGCATCGACGGCCGTGGCCTGCGCGACATCCGCACCCTGTCCGCCGAGGTCGACATCGTGCCCCGCGTGCACGGTTCCGCCCTCTTCCAGCGCGGCGAGACCCAGATTCTGGGCGTTACCACGCTGAACATGCTCAAGATGGAGCAGCAGATCGACGCCCTGTCCGGCCCGACCTCCAAGCGCTACATGCACAACTACGAGATGCCGCCGTACTCCACCGGTGAGACCGGCCGCGTCGGTTCCCCGAAGCGCCGCGAAATCGGCCACGGTGCCCTCGCCGAGAAGGCCATCGTGCCGGTGCTGCCGGATCGCGAGGAGTTCCCCTACGCCATCCGTCAGGTCTCCGAGGCCATCGGCTCCAACGGCTCCACCTCCATGGGTTCCGTGTGCGCATCCACCCTGTCCCTGCTGGCGGCCGGCGTGCCGCTGAAGGCTCCGGTGGCGGGCATCGCCATGGGTCTGGTGTCCGGCGATGTGGACGGCCAGCACGTCTACAAGACGCTCACCGACATCCTGGGTGCCGAGGACGCGTTCGGCGACATGGACTTCAAGGTGGCCGGCACGAGCGAGTTCATCACCGCTCTGCAGCTCGACACCAAGCTCGACGGCATTCCGGCCGACATTCTGGCCGCCGCCCTGCAGCAGGCGCATGAGGCCCGCGCCACCATCCTCGACCTGATCAACGAGTGCATCGATGAGCCGGCCGAGATGAGTGAGTTCGCCCCGCGCATCATCACCACCACCGTTCCGGTCGAGAAGATCGGCGAGGTCATCGGCCCCAAGGGCAAGATGATCAACCAGATCCAGGAGGACACCGGCGCCGAGATCGCCATCGAGGATGACGGTACCGTGTTCATCTCCTCCGAGGGTGGCGAGGCCGCCGAGAAGGCCAAGGCCATCATCGACCAGATCGCCAACCCGCACGTGCCGGAGGCCGGCGAGCAGTACAACGGCAAGGTCGTGAAGACCACGTCGTTCGGCGCGTTCGTGAACCTGACCCCGGGCACCGACGGTCTGCTGCACATCAGCCAGATCCGCAACCTCGCCAACGGTGAGCGCATCGATGCCGTTGAGGACGTGCTCAAGGAAGGCGACACCGTCGAGGTGGTCGTGCAGGGCGTGGACGATCGCGGCAAGATCTCGCTGGCCATCCCCGGCTTCGAGGATCAGGAGTCCGGTGCCGGTCGTGGTGCCGCTCGCGGTGACGATCGTCGTGAACGCGGTGATCGCCGTGGTGGTCGTGATGATCGCCGTGGCAGTCGTGATGACCGTTATGATCGTGACGATCGTCGTGGTGGCCGTGGCCGTCGCGATGATCGTGATGATCGTCGTCGTGACGATCGTGACGACCGTCGTCCGCGCCGCCGTCGCTACGATGATGACCGTTATGACCACGATGACCGCGACTACGATCGTGATGACCGTCGTCGTGGCGACCGTTACGATCGTGATGACCGTGACGATCGTGATGACCGCCGTGGCAGCCGTGATGACCGTCGTCGTGACGATCGCTACGATCGTGATGACCGTCGCGATCGTGATGATCGTCGTGGTGGCCGTGGCCGTCGCGATGACCGCAACCCGCGCTACGCCGTCGACGACGCCTACGATGAGTACCGCGCCGATCGCGAGGAGCGTTCCGAGCGTCCTCGCCGCCGTGTGCGCCGCGACTTCGATCCGTTCGACGAGGACTGATCGCGTCGATCGCGTGATCGCGTGATCAGATCGTGACCGTCTAGGTACACGATCGGATCACGATCTCAAACCTTCGCCCGCCTTGGTTTCCATGCCAAGGCGGGCTTTTCCGTATGCCTTCGTGCTTGTCGGACGCATGCATGCGTCGCATGAGCATTGGGGATGGGCGCAGATGCTTATTGGACGTATGCATGTGCCAAATGAGCACGGTGGCGGCACTTGGGTGCGTATTGGACGTATGCAGGCGTCGAAAAAGCACGGGGGAGATGCCTGGGTGCTTGTTGGACGCATGGGTGTGTCCGATAAGCACCGGACGGGCGGTAAAATCGACGATTGCTGTCATACGGGTGCTGTACCGCATCTGCCGTACTCGTCATACGGTCGTCGTATGCCGAGTCGTGAAATCCGCCGTGTTCTTTACGCTGAATGTGGACGATCATGACATATTCATGACGCGAATGAAGGAGCAGAACATGACGTTGCGGCGTAACATCGGTCCGTTCGAGACCACGGCCATCGGCATCGGCGAGATGGGCCTGACCATTGAGGGATATCCGAGTCATGAGCAGGCGTTGGAGACGATTCACGCCGGTCTCGACGCCGGCTCCCGCATGATCGACACCGCGTGGGCGTACTACGCGCCCGGCGAGGAGGAGCAGACCGGCGAGAAGCTCACCCGCGAGGCGCTCGACAGCTGGAACGGACCGCGCGACGAGGTGCTTGTCGCCACCAAGATCGGTCTGCGTCGTGATTTCGATGAGAACGGCAAGCCGATCTGGCCGCGCGACGGCAAGCCTGAACATCTGCTCGAGTACGGCAAGCAGTCGGCGATGGCGCTCGGCGTCGACACGATCGATCTGCTGTACATGCACCGTCACGATCCCGAAGTGCCGTACAACGAGTCGATCGAAGCCGTCCGCCAGCTGCTCGACGAAGGCGTGGCCCGCTATGCCGGCGTCTCCAATGTGATGATCGAACAGCTCGACATAGCGCGCGGTATTCTTGGCGACCGTCTGATCGCCGTGCAGAACCAGTATTCGCCGATCCATCGTGAAACGCGCGATACGCTGGACTACTGCGCGAAGCTGGGACTGGCGTTCGTGTGCTGGAGTCCGCTTGGCGGCTTCCGACACCCATACGACGAGCATCTGTTCGATCCGTTCCGCGAGGTGGCGGCGGCTCGCGGCGTGAGCTACCAGCAGGTCACGCTCGCGTGGGAGCTGGCACAGGGCGACCACATGTTCGTGATCCCCGGATGCCACCGTCCCGCCACGTTCCTTGATTCGTTCAAGGCCGGCGATCTGACGCTCACCGACGAGGAACTCGCCAAGCTCAACGCGGGTGCGTGAACGCCGGAGTCCGCACACGCATGTGACGAATGCGAATGGGCGCGCGACCATGACTGCATGATCGTGCGCCCATTCGCGTCGCTGTGATTGCGCACGGTTCCGGACTCCGGTGCCGCTCGAACTCGTAGAAGTGCAGGCGTCCCTAGAGCTTTCTCGCCACGTCGGCGAGTGTGCGTGCGGCCGCGGCGAACTCCTCGGGCGTGGTATACGCGTAGCTCAGACGAAGCGAATTATCGCCCTCGAAATCGTAGATATCGCCGGGGTTGAGGAGTATGCCGGCCTCCACGGCCTTGGCGAACAGACGGTTCATCGGCATCGGCTGGTCAAAGGTCAGCCAGATGTAGAAGCCGCCGTCCGGCACTCTCCAATGCGCACGGCATGTGCCGGACGGTGCCGTTATGCCGGACGTTGCTGTCGCGCTCGACGTTGTTCTCGCGTTCGCTATTGTCACTGCGCTCGACGTTGTATCTTCTGATATTGCGTCCGGTGAATTCCCTGTCAAATCATTAGTCAAATCATTAGTTAAATCAGCAAACTTGCTGACTGCGGCATCGTCGTACTCGCTGTACGAACCGTTTGTTGAATCGCCAAACAATTCTTCAAGCGTATCCAACGCCGCATCCCGGCGGCGTCGCAACTCCCGCTTGAGCCCGGCAAGATACTCGTCGTACATGCCGTTGGTGAGGAACCGGGCGAACACCCACTGCGAGAGCAGACTTGCACCATAATCCATCTGCATCTTCACATCGGCCATACGATGCACGATCGGCTCGGGAGCCACGATCCACCCGATGCGCAGGCCGGGGGCAAGCGCCTTCGAGGCGCTCCCCAAGTAGATCACCATGCCGGTCTCGTCCATCGCCTTAAGCGGCAACGGCGGGCGATCGCCGAAGTGCAGGTCCTGATACGCGCCGTCCTCGATGATCGGCAGACGGTTGGCCACGCAGCATTCGATGAGCTCACGTCGTCGCACCTCGCTCATGGTGCGGCCGGTGGGGTTGTGGTTCGTGGGGATCGTATACAGTACGGACCCCGATCCGCGGTGTCGGGCACTCGCCGTACCGATGCCATTGCCTCCGTTTCGATTGAGACCGCTGCTGCTGAGCATATCCGACAGTCCGCTGACGCTTAGCCCGTCATCATCCATGGGCACACCCGTCAGATGCATGCCCGCCGACTGGAATACCTGCAACGACTTGATATAGCTCGGAGCCTCGGCGAATACGGTGGAACCCGCGCCGAGCAGACTCACCGAAATGATCTGCAACGCCTGCAGTGCGCCCGACGTGACAAGGATCTGCGAGGCATCGGTGTCGATGCCGAGTCTGCGCATGTGGTCGGCGATCGCCTCGCGCAGTTCGGGAATGCCCTCGGGTTCGGGGTATCCCATCGAATCGATCTCGTCGGCGGCCTGCCGCATCACCGTGCGCCACATGTCGGTGGGGAAGAGGCGCGGATCGAGTTCACCGGTGCCCAGCCGGGCCATATGCGGTGCGAATTCGAGACGGTTGATCGCCTGGATCGTGTCATTGTTTGCCTTGAAGAATCCGGACGACACGTAGTCGGCCCAATCCGGCGCGCCAGGCAGCATCAGCGACCAGGTGTTGCTGACGATGCGCGTGCCGGCGCCGTGGGCCCCCTCCACGATGCCGTAGTCGGCGAGCTCGTTCACGGCGGCGATCACGGTGGATCGGTTCACACCGAACCCCTCGGCCAGCGCGCGCTGCGAGGGGAGACGCGCGCCGATGGGCCACGCGCCGCTCGACACCTGCCGACACATGTACTGCACGATCTGCTCGGTCACCGGCACGTTCAGCGTGCGGTTCGGCTTCCAGTCAATGACGAGCGGTGCCGGTCTAGCCATGTGGAATCCCCCTCTGACGGTTGTGTGGTGTGCGCGGTGGCGGCGGTCGTGGCGCGAACGATATGCTATCCGTGGTGTTTGGCTGTCTACTCAACGATTTTGGTTGGCTGTTTGGTTGATGACGTTGATATCGTTTGGCCGGTTGCCAATTGTAGTGTCACCCATAGAATGATGGATAGAAATTGGCCAATATCACTATTTGCAACGATTTCTATTGGTTATGGTGTGGTGGGAATAGCGATTTTGGTTGAGTGAATATGATCCATCCAAAACTAATGTGGGTGGATCATGGCTGTGATTGGATGGGAAGAGGTAGGTCATGGGATTCTATTTGCAAGGCCTTACGATGGGGCTGGCCTATATCGCGCCGATCGGCATGCAGAACCTGTTCGTCATCAACTCGGCGTTGACCAAGACGCGTCGTCATGCACTGCTGACCGCGTTGATCGTGATCGTGTTCGACGTATCGCTGTCGTTGTCATGCTTCTTCGGCATCGGCACGCTTATGCAGCGTTACGACTGGCTGCGCCTCGCGGTGCTGGCCGTGGGTGGTGTGGTAGTGATCGGCATCGGCGGCGGTCTGCTGCGCCAGCGCGTGGATGCCGACTCCGCCCCGCATGCTGCGGTTACTTCGGATGCTCGCACCGCTGCACACACTGACACTGATGTCGCGAGGTCCTCCGACCGTATGGCGTCGGGCAAGTCAGGCAAGGGTTTGGGGACGCTGGGCGGCTTTCTGGGCAAGACCATCTCCACCGCATGCGTAGTGACCTGGTTCAACCCGCAGGCCATCATCGACGGCACGCTGATGCTCGGTGCATTCTCCGCCACGCTCACCGCCTCGCAGTCCACGCCGTTCATCACTGGTGTGGAGACCGCATCCATCGCATGGTTCATCGGTGTGACGCTACTCGTGTCCGCATTCCGCAACCGTTTCAGCCCCAAGGTGATCGGTGTGCTCAACAAGGTATGTGGCGCGGTGATCATCGCCTACGGTGTCAAGCTGCTCGTCCAGTTCGCGCTCGCCGTGATCTGACGTCCGTGTTGAGGGGTTCTGTGGGATTATGTGCGATTGGTCGCTGGGTCTCCGGAGCGGACAGCGCACAACTCGAAGATACCCTTCGGAAAACGCCCTATTTCGGGCCTTATATTGCAGTTCTGTGATTTGTGAACCGACGCCTTATCGATACTGCGGGAATTTGGGCTCGAAAACCGAACATTTCTGACTGCGACACGTCCGTAACAACGGTCCGCAACGGTCTGTATCGGTTTGCACCGGGTTGCATCGGTTTGCATTGGGCTATTCCGCTACGTCCGTCTCTTCCGATGGTCAATGAAGCCGCCCGTGCTCCGTTCATCCGGATGCCGGCCACTCCGCCCACTCCGAGAGCGAAGGGCCAGCGTTCCTGCCTCTGCCTGCCGCTAGACTTATGGGCGCTATGAACGTTAACGAATCCCTGAACACCGCAGCCGGCATTGCGCAGACCGGCACCCCGACCATGATCCGCCGCACCTCGCCCGAAGTGCTCGCACCGGCAGGCAACCTCAAGTCCTTCAAGGCCGCCATCGACTTCGGTGCCGACGCCGTCTACTGCTCAGGCAAGATGTTCGGCATGCGCTCCGCTCCCAAGAACCTTTCCCTCGAGGAGATCGCCGAGGCTCGCGACTACGCTCACGCCCGCGGCGCTCGCATCTACATCACCTGCAACATCCTGCCCCGCAACGAGGAGATCGCCGGCATCCGCGAATACATCGGCCAGCTTGCCGACATTGGTGTGGATGCGATCATTGTCACCGACATCGGCGTGATGATGATGGCCCACCGCATCGCGCCGGACCTCGAACTGCACGTGAGTACCCAGGCGGGCGTGACCAACTGGCTCGCCGCGAACGAACTGCACGAACTCGGTGCCAAGCGCGTGGTCCTGGCCCGCGAGCTCAGCCTCGACACCGTGCGCGGCATTCGCGCCAACGTGCCTGCTGATCTCGACATCGAGGCGTTCGTGCACGGATCGATGTGCATGGCGTTCTCCGGCCGCTGCCTGATCTCCAACTATCTGACCGGACGCGACGGCAACCACGGCGAATGCGCACAGCCCTGCCGCTGGAAGTACCATCTGGTGGAGGAGAAGCGCCCCGGCCAGTACTTCCCGATCGAGGAGACCGACAAGGGCTCCTACATCTTCAACTCACAGGACATGTGCATGCTCGAACACGTGGGCGACGTGATCGACGCCGGCGTGACCAGCCTCAAAATCGAGGGCCGCGCCAAAAGCGTCTACTACATCTCCGCCATGACCAACGCCTACAAGTGCGCGGTCAATCTGTGCCTGGAAGCCGACGATCCGCGTGACGTCGTACTCCCCGAATGGCTGCGCGCAGAACCGTACAAGGTCTCGCACCGCGACTACAGCACTGGATTCTGGTACCCCGAACACAAGGTCACCCAGAACGCCGACCGCAACGGCTACTACCGCGACTGGGTGCTCGTGGGCGAGACCCGCGGCTGGGCGGACGGCCGACTCACGTTCATGGGACACAACAAGATCACGCCCGGCCAGACCGTGGAGATCCTGCGTCCCGGCGAGCCCCCGGTACGCATCGAATCGGCCGACGACTCGTTCCTCGACGCGGACGGCGTGCCCGTCGCCGCGGCCGCATACCCCACGCGCACGTTCTCCATGGCCTGCCCCGAGCCTGTGGCCGACGGACTGATGATGCGCTCGCCCGCACCCAACCGCACACTCAAGGCCGAATGATCGGAACGCGCGGAATGATCGGAACGTTCGAATAATCGGCACGCGCGATCGCAACGATCACAGAGCGCACATGATCGAACACAGATCGAATGCAAAGGACTAGCAAGGACCAACAATGCCTAACGACAACACCAACTACGACAACGAAATCCTCAACAGCAACGCCATCCCCAGCCACGACAAGAACGGTCGCCCCATCCCCGTGACCATCCCGATCCAACTCGCCCCCGGCATCAAGGTGGTGTACACCACGCGTCTCGGCGGCGTCTCCACGGGCGACTGGGCCGGACTCAATCTCGGCGGACGCGGCGGCGACGATCCCGCGCACGTGGTCGCCAACCGCCAGGCGCTTGCCGACGAGCTTGGCGTGAAACTCTCCCTGATCGGTCAGGTGCACTCCGGCATCGCCGTGGACACTGACGAACTCTGGGAGGAAAACGCCCCCTACGGTTTCGACGCGTCCGGCACCGCACTGCCCGACGGCACCGAAGCCCGCCGTGTGGAGGCAGACGGACAGGTGACCAACCAGCGCGGCGTAGCCCTCGGCATGTTCGCTGCGGACTGCCTGCCCGTGCTGTTCGCCGACCCCGAATCCGGTGTGATCGGCGCGGCTCACTGCGGCCGTCGCGGACTGCAGAGCGGTGTGATCGGCGCCACCGTGGACCTCATGGTGGCCAAAGGTGCCAAGCGCGAATCCATCGTCGCCACGCTCGGCCCATGCATCTGCGGCGACTGCTACGAAGTGGGCGATGAGATCGCTGAGGACTTCCAGAACCGCTTCCCGCTCACGCGCACCGTCACACGATTCGGCGGTGCCGGCGTGGATCTCAACGAAGCCGCGATGATCGACCTCGCATTCGCCGGCGTGACCAAGGTCGGCCAGTCCATGCCGCGCGTGAACGCCGCCACCCAGTACCTCGATGCCGACGAGGAGCTCGCCGAGCTGTGCCGTACCGACGGCGAAGGCCCCGAGTCCCTGCATGAGCGCCTCGAACAGATCCGTCACAGCATGTGCACGCTCGAGAACCCGCTGTGGTACTCGCATCGCCGCGCCGCGCTCGCCGGCAAGAGCCACGAAGGTCGCCTCCTCGCCCTGATCGTCCGCGAGTAACCAAACCCGCTCCGCTCCACACCGAGCGCACGCCGCACCGTCCCGTAGCGTCACTTCCACGAGTGCGGGAATTCCCGAACCGCAGCATGAATAAAACACGGCGAACCCGTAGCGCCCGTACACGCGACGTGAAAGATTCGGGCAGTTGTCGATGGGCGGGCGCGGCATCCCCCCGAAGCGGCTACGGTGGTGCCCATGTGTGAGAAGAGCGATGTTACCCAGAACGATCCGACTGTCGACTCCGCTGTCGACCCGACCGTCAGTGTGAATGCCGATCCGGCCGCCACAGCAGCAGTGCAGTCGGCAGCAGCAGTGCAGTCGGCACAGTCCGTGCATCCCGAACAGTCCACCCCGCTGCCCACCGATGTCCCTGTGGTGGCCGTCGTGCTGGCCGCGGGATTCGGCACCCGCTTCGACCCCGACAACCCCAAGCAGCTCGTGTCGGTGGGTGGCAAGGAGATCGTCCTGTGGTCCATCGAGGCGTTCGAGCACAATCCGCTGGTCTCCGACATCATCGTCGTGGTCAATCCGCGTGTGCACGAGCAGGTGGAGAGTCTGATCGTCAACAATGGCATGAGCAAGGTGCGCATGGTGATCGAAGGCGGTGCCGAACGTTCCGACAGCACGCAGATCGCATTGCAGACGCTTGCCGACGCCGGCATCCCCGACGATGCGAAGGTGCTGATCCACGACGCCGTGCGACCGTTCGTCGAACAGTCCGCCATCCGCGGCTGCATCGAGACGCTCAACCAGTTCCGTGCCGCCACCGTGGCCGTGCCCTCCACCGACACCGTGCTGCTGACGCAGGATCTCGGTGACCGCAAGATCATCTCCTCGGTGCCCGAACGTCCTGACACGTTCCGCGCGCAGACTCCGCAGGCGTTCCGTTTCTCCACGATCCGCGAGGCGTACGCCAAGGCGGTGGGTGATCCCGACTTCCATCCCACCGACGACACCCGTGTGGTGGTCGACTATCTGCCCGGCACTCCGGTGGCCATCGTGGCCGGTGCCGATACGAATCTCAAGATCACCACACTCGCCGACATTCCCGTGGCGGAGAACATCGCCGCGAATCTGACGCAGGGCATGTCGAAGGAGGAGGCTCGCGCCCGTATGCATGCCATGCTGTCTGGCGCGCTCGACCAGATGCGTCGATAAGCGGTCACCCCTACAACGTCACCCAACGTCAGCCCTACAGCACTTACACTAGGAATCATGCAAGAGTTCAACGTCGTCATTTCCGGATTCGACCATTACGAGGACATCGACACCAACCCTTCGGCCGAAGTGTGCGCGGCGCTGGAATCACGTGGCGTTGAGCCGTCCGAAGACAGTGCCGGCATCGTGCACATCAACGTCACATCCGTGTTGATTCCGTTGAGTTTCCAGAATGCGTGGCCAACGCTGCGTGACGCGATCGATCGTGTGCATCCGGACATGGTGCTTGCCACCGGACTCAAGACGCATGCGCATTCCGTGGCATTGGAACGCTGCGCCACCAATCTGATCGACGCATCGCGGCCTGATGCGGACAATATTCAGCCGCGTCGTGCGCCCATCGATCCGGATGGGCCGGCCGCCTACTGGACACGTCTGCCGTTGCGTACGATCCTGCATGATTTTGCCGAGCAAAACATTCCCGCCACATTGAGTTCCGATGCGGGCACGTTCGTATGCAATTCGTTGTTCTATCGTCTGCTGGACTGGAATTCCATGCAGTCGACGGCGTTGTCCGGATTCCTGAGCTTCCCCAAGATGAATGATGGTGGCAAGTACGGTTCGGGACTGTCGTTGGAGCAGATGATTGCCGCAGCGCAGGACGTGATCCGTGCCACCGCGGACTATGCGATCCACCCGGTTTCCGACGAGATCTGAACCGTGATCTGAGACGAACACCGTTTGTACTCAGCTCGCACCACCATGCATGATCACGACGATCGGATTGTCCTCCGGTCGTCTTTTTTCGTTACGTCATTCTCCACGTTTTGCATACGGATCAGCGGCTTTTCATCATGCTTCGAACAGCCTGTGATGACTGTGTGTGACATCTGTGCCAAGTATGAGCTGCTGCGGCGCGGCAGAGCGATGCGTGCGCTAAAGTTCCAAGCAGTCGGGGGCGAATCATGCTCCCGTGCAATCGATCGAAGGTAGTGGCAAGGCAGGAGCTGTTATGGCAGAGGAATTCCCCGTCGTTCTGCGTGGGTATGACAAGGAGCGGGTCGATCAGGCGATGGCCGGCATGCGTGAGAACACCGAACGCATGCGTGAGCAGATCAAGGCGTACGATCAGCGCATTTTGCAGTTGGAGGCCGAACTGCGCGAGGAGAAGTCCCGCAAGGCCGCTCCCCAGAAGAACTCCTTCGCATCGTTGGGCGCCTCCGCCCAGCAGCTGCTCGCCTCCGCTGAGCAGACCAGCCGTGAACTGCTCGACCGTGCCAAGCAGGACGCGGCCCGCATTCGCAAGACGGCTCAGGAAAAGGCCGACACCATGCTCAACAACGCGTCGATCGATGCCGCGCAGGTGCAGGATGACGCCAAGGCCGAAGCCGAGGCGATGACCTCCAAGGCCCGCACCGAAGCCGACACGATCCTCGCTTCCGCCAAGCAGACCGCGCAGCAGCTCAGGTCCGTGTCCGAGAAGCGCGCCGCCGAACAGCATGAGACCCTGCAGCTCGAACTTGCCGCCGCGCGTTCCGATCAGGAGAAGCAGCTTGCCGCCGAGAAGGCCGCGCATGAGCGTACGCTCGCCGAGCAGCGCACTGAGCTGACCCGTGAGATCGCGGAGCAGCGCAAGATCGCCGACGAGGAGATCGCCAAGAAGAAGGCAGAGTCCGACGACCGTATTCAGAGGGCGCTGGATCAGGCCAATGTCCGCCTCAACGAGATGCGTGATCAGGCAGGCAAGATGCTGTCCGACGCCAAGCGCCAGTCCGGCGAGATCCTCGAGAAGGCGAAGGCCGAGGCCCGTCGCATCACCGACGCCGCCGATGTCGAGCGCGCCGACAAGCTCGCCAAGGTGGGTGCCGAGGTCGAACAGATCCGCAAGGACATCGCCGCTCAGCAGGATGAGGCCACCGCGAAGGTGAAGGAAGTGCTCGCCAACGTCAAGGAGCGCAGCGAGCAGGCCCGTCGCGAGGCCGACGAGCTGCTGGAACAGGCCAAGAAGGCCCGTTCCCAGGCCGACGATTACTCCGCGGTCAAGCACGACGAGGCCGACAAGCAAAGCAAGGCGCTGATCGACGAGGCCACTCGCAAGGCCGAGGCGCAGGTGGAGCAGCGTCGTCAGGCCGCCGAGAAGGAGATCAACGGTCTGCAGGAGCACATCACCGCACTGCAGAACCGTGAGGCGTCCATCACGGCTCGTGTGGATGAGCTGCGTTCGATCTTCGCTGACGCGTTCGGATTCGGTGGCGTGGCCGGTGCCGCGGCCGGGGTGTTTGGCGCAGCCAACGCCGAGAAGGCCGTTGTCGAGGATGCGAAGAACGTCGCAGCCGCTGCTGCGGAGGATGCCGCCGCCGCTGCGGATGAGGCCAAGCTGTCCAGTGCCAAGGGCGAGGCTCCGGATGTGCCCGTGGCCAACGCGGTGGCCGACCCCGTGGTCGCCGATGAACCGACCGAGCCCGCCAAGCCGTCCGCGGCAGGGAACGCAGGAAACGAAGGGAACCGCTGATGACCGCAGAAACTGCAACCGCGACTTCCGCAACCGCAACCGCTGATTTCACGCCGCTGTCCGACGCCCGTCTGGCCGAGTTGCGTGAGGGATTCGACTCCCGTGAGGCCAACCGCATCGCCATGAACGCGGTGACCGACGCCGGCATCGACAAGGTGGCCCGCAACTTCGACCGCGCCCGTCTGATGCAGCGTCGCTTCTCCGTGACCGTGGATAATGGCAAGGTCACGTCTCAGGCACGTTCCGGCCGCTGCTGGCTGTTCAGCTCGCTCAATGTGGCGCGTTTCGTGGCGAAGAAGAACCTCGGCATCAAGGATTTCGAATTCTCGCAGAGCTACGCGATGTACTTCGACAAGCTGGAGCGCGTGAACTACTTCATGCAGGACGTGGCCGCGCTGGTGGCCGCCGGCGAGCCGTCCGACTCCCGTCTGATGCAGCACCTGCTGCACGACGTGATGGGTGATGGCGGCCAGTGGACGATGGCGCTCAACGTGTACGTCAAGCATGGTGCCGTGCCCAAGGATCTGTTCCCGGAGACCGCGTCCAGCCAGAACACCGGTCAGATGAACACGAATCTGCGCGCGCTGCTGCGTGGTGCCGTGTGCAAGCTGTACGCCGGCGAGGATGCACAGTCGGTGATCGATGAGACGCTGGCCGCCGCGCATCGTATTCTGACGATCCACCTTGGTACGCCGCCCACCAGTTTCGATTGGGAGTGGACGGATGACGATGGCGAGTTCCACCGTGTGGGCGAGATCACGCCGGTCGAGTTCTGGCACAAGTACGTGGATGCCGGCCTTGAGGACTATGTATGCCTGGTCGACGATCCTCGTGCCGAGCATCCGAAGGGCGTGAAGATCGGCATCGAGCATCTGGGCAACGTGGTGGGCGGTACGCCGACCGAGTACCTCAACGTGCCGGTGTCGTTCATGAAGGAGTGCGCTCGCAGGATCATGAGCGAGCAGGGCATTCCGGTGTGGTTCGGTGCCGACTGCCATCCCATGATGGATCGCGAAAACGGCGCATGGGCCACTGACCTGTTTGAATATGGTCGCGTGTATGACGTGGATTATGCGATGGACAAGGAGGAGCGTGTGCGCTTCGCCGATTCCGCCATGAACCACGCGATGGCGTTCGTGGGCGTTGACGTGGCCGACGATGGCACGACCACGCGTCGCTGGCGTGTGGAGAACTCGTGGGGCGACAAGATCGCCGACAAGGGCTACTTCACGATGAGCGACGACTGGTTCAGCGAATACGTCTACGAGGTCGCCGTCCCCAAGTCCATGCTCCCCAAGGAATACCAGGAAGCCCTCACCACCCCCGCCCTTATGCTCCCCGCTTGGGACCCAATGGGCGCTTTGGCCTGACGGCCGCCGACGTCAGGCCAAACGAGGAAAGCGTTAAGCGTGACAGTCCGGTGGACTGTCACGTAGCTTTCCCGCGGTGGGTTGCCGACGCAACCCGCCGCAACCGCTTTGGCCTGCTGTTTCCGCGGAGTGCGCGCTGGCCAATACGCGTGGAGGCGTAGGGAGACAGTCCGGTGGACTGTCGAGTAGCCGATTGCCGTCGCAACCCTTTGGGGTCCACTGTTTTCACGAAATTCTTATCGACCAACACATACCAAGGCATGAAAATCTAGTCCTGCGAATCGTTGAGTAGCTCGCTCGTTATCGTTGTGATCCGACATCTTCGGCATATCACTGTATCCTGCAGCACGCTCCTGCAACGACGTTATTGAACGCGTTCTTTCATTACTCTCGCCGGCTGTTGGCCGGACGACAGAGGCCGATAATAACAACATCAGTTACATTTAGAAAGACAGTCCCAGGACAATCCCCCGTACCCTTTCGGCATTGGCGAGAGGGTCTATCGTGCGCGCGTCATGCCTTCGTATCGTGGCAGAGAATGCAATATTGAGCACGTACAGCATTCTCTGCCACTGGCTGTGGCACAGAATCCACGGATGACGAATTGTTCCATTCTCTGCCATGGAAAACGGCATGAAATCGCGGATTATTGATCGATTTCTGGGTAATAACGGTCTATCCCATCCCTTGATGTCATGACGCTTGTGGCAGAGAAGCGTGATAGATCAATTTCGTGCATTCTCTGCCACATCGTCGTGGCAGAGAATACGAAAACAGGGTATTGCCGCATAATGTGGCAAGGAATCGTGGCAGAGAATGCAAAAATCAAGAGCATTGTCATTCTCTACCAAAGGCTGTGGCAGAGAATGGAAAAGTTGACAGTATCGTCGTTCGTTGCCACAGCCTGTGGCACAGAATCTCCAATACAGCCGATTGGTCGTTCGCTGCCAATCATCAGTACGCGATCGGGCGTATCGCATCGTCTCATATGAAAAATCTGCAGTGAGGACAGATGATGATGCAAGGAACGCATTGGTCCATCCTTGCAATCGTTCAATCAGCGGCCATAACAGTGCCCGATAAACACGAAGGTGTCTGACTCGAAGCGTATACGAGTCAGACACCTTCATCATCGTGTGCCGTGTGCCGTGCGACGCACTTGATATCAGTCAGTAGCTAACCGCATCACACGCAACCACGCATCACGCATAAATGCATCACACATAAATGCATCACACGCACATCACGCATAAATATTGCGAGCGCGCATGTCGCTGGGCAGACCCTCGAGCAGATGGGTCACGGAGTCGCTTTCGAACACGGAACGGATGCCGGCGGCCAGCAGCGGTGCGATCGACAGCACGGTCATGCCGTCGAAGCGCTTTTCGGCGGGAACCGGCACGGTGTCGGTGAGGATGATCTCGCGCGCACCGCAGGACTTGAGTCGTTCCACGGCCGGGCCGGACAGCAGTCCGTGCGTGGCGACGAGCGTCACGCTCTTGGCACCGGCGTTACGCAGCACCTTCACGGCCTCGCAGATCGTGCCGGCGGTGTCGATCATGTCGTCGACGACGATGCAGTCGCGGCCTGCGACCTCGCCGATGATGCCGTGCGCTTCGGCGTGGTTCGGACGGGTGATGTCGCGGGACTTGTGGATGAAGGCGAGCGGACGGTTGTCAAGCTTGGCGGCCCAGCGCTCGGACACCTTGATGCGGCCGGCGTCGGGGGAAACGATGGTCACGTTGCCGAGTTCGCAGTGGTTGCGCACGTAGTCGATGAGGATCGGCATGGCGGTGAGATGATCGACCACGCCGTCGAAGAATCCCTGCTCCTGCGATGCGTGCAGGTCCACGGTCATGATGCGGTCGGCGCCGGCGGTCTTGAACAGGTCGAACACGAGTCGTGCGGTGATGGGCTCGCGGCCCTGGTGCTTCTTGTCCTGACGGGAGTAGCCAAGGAACGGCAGCACGGCGGTGATGGAACGGGCGGACGCGCGCTTGAGTGCGTCGATCATGATGAGCTGTTCCATGATCCACTTGTTGATGGGATCGGTGTGGCTCTGGATCACGAACACGTCGGCACCGCGCACGGGCTGGGTGAAGCGCACGTACATCTCGCCGTTGGCGAAGTCATAGGCGGTTGTCGGAAGAATGTCAAGTCCCAGACATTTCGCCACTGCTTCGGACAGCTCCGGATATGCACGTCCAGTAACGACGGCGAGTTTGCGAATGGGGGTTTCTTCCAATACCGTGGCCATGTTGGCGATCTCCTTTCGACCTCAAGACATAGTAGTAGGTCGGCGCGTCATTTCCTTTATACAGGGTACGGGAATCCGCGGCGAGAATGGCCGGGGGAGCGGTTTTTCCTCAAACTCGTCCAATTTACGAAGTGGCAACCGTCCGTTCATTCCACATTGTGGAAGATCGCCGCTTTTTGACCCTCCTCACTCCTTAGTGTGATCACACTAAAAAACGGGGTTGTTGGAATTTCAACGTTTTGGAGGGATCCGTCACGATAGTGTGATCACACTAAGGGAGAAGGGGCGGAGAAATGAACGGCAAGAATGTGAGACAAAGCGGCGGTTTCGCAGCGGCTCGTCTATAGTGATGTAGTCCGTGCCCATGGAGGGGCATGGCAATTCACAGATGCTATCCAATACATAGCAATGAAAGAGGTGAGAAATATGGCAGCTCTTCGCGGACCTGACAGCAGCGAAGATGAACGGCGCAATCTCTCGGAGCGCGCGGTTTTTCCCGAAACGATGGATGTGAACATCTATCAGCTTGACCCTATTCCGGCACCTCGCTCCTTTATCCGTGACATCCCGCTCAGCGATAAGCAGCTGGATCTGGTGGCCCGTTCCCGTCAGGAGATTCGTGACGTGCTGCACGGCCGTGACGATCGTCTGCTCGTGGTGGTGGGCCCCTGCTCGATTCATGATCCCAAGGCCGCGCATGACTACGCGCAGCGTCTTGCCAAGCTCAAGAGCGAGCTGAACGACGATCTGGTGATCGTGATGCGTGTGTACTTCGAGAAGCCGCGTACGACGATCGGTTGGAAGGGCCTGATCAACGATCCTGATCTGGATGGTACGTTCAACATCCGCAAGGGCATGTTCCTGGCCCGTCGCGTGCTGTCGGACGTGCTTGATCAGGGTGTGCCGGCGGCCACCGAGTGGCTTGATCCGATCACCCCGCAGTACCTGTCCGACGCGATCAGCTGGGGTGCGATCGGCGCGCGCAACACCGAAAGCCAGGTGCATCGTGAGCTGGCCAGCGGCCTGTCGATGCCGGTGGGCTTCAAGAACTCCACCGACGGTTCGATCAAGGCGGCAGCCGATTCCTGCTACGCCTCGAGCTTCGAACACCACTTCCTGTCGATCAATCTCGACGGTCATGTGATCGCCGCCGAGACCAAGGGCAACCCCGACTGCCATCTGATTCTGCGCGGTTCGAGTCATGGCCCGAACTACGATACCGAGTCGGTGAAGGCCGCGCTTGAGGCGCTGCGTAAGGCGAATGCCCCCGGTCCGAGCAAGGTCGGTCTGATCGTCGACGCCGCGCATGGCAACTGCGGCAAGGACGAGGTCGTGGAGGCCGAGGTGGTGGAGAATCTTGCCGAGCGTATCGCCGCCGGCGAGCAGGGCATCACCGGCATCATGATGGAGAGCTTCATCGAAGCCGGCGCGCAGAAGCCCGCCCCGCTCGATCAGCTTGTGTACGGCAAGTCCGTGACCGACCGTTGCGTGCCGTGGGATCGCACCGCCGAACTCCTGCGCACTCTGGCTCAGTCCGTACGCACTCGTCGCAATAACTGAACCTACACAACGATCTGGGTGTGATCGGGCATCGGGGGACGTGGAACCGTTCTCTCGTGATCTGGTCATACCCAGATCCGTTTCCGGTGTTTTCCGATGTCTCCCGATGATTATGTATATTGGCTAACAATACGGCCAATTCTTGGCAACATGCGGCATGGTCATTCCCCCGCTGGGCATATTCTGCGAGACAATGATTACGGCAACAATCATTTCCGTGCGAAGAGGCAGAGAGAATATGAGCAACGAGACGGTCGTCGTAGTCGTAGAGAGCAAGGCTCCCACCAATCTGAGGGTCAATGATCGCATCGAACCGGTCGATCTGGAACCGGGCGGCGTTCCCGTATTGCGCTGGACCGTCCCGCTGGTGGACGTGGGCGTGGTGAACGCGGCGGATGAGGTCACCGCGAACAACACGGTCGTCGCGTACGAGGTGATCGTGTCGTCCACGTACGACAAAGCCGAATCCGGCAATGGCGACGTATGGGATTCCGGACATGTGGAGGGCGACGGTTTCGACGGCGTTTCGCTTTCCGGCATCGACATGGCTCCCAGTCGTCGTTACTGGGCCTCCGTACGCGTATGGCGCGGCACCGAGGATTCCAGCAAACCCACCGCGTGGAGCGAACCGACCACGTTCGGCACCGGTGCCGGAAAGCACTGGGAGGCCGCCGAACCGATCTGGCCTGACCCGCTCACCGCCAACCCCTACCGCACCGTGGAACTGCCCGAGTCGATCGCGGGCAAGGATCGTGAGATCAGCACCGACGATCAGTTCGCCAAGCGCCCCGATCCCATGACCAGCGAGCACAATTCGCAGGGCTGGGCCCTGTTCCGCGGCTACATCACGTTGCCGAAGAAGCCGATCCGCTGGGCCACGCTCAACGCGACGGCCGCCAGCGTGAGCCGCGCCCGTCAGTTCGTCTACCGCATGTGGCTCAACGGCCACTTTATCGGATTCGGCCCCACCTTCCCGATCGACGGCGAGGCTCGCTACGACGGCTACGATGTGACCCGCTATCTGGTGCCCGGCCGTGACAACTTCATCGGCGTGATCGCCTACGCGCTCGAGGATCAGCGTTTCATGGCCCAGCTCGACGTCATGTACGAGGACGGCACGCTTGCACACTTCGGCACCGGCGAGGACTGGCTGTCCCGCGTGGGCAACAACGTATGGCTGGACGGCGCGTCCGTGGGCACGCATGTGTACGAGCTGCCCGCCGAGAACATTCAGGCGGCCGCCTACCCGCGTGGCATGTCCGAAGTGGGCTATGACGACATCGACTGGGCCGTTTCCAAGGTCAAGCCCGCATTCGACGAACTCAAGGCCACACCGTTCGACAAGCCCACCCTGCGCGAGCGCAAGGCGGTGAAGAAGTGGATCACCGACGACGGTCGTCTGATCGTCGACTTCGGCCGTGCCGTCGCCGGCGGCATCCGTCTCGCTGCCCGGGTGAGCCGTCCCACCGATCTGGTGATTCGTTTCGGCGAGCGCCTGAACGATCAGGGCACCGTGCAGTACCGTCTCGACGCATACAACGAGTATCAGGACGTGTGGCATTACGTGCCGAACAAACTGAACGTGCCGGTCACCGCGCGCACGTGGGGCCTCCGTGTGTTCCGCTACGTGGAGATCCTGCCCACGGAAAGCAATGACGAGAACGCCGAACTGCTGCGTGAACTGCTCGACAGCGACACCGCGCTCGAGGCGCAGGCGCTGCTGTATCCGTTCCACGGTCCGTCCGACGGCTTCGCGTCGTCGAATGAGACGATGAATCAGGTGTGGCAGCTGTGCCGCAACACCGTCGAATCACTCAATGTGAATATGTATGTGGATTCGTGGACGCGCGAACGCATTCCGTACGAGGCCGACGCGTGGCTGCAGCAGCGCGCGCACATGTCGCTGGATGCCGATTCCAAACTCGGCGAATACTCCATCGACTATCTGCTGGCCAACCGTACGTGGCCCACCGAGTGGCCGCTGTATCTGGTACTCGCCGTGTACGACGCGTGGGTGCAGACCGGTTCCCTGCAGCAGGCCGCCGAGCAGTGGGACAGGATCGTTGCGATGCTGCCCGACAAGTATCTCGATGACACGACCGGACTGATCGTGAAGGATCCCGGCGAGAGCAGCACCATGGACGGCGATCTGGTAGATTGGCCGCCGGCCGAGCGTGACGGATTCGTCTTCGGTCGTGTGAACACGGTGATCAACGCGCTCGCCGCACAGAGCTATATGTGCGCGGGAGTGCTCGCCCTGAAGCTTGGCAAGGTCGACGAGAGCCGTCGCTACCAGCGTATTGCGTCCCGCATGCGCAAGGCCATCAACAAGTATCTGTGGAACGACGAGGTGGGTGCCTACGCCGACGGTCTAGATACGGGCGTGGACGGCAAGCAGATCGCGCACTGCTCTGAGCATGCGTCCGCGTTTGCGCTGGCGTTTGCGCGCGTTCCCGCCGAGCGTCTGCCTCGCGTGGGTGCGTTCATCCGCTCCAAGGGCATGGCGTGCAGCGTGTATGTGGCGTCCGTGCTGCTCGAGGGACTCTACAAGGGTGGTCAGGGCGTGTATGCCAACGAGCTGATGGCCGCTTCCGAGGGCGAGCGCACATGGCGGCACATGATCGATGAGGGTGCCGGTGCCACCATGGAGGCGTGGAGCCGCGATCTCAAGAGCAACACCACGTATTCGCACCCGTGGGCCGCGTCGCCGGCGTTCCTGCTGCCGCGCTACATGGTGGGTGTGCACCCGCTGGAGCCTGGATTCCGTGAGTTTGTGATGGCGCCGCAGCCCGGTTCCATTGGCGAAGCGAGCGCCAAGGTGCCGATTGCGACTGGTGTGATCGAGGCTGGATACAAGGTGTTGGGCGATACGGTGCCCACCGCCGAGGACCAGTCGCTGGATGGCATCGAGATCACGCTGGTCGTGCCGATCGGTACGACCGCCGATGTGATCGTGCCGCCGACCAAATCCGGTGCGCCGATCGTGCTTGACGGTGTGGAGACGGTGGTCGCGGACGCGCGGTACGGCATGCCGTCCACGATTCCGCAGGGTTCGTATCCGGCCGGCGCGCGTCGTATTCATGGGCTGACCGCTGGGCGTCACGTCATTCAGGCGTGATCCGACCGGGTGGCTGGCTACGTTGTTTCACGTGAAACAACGTAGCCAGTTTGCCGGAAAACAGAACGTGGCTCTCCTCGTTCGTGCGGTTTCAACCATTCCGTAGATTCCGTACAATGAGGGGAGCTTTGTATAGTTGGACGATTGACATGGCAACGGATCGTCGGCAACCGGTGAGATGGCCGGTCATGATGCATGCGGATGACGATGCATGACGATGGACGATGGCGGCGACGGGCCATGTCGGGGGAGGATCTCGATGAGCGAGAACACAGAGAACAACGAGAACAAGTCAAATACCACTACTGCACATACCGATGTTGCGAATACCGCATCCGATGCCGAGGGCTCCGTCAACCGCGGCGATGAGCTGCGCGCTATCCGTCGCGCACTGGATGAAGGCAAGAACCCGCTCAACGTGCAGGGCATTCCGCGCTGGGAGGATCAGGTCGGCATCAGCCGCATCGTCAATCGACGGGTCATGGAACTCGACCCGCTGCCCACGCCGGCCGAAGTGCTGTCCGATCAGCCGTTGGAAGGCGAGGCCCGGGAGCTGGTCGCCAGTTCGCGTGATCAGGTGCGCGCATGTCTGTACGGGCAGGACGATCGACTGCTCGTCATCGTCGGCCCCTGTTCGGTACACGATCCCAAGGCCGCACTCGACTACGCGCGTCGACTGTCCGCGTTGAACAAGGAACTGGACGGCGAGCTCATGATCGTGATGCGCGTGTATTTCGAGAAGCCGCGTACCACCGTCGGATGGAAGGGGCTGATCAACGATCCCGACGTGGATGGCAGCCATAACAT
This sequence comes from Bifidobacterium tissieri, assembly GCF_002259645.1. GTDB lineage: Bacteria > Actinomycetota > Actinomycetes > Actinomycetales > Bifidobacteriaceae > Galliscardovia > Galliscardovia tissieri. Next base: position 158,141 of record NZ_MWWV01000003.1, read on the forward strand.
CCACAAGGGTCTGCTGCTCGCCCGCCGCATCCTGCTCGACGTGCTGGATGCCGGACTGCCGGCGGCCACCGAGTTTCTTGAGCCGACGTCGCCGCAGTTCATCTCCGACGCCGTGACATGGGGTGCGATCGGCGCTCGCAACACCGAAAGCCAGATCCATCGTCAGCTCGCCAGCGGACTGTCCATGCCCGTCGGATTCAAGAACGCGACCGACGGATCCGTCAAGGCGGCCATCAACGGATGCTATGCGGCCGCCCAGGAGCACACGTTCTTCGGCATCGATCACATGGGACGTGCCGCCGCCGTCGAAACGCTCGGCAATCCCGACTGTCATGTGGTGTTGCGCGGTTCGAGCCACGGTCCGAACTACGACGCCGAATCCGTGCGCATCGCCATGGAGGCGGTTCGTGACGAAATGCCCGCCGATTCCGCGGCGGCCCACGGACTCGTGATCGACGCCTCGCATGGCAACTCCGGCAAGGACGAACACCGTCAGGCCGAAGTCGTGCGCAACATCGCCGCGCGTGTGGCCGCAGGGGAACAGGGCATCACCGGCATCATGATGGAAAGCTTCCTCGAGGGCGGCAACCAGCCGGCCGCGCCGCTGCCGCAGCTCATCTACGGCAAGTCCATCACCGACAAGTGCATCTCCTGGCCGGAGACCGAGAAGCTGCTGCGCGAACTCGCCGCCGCGGTCAGCGAACGCCGCTGGAACTGATCGACTGATTGACTGGCCGACGAACTGTCTGATCCGAATCCCATCCCCCGAATCCATACCTATATAAAGGAGTGCAAATGAGCAGAACGATCGCGATCATCGGAGCCATGGACGAGGAGGTCGCGCTCATCGCCCGTTCGCTGACCGACGCCGTCACGCATGCCGAAGCCGGTCTGAACGTCACCGAAGGCACATTCGCCGCCGCGTCCGGTGAGACGTTGCACGTGGTCGCCACCGTGGCCGGCATGGGCACGGTGAACGCCGCCTCCACCACGCAGCACCTCATCGACGTCTATGCGCCCGAGTCGGTGATCTTCTCCGGCATCGCCGGCAATCTCAACAAGGATCTGCACATCAACGACGTGGTGCTCGGCGGCACGCTGCGTTATCTTGACACCGACATGCGTCTGATTGCCCAGTCGGAACCCAAGACCGACGAATTCCACTCCGACCCGCATCTGCTGTCCGTGGCCGGCGAGGCACTTGACGAGATGGGCATCACGCATATCACCGGCGTCATCGCCACCGGCAACTACTTCGTGGAAGGCGACGAGAACACCGCCAAGGTGAAGGCCGAAACCGGTGCCGACGCCGTGGAGATGGAAGGTGCCGCCGTGGCGCACGTCGCCGCCCGCAACGGCGTCCCCGCACTGGTCATCCGCGCGCTGAGCGACAATGCCGACACCGAATACGAGACGTTCAAGGAGTTCGACATCAGCGAATACGCCGACACGGCCGCCAAGCTGGTGATCAATATTCTCGGACGGCTGTGATGGCTGTTTGCACAATCGCACTGCTTGGCGTTCAGATGATTCGATGATGAACGCCAAGTGAATCATGGTGAACGCAAGGTTGCGCGACATTGATTTCTCTCTGTCCGACGGTGCGCCTTGACCGACGTTCCCCCACACTGGGAACCGCAGTATGCCGATGACGACGAGGAACGCATCGGCATTGTTGTTTCCAGTGTGAGGATTGGAAGAATATGACACATGCATTCGCAACCGCGGTAAAGGGAGCCGTCGCCGGCTTCGCCGCCGTGGCCATGCTGACGCCGCTTGCCGCGTCCACGGCCTCGGCTGCCACCACGACAGGCAGCAATCAGCAGAGCTTCATCCAGTACGACGTGGCCGAAAGCCCGGCAGCCGATGGCGGCAAGGGACTGACCTCGCTGCTGACCGATTTCAACACCTACTGGACGCCCAACAAGGGCGTCACTGACGCCGGCGTCGCCACGCTGCAGCACGACGACGAGCTGACCGAAAGCATCAACAACGCCGCGTTCGGCGCCGATGGCAAGACCGCGCAGGATCAGCGCGCCCTGTCCGATGCCCAGATGAACTCCACCAACACCCTGTACGACGCCCTCGGCCCGACCATCGGCGGCTACTTCAAGTCCGACATGGAAGACGGCAAGCTGCCCAAGACCGCGGCCTTCCTGGAGGCCATGGACAAGTCCGTGAGCACCGGCGACGCCAAGGGCACCTACGCCCACCCTCGCCCGTACGTGGATCGCGCCAACTACAAGGGCGAGAAGATCGACCTCAAGGGACTCAAGAGCACCCTTGACATAAAGAAGGTCCCCGGCTACGAGAACTTCGACTGGGGTGACGGCGAGGCTCCCGACAACGAGTACGAGGGACTGGCCGAATCCGGCTCCTTCCCGTCCGGTCACACCACCTTCGCCTTCACCCAGGGCGTGGGCCTGTCCGCCATCCTGCCTGAGCTCGGCCCGCAGATCATGACCCGTGTGTCCGAGGCCGGCAACAACCGCATCGTGCTCGGAGTGCACTACCCGCTCGACATCATGGGCGGCCACATCGCCGGTGCGTACGGCGTGGCCACCGCGCTGAACGATCCCGCCGTCGCCAAGCAGGCCCAGGAGGCCCGCGCCGAGCTGCAGTCCGTGCTCGGTGCCGACTGCCAGGCCAACAAGGTGACCAAGAACGCCGACCTGCACTCCTGCATCAACACGACCAACGCCAACGGCCAGTCCAGCAAGAAGCCCTACGGCGGTTACACCAACGACTTCACCGACGCCGTGGTGAAGAACCCGGTCAAGGACGAGGACTCCGCCCTCGCCGCCTACGAAGCCCGCATGACCTACGGCTTCAAGCAGACCGGTGACACCACCAAGCGCCCGGTCGTGCCGGAAGGCGCTGAGAACCTGCTCGCCAACGTCGAGTACTTCAACACCGACGACGCCTCCGACCCGTCCGATGCCAAGCTCAAGTTCACCACCGACGAGCTGCGTCAGGTGATCGCCGCCAGCGAGATCCAGTCCGGCTACCCGCTCGACGCGAGTAGCGACGGCTGGGGCCGCATCAACCTCGCGAAGATCTACACCGCTCGCGTGACCTTCGACGGCACTGATCCGACCACCCGTAAGATCACCAGCATCTCCTTCGGCCACCACCGCAACGAGGTGCGCATCGCCGCGACCACCGCGCCCACCCAGCCGAAGGCCGACGAGCTGAGCACCTTGCTCAAGGACTACAACAACTACTTCGACTTCTACGCCGGCGGCGTCAACACCAATGACAAGACCGGTACGCTGAAGCACGATGACGAACTGACCGAGGAGATCAACAACAAGGCCGCCGCCGAAACCAAGAACGGCACCAACGACCAGCAGGCCCGCGCCGTCTCCGACGCCGCCATGAACTCCACCGACACGCTGTACGACGCCCTCGGCCCCGTGCTCGGCGCCTACTACAAGAAGGCCATGGAGAACAAGCAGCTGCCCAAGACCGCCGCGTTCCTCGAGGACATGGACGGCTCCGTGAGCACCGGCACGGCCAAGAAGTACTACCAGCACCCGCGTCCGTACATCGACCGCGTGAACTATCAGGGCAAGACCCTGAACATGGGTGATCTCAAGCAGACCCTGAACATCGAGAAGGTTAAGGCCTACGAGGATCAGGGCCAGTACGACGGCCTCGCCAACTCCGGTTCCTTCCCGTCCGGTCACACCACCTTCGCCTTCACCCAGGGTGCCGGCCTGTCCTACATCCTGCCTGAGCTCGGTCCGGAGATCATGACCCGTGTGTCCGAGGCCGGCAACAACCGCATCGTGCTCGGTGTGCACTACCCGCTCGATATCCTCGGCGGCCACATCGCCGGTCAGTACGGCGTGGCCACCGCGGTCAGCGGCAACGACAAGGCCAAGGCCGATGCCGCCGCTGCCCGTACCGAGCTGGTGAACTACCTCACCGCCCAGTGCAAGGCCGACGGCCACGGTGACACCCTCGAGGCCTGCATCGCCAACACCGGTGCCAGCAGCGACAAGGGCTACACCAACGGCTTCACCGACGACGTGGTGAAGACCGCCGTCACCGACCGCAAGAGCGCCATCGACGCCTACACCGCCCGCATGACCTACGGCTTCCAGCAGACCGGCAAGGCCGGTCAGACCGCCGTGGTGCCCGACGCCGCAGTGAGCATGCTCGACAACGTGGCTGCGTTCAAGAACCTCACCGCCGACCAGAAGAAGGCCGTGCTCGCCGCCACCGAAGGCGACTCCGGATACCCGCTCGACGCCTCCTCCGAAGGCTGGGCCCGTATCAACCTCGCCAAGGCCTACAGCGCCAAGGTGACGCTCGACAAGAGCGGCAAGGTCGTCAAGGTCGAGCCCGGCCAGACCACCCCGTCCGTGGTGACCGTGAACACCGGTGACAACGGCAACAACAATGGTGGCAATAACGGTGGTTCCGACAACAACGGCAACAACAATGGTGGCCAGACTGACAACAACCAGCAGGGCAACAATGGCCAGAACGGCCACAACGGTCAGAACGGCCAGAACGCCGGTACCAACAATGCCGGCAACAACGGTGCCAACGGCCAGCAGGGCTCCAACGGCTCCAACGGCAACGCCGGTACCAACAACGGCAAGACCAACAACGGTACGAACGCCGCCAAGACCGGCAAGCTCAGCCGCACCGGTACCGCCATCGTGGGCATCGTGGTTGCGGTTGCTGTGATCGCCGTCGCCGGTGCCGCGATGGTCATCCGCCGTCGCCGCGCCTGAAGCCATCGGCAACTGAATAACTGAATACACAACTGAATAATTAGGGGAGTGATCGTGGCTTTTACGTCCGATCACTCCCCTTTTTGATCAAATAACCAACCAAATAACCAATCGAATATCAATACGGGCGGCTGATCGAATCAGTCGCCCGTATTCACCAAGTCACAAGCCAGCGTATACAACGTATACTCAGTCACCGATCGTGGCGACGGAGCCGCGATCGATCAGCCGCGGATCGATCAACATATGACGCGACGGCCACTCGGGATGCTCAAGACGCCACAGCAACGTGTTCAGGCATTCCGTGGCGAACTCGTGCTGCGGCGAACGCAGCACGGTCAGCGGCCGCGAACTGGGCGTGGCATAGCCGTCGATGGAGATCAGCGAGATATCCGTGGGTACACGCTTGCCATGTCGCTCGAACGCCTGCGCGAGTGCGATGGCCAGATAATCGGAATGCACGAGCAGGCCGGTCGCCTCGGAGTCGAGCGTGCGTTCCACGATCTCCTCCACGCCGTGCGTGTCGTAGGGCTGGATGCCGTCGAACACGAACGGGCATTCCAGCAGATTCGTCTTGTCGACGAGCTGATGCCACGCCTCCTCGATGATCTCGGAGGTCGGGGTGAGCGTGAACGCGGCCGCCACATGACGATGTCCTCGCTCACGGAAGTGGTTGATGGCCTTGCGTACGCCATACGGATGGTTGGTGCGCACGGAGTCGTGGAACACGTTGGACGAGTATGGCTGATCGCGTTCGGCGATGACCACCGGGACGGGGGAGTGGTTGATCCAGTTCCACGACGCCTGCGAAACGTCCTCCTCGGAGCTGGGGGAGGTGATGATGCCGACCAGATTGTTCACGGAGCCGAACGTGTCGAGGATCTCGTTCTCGCGAATGCGTTCGTAGGAGGATTCGCGGATCTCCACCTGATAGCCGAGTTTGGCGGCCTCGGTCTGGATCTCGCCGATCACGGTGGGCCAGAAGAAGCTGGGTTCGGGGAACATGAGTCCGATCACGCCGTTGTTGCCGTGGTTGTTGCGCGCGGTCGGGGTCGCAGTGGCCGCAGGAATGACAGGTTGCGGAACGCCGATGCTCATGTCGCGAAGATCCTCGTCGTTCAGCGGCATCATGGTGCGGTCGAGCCGGTCGATCGTGGTGTCGTTCAGCAGCGGTTCGCTGTTTCGTGCCGTAATGTTCGCGGTGACGGCGGCGTGTTCGGCGATGGTGGCGGCTGCCCCTGCGGGAATAGTTTCGGCAATCGCCGCGCGGGTTCCACCGGCCGACACCGCGTGGTCCGTGCCTGAACCGTCGGATTCGGTGCTGCCGATCGACATGGCACCGCCTCGCACCCTACGCAGCAGTCCGGCGTTGGCGAGCACGGACAGATCACGCCGCACGGTGATCTCGGTGGTGCCGAGATACTTCGCCAATGCGGGGACGGTCACCACATTCTCTCGAGTGAGCAGACTCAGGATCATATCCTGTCGTTCTGCGGGCAGATAACTGCGTTGTGCAGCGGTCGTGGTGCCGTCCGAGGCGGCGTTGAAGGTGGACATAGCGATTCCTTGATGTTGGGGATTGCGTCAATTTATCATCGAACTGGTTATAAGTATACCGTTTTGATCACAAACAATCATACCATCGATGGCAAAACCGTCGCTTGATATCGGTAAAGTTCTTAGAAATTATACGGTTTTCACGAATGGTCAGACGTCATATTTTCAACTTTTTCATCTTTTGCCAGTGTGTCATAGTGATCATCGATGAAACAAACTGTGGAAAATGATTGAAAGTGATTATATGTGAACAAAAGTGCGATATACTGAAATGGTCATCAATGGAAGAGCGTGGTCGGCAAAGAGGCGACCGCGAAGAACAAGACAAAGGACAGTCATGGCAGACGATTCCGTACTCACCGCAGCACAGGCCCGGTACGCCAACGAATTCTGGACGGCCACCTCGGGCGATCTCACGCAGCGTCGCGAAACGATCAACGCTCCCGAATATGTCGCCGAACCCGGCGATGCCACGCCGATCGTGATCGATCCGGCCGACCGCAAGCAGCCGTGGATCGGTGCGGGCGCGGCCATCACCGACGCCGCCGCATCCCTCATCTGGGGATCCATGGACGCCGAACAGCGTCATGCGTTCCTCGACGATTGCTTCAATCCCGCCAAGGGCGGTTTCTCCGTGATCCGCATCCCGCTCGGCTCCTGCGAGCCCAGCGCCCAGCCGTACTACACGTACGACGATCTGCCCTTCGGCGAGCATGACAACGCGCTCACCAAGTTCTCGCTGGGCACCGGCGAACCCGGCGCGCCCGACGCCACCAAGGACTTCAAGTACATCATCCCCGTGGTGCTCGAGATCCTCAAGATCAACCCGGCCGTGAAGATCATCGCCTCCCCGTGGAGCGCCCCCGCATGGATGAAGAACACCGGCCACCTGTGCCAGGGCGGTCACCTGCGCTTCGACGAGTGGACCGGCAACGGCTTCGACCCCATGCTCGACAGCTTCGAGGGCTGCTACGCGCGCTACTTCGTCAAGTACGTCGAGGAGATGGCCAAGATCGGCATTCCGATCTGGGGCGTGACCGTGCAGAACGAGCCGAGCAACGCGCCCAAGTGGCCCGCCATGATGTGGACGCTCAAGCAGCAGGCCGAATTCGCCCACAAGTTCCTGCGCCCGGCCATGAACACCAAGTTCCCGGAGATGCGCATCTTCATCAACGACGACTCCACGCACAACATCCTGTGGCCGGTCAACGAGATCGTCACCCCGCAGCAGGCGGCCAGCGTCGACGGCTTCACCGTGCATACGTACGAGGGCCCGTACTCCAACTTCTTCAATGCATCCCGCTCGTTCCCGCACTGGATGTTCGGCATGACCGAGCGCCGCTGCATGATCGACGAGACGCCCGAGGACGCCGCGCACATCATGCTCGGCATCATCGGCAACTGGCTCGTGCGCAACGGCGAGAGCTTCATTGCGCTGTGGAACATCGCGCTTGACGAACGCGGTCTGCCGAACCAGGTGGGTGCCACCGGCCGTCGTGGCGTGGTGACGATCCAGCACGAGACCGGCGAGGTGATCCGCAACCTCGAGTACTTCATGCTGCGTGCGTTCGGCCAGGACGTCAAGCCCGGCTCCGTGGTGGTGCGATCCACCAACCACACGCCCGACGGATGGTCCGGCGGACTCGGCTCGGTCGCGTTCCTCTCGCCCGAAGGCGATGTGGCCGCGCATGTGTACAACCCGACCGGCGAGCCGATCGAGGCCGCGGTGACGATCAACGGTCAGGGCGGCGCGTGGCAGAAGGTCACCGTTCCGGCCTGGGGCGTGGTGACCGTGCACAAGTCCAACGGCGCGATCAACGTGTCCGAGCCGCCGGCCGACGACGAGTTCGAGCTCAACCCGGCGCCGAAGCACCTGCTCGGCGACGTGGCCCCCGGCAAGGTTCGCGTCTGGGGTCAGGACGAGTGACGTCTTGCCGCCGGTGATCTGAACGCCGGGCCGGTTCCGGGGTGTTTTCGGTGCTCTGTGCACTCGGCGCTTTGCACTCCCGGGTTCTGGCCTGTGGGCTCTCCCAGTTGATGGGGGAGCCCTTTTTTCATGCCCAATTCTCGCCGTCACATGGGCCGTGTTATTTCGTCACGTGGGCCGTGTACGTGGGCCGTGTTGTGTTACGTGGGCCGTGCACGGCCCACGTAACGGGGTCGCAAAATCGTTGAAAATTCAACGTTTCTATCGACTGTTACGTGGGCCGCGGACGGCCCGCGTAACAGTCGCGGCCCACGTAACGCGGCCCACCTAACGTTACGCGGGCCGACGTGGTCTGGGGAACGGCTGCATGACGAAGGCCCGCACCGAATGTTCGGCACGGGCCTTCGCGAGTGAATAGTGAGTTTATGATTCGATCGCGCGACTACTCGAAGAGCGTTTCGTCGTGATCGTCGGCGGGGTGCGGCGTGTAGGTGATCTCGAATTCGTCGTCGACGGGGGCCTGCGTGGTGTTCACGGACTCCTCGACCGATTTGTGGAAGCTCACCGTGCCGTAGGCGGGTACGGTCACCGTCTGCCAACGCGCGCCGTCGCCGTTCACTGTCACCGCGGCCTCGATCGGCTCGCCGGTCGGGTTGTAGAGGAATCCGGCCAGATCGCCTTTCGGTGCGAGGAAGGCGACCGAACCGAGTCCGCCGTGACGACCGTCGGGCGTATGGTTCGTGGATGCCACGCGACGGGAGCCCACGGCCACGTCCTGACCGTAGTTGCGCAGCATGAAGTACTCGAGATTGCGGATCACCTTGCCGGTGCTCGAATCGATGGTGATCACGCCGCGGCGTCCGGACGTGCCGGCCCACGACGGGAAGCCCTGCTCGTCAAGCGCCATGTTCCACAGGTTGATCAGGCCCACGCCGTTGCGCACGAGCCAGGTGCCGATCTCGCCGAACATCACGTGCGACGCCTCGGCCACGGTGTCGTCGAGCATGCAGCGGCGTTCGGTCATGGCGGCCTTCCAGTGCGGGAACTGACGGGTGCCGTTGTGCACCCAGTGCGGCAGGCCGGAGTAGGTGTGGAACGCGGCGCCGGCGAATGCGTTCGCCTGCTCGGGGGTCATGTAGTCGCTGGCCGGACGCTGCCAGAAGCGCAGCGAGTCGTCGCCGAAGTAGATCTCCACGTCGGGATAGGTCTTGTCGAGCGCCGGACGCAGATAGTTCGCGCCCCATGCGGTGAGTTCCTCGGGCGTCCACACGGTGATCGGCCACGGGCAGCCGTTGCTCGGCTCGTTCTGCATGGTCACGGACGAGATCGGAATGCCGTACGATTCGTAGGCGGCGATGAACTTGACGAAGTACTGCGCGTACACGTAGTCGATGGTGTCCTGGTACCGGTAGCCGTTGCCCACGTACTCGCCGAGACGCAGACGCCCGGCACCGTCGAGTCGGCCGCTGGTCTTCATCCAGGCGGGTGCGCTCCACGGGGAGGCCATGACCTTGACTGCCGGATTGATCGCTAGGATCTCCTGCAGCACGGGCACCACGTTCTTGAGATCCTTGGTGGCGTCGGGCGCACCGGGCTCGCCTTCGCCAATGGAGAAGTGGTCGAGCGCGGGATCGGCGGCCACGCCGTCGGGCAGATCGTCGTAGGAGTAGTAGGCCTGGCTGGAGAAGTCGCACGAACCGATGGAGATACGTACGGAGGAGAAGCCGCCCTGCTCGGGATCGAACATCTCGGTGAGGATGGCGTGGCGCTGTTCCGGACTCATGGACTGCATGAACAGGGATGCGCTGGAGTCGGTGATGGCCGCGCCGGCACCCTCCCACAGCTGGTATTGACGGGTGGGGTCGATCACGATCTTGACGGCGTTCGCGGCATCATCGTTGCCCTTGATCTCCGGCGTGGGGATCGGGGTACGACGATCGGCGAGATCGCCGCTCGTGCGAGTCCAGTATTCCGTACGGTAGCTGGTCATCATTGCTCCTTCTGCTTCCTTATATACAGGTGACTGAGTTCATCATTGAACAATCGACATTGATAAACTTACAATCAATTATAATCACAAATGAACATGGTCATATCTGATCATTCGGCGTGTTGGGCGTGTTCTTCTGGTGATCAAGTCGATGCTTTCGTTGAAAATACTGAACGTTTGCGTAATCATCGCTATGATCGGATGGCATTGATCACAGAAAAAGCGAAGACAAATTTTGGCAACATTCCGAATTGATCATTAATGAACGTGTATGATCGAAAGCAACAGATAACGAAAGACCCGAAACGAACGGAACGTGAAGTTGGTTCAATCGGGTTGACGGGACTCTGATAGCGGCAATGCAGCCGAAGTAAACGAAAGGAAGAACAATGAAGTTGAATCGCGTGTTCAAGGCTGTCGCGGTGGCTTCTGTCCTGGGTCTGGCTCTGACCGGATGCGGTGGCGGCAGCGACTCCGCGGCTTCCGGAAGCTCCGATGCCTTCGACAAGAACGCCAAGACGGAGATCACCTTCGCCGGTTGGTCCCTGAGCTCCACCCCTGAGTTCCAGACCCTCGCCGACGCCTTCATGGCCAAGTACCCGAACGTCAAGGTGAACGTCAAGGAATACTCCGCAGACGACTACGACAAGCAGCTGACCGCCGATATCTCCTCCGGCGCCCAGCCCGACGTCTTCCCGATCAAGAACCTGCAGAAGTACTACACGTACTCCCAGTCCGGTGGTCTGGCCGAGCTCAACGACATCGCGGACACCTACAAGTCCGACAAGAACATCGACATCTCCAACTACGAGCTGGACGGCAAGTACTACGCCATGCCGTACCGTCAGGATTCCTGGGTTCTCTTCTACAACAAGGACATGATGGAGAAGGCCGGCGTGGCCACTCCGGACGGCACCTGGACGTGGGATGACTACACCAAGGCCGCCGAGGACCTCAAGACCAAGCTCCCGGCTGCCGGCTACGACGCCAACTCCGTCTACCCGATCTACCAGCACAACTGGCAGTCCGTGGTTCAGGCCTTCGCCCTGGCCCAGACCGGCTACAAGCCCGACACCAACTTCTTCAAGGCCAAGTTCGACTACATGAAGCCGTTCTACGAGCGTGCCCTGAAGTGGCAGGACGAGAAGCTGACCATCGACTGGAACACCTCCAACTCCACCGCCGTCCAGTATCAGGCCCAGTTCGGTACCCAGAAGGCCGCCATGATGCCGATGGGCACCTGGTACGCCGCCACGCTGGTGAAGCAGCAGAAGTCCGGTGACGCCGACCAGTTCACCTGGGGTATCGCTCCGATCCCGCAGAACCCGGATACCAAGAGCTCCGACAAGCCGGTGACCTTCGGTGATCCGACCGGTCTGGCCGTCTCCTCCAAGTCCACCGGTCAGAAGCTGGCCGCTGCCAAGGAGTTCGTGAAGTTCTGCGCCGGTGAAGGCGGTGCTGAGGCCCTCGCCAAGATCGCTACCACCCCGGCCTACTTCTCCGACGCCGTTGCCCAGACCTACTTCTCCGTGGACGGCATGGCTACCGATGACCTGACCAAGAAGGCCTGGCAGGAGCACGACACCAAGCCGGAGAACCCGGTTGGTGAGGGCTCCGATACCATCATCTCCCTGCTCAAGGATGCCCACTCCTCGATCATGACTGAGACCGCCTCCGCGAACGACGCGCTCGCCAAGGCGACCCAGGACATCAAGGATCAGGGTCTGGTCACCGAGTGATGACACTTGGCTCCCGCCTCTGACAGCGGGAGCCAAATCCACCTCTCTTCATATCTCTCCTATTTCCTCTTTCTTCCACAGGCGCGGTCCTGGCTCATAACCCGGGCCGTGCCTTTTCAATGCCATAAATCGATCGCGAACCGCACAAAACACAGAAAAACGAACAACAACATGAGCGGTTCAAGCGAAAGGAGTCAGCGGTCATGTCCCACACGGCTGCCCAGGCCGATTCGAAGACGGCCACTCGCGGGGGCGGAAACAAGCCCCAGCACAACACGGGGAAGATGTCGAGCGCGGCTATTTCGCGACGTAACTTCCTGCATGGCGTAGCATTCATCACGCCGAACTTCCTCGGATTCATCTTTCTGATTCTCATCCCGGTCTGTGTGCTGTTCTACATCGCGAACACGCGTTGGAGCGCATTCGGCGATCCGGTCTGGACAGGTGCCACCAACTGGAAGCGTCTTACACGCGATAGCGTGTTCCAGGATGCATTCTGGAACACCATCTACTACTCTGTCGTCCACATCCCGCTGACGCTGATCATCGCCTTCGGTCTGGCGGTGCTGCTCAACTCCAAGCTCAAGGGACGCGCCTTCTTCCGTACGGTCGCCTTCTTCCCCTACATCACCTCGATCGTGGCCGTCGCCCAGGTGTGGAACATGCTGTTCGACGCCAGGAGCGGTGTGATCAACCAGTTCCTCGGCATCTTCACTGACAACGTGCCCGGCTGGCTCGGATCCACCACGTGGGCAATGCCCGCCGTGATCATCGTGGCCACGTGGCGTGAGGCCGGCTACTTCATGATCCTGCTGCTCGCCGGTCTGCAGACCATTCCGAACGAGCTCTACGAGGCCGCCGAACTCGACGGTGCCAACGCATGGCAGCGTTTCTGGAAGGTCACCGTGCCCTGCATGCGCCCCACCCTGTTCTTCGTGATGGTCACGCTGACCATCGGCTCCTTCAAGATCCTTGATCTTACCTTGGTCATGACCAACGGTGGACCTGGTACCAGCACCCTCGTGCTTGCGCAATACGTCTACCGTGTGGCATTCGAACGCAGCGACTTCGGCTACTCCAGCACGGTCTCGCTGGTGCTGTTCGCGCTCTGCATGGTCATCACTCTGATTCAGTTCTGGTACAACAACGCTAAGGAGAAGTGAGATGACTGCACAGACTGCATTCCCGAACGCGGTCAGCTCCGCCGACGTTCCCTTCAACAAGAAGCCCACATCGCCGGGTAAGATCATCGGCACAATCATCGGCTATGTCGCCATGATCCTGTGCTCCCTGTTCGTCTTGCTGCCGTTCATCTGGATGACCCTCGCTTCCTTCAAGCCCAACAACGAGGTCTTTCTGGTTCCGATGAAGTGGCTGCCGAGCGTGTGGCACTGGGAGAACTACATCAACATCTGGTCCGACTCGAACATGCTCGTCTGGGTGGGCAACACCGTGTTCTTCGCCATCTGCGTGACGTTCCTGCAGGTGTTCACCGGTTCGTTCGCCGCCTACGGCTTCTCCAAGGTCAAGTTCCGTGGTCGCAACGTGCTGTTCCTGATCTACATCGCCACCATGGCCGTGCCGTGGCAGGCCTACATGATCCCGCAGTTCAAGATCCTGTCCGCGATCGGTCTATCCGATACCCGTTGGTCCATCATCCTGCTGCAGGCGTTCGGTGCGTTCGGTGTGTTCATGATGAAGCAGTTCTACGACACCATCCCGGAGGAGCTTTCGGAGGCCGCCCGACTCGATGGTCTGTCGGAGTTCGGCATCTACCGTAGGATCGTGTTGCCGTTGTCCGGCCCGTCGATCGCCGCCCTGGGTATCATCACCTTCACGAATACGTGGAACGACTACATGGGTCCGTTGATCTACCTGCGTAGCCCCAGCCTCTACACCATCCAGCTTGGTCTGAAGACGTTCATCTCGCAGAACTCCGCGGATTACGCCATGATCATGACCGGCTCCGTGATGTCGGTGATCCCGATCCTGATCGTCTTCCTCATCGGTCAGAAGCAGTTCATCGAAGGCATCGCAACTTCTGGTATGAAGGGCTGAGCCGTTATGCGACAGTCCAGTGGACTGTCGCATAGGCTCAGGCGAAGGCCGCCCGCCAAGGGCGGCCGAAGCCAGCAAGGCGGAATCCGAAGGATTCTCCATAATTGCAGGACTGAGCCGTTGGCGATCAGGCGAAGGCCGCCCGCCAAGGGCGGCCGAAGCCAGTAAAGCGGAATCCGAAGGATTCTCAACTCTTGCAGGACTGACGGGCACAAAGTCGACTGCCCGTCAGGCGAAGGCCGCCAGCCTTCTCTCCATAACACCAAACTCGTCCTTCAGACTCCTCCCAAATAAGGAATCCGAAGGACCTCAAATCCTTCTTTCCAGACCTTTTCCCAAAGAAAACGGAAACCGAAGGACCTCAAAATCTCATCACCCTTCCCGACTCCAACCAATCCATCAAAGAATCCGAAGGACATCACCCCCTCACTCCTCAGCTTTCCAGCAAGCGAAAACCGAGGAGTCCGAAGGACCTCAAATCCCACTCCCAGCTCTCCCTATGAAGAGCTGCAAAACCTTACCCCACGGCGGTCCCACTCCCACACCCGCCCCCCATTCTTCCCCTCCCGAATCAATCGCGCAGCCGTGTTTCTTCCTTCCTGTGGCTGCGTCGGCCGTTTGCGAAGACCGCCTGCCAAATCGGCCTTCGCAAACGGCCTTTTCCATATCCGTCACATCACCCGACCCGCACGCGCCCTCGTCCACCCCACCTTTCCCCAGTCCACCCACCCATCCACCTCAACCTTGAAGGAGTACCATGACGGCCATGGCAGAAAACACTCCACAGAAGCAGTCGTCCTCGAATTTCGCCGGCACGTTCCTTACGGTCGCGAATTCCATCTTCGTTATCCTGGCACTTGGATGGTGCTCGTTGGTGGGCATGCTGCCGCTGCTGCTGGTCTCCGGATTCGTGCACGATCTTTCGTACTACGCGCTGTATCTGGTCGCCCTTGCGCTGAGCACGCCGGGCATCGCCGCCCTGTTCGCCGTCTTCCGCGATCAGCCCACGCTGTTCTCGGGCAATTCCGCGCTGCGCGCCAAGGTGTGGCAGGACCATGCCGGCGAGAAGGATTTCCCGCCGGACTGGATCGCCCGTCCGTATGTGGATCCGAACCACAACGCCGCCGTGATCAGGCCGTATTTCCGCGCCTACGCCCGTGTGTTCGTCCGTTCGCTGATCATGGGCTTCACGTTCGCTCTGCTGGCGTTCTGCTTCCTGTACAACATGCAGATCTTCGCGCAGATGCCGTTCGGCGTGTATGTGACGCCGATGCTGGCCGTGTGCCTGGTGTTCCTCGCGCAGGCCTGGCTGATCTCGCTGGTGCTGGTGGCCGAGTATCCGAAGGCGAAGTGGCTGGTCACGGTGAAGAACGCGGTGATGCTGTCGGTTCGCCGTTTCTACATGATCATCGTGTCGGGCATCGTGCTGGCGGCGTTCGGGTTTGCGCTGGTCACGTGGAGTCCGATCCTGTTCCTGCTGCTCGGCACCGGTGTGGTCGGCTACATGCTGTGGGCGTCGGCCCGCTGGCAGGCGGATAAGCTGTTCGTGCTCATGGCCAATGAGAGCAAGGACAAGCGCATCATCGACATGTACAGCGCGCAGAGTCGCGGCAACAACTTCTTCAACGCCCAGTCCGACTGGCAGCAGTGATCACAGCCGATCGGTCATCACCAGCTACCACGATTCAGGGGGTCATCATGGCATCATCCGCATCCGCATCATTCTCATCGCCGGCCACGCCGCAGTTTCCGGCCCCGTCGTCACCACTCGGCGCGGTGGATATCCGCATCGACGCCGAAGCTGTCGACAACGCCATCGCCAGCCGTCATGGTCTGACCTTCAAGGGCTTCGGCGTGCTGTCCGGCAACGCCACGTCAAGTCTGCTCATGGACTACAAGGCAGCCCATCCGGACGACTATTGGCGTCTGATCGAAACGCTGTTCGGCGGTCCGCGCCCGATCATGAACCTTGTCAAGGTGGAGATGGGCAACGATCGCAACAATTCCACCGGGCCGAACGTCGCCACCATGCGCGACCGCGACGAATACCCGGCCGTGCGACGCGAGCCCGGCTTCCAACTCGCCGCCGATGCCCGCCGCTATCAGCCGCGGCTGCACGTAAGCATGCTGCGCTGGCACGCCCCCACCTGGGTGCGGTCGAACGACGACATCTACCACTGGTACAAGAACACCATTCTCGCCGTCTACCGCGAATACGGCTACATGGTCGACACGGTGAATCCCGACGTAAACGAACGCACCGCCGATCTGGCGTGGGTGGCCGAATTCCGGCATCGCGTGGCCAACGACACGACCGGATTCATCGGCAACGGCCCGGATGATCCGAACGCCGGGTTCCGTGACGGGCGTGAGCAGGAACTGTTCCGCTGCATCCGCGTGATCACGTCCGACGAGGAGACGACGGGCACATTCGGCGACGATCTGGTGGCCGACCGGGAGTTGCGCGATACGATCGACATCGCCGCCTACCACTACAGCGTGCGCGACGACGACGAGGGCAATTTCACCCGTCTGGCGGACGAATTCGACAAGGAGATCTGGAATTCGGAGGCGCAGGCCACGTTCTCGAATTCCGCCGATCGTCCGAACAACACGATGGACGATGGCCGTGGCGCCGGTCGTGTGGGCACCCGTCTGGGCGGCATCGGCTCGCCGCTGGAAATGGGAAATACGATCATCAAGGGCTTTGTGAAGTCCCGTCGTACGAACGCGATCTATCAGCCGGCCATCGGATCGTTCTACGAGGGTCTGGAGTATTCGCATAAGGAGCTGATCTCCGCACGTGACCCGTGGAGCGGCTGGATCTACTACGACGCCGGTCTGACCGTGTTGGAGCATTTCTGCCGATTCGCGGAACTGGGCTATGACGATCGTGCGTGGCGCGCGGTGCCCGAGGCGAGCGTATGCGAAGTGGATGGCAACAATCCGGTGTGCGGCGCCCGTCATGGCGAGCCGTCCGCGCTGACGCTGGTGTCGCCCGACGCATCGAACTATTCCACGGTGATCGTGAACGACAGCGGCTACGAGCGCGTCTACCGCATCGAGGCGCGTGGATTCGCCGGCGAGGGCCGTCCGCTGCACGTGTGGCGGACGCGCGCCGCCGAACCGGGCCGTGCGTACGACAGCGACTATCTGCAGGTCGTCAACGCGGTCGAGCCGGCGAACGGTGTGTGCACGATCGTGGTCGAACCGTGGTCGGTGGTGACCGCCACCACGCTGTCGCCGGACGAGGTGCCCGCGGTGGGCGTGCCGCATACGGACGAGCGGACGCGCGATGTGCTCGATGTGGATCCGAACGGCACGCTGCTGTACGCCGACGATTTCGACTACGCCGACCAGCCTCCGGTGGACGTGTTCAAATACGACGATCTGGTGAAGGATGACTACCTGACCAGTCGTGGCGGCGAAACGGGCGCGTCGGCGCGGTACACGACCGATACGAACGGCGCGTTCGAGGTCGTGGCCACCAATGTGCTGGTGGACAACGGCTATCTGACCGGTGACGCGTCGCGTGGCCATGGCGGTCATGTGCTGCGTCAGCAGATCGACTGGAACCACGCCGGCAACGCGTGGATCGAGGGCGATCCTCGTACGTCGATCGGCGACCTGCGGTGGGCCAACTATCGCGTGGGCGTGGACGTGCTGTTCGAGGAGTATCCCGGTCGTGCGCCATACGTACTGATCGGCGCCCGCGAGATGGGCGGCTCCAAGTTCAGCACCGATCTGGCCGCATACGATTTCAAGCTGCGTGCCGACGGCGTGTGGCTGCTACGCAACTACGGCAACGAGGTGCGCCGCGGTCACGGCGTGGATCTTGAACTCGACGGCACCGGATTCAAGACCGGATCGGGGGAGTGGAACCGCGTGGAGCTCGAAGTGGCCGCCGATACGGTCACCGTGTTCATCAACGGTGTGCGCGTGACCTCGTGGCGCGATCCGCATCCGCAGACCGCGGGACGTGTGCAGTTGGGCACCAGTTTCGACCATGTGCTGTTCGACAATCTGCGTGTGGAACGACTGCCCGGATTCGCGCCGTATTATCGTCATCTGATCGACGACATGCATATGACCTCGTGGGAGGGGAGTCGCGACGACTGTGCCGAAGACGTCGACGAATGCGATACCACGGTGCCGGTGCTCGAATACTCCGGCGAATGGACGCACGACAACGGCAAGGGCATGTACACGTATCAGCGCACCGAATCGGTGGCGCTCGCGGCCGGCGCCTCGGTGAGCCTGACGACCGACGGTTCCGGCGTGGACCTGTTCGGTCCGAGTGACGGCAGCGCGCGACTCAACGCCTACGTGGACGGCGTGTTGGTACGGTCCGGCATGACCGTGCACCCCACTACGGCATCGCTGCGCACCGCATTCCAGCTGCGTGGGCTACCGGCCGGTACGCATCGCATCACGTTCGCGCTCGCGGACGGCAGCACGCCGTTCACGCTTGACGCGGTCGGCGTGCTGTAAGAGCCCTAGTGCAGTCGCAGTGAACCCCTAGTGCAGTCGCAGCAGATGGATGTCCGACGACGCGGGGCCGGTGCTGGCGCGCGGAATGAACGTCGATCTGAGGAACTTCGTCGTCGGCATGGCCGACTCGGCCTGTGCGTGACGCAGCTGCGCGATGATCTCGTCGACCGCCTGCTCGGCGGGTTCCTTGCGCGGCAGTCGCACCGTTGACAACGCCGGGTCCACCAGCGAACTGATCGGGGTGTCGTCGATGCCGATCACGCTCACCTCTTCCGGTACGCGCATGCCCTTGGCCTGCAACGCCTTGATGAATCCGATGGCCACGATGTCGTTGTATGCGATCACCGCGGTTGTCGGATTGTGCATGAATTCGTCGGAATACCGGTATCCGCCGCTGTACGACGGCGCATTGGAGGAGATGCGGCGCAGTCGCATGCCCGCCTTCGAGCAGTACTGCGACAGCACGCGCCAACGTCGGCCATCCTGCCATGACGCCTCGGGGCCGGACAGATACGTCAGCTCGCTATGACCTAGTTGCATCAGATATTCCACGGCCTCGGCCACGCCCTGCTGCGCGTCGGGGACGATTGAATGCACGCCGCGAATGGGCCTGTTCAGTACGATCAGCGGCTTGATCTCGGCGAGTTTGCGAATCGTGGCATCGGAGGAGCGCGACGACGCGAGGATCAGTCCATCCACATGATGCATGGCCAGCTTCAGCGCCTTGCGTTCGATCAGATGCGTCTCCTCGAAATCGATGATCAGCAAACCGAATCCCTTGCGCAGACACTGATGCTGCGCGCTTTTCACGTAGTCGGCGAAGATCGGATTGCCCAGATCGGCCACGGTGATGGCCAGCAGTCCGTTGAGCTGATCGGAATCGTTCATGTTCAGCGAAGTGATCGCCTTTGCGCGATAGCCGAGACGATCGGCGGCGTCGCGGATACGTCGTGCGGTTTCCGCGCTCACGCGGCCCGGTCGCGCGAACGCACGCGACACCGTGGATGGCGATACGCCCACCGCCTTGGCCACGTCGCGGATCGTGGCCATCTTGCGCCTACCTGTGCCGCCCGTGCTGGCGTGATCGCTGGCGGTATCGGTGTCATCGGGGCCGTTCATGCCGGCGTCGGCGGTCTTCGGGTCGGCGATATCATGATCTTCGGCGGTCTCGTTGCCGTCGTTGGCATCCATCGGTGAGTTCATTAATGTTCACTCCTGATCGTTGTCTACTGTTTCCTTACTTTACCGGTCTGCATCAAAGTTCTCCATCAGTCGCATTATCGGAACGATGTGCACGATAAAACCGTCACCGATGCCAAACGTCGGCAAATAGTGGCAACATCATGATGCGCGGCGTCCTCAATCCGATAATCGAAATGGAGGATATAGCAAACAAAGGAGTTTCCATGGTTAACGCTGATAGGCTGTTTCCCGCCGATCCCGCGCTGCGCGACATCACTCGCGAACTGTACGCGGAAGTGAAGGATCTGCCGATCATCTCCCCCCACGGCCACGTGCCGATTCAGTGGTTCCACGACAAGGACTACCACTTCGCCAACCCCACCGAGCTGTTCATCACGCCCGACCATTACGTGACCCGCATCATGCACTCGCAGGGCGTTGAGCTCAAGGACCTGGGCGTGAACCAGAAGGAGTTCACCCCTGAGCAGTCCAAGCACGCGTTCGAACTGTTCGGCAAGTACTGGTACGCCTACGCAGGCACCCCGATGCGCTACTGGTTCGAGGACGCACTGGCCAACGTATTCGGCATCGATAAGGAATTCGGCCCCGACACCGCCGGCGAGATCTACGACGAGCTCGACGCGCTGCTGAAGACCGACGAATTCTCCACTCGTGCCCTGGTGAAGAAGTTCAACCTCGAGTTCATCTCCACCACCGACGACACGTTCGATGACCTGCACCTGCACGACGAGACCAACGCCGACCCCGACTTCCCGGCCCGCCTTGCGCCGGCCTTCCGCCCCGACAAGCTGCTCGAGCCCAAGAAGACCCCGGACTGGGCCGCCCAGGTGGCCAAGCTCGGCGAGGTGACCGGTGAGGACACCTCCACCTACGAAGGTTTCTTCGAGGCCATGCGCAAGCGCCGTCTGTACTTCAAGGAGCACGGTGCCGTGCTGTCCGACCACTCCCACGACGACGTGCGCTCCGACCGCGTGCCGGACGACGAGCTGCCCGCCCTGTACAAGGAGGCCCTCGACGGCACGATCAGCGAAGAGGACGCCACCCGTCTGCGCCGCACGTTCTTCAACGATCAGATCCGCCTCGCCCAGGAGGACGGCCTGGTCATGACCGTGCACCCGTCCGTGTTCCGTAGCTACGACAAGGGCAACCTCGCCACCTACGGTCCCGATACCGGTGCCGATATCCCGGCCCGCGCCGAGTTCGCCGCCGCCCTGCAGCCGATGCTCAACCAGTACGGCTCCAACAAGGACTTCCACTTCGTGGCCTTCACCATGGACGAGACCGTGTACTCCCGCGAGCTCGCCCCGCTGGCCGGCTTCTACCCGGGCTTCTACGTGGGTGCCCCGTGGTGGTTCATCGACTCCCCGGAACCGATCCTGCGCTACCTCAACGCGGTGACCACCGCCGCCGGCTTCACCAAGCTGTCCGGCTTCATCGACGACACCCGCGCCCTGTGCTCCATCCCGGCCCGTCACGACATGAACCGTCGTCTGACCTGCCGTTTCGTCGCCGGACTGGTGGCCGACCACCGTCTGAGCCTCGAGGAAGGCAAGCGCGTGGTCCGCGACTCCGTGCAGGCCGTGCCGCGCAAGGTCTTCAAGCTCGACTGAGCGTTGAGCGATAGCAGAATCGGTCTTCGGCCGGTGCGATGACACTTCGGAATCATGACACGCTGATCATGCATCATCGATCATGAACCGTTGGAATCACACCGGCCGCAAGGCCGATTCTCATGTACGGCGTTGCACATTCGATATATACGGATATATACGAATAGATACGACGATATATACGAATTGCACGGTGAATCGCAATGATGAATTGCAACGTCGTTTTGGCCATGGATCACGACTGTGGCAAACCATGGCTACTTGCCAATATCGAACACGAATTCACATAGACTGAATATCAGCGACGCGTGCCAACGAAGGTGCGCGGCACATCAATGGAAGGAAAACGTCAATCATGGTTCTTCATCTGACTGATGATTTCAAGGCCAATGCAGCCGAATGGGAGGCTGCCGGCGTTACGCTGCCGCAGTACGATCCGGAGGCCGTCAAGGCCTACACCGCCGAACACCCCTACTGGGTGCACTTCGGCGCGGGCAACCTGTTCCGTGAGGTTCACGCGCTCATCGCGCAGAGCCTGCTCAATCAGGGCCTGACCAAGTCCGGCGTGATCGTCGCCGAGACCTTCGATGCCGACATCGTCACCGACGCGTTCAAACCGTTCGACAACCGCGGCCTGTCCGTCATCCTCAAGTCTGACGGCTCGATCGACACCGAGCTCGTGGCCTCCGTCGCCGAATCCTTCGGTGTCAAGCAGCACGATGAGGTGTGGGACGGTCTGGTCAAGGTCTTCACCAACCCCGAACTGCAGTTCGTCACCGTCACCATCACCGAGAAGGGCTACTCGATCAAGAACAACGACGGCGAACTGCTGCCGTGGATCAAGCCCGAGGTCGAAAACGGCCCCGACTCCGCCGTGTCCGCCATGGGTGCCATCACCGCGCTGCTGTTCGAGCGCTTCAAGGCCGGTGCCAAGCCGATCTCCATGGTCAGCACCGACAACTTCTCCCAGAACGGCGACCGCTTCCGTGCCGTCATCGTCGAGTTCGCCCAGCTGTGGGCCGACAAGGGCTTCGTGCCGGACGAGTTCGTCACCTACGTGGACGACCCCGACAAGGTGGCCTTCCCGCTGAGCATGATCGACCGCATCACCCCGAACCCGGCCGAGTCCGTCTCCAAGCTGCTCGCCGACAAGGGCTTCGCCGACAACGAGATCTTCCACACCGCCAAGGGCACCAACGTGGCTCCGTTCGCCAACTCCGAGGAGACCTGGTACCTGGTTATCGAGGATCAGTTCCCGAACGGACGCCCCGAGCTCGAGAAGGCCGGCGTGTTCCTGGGCGACCGCGACACCGTCAACGACTCCGACGAGATGAAGGTCACCACCTGCCTCAACCCGGTGCACACCGCGCTGGCCACCACCGGTCGCCTGATGAGCTACGACTCCATGAGCAAGACCATCGCCGACCCGGATCTCAAGGCTCTTGCTGAGCGCCTGTCCTACGTGGAGGGCCTGCCGGTCGTGGCCGACCCGGGCATCTTCTCCCCGAAGGACTTCGCCGAGAAGGTCATCGACGTGCGTGTGCCGAACCCGAGCCTGCCTGATTCCCCGGCCCGCATCTCCACCGACACCTCGCAGAAGGTGCCGATCCGCTACGGTGTGACCATCAAGAAGTACATCGAGTCCCCCGACCACGACGTGAACGAACTCGTCGCCATCCCGCTGGCCATCGCCGCCTGGCTGCGTCTGCTGCTTGGCAAGGACGGCAAGGCCACCGACGACAACGGCAACGAGATCACGCTGAGCCCGGATCCGCGCATGGCCGAGCTGCAGAACGCTCTGAGCCCGCTCACCCTGGGCGGCGATCTGTCCAAGGCCGACGAGGTGCTCAAGCCGATTCTCGCCGACGCGACCCTGTGGAACGTGGACCTCACGCAGACCCCGCTCGCCGAGAAGATCGTCAAGTACTTCAAGGAGTTCGCGGCCGGCACCGGTACGCTGCACCCGGTTCTTGAGAAGGAGCTCGGTCTCTGAGCTTGGTCTCTGAGTCTGAGTCGTCTTACGACTACGACCAACTGAATCATTCAATCGAGGGAAGGGAACGACCCCTTCCCTCGTCAGACAATACAGACAACACAGACAACCAAAAACCGACAACAAGCAAAGGATCATCATTATGAAGATGGGTTTCCGCTGGTACGGCGAGGGTAACGACACCATTTCGCTGGATGACATCCGCCAGATTCCCGGTGTCGAGACGATCGTCTGGTCCCTGCACCACAAGCAGGCCGGTGAACTGTGGGAGCCGGAGGAGATCGAGCATGAGATGAAGCTCATCACTGGTCTCTCCGAGGATGACCGCAAGCGCGGCATCACCAAGACGTTCAACGCCGACGTCGTCGAATCCGTCAACGTGCACGAGTCCATCAAGACCGGCAAGACCATGCTCGGCATGAGCCGCGACGAGGCGCTCGACAACTACATCAAGACCATCGAGAACCTCGGCAAGGCCGGCGTGAAGGTCGTCACCTACAACTTCATGCCCGTGTTCGACTGGCTGCGCACCGACATGTTCCACCCGAGCCCGGACGGCTCCACCGCCCTGTACTACGATGCTCACAAGGTCGCCCAGCTCACCGATCCGCAGGCTCTGATCGACGAGACCCTCAACGGCGCCGGCAACCTGACTATGCCGGGTTGGGAGCCGGAGCGTCTGGCCCACCTGCCTGAGTTCATCGAGGCCTACAAGGGCATCGATCACGACAAGTACTACGAGAACTACAAGGTGTTCCTGGACGCCGTGATCCCCACCTGCGAGAAGTACGACGTCAAGCTCGCCGTGCACCCCGACGACCCGGCCTTCGATCTGTTCGGCTGGCCGCGCGTCGTGTCCTCCAAGGAAGGCATCCAGCGCGTGCTCGACCTCAACCCGAGCCCGTACAACGGCCTGTGCCTGTGCCTCGGTTCGTTCTCGTCCCGCCGCAGCAACGATCCGGTCGACGCCGTCAAGACGTTCATGGACCGCATCCACTTCAGCCACGTGCGCAACATCAAGTTCCTCGACGAGGCCGGCTCCTTCTCCGAGGTGGGCCACCGCGCATCCGAGGGTGACGTGGACACCATCGGCATCATGAAGGCGTACGCCGAGGCCGACTACCAGGGCTACATCCGTCCGGACCACGGCCGTCACCTGTGGAACGAGAACACCCCGGAGCACAAGCCGCGTCCGGGCTACGGCCTGTACGACCGCGCCCTCGGCATCCAGTACCTGCTGGGTGTGTGGGACACCGTCAAGTACAACAAGTAGTCGTCGGTTTCCGTTCTCCGAGCGCGATCCGGTGACAGTTCGGTCTGCGCAATCGTTGTGATGGTGCAGACGGTTCGGTCCAACGGGTCGATGCTCGCTCCAGCCAAAGCGATCGACTGATCGTGGTGGCTGATCCTCCGTTGACCGAGGGGCTTCCTGCGTGAATATGCGCGGGGAGCCCCTCGTCGTATATGTGCGTCGTATATGTCGTATATGCGCGTGGCACCGAGTCGAAACGGTGAACATCATGCCCAATAGGGTGCATGTCGTATGCCGTAGGTGTGGGTCCGACGCATAGGTGCGGCAAACACGCATCGGAGATCCACTCCGGTGCTTATCCGACACACGCACGCGTCGAACAGGCATTGGAAACACGCCTCGGTGCTCAACCATCGCACGCACACGTCGTATAAGCACAGAAAACGAGCTTCGGTGTTTATATGACGCATAGGCGCGTCGGACAAGCATCGCGGAATGCATGCCATGCCTATGTGACACACGTATACGTCAAACAAGCACCGGAAAGACACGTTCAATGCGTATCTGACGCAATCTGTCACCGAACCCGCAGCGTACGGAGTCCTTTACTGCGGGTCTGATATGGGCCGATAGAAAAACCGCAGTGTGCGTGATTCCACACTGCGGGTTTGATGACGTTGCGGCATCGACCCGCAGATAAGAGGCGTATACGTTGCGGGTTCGTGATCCACTGACAACAGACCCGCAGCGAGTGGTATCCCTCACTGCGGGTCTGGAACGGATTGATGATCAATCCGCAGTAAACAATACGAACAGTCGGTGCGGCCGTCGCGATTACTCCACGTTGGCGTGATTGGCGTTGGCCTGCGCGTCGGACACGTTGTCGCGGCGTGAGAGCAGCAGGCACAGCGCGTCGAGGGCGATATGCACGCTCTGATCGAACAGCGAGCTCAGCAGCTGGATCGAACCGCCGGCCTCACCCTTCACACGGCCCGGCACCAGAATCACGACGTCCGCGGCGGCGGCCAGCGGCGACTCCGGCTTCGACGTGACGGCGATCACCTTCACGCCGAGCTTCTTCGCGGCCTCGGCGTCCTCCACGGTCTTGCGGGTCTTGCCCGAGCCGGAGATGCCGAGCAGCACATCGCCCTCGTGCATGGACGGGCAGATCGTTTCGCCCATCATGTAGCTTGTGTATCCGATGTGCATCATGCGCATGGCGAAGCTGCGTGCCTGGAATCCGGAGCGGCCCTCACCGGTGGCGTACACGCGGTCGTTGCGGCCGATGATGTCACGCGCGGCGATGAGATCGTGTTCATCCATCTTGGCGATGACGCCCTGGATCTCCTCGACGATCTGATCGAGCACGCGCGGCTCGGTCGTCGTGACGGATGCGGTGGTGGTTGCGTTGACAGTGGTGGTTTCGTTGGTCATGATCAACTCTTTTCCTTGGTGTTTTGATTGGTGACGGTCGTATGCAATCTCTTAGTGTGATCACACTAAGAGATTGAGGTCTTAAGTCCGGTCTTGCCTGCAGGTTCGCATTCGGCCGTCACGCGGTTCTGCACGCGGCCTTGCACTCGGCGCAGGCGGCGGCGATATCGGCGGCCTTGGTGATGGCCGACCCCATGATCGCGATCTCCACGCCCTCGGCGGCGAGCCCGGCCAGCTGATCCTTCGTGATGCCTCCGGCGATGGCGATATGACGAATCCGCGGATACCGCGCCTTGAACGCACGCACCTGACCGACCGGATCGGCCGTCGCGCCGGAATCGACCGACGTGTGCAGACAATACACGGCATTGTCGTAGTCGCTGATCCGCTCGATACGATCGTCGTCGCACTCTAGCAGATCGATCATCATCACGCCGTCATGCGTTTCGGCGGACGCATAACACACGTCGAGCGTGCCCTTCGACGACGATCCCATCACGGTCAGATACCGGAATCCGCAGTCGAATCCGAGATCGAATTCGTACCGTCCTTCGTCGCATGTCTTGATATCGCCGAGTACGGCAGTGCCGTTCGCCGCCTCGATCAGCGGACCGAGTGCACGCACACCGAACTCCTTGGTCAGCGACGTTCCCACTTCGATCACATCGGCCGAATCGGCCACCTGGCGGATGATCTCCACCGCGCGTGGAATATCCACGCGATCGATTGCAACCTGCAGTTTCACAGCGATACTTCCTTTCTGGGGGTGTTGGCGATGAATGAGTCAAGCTGTTCGCGGCTCGGCAGCCCCTCCGAATCGGAGACGCTGGTCACCTGGATCGCGCCCACGGCATTCGCGCGCTCGAGCAGACGATCGGCGGGCAGATCCTCCAGCAGCGCGGTGATCGCGCCGGATGCGAATCCGTCGCCGGCGCCCACGGTGTCGACCACATCCACCACGAAACTGGGCACTACGGTCTCCACGCGCTCGCCGTCGTCGTTGCGTGAGAACAGTGCCGATCCGTTGGCACCGAGCTTGATGATCACCTGCCGCACGCCCATGTCGAGATAGAAGTCGGCCACGTCGCGCGCGTCCTCGCGTCCGGAGAACATCTGCCCCTCCGACAGGCCGGGCATGAACACGTCGCACTTGGCGGCGAGCGCGTTGGTGGCGCGAATCATCTCCTCTTCGCTGGACCACAGGGTGGGGCGCGGGTTCGGGTCGAACGTGACGGTCGCACCGTGGTCGTGGGCGGCGTCGATCAGCCGCTCGATGGTGGCGTATGTGTTGTCGGCGAGCGCTGCGAACACGCCGGATACATGCAGGATGCGCAGCCCACCGAAGTCGATGTCGTCGACGATGTCGGGCGTGGTGCGGCTGGCGGCGGAACCCTTGCGGAAGTAGATGACCTTGGGGTCGCCGTCGGGCAGGACTACTTTGAGCTGGGAGCCGGTGGCGGCTTCGCTGCTGCGGCTGATGTTGGCGGTGTCGATGCCGGCGTTGGTCATGTAGTCGACGATCATGTCGCCCTGCCAGTCGCTGCCGAGCGTGGTCACGTAGCTGACGGTGTGGCCTTGACGGCGTACACCGATGGCGACGTTGAATTCGGCGCCGGCCATCTGGGTGGGCAGGGTGCGGGCTTCCATGTAGGTCTGGTCGGAGTCGGCGATGAGGTTCACCATGGGTTCGCCGATGGTCATGACTTCTGGCATTGCGGGGTCCTTACGGGTTGGGTGTGTGGTGTGTGGGGTGGGGAAAGCGAGTGAGGGCGGGGAGTTGTGGAGTTGAGAAGTGCGTGCGGGGGGAGCGGGATGAAGACCGTTTGCACGCTGTGGATGGCGTGGAAAAGATTGGGGATGGAGTCCGGTGCGTCCGGTGCTGTCAGTACACAGGCTGTTGGTACACAGGCTGTTGGTACACAGGCTGTTGGTACACAGGCTGTTGGTACACAGGCTGTCAGTACATAGGCTGTTGGGATCGAGACTGTCAGTGCCGAGACCGTCGGTACTCAGTCAGGCCGGTGCTGGACTCCATGAATCAGGATGAATCAGCGGCGGATCCGTGACGAATCAGCGGCGCATCAGTGTGGTGTTACCGCAGTTCGAGTTCGACACGTTCCTACGCCAGCGCGGCACGAACCTGCTCGACCTGCGCGGCGACATTCGCGGCGTCGATCGGGAACTCAAGGAACACGGGGACGTCGGCGGGCAGCTGGGAAAGCAGGGTCTTCCAGTCGATCACACCGTTTTCGAGCATGGTGGTGGCGAGTTCGTCACGCTCGGTGGCACCGTTCACGTTCTTGAGGTGGAACACGCTGACCGAGTCCTTGAGTTCGGCGAATGCGGCGGCCGGGTCCTCGCCGCGCCAGAACCAGTTGCCGAGGTCGAACGTGTATCCGATCGCGCTGCCGGCGGCGGCCACGTTGGCGAGCGAGGCACGCGTGCAGTCGAGCGTGCCGTTTTCGGGGGTCTGATCGTTTTCGATGGTCACGGTCACGCCGTATTCGGCGGCGAGCGCGTCGATGCCGTGCAACACGTCGGCGGCAACGTCCTTCACATCACCCTGATTGAGTTTAACGTTCGTGGCGCCCATGCGCTTCGCCTCGGTAAAGTACTGCTGCAATGCCGGATTGGCGACGCCGTTCGCGGTGATGATCTCCGGCACGGAGTAGAAGAGCGCGAGTCCACCGGCCTTGGCCGCGGCTGCGATGCGGTCGAATTCGGTGTCGTCGGCGATGTATTCGCGGCGGACCTCGGCGAGCGTGATGCCGAGATCGGCGATACGCGGCAGTAGTTCGGACTGCGGGACACTGTTGGTGAGATCGGTCAGGTAAACGAGCGTATTAATGCCGATGGTGTGGGTCTGTGTTGCTGCGGAGGTGGTCTGTGCGGTCATGACATTGTCCTTTCGTGACGTTCGGTGTTGTCCGATGGCGTCGATGATGCGTGTTGGTTATGGTCCGGAACCGCGGTCGGGAACGATCCGATCCATGGTTCCGGATTCCGTTGTAGTCGTTGTAGTCGTTGTAGTCGTTGCAGTCGGGGAACGGTTGGGAATATGGCGGTGATTAGAACAGCAGCAGTCCGGCGAGGCCCATGATCGGGAAGGTACAGGCCCAGTAGACGGGCACGCCGTTCTTGAGGAAGGTCTTGGGTTCGAGTCCGGTGTAGCCCACCGACCAGGTGTTCCACGACTGCGTGATGCAGGCGGAGATGCAGGTCATGGACGGCACGACGAGCAGTGCGAACAGGAACCAGGCGTTGAACATGCCGGTGGCCATGAAGATGCTGATCACCGCGGAGCCGGCGCCGTACAGTTCCAGCGGACCGCGGAACAGGGCGAGCGGGGCGAGGATGCAGAAGGCGAGACCGAGGATGAACGTGTTGTTCGGGATGAGCGGGGTGAGCACCGGGCCGAAGTCCTTCATCACGGTGACGGCCGTCTCCTGGAAGAAGCGCAGCACGAGCAGCATGATGATCAGCGGGCCGATGTCGCCGATGGCGGTCTTGGCGGTGGATTCGATCATACGGCCGAAGCCCTTGAGGGTCTTCATGTGACCGGTGAACGCGAAGGTGAGGATAGTGGCGAGCATGAGGGCCGGCACGGCGTTCCACTGCAGGACGATGCACAGGGCCACGGGCACGATCGGCATGATGTAGGTCCACACCGGCACATCGGGGATGTCGGTCGGACGTTCGTCGGGATCGCCCACCTCGTACGGGGTGCCGTTCTTGATGGCCTTGGCGTTGATGAGGATGAAGATGATTACGCCGAGCATCTGCACGGCCAGTGCGGCGATGCCGAAGCGCAGATAGTGAGTGCCCCAGCCCACCACGGATCCGTCGGGGGACTTGTAGTCCTGGTAGAAGGCGGCGAACTGCACGAACAGCACGCTGTTGACCCACATGGCGGCACCGATGGACAGGGTGAACACGGGCACGGCCACGCGCTTGGGTACGCCCAGGCGGCCCATGATCGGGAAGAGGATCACACCGATGGCGATGGCTGAGCCCACGCCGTAGGCGCTGGTGAAGATAAGGCAGGTGACGGTGGCCATGCAGATGGTGGCGAGTACGGGGTTCTTCTCGCCGACCTTGGCGGTGCGGTAGGAGATCGACGATGCGATGCCGGTGTCCACGAGTACACGGCCGAACCATGCGCCGCAGACGATCTGGATGATCGTCGGACCGTAGGTGAGGGCCGGCTGGGCGAAGATGTCCTCCACCACGTCGAACGGTTCGCCGACGCCGAATGCCACGCCGAGGAAGTAGATGAGCAGCCAGACGATGGTCTGCACAAAGAATCCGATGGTGAGGTTGCCGCCTTTCATCGCGTATACCGCGAAGCAGACGAAGGAGAGGATGAGCAGTATGCCCATGATTCCGGTGATCATTGCGCTCCTCCTTGAGCCGGTGCCCCTGAGTATGGCAGTGGGCAGGTATGTCCGTGGGGTTCGACGGTCCGCTGGTCGTTGCGTATGTCGCCGTTCCGGTGGTGTTGCTGGTTGTTGAAATGCTTGCTGATTGCTGTGTACTACGTGCTTGTTGTGTACCGGTTTTGTGTACCGGTTAACAAGCGTTGACTTGAGTATGCCACGCTTATGTGTACCGGTCAACTAAGTCCATCCTATCGGCGTGTCGTTTTCCGTACGTCCGTATTCTCCGCACTCCTGCGTCATATAAGCACCGAAGTGTGTTTTCGGTGCCTGTTTGGCGCATGCGTGTGTCATATGAGCATCACAGCGTGTCTCCGGTGCTTAAGTGACGTATTCGTGCGTCGTTTGAGCACTGAGCAGTCTCTTCGGTGCTTGTCGGACGCACGTATGTGTCATATGAGCATCGGGGCGTGCGTCCGGTGCTTGTTCGGCGCATACGTGTGTTGGATGCGCACTTTCGCGGTGATTCCGCATTGTGTGGCAAGGAACGTTGTGTGGTGTGAAGCGTTGCGTGGCAACGTGTGCCGTCTCGTCGGTCAGTCCGCTGGCTGACGCGTTTCCCCGAGCGGAAATCCGCGGAAGAGGATGAAGGCGGCACGCTGAATCCCGTTGGGCAACGGCACCGGCGCTCTACCGCTTTTGGGTCGAACCGAACACCCTGAGTCGGGCCGGGATCTCCAATCGTTCCGCGGGTGAGGAGTCGCCGTCGTAGATGCGTGCGATCAGTCGCGACGCGGCCGTGCGTCCCATGAGCACCGGATTCTGATCCAGACAGGTGATGCCCGGGCCGCTGTATCGTGCCCATCGTTCAGTGGCAAACGCGCACAGCCCCACCGTCGTGCCCACGCCGTTCACCGTGCCGGCGCCGATTGCAGAGTCGTGATCGTCGTCGGCAACATGGTTGTGATCGTTGCTGTGACCGACGTTGCCGGCAGCATTGTCGCGGTCTTTGCCACGATCGATATCGTTACGACCATCATGATCGTCGCCGTTCGCGCACGACTCGCTCAATGGTTCGCTCGGCTCGGCCAGTACGGCGAACACGTCGCACATTGCATCCTCGTTGTTGGCGAATATGCAGATGCGCTCGCCGACGTGCGCATCCAGAATCGATGTGAGTCGTGCGGCAAGTCCGACGCCGTTGCCATCGTCGACTATGCCGTTATCGCCGACTGTATCGTCAACCGTGCTGCCGTCGTCAACCGTGCCGCAGTGACCAATTGTGCTGCCGTGAGTAGCCGAGTCGTTGTCAACCGCCCTACCGTGGCCAGCCGTGCTGCCGCTAACCGCACCGCTGCCGCCAGTCATACCGCCGTAATCCATATCGTCGCGCGGCGAATCGGCATATTCCAGCACTTCTCCGGCGAGGTCATGCGTGGCGAGATACGCGCGGACCGCCTCCGCGCGGGTCTGTCGGGTCGTGATGCCGGCAGCCGGCTGCGTCACGAACACCGCGTACGTGAATCCGCGCTCGCGCACGTGATCGAGCATCATGTCCACTGCGCCGGCATTGTCGGTCACGATGCAGTCGCAGACGATCGGCGAGATCATACGGTCGAGCATCACGATCGGAGGATTGCCCGCCGTGCTTGCGAACGTTGTCAAGAACTCGTCGTTGCCGCCGACCGTGTTGATGATCAGCCCGTCCACCTGTGAATCCATCAGCGATTCGATGGCCGCACGTTCCAGCGCCGGATCGTCGTCGGCATCGCTGACCAATAGCTGGATGCCGCGTGCCCGGCACACGGACTGCATGCCCTTGAGCAGTTGTGAACTGAACGGATTGCTGATGTTCGCGATCGTCACGCCGATCATACGACTGTTCGTGGCCTTGAGTCCCTGCGCCATCTTGTTCGGCCGGTATCCGAGTTCCTTGACCACCGCCTCGATGCGGGCGCGCGTGTCGGCGGACATGTAATCGTATTCGCCGTGCAGATACCGCGAAATCGTGGTCTTGGATACGCCGACTGCGGCCGCCACATCGGCGATGCTGGGCTTGCGTTTCGCTTTCGCTGGGCGACTCATGACTGCGGAACCTCCTTGAAAGGCCATGGCGGGTGTTCATCGAACGATGCGAACGGTTGCGGCTCGATCTGAAACCGGGCCGCAGATGTTGCGGAATCCGATTTCACTCGTTCTTCGCGCGTTCTCCATTCTTCAGGTTAACCGGTTTCCGTGGCAGTCGCATCAACGGAATGGCGGCGATGATCGCCGCGCCGAACGCCAGCGTCCACGTGTACCGGGTCTGATGGCCGGGCAGCAGCAGGAGCGTGAGTATGGTCAGCGCCCACGGCGTGAACAGCACGAGATTGCGTCGTCGTTCCGCGCCCGCCAGACAGCACAGCGCCAATGCGGTCAGCGGCACGAATACCGCATACGTGGCCTCGCTCATCAGGAACGATACGCCGGGCATGTGCGCCAGCGTCTTGTAGATCGCCGCGCCGTACTGCTGCGGTATGGATTTCTCCGCGCCCTCGTCGTCGCTGTGGTATTCGGGAAGGATGAAACGCTGCGGATTCTCGCTCTCCCACCCCCATCGCACGTACCAGCCCTCGTCGTAATACGAGCTCATCGTGAACGGATCGCGCAGCCACGGCACGGCATGCAGATAGTCGCCGATATGCGTGACGCCGAGCCTTGCCCACAGCATCAGGAACCGTGCGGTGTCGGCGGTGGTGGCGGTGTGATCGTAGCAGAGATCCTTGATCGTGTCGGCGCTGCCGATCTCGTGGGCCCGATACGGTTCGATCAAGAGATATCGCCGCAGCTGACTCGTGGTGCACATGTTCACCGAGTCGACCACGGCCCGGTCATCGTCGGAAAGCAGCGGTTTCGTCGAACCTCCGTCCGTCGAATCGTCCGTCGAATCGGTCGGATGCATGCCCGGCGCGTATCCGTCATACTTGGCCACGACATACAACGTCTGCTGCAGCGGAATGCTGATCATCTCCTGGCGTCCGCCGGGTGCCACATGCAGCAACGGGAACACGATCGCCGTGATCACGCTCACCAGCACGACCGGTATCACGGCCAGCGACAGTGAGATCAGACGCCGTCCGCGCAATGCCACGGCGAACACAAGGAACGACGCGGCGATGATTTCCATCGCGATCTTGCGGGTCTCCGCACAGATCACCGCCAGCACCACGATGCCGACGATCAGCCATGGACCGAGGCGCTCGCCGGCGACTATCCGTCGCACGTATTCGATCATGAGCACCATGAGCAGCAGGAAGAACGGCATCGACGTGGTGTCCTTGACGATCGCCATGGACGTGCGGCCGAAGCAGGGCGTGAGCCCCACGAACGCCAATGCGCCCGCGCAGTACTGCCACGGCACGCGCATCACGCCGCCCAGATAGGAGAGCACGACCGCCAATGCGGCGATGATGGCCAGTGTCTGCAGTACGGCCAGCAGATACAGGCCCCACTGTTCGCTGCCCATGGCCAGACCGAGCCGGTCGAAGAATCCGTAGATCACGGTGTCGAGCCACGGATGCTGGTCGTTCATCGTCGAGCCGAGATCGACCGCGCGCGACGACGGGTCCCAGACGTATCCGGAACGCACCCACATGATCTGGGCGATCGTGTCGGCCGCGATGTTGACCGGCCACAGCAGAATCATCCATGGTAGCCAGCACACGGTGATCATGCCGAACAGGATGGCGACGTTGCGTGCGGAGAAGGTGTGGAAGAGTCGGGGGAGGAACGTGGCGGCCCGGGAAGCGGATTTGGCGGATTTGGACATCGTTATGCTGTCCGGCATCGCAATGGCTTGCGTCGAGTCCTGTGCAGTCCGTTCTTGCACAGTCCGTGTCATGACCCGCGTGGCCCACGAGAGCAGTATGGCCATGGCGGCGATAGCGAGCAGTGCGAAACCGGCATACCGCAGCACCATGAACAGATGGAACCATATGGTCCGATATTGCGGTGCCACATACGGCAGTGTCGGCGTGGCCTGCGGGGGAGCGTGCCGGCCGCCATCGTAGTGGGCGGGGATGGTGAGTGACAGCGCGAAGACGAGACCGGTGCCCGCGGCCCATCCGCGAATGCGGGCCGTTTTGGCGAATGCCTGCCATCCCGCAAGTTCGACGACGAATACCGCGACGAACAGGGCCAGACCGGCGGCACTGCCCGTTGCGCTCATCGTTGTGGCGATGTCCGTGAGTGCGGATGGAAAATCATGGAACGCCTTGGCATCGGTGTATGAGGCCGTCAGCGCGAAGCATGATATCGCGCTCGCCGCGAGAACGGGCAGAACAACCCGGACGGGCGGAACGGGTACGGGAATGCGGAACGGCGTGTGACCTGTTGCGGTGGTGGCCGATCGAATGAGTGCCATGGCGTTCATGCTACTCAGTGGTTGGCAAAACGTTGGGATATCGTTGAGAAACGGCGGAATCATGCGATTTTGCGTGTGGCGTGGCCATGTTATGAAACCGATTTCGAATGTGAGTTCCGCCACAGGAATGGCAAATGCTGCCAACGCTGCCGGCCTACGACATCGTGCCGCTACTATGATGGATAGTGGCCGGGTTCAGGGTTCGAGCCCCGCCAAGACGACGTATCCATTTTGAACAAAGGGATTTCTCATGACGTTGGGTGCATCAACTGTGGATATCAAGCCTGGCAAGGTGCTGCTGGTCGGTGAGGCGATGGCGCTGTTCACCGCGCAGCAGGAGGGGGACATGGCCGAGGTCGAGACGTTCGGAGCCTCGGTCGCCGGTGCCGAACTGAACGTGGCCGTGGGTCTGTCCCGTCTGGGACAGAAGCCGGTGTACATGACCAAGCTGGCCGAGGATCCGTTCGGTGGTCGAATCCTTAACTTCATGAAGCGCAACAACATCGATACCTCGCTGGTGACGATCGACAACACGCATCCCACCGGATTCATGCTGAAGTCCAAGGTGAGCAAGGGCGATCCGAAGACCGCCTACTTCCGCAAGGGTTCCGCTGCCTCCACTCTGGCTCCCGCCGACGTGGATGCGGTTGATTTCTCCGGCATCTCGCTGGTGCACATCACCGGCATCCTGCCTCCGCTGAGCGAGACCACGCTGGCCGCCGCCAAGGAGCTGATCGCCAAGGCCCGCGAGCATGGCGCCTACGTATCGTTCGACCCGAATCTGCGTCCGGCCATCTGGCCGAACCTCGACCTGATGCGCAAGACCCTCGTCGAGCTTGCCGCCCAGGCCGATCTGGTGCTGCCCGGCGTCGGCGAAGGCCGTGAGCTGTTCGGTGCCGACGATCTGGAAAGCACCGCTCAGGCGTTCATCGACAACGGCGCCAAGCTCGTCGTGGTCAAGGACGGTCCTGCGGGCGCGTACGCCACCGACGGCAAGGACTCCACCTACGTGCACGGATTCGTCGTGGACAAGGTTGTGGACACGGTCGGCGCCGGTGACGGCTTCGCCGCCGGTACGCTGTCGGCGCTTATGGATGGCCTGACCGTGGACGAGGCTCTGGAGCGTGGCTGCGCGCTCGGTGCCATCCAGACCCAGTTCATCTCCGACAACGAGGGTCTGCCTACCCCGGAGGAACTCGAGGCGTTCAAGGCGTCCCACCGTCGCGCCGAGTGACGGCATCGGAAACGTGGCAACACGAGAACCGCAAAACCATCTGTTGGCAACAACACAAAGGAGTAATCACTATGGCAGATAAGACCAACGAAGAGCAGCTGGCCTACCTTTCCGAGCTGGGCGTGGTGCCGCTGGTCACCCTCCACAGCGTCGAGGAGGCCGTCCCGCTGGCCAAGGCCCTTGAGGAGGGCGGCGTTCCGGTGGCTGAGGTCACCTTCCGTTCCCCGTACGCCATCGAAGGCATGAAGAAGATCCGCGACGAGGTTCCGGGCGTCACCCTGGTGGCCGGCACCGTGCACACCGTGGAGCAGGCCAAGGCCTCCATCGAGGCCGGCTGCAAGGGTCTGGTGACCCCGGCCTTCACCAAGTCCGTGGTGGATTACGCCCTCGAGAACGACGTTCTGATTCTCCCCGGCACCGCCGTCCCGTCCGACGTGGACGACGCCTACCAGCGTGGCCTGCGCTACGTGAAGTTCTTCCCGGCCGAGGCCTACGGCGGCGTGAAGACCCTCAAGGCCCTCAACGGCCCGTTCGCCGAGATGAAGTTCCTGCCCACCGGTGGCGTGAGCCTCAAGAACGCTGAGGAGTACCTGTCCCTGAACAACGTGTTCGCCATCGGCGGCTCCTTCCCGGTGCCGTCCGCCGCGCAGAAGGCCCACGACTGGGCTGCCATCGCCCAGGCCTGCAAGGACGCCCGCGCCCTTGTCGAGAAGGTCCGCGGTGCCAAGGCCTGATGCCTTGAACCTGTGAGCTCTATGATTCTGAGATCCTGAGAGGGTCCTAGGATTTTCGGCCCGAGCCTCCGCGAGGGTCGTGTGATGCCCGTTTCGCATCATGATCGGATATGTCAAGTCTGGCATTTTCTCGGTCGCGACGCGAAACGGGCATTCGTCATATTTAGGCAAATCATGGCAACCATAGGTCATGTGCACGGTAAAACACCCACAATAGGTGTGGTTCTTCTAATGAACAAAAACGAACGAAATTGTTCGCGCACTGGCAGCGTGGATGATTTCGGCCGCCGGATCGCTGCGTCGCACCTGGCAGTAGACGCATCGATTCCCGACGTATGACGTGAAAAAAGGGTTCCACGTCATCAATGCCGATGCGGTTCTTTCGAGAACCGTTTCGAGGAAGGAAAAACATTGGCCTCCAATAGCGCAAAGTGGCCTTATAAGGCCCATGACATCACCATTGGTCGTGGTATCCAGTACGGTATGCTCGACCTCATGGGTGGTGGCTGGAACAACATCGTCTCCGGCGTCATCTTCGCATACCTCACCCTGGCGCAGGGCTTCAACCCCGCAATCGCCGGTTCCATCGCCGCTGCCGGCCGTATCGTCGACTGTGTCTGGAACCTGTTCCTCGGTCTGATCACCGATAACTTCTACAAGACCAAGCTCGGCCAGAAGTTCGGCCGCCGCCACTTCTTCATGGCGATTGGTCTTGTGCTGTTCGCCTGCGTCTTCCCGCTGTTCTGGATCAGCTCCACCAGCTGGGTCTACTACCTCGTGGTGTACATCGCCATGGAGATCATCATCGCTATGATGATCGTGCCGTGGGAATGCCTGCCCACCGAGATGACGCGTGACTACAGCCAGCGCACCACGCTCTCCGGCTCCCGTATGGTGATCTCCGCCACCGGTACCGCTCTGGTGTTCCTGATTCTGGCCGCCCTGAAGCAGGCCCAGAACCCGAACGCCTACCTGATCGCCGGTATCGCCTGGACCGTCCTGTTCGTGGTCGCCATCGGCATCTCCACCTTTGGCACTTGGGAGCGCCCGCTCACCAAGGAGTTCATCGAGGAGCTCAACTCCCGTCCGAAGCAGTCCGTGGGCGAAGTGCTCAAGGACTCCATCAAGGGCTACGCCGACACCTTCAAGAACCAGGCGTTCCGTACCCACCTCGCCGTGTACCTGCTGAGCTTCACCGGTAAGGACTTCTACTCCACCCTGCTGCCGACGTTCATCGCCTGCTGCATCTCCGGTGCCGGCGACTCCTGGCCGTGGACCTTCCAGGCCATGTCCATCCTCGGCATCCCGATGACCATCTGGTGCGCCCGCCTGATGATCACCCACGGCCCGAAGTTCCTGTTCCGCCTGAGCTACGTCTCCATCCTGATCGCCATGATCGCGTACGTGGCCGTGTGGGCCATGGGCATTCACAACCCGTTCTGGATCTTCCTGATCGTCTCGATCATCTACCAGTGCGGTCGTGCAACCCTTGAGTTCACCCCGTGGAACCTCTTCCCGTTCATGCCTGACGTGGACTACATCATGACCCGTGGTGACCGCGCTGGTCTGTACGCCTCCGTGATGACCTTCTTCCGCAAGTCCACCGGTGCCATCGCCACGTGGGTTGCCGGTATCCTTCTGGAACTCACCGGCTACAAGGCCGACACCATGAAGAACTTCGACACCACGCCGCACAACGTTCAGGTCGGTATCGTTCTGGTGTTCTTCCTGGGCACCTCCATCCTGATCGCCTGGGCCCTGTGGCTGAGCCGTCACATCTACCTCGACCGTGAGACCCACGGCGTGCTCAAGGCCGAGATCGAGCGCCTTGAGGAGGGCGGCGACAAGAAGGACGTGAGCGACGAGGCCCGCAAGGTCGCCGAGGAGCTCACCGGTCACCCCTACGAGAAGCTGTGGCCGGATCTGGACAAGAACGGTCGTCCGATCGAGCAGATCTGACACTGAGTTGTGAGCCGCGGGTGGCGGATGCCGTCCGCGGCTCATCCATAACTGAATGAATAACTAAATAACTGAATAGAACAACTGAATATCAATAATCACGCGGCCGTACCGATGGGGGCGGCCGAATCATGAAAGGCAATGCAATGGCGCAGATCATTCTGTACAACGAGAAGATCGACAAGATGGTGTTCATCCAAGCCGAGTTCAACGACGGCAAGGTCGCGTTCACCGGTCTTGACCAGGCCGGACAGCTCGACTTCGCCACGCCGGCCGACCAGATCGAGCCGACGCTGGCCGCGCTGACCGACGCCAACACCTTCGTGCTCAACGAGGGCCTCGACGGCAAGTTCAAGTCGATGACCTACGGCGAGTGGGAGGCCCTGCGTTGCGCCCAGGCCAACGCCGGCATCAAGGCGAAGGTCGACGAGCTGGCCGTGTCGGACGAGACGAAGGCCGAGATCAAGGGCTTCTTCGACTCCTTCACCGACTCGATGACCGTCAAGTACATCCAGGGCAAGCGCTCCTGGGGCCAGATCTACGACGAACTCTTCGCCGACTTCTCCAAGCTCGCCAAGTGAGCTGTCCGTTTCGGTGAACATCGCGTCAAATGTTGGCAAACGGTTGCCAACATACGGCGTTATCAGCGACAATAATGGTACCCGGCAATGCAGCTGAAGATCTGTGCCGATCGGAAGCCGCCTCTCGTAGCCTAATCACCTTCGACCGTGCCGGTAAGTCGAATACTTATCACCCGGGCAACTCCACTCGAGCGATCGGTGTTTGCAAGTGACTTCGCGGTTTTGATCGGTTCCGCGATGTGTGTGCCATAAACCCGTCCGACTTCCTTCCGTCGGGCGGGTTTTTCTATGTTTGCATATGTCCGCAGACGGTTGCGCGATCTCTATTTTGGAAAACGGTGGAAAATGAGGATGATTCTTAGCGCCATTATCTCGTGAAACTGTTGGCAACGCTTGATTCTGCGATTTGTTCGGCAATAGTGTGATTTGCTTCACGAAAAACGGCTCTCAAAAATGGAAAACGACGGAAAATCCGATTCGTTGTGATCTGCCTCACAGCAGACTGGAGTCATACGGACATGACGTGACAATGACATCGCGATCATGACCGTGACCATTTACCAGCGCACGACAACGAACGACGACGCATCGCAGTCGTACGCATGACGCGAAGGAGCCGTAGTGAAAATCAGCACCCTGCTCACCGGTCTGGAGAACCATGGCGATCACCTCGACGTGACCACCAACGGCGCCAAGTTCCAGGTGTATCTGATCGACGAGAACATCATCCGCATTCGCAGCACGTTCAAGGACGAGTTTCCCGAGGAGCTCAACTACGCGATCGTCAAGACCGCATGGGACGACGTGTCCGACGAACTCATGGCGGGGGAGCGCACCCGCGTGGAACCCATCGCCATCGAGCTGACGGAACCCGAACCGGGCGTGCACACCGTGTCCACCGGCACGTACACGCTGCGCATCCACAGCGATCCGTTCGCCTTCGAGATCGTGGACGCGGACGGCAACGTTCTGCACTCCGACCTGCCCGGCCGCTCGTTCATGGAGGACAGCCTCGGTCGTCCCACCCACTACACGAAGATGGGCAACCACAACTACTTCTACGGATTCGGCGAGAAAAGCGGCGAACTCAACAAGATCCGCCGTCGCATGCGCATGCACAACGTCGACTCGCTCGGTTGGGACTCCTCCAAGTCCGATCCGCTGTACAAGATGATCCCGTTCTACATCAACTTCGACTCCGAACGGAACCTCACCCACGGCCTGTTCTACAACAACTCCGCCGATTCCGTGTTCGACATGGACTGCGAGCACAGCAACTACTGGCTGCGCTACAGCTACTTCCAGGCCGAGGCCGGCGACATCGACCTGTACTTCATCGGCGGCCCGACCATCAAGGACGTGGTGGAACACTACACCGACCTGACCGGCAAGACCGCGATGATGCCGCTCAGCTCCCTTGGCTACATGGGATCGACCATGTTCTACACCGAACTCGACAAGGACTGCGACAAGGCCATCGAGGACTTCGTCGACACGTGCGCCAAGTACGGCATCCCCGTCGACGGCTTCTTCCTCTCGTCCGGATACACGTCGGGCGAGGACGGCAAGCGCTACGTCTACAACTGGAACTACGACCGCTTCCCGAGCCCTGCCGGATTCGTCGAGGCGCTCGAGGAGAAGGGCGTGCAGGTATCACCGAACATCAAGCCCGGCATGCTCAACACGCACTACCTGACCGACGAGTTCGAGCAGGCGCGCGCCTACGTGCGTACCGCCGACGATTCCGGTTCGCAGGTCGACCGCTACTGGGGAGGCCCCGCGCACTTCGTTGATTTCACCAGCCCGGCGGGCCGTGCCAAGTGGAGTGAGCACATGACCAAGCAGCTGCTCGCCAACGGCATCCGCTGGATCTGGAACGACAACAACGAGTACGAGATCGCCGACAACGACGCCATCGCCGAAACCGAAGGACTCAAGCGTCCGATCGGCGAGGTGAAGCCGCTGATGAGCACGCTTATGGCCAAGACCGCGCATACCGCGATCGAGGCGTTCGACGCCGACGTGCGTCCGTACGTGACCAACCGCGCCGGCTACGCGGGCATCCAGCGCTACGCGCAGACCTGGTGCGGCGACAACGGCACCTCGTGGACCAACCTCAAGTACAACGTGCCGACCATCCTTGGCATGGGCCTGTCCGGCGTGGCCAACCAGGGTGCCGACATCGGCGGATTCGACGGCCACGCGCCCGAACCGGAACTGTTCGTGCGTTGGGTGCAGAACGGCGTGTTCCAGCCGCGCTTCTCCATCCACTCGTGCAACACCGACAACACGGTGACCGAGCCGTGGATGTACCCCGAGTACACGCACTACATCGCTGACGCGATCCGTTTGCGCTACCAGCTCGCACCGTACTACTACTCGCTGCTGCACGAGGCGTCCGTCACCGGTGCGCCGATCATGCGACCGCTCGTCTACGAGTTCCAGAACGATCCGAACACGTGGAACGAAAGCTTCGAGTTCATGATCGGATCCTCGCTGCTCGTGGCCAACGTGCTCGACAAGGGCGTCGATTCCATCGACGTGTACCTGCCGGCCGGCACCGACTGGTATGACTTCGAAACCCGCCAGTGGCTCGCCGGAGGGCAGACGATCACCGTGCCGGTGACCCTGTCCAGCATCCCGATGTTCCTGCGTGCCGGTTCGATCGTGCCGCAGTGCCCCGGCCTGACCAACCTGCACAACCAGCCGATCGACCATCTGACCCTGCTCGTCGAACCGGGGGAGAAGACCACCTTCGACCTGTACGAGGACGACGGTGTGACCCGCGCCTACGAGCATGGCGACTACCTCAGCACCACGGTCACGGTGACGCCCTCCGCCGACGGTGTGGATATCGACTTCGCTCGCACGGGATCGTACGAGACCCGCGTGAAGACCATGGAGCTCGAGGTGCTGTGCCGCCGCATCGCGCCGCTGAGCGCCGAAGTGGCCGGACGCGAGATTCCGCGATTCCTCAACTACGACAAGTTCCTCGCCGCCGACGAAGGCTGGTTCTTCGACGGCCAGACCCGCAAGGCGCTGGTCCGCTACGCCAACCCGACCGGCGACTACCGCGCCAGCCTGGTCTTCAAGGCCAAGGATCTCGTCTCGATCTGAGTTGATCCGCCTGAGTTGATCCGCAAACGAAAGAACAACCCGGTATGGGCGATCGAACCGCCAAGAACGCCGCCCATGCCGGACCGTAATAGTCAATACATTTAGGAGAGAGTAATGACTACGCAAACTACCGTAGGCGTCAATCAGGACGCCAAGGCCGCCGAGCCCAAGTTCAATCTCATGCGATGGATGGCCGGCTATCTGGCCTTCTGGATCATCATGTCGATCGGCTTCGCCATGGTCAGCCAGGTGCTGCTGCCGCAGCGCATCAAGGATCTCGGCGCGGAGAACCCCACCGCGGTGCTCGGCACTATGACCGCCGTCGGCTCGATCGTCGCCCTCGTGGCGAACATCATCGTCGGCGCGCTGTCCGATCTGACCAAGTCGAAGTTCGGCAAGCGCACGCCGTGGCTGTTCTGGGGCGCTTGGTTCTCGCTCGGCTTCTACTTCCTCATGGGCAACATCGGCATCATCGCCGGCCTGACGCTTGTGCTGTGGCTGAGCAAGATCGGCTTCAACATGATGAACTCGCCGATCTACTCCACTGTGTCCGACCGCGTGCCGGAACAGTACCGCGGCACCATCTCGTCCGCCATCGGCTTCGGCAACACGCTCGGTCTGGCCATCGGCGCGTTCGTCGGCTCCTACTTCGTCAACTCCGTGCGTTTCGGCTTC
Source organism: Bifidobacterium tissieri (assembly GCF_002259645.1). Classification (GTDB taxonomy): domain Bacteria; phylum Actinomycetota; class Actinomycetes; order Actinomycetales; family Bifidobacteriaceae; genus Galliscardovia; species Galliscardovia tissieri. The sequence goes on from NZ_MWWV01000003.1 coordinate 201,221, forward strand.
ACCATCGCCGCAATCTGCATGTTCGTCTCCGCCATGCTGTTCCTGCTCATCATCCCGCGCGAGCCGAGCAACAAGAACGAGAAGACCGAACTCAAGGAAGGCAGCGTCTGGAAGCACGTCGTCTACTCCTTCACCCCGCCGGTCAAGGGCGCATCCGACTTCTGGAAAGCGTTCTGCTGCCGTACGTTCCTGCTGCTGGCCATCCAGATGCTCGCCGGCTACTGGCTGTACATCTGCCAGGACTACATCGGTCTGGAGAAGAACGCCGCTGCCAAGGTCGTCTCCATGATCGCCGTCTTCCAGATGATCGCCTCGATCGTGGCCATGATCGTCGGCCCGCTGTCCGACCGCATCCACCGCCGCAAGCCGATGGTCGTGCTCTCCGCATGCCTCGCCATGATCGGCTTCGCCGCCCCGATCATCATGCCGAACATCACCGGCATCTACTGCGCCGCCGTATTTGTGGCACTCGGTCAGGGCATCTTCATGTCGATCGATCAGGCACTGAACGTGGACGTGCTGCCCAGCAAGGAGAACGCTGGCAAGGACCTCGGCTTCATCAACGCAGCCACCACCGCCGGCCAGTCCGCCGGCATGGCGCTCACCTCCGCCATCGTGACCGCCACCGGCACCTACGACTACATCTTCCCGATCGCCATCGCGATGAGCGTGCTCTCGATTATCTCGGTGCTGCTCATCAAGAAGGTTCGCTAGTCGTCTGGCACCGACTTCGCCTCGGCTCCTCTCTCTTCCGGAGGGGAGCCTTCGGCATATCATCACCCAGCAAAGGAGCAATCATGAACCAGCCGAATCCCCAGAATCAGCAACAACCCCAGCCACAGCCGCAACCGCTCGCGAACTCACCGTTGCAATCCACCGTCATCACGCTTAACGAAGATCGCAACGTCACCCTGTCCGTCTACCTGCAGGGCGTCGGCGACCGATTCCGCATCGGTACGCGCCCAGCCGTCATCGTCATCCCCGGCGGCGGCTACCAGTACTGCGCCGAACACGAGGCCGAACCCGTCGCACTCGCCTTCATGCGCGCCGGATACCACGCGTTCGTACTGCGCTATTCCGTGGCCGAACACGCCGGCTGGCCCAACCAGCTCGACGACTACGAACAGGCCATGTCGTTCATCCGCGCCCACGCCGAGGAATGGGGAATCATCCCCGACCGCATCGCCGTATGCGGCTTCTCCGCAGGCGGTCACCTCGCCGGTGCGGCCGCCACCATGTCCAGCCCGGCCGCCCGACCCAATGCCGCCATCCTCGGCTACCCGGCCCTGCTCGGATCCTCCATCCAGGGCTGCGATCCCGCCGCACCCGACGTGGTCGACGCCGTCGACGTCACCACCTGCCCCTGCTTCGTATTCGGCACGCGCGACGACGCGCTCGTATCCGTCTCCAACCTCATCTGCATGAGCGAGGCGCTCGCCGACAATGGCATCTCCTTCGAATCGCACATCTACGCATTCGGTCCGCACGGCTTCGGTGCCGCCACGCCGAGCGTGACCGACGTCAGCAAACTGTCCGGCCGTGCCCTGCGCTGGCTCGACGACGCCCTCGACTGGCTCGGCGAGATCTTCGGCACACTCACACTGAACGGCATGACCCAGCCGCGCTGCCTGCCGCATGTGAGCGCCGACTACGAATCGTCGTTCTCCCTCGACTGCACATTCGGATACCTGCGCACCAACGAGCAAGTGGCCGCCGTGATGCGCCCGTTCCTCGACTGGTTCGACGAGCATTACCTCGAGGTGGCCGCCAGCATCGGCCCCGCCATGCTGCATCTGGCGACCACACAGGGCAAGCCGGGATTCTACGCAATCGGCGACGCCCGAACCATGCGCGAGATCCTTGACAATACGCCGTTCGACGACGGGTATGCGGACGATCTCGCCGCCGCGCTCGCCGCGATCGACAAGCAGTAGAGCGGTAGTGGGTTGATGCTGTTGACCGCGATTGGTTGCTGTACGGGCGACTGATCGCGGTTTTTCGTCTGTCGCCGTTACATCATCGACGACGCCGGTGCCGCGGCGATCGAATCACGTTTCACGAATTCGGATTGCATGCGGATCGGCGTCAGATCGCCGTCCGACACATGCAGCAGACGGTCGATGATACGGCTCGCCGTGGCCTCGCCCAACGCGCGGCGAGGCACGCGGATGCTCGACATCTTCGGCGTGCAGATTTCGCATTTCGGGGTGTCGTCGATGCCGATCAACGACACCTGCCACGGCACGCGCAGTCGATGCGCCTCCAGAAACAGCATGAACGCATACGCCACGTCGTCGTTGAACGCGATCGCGGCCGTGGTCGGCCGTGCCAGATACGCGGCGAATGCGTCCGCCGATCGTTCGTCCACCGGATAGGCGCATGGCGTGCGCCGGAATTTCAACCCCTCGCGCTTGCATGCGGTGATGATCGCGTTCGTGCGCAGACCGTTCTGCCACGAACTGTCCGGACCGGGCAGATACGTGACCTGCTGATGGCCAAGACGTTTGAGTTCGCGTACCGCATCGGCCAGACTCGGCCCGTCGTCCGCGTACACCGACTGCACACCACCGACGATACGATTGATCACGGCCAGCGGTCGTACCTGCGCCACCTTGCGGATCGTGGCATCCGACAGTCGTGACGCACTGAGAATAATGCCGTCCACATGCGGGATGCTGCGTTTGATGATCGCCAGCTCACTCGCCTTGTCCTCCTCCGTATCGCATACCATCAGACCGAAATTCCGCGCCGCGCATGCGCGCTGGATGCTGCGTGCGAACTGCGCCGACACCGGATTCTCCAGATCGGTGACCACGAGTGCGAGCAGCCCGCGCAGATGCTTCTCCTCGCGGGGAATGATCGATTCACTGCGATAGCCGAGCCGCTTCGCCGTCTCGAGTACGCGGCCCAGCGTCTTCACGTTCACACGCGACGGCTGACGGAACGCACGCGACACCGTGGTAGGGGAGACGTTGGCCGCCGTGGCCACATCCCAGATCGTCACCGGATCGACAGCGGTCGTGCTGTGGGGTGTGGTCGCACGGTCCTCATCCCGTGCGTCACTGTTCGCCGCGTTATCGTCTGTTGCGGTATCGTTCGCTGTGTTGTCGTCTGTTGCGTCATTGCTGATCACGTCATCGTGTGTACCCATATCGCCATCGTAGCCAATAATGTCGTCAGAATTGGAAAATCATGGAAAATGAACGATGCTGAGGCGGGTCGTCCGTCAGGATTTGTATAGGCCATGTACGGTCGTACCATTCAACGAGGAATACGGCTCAACGAGGAAGACGACAATGGGAGGGGAATCATGTCCGAATCGACAGAACGGAACAAGCCCGACGAATCCGCCAAGCACGACTCCACCACCGATCTCACCGTTGGCAGCCCGCTGCTGCGCATCCTCATCTTCTCCATTCCGCTCGTACTCGGCACATTGTTCCAGCAGATGTACAGCTTCGCCGACGCGGTGATCGTCGGCCGACTCATCGGCGACGACGCCCTCGGCGCGGTCGGCGTCACCTACCCGCTCAACTTCCTCATCCTCGGCTTCGTGCAGGGCGCATGCATCGGCTTCTCCATCCCCGCCGCGCAAAGCTTCGGTGCCAAGGACGAGCGCGACTTCCGCCGATTCATGTGGAACGGCGCATGGCTCGGCGTGATCCTCTCGGTCGTGTTCACCGTCGCCATGGTCCTGCTCGCCAAACCCATGCTCGAACTCATCGGCACACCCGCCGAACTGCTCGACATGGCCGTCGCCTACATCGTCGTCATCTTCCTCGGCATCCCATCGGCCATCCTCTACAACCATTCCGCGGCCCTGCTGCGTGCGGTGGGCGACTCCAAGCACCCGTTCTACTTCCTGCTCGTCGCCTGCGTGGTCAACATCGTGCTCAACTACACGTTCATCGGCGTGATCGGCATGGGCGTGATCGGTTCCGCGCTCGCCACCGTGATCGGGCAGACGTTGTCCGCCGTGCTCAACTGCTGGTGGGCGTTCACGCGGATCGACATCTTCCAGGTGCACCGCGACGAGATGGGCTGGTCCGGCCATCACATCGGCCGACTCTGCTACGTGGGTCTGCCGATGGGATTCGAATATTCCGTGTCCGCGATCGGCGCCGTGGTGATGCAGGACGCGATCAATTCGCTCGGCGCGGCCATGGTCACCGCACAGACCGCGGGCGAGCGCATCCGTCAGATGTTCACGCTGCCGATGGAAAGCGTTGGCATGGCGATGGCCACCTACGCCGGTCAGAACTATGGCGCTCGACGACTCGACCGCATCAAGCTGGGTCTGCGTGACGGTGTGATCATCCAGGCCGTGTACTGCGTGATCGTGTGGGTGGTGATCTTCCTGTTCAAGGCGCCGATGTGCCGGTTCGTGCTGGGTGACACGAGCCCGACGGTGTTCGATGGCGCGGTGCAGTACCTGTTCATCATGAGCTGCTTCTTCATCATCCACGGCTCGCTGATGATCTTCCGCAACACGTTGCAGGGCATGGGCTACAGCACGCATGCGATCGTCTCTGGCGTGGGCGAGCTGATCGGCCGCTGCCTGGGCGGATGGCTGACCATCATCGGCGGCGGCTACCTCGCCGTCTGCTACTCGAACCCGCTGGCATGGGGACTCGCACTGCTGTACTGCATGGTGATGGTCACCGTACTCATCCGTCGCAAGCGCCGCGACCACGATTTCGCCGCCCTCTCATAGTCGGGGAATTCAACGATCCGCCGGTCCGATGCTCGCCTGCGGCAGGAACGACGTGGCGCAGTGCCTGATCGGGGCGGCTCCGGGATCGGCCGCGTGCAGAATCCGATCGATGCACATGGTGGTGCCGGTCTCGATCATCTCGCGTCTGGGGATGATGATGCTTGCCAACGGCGGTTCGAACATCTGCGCCAGTCGAGTGCCGTCGATGCCTATCACCGACACCTGATCCGGAATCCGCACGTCGTGTTGTTTGAGGAACGCCATGAAACCGAGGGCCATCACATCGTTGTAGGCGATCACCGCCGTGGTTGGATGGTCGAGAAAGTCCTGAAAATCATGCCATCCGCCGCGATAGGTGGGTGCCTCGCACTGCATGCGCCGCACCTTGATGCCGCGCCGGGCGCATAGTTGCGCGACCAGCTGCCATCGGTGCCCCTCCTGCCAGGAGAGCGTAGGGCCGGCAAGATATGTGATCGATCGGTGCCCGAACGCGTACAACTGATCGATCGCGTCATCCAGACTGCTGTCCAGATCCGGAATCACGCACGGCAATCCGCCCACGATGCGATTGATCACGGTGACCGGCTTGAGCTGTGCGGACTTACGCAGTGCGGTGTCGGACAGTCTGGGAGAGATGAGCACCACGCCATCGGTGAGCTGCACGGCATTGCTGAGCAGCCGCTTCTCCTGTGCGACGTCCTCTTCGCTGTCGCTGACGGTGACGGAGAACCCGCGGCGGATTCCGGTCGATTGCAACGTATGAATGGCCGTGGTGAACGCGGGATTGTTGATGTCCGGCACGATGGCGGTGACCATGCCGTGCAGTTGCTCCTCTCGGAACGAGTCGACCTTGTCGGAGCGGTAGCCGAGTTCCTTCGCCACGAGGAGCACGCGTTGCGCGGTCTTATAGTTCACCCGTCCCGGGCGCGACAATGCGCGGGATACGGTCGCCGGCGAGACCCCGGCCACGGCCGCGACCTCGTCGAGCGTGACCTTTTTCGATTTGTCTGATCTCTCACTCATTGTTGCCTATTGTAACGATGGGGTATCGGCATCGGCATGGGTATCGGTATTGGCATCGGTATCGTCGGACCAACTGCAAAGCGTGGAAAGAAAATCCGATCCATTGCAATCCACCGTATCGTCGATACCAGAGACGGGCAATGCAGACCGTCTCCCATTCCAAGGAAGGAAACATCAATGGCAACGATATCGTTGGATGTCGGGCTGCTGAAGCAGATTCGCACGGTCGACCCGCTGATGGCGTCATACAACATCGAAATGACCGAGGTGACCGGCGGCACATTCTGGAAACGCTATACGCCGGGACAGATCGCCGGCACGGAACCGTTCGTATTGCACGGCATCGCCGACCTGCAGAACAGCATGGAACCGTATCCGCCCAAGGATCTGCGCAACGCCCGTCTGCTCGCACTGGCCAAGGCGATCGGACCGGCCTGGGTGCGCGTGTCCGGCAGCTGGGCGTCGAACACCTACTACGACTTCGATGGCACGACCGGCGGCAAGGCGCCGGAGGGCTTTTCCAGTGTGCTGACCCGTGACCAGTGGGAGTCCGTCCTCGACTTCGTCAAGGCGATCGACGGCCGTCTGCTCGTGTCGGTGGCCAACAGCGCCGGCGTGCACAATACGCCCGACGGCAGTTGGGACCCGGCGCAGGCGAAACTGCTGTTCGATTTCAGCCGCGACTATGGCGTGCCGATCGCGGCCGCCGAGTTCATGAACGAGCCGAACATTCTCACCCCCGACAATTCGCCGCTCGCGTCGGGCTACGGCATGATCGAGTACGCGCGCGATCAGGACGCGTTCTTCCGCTTCCTGCGCGAGAACTATCCGGATGTGCTGTGCGTCGGACCGTGCGCTTCGGAGATCGGCGGGCCGCATGTGCCGCACAGTACGGTCAATGCGCAGACCAACGCCGCCGCGGGCAATGCGCTCGCCTCGCTGGACGCCTTCAGCAGCGACGATCTCATGCCGCATCTGCGGGAGCGCGCCGACGTGTTCAGCTACCACTGGTACAACGGCATCTCCGAGCGTGGCGCAAGCGTGCTCGGCAACCATTGGGACGCGTCGGAGGCAATGGGGAAGGACTATCTTTCGGTCGCCGAGGCCGCCTGCCGCCGGTACCTGCCGATGCGCGACGAATACATGCCGGGCGCGCCGATGTGGATCACCGAAACCGCCGACGCCGGACTTGGCGGCGACACCTGGGCGTCCACGTACCTCGACGTATTCCGCACCGCCTGCGAGCTGGGCGTGTTCGGTGAGCTCACGGATGGTGTGATCTTCCACAACACACTCGCCTCGTCCGACTACGGATGGCTTGATTTCGGCGACTTCTTGCCGCGGCCCAACTACTGGTTCGTGCTGCTGTGGAATCGTCTGATGGGCACGACCGTGTATGGCGTGGATGAGGGTGTGCTTGGCGCCGGTGGTGTGTCTGGCGATGGCGATGCCACGCTTGGCGATTTCGTGCACGTGTACGCACGGTCGCGCAAGGACGGCCGTGACGGCGTGGCATGGCTGATCGTCAACAGTTCGACGACTGAATCGATTGACGTGCACGGCGTCTCCGGCGGCTGGGTCTACCAGCTCACTGCCGACGATCCGCATGCGCGCGAGATCCGGCTCAACGGGCGTCCGTTGGCCCTTGGTCCTGACGACGAACTGCCCGATCTGGTCCCCGACACCGTCTCCGACGACACTGTCACCCTGCCTCCCGCATCCATCACCTTCCTCGTGCGGTAGGTTTTCTCCGGCATTATCCGGCTCTGCTTCGGAACCGGGACGGACCATTATTCATGATCCCGGTTCCTCTCCACATCGCGGGAATATCTCGACGACTGCGATATTCCCGACGATTCCCACCGCAATATCCGCAACGATCTCAACATCCCCAACGATCTCAAAGGAGAGAGAATAATGAGTTCCCCAACGTCCGGCGCCGCAGTGCGCCCCTTCGGCATGCGTGACAAAGTCGGCTACATGTTCGGTGATTTCGGCAACGACTTCATGTTCGTGCTGGCCAGTTCGTTCCTCATGGTGTTCTACACCAAGGTGATGGGCATTCCCGGTGCGGCGGTAGGCCTGCTGTTCCTGATCGCACGTATCATCGACGCTTTCGCAGACGTGACTGTGGGCATCATCGTCGATCGCTCGCCCAATACTCCACGAGGCAAGTACCGTGTGTTCATGATGAAGATGGCCGCACCCGCCGTCATCTTCTCGTTCCTGATGTATCAGTCGTTCTTCGTGAATTCGTCCATGGGCGTTCGCATGGCGTACATGTATGTCACGTACATCATCTGGGGCATTCTGTACTCCTGCGTGAACATTCCCTACGGTTCCATGGCATCGGTGATCTCGCCCGAGCCCGCGCATCGCACCAGTCTGTCGGCATTCCGTTCCGTGGGCGCATCCTGCGCCGGTCTGGTCATCGGAGCCGGTACGCCGCTGATCATTTATGAGAAGGATGCCGCCGGTAACCAGATCATCCGCGGTGGTGAAGGCTCTAACATCTTCATGTGGGTCTCCCTGGTATTCGCCATCTGCTCCTTCCTGTGCTACTTCATCTGCTACAGCCTCTCCACCGAGCGAGTGAAGGCGGAGGACCACCATCAGGCCGATGCCGAAGCCGAACGCAAGTCCATCATGCACATGGTGTCCAGCGCGTTCTCGTCCCGTTCCATGGTCGGCATTCTTGGTTCGGCGCTCGCCCTACTCATGGCCATGCTGTTCCTTGGTCAGATGGTCAACTACCTGTACGCCGACTACTTCCACAATGTCGGTGCGTTGTCGATCGTCAGCATTCTTGTCAGCTTGACCGTGGTGGTGCTCGCCCCGTTCGCCGGACCGTTGGCGAAGCGTTTCGGCCACAAGACCATGGCGGTCAGTGGTGCTCTGCTGGGTACGATCGGCATGTCGGTGCTGTACTTCCTGCACACGCAGAACGTGGTCGTGTTCTCGGCGCTGTATGTGGCCACGTACTTCGGCATCGGCCTGTTCAACGTGATCTGCTGGGCCATGATCACCGAGGTGATCGACGACATCGAAGTGAAGAAGGGCATGCGTGAGGACGCTACCTGCTACTCCGTGTACTCCTTCGCCCGCAAACTCGGCCAGGCATTCGCCGGCTGGTTCTCAGGCGCGGCCCTCACTTGGATCGGTTACAAGGAAGGTGCCACCGCGGTGCAGTCGCAGGAAACGCTTGACGGCCTGTACCGGTACGCCACCCTGCTGCCTGCGGTCTTCTTCGCGATCATGCTGGTTGTGCTGATCTTCGTCTACCCGCTGAACAAGAAGCGCGTGGATGCCAACGCCGCATTCCTTAAGGCCAAGCGTGTGGCGGGTGAGACGGAGGCCTGATCCTGTCATCCGGCGTCTTGCCGCTTACACAACGTCTGCGGCTTCACAATCTCACTCCCCAATTCCAACCGCGACTCCCTTCCTCGAAGGAAGCCGATGACACCGGCGACTGAGGAATTGCCAGGTTCCGCCTTCCGAGGCGCGCCTCAGTCGCCAAAGCCCCTTCCGTACCTCCCTCGGAAGGGGCTTTTTCTGTTTGGGGCTATTGTTACGGTCATTCCGACCGCGCGCTGTTCTTACCAATCACCGCTTCTGCAGCAGCCAGTTGAGCACGGAACCGGCGGCCACCAGCAATGCGCCGAACCAGAACGGCAGCGACAGGCTTAGATGCAACAGCAGCGCGCTCGCGCCCACCGACAGCACCGGCGTGGCATAGGACGCCACGGCCATCGTTTCCATGCTGCCGTGCAGAATGCCGTATCCCCAGCACGCATAGCCGCCGGCGATCGCCACTGCGGCGAATACCACCGTCAGCCATGCCGACACCGGTTGCGCGGCGATCCAGCCGCCCAGATTCCCCAAGGTGGCGGAGATTCCTGCGCCACTCGCACCATCGGCATCGTCCGAGCCGCTCGTCCCTCCGCCAACCACACTCGTAACAATGTGAATAACCCACAGTGTGCAGGTCACCAGCGGAAAGAACAGACTCGTCCCGTCATACCCCTTCGCCATCGACGGCGTGATCACGGCATAGACGGACCACGCGAACGCGCCGGCGAATGCGAGCAGATACGGCAGGGGATTGGACGCCACGTTATGCGCGGCCACATGCCAGTCCAGTCCACTGTTGCCGCCTACCGACACGATCACGCCCGCCGTCGCCACGATCGCACCGGGAATCGCATACGCCACCGCATGCTTTCGATGTGAAACGGCCGCCGCCAGCAGCACCATGAGCGTGGGCCACAGGTAGTTCACCAGACTGATCTCCACGGATTGCGCCGACGTGGCGGCCAGCCCCACCGACAGCGCGATCGACGTCTCGTAGAACACGAACAGTCCGCCACCGATCAGCAGGTATTTCCGCGGTGCCTGGCTCAGCGGCTTGGGACGCCGAAATATCAGCAGCAATATCGCCCCGCACGTGTAGATGAGCGCCGGGCCAAGCGTCGCGCTGAACGACTCCGACACCAGTCGCACGAGTCCCATCATCAGACTCCACAGCACGATCGCCATCATGCCCACGGCGGTCGCCGCGGCTGAGGAGTTCCGCTTCTTCCCAAGTTCCAGTTTCATGCCGCCATGGTATCAGCGCCCGTTTTCATGTGGCAGCGCCCGTTTTCATAAAGCCGGCGATTTACCGCCATTCCCCAATCCCCGATGTAAATCCCTGCAAACCACAATCCCCATATCCACCCCGGGCCACACTGAAATCGTGCGATCGGCAATGACGTCGGTCGTAACGCTTCGCCTGCCAGGTGGCGAAGTATCACAAGGCCAATGAAGTCGCATGACGAAGAACCACTCATGTAACGCTACGGAGAAGAAACGGATAACCAGCAATGGCAGACAACAAACATATTCCAAGCGTGTATCGGCCGCGCAAGATCACGGTCGCTCGCGCCATCGGCTACGGCATGCCCGACATGATGGGCGGTGGTGCGTTCACCCTGATCGGTGCGTGGCTGCTGTTCTTCTGGACCACCTACGCGGGACTGACCGCCATCGAGGCGGCGTCGATCCTTGCGATCGCCCGCGTGGCCGACGCCGTGATCAGTCTGTTTATGGGCGCGATCACCGACAATCTGTACCGCTTCAAGATCGGCAAGAAGTTCGGCCGCCGCCACTTCTTCCTGCTGATCGGCGCGCCGCTCATGCTGGAGTTCATCCTGATGTGGGTGACCGGCATGAGCTACTGGTACTACCTGATCAGCTACGTACTGTTCGAGCTCGTGGCTGCGATGGTGCTGATTCCGTGGGAGACGCTGCCCACCGAGATGACCGAGGACTACAACAAGCGCACGATGCTGTCCACCGCGCGTCTGGTGATCTCCTCCGGAAGCTCGTTCCTGGCCACGTTCCTGCCCGGCCAGCTGTTCAAGATCTTCGGTGAGGACAGCCCGATGTCGTACACGTTCAACGCGATCGTGTTCGCCGTGATCTACATGGTGTCCGTATTCATCGCCTACAAAACCACGTGGGAGCGTCAGATCACTCCGGAGATGGCCGCCAAGCTCGAGGCGAAGGCCAAGGAAAGTGCCGGTCGTACGTTCGGCGAGCAGCTCAAGGCATACATCGCCACGGTGAAGCTGCGCACGTTCCGCAAGCATCTGATCGTCTACCTGTGCACGTTCACCGCCAAGGACACGTTCAACGCCGTGTTCGCCTACTTCGTGGTCTCCGTGCTTGGCCTGTCCGCCGGCGTGTCCAGTGGCGTGCTGTCATTGAACATCATCGGCCTGCCGCTGACGATTCTGGTGGGCTATCTGCTGGTCAAGTTCAGCCCGCGTTGGGTGTGGTGCGTCGGCATCGTGGTGGAGCTGGTCGCGCTGGTCGGATTCTGGGTGCTGTCCGGAGCCGGCATGAACGATCTGACGATGTGGCTGTACGTGGTCGGTCTGGTATACAACATCGGTCTTGGTGCCGTGATCGCCACTCCGTGGAACGTGTTCCCGATGATTCCGGATCTCGATGAGCTGGTGTCCGGCGAACATCATGAGGGCCTGTATGCGTCCGTGATGACGTTCGTGCGCAAGTCCACGGTTGCGGTCGCCACGTTCGTGGTGGGCCTGGTGCTCACCGAAGGCGGCTACGTGGAGGGGCAGATCGAGCAGTCGATCGGCACCCAGCACACGATCACCGGCATCCTCGTGTTCGGCACCGGCGCACTGCTGGTTGTCGCCCTGCTCACCGCGGCCACGTTCCGCCTGAACAAGACCACGCACACCGTGATCAAGGACGAGCTCAACCGTCTGCGCAACGGCGGCCACAAGGCCGACGCTCCCAAGGAGACCCGAGAGCTCATCGAGAAGCTCACCGGCACCAAGTGGGAGCACATCTGGGCCACCAACCCTAACCAGTGATCGCGTGTGATCGCGTTGCACGATCATCAATAGCCGATCCGGACAACCGGATAAGTCAACCGGCCGGATCAATCAAAGACCACGGGTGCCGTCATTCTCTCTCCTGACGGCATCCGCCACCATCCTCGATCCTCATCATCCTGAAATCATCTCATCAACCAACAAAAGGACCTTCAATGAAGAAGTCAGACAAGATCATCGCTCTCGAATCCAACAACGACTACATCCACATCACCACCGGAGGCAGTCAGCTGCGCGTGTACCTTGTGGATGACGACACCATACGTTTCCGCTGCACGTTCGATGAGGAGTTCGCCCCCGAACACTCGTACGCGCTGGTCAAGACCGCATGGCCCGACGAGCTCGATGAACTTTTCGCCGCCGAACGCACCCGTGTCACTCCGATCGTGCCGAACGTCGAGGAGACCGACGACTACTACGTCACCCACACTGCCAAACTGGAAATCCGCCTGACCAAAGATCCGTTCGGCATCGAAATCTACGACACGGACGGCAATCTGCTGTACAAGGATCTCAAGGAACGCACGTTCATGGAGGACTCGCACGGCCGTCGCTACCACTATTCGGTGATCAACGCCGGCGATCATTTCTACGGCTTTGGCGAGAAGACCGGTAAGCTCAACAAGCGACTGCAGTATCTGCGCATGCACAACACCGATACGTGCGGTCACGACGCCGAACTGTCCGATCCGCTGTACAAGCACATCCCGTTCTACGTGCGGTTCAACGACCACACGCGCAAGGCGATCGGCGTGTTCTACAACAATCCGTTCGACTCCGCGTTCGATCTGGGCCGCGAGTGGAGCGGCTACTGGGACAAGTATTCGTTCTACTGCACCGACGGCGGTGACGTCGACATGTTCTTCATCAACGGCCCGACCATTCCCGAAGTGGTGGAGCGCTACACCGACCTGACCGGCAAGACCGCACTGCCGCCGCTGGGCAATACCGGCTATACGCACACCACCATGTTCTATACGGAACTCGAGAAGGACGTGGATCAGGCGATCCTCGAATTCGTGGACCGGTGCAAGGCCAATGACATTCCGTTCGACATGTTCGGCATGGCATCCGGTTACACGTGCATGCCGAACGGCAAGCGATACCAGTTCCATTGGAACAGTGCGAAGTTCCCCGATCCCGCCGCATTCATGGCGGAGATGAAGAAGCGCGGCGTGGCCGTGACCCCGAATGTCAAGCCCGGCATCCTCACCACGCACCCCGACTATGACGAGTTCGCCAAAGCCGGCGCATTCATCAAGGACGAGACGGGGAAGAAACCGGAGAACGAACGCTACTGGGGTGGCTTTGCGGCCTTCCCCGACTTCACCAGCAAGGCCGGTCGCGAGGTGTGGGAGCGGCACATGACCGAGGCGTTGTTGGACAACGGCATCGAAGGCATCTGGGATGACAACTGCGAGTTCGACATCCAGAACGCCGATGCGATGGTCGACGGCGACGGCCGTCCCGTCACAGTGGAGGGCATGAAGCCGGTGCTTGGCAACATGATGGCCTATACGTCCAACCACGCGCTCACCCAGGCTCGTCCGAACACCCGCCCGTTCATCATCAGCCGCACCGGCTTCGCAGGCATCCAGCGATATGCGCAGACGTGGGCCGGCGACAACTACACCTGCTGGAAGACCCTGAAATACAACATCCCCACCATTCTCAACATGGGTCTGTCTGGTGCTGCCAATCACGGCTGCGACATCGGCGGCTGGTTTGGTCCCGCTCCCGAACCCGAATTGCTGGTCCGCTGGTTCCAGGAGGGCGTGTTCATGCCCCGGTTCATGACGAACTCGTCGAACACCGACAATTCCGTCACCGAGCCGTTCATGTACCCGAACTACACGCCGTACATCTCACGCGCTGTCAAACTGCGGTATGCGCTCGCACCCACCATGTATTCGCTGCTGCGTGAGGCATCGGTCAAAGGCAGCCCGGTCATGCGCCCGCTCGTCTATGAGTTCCCCGACGATCCGAACTGCTGGGACGAGAGCTTCGAGTTCATGTTCGGTCCGAACATTCTCGTGGCCAACGTGACCGATCCGGGCGTCACCGAAAAGAGCGTGTACCTGCCGGCCGGTACCGACTGGTACGATTTCCGCACCAAGCGCCGCTACGAGGGCGGTCAGACGATCAACGTGCCCGTCGACCTCGACACAATCCCCATGTTCCTGCGCGCCGGCTCGATCGTGCCGATGACCGATGGCGTGACCAACCTGCATACACAGACCATCGATCATGTCACGCTGCTGGTCGAGCCGAGCGTGGCTGGATCGTTCACAATGTACGAGGATGACGGCGAGACCAACGAGTACAAGAACGGCCGGTATCTGGCCACCACGTTCTCGATCACACCGGGCGCGGCCGCCAACCTGTACAGCACCGATGGTGAGAGCAACGCCGGAACGTTCCCCGCCAGCGATGAGAGCCATGAGGTCACGGTGATCCGTGCCACTTGCGAGGGTACGTACGACAGCCGCGTCGAGCGGGTGGAGATGGACGTGTTCACGCATAACGTGCAGCCGTTTACCGTATCGATGGCCGATCAGTCGGGCGAACGTCTCATCGAGAAGTTCTTCGATCCGGTCAAGTGGGAGGCTGCCGATGAAGGTTGGCTGTACGACATGGAATCCCGCACCACGCGCGTGAAGTATGCGAACCCGTCCGGTGACTACGAGATCCGCGTCAGCTATGCGATCAACGATCTGGTGAAGATGTAGGAACTGGCTTCCGGCAGATCGATGAACGCCCGGCGAACGTGATGTTCGTTGGGCGTTCGCCTTTGTCGGTGCGCGGCAATCACCCGATTCCGGCGGCGATGAGGGGGTTGATGGCGGCGATGCTGTCCCGTTGCACGAACGATGATTCGAAATGCAGCGGCACGGCATTTCCGCCATCGCCGCCATTGTCGTTGCGGCTGGCACCGCCGTTTCCAATACCGCCGTTTCCTCCTCCATGCGTACCAGCCGGCGAGATATGCAGCAGCCTATCGATCACGATTTTCGCGGCCGCGTGCCCCATGTCCCGTCGCGGGAACGAGATCGTACTCAACGCCGGTGTGATGGCGCGACCCATGGGAATGTCATCGATGCCCATCACCGATATCTGCTGCGGTACGCCGACGCCATGCGATTCGAGGAATCGAATGAATTCCACGGCGATGGCGTCGTTGAATGCGATCACGGCCGTGGTCGGTCGTTCCATGAACGCCGCGAACGCCGCGGCCGCATTGCCCTCCAGCGGGTAGGCGCACGGCAGGAGACGGCAGGTCAGTCCCAGACGCTGGCAGGTGGTGAGAATGGTGTTGCGTCGCACGCCGTTCTGCCAGGAATTGTCCGGTCCGCACAGATACGAGATCGACCGATGCCCAAGTTTGGCGAACACGCCGATGGCCGTGCGCAGGCTCGGCGCGCAGTCGAAGGTCACGCTTGTCACGCCCGACACCACGCGGTTGAGCACCACCACCGGTTTGATCTGCGCGAGTTTGCGGATGGCGGTGTCGGGCATGCGTGTGGAGTCGAGGATCACGCCGTCCACATGGTTGAGACTGCGTTTGATGATGGCGAGCTCGGCCGACGGATCCTCCTCAGTGTCGTTGACCATGAGCCCGTAGTTCTTTTCCATGCAGTACTGTTGCACGCCGCGCGCGTATTGCGCGGAGATAGGATTCTCCAGGTCGGTGACCACGATCGAGATGAGTCCCCGCAGTTCGTCGTCCTCGCGACTGCGATGCGTGATCGTTTCGGTGCGGTAGCCGAGTCGTTCCGCGGCGTCGTGCACGCGGCGCAACGTGGCGGCGCTGACCTTGCCGGGGCGGGAGAATGCGCGCGACACCGTGGCGATGGACACGCCGGCCGCCTGCGCCACGTCCCAGATCGTCGTCTGCCCCGGTTTCGCGCGGCTCAGTCGATTGCCGCTCGTATCAGCCACGTCAGTCATGCCATTCCATTCTCCTCGGATCCCCTCAGTCCGCCGTCGATTCCACCGCCGCGATCGGCCGTTCCGGCGCGGGCCCCACGCTGGCGCGCTCGATGAACGTCGAGTATCGCACCACCGGCGTGGTACTGCCGTCGGACGTGTGCAGGATCTTGGCGATGAGCTTGTTCGACGCATCGGCGCCCATCTCCTCACGTGGGATGTGCACGGACGCCAATGATGGGTTGCTGCGCGCCGCCTCCGGAGTGTCGTCGATGCCGATCACCGACACCTGTTCGGGCACCCGCACGCCGTTCGCCTGCAGTCGTTCCATGAATTCCAATGCGAAGATGTCGTTGAACAGCACCACGGCGGTGGTGGGGTTGCGCATGAATTCCACGAACGGCTCATCCATGAGCGGTCCGCCGACGTAGGTCGCCAGATTCGGTCCGGCGATTCGCCGCAGTTTGATCTGCTCCTGCTGACACGCCACGAGCATCGCCTGCCATCGCAGCCCGTTCTGCCAGGAGTTTTCAGGGCCGGTGATATACGTGATCGACTGATGGCCGAGCGCCTTGAGTCGTCGTACGATCCGACTGAGTGCAGGCCGGTCGTCGCTGATCACGGACTGCACGCCGTTGATCAGACGGTTGACCACCACGGTCGGACGCATCTGCGCGGCCTTGCGCACGGTGGAGTCGGACAGTCTCGACGATGTGAGGATCAGTCCATCCACTTGCGATGTCATACGCACGATCGTGCTGCGTTCCAGATCTCGGTTCTCCTCGGTGATGGCGGTGAGCAAAATGAAATTGCGGTGGATGCACGGCTTCTGCATGCCGGTCACAAAGTCGGCGAACACGGAATATTTGAGATCGCTCGTCGTGGTGAGGATCATACCGCGCAGCACATCGTCCTGCTGCGGTTCCAGATTCTTGGTGCGGTACCCCAGTCGTTCCGCCACCTCCCGCACTTTGGTAGCGGTTTCCAGATTCACACGACCGGGCCTCGACAGCGCTCGGGAGACCGTGGTGGGGGAGACTCCCGCTTCCCTTGCCACATCGCGGATGGTGATTTTTTCGCTCATCGATTTGCTCCTATGCTGTTTGGGCCGTGCACGCCTTCCTCGGTCTGCGCGACTGCATATTCATGCTAACCGTTGCATAGGCATCATTCCAGTATTTTCCGATGAACAGTTAGTGATCGGTAAGTTCTCCGCGTGTTGGACATTGGCCGATATTCAACGAATACGGGGGTGCTGTCGGGTTGCGGACGGGGGTGTTGCCTGACGTCCTGTGGAAAACTATGGAAAGAAAATTCGTCATCGTTTTTCTCGCATACAGTAAGAATCACAGGAACGGAACCGACAACGAGGTACCGGTACCGCTCCTTTCACCTCGACAACCCCTGACCACATTCGC
This sequence comes from Bifidobacterium tissieri, assembly GCF_002259645.1. Taxonomy (GTDB): domain Bacteria; phylum Actinomycetota; class Actinomycetes; order Actinomycetales; family Bifidobacteriaceae; genus Galliscardovia; species Galliscardovia tissieri. The sequence continues at coordinate 218,707 of NZ_MWWV01000003.1, forward strand.
AACTCGACCATGCCGACATCGATCGTCGGCGATACCACAGGACAAAAGGACGGTACCATGCGTTTTTCCGAAACCCTTCATGATGGCTGGCTCTTCACCAAGGAGGCCGTCGACGGTGTACCCGCCTACGCTCCGGGACCCGAATGGGAGGCCGTCGAGGTTCCCCACACCTGGAACGCGTTCGACGGACAGGACGGCGGATCCGACTACTACCGCGGCGCATGCTGGTATGTGCGTCAGCTGACCCTCAAGCCCCACGCCCCCGAAACCCGCGTCTACCTTGAGTTCCAGGGCGCGGCCAACGTGGCTGAAGTGTACGTCAACGGCTGCAAGATCACCGAGCATGTGGGCGGCTACTCCACGTTCCGCGCCGACATCACCACCGCGCTCATGCCGGGTGAGAACGTGCTCGCCGTGAAGGTGAGCAACGAGGAGCGCACCGACGTCTACCCGCAGATGGCCGACTTCACGTTCTACGGCGGTCTGTACCGTCCGGTTGAGGTGCTGTACGTCAGCCCGACCCACTTCGAACTCGACTACCACGGTGGCGAAGGCGTGACCGTTTCGTCCACGATCGACGACGGAACCGCAGTGCTCGACGCCCGCGCATGGGTGACCGAACCCGCCGAAGGCGATGTGGTCAACTTCCAGATCTTCGACGACGACGGCAACGAGGTCGCGTCCGCCGCGGTTCCGGCCGATCTTGGCGACGGCAACGTGCGCACCGAGATCGTCATTCCCGACGCCCACCTGTGGCAGGGCGTGGAGGACCCGTACCTGTACGACGTCGTCGCCACGATCATCCGTCACAACGAAGTACTCGACGAGGTTTCGTTCCTGCACGGCGTGCGCGAATTCCGCTTCGACCCGCAGGAAGGCTTCTTCCTCAACGGCAAGCTCACCCCGCTGCGTGGCGTCTCCCGCCACCAGGACCGTCTCGGCAAGGGCAACGCCCTGAGTCTCGAGGACCATGTCGAGGACGCCTACCTGATCAAGGAGCTCGGTGCCAACACCATCCGTCTGGCCCACTACCAGCAGTCCCGCGACTTCTACGATCTGTGCGATCAGCTCGGATTCGTGATCTGGGCCGAAATCCCGTTCATCTCCAGGATGAGCGACGATCCGGCCGCACATCAGGACTGCCTGAGCCAGATGACCGAACTCGTGATCCAGAACTTCAACCACGCATCCATCCTCATGTGGGGCATCTCCAACGAGATCCTCATCGGCGGCGACAGCCCGAAGCTGGTTGAGAACCTCAAGGAGATCAACGATCTGGCGCATTCGCTCGACCCCACCCGCGTCACCACCATGGCACAGGTGTCGAGCACCCCGAAGGATTCCGAGCACAACCAGATCACCGACATCCTCAGCTACAACCACTACTTCGGCTGGTACGGCGGCCACTTCGAGGACAACGAGGCATGGCTTGACGACTTCCACGCCATGCACCCGGACCGCTCCTTCGGCCTGTCCGAATACGGCTGCGAAGGCATCATCAGCTACCACACCGACGACCCGCAGTGCGGCGACTACTCCGAGGAATACCAAGCGCTCTACCACGAGCACATGGCCCGCATCATCGACGAACGTCCGTGGCTGTGGGGCACCCACGTGTGGAACATGTTCGACTTCGGCTGCGACGCCCGCAAGGAGGGTGGCGTCGAAGGCCGCAACAACAAGGGTCTGGTGACCATCGACCGCAAGATCAAGAAGGACTCCTTCTTCATCTACCAGGCCTACTGGTCGGCCGAACCGATGGTGCACATCTGCTCCAAGCGCTACGCCCGCCGCGCCGCCGACACGATCGACGTGAAGGTGTACTCCAACCAGGACGAGGTGGCGCTCGCCGTCGATGGCAAGCCGTTCGCCACGATGGCGGCCTCCGCGCAAAGCGACCCGCACATCTTCATCTTCAAGGACGTGCCGCTGGCCGATGGCTACACGCATGTGACCGTGCGGGCCGGCATCGCCGAGGACTCCGCCACCTGGCAGAAGGTCGCCGAGCCGTACGAGCCGTACAAGTTCGTCGATCCCGAGGGCGGCAACATCGTGATGAACTGGTTCGATGACGTCTCCGCCGACGACGGCCTGCCGGTCGACGCACCGTACGACGAGGCCTACTACTCGGTGCACGACACCGTCAGCGCGATCCTCGACAACCCCGAGGCGTCCGCCACGGTGACCAACGCCGCGTCCAGCCTCGCGAACATGAGGATCAAGGCCAGCATGCTCGGCGTGCTCGGCAACAAGAGCCTCGTCGAGATGTTCGACCAGCTGCGCAACATGTCCGGCGGTGCCTCGGACATCCCGCAGAAGCTCGCCTACTTGAACAAGCAGCTTCAGCAGATCAAGAAGTAGCGGGCAGCGGCGCGTAGCTGCTTCAGATCAACACGTATCGCCTTGCGCGATGCCTGCTATATCCCGCCCCGGGCGCGTTCCCTTCTCCGCGCCCGGGGCGTTTTTTCGTTGTTCGACACTCCCGGGCAACTCCTCGAAAACCCTTGTGGCACAAGGTGTTTCGGCGAATAATGGCCGCCGTCGCGGAAACTCGTGGAAACATTTCCGGCGTTATGGTTCTCCAATTAAAGTGGAAATCACGCAGTGAGGAACATCACATTTAATCACTGCATATGAAAGAACATCGACAATCGCAAACGTCACGCACAAACAGGGCCGTGCGTGTCTGACTATCGCTTTGAAACCTGGCAAGTGAAAAAGCATGTCCGCACGAGGATGCGCGGACTCATGGTCTCCGAAATCTGGTCCTGTCATGCCCAAGGGAGGGAATGAAGCAATGAGTGCTGCAAGCAATTCCAACGCCGTCAAGCCTTTTGGCTTGAAGGATAAGGTCGGCTACATGTTCGGTGACTGGGGAAATGACTTCATGTTCATTTTCGCCAGCTCGTTCCTTATGGTGTTCTACACCAAGGTGATGGGCATCCCGGGCGCTGCGGTCGGCACCCTGTTCCTGATCGCTCGAATCATCGACGCATTCGCCGACGTCACCGTGGGCGTGGTGGTCGACAAGGCCAAGAACCATCCGAACGGCAAGTACCGCGTCATCATGATGCGCATGGCCGCTCCGGTCACCATCTTCTCGTTCCTCATGTACCAGACCTTTGCCGTCAACTCCTCGATGGGCATCAAGATCCTGTACATGTACGTCACCTACATCATCTGGGGTATTCTCTACTCCTGCGTGAACATCCCCTATGGCTCCATGGCGTCCGTCATCTCGCCCGAGCCTGAGCACCGCACCAGCCTGTCCACCTTCCGTTCCGTGGGCGCCACCTGCGCCGGCCTGATCATCGGCGTGGGCGCCCCGCTCATCATCTACACCAAGGACGAAGCCGGCAACCAGATCATCCGCGGCGGTGAAGGCACCAACATCTTCATGTGGGTCTCCCTGATCTTCGCCATCGGCTCCTTCCTCTGCTACTTCATCTGCTACAAGATGTCTACCGAGCGTGTGAAGTCCGAGGACCACTCCGGCACCACCGCCGGCAGCGAGCGCAAGTCCGTCGCCCACATGATCGCCAGCGCCTTCTCGTCCCGTGCCATGGTCGGCATCATCGGCGCCGCCATCGCCCTGCTGATGGCCATGCTGTTCATGCAGCAGATGGCGAACTACCTCTTCACCGACTACTTCAAGAGCTCCGCCCTGCTGTCCACCGTCAACCTGGTCTGCAGCCTGCTCACCTTCGCCATCGCGCCGTTCGCACAGCCGCTGGCCAAGAAGCTCGGCCACAAGACCATGGGCGTCACCGGCGCCATCATCGGCACCGCCTGCATGGCCATCCTGTACGTCATCCACACCACCAACGCCGTGCTGTTCTCGGCCCTGTACATCCTGTCCTTCGTGGGCATCGGCCTGTTCAACATCGTGATCTGGGCCATGATCACCGAGGTCATCGACGACATCGAAGTGCACAAGGGCATTCGTGAGGACGCCACCTGCTACTCCGTGTACTCCTTCGCCCGCAAGCTCGGCCAGGCGTTCGCCGGCTGGTTCGCTGGTGCCGCCCTCGGCTGGATCGGCTACAAGGAAGGCGCCGCCGTGGTGCAGTCCCAGGAGACGCTTGACGGCCTGTACATGTACGTCACCCTGCTCCCGGCCATCTTCTTCGGCGCAATGCTGCTCATCCTGGTCTTCGTCTACCCGCTGGGTAAGAAGCGCGTGGATGCCAACACCGCGGCCCTCAAGGCCAAGCGTGAGGCCAAGGAAGCCGCCGAGGCCTGATCCTTCAAGGGCTCCCCGTCCAACTTCCAAGGAGGGGAGCCCTTCCAATGACTACGATTCCATCCCATCGTCGCAACCATCTACTCACCCACTCATCTACTCACCTATAACAACCCGCAACCGAAAGAAGACACCGATGTCATTCGCATCCCTGTACCCTCGCATCACCGCCACCCGCCGCATGCAGAGCATGAACGGCTCCTGGGATTTCCAGTTCGATCCGGAATCCAAGGGTGTGGCCGAAGGCTGGACCAACGGTCTGCCGAACCCCACCGATATGCCGGTCCCCGCCAGCTTCGCCGACGTGTTCACCGACAAGTACTCCCGTGAATACACGGGCGATTTCTGGTACGTCACCACGCTGTTCGTGCCGGGCGAATGGAAGGACGGCAGCGTCGACATCCGTTTCGATGCCGCCACCCACGCCGCCACCGTGTACGTCAACGGCACCGAGGTCGCACACCATGAAGGCGGATTCCTGCCGTTCGTCGCGCACATCAACGACGCGGTCAAGTGGAACGATTACAACATCGTGGCCGTCAAGCTCAACAACGAACTGAGCTGGCAGACCCTGCCCGTGGGCGAGACCACCACCCTGCCGGACGGCACCAAGGTGAGCGCCCCCTACTTCGACTTCTACAACTACTCCGGTCTGCAGCGCAATGTGAACTTGCTGTACACGCCGAACGAGCGCATCGAGGATCTGGACGTCGTCCATCACATCGACGGTTCCGACGCCCATGTGGACTACACGGTCGCCACGTCCGGCGATCACGATGTCGAGATCGTCGTGTTCGACGAGGACGGCGTCGAGGTGGCCCGCGCCGACGGCAAGGCCGGCACGCTTGACATCACGGACGTCCACCTGTGGAATCTGCGCGCAGCCTACCTGTACAAGTTCGTCGTGCGCATCAAGGATGGCGACCGGATCATCGACGAGTACTTCGACGAGATCGGCATCCGCACGGTCGAGGTGAAGGACTGCAAGATCCTGATCAACGGTCGTGAGGTGTATCTCAAGGGCTTTGGCCGCCACGAGGATTCCAACGTGCACGGCCGCGGCTTCGACCCGGTGATGAACAAGCGCGATTACGAGGACATGAAGTGGATCGGCGCGAACTCGTTCCGCACCTCGCACTATCCGTACGCCGAGGAGCAGCTGTACGAGGCCGATCGTGACGGCTTCTTCGTGATCGACGAGGCCCCGACCGTGGGCATGTTCAAGTCCACGATGAACTTCCTGGGCGCGTCCGGCGCGGTCGGCAACGACAAGCCGAAGACCTTCTTCGAGGAGGAGTCCGTGCAGACCGAGACGCTGGCCGTGCATCGCCGCACGCTCGAGGAGATGGTGGCCCGCGACAAGCGCCACGCCTCCGTATGCGCATGGAGTCTGCTCAACGAGCCCGACACCACGAACGAGGCCGCCGTGCCGTACTTCGAGAACATCTTCGATCTGGTGGCCGAGATCGACACGCAGAAGCGTCCGAAGACCTATGCGTCGATCATGATGTCGCCGGCGGGCGTGGACAAGACCCATCACGTTGCCGACTTCCTGATGCTCAACCGCTACCACGGCTGGTACGTCAACGGCGGCTACGCAATCGCCAAGGGCACGATCGACATGAAGGCCGAACTGGAGAAGTGGCACGAGCTGGAGCCGACCAAGCCGGTCATGTTCTCCGAGTACGGTGCCGACACCATGGCCGGCATCCACAAGCTGCCGAGCGTGATGTGGAGCGAGGAGTATCAGGTCGAGGTCATGAAGATGTGGGCCGAGATCTTCGATTCCTATGACTGGATCGTCGGCGAGCAGCCGTGGAACCTCAACGACTTCCAGACCACCGAGGGCATCATGCGCGTGGACGGCAACAAGAAGGGCCTGTTCACCCGCGATCGTCAGCCGAAGATGGCCGCGTTCTTCCTCAAGGATCGTTGGACCGCCATCCCCGACTACAAGGACTGACCGAGCTGACGCTGACCGATCTGACACTGACCGCGTGATGGCGCTTTCCATGGCAAAAATGGAAAATAGTGGAAAGCGCCTACCGCGTGGCGTGTCGCTTTTCTACCATGTTCACTAGTTCGGTCGGGACGACGTTCGGCCTTCCTCGAGCGTTGTCGTTCAACCGTTCTTCCCCAGTTTTGTCCGCAATGCCAGGGCGGGCAACACCAAACAGACGGCGATGCCGTGGACCAGCGTGGAGGCCGGGTCCCGACATCGCCGTTTTGCATGTCACGGCCCGTGCGATGCTGCAACACTCCGGGCGTGTCGCAAAGTTGCGCATGTCGGCATACATGGTGTATAGTCCAAGTTTTGTAAACCACAGACCGTTGGTTGGAGCCGCAAGGTTCCCGAAGATTGCCAGCGCAGGTTGAGAAAACACCATCTTGGATTCAAGATGCCGCAGCGCATATTCGCGCCGCAATGCTTGTTCGCTCCGCCTGTGCGCGGGGCTTTTTTTATTGCCTCCGATGGCTTTCCGGAACGACTCACGGCCGAATTAGGAAGGAACGCCATGTTAAGGCCCGAAAAGGCTGAGGTCATCGCACAGCTTACGGAGCAGTTCCGTAACGCCGACGCTGTGTACCTCACTGAGTACCGCGGGCTGAGCGTGCCGCAGATCTCCGATCTGCGCGAAAAGCTGGGCCGCGATACTTCCTACACTGTGGCGAAGAACACGCTTGCTCGTATCGCTGCGAAGGAAGCCGGCATCGAGGGTCTTGAGGATCTGCTCAAGGGCCCGACCGCTGTGACTTTCGTCTCCGGTGACTACGTCGAGGCCGCCAAGGTCCTGCGTGATTTCGCCAAGGACAACAAGCAGCTCGTCGTCAAGGGCGGTTTCGCCGATGGCAGCGTGTACGACGCCGAAGGTGTCGAGAAGCTCGCCGACCTCGAATCCCGTCCGGTCCTCCTGTCCAAGATCGCGTACTCCCTCAAGGCTGTACAGACCAAGACCGCTCAGCTGTTCGTCGCTCTGCCCACCAAGGCAGTGCGTACCGTGGACGCTCTGCGCGAAAAGCAGGAGAAGGCCGCCTGATTCGCATCCGCTCAGGATTGCGACTCGCCGCTTAATAAACAATAAAAATTTTTTTTGGTTGGTCGGTGATTTCAAGACCTTAACAAACCGACTGCCGCTGAATGAAAGGAAGCCATAATGGCTAAGCTCAGCAACGAAGAGCTCCTGGAAGCTTTCGGTGAAATGACCCTCGTCGAGCTCTCCGAGTTCGTGAAGGCCTTCGAAGAGAAGTTCGACGTCGAGGCTGCCGCTCCGGCCGCCGTCGCCGTTGCCGCCGCTCCGGGCGCTGCCCCGGCCGAGGAGGAGAAGGATGAGTTCGACGTCATCCTGTCCGCCGTTGGCGACAAGAAGATCCAGGTTATCAAGGCCGTGCGTGCTCTGACCTCCCTGGGTCTGGCCGAGGCCAAGGCTCTCGTGGACGGCGCTCCGAAGGCCGTTCTCGAGGGTGCCAAGAAGGAAGACGCCGAGAAGGCCAAGGCTCAGCTGGAAGAGGCTGGCGCCACCGTCGAGCTCAAGTAATGTTGGCGGCATAAGCCGCGCATATTACCTATGCTTGTTGAAACCCCGTTCCGTGTTCATGCACGGGACGGGGTTTCTTGCATTGACGGTGTTGACCGTAGTGGTGTTGGCCGTATTGAACGAATGTGTCGTCCGTGTCCGGCATGTCGTTGTGGGTTTTCTCATGATGATCGCGTAGTGTACGGATGCGCAATGTGCAGATGTGCGACGTGTCGGTCGCTTCGCCGCAAATAATTCGTCGAATCATGCCACAATAGTGAATGAGTGTCGTTTTGGGTTAGAGGAGGCATGCGCTGTGAGTGATCAGCAATGGCTAATCAGGGTCAATGGCGTCGACGAACTGCGTGTCGACGCGGGGCAGACCGTGATAATCGGCCGCAAGCCCCTACGCCCCATGGTGGCGGAACAGGGGACGATCCGTCTGGATATCGAAGACACGACCAAATCGATGTCGAAACGTCACGCCCGGTTCATCGTGGCGGCCAACACCAGCGCCAAGCTTGAAGACACCGGATCCACGAACGGCACGTATGTGGTGCGCGACGATGGCGAACTCATGCGTATCCCCGCCGGCCAGTCGTTCCTGCTGCCGCGTTCTCCCATGCGATTCCAGTTCGGCGATGTTCCGGTCGATTTTATGAAGGTGCAGGCCGAGACGCCGAACAGGAACGTGACCGATCTGTTTTCGTTCGCCGCGCCCGGCGGTCAGCAGGACGTCGACGCCTCTGCGATGAGCGTGGATGACATTCTTGATCTTCGTGCCGGCGAGCCCACAGGACTGTTGAATACGAACAGTGTGCGCAGCCGCATCGACGCATTGCACGATCGCGCCGTGGCCGATCAGCTTCGTCAGGGACGTGGCACCGGCGGATTCGTCGGTGGCTGGCTGGACCCCAACGGGCAGCAGGCGACCGAACAGCCGGCATCGATCCAGCCGGTGTTCACCGCGAATCGTGCGGCGGCCCAGCAGCAGCCAGTGGCACAACCGGCGCAGCAGCCGGAGGGGCAGGCCGTGGTACGCGATACGCAGCCGCTGCAGCAGAACCTGTCCGCTGCATCGAACGTCTCCGATATGCAGGCCGCGCGGAACATCGCCGATGACACCGCCCGTGACGCATCAGACGAGCCGTCGCAGCCCGCCGCCGTTGCCGTGAATCCGAACGTCGGCATCGTGACGAATGCTGCGAACACAGCGAATGCGGTGAACGAGCCTATCGCCACGGCATCGCCCGCGGCCCGGACATCGCAGGCATCCGACGCATCGCGCGACTCCGCGGATGCGGTCGACCTTCCCGTCATGCAGAACATGCGGAATCAGTCGCGTCCATCCGAGTCGCGCGACCTGTTCCAGGATGCCGCCGCAGCCCGTCGCAGCACCGCGGAAAAGGTGAGCGCACTGCCCGTCATCGATGCGAACGGTGGCGTGATCGGCAATGATCTGCGTCCGAACGCGGCATTGGAGCAGGCGGCCGCGGCCGATCGCGGTCCCGCGCCGCGCGCCGAATTCACGCCGGTGTACGAGGCGGGATCCGTGTTCGAGCGACTGTCCCGAGGCGAACTGAACCAGCCCGAACCGAGCATCGAGGTCAATGGATTCACTTCGGACCAGGCCAAGACGTCACGCAACTATGACGAGCAGTTCGACATGGCGAAGATTCCGGAACTGCTGCCGTTCCTCGCAATGAACCCCGCGCTGTACTCCGATCTGTACGCGTGGCTGGAACTGCAGGGCAATGACGACATCGATCAGGCGTTGAGCAACAACAGCGGCTATCAGGAATTCAAGGCCGCCAAAGAGGAGTAGAGACGAACACCATGAATGTAACCAACAAGCTCGAACCGACGGCCGCATTGGAACGGATTCGTTCGTGGTATCGCGAGTACCGCAACGAGCATGGTCCGTCCCCGGTGGAGGATCTGTCCCAGCTGGAGGCTCGTCTCGACCTCACCCATGCGCATCCGTCCGGCATCGCGCAGCTGTTCGCCAGCGGCCATGTGCAGCTGAGCAGCCTGTTCCGTGACAGCGGCATGCTCCGCGCCGGCCAGCGCCGCCTGTCGCGCGTGCTGGAGGACCAGATCGCGGTGGAAAGCGCCAGCGGCAACGCGCAGCTGTCCCTTGCCGTGGGCGTGGCCAGCTGGAAGGGTTCGGCCATGCCGCTGTTGCTCTATCCGGTTCAGGTGGATCAGGAGGAGGGGGCCGAGTCCCTCGCCCACGCGCAGATCCGCTTCACGTCCACCGCCACGCTGAATCCGGCGTTCATCTCCGCCATGCATGATCAGGGCGTGATGCTTGACGAGGACGCCCTGCTCGATTCCTCGCAGTACGCCGACAATTCCCCCGAAACGTCCGCGCTGTTCTCCCGCATCACCTCGCTGGTGGGCGATACCGTGGAATCCTTCATCGTGGAGCGCGAGATCATTCTCGGCTGCTTCATCCATTCGTCCACGCTGTTCATCGAGGAGGCGCAGACGCTGATCCGTCGTATGGAACGCGGCGTGACCGGCAACGATCTGCTCGACACGCTCGCCGGCAACGACAAGGCCGCCGCATTCCTGTCGGAGTACCCGGTCTCCTCGTACACGCCGTACGACATCGATCCGCATAACGAGCTCGAGATCGGCGACGTCGACAACGTCACGCGCTACGCCGCGCAGATCGTGTCGTCGGGCGCATCCGTATTCGTCGATCTGCCGGGCGGCCGCGGTTCCGAAAGCATCGCCGCCGGCGTGACCAGCCGTGCCATCATGAACGGCAAGACGGTGCTGTACGTGCCGTGCGTGCCCAGCCAGAAGCGTCGTTTCGTCAAGCAGGTCAAGCGGCACGAGATGTCCGGCATGCTGCTCGACATCAACGACAACGCGTTCAACAACGCCATCGATCATCAGCTCATCGCCGCCGTGGGCTTCCAGCCCGGAACGGCCAGTTCGCACTTCGACCAAGTGGCCGACGAACTCGTGGGCGTGCGCACCCGTCTGGCGCGCTACCTCGGCGACCTGCACGGCAAGAACAAGGAATGGGGCATCTCCGCCTACGAGACGATCCAGAACCTCGCCCGCATCTCCGCGCTGCCCACGCATCCGGCCACGCATGTGCGCCTGACCGAGGGGGCGGCCCGGCAGCTGGGCAACTCCATGGACGCGTGGAGCAAGAAGCTCGTGCGCGCCGGCGAACTCGGCGAATTCGAGATCGGCCCGGAGGACACCTCCTGGTTCAAGGCCGCCGTATACAGCGAGCAGGAGGCGGTGAACGCCTACCAGCGCGTGGTCCGTCTGCTGGAGAAGCTGCTGCCCGCCGTGCGCGAGCAGATCCGCATGGTGGTGGAGACCTGCGGCTTCCCGATCCCGAACACCATGCAGGAGTGGGGACGTCAGGTCGTGGTGCTCAAGAACCTGCGTCGCGTGCTCGACGTGTTCCAGCCCGCGGTGTTCGAACGCGACATCCCCGCCATGATCGAAGCGTCCAAGTCCAAGGCCGCCCGCAAGGCGGAAGGCACCACGATGGGCTTCTGGGAGCGTCGCCGCCACGTCAAGGAGGCGAAGAGCCTGCTGCGTGTGGGCGCTCAGGTGGAGGACCTGCACGAGGCGCTGCTGGTGGTGGCCAAGCAGGCCGAGCAGTGGCGTACGTTCGTGCCCCACGGCGGCTGGCCCGTGCTGCCGCCCAAGCTCGACGACATCATCGACACGCAGGATGCGATCATCTCCGATCTGACCGCGCTCAACAGCGTGCTCGCCACCACGCCCGACGGCGCCGAACTCGAATCCGTACAGTTCGCAGCATTGGAATCCCGTCTGCAGGCGTTGTTCGACGACCATCGTTCGCTCGACACCCTGCCCGAACGCAGCGCGCTTGAACGCGACTTCGTCGCCAACGGTCTGGGCGATCTCGTCGACGATCTGCGCAACCGTCGCGTATCCAAGGACGCCGCCCCCGGCGAACTGCAGCTCGCCTGGTGGACCACCATCTTCGAACTCATCGTGCACTCCTCGCCGATCATCTCCAACCAGGACGGTTCCGTACTCTCCTCCGCGTCCGAACGCTTCGCGCAGGTGGACGCCGAACATGTGGCGAGCGTGGGCCCGATGATCAATCAGGAGATGACCAAGCGCCTGAGCGAACTGCTGTTCTCCCGCTCGCACGAGGCGAACCAGCTGCACACGCTGCTGGCCAATCCGGCCCGCGTGCCACTGAATCGCCTCCGTCGCGACTACCCGAACATCCTCACCGCCACCAAGCCGATCCTCGTGGCGTCGCCCGCCACGCTCGTGGCCAACACGTCGCTCGGTCATCTCGCCGACATTGCCATCGTGGACTCCGCGGCGCACATGGACCCGCTGGAACTGCTGTCGATTCTGGCCCGCGTCGATCAGGTGGTCGTCATCGCGCATCGCGAGACCATCACCTCGCCGGCCGTGGCCGCGCTGGTGCCGTGCCTGAAACAGCTGAAGGTGCTGTCGCGCACCGACCGCAGGGATCCGCGCATCAGCCAATTCCTCGAGGACAACGGCTACGGCAAGGTCCCGCTCACGCTGTCCATGCCCGACCCGCGCGGCGGCGTCGGATACACTCACGTCGAGGCCAGCGGCGTGCCGTCGCCCATCACCGGACTGGTGGAAAGCAGCAAGAACGAGATCGACAAGGTCGTGGAACTGGTCATCGGCCGTGCCACCGGATTCAGGATCGTCCCGGCGTCCTACTCGCTGACCATCGTCACCATCTCCCAGGTGCACCGTCAGCGCATCGGCGCCGAACTCAAGTCCCGCAGCTCCAAGGATCCCGGCCTGCGCAAGTTCCTGCGTCACGTGCGCATCGTGAGCCTCAACGAGGTCTCCGGCGTGGAATCCGACGATGTGATCATCACGTTCGGCTTCGCCCGCACCACGCACGGCCGTCTGCTGCAGCAGTTCGGCATGCTCGAGCTGAACGGCGGCGACGCCATGCTGCTCGACGCGCTCGCGCTCGCCCACGTACATGTGGACGTCGTCTCCTCGTTCGGTTCGCAGGACCTTGACGATGAGCGTCTGCGTCAGGCCGGTCCGCAGCTCATGAAGAAGCTGCTCGCCTGGTGCGAGCACATCGACGAGGTGAAGGTGCCCGAGCCCGGCCCGCTGCCCAAGGAATCCAGCACGTTGCTGATCGATCTCGCCGAACGTATGCGCGCCCGCGGCCTGAACGTGGAGCTCAACTACGGTTTCCCGGACGGCATGAGCATTCCGATGGTCGTCGGTCTGCCCGGCAAGCCGTTCATCCTCGCCATCGAAACCGACGACGCCGGATTCATGTCGATCCCGTCCACCCGCCAACGCCATCGCTTCGAAATGGAGGATCTGCAGGCCATGGGCTGGTCGGTGATGGTCGTGTGGAGCGTGGCCGCGTTCGTCAACCCCGACAAGGAGGTCGACCGCGTGGTGGCACGCATGGCCGAGCTTGTGGGCGCAACCGGCAACGGCAAGCCCGGTGCGAGGACTGCACGATGACGAATTCCGTGAATTCCATGGATTCCTCGAATTCCACAGTGCGAGTCGTCGACGCCTCCGGTGAGCGATCCGGTCGCCGGAAGCACCGCCGAGTGGTGTTCAAGGGAACGGAACGATTCGACGCCGACGGTCTGTTCGACGCCGAATCGTCCGCCGATCCCGACGAACTGCGCGAACGCGCGAACAAGTCAAGCGACGACGATCAGCGTATCCTGACCGAACTGCCCCCGCACTGGGCCAAATTCGACGCCGAAGGCCGCCGATAGCGTTCACATCCTTGTTCTGGATACCGCTCCGGACTTCCGGAACGGTCCATCCATATTTGTCGTCGTTCCGGTTAGGATATGTAACCGATTGTCTTTTGACGTTGAATCTGACTTTGACGTCCGACCTGACGTTTGATGAAGTCCAGTTGTGGAGGAGCCAGCCGTGCCTACTTATCACTACCGTTGCAAGAACTGCTCGTATGATTTCACCGAGCAGCAGTCGTTCACCGACGATCCCATCACCGTCTGCCCGAAGTGCGGCGAGGAGCAGGTGCACAAGGTGTACGCCGCCCCGTCCATCGAATTCAAGGGCCACGGCTTCTACCGCACCGACGGCGCATCCTCCAAGAAGTGAGCCGATATCGCAAACCGTAGCCGATGCGGTGCGTCGGGTCGTGCGTAACGGTTGCACTTGCAACGCTGACGCACGTTCGACCACATTGGTCGTGTACTCTGGCCAAGGCATATTCCCATCAGTCACAGTGGGAATATGCCTTTTTTATTTTCGTCATCATTATCATCATCCCGTCGCCGTGACGACACCGTGGTCGTTCGTCGGCGTCGCGCACTCGCCCGTCGCCTGACGGTGGCGTTCTGCGCCGGATTATCGGTATGGCTAATCCTGCAATGCATGATGTCACTGGTGGAACGCAGCCCCGTCGTGGTCGCATCCGTCTCGATATCGCGCGGAACCGCCATCGACTTCGACGACATGACCGTGGAACAGGTGCCAGCCTCCGTGGTCACCGAGTCGGCATTCCATACGACGGAGGACGCCACCGGACTGATCGCACAGGTGGACATCGCCAAAGGCGAGCCGATCATGCGATCGATGGCATCCAAGACGCCGGTGATCGGCACCGACCAGACCGCCGTTGAGGTCACCTTGGCAAGCTCGACGACAACGTTGATGCCGGGACGGCACGTACGCCTGGTCGCCGCCGACCGTGTGCTCGCCGAATCCGCACTGGTGCTCACAGTGCCGGACCAGGGGAGCGGAGAATCCGATGGATTACTGTCTGGAAAAGCCGAATCGGAGACGGTGACGATCGCGCTCACCGCCGACGAGGCCATGGCGGTACTCGCCGCCCAGCAGGAAGGGCCGGTACTCGCGGTGACGATCGCTACCGAAGCCGAGCCCGATCCGACTGCGCCACCCGAGTGAACCCGTCCGGCGTGAGCACGCCATCGACAGGCATATCGTGCCGTTCACGCGGCAGTTCATGATCGACGAACTCCCACGGCCACACCACGGCCGTCACGTCGGTGCCGGGACGACGCAACGCGAGCATGCGGTCATACCAGCCGCCGCCGCGTCCCAGCCGCCATCCGTCACGATTCACCAGCACCGCCGCGGTGATCGTCAACTCCGCCTGCGCGATGGTCTCGGCGGGCAGCACCTCGCCCTCGGGCTCCCGCGGTCGGCGCTCGCCGGCGTCGGCAAGCTCGTCCATCCGTTCCAGCACGCCCCAGCCCAGATCGCGCCCACTTCCCAGTCTCGGCACCAGCACGCGCACATGTCGTGACAGCAGCGCGCGCAGCAACGGCAATGTGGATACCTCGGTGCCCATCGATACGTAGGCGGCCACGGTGGTCAGGCCATCGAACAAGCCGGATCCCATGGCAACGGTCGCCAATCGTTCCCCGGCCGTCTCCCGTTCCTCCGGCGTGGTCAGTCGACGTCGTGCCAACGCCACATGCCGAAACGCGGATTTGTCATGCAGATCGGAGGGGAGAACCAGTTCGGTGGTGTCATATGCAATGTCATATTCAGCGTCATGTGCAGTGTCCTGTTCAGCATCTGTCATGCTCCGGTTCTACCAGTCACTGCCAACCGCATACTGATTCCTTAGTGTGATCACACTAAGGAATGGGGTTTCGGGCAGGGGCGCACCCTCGTTGTACGTGTTGTACGTCCCTCGGCGGAACATGGGAGCCATGTTCCGGCTGTTTTCCAGAAATGTGTCAGAAACGGGCAATGCGAACTTTCGCGTACCATCCGCGCTTGAGGCCCCGCAGGGGTTTGCCCCGCTGCGACTGCGTCCCATGACCAGTGCGGATTGGGATGAGTGGAGCACCGCGCGACGTCGTAACGAACAGTGGCTCAGGCCTTGGGACTCCGGTGACCCGCTGCATGGGTCGCCCATCACCTTCGACGAGTGGATCAGTCGTCAGCGTGAGGCGGAGCGTATGGGACGCGGCATCATTCTGCTGATGGAACTCAATGGCCGCATCGTCGGGCAGATCTCATTGGGCGCGGTGAGCTACGGTGCGATGCGTACCGGAACGGTGGGGTATTGGGTCGACGAGGCCCACGCCGGTCGTGGGCTGGCCCCGCTCGCGCTGGCCATGCTGGGTGACTGGGCCCTTTCCGATCCCACCGGTCCGGAGCTGCATCGTATGGAGGTCGCCATCCTTCCCGAGAACACGCGTTCCAAGCATGTTGTGGAGAAAGTGGGGATGAATTTCGAGGGGGTACGACACAGTTATATGTATGTGGACGGCCAATGGCGTGATCATGACGTATACGTTCTGTTGGATTCCGACGTTTCCGGCTCATTGACGGCTCGTCTGAAGCCGGTTTCGGCTCCGACACACCACGTGTGAAACGTCTGGTTTTTTCAGGAGGTTACCCTATCGTAGAGTTCATGGATCTGGATTCGCTTGCAAGTGTTGTACTGTGGGCGATAATATTGGTACTTCTGTTCGGTCTTCAGCCGTGGAAAACGATGAACGGCATGAGGAACGCAATGGAGCATCGTCCAGACCGGTATTCCGCATCATTGCATATCATCGATATGGATGATGGTATGCACTTCGGCGACAGGGCACCAACTACCGCCGGGAAAGGGACGGCTATGCAGTCTGGGGCACAGGCAACCAAGCTCGACGACAAGCGGATCGAGCATGTTCGCGCGTTGCGTCGTGCCGCCATTCGTCGTCGCCGTCTGCTTGTGGGATCGTTGTTCGCAGTCGCCGTGGTGGTGTTCGTTCTTGCCCTGCTGCTGCATTTCAGTCCGTTGTTCGCGCTGATCCCGATTGCGCTCGATGGCGTGGTGCTCGCACTCGGTGTGCGCGCATCCAAGCAGGCAAGGGAGTGGGAGCATAAGGTCGCCGCGGCCAAGCGTCGCGCATCGAAGAGGAGGCCGACCGCTTCCGCGGGGTCCACGCAACGGTCTCGTGGCCGGAATGCCGTCCAGACCGTGGCCGAACCGGAGGCTCAGACCGCCACCGACGCGATGAGCGCTCAGGATATTCAGGCCGCATTGGAGCGTGCCAAGGCCGAGAAGCTTGCGGCATTGAAGGCGCGTGAGCTTGAACGCCGTGCGCGTGAGGCCGCCGCCCGTGCTCAGGCGTCGGCGGTCATGCCCGAGGACGAGGAGCCGGCGGATTCCGCTCTGTCCACGCCTGCGACGATCACTCCGCGCAGTCAGCGTCATCAGGACACCGGTGAGGCTCCGAAGGCCGTTCGTCAGGATGCTCGCGGTCCGCGTCATCCGGGGGCGGCGGTTGCCGACGGCATTGTTCCGTCCGCTCAGCAGGCGTCCGCCAAGTCGACCGCTTCCCCGTCTGCGATTCAGCATGCTGTGAATCAGCCCCATAAGCCCGTGGTCAAGGAGAAGCCGGCCAGCGAGCCCGAGGACTTCACCAATGAGCTGGAACGCGTGTCGCCGTCCCATGCGCTCGACGCCTTCGAGCTGGCTGCAAATCAGGATCTCATCTCCTTCTCGCTGGGTGCGCCGCGCCATGGCAAGCCGGTCAAGGCGGTGGAACCGCAGAGCCTTGAGATCAAGTCCACCAAGCAGGTGGCTCATGCCGAACCGGTGAAACCCGCTCAGAAACCGGTTCAGAAGGCCTCTACGACGGTTGCTGATGCCCAGCGCGCACAGGACAAGGCCGAACTTCACACGAGCGCGCAGAAGGCCGTTTCTGAGGCCGACGCGACTCCCGTTACAGACTCCGTCTCAACGTCCAAGGACGATGCCGTGTCCAAGCTGGTTAACGGTAAGAAGATCGAGGAGGCCGCGGCTCGTCGTGCCGAGCGCAAGGCCGCTGTCGCCGCGCATGCGCCTGTGGCGGCTCCCGCGAAGACCGAGGAGTCGCTTGGCGTGAACGTGGATGCCGTCCTCGCTCGTCGCCGCGGCTGATTGCCCGGTGGGTCATCGCTGCGTCCCTTCCTTCGCTGATGGCAAACTCCGTTAGCACTCAAGTTGGCAGAGTGCTAATTTCGCGCTACCATATCGAGTAGCGCAAAAGGACGTTCACCCGAGTGATCGTCAGCCTCTCGGCGGCGTTCTGGCGTGGGAATTGTTCGATTGCTCTTTGAAAGAGGAGGCCCACAGTGTCGATTGCACTCACACCGTTGGAAGACAAGATTGTCATCAAGCAGGCCGCTGCCGAAACCCAGACCGCTTCCGGTCTGTTCATTCCGGACAGCTCCAAGGAGAAGCCGCAGCAGGGCGAAGTCCTGGCCGTGGGCCCGGGCCGTCGCGACGACAAGGGCGAGCGCATCCCCGTCGACGTGAAGGTCGGCGACAAGGTGCTGTACTCCAAGTACGGCGGCACCGAGGTCAACTACGGCGGCGAGGACTACCTGATCGTCTCCGCCCGCGACGTGCTGGCCATCCTGAACTGATCCCACTGATCTGATTCAGACCGACGCCGGTCATACACCGCGTCCAATACTTCAAGGCTCCCTACCGTTTCCACGGCAGGGAGCCTTTTCTGCTAGTCCCTGATCTGCTGACAACGACCATTGATCAAATTCATCTGTGGCGTGCGGTTTACTTGTTCTTGCATCCATGTGCAGTGGTAAAAAGGGAATGTTAGCCTCCTGGGAACATGCGTGGAAAAGTCGAAGATGACTTTCGATGTGGGGGCAATCGGAAAGAGCGAAGGGATGTAACGATGAATGAATCAGTATTGCGCGGCGTTCACCGTAGCGCATGTAAAGTTATCGGCGTGATGGCGATATGTACCATGACGATTGCCGTGGCGGGGTGTGGGGCGTTGCCCGGCTCTTCGTCGACGCCGTCAGATGCTGTCGCCGCATCGTCCGGCGATAGCACTCTGGATTCGGCTGTGCGACAGATATACACCAAGGATTACACCTATACGAAAACTAGCGTTTCCACATATGGCGAAGAGGCGGTGACCGTGGTGTCCCAGGGCGAGGTGTCCCAGTCCCCGTATCGGGAGCATGTGAAGGTGATGTCATCGAGTTCACAGATTTGGGATGAAGCATATTTCTATGACAACGGCAGTGCGTTGCTTCACACGGAATCCGGATGGCAAAAGACCAGATCCAACAGATCATACCCATATGGCCACAATCGGAAGCTTGATGTTACCGGGACTGATACGAACGGTGATGTGCGAACGTATTCCACTCGATATACGGAAAATGTCGGTAAAGGGTATGGAATCGACGATCTTACCGCCACGCTGACTCAGACTTATCGCATCGATGCCGATGGGAACTTGCTGAGCATAGAAACCGATCTGAGTGATCTCAATCGAGTGACGGCAATCGCAAACGCCATGTCAGCTAATGGAGAAGATCGTGCGGAAGCCGAGAGCAATGCTGGAACAGCAGAAGATCATGCCTCCAAGGAAACCCTGGAGATTCACGATCTTGGCGTGACACAATCCATCGAGATTCCGAAGGTGTGAACTCCATTTTGACCATGATTTCGAGATGGGCGTGTACTCGGCTTGAAGATTCTGCCTATGGCGGGTTGGAAAACGTTGCAATCGCAACGATTGGATGAGATCGGGCCGGGATGCGCGAAGCGACGGGCTGTGGCACGCTGGGATCATGACTTCAGATCTTACGCATCAGGGCGTGTCATTCGACGACAAGCCTCTGGGATTCAATACGCTGTCCATCCATCTGGGCAACGGCGTGGATGCCGAGACCGGCGCCATCCGTCGTCCGATCACGCTCGCCAACGCCTACGCGTTGCCCTACGATCCATCCGACATCAACTGGTCGAGCTCCGACGTGAACCTCTACACGCGCAACGGTCATCCGAACCAGCGCTATCTTGAGGCCAAGCTCGCTAAACTCGAGGGTGCGGAGGACGCGGTGGTGCTCGCCAGCGGTGTGGCCGCGCTGTCCGCCACGTTCACCACGTTCCTCAACCGAGGCGATCACGCCGTATTCTCCGACACCACATACATCGCCGCCTACTGACTGCTCGAGCAGATCCTGCCGGAGAAGTACGGCATCGAAACCAGCATCGTCGACACGTCCGATCCTGCGAACGTCGCCGCTGCACTCAAGCCGAACACCAAGCTCGTGCACATCGAAACACCGGCGAATCCGACGCTCAAGGTGTCGGATATCAAGACTATCGCCGCACTCGTGCACGATCACAATCCCGAAGCCGTGGTGAGCGTCGACAACACGTTCAATTCACCGTTCAACGTACGACCGCTCAATCTCGGCGCGGACATCGTGATCGAAAGCCTGACCAAGTACATCAACGGTCATGGCGACGCGCTCGGCGGAGCCATCGCCACCACCAAGGAGCGCACCGACCAGATCCGCTTCACCGCGCAGGTGAACTACGGCGGCATCATCAGCCCGTTCAACGCATGGCTCATCAATCGCGGATCCGTCACACTGCCGCTGCGCATGAGGCAGCACAATGCGTCCGCGCTCGCCATCGCCCAGCATCTTGAGTCCCTGCCGCAGGTGCGGTTCGTCGCCTACCCCGGTCTGGAAAGCCACCCGCATCACGATGTCGCCGTCTCGCAGCTCGCCCGTCCCGACGCCGGATTCGGTGGCGTGCTCGCATTCGGTCTCGACACCGATCACGACGGGCACAACCGGTTTGTATCCAAACTCAACGTGATCACATCAGCCGTTTCCCTCGGCCATGATGAAAGCCTGATCGTGTTCCTCGGCGAGGATGACGAACGACAGTACCTGTATCCGGAGGAGTTCCACCGCGGATTCTTCCGCCTCGCCGTCGGCTTGGAGGATACGGATGATCTGATCCGCGACATTGATCACGCGCTCGCCGAGGCCGGACTGGCGTAAGAGCCGGCCACTTGCCGATTTCTCTAAGGGCGTGTTCGTCGGTTTCCATCAAGTTATAGTGGAAACCGACAGCTTTTGCGATGACGGGAGCCGGCAATGGGGGATCAGCAACACGGTGATGGACAGTATGCCGGTGATGGACAGTATGCCGGTCGGCGTAGGAATCGGCGATTCCGGAATCGTGATCAGGACAGTCCGGACGGTGGATATGGTCAGCACGTCGAGGGGAATGCGACGTTTGCGGCCGCTGGCGGTGATGCCGCAACGGCGGACCTCGCTCAGCTTCCGTCGCATATCATCGACTCGTTGTGCAAGGTGCTTGTCTGCTCGCGTGAGGTGATCGAGCTGACCGTGACCGTATTGTGCGCCGGCGGTCATCTGCTGCTCGAGGACGTGCCCGGCACTGGTAAGACCACGCTCGCCCGCGCGCTCGGCCAGTGTGTTGGTGGCACCGTTCATCGCATCCAGTTCACGCCCGATATGATGCCGTCCGATCTGACCGGCGTGAACGTGTATGACCAGCGTGCTCAGCGGTTTGAATTCCATCCCGGCCCATTGTTCGCGGACATCGTCATCGCCGACGAGGTGAACCGTGCGAATCCGAAGACGCAGGCCGCCATGCTTGAGGCCATGGCCGAGCGACAGATCAGCGTAGACGGCGTGACGCGTCGGCTTCCCGAATCGTATCTCGTGCTGGCCACGCAGAATCCGATCGAACTTGAAGGCACCTATCCGCTGCCCGAGGCGCAGCTGGACCGTTTCATGGCCCGCTCGTCGATCGGCTACCCCACGCGTGATGCCGAACGGGCCATGCTGCTTGGCGAGCACGCGGGCGAACCGTTAACGGATCTTCAGCCGGTGTGCACCACGCTTGAACTGGGCGAGGTGCTGTGGCAGGTGCGTGCCGTGCAGGTGAGCGAACCGGTGGCCGACTATATCGTGTCGATCGTGCGGGCCACGCGTGAGCGTGACGACGTGCGGTTCGGCGCATCGCCACGTGCCGGCCTGAATCTGCTCGCCATGGCCCGTGCCCGCGCGTTCATCCGCGGTCGTGATTTCGTCACGCCACATGACGTCAAGACACTGGCCGTGCCGGTGCTGGCCCATCGTCTGGTGCCCAGAAACATGACCGGCGCAAGTGCGTCGGCGGAGCAGTGCGAGCGGATCGTGTCGTCGATTCTGGAATCGGTATCCGCTCCGGATGCCGGCCGTTCGGCCCCGGTGAAATCCGGCGCAACGCCGCGTGCGGTGCGATCCCGGTAGGAGCAGGCCATGAGTGCGCATGACGGTCAAGCTGTGGGACGTCGTCGAGCTGCGGCCGGCGATCGTCCGGCGCGTCGTGCTCGGTCGGCGCAGCATGACCGATTCGCATGGCGCAACCGTTTCCGTTCGCTTACGCATGCTCATGCCCATACGGCCAATGCCCACAACACGACCATCGTCATGCGCAAACCCTACCGGCATGGCATGATTCGCCCGACCGTTCGTCTGATCGTGCTGCTGGCGCTTGCCGGCGTGGCCCTGTTCTTCGCATTGGCGGTCGACAGCACTGCGCTTATGGCGTTGGCAATCAGTGTCCCCGCATTGGCGGTGATCTCGCTGATCGTAACGCTGGCAACACGTCCGCTTATCAACTGTCAACGTGGTCGAATGGACGACGATGCAACGCGCGACTTCCGGCGGTCCGTTGTGACTATCGTCCGACGCTGCATGATTCCCGGTCTTATCCGTCGTGAATGCCAATGGTCGCAACTCGATCAGCATGATCACGTAATCCGCCGATTTCGTTCCACCGATACGCCTGTTGATCGAGGACTGTACCGCTTGGATGCCACGGCGGTCACGTGGTTTGACGGGTTCGGTCTGTGGAAGAGTCGACGGCTGATTAGTGAGCACGCCGAACGGCTGAATCCTCCCGACATCGCGCTCGCCGAACCCAAGGGAATCATGCCGATGTCGTCGCATCCCGGTCGCGGGGAGGAGACCGACGCCGCCACGGTCCGTCGATACGAATCCGGCGACCCCTGGCGTATGATCGCTTGGCGGGCGAGTGCGCATCGCGGCACACTGATGACCCGCGAAGGTTCCCGCGATGCCCGATCCGACACACTGATCGTGGTCGATACATCGACCGGCTGTTCCATTGACGTATGCCTTGCCACAGCTGCCCAACGATACGAGTCGTTGCGTGCGGCCGGCGTGCGGGTGTCGGTGACGGACGGCGAGACGGTATACTCGAACGCCGATGCCATTGAACGGTTTCTGGCGGCTGCCCAGTCGGGCGATCATGATGTGACCGTCGGGGAGCGCGCCCGGCAGGTTGCACAGGCACTGGGGCGTCTTCCCGGCTACACCGCGGTGCTGTTGACGCCGGAATCGGCTGAATCGGCAGAATCCGGCACGACGGACAAGCCAACAGAATCGGGCGCGGGGGAGCGCTCTTCCATACACATCCCCAAAGTTGTGCACACGACGGTGGATGACGTGGATAGGTCTGGGGATTCCCGCGACGGCAACGATTTACACCATGCGGAGAACCGTGAACGGAACGTCGACGAGCGGAGTGCCGGTACGTCGAACGGCGATGTGCGGAATCCGCATTCCGCCACTGTGTCGCCAACGATATCGTCGCAGTCGACATTGGAACAGGCGTTGTGTGCGTTGATCCCGGAACGTCGGTTTGACGTCGTGCGGGTGCCGAAGAAAACAGGCATCGACTCTGCCGCATCCGCTGCCACTGATTCATCCAGCGACTCTGATTCGTCCACTGCTCAAGTGTCATCAGGCGTTGCGGAGACCGCCGCTGCCACTTCTACCGTGCCTGCAATCGTCGCTCAGGCCATCACCATGCCGGTCCTGCTGGCGATCGCCGTATGGCAGACCAGTACGCTGTTCTCCTTCGGATGGTGGACATGGTTCGCGTTTGCGGCGCTACCGATCATCGGCGTGGACGCAGTGATTCCGGTCAAACGACGCATCCGACTGATACGCGGACTCGTCGTCAGCCTCCTTGTCGTCATCGCGGCTGTAATCCTTGCGATCCTACGCATTCGACGATTCGCGGCAGAATCCGCGGTCGATATACCGTCGTCCGCCACCCCCAATGGCAGTCCTCAAGACCCCCTTGCACAAGCGGACGAACAGACCGGCATATTCCACTCGCTGACGACTGTGATCAATGCCCTGTCGGCCGGTGCGATCGAAATCTACGAGCAGTATGTGCCGGTCGTCCTTGGCGGCAATGCCGACGCGTTGCTCATACTTGTGGTCGCCGCCATCGCCATCGTGCTGCGCATACTGCTGATATTCCGTCCGGTTCGGCCCATCATCGCAGTGCTACCGATCGCCATCGCCGCCGTGGACTACGCGTGGGCGGGCCAGGAGCTCTCCCTGCCGTGGATCGTGGTCTGTCTCGTATCCGGCAGTGCCCTGCTGTGGTCGTCGCATGATCATCGCACGCACATGCGCCCGCCCGTACCGCTTATCGCATCCCTGATCGTGACCTCCATCGCCGTGGGATTCACGCCCATGGCCGTCACCGCCGCCCAGCGCGTGGACATCTCACTGGGCGAGGGCGGTGGACTGTTCTCCAACGGCACGATCAACCCGATGATCGATCTCAAACGTGGCGTGAACCAGACCGGTGCCACCACCGTATTCACCTACACCGCCAATGAACGCCTGTACTTCCGACTCGCCACGCTCGACGACTTCAATGGCGACACATGGTCGTTCTCCTCACGGCTCAGCGAGCGCGGCGGCTTCTATAACGGCAATGCCGGCGAGACCGGGAACGATGGCGTGACCACCTCCTCCGGTTCCGCATGGTCGCCCGTCGCCGGCCAGTACATGTACTCGCCCTACAACCGGTTCAACGACGCCACGCCGATCGAACAGTACCTCGATGTACTCGGCGGCACCCAATCCGGCGGCGCGGAGGGAGCCGACTGGGAAGTCAACACCAAGGTGACCATCGATTCACTCAACTCCCGATTCCTGCCCGTGCCCTCCGGTTCCGTGAACACCAGTCAGGCCACGTCGGCGGGTGTTTGGCGGCGCGGCGGCGACTCGGCCTTCTACAGCGTCATGGCCGTCACCATGCCGGGCATGACCTACACCGCGGACGGCACCTACATCACCCCGATCCGCTCATCCGGCGACTTTTCCACCATCGACGCGCTCAACACGCTGAAAACCAAGGCCAACGAGAGTCGGACATCGCAGACGTTCCGCATCCGCGTCGGCGACGATCCCACCACCGTGACCGATACCAACGGCAACAGGATCGGCGAATTCACGCGCAACGGCATCAGATTCAACGACGACGTGATCGACCAATACGGTCTGCGCGGACGGTCATGGCTGATCGGCATCCCCGAAGTCGTCATCAACGACGGCAAGTCCGACGTCAGTACCGGCGTGACCGCATACGAAGTGCGTGGATACACGATCGAACTCAATCCATCGGCATGGCTGGTCCGTCTGATGAGCGACATGTATGGGGCGCTTGGCGCGGGAGCGCAAGTCGGCGACAACGAATTCTCGTTCCTGGTGCCGCCCATGCAGACCATGTTCAACAGCGATGGCAGTATGACGACAGCGGGCACAGCGAATGCCGGAGATGGGTCACGTTCTACTGATGCCGTCATCGATGAGCGTATTCCGAGCGGCTACGACGAACTGCCGGACGTTCTGCCGGCACAGGTGACGGCAGTGGTCGATCAGGCCAAACGGCAGGGCGTGCCGACGTCCGGCGGCGGGGCGGAAAGCCAGATCGCGGCCATGGAATATCTGGTCGACTACTTCACGCACAACGGATTCTCCTACTCGGTCAGCGCGCCCGACGGTTCCGGACGCAACAACATGCAGGTGATCGGCGACTTCCTCGATCGCAAGACCGGCTACTGCGCCCACTATGCGTCGGCGCTCGCCGTGCTCGGCCGGGCCATGGGTGTGAAAACCCGCATGGTGCTTGGCTATTCGCCCGGCAGCGGCGAATCCTCGGATGGATCATATGCCGTGGCCAGCAATCAGCTGCACAGCTGGGTGGAGGCATACATCAACGGACTCGGCTGGATCCCCTTCGACGTGACGCCGGCCTATGGCGTCGATGCCGCAACGGGTACCGATGCCGGGCAGACCGCCATCGCGCCGAGCACGTCAGCCTCCGCTAGTGCGCAGCCGTCTGACACGTCGTCATCGTCGGCGTCGCAGAACGCGTCCGCCACGCCGTCCGTCAGCCAGTCGGGCAGCGCCGATACCGATACGCCCGATGACGGCGAGAACGCCGATTCGACGACTGATGGTGATGCCGTCGGACAGGGCGATCAGGGTTGGGCCGCATTCCTGCATTCCCGTGCCGCGACGGCGCTCGCCGTACTTGCCGCGATGGTGTGCGGGTATGCGATCGTCAGTTCGGGCATGTGGATTCGTGCGTGGCGTCGCCGTCGTCGAATCCGTGAAATCCGTGCGATCCACGCCGACGGGGATCGCGCCTGGCTGATCGCATGGCGTGAACTGACCGATACGGCATGGGACTGGTCGGTGCGATGGCCGACGAGCGCCACCGAACAAGACATCGCCGACACGATCGTGCAATGGATCAGACGGGACGACGTGCGGAAGATACGGGAGAATACGACGGAAGTCGACGACTACGATGCCGTGATCGACACGATCGGCATGATGGCCGACCACGCCGAAGCCGCCGCCTATGGAGGCGGTTCCCGGCGAAACGATGTCTCTGGTGTCGCCGGAGACGTATCGGTGAGCAGGTTCGGGAACGTTGCCGCCGCGGACTCTGCCGATACCGAATCCTCGCGCATCGTCGCATCACTCGACGATGCGCGTGCGGTACTGTCACGTGTCTGGTCCGATCGTGCTAGGTCACTGCCTGCGATCGTACGCATTGGGCGTCTGCTGTCGCTGCGGCTGGTTCCGCGCTCGCTGTTCCGGCGCTGATCCGGCAAACCAATACTGAATCCGGCAATCCGACACTGACCGGACCGTTCGTACGGACTGGGTTTTGACGCACTTTTGACTTGCCGTGCGTTAAGTTCCCAGACAATGCAGGCATAATGGCGATCGTTGTGGCTATGCGGATCCGATATCGGCGCGAATGCGGTATGCGGCGAGCAATGGACAACAAGGAGGTGCCATGACGCAGCATAATCAATCACATCAGGATGCGGATCGGACCGTGAAATCCCATGGTTTCACTGCGGATCAGAGGCGTCTGTTGGAGGATCTGGACGCTGTCGATCACGTCGATTCCCGGGGAAACATCCACTACACCAAGGAATTTTCCAAACACGCGATTGCGGAGTATCAGCGGGGCAAAGGCCCCAAGCAGATCTTCACCGAAGCCGGATTTCCGTTGGAAATACTGGGATACAAGCGAATAGAGCGGGCGATGTACCGGTGGCGACACGCCTACGACACGCCGATTTGCGCGCCCCGGAAAAATGTGTTTATATAGCCGAGTTGCCGATCACGGGGGCCTTCCTCCGGGAGAAGTAACGGCGGATTTCCCAAGCGGTCAAAGGGAGCTGACTGTAAATCAGCCGCTTCGTGCTTCAGTGGTTCGAATCCACTATCCGCCACGCCTCGATAGCTCAGTGGTAGAGCACTTCCTTGGTAAGGAAGAGGTCGCGAGTCCGATTCTCGCTCGAGGCTCTCAATGGCGGGGTAGCTCAGCTGGTTAGAGCGTACGACTCATAATCGTAAGGTCAAGAGTTCGAGTCTCTTCCTCGCTACAAAAACGTCGGAGAAACCGGCGATGACACTATTACAGAGGTGAATGATGGCAAAAAGCGCCGATATCCGTCCCGGCATCACGCTGGCCTGCACCGAGTGCAAAGAGCGTAACTACATTACGACCAAGAACCGTCGTAACACCCCGGATCGCCTTGAGCTGCAGAAGTTCTGCCCGCGTTGCGGCAAGAAGACTGTGCACCGCGAGACCCGCTGAGGTATAGACTTTACATCCCGATCACTGCAAAGTGGTCGGGATTTTTTGTATTTCCGGATTCGAGTTTACCGGCTCCAGTTTTTTGTATGTCCGGCAACGCCTACTGCCCCTGATATGGTGGGCCATATGACTTCTCCTACTTTTGCGGATCTGACCACCATCGGCGTAGGCGGATCCATCGCACGTTTCATTGAACCCGACTCCCGCGTCGGTGTGATCGAAGCCGTTGAGGATGCGGATGATCGTGGACTGCCGCTGTGCGTAATCGGTGGCGGTTCCAATATGCTGGTCAGCGATGAGCCGTTCATGGGATTCGTCGTCCGCGATGCGAGACGATCGATCGGCGTGCCTGACGAAGTGGCTCCCGTCGAAGGCGAGGACCGAACCGTGCATGTGAGCGCAGACGCCGGTGTGAACTGGGATGATCTCGTCGAGTTCTGCGTCCGACTCGGCCTGGAAGGCGTTGAAGGCCTTTCCGGCATTCCAGGGACGGTGGGTGCCTCCGTGGTGCAGAACATCGGCGCCTACGGGCAGGAGGTCGCCGACAGCGTCGACTCCGTGGAGGTCTGGGATCGCGAAACCAAGAAGGTCGTGGAACTCACGACCGCTGATCTGCATTTCGGATACCGCACCTCGGCGCTCAAGTCGAGCATGTACCAGGCTCCCGCGGTGCCGGCCGACTGCTATTTCCCCACGCCGCGCTATGTGGTGCTGTCGGTCACGTTCGCGTTGCGGCACAGCGCCACCGGCGTGGTCAACGTCGGCCAGCTCGCCCGGGCGCTCGGCGTGGAAACCGGTGCCCGTCTGGAAACGCAGGCCATTCGTGATGCCGTACTCGCCGTGCGTGCCGGCAAGGGCATGCTCGAGGACCCCAACCGGTACGCATCGCCGTGGATGCGCGGCACCAAGGAGGATCGCACGATCGAAGCGGCCATGACGGCGCTGAAGACGGCGAACGGCTCCACTGCACCCGACTACAACCGTCACAGCTGCGGCAGTTTCTTCATGAACCCGGTGCTCACCGCCGATGCCGCCGCCGCTCTTCCCGAGGACGCGCCGCGGTTCGCGGCCCCGCTGCCGGACGGCACGCAGGGCGTGAAGACCTCGGCCGCATGGCTGATCGATCACGCCGGATTCCATAAGGGATTCGCCGTGCGCGAGGGGGCGGCAGCCTCGCTGTCCACGTTGCACACGCTGGCCCTGACCAACCGGGGATCCGCCACCGCCGACGATGTCGCCGAACTCGCCCGTACGGTGCAGAACGGTGTGGAGTCCACATTCGGCGTACGACTGATTCCCGAACCCGTGACCATCGGCGTCGATCTGCACTGATCGGTATGTGCCGAATCGTCCCGTAAAACGGTTTACATCCCATATTTCGGACGTAACCTGTGCGTAACCGGCGAATCCTCGCCGGTTTACTTGTTTTTTCACAATTCTTGTCTAATCTCTTCAAGGAACTACAAGCGGGAGGCCGTGCAGCATCGCAGGTCGACTCCGGGAGAAGGACACCATAAAGACATCATGAATCTTTTACGAACCAAGACGGTCGAGCAGACCATCGCCGAAACCGACGAAGCCGACCGCAAGCTCAAACGCAATCTGAAATGGTGGGATCTGGCCATCATGGGCGTGGCCGTCGCCGTGGGTGCAGGCATCTTTTCCGTGGGTGCCCAGGCCGCCGCCTATCATGCCGGCCCCGCCGTGATCATCAGCTTCCTGATCGCCGGCATCGTGTGCGGTGCGGCCGTGATGTGCTACGCCGAATTCGCCTCGATGATCCCGGTGGCGGGATCCGCCTACACCTTCACCTACACCACGGTCGGCGAGATGGTGGCGTGGATCATCGGCTGGGATCTGATCCTGGAAATGCTGATGGCGGGCTCCGTCATCTCCAAGTACTGGGGTGTGTACCTTAACGATTTCTTCCGACTGATGGGATGGAACCTCAATACCGGCGTCCAGATCGGATCGTTCACGCTTGACGTGGCCCCGATCATCATCGTGGCGTTCTTCACCGTGCTGCTCGTCTACGGCACCCGACTGGGCGCTCGCGTGGACGGCGCGATGACCGTGCTCAAGATCGCCATCGTGTTCTTCGTCGTCATCGTCGGATTCTTCTACGTCAAGGCATCCAACTTCACGCCGTTCATCCCGCCGAGCGAACCGGCATCCTCCGTGCAGACCGCATCCAGCGAGGTCACCGGCATCTGGGCGCAGCCGCTGTGGCAGTGGGCCACCGGCATGACCCCGTCGATCTACGGCATCCCCGGCATCCTGTCCGGCGCGGCCCTCGTGTTCTTCGCCTTCATCGGCTTCGACGTGGTGGCCACCGCGGCCGAGGAGACCGACAATCCGAAGAAGGCCGTGCCGCTGGGCATCGGCACCGGCATGCTGCTCATCATCGTCATGTACGTGGCCGTGGCCGTGGTGACCACCGGCATGGTCTCCTACAAGGATCTGGCCAAGGCCCAAAGCCCGTCGCTCGCCACCGCATTCGAACTTGTGGGTGCCAACTGGGCGGCCAAGATCATCAGCTTCGGCATCGTGCTCGGTCTGGCGACCGTGGTCATGGTGCTGCTGCTCGGCCTGACTCGCATCGTGTTCGCCATGAGCCGTGACGGACTGCTGCCGCGCGGCCTGTCCAAGACCGGCGCGCACGGCACCCCGGCCATCCTGCAGATCGCCTGCGGTGTGGTCGTGGCTCTGGTCGCCGCGTTCTTCGACATCGGCGTGCTGTCCGACATGGTGAACATCGGTACGCTGTCCGCGTTCACGCTGGTCGCCATCTCCGTGCCGATCATGCGCAGGAAGCGCCCCGACCTCAAGCGTTCGTTCGTCATGCCCGGCAACCCGTGGGTGCCGATCCTCATCGGCTTGGCGAACCTGTGGCTCATGCTCAACCTCACCGTGCTCACCTGGGTGCGGTTCGTGGTGTGGCTGGTCGTCGGCTTCGCGATCTACTTCGCCTACGGCTACCGTCACTCCCGTCTGGGACTTGACCAGCTCAAGGGTGACATTCCAGCAGACGCTCGCTGATCGTCAACGACTAATCAGCGACTAATCACAGCCATACGCCGTCCCTGTTATGGGGGCGGCGTAAACTATATGTTCAGTATGTGAAACGCCGCGGGGATGTGCGGCGAGATGAAGGAGATTGATCATGCCTTATGTTGTTGCCCAGCCCTGCGTGGACGTGAAGGACAAGGCCTGTGTGGACGAATGCCCGGTGGACTGCATCTACGAGGGGCCACGTACGCTGTACATCAACCCGAACGAATGCGTGGACTGCGGTGCCTGCGAGCCCGTGTGCCCCACCGAAGCCATCTTCTACGAGGACGATCTGCCCGAGGAGTGGGCTTGGTACAAGGATGCCGCAGTGCAGTTCTTCGCCGAAGTGGGCGATCAGGGCGGAGCCTCCGGCTTCGGCGAGATCGACCACGATCAGGAGCAGGTGGCCGCGTTGCCCCCGCAGAATCAGGACTGAATCCCAGATTTTTCAGTACTGATTATCAGATTCCGGCGTCATACATGTTCGAATTGCCCTCGGAACGGGAGAGCGGACGTGAACGGCACCGGAATCTTTTATTATTACGTGTGATTACGCCTGATTACGATTACCGATGTATCGGTAGGGCGCGGCAGGGCGGAATGCCCGTGAACGCCCGAACACCTATGAACGGAGAAGACCTGTGGGATTCGCACCATTCAACACGCCATACGACTGGTCTCGACTGTCCGCGGCCAAAGCCGTGGCCGCACAGCATCCGGACGGCATGATCGACCTGTCCATCGGCTCGCCGGTCGACGATGTGCCCGCCAGCGTACGCACAGCGCTCGCCGACGCCTCCGACGATCCGAACGCCTACGGATATCCGGTCACACGCGGCACCACACAGCTGCGTGAAGCCATCACCCGATGGTTCTCCAAGGCGCGCGGCGTGGAACTCGAGGCAATCGGTGCCGGCATCTGCCCCACGGTGGGATCCAAGGAAGGCGTCGCACTCATGGCGTCACTGCTCGGACTTGGCCACGGCGACGTCGTGGTGCAGCCGCGCATCTCCTACCCGACATACGAAATCGGCACCCAGCTGGCCGGCGCGCAGACGTTGAAAGCGGACGTCGCCGACGTGGCATCCTGGGAGCACGTGCCCGGCGTGAAGATGATATGGGTCAACTCGCCGTCCAATCCGACCGGCGAAGTGCTCACCGCCGCACAGCTGCGCGCCATCGTCGACACGGCACGCCGGATCGGCGCGGTCGTGGTTTCCGACGAATGCTACGCGCTCATGGACTGGCGATCAGACGTCCCGGAACTCACCGCCACCGACTGCATTCTCAATAACGACGTCTGCGAAGGCAGCGCCAAGGGGCTGCTGTGCCTGTACTCGCTGAGCAAGCAGTCCAACATGGCCGGCTATCGTACGGCACTGATCGTAGGCGACAACGCCATCGTCGCCCCCATGCTGGAGACGCGCAAGCAGATCGGCCAGATCATCCCCGGGCCCAGCCAGGCCGCCATGGCCGCCGGACTCGACGATCTGGATTCGGTGATCGCGCAGCGCTCGCGGTATCGCGAACGTCTGGAACTGCTCGTCGACGGTCTGCGTGCCGCCGGATACGAGGCGGAGATGCCGGAAGGTGCCTTGTACGTATGGGTCAAGGCCGTCAGCGGTGACTGCTGGACCGACATCGATGCGCTCGCCAGGCTTGGCATCATCGTCAGTCCGGGGGAGTTCTACGGCGACAAGGAATATCTGCGTGTGTCCGCCACCGCCGGCGATGCCGCGGTCAGCGCCGCCGCCGAACGACTGGCACACGCCGATCTGAATAGATAGGGAACGGATAACGGGGTACGTATTCATACGCGATACGCATCCATACGCATACGGTGCGTACATACACGAGGAGCCTCCGCCAATGACGGAGGCTCCTCGCTTAGGGAAGGGATCAGAAGGGGAAAGTAATACCAGTCGGTGACTCGTCAATCAGAGATTCGCGACGATGGCCTTGGCCAGCTCGTCGTACTCGGCATCGGTCAGATGCACGCGATCGGGGTTCATGGCAAAGGTGCCGCCCCACTCGAACTCGTCATCCTTGTACTTCGGCACCAGATGGAAGTGCAGATGATGACCGGTGTCGCCGTAGGCGCCGTAGTTCACCTTGTCCGGATGGAACGTGGCGTGCAGGGACTTGGCCACGCGGTCCACGTCGTCGAAGAAGGCGTTGCGATCGGCTTCGCTCAGCTCCACGATCTCGGAGACGTGATGCTTGGATGCGACGATCACACGGCCCTTGTGGCTCTGCTCCTTGAACAGCACCAGCTTGCTCGCCGGCAGTTCGAAGATCTTGATGCCGAAGGCGTCCAGAGCGGCGCCTTCATCGCAGTATGCACAAGCTTCATTGCTCATTGAAATTCCTTTCATCGAGTGCGATCTCGTCATGGAGATGCTGCTTCCAGCATAGGAATGCCGGGAAATCGATGTCGTAATTGTTGCCACGAGTTGCAACATTGTCAACAATAGTCAAAAAATGAGGCAAACGCTGGCAACAAAAGAAAGTGATCTGGCTCACGCTTCCTATCGTGTGAAGTGTTCAAAGGATTGCATGGACGCAGTCCTTACGGAGATACGGAAAACCACGATCACAGCCATACAGTGGCGGCCTAGGCCGTAGTGTGCGCGGTGGTCGAAAGGACCGAAGGAGGTTACTGACCATGGCTTTCATGGATGATGACTACCTGCTGACCACGGATCTGGCCAAGGAGCTGTTCCACGGTTACGCGGAGAGCATGCCGATCGTGGACTACCACTGCCACCTGCATCCGGAGGAGATCTACAAGGATCCGAACTTCAAGGACATCGTCGAGGCGTGGCTCACCGACGGCAACAACTACGGCGACCACTACAAGTGGCGTCTGGAGCGCGCCAACGGCGTGCCGGAGGAGCTCATCACCGGCAACGGCGATCCGTGGGACAAGTTCTATGCCTACGCGCAGACCATGGAGAAGGCCATCGGCTCCCCGGTCTACATGTGGACCCATCAGGAGCTTCGCCGCTACTTCGGCATCACCGACGAACTGAACACCAAGACCGCCAAGGACATCTACGAGAAGACCAACGAGATGCTGGCCACTCCGGAGTTCTCCCGTCGTTCGCTGCTGCGTCGCATGAACCTCGACACCATCTGCACCACCGATGATCCGGTCGATTCCCTCGAATACCACATCGCGTTCGAGAAGGACGGCGGCGACACCTTCAAGATGATCCCGGCCATGCGCCCGGACAAGGCCCTGAACCCCGACAAGGCCGGCTTCGGCGAGTGGGTCGACCAGCTCGAGCAGGTCACCGGCGATACCATCAACTCCTTCGACGACATGATGGCCGCCATCAACAAGCGTGTCGACTTCTTCCACGAGCACGGATCTCGCCTGTCCGACCACGCGGCCGACCTGATGCTGTACGCGCCGTCCACCGCCGCCGAGCGTGACGCGATCCTCGCCAAGGCCCGCGCCGGCGAACCGCTGACGCTCGAAGAGGTCACCAAGTACCGCACCCAGCTGTTCCTCGACCTCATGAAGATCTACCACGCCCACGGCTGGACCATGCAGCTGCACATCCACGCCATGCGCAACATCAACGAGCGCGAGTTCGGCATCCACGGTGCCGACACCGGCTACGATTCGATCAACGATCGTTCCATCGCCGAGCCGCTGGCCGCCCTGCTCAACGAGGCCGCTAAGACCGACTCCATCCCGAAGATGCTCATTTACTCGCTCAACCCGAACGACTATCTGGCCATCACCACCATCATGGGATGCTTCCAGGGCGGCATGAAGCAGCGCATGGCCCTCGGCAACGCCTGGTGGTTCAACGACACCCGTACCGGCATCCGCAAGCAGATCCAGACCATGGCCGAAGGCTCCCTGTTGGGCAACTTCGTGGGCATGACCACGGATTCCCGCTCGTTCCTGAGCTTCCCGCGCCACGAGTTCTTCCGCCGCATCCTGTGCGAGCAGCTGGGCGAGTGGGCATCCCGCGGCGAGATCCCGTCGGATCTCGACACTTTGGCCCCGCTGGTGCAGGACGTCTCTTACAACAACGCCAAGGAGCTGTTCGTCTGATCTCCCGATCGGGAATCGGCCGAATCCTCGGGTGATCCGAGGAAGAACAAGGAAATAAGAGAGAGCAGTCGTTTCGGCGCTGCGGTCCCGGTGTCGTTCCATTGGCATCGGTCCGCATCGGTCCGCGCGCCGAAACGACGGCATAACTGAATGACGCATAACTGAAGATAAAGGAAGGACCGTAGCGGCACCGTCGCCGCAACGGGTGTTGTTATCAAAAGGTGAAATACGATGACTAGTGCAGTACAGGAAACGGCCGCCACAATCAACGGCCAGAAGAAGCTGAGCTGGCGAGAGAAAATCGGCTACGGCTTTGGTGATCTCGGCAACGGCTTCATGTTCGATCTCGGTCAGGCCTACCTGACCAAGTTCTACACCGACGTCGCGCTGATCAACCCCGGCATGGTCGCCACGATCATGGCCGTGACCAAGATCTACGACGCCTTCATGGACCCGATCGCCGGCGCGTTCGTCGACAGCCGTAAGATCGGCAAGCATGGCAAGTTCCGTCCGGTCATGATGGTCGGCGCCATCGTGCTGTCCATTCTGACGGTCATTACGTTCACCATGCCCGACTTCCCGATGTGGGGACGTATCGTCTACGCGTTCGCCACCTACATGGCATGGGGAACCTGCTATTCGTTTACCAACCTGCCGTACGTGGGCCTCGCAAACGTCATGACCCGTGACGTCGACGAACGCGCGCAGCTGGCCACCACCCGTCAGGCCGGTTCGCTGGGCGCCCAGTGGATCACCGGCGTGGCCTTCATCCCGATCATCCTGCTGTTCTCCAACTCCGACGGCAAGGTCACCACGTTCCACGGATACGCCGTGGCTGCCACGATCATGGCCCTGCTCGGCGTGATCTGCTTCGCCGTCACGTTCTTCAACTGCAAGGAGCACATCCAGGTCAACCGCGAGAAGACCGGTGACAAGGAGAAGGAAGGCGTCGGCGCCTACATCAAGGTGGTCTTCACCAACAAGCCGCTGCTCGCCATCATTCTGATGACCCTGTTCACCATCTCCGCCATGAACACCAACAACGCCATGATGCTGTACTTCGCCGAGTACAACCTGGGCAACATGGGTCTGCAGCCGGTGATCAACGCCATCCAGATGGGCTGCTCCATCGTGGCCATCCTCTCCATCCCGTTCCTCGTCAAGAAGTTCGGCAAGAAGCAGGTCGCCGTGGTCTGCTTCGTGGTGGGTGCCGTCGCCAACCTGATCAACTACTTCCTGCCGACCAACCTCGTCACCTTCATCATCTTCGTGACCATCGGCTACGTGTGCCTCGCCATCCCGAACGGCATCACCTGGGCCTTCGTCAACGACGTGATCGACTACGGCGAGTGGCACACCGGCATCCGTAAGGAAGGCATTACCGTGGCCGCGTTCAACTTCTCCCGTAAGCTCGCGCAGTCCCTGGCCGCCGTCATCACCGCCGGCATCCTCGGCGTCACCGGCTACGTCGCCAACCAGGTGCAGTCGCAGGCCACCCTGAACGGCATCAAGGGCGCCATGACCCTCTACCCGGCCGTGGCCCTGTTCGCCGCCATGCTGATCATCTTCTTCCTCTACGGTCTGACCGACGACAAGTACCGCAAGATCGCCGACGACCTGAACAACGGCAAGTGGGAGAAGGGCAACCTCTGATCTGCTGATCGGTTTTGATTCGCTTGGCGAATACGATTCTCTGAGTTCAGAGAATTGGATTCGCAAGGTGAGCGATTCACTGAGCGTTGAGTGATTCGCCGAGCGGATCAGAACCATGACATCGCTGATTCCTCCGAACCATATCCCTATGGTTCGGAGGAATTGTCGTATGTGGGGTGAATGCGTGAGATGAATATGCCCGGCTTGATCGCGGTGGAGTGATGTGATTGCGGATGCGATTGCGAGCGGTCCGATCATGCCATGCAATATCCGAACACGACCATACCGCGGTCGGGCACAGACGTGAATGTAGGCATGGACGCCGGCATGGTCAAGGGCGGTCTGATCGGTTGGGGCAGGTCTGGTCGGCATAGTCAGGTTGTCGTGGTCGGATGTGGGAGCGAGGTGGCTCGAAGCTCAGTCGCCCGTGCGATGTGTGCCGTGCGGCTTGCGCAGTCCCAGTCGTACGGCGTCGGTGCCATACCGCTGACGAATCGAATCCAACGCCTTCTCCGCCTGACTCATCCGTTTGGGATTCGGTGTTCCATGAGTTGATGACGGCATTGATACTGATGTCGATCTCGATGGTGACGTTGATCCCGATACTGACGTTGATGGGGACGCATGACGTCGACCGTCATTCTGACCATGCGCATCCTGATCGTGTGTATCCTGCCCGCGCGTGCCCTGTCCATACATACTCTGCCCATGCGCGGCAGGGAAACGGGAGCCGGCTGACCGCTCGCTAGGGGAGCGGCCGGCATTCTCGACTTCCGCCTCCGCCAGCAAATCGTCAAAACTCGCCTGCACCGGAGTGGTCGCCACATCCGCCAATCCAGACGCACTCAGCCCGGCAAGCCGTACCGAACGCGGCAATCTTGTATCGCCATGATCCGCCGCCCCCTCGGCCATGCCGAGCATACGTTCCAGTAGTCGCACGCTTTGCGGATAGATCGCGCTCGCCGTGGTGACCGGCGTTTCCAATGTGCGCGATTTCGTTGAATACGACAGGTCTGCGAATCGTAGTTTCACTGTGATCGTACGGGCCATCAGGCCCTTGCGTCGCAACGTGGACGCCACGGTGTCGGCGCACCACAGCAGCAGACTCGTCACGTCGTCCGCGGTCGTGGCATCCGTGTCGAATGTGCGTTCAGCGCCGATCGACTTTTCCGGGGTGTATGGCGTCACTGTGCGTTCGTCGAGTCCTCGCGCCGCCAGATACAACGAACGCGCATGTGACGCCGAACCGCACGCCTGCGTCAGTTCCCGCTCATCGAGCCCGGCCAATTGCGCCACCGTCGTCACACCCCACTGTTCGAGTCGTTTGCCGAGTGACGGACCCACGCCGGGAATCGAACGTATCGGCAGCATCTGCACGAATTCGGCCTGCCTGGCCTTGGGAATCAACAACATGCCGTTGGGTTTGGCGTTGGTCGATGCGAGTTTGGCCACGAGCTTGTTCGACGCCACGCCTACCGAACAGGTAAGTCCGAACGTGCGTGCCACTTCGCTGCGCAACCATGCGCCGATCGCGGTCGGACTGCTCCAGCGTCGCAGCGCCCCCGACACGTCCATATAGCATTCGTCCACCGACACGCGTTCGATGCGATCGGTCACCTCGCCGAACACAGCGAACACACGACGTGACATCTCCCGGTAATAGGCCATGTCGACGGGCAGGAAAATGCCCTGAGGGCATAGTCGTCGTGCCGTGGCTGTGGGCATGGCCGAGTTCACGCCGAACGGTCGGGCTTCGTAGCTTGCCGCAGACACCACCGATCGCGGACCCGTGCCGATGATCACCGGCTTGCCCTTGAGCTCCGGGTGCCGGGCGATCTCGCAGGACGCGAAGAATGCGTCCATGTCGATGTGCAGCGTATTGCAGCCGGTCTCGTCATGCCCCCAATCCCGTTTGACGGCGGCAAGACGTGGCGAAGTACTCATACCACCATTGAAGCACGGCAGGTGCCAAATGCGATGTGGTTTCTGTCGAGGAGATCGTCTTCCACGATCCGATCGCCGGGTGGTTTTCGCGGTGGTGTGGTTTCTGTGGTGTGGTTTCTGGTGGTGGTGTGATGCTCGTGTTAAGTGTGCGTTTTCGTGGTGATGTGGTTTTGTGATGGTGTGGT
Organism: Bifidobacterium tissieri; assembly: GCF_002259645.1. Classification (GTDB taxonomy): domain Bacteria; phylum Actinomycetota; class Actinomycetes; order Actinomycetales; family Bifidobacteriaceae; genus Galliscardovia; species Galliscardovia tissieri. The sequence continues at coordinate 257,150 of NZ_MWWV01000003.1, forward strand.
TTCTGGACTGTCTCTTTACATGTCGGAACCGTTGTTTTTCAGTGTCTCTCGGTATTCATCACGACCACCCTCCGCCAGCCTCCGTCACCCTCCGTCACCCTCGCAGACCGGTAGTCAGGACCAGTTACGCATCTAACGGAGACACTCCCAGGCACTTCTGTTGCGCACCGGCGATCAGGACCAGATTTCACACCTAAAGAGACAGTCTCTGATTCCTGGTGGTGTGGTGCTCATTGAGCGGGGAGTGTCTTGGTGGGTGTGTGACTGGTCTTGTCTGCCAGTCGCGAGGCCGGCGGGAAGGGGCTCTCGCTTGAGAGCAGCGCCGATCGAAGCGGTGACGACATGCAGAAAGACGGTTCCCCGCCTCGGTGCGTATCTGACGCACGTATGCACCGAACAAGCACCGGACGCACGCCCCTGTGCGTATCCGACTCACATATGCACCGAACAAGCACCGGACGCACGCCCCGATGCACATATGACGCACAGAGACGTCGAACAAGTACCGGGGACACGATTCGGTGCGGGTTCGGCATCCATATGCGACGAACCCGCACCGAGCCGCACTCCTCGGTGCTTGTTCGACGCACGTTTGTGACGAACCCGCACTAGGGGGCACGTTTTACTGCGTATTCGACATCCATATACGACAAACCCGCACTGAAGGACGTGCTTCGCTGCGTATCCGACGGACATCCGAGACGAACCCGCAGTAGGAAACCCGATCCAGTGCACATCCGACGTGCGCATGCGACCAATTCCAGTTACACACTTACCGAGACACTCCCCACACTTAAAGAGACAGCCCCCGAGACACTCCCATTGAACGCAAGGGGTGGTTGTGAGAGAAGGGAAGGTGCGTGAGTTACTCCGGTGGTATGGTTTCGACGAGTGTGAGAGACGGTTGGGGAGCGACGGTTACTGCTTGGTGGCGTGCGTGGTGGTGTGCGTGTGATGCGTGCGAGGGATGTGTGTATTCAATTGGAAGTGGTGTGTTTGATTGGAAGTGGGCCGTGTGAGCGTGTGGGCGGTTTCCGGTGCAGACGGGGGACGCTTGTTGTACCGACCCCTGAAGCGTCCTGATTGTCGTTCCGCCCCGCTAATTCTCGTGGCAGAGAACGTGCGTGGGGCTTGGATTTGTGTTCTCTGCCAGGTCTTGTGGCAGGAAATTGCTGTGGCGTGTGAATATGCGTTCTCTGCCATGGAATCGTGGTACGGAATGTGTTTTCGGTTGGAATCGGCGTAGTGTGCCAGATCGCCGTGGCATGGAATGGAATAGCATCGTATTTCGGTGTTCTCTGCCATGGAATCGTGATGCCTAAAGCGTATTTTCGTGCCAGATTGCAGCTGCTTCCGACCGATTTCACTATGAATCGTCGATATTCCCGCTTTTTCCGTGGCAGGGAATGTAAATATCACCATGTACAGCATTCTCTGCCAATCCGAATGGTACGCAATGCATTTTCGCTTCTGAATCCCATTCTCTGCCACGCGGCATCAGCAAGGCCCACTTTGCCGTTATTGATATCGCTGCCCGCAGGGCCGATACGAGACGTTCGGCATCCCCATGCGCCACGGCACCGGCATCGACTGGAACGACTTCCACACCCGGGTCGACTGGCCATCCAACGACTAGACCACCAGACACACATTTTGGCCTATAAGCCCACATTTTGGCCTATAAGCCCCGAAATCGGCATGAAAAAAGGGATCCGCGAGCAACCGCGAATCCCTCGGTGGCGGAGTGAGGGGGATTCGAACCCCCGAACCGCTTGCGCAGTTAACACCTTAGCAGGGTGCCCCTTTCGGCCACTCAGGCATCACTCCGTCGCGCTCGCCTGAGCGCAACAGATCAATACTGTATCACGGGTTGTGGATTTTGCGAAATACGGCATGTCTATATGACTGAGGAATCCTCCGACCTGACATATTCGACGATTGACGTGGTTGGAAGCTGGATACGACGGGGAGCTGGATTTCAAGGATTGGTCGTCCGCTGATTGTCGAAGATGCCTTGGACGCGCGCGGCTGGGAAATCGGTCGTTTGGTTGCCGATATAGCAGCGCATATGACGACGTTGGCGTGAACCGACCCCGATCAACAAGTGAGCGGGGATGGAGGTACGCCGTTGTCCGCCATCTCCGCATCTCACAATATCGCTTTTTTGTGCCGCTATGTGGACGTTGTGATGGGAGGACAGGGGTGGGTAGTCGGCGTATCGCGCCAACAGAACATAAGTGAACGAAGTCTCACATTGTGAGTTCGAATGGGTTTGCCGTCACCATGCGGATGTTATTGCTCACATTGTTGAGTGAAATGAACATGCCGTTTTTTCCTGCGTCATGGACATTTCTCAAAAACGGCATTCCGTGGGCGTGTCGTTCAGTTGTGAAAAGCCGTTTGGCATGATACCCGAAATCACGACATCACGCGTACGGTACCGTGATCGCAACGTGGTTCATGACATCCCCGGTATGCCACCCAATTCGTGAGCGCATCCCAACTAATATGCGCACCCCAATTCGTGAACATGCATCTCCGGCGTCCGTCTCGTTGCCGTCTCATCGCAATCCCACCGCATCCATCCACTCGAACAGTTAACGATCGGACACCCTGGTGGATAGACTGACAACGGTTACCGGCCACATGAAAAGGGGGTCCAATGATCATCGAACGGAACATGGAGCATACTGATCTACCACTGGTGGTGATCCCCGCCTGTTTCCCCTCGATGGCCCCCTACCTTGAACGCGGTCTCGACGTCATCGCCACCAAGGCCCGCGTCCGTATGCATACCGATATGACGCTTGACCTCGACGAGATCATGGCCCGTCTTGAGAATGCGAACGTTGCCATGACCACCGGCATTCATTTCAACAACGCCATGCTTGATGCGCTGGCACCGACGTTGCGTTGCCTCACCTTCGGAGGCACGGGCGTCGCCAATTTCGTCGACGTCAACCATGCCCACGATCTCGACATCATGGTCTGCAATGCCGTACATTACGGCGACAACGCCGTGGCCGAACACACCATCGCGCTGCTGTTCGAAATCACCCACAAGGCGGGACGGCTCGACGTGCGCACCCGAGCTCAGGGATGGCCTGGCTCCGACATCACCGAAATCGGTGGCATGACCATGGGAATCGTCGGGTTCGGCGGCATCGGTCATCGTGTGGCCGAACTCGCCCACGGCCTTGGTATGAAACTGATCGTCTGGGCGCGCCACCCCGACACCGAAACGCTTGACCGACTCGGTGTCGAACGGGCGGACAGCATCGATGACGTCTTCGCCAAGGCCGACGTGGTCAGCCCGCATCTGGCACTCAACGACGCCACGCGCGGCATCATCACCGCCCGTCACCTCGACATGCTGCATCCTGGCGCCATCTTCCTCAACACCGCCCGCGCCGAACTCGTCGAACAGGGCGCACTCGAACGACGACTCAACAACGGCGACATCTTCGCCGGCCTCGACGTATTCGACCCCGAACCGCTGCCCGACGACGCACCCCTGCGCGACTGCCCCAACACCGTACTCACCCCGCATGTGGCGTGGCGCAGCGACAAGGCGCTCGCCGGCATCGTCGATCAGAACATCCGATCCGTCGTCGCGTTCCTTGACGGAGAATCGTACAACATCGTCTAATCGTCTAAACGTCAATCGTCTAAACGACTAAGAGTCCAGAATCCCGCGATTCGTTACTCTTGTGTCGTACGCGATCGAGGACGCCGTACAGCCAGCGCTCCCACGAATCCGTCACTCACATACTCACGGCATCCATCACTCAGAACACCGTCGCTCAGAACGCCATCTCGGGCATCCACCGCTCAGGATGTCCGTCATCTGCCCCAACGAAAGTCATCACTATGCGCACGATTCTCAATACTCCCGATTCGCCGGCACACGACTCGCTGGTGGAGAAGAAATCCGAATTCATCGGCGACGCCTGCCACATCGATTCGCAGGACGAGGCGTTGTCGTTCGTGCAGACGATCCGTGACCAGCATCCCAAGGCTCGTCACGTGGCGTTCGCCGCCATGTGGGGCGGTTCCGACGGCCGTCTGGGGGAGCGGATGAGTGATGACGGCGAGCCGAGCGGTACCGCAGGCAAGCCGATTCTTGACGTGCTGCGTCAGGGCGGTCTGACCGACTGTGTGGTGTGCGTGACCCGATATTTCGGCGGCATCCTGCTGGGTTCCGGCGGTCTGATCCGTGCGTATTCGTCGGCGGCATCGCTGGCGGTGAAGGCCGCGCAGGGGGCGAACATCATCCCGTGCACGCAGTACGAAACCGTGGTGGAGTATCCGCAGTTGGCCATGATGCGACAGATCGTCGCGCAGTTGGACGGAACGGTGGATGACGAGGAGTTCACCGACTGCGTGACCATGATGGTCTCCGTGCCGCAGCCGTCGGTCGGGGAATTCGAATCACGCGTGGTGGAGACGTTCAACGCCACCGTGCTGGTGGAGCGTCGCGGCAGTTTCAACCGTCCCATCGCGGACCGCGGCTAAGCTGGATGCCCATGACCGAAGAAACCCCGCAGCCAGTACAGCCCGAGCAGAGCGCTTCCGTCCCTGACACGTCTGCCCCTGACACGTCCGTACCTGATGCGCCCGCACAGAACACGTCAGCACAGGACGCTCATGACGCCGCCGAACACGAGCCGCTCACCGTCACCTACGAACGGCTTCGCCATTCCGACGATCCGGCCGAACTGGGCGAGTTCGCTCGTCGTCCGCTGCCCGACCGCGGCGATGCCGCCGCGTTCTCCCGCGCCACCGCACTGCTTGAGGCTGTTGCCGGCAATCTGCACACCGATGTGGCGGATCGTGTGTTCCTCGCCGAGACCATGCCGTTCCCGAACGTCCTCGTCAAACTCAGCGTGGATCCCGATCCGTCCGTGCGTGAGGCGGTGGCCAGAAACAAGGCCGACAAGAACTGGCTGGTGGGCCGACTGACCAAGGACGACGTCGATGAGATCCGCGATGTGGCGCTACGCAATCCGAACACGTCGTGGAAGATGCGTATGGAAGGCGCCGAAGACACGCGCAACGGCGCTGATATTCTCGACTATCTTTCCCGCTTCGGTGTGGACGACGACATGTCCGGCCCGGCCGTGCTCACGTCGATGATCCGTCGGGCGGTGGCGTTGAATCCCAACACCGGCGCGGACACGCTCGCCCGTCTGGCCGATGATCCCTCCGAAGAGGTTCGGCACGCCGTGGAACGACGAAACGCCACCAACGACAATGGACGGTAAAAAACCCGTATCCAACGGGTAAAAACGGAATGTCAAACGATGTAACCGCGATTTCGGGGTTAAGCTGAAACTATGGAACAGCGAGAAGAATCCCAAGAACGCCTGTCGCGCCCGCTGATTCAGTTGGCGAAGATGAAGGGTGTGGCCACGTTCTACGTCGGCCAGCAAGGTGAATACGTCGAGATTGACGATGACGTCCTGGTCGATGTGCTGCGAAGTCTTGGTGTTGACGCCTCGACCAACGAGGCCGTCCTCGACTCCCTGCGCAAGGCCAGCGCCGAGCGTTACAGCCGTCTTGTGCCGGCAACGTTGCTGCACATCGCGGGTCAGGAAAGCCGAGTCAAGGTCAACAACGAAGTGTTCGACGTGCCGTCGGCCAAACTTGTGCTTGAGGATGGCACCGAATATCCCGAACCGATCAAATGTGTGGCAGGCGACGGTGCCATAGCCCAGCCGGTCGGCGATCGGTTCATCGTCAATTCCGCGCTGGTGATCCCGGCTGATGTGCCGCTCGGCTACCACACGCTGACCGTCACGGTGGGCGGCCGCACCGAGGAGTCTACGCTGATCAGCGCCCCGGCGAAGATCGAACTGCTTGACCCGATGAAGACCGGCCACCTGTGGGGCTGGATGGCACAGTTCTACTCCGTGCGCTCGCGCAATTCGTGGGGTGTGGGTGATTTCGCCGATCTCAAGACCATGCTGCGCGATTCTAAGGAGAAGACCGGCGCCGACTTCATGCTCATCAACCCGGTGCATGCCGGCGAGCCGTGCACGCCGCTGACGCCGTCCCCGTATCTGCCGATCTCGCGCAGGTTCGTCAATTTCACGTACATCAATCCGCAGAGCGTACCCGAATACGCGGAACTGTCGAACGAGGCCAAGGCCGAGATCGACCGTCTGCACGAGACCGTTGCGGAGCTGAACCAGAACGCCGATAAGATCGACCGCGATGCCATGTGGAACGCCAAGATGCCGGCACTGTGGACGATTTTCAAGGCCGGTCGCACTCCGGAGCGCCAGCAGGAGTTCGATGCATACAAGGCCAAGGCCGGCGAGGATCTCGAAGGATACGCCACCTGGTGTCTGGCCTACGACAAGTGGGGCGCACCCACCGGCAAGCCCGGATCGTGGATCAAGAGCTTCAACCGGAACTCGGACGAGGTCGCCCAGCTGCGTAGCCAGTACCCCGATACGCTGGACTTCTACCGCTGGCTGGAGTGGATCGCGGATGAGCAGCTGGCCGATGCACAGCAGACCGCCTACGATGCGAATATGACGATCGGCCTGATGAGCGACATGGCCGTTGGCGTGCACCCGTACGGTTCCGACGTGTGGTGGAATCCGGAGCGATTCGCGTATGGTGCCACCGTGGGCGCGCCGCCGGACTTCTACAACCAGCAGGGACAGAACTGGAGCCAGCCGCCGCTTAACCCGAACTATCTGGCAGCCACCGGCTACAAGGCCTATCGCGATATCGTGGCCGGCATGTTCGCCCATGCCGGTGGCGTGCGCATTGACCATGCCATCGGTCTGTTCCGCCTGTGGTGGATCCCCGAAGGCCGTAGCGCCAAGCAGGGCACCTACGTGTACTACGACTCCGCGGTCATGCTGGGTATTCTGGCCCTTGAAGCCACGCGTGCGCATGGCGTCGTGGTAGGTGAGGATCTTGGCGTGGTGCCCGAGTATATGGCGCATTCGCTGGCCGAGCACGGTCTGCTGGGTTGTGCCATCGAATGGTTCGAGCAGCGTGACGGCAAGTTCCGTCGTCCGCAGGACTGGCGTCCGCTTACCCTCGCCTCGGTGACCACGCACGACATCCCGCCGACCGCCGGCTACCTCACCTACGAGCACGTGAAGCTGCGCAATCAGCTCCATCTGCTCGCCGGCAGCGAAGAGGAGTTCATGGCCGATGCCAAGCGCGAGCACGACGCCTTGCTCTCCATGCTCGCCGATGGTGGCTTTATCAAGCGTGGATGGCTGAACAACGAGGCCGAGCACGAGCAGGACCTGATCGAAGGCATGCATCGCGCCCTGTGTGCATCCCCGTCGAAGCTGCTGTGCGCCACCGTCACGGACGGCGTGGGGGAGAAGCGCACACAGAACCAGCCTGGCACGAACAACGAATACCCGAACTGGCGTATCCCGCTTGCCGATGGCGACGGTCATGTGGTGAGTGTGGAGGAGCTGTTCTCCAACGCGCGTGTGCAGTCCCTTGCGGCTGTGATGCGCGGCGAGAAGTGAGCTCCAAGCCCAATCGTTCTGTTCGATCGACGAAGGCGGTGACCCGCAAGGCCGCGAAGGCCGGGGCACCGCCTTCGTCCGTACGGGGCGGAACCGAGAAATACGAACGCGGCACCCGCAGCTATACGATGTCGCACATCCGCGGCAAGGACACCTCGATTGAGGTGATGGTCCGCCGGTATCTGTTCTCCCGCGGCCTGCGATTCCGTAAGAACGATCGACGATATCCCGGTCATCCGGATGTCGTACTGCCAAAATGGCATACCGTCGTGTTCGTCAACGGCTGTTTCTGGCATATGCATGACGGGTGTTCCAAACATACGATGCCCAAGTCGAACGTGGAGTTCTGGACCGCCAAGCTCACCCGGAATCGTGAACGCGACCGACGTCAGCACGCCGAACTCGAGGCCATGGGGTGGCGGGTGATTGTGGTGTGGGAATGCGAACTCGACAAGGCAGTCAGACAGTCCCGTCTGGAGCGGCTTTACACCGAAATCACCGGCGTGTCGTGAGGTCAATGCGATTTTGACGAACTCGAAAAACGCGGTATGCTAATTGATTGTTGTGTTTCCCAGGGGTCCTTCAAAGCGCTGTCCCACTCGCCATTAGGACTTTCAGGGAGCCCACGGATAATGAGGCATGACGGATCTGACCAGTCCACGATTGCCCGGAACACAATAGACAGAAAAGGTATATCGTGAAAACTTTCACTCCGAAGGCTAACGATCTGACTCACGAGTGGTACGTCATCGACGCCACCGACGTGGTGCTCGGCCGTCTCGCGACCACCGTCGCCAACCTGCTGCGCGGCAAGAACAAGCCGACGTATGCTCCTCACGCCGACGGCGGCAACTTCGTTGTCATCGTCAACGCCGAGAAGATCGCCCTGTCCGGCAACAAGCTGGGCAAGAACCTGTACATGCACTCCGGTTTCCCGGGTGGCCTGCGCTCCGATTCCTACGGTGAGCTGCTCGAGAAGGATCCGGCTCGCATGATCAAGGCCGCGGTCAAGGGCATGCTCCCGAAGAACCGCCTCGCCAAGGTGCAGCTCGATCGTCTGCGCATCTATACCGGCCCGGAGCACCCGCACGCCGGCCAGCAGCCCGTCCAGTACGAGATCTCCCAGATCTCTCAGCAGGCTAAGTGATCTAGGACCGAAAGAAGGAGTAACCGATTATGGCTGAAAACACTTCCGCGGTCCAGGAGACCGAGACGGAGCTCACTGAGTACACTTCCGAGACCAACGCTGGTGCTGGCACCGGCACTTCCACGATCGCTCCGGGCTACGGCACCGGTCGTCGTAAGGAAGCCGTCGCCCGCGTGCGTCTGGTTCCCGGCACCGGCAAGTGGACCATCAACGGTCGCACGCTGGAAGAGCACTTCCCCGGCAAGATCCAGCAGCGTGAGGTGAACTCTCCGATCGTGCTGCTGAAGCTCGAGGGCAAGTTCGACGTGATCGTCCTCGTTGACGGTGGTGGCATCACCGGTCAGGCCGGCGCCATCCGCCTCGGCGTGGCTCGCGCTCTGAACGCCATCGATCGCGACGCCAACCGCGCCGCTCTGAAGAAGGCTGGCTTCCTGACCCGTGACGCCCGTGCGGTGGAACGCAAGAAGGCCGGTCTGCACAAGGCTCGTCGCGCCCCGCAGTTCTCCAAGCGCTAAAGCTTGCGGAATTGCCTGTGTGGCCGCGCACTGGTGTGGTCACACGGCGCCCAGCAATGGAAAACCCCTGTATTCCGTATGGAGTACAGGGGTTTTCCGTATTGCTACTGGTGATTGCGACGTTTACGGTCGCGGTCGGTCGTCAGTCGAATCTGCTTCGAGACCAGCTGATGATTTCCCGATTACCATTGCCGATCTGCTGGAACATGCTGATCGATAGTCCGGTGACCAGCCAAGGATCATTCTCGCGCTGATCGTCGCCGTTGCCCGTGCTGTTGCCGTTGCCCGTGCTGTTGCCGTTGCCCGTGCTGTCGCTATACGATTCATTGCCGGTCGTACGCTGCGACTGTCGTCCGGTTTCGCGCATCCGTTCGTTGATATCGTGATCTCGTCCCTGTTGATCGCTCTGATCGAACTGGTCATGGCCGCCATCCGCTGGCTTGTTGCGTTGCTGCACCAACCTCTGGATGCTTCCTGTAGGCACGGTCTGTGTCCATGTGACGATGTCGTTCTCCTCGTTCGTCGCCTTGCGCGCACGGGCCGAGTACTGATCGAACGCCTCGTCGACGCCATCGTTCTCGCTGAGATGGATCGGTGACGTTCCATCCACTTCTCCGGAACTCCACATCATGCGCCACTCGCAGTCCGGCGGCAGTGTGAATTCGGTTTCTTCGTCGATGCCGTTGACCACGATGGCCACGTCCGGCACTTCATCGGAGACCAGACGCATGGTGAAGCTGCGTTGCGCATTATTGAACCAGTCGTGTTCCATCGGTGTGGTGCCGTCGGGCAGGAACCATTTCACATGACTTGACGGTTTGGGCAGACCGAGCATGGAAAGTCTGGTGAAGAACTCCTCGTGATGGTACTGATCGATGGATTTGCGGAGCGCGATCAGGTCGTGTGTGAGCTCAAGGCGTTTGAGCTGTGGGGTGCGCTTGGTGGAATACAGCCAATCCCAGTCGAGCCAGCCGATGTTGCTGTCTTGACAGTAGGCGTTGTTGTTGCCGTACTGGGTGTTGCGGAATTCGTCGCCGGCAAGCAGCATGGGCGTTCCCAGACTCATCAGCACGGTGGCGATCATGTTCATGGCCGCGCGCTCTCGTTTGGCATCGATTTCAGGATCGTCGCTGGGGCCTTCCACGCCGAAGTTCACGGAATGGTTCACGTTGGAACCGTCGCGGTTGTCCTCGCCGTTCGCCTCGTTGTGCTTGGTCGAGTATCGGGTGAGATCGGTGACGGTGAATCCGTCGTGGCAGGAGACGAAGTTGATCGATGCGATCGCGCCGCGCCCGGGCTCGGTGGCGAAGAGATCGGCGGAGCCGCACAGTCGCGTGGCCATCTCCTGCATGCCGATGCTGTTGCTGTGCCCGCGGGAGAGGCTGTCGACGTCGGTGAGCCAGAACCGGCGGGTGGAATCGCGGAAATGATCGTTCCATTCGGCGAACGGTACGCCGAACTGTCCGGTTCTCCATCCGCCTTCGCCGATGTCCCACGGCTCCATGATCATCTTGAGATTGCCGAGGATCGGGTCGCTGCGCAGTGCGTACAGGAAGGGATGATGGCGACTGAATGTGCCTTCGAGTCGTGCCAGCGAGGCGCCGAGGTCGAATCGGAATCCGTCCACGCCGATGCGCTTGGCCCAGTAGCGCAGTGAGTCCACCGCATAGTTGATCACGCGGGTGTTGGTGAAGTCGAGCGTGTTGCCGCAGCCGGTGGTATCGACGAGCATGCCCGGGTTGTCGCCTCTGCGGCAGTAGTAGCTGACGGCGTCCAGTCCGCGCCAGCTGAGGGATGGGCCGTCCAACGCGCCTTCGCATGTGTGGTTGTACACCACGTCGAGAATGACCTCGATGCCGCCGGCGTGCAGCGCACGGACCATGTCGATGACCTCCTGGCGTACGGCCGCGGCACCTTTGCGTTGTGCGGTCTCGGTGGCGTACGACGGTTCCGGCGAGAAGTAGCCGAGCGTTGAGTATCCCCAGTAGTTGACGACCCCGCGTTCGGCGAGCCCGATCTCGGTCTGCTTGGCGAAGATGGGCAGCAGTTCCACCGAGGTGATGCCGAGGTTCTGCAGATAGGCGATGGTGGTGGGGTGGGCGAGTCCGGCGTAGGTGCCGCGCAGTTCCTTGTCCAGCCAGGGGGCGTTCTTGGTGAAGCCCTTGACGTGCAATTCGTAGACCACGGTTTTGCTCCACGGCACGTGCGGGTGTTCGGGATCGCCCTCGTGCTTGTGGATGTCACGGTCGTCGATGACCACGGAGTAGGGCATATGGCCGAGCGAGTCGAGCGTGCTCATCGCGCCGTCGTAGGCACCGTCGACGTGGCCGTTGGTCACGGTGCATTCGTAGGGGAAGATCTCGGGACCGATGTCAAGGTTTCCTTCGATGCCTTTGGCGTAGGGGTCAAGCAGGAACTTGTAGGGGTTGAACTGCACGCCGCGCTTGGGGGCCCAGGTGCCGTCCGCGCGATATCCGTATCGCATACCGGGTCGCGCTTTGGGCAGGTGCACGTACCACATGCCGTAGTTGGGGCCCTTCATACGGAAGAGTGTTTCACGGCAGTACTGTTTTTCGAGGATGCGTGAGCAGACGGGGAACTGTCGGATCTGTTCGTGGAACGGCATGGTCGAATTCTTGGGCAGTTCGGTGGCGACGTCGTAGAAGTCACTCGGCTGATCCAGGGACTCGATCACGCTGAGCCACACCTGGTCGGCGGTGTCGGACCAGACCACGGCGTCTGCTCCTCCCTCATCCGTAAGGAACATGCCTGGTCGTGTGGCATACCGATGCAAAGATGTCTTTTCCATACTTCAATTATCCCCGTTTCGATCACGATACGGGATTACGGGACGACACGCGGGTGTCAGTTGTTGAATGTCTTACGGGCGATAGGGGATTGTCAGTTTTTAAACGTTGAAATTCCAACGTTTTTATGTAATGGTCATGGTGACTTCATCGCTTTTTGAAAACACTTTTATAAAACTTTGCCGTTCTGGTTGGCGTGTTGTGATCGGAGATGTTATCGTGAGGTACATCACATCTTCGGATGTGATGTAATCCGAAAACGTCCGCAAAACGAACATCAGTTTTGTGATCTTTTGCGCCCTTTTTCGGGTCGGTACACACATCGCACCCGGCCATTGATCCGGCCGTGTGCCCGCATCAAGCATGAAGTTTTGGATACCCGATCAAGGAGGACACGTGGTCGCATCCAAGAAGGCGGAAGCCGCTCCCGTCGCATCCCAGGTCTCTGACATGACCCCTGCCGAGCAGGAGGTCGACACCCTTGTCAAGAAGGCGCTGGTCGCTCTCGACAAGTTCGAGCAGCTCGACCAGAAGCAGGTTGACCGCATCGTGGCCAAGGCCTCCATCGCAGCGCTGAACAAGCACCTCGTGCTTGCCAAGCTGGCGGTTGAGGAGACCGGCCGTGGTCTGGTGGAGGACAAGGCCACCAAGAACATCTTCGCCTGTGAGCACGTCACCAACCACCTCGCCCGCCAGCGCACCGTCGGCATCATTCGCGAGGACGACGTCGAAGGCATCACCGAGATCGCCGAGCCCGTCGGCGTGGTCGCCGGCGTCACCCCGGTCACCAACCCCACCTCCACCGCCATTTTCAAGTCCCTTATCGCACTGAAGACCCGCTGCCCGATCGTCTTCGGTTTCCACCCCGGCGCACAGAAGAGCTCCGTGGAAGCCGCTCGCATCGTGCGTGACGCCGCCATCGCGGCCGGCGCCCCCGAGGACTGCATCCAGTGGATCGAGCACCCGTCCATCGACGCGACCGGCGCGCTTATGAAGCACCCCGGCATCGCCACCATCCTCGCCACCGGTGGTCCCGGCATGGTCAAGGCAGCCTACACCTCCGGCAAGCCCGCCCTCGGCGTGGGTGCCGGCAACGCTCCCGCCTACGTGGCCCCGGACGCCGACATCGTGCGCACCGCCAACGATCTGGTGCTGTCCAAGCATTTCGACTACGGCATGATCTGCGCCACCGAGCAGGCCGTGATCGCCGACAAGTCCGTGTATGAGCCGCTGCTCGCCGAGATGAAGCGCCGCAAGGCCTACTTCGTCAACGCCGAGGAGAAGGCCAAGCTGGAGAAGTACATGTTCGGCGTCACCGCCTACGAGTACGAGGGCCAGAAGACCAAGCTCAACTCCGTGGTCCCGGGCAAGTCCCCGCAGTTCATCGCCCACGCCGCCGGATTCGAGATTCCGGAGGATGCCACCATCCTCGCCGCCGAGTGCAAGGAAGTCGGCGAGATGGAGCCGCTGACCATGGAGAAGCTCGCTCCGGTCCAGGCCTTCCTGCGTTCCGACAACAAGGAAGACGCCTTCGAGATGTGCGAGAAGATGCTGCAGCACGGCGCAGGCCACACCGCGGCGATCCACACCAACGATCAGGATCTGGTCAACGAGTACGGCAACCGCATGCACGCCTGCCGCATCATCTGGAACTCCCCGAGCTCCCTCGGTGGCATCGGCGACATCTACAACGCCATCGCCCCGTCGCTGACCCTCGGCTGCGGCTCCTACGGCGGCAACTCCGTCTCCGGCAACGTCCAGGCCGTCAACCTCATCAACATCAAGCGTGTCGCTCGGAGGAACAACAACATGCAGTGGTTCAAGATCCCGGCCAAGACCTACTTCGAGCCGAATGCGATCAAGTACCTGCGCGACATGGGCGACGTGAACCGCGTCGTCATCGTCTGCGACAAGGTCATGCTCGACCTCGGCGTGGTGGAGAAGGCCATTCAGCAGCTGCGTCTGCGTCCGAACCACGTCGACTACCGCATCATCGACTACGTCGAGCCGGAGCCCTCCGTCGACACCGTCGAGCGTGGCGCCGCCATGATGCGTGACGAGTTCCAGCCCGACACCATCATCGCCATCGGCGGTGGTTCCCCGATGGATGCCGCCAAGATCATGTGGCTGCTGTACGAGCACCCGGAAATCGAGTTCTCCGATATCCGCGAGAAGTTCTTCGATATCCGTAAGCGTGCGTTCAAGCTGCCCGAGCTTGGCAAGAAGGCCCGCCTGGTGTGCATCCCGACCTCCTCCGGAACCGGCTCCGAGGTCACGCCGTTCGCTGTGATCACCGATCACAAGACCGGCTACAAGTACCCGATCACCGACTACGCGCTGACCCCGTCCGTGGCCATCGTCGATCCGGTGCTCGCCCGCACCCAGCCGCGCAAGCTGGCCTCCGATTCCGGCTTCGACGCCCTGACCCACTCCTTCGAGGCCTACGTCTCCGTGTACGCCAACGACTTCACCGACGGCATGGCCCTGCACGCCGCCAAGCTGATCTGGGACAATCTGGAGACCTCCGTGAAGGAAGGCGCATCCAACCCGCTGGCTCAGGAGAAGATGCACAACGCCGCCACCATGGCCGGCATGGCGTTCGGTTCCGCGTTCCTCGGTATGTGCCACGGCATGGCGCACACCATCGGCGCGCTGTGCCACATCGCCCATGGTCGCACCAACTCCATCCTGCTGCCGTACGTGATCCGCTACAACGGCCAGATCCCGGACGAGCCGACCAGCTGGCCGAAGTACAACAAGTACGTGGCCCCGCAGCGCTACCAGGAGATCGCCAAGAACCTTGGCATCGATCCCGGCCGCACTCCGGAGGAGGGCGTCGAGAACCTGGCCCGCGCCGTCGAGGACTACCGCGATAACAAGCTTGGAATGGATCGCTCCTTCAAGGCCGCCGGCGTTGACGAAGAGTACTTCTGGAGCGTGCTTGAGCAGATCGGCATGCGCGCCTACGAGGACCAGTGCACCCCGGCCAACCCGCGCATCCCGATGATCGAGGACATGAAGGACATCGCCATCGCCGCCTACTACGGCGTCTCCCAGGCCGAGGGCCACGCCAAGCGCGTGGAACGCGAAGGTCTCAGGGCCGTCGAGGAAGCCTCCCAGCGCGACTGAGTTCCAGCCTTTCACGCCGAACGAGATTCGCCGGCGTGAAAGGAGCTGCCGAGGCGGCTGATTGAAGCTGACTGCCGATGATGTCCTCGGCTGAACATTCAGCGTTCAAGCAGCATTCGTAGCATTGAAGGTCTCTTGGAATCCAATGATTCCAAGAGACCTTTTTGCTTTTCGTGTGTCATGTGTTGTTGTGGGCCGCGTGCCGTATGTTGCGTGTCGTGTGCGGAACGGCCATATGCCGGATGCTTTTCACACCCGTCTGTAAACATATGCAGTGCTGTTTTTATAATCGTCCCGAAGCGTTATGAGAACGATTAAAATCAGGGAATGGGAACCGAATCATGGATCTTGTACTGGCCGCAACGCCCTCGTTGGTATGGGGCATCTACGCGCTGATTCTGCCGGTGATCGGCGGAACATCACGACATCAGACATTTGGCGTCACCATCGGATGTCTCGTATTTGCGTTGATTGCATTTCCATTTGTTCCGCATCATTACACACTGCTCACAGTGCTGATCAGCTTCCTGTCAGGTATTTTCTGGTCCATCGGCAACTACGGGCAGATCTGCGGATTCAAGGAGATCGGTGTGTCCAGCACCATGCCGATCTCCACCGGCGAGCAGCTGATCGGCACCAGTCTTGTTGGCGTGCTCTTCCTCGGCGACTGGGCGTCCGCTGAAGCGAAGACAGTTGGATTCATCGCGATCGCACTGTTCATCGTCGGTGTGGTGTTCACGTCATATGTGGAACGGCGCGGTGCCGACGGCACTGTCGGCGACGACAGCCGCGCGAACAATATGATTACCGGACTGACGGTCATCACCATATCCTCGTTGAGCTTCATCGCCTATGTCGCGGTCATCCAGCTGTTTTCGATCAATTCGTTCGACGCGATGCTCCCGCAGGCGGTGGGTATGTTCGTCGGCGGCCTCGTCATCGGCATCCGCGAGCCGGGCAAGCGTTCCAAGCGGACCCTTCTGCTCATAATTCCGGGCATGCTGTGGGCCATCGGCAATCTCATCCTCATGATCTCCAACAGTCGACTCGGCGTGGCCATCAGCTTCCCGATGTCGCAGATGGGACTCATTATCTCCACGATCGGCGGCATGGTGTTCCTGCATGAACGCAAGACGCGCAAGGAGAAGATCTCCATATCCGTCGGTCTGGTATTCGTGGTCGTCGGTATTGCGCTCGTCGCGCTGACGAAAACCATGTAAGGCGATGACCCGGCCGTGGCTCTGTCATGGCATTTGTGTGGCCCTGCGCGATGGTGATGATCGCCGGGCTACTGAATACGACGTCCCGTTATCCCTGTTCCAGCAGAGCAGGGATAACGGGACGTTCTATTTGCGGTGTCGACGGTGTGGTCGAGAACTGTCAACAAACATATTTGCGTGACTGTTTCACGTGAAACGTGTTTCTGCACTAGTGTGCAAAAAAGTATCAGTGCCGTCGTGATTGTGCCGCCAGCATGAAACTATCCCGTTTGCTGGAAAACCGCATGATGACAAGTCTGAACGACCGTTGCGCCGTATGGCCAGTCATGTCTTCTTCCCGCATACGCGCCGCAAGCCACTGCATTGAACCGCTGGGCAGTTTTTTCCTACCATGTCACGCGACAAGGGAGGAACATGCATATGGAACGACTGCACAATGACCGACGGCATGCTGAATCTGGATACCGTCGTGTCAACCGTGTCGGGCTTGCCGGAAACGTCTAATTCACATCCTCGCGCCGCGGTTCCCGTTCGGCCTTGGCCAGTGCCGCGGCGATCGGATCGTTCGAAAAATCATGGCTGCGATAATCCGGATCATCCACCGGCAGATGCTGCACCAGCGTATCGAACACCTGACTGAGGATTTCACCGCGCTCGAGCACGGCATCAAGCACATGACCGCCGATCGAATGGTCGTCGGACAGGAAATGCTCGTGGAAGCCGGCCACGGCCGCGCCATTGAACATGAGCGGCGAAAAGTACCCGAGCATGGTGCCCTTCACGTCGTGTCCGAGGAACATGGCCTGCTGGTCGGCCACCTGCTCCAGCGTAGGGTAGGGGGCCTGCTGCTTGATCACGGCACGCGTCTTGATGAAACTGAATGTGCCACGCACAATCACGGAGAAGAACGTGTTCGCCCTGCCATTGGCCGCCACGATCCTCTTGTTGAGCTCCTCCAGACCGATATCGGCCCGCTCGCACTGGTATTGGAACGCGGCACGATGCACGCTGGCGAACGGCAACGTGAAATCGTCGGGTACGATTTCCGCTTTGCCGCTTTGCCCCACCTTGTAGGCCACGCCGTCGAGGATGATCAGCTCGCCGTCCAACCCTTCACCGGTACCGATGCCGGTATCGCCGTGGGTGAGCAGCTCGCCGATCGTGGTGGTGCCCTCCAGCAGCCCGGGGACGAGTTGCGCGAGCGTGCCGTGCTGGTACAGCACGTTGGCGTCGCGTTCGGTGATCGGCTTGATGTTCGAAGCATGGGATTGTGTCACATTCCAACCCTACGACGAATGCCCGATTCCGGTCCACCCCGTTCCACACGATGAGGGGTGTGTCCTGAAGGCCTGACTTCCAATCTGGATCCGTACTTGTGCCTGTTCTGTGTCTATTTGATTTGTGTCTATCTGGCTTGTGCCTGACTTGTGTCTATCTGCATTTATCTGACTTGTATTTATCTGCCCCGACCTGTGTCATCGCCATTCTTGCATCATCGACGGCCGGGCTGTTGGAATCAACGGTTCCGTCGCCAATCGTGTCAAACGATGACATCCGTGGAAACCGCGGAATCCGTGACGCGGGGTACACCCGCCCACTCCAGTTTCCGTACAAGATCGGTCCGTCGATACGCCTCGACGAACGAGAACCTCACCATTGAGGTCACTGTCATACGAATACGTTCCTCCCGTTCCTTCTCAGCGATGATCGTGTCGGGCAGACTGCCATTGCGGTACATCGTTTCGTCGCGATATTTGATCCGCCCGTCGAGTTCGGCGACGATGGACCGCCCGTCGCCCGTCCGCCAGAAGAAATCGACGCGATCAGGATTCCCGTTTTCGTTGACGCATGGCATTGCCACCTGTAACTGCGGTGGTGTGAATCCCTCCTCGATCATTACGGCCAACGCGTATGCCTCGCCGCCGTTCTCGGTCCTGCCGGACGCGTACTGCAGTGCATGCAGAGCGCGTCGGCGACTGCGTCCCTCTTCGCTGCGGAATATGCGATGCAATTCGTCCAGTGTGATGATTCGCTGTCGCAATGCCGATTCGATTATTGGCAGCGCGTCGGGAAACGTCAGCCAGCGAGCGCAGTCGAACATCGTTCTGCCGAGTGTGGTCACGCGTACGTCGTCCACTATGACGTGTTCGTCGGATCGGAGGTAGTGATTGTGCATGATGTGGTTGCTGCGGACCATGGCGTTGACCGGCATGACTCGGTGTATTTCCTTCATCTGACGTAGCGAATCGCAGATGCCGTGCATGACCGCTGCAGTCGGGCCGCCGAAGACCCAACGGGGGTGGATCCTTGCCAGTGTGCGGATGTGGTGCCGGAATCGTTCGATGTGCGGCAACTGCTGCCAGTATTCCGTACGTGCGAAGCACCGTATTCCGACGCGGACGAGTTCTCCGGCGGCTTCCCGTCGTTGCAACATGCGGCGTTGCGTGTCACTGGTGCTCCAGATGCAGAGTCTGTTGGCTTCCGCCTCGCTGAGGAGCCTGTTGAGTTTGCTGTTCGTTCTCATGCCGCCGACGATATCGGCGTAGGCGTCGAAAAGTCCAGCACAATCAACGAATGTGGTCGAATGTGGGTCCCGCAGGTCTCTGCGGGGTCTCCGTGCGGGCTCTGCACGCCGGTCTGGGTATAACCATGTCATGAAGAGAGGGGAATCGGTGTCTTCGTGACATGGTTATACCCAGATTCGTTGTTATGAGCCGGTTTGGCCCAGAGATATTCGACCGGGTTGACCCAGAAGGTTGGGTTGATGTCCGGTTATGCCCAGATTCCTGTCTCGGTATACCCAGAGCGATGTCTTGGAACACCCAGATTCCTGTCCTGATATACCCAGACCGCTGTCCCGAAATACCAAGACTCCAGTGCTCATATACTCAGATGCACGAGACGGCCGTCCAGAATCTCTTTTTGATCCGACCGCATATCCGGATATACCCAAGCTCTTGTCCTGCATATATCCCGTATAATCTCGATCTCTATTCCTGATACATCCAGATCGGTGTCTGGACATCCCCAGATCGGTGTTCAGATATCTCGGATTATGTCTGGAATGATCGAGATCCTAGGACTGATGCGCCGGGGGAATTTCAGCAGACTGTTCATGACGTTGATCCATCCCCCCTCAAATAACGGCGGCATGTCTGCTGCCAGACATGAAATGGTCCGGTCGATCTCGGCATCCCCATTCACTTCGTAGTAGTTGGCGCATGCAAGGAGAGACGTCATGGACGGATGTTTCGGACCGCAGAATCGTATATCAGCCGACCATCGCAGGGACGGTAATGATCACCACGACAAAGGTCATGAGAATGGTGACGAGTTCGGTCATGCCCACGATGACGGGTTTCGTCTTCCGTCGTCGATCGACCAACGGAAGAATAATCGAACGGGCCAGCAGCATCAGACCCATGCCGCACAGCCATGGGTCGGTCAGGAATCCTCCGACGACGAGACACATATGCCATATCCAAGACGCGAACAGATACGCGCGATTGCCGCGCTCGCGGATCATGGTTTTGACGAACAGCACAGATCCGAATTCATAGAGAGCGAGGATGAGCGCGGCGATCATTCCGTCCGCCGGCAATGGGGGAGATGTCCATTGACTGGCGACCAGACTCGTCCATGACGAGCCGTTGGGTGCCGCGGGACCGATCCAGCAGATGATGACGGTCATGCAGCAGGCGGCGAGTATGACGACGATGTTCGCCCAGATCGAGCGTTCCTGACGACGTTTTGCGGCCACGAATGACAATAGGGCGAGCACAGCGAGCGGGGGTGCCCACAGCAGGACATCTGGATGCGCGATGACGAACGGTATACCGATCACGGCAAGAACCGCCGTATACAGGATCGTTGGCGGCAGATATCGGCGTGAATACCGGGATTTGAGCCAACGTGCGGTCGTGTATTGCACGCAATAACAGAGTATCCAACAGATCAACAGCCAGATGGTGGTGACGTTTGCTCCGGCGAGCACCACGCCGGCCAGTGCGGGGATGATCGCCATGGCCCAGGCTCCCGGCTGCGATGGAATCCAGTCGCGTACGGTGAGTGGTTTGAGTGGTTTGGGTGTACTCGGCTTATGGTGTGACGGCTGCGGGAGTGACGGCTGTGCCGGCGGGTTCTGGTTCTGAGCGTTGGCTGCGGAATCTGACATGTCCCCAACCGTAGGCCATATTCCCTAACCGGTCCAGACTCGTCCGGGATGGTATCTGCAGACGGTTCTGGGCATAACCATGTCACGAAGACACCACATTCCCCCTCCTCATGACATGGTTTTACCCAGATTCGTTGTTATGACCCGGTTTGACCCAGAGATATTCGACAGGTTTGACCCAGAAGGTTGGGCTGGTGTCCGGGTATACCCAGACACCAGTCCCGGTATACCCAGATTCATGTCTTGATATACCCAGATTGATGTCCGGATATACCCGGAGATGTGTGATGGTCGCATGGGAATCATTCCCTGACGTGGCCGGGTGTCCGGGTATACACAGATTTCTGTCCTGAAAAACCCAGATCGGTGGTAGAGCACACCTAAGAATCTGTCCTGCTGCACCGGGAAGTGCGGCATAGGAAGAATCCTTTCCTTGGTGTGCCCGATGCGGGTATGTCGTTTTGCGGTCCTGGACCTTCCAGATCGGTGCTCGATGTCGGCATTGTGATCCGGGGATACCGATTAAGGTCTTGATATGCCCGGATCGGCTAGGGCACACCTGGGGAATGATCCTGCGCTTGGGATGGTGTCCGGACATCTCGGTTGAGATGTGCGGACTTGGAAAGTCGTGTAACGCCCGGAAGTGTGGATGGGTCGTCCGGGGCCTTATTATCTATAGATTACTTATGCGCTCCGATGCCGGAATAGGCCGGATTGATATTGTGAAGCACTCAGATCTGTTCAAATATGCCTAGATCGAGGTTAGGTAATATTCAGATGACAGATAATTTCAGTCCCGAGGACTTCAACAGATATCTTGGACAGATGACGGTGGTCGGGCCGAATAGTACCGCTAAGCCGTGAAGCGGACGATCCGGTGGATTGTCCGTAGGCGATGCGAGCGCGATTGACGAGCGCGAGGCCTTGGAAAATCAAGCATGAGGGCGTGCGACACGTCTGCTGAGCCGTTGGGAGACAGTCCGGTGGACTGTCGAGTAGGCTCAGGTGGAGCGATCCCGGCGGATCGCGGAGCCTGATGGGAATGCGGCAAATCCGGGCGCGACACGCCCGGATTTTCCTAGGGCAGGGTTTGTGCTTTAATAAAGAAGTTGCCTGTTTTTGGGCTCGCAAAATTGTTTATTCAAAAGCGAGCATGGCACGGAGATCCACACATTTGAATGGGTTTTCGCATGGCCATGCACTGATACGGTTAGGCCGCTTCATGGGAAGGGATTCCGAAGTGGGCCGCGCCTTGACGTGCCCTAGAGAAACAGGCTGGTAATAGTCAAGAAATTCGCAAGAAAGGGCGGACGGCAATGGCGGGACAGAAAATCCGCATCAGGCTTAAGTCCTATGACCATGAGGTCATCGACCAGTCGGCGAAGAAAATCGTCGAGACGGTCACGAACGCGGGCGCAACCGTAGTTGGCCCGGTTCCTCTGCCGACCGAGAAGAACGTGTTTGTCGTTATCCGTTCTCCTCACAAGTACAAGGATTCCCGCGAGCACTTCGAGATGCGCACCCACAAGCGCCTCATTGACATCGTTGACCCGACGCCTAAGGCTGTCGACTCTCTGATGCGTCTCGACCTGCCGGCGGACGTGAACATCGAGATCAAGCTGTAAGGGAGGAGGGGACCGTCATGAGCAACAACATCAAGAACGCGCTGCTGGGCAAGAAGCTCGGCATGTCTCAGGTGTGGGACGAAAACGGCTTCTTCGTGCCCGTCACGCTGGTGGATGTCTCCACCAACGTGGTTACGGCTGTTAAGACCGAGGAAACCGACGGCTACAAGGCCGTGCAGATCGGCTACGGCCAGATCGATCCGACCAAGGTGACCAAGCCGCTCGCCGGTCACTTCGCCAAGGCCGGTGTGACCCCGCGTCGTCACCTGGTGGAGTTCCGCACGGAGGAAGCTGAAGACTTCCAGCCGGGCCAGGAGCTGACCGCCGAGGTGTTCGCCGAGGGCTCCAAGGTCGACGTCACCGGCACCACCAAGGGTAAGGGCTTCGCCGGTACCATCAAGCGTTGGGGATTCAAGTCCTACCGCCGTACTCACGGTTCTCACAAGAACGAGCGCCGTCCCGGCTCCGTCGGTGCATGCGCCACCCCGGGCCGCATCCTCAAGGGCAAGCGCATGGCCGGTCGTATGGGCCATGTCACCAACACCACGCTGAACCTGACCGTCGTCTCCTCTGACGTCGAGAACGGCATCATCGCCATCAAGGGCGCCATCCCCGGCCCCAAGGGCGCTATCGTCGTGGTTCGTTCCGCAGTGAAGGGAGCCTGATCATCATGGCTATTTCTCTGAACATCACTAGCGCTGAAGGCCAGAACGGCACCGTCGAAGCTCCTGAGGAACTGTTCGGCATTTCCGCTGAGGAAGTGCGCAACCACATTCCGCTGGTGCACCAGGTTGTCATCGCACAGCTCGCGGCCGCCCGTCAGGGCACTCACGCCACGAAGAACCGTGCGAAGATCTCCGGCGGTGGCAAGAAGCCGTGGAAGCAGAAGGGCACCGGTCGTGCTCGTCAGGGCTCCATCCGCGCCCCGCAGTGGGCTCACGGCGCCATCGCCCACGGTCCGCAGCCGCGCGATTACTCGCAGCGCACCCCCAAGAAGATGAAGGCCGCCGCCCTTCGCTACATGCTCTCCGATCGCGCCAACGCCGGTCGCGTGCATGTCGTGAACTTCGGCATCGGCGAGACCCCGTCCACCAAGGCCGCCAAGGCCGTTCTGGATCCGGTCGTCGCGAACCGCTTCACCACCATCGTGTTCTCCCGCGAGAACATCAACGAGTGGCTGTCGGTCCGCAACCTCGCCTACGTGCACCCCATCTTCGCCGATCAGCTCAACACCTATGATGTGGTGACCGCTGAGGACGTCGTCTTCACCAAGGAAGGCTTCGAGGCTTTTGTTGCCGCGAAGACCGGCAAGGCTGAGAAGGAGGCCTGATTCCAATGGCAGCAATTCACAAGCCCGCACACGACATCATCATCAAGCCTGTCGTCTCTGAGAAGAGCTACGCCAACTCCGACATGGGCCAGTACACCTTCGTGGTGGCCCCGAACGCGAACAAGGTGCAGATCAAGCAGGCTATCGAGCAGATCTTCAATGTCAAGGTGACGAACGTCAACACCCTCAACCGCGCCGGCAAGCGCGTCCGTACCCGTGCAGGCTTCGGCCAGCGCGTGAACGAGAAGCGCGCCATCGTTACCGTCGCCGAGGGCCAGACCATCGACATCTTTGGTAACTGAAGGCTAGCCGAGAAAGTTAGGAACTAAATTATGGCTATCCGTACATACAAGCCGACGTCTGCAGGCCGTCGCAACGCCTCCGTTTCGGATTTCTCCGAGATCACGCGTTCCACGCCTGAGAAGTCGCTGGTCCGCAAGCTGAGCAAGACCGGTGGTCGTAACTCCTACGGCCGCATGACCTCCCGCCATCGCGGCGGCGGTCACAAGCGCCAGTACCGTCTCATCGACTTCCGTCGCTGGGACAAGGACGGCGTGCCCGCCAAGGTCGCCGAGATCGAATACGATCCGAACCGTTCCGCTCGCATCGCCCTGCTGCACTACGCAGATGGCGAGAAGCGTTACATCATCGCCCCCGAGGGCGTCAAGCAGGGTGACCGCATAGAGACCGGCGAGAACGCCGATATCAAGCCGGGCAACAACCTGCCGCTGAAGAACATCCCGACCGGTACCGTGGTGCACGCCATCGAGCTGCGCCCGCTGGGTGGCGCGAAGATCGCCCGCTCCGCCGGTGCCGCCGTGCAGCTCGTCGCCAAGGACGGTGCCTACGCCCAGCTGCGTATGCCGTCCGGAGAAATCCGTAACGTCGACGCTCGCTGCCGTGCAACCGTCGGTGAGGTGGGCAACTCCGAGCACGCCAACATCGAGCTCGGTAAGGCCGGTCGTGCCCGCTGGATGGGCAAGCGCCCGATCACCCGTGGTGAGTCCATGAACCCGGTCGATCACCCGCACGGTGGTCGTACTCGTGGTGGCAAGCCGCCGGTGTCTCCGTGGGGCAAGGGCGAGGTTCGTACTCGTCGCCCGAAGAAGGCTTCGAACAAGATGATTGTTCGTCGTCGTCCGTCCGGCAAGAACCGCAAGTAAGGGAGTGTCGAAAAGATGACTCGTAGCATCAAGAAGGGCCCCTTCGTCGACGCCCATTTGCAGAAGAAGGTCGACGAGCAGAACGAGAAGGGCACCAAGAACGTCATCAAGACGTGGTCCCGCCGTTCGATGATCACCCCTGATTTCATCGGACACACGTTCGCAGTCCACGATGGCCGCAAGCACGTCCCGGTGTTCGTCACCGAGGCCATGGTCGGTCATAAGCTCGGTGAGTTCGCCCCCACGCGCACCTTCAAGGGTCACGTGAAGGACGACAAGAAGGCACGCCGCTAAAGGCGAGGAGAGTAAAGACGTTATGGAAGCTAAAGCAATCGCTCGTCACGTCCGCGTGACGCCGCGCAAGGCTCGCCGCGTCGTCGACCTCATCCGAGGCAAGCAGGCGACCGAAGCGGTGACCATCCTCAAGTTCGCTCCGCAGGACGCGGCCCTTCCGGTCCGCAAGGTTCTGGAGAGCGCCATCGCCAACGCCCGCGTGAAGGCCGACAAGGCCGGCGAAGCGTTCCGCGAGAACGATCTGGTGGTTAAGGAAACGTTCGTCGACGAGGGCGTTACCATGAAGCGATTCCGCGCACGTGCCCAGGGCCGTGCCGCTCGCATCAACAAGCGCACCAGCCACATCACGGTTATCGTCGCCGACAAGGAAGGAGCCCGATAATGGGTCAGAAGATCAACCCGTTTGGGTACCGTCTGGGCGTGACCGAATCCCACCGCAGCCGTTGGTTCTCCGATTCCAACAAGGCCGGTGAGCGTTACAGTGACTTCGTTCTCGAAGACGACAAGATCCGCAAGGCTCTGAACGCCGATCTTGAGCGTGCGGGCGTTTCCCGCATCGTGATCGAGCGCACTCGCGACCGCGTGCGTGTGGACATCCACACCGCTCGTCCGGGTATCGTCATCGGTCGTCGTGGCGCCGAGGCCGACAAGGTCCGCGCCAAGCTCGAGAAGCTGACTGGCAAGCAGGTCCAGCTCAACATCTTCGAGGTCAAGAACGCCGCCATCGATGCCCAGCTCGTGGCTCAGGGCATCGCCGAGCAGCTCACCAACCGCGTGACCTTCCGTCGCGCCATGCGCAAGGCCCAGCAGGATGCCATGCGCGCCGGTGCCAAGGGTATCCGAATCAAGCTCTCCGGCCGTCTCGGCGGCGCTGAAATGAGCCGTTCGGAGTTCTACCGCGAAGGTCGTGTGCCGCTGCAGACGCTGCGCGCCCTCATCGACTACGGCTTCTTCGAAGCTCGCACCACCTACGGCCGCATCGGCGTGAAGGTGTGGATCTACAAGGGCGACATGACCGAGCGTGAGTTCGAGGAGCAGCAGGCTCAGCAGAACAACGGCCGTGGTCGCCGCGGTGACCGCCGTCCGCGTCGTGGCTCCCGCAACAACGCCCAGGCCAAGGCCGCTCCGGCTCAGGCCGAGGCCAAGGAAGCCGTTCCCGCCACGGAAGCAAAGGAGTAACCCAGATGCTTATTCCGAAGAGGACTAAATATCGCAAGCAGCACCGTCCTGTCCGTAAGGGCATGTCCAAGGGCGGCAACGAGATCGCTTTCGGCGATTTCGGTATCCAGGCGCTGGCTCCGGCTTACGTGACCAACCGCCAGATCGAGGCAGCTCGTATCGCCATGACCCGTTACATCAAGCGTGGCGGTCGTGTGTGGATCACGATCTTCCCGGATCGTCCGCTCACCAAGAAGCCGCTCGGTACCCGAATGGGTTCCGGTAAGGGCACCCCGGAGTTCTGGATCGCCAACGTGCGTCCGGGCCGCGTGATGTTCGAAATCGGCGGTGTCTCGGAGGAAGTCGCACGCGAGGCTCTGCGCCGCGCCGTGGACAAGCTCCCCATGAAGTGCAGGATCATTGCTCGTGAAGGTGGTGACAACTGATGGCAGTCGGTACCGCTGATTACACCATTCAGAATCTCAACGCTAAGACCAACGCGGAGATCGAAGAGGCCCTGAAGACCTCCAAGGAAGAGCTGTTCAACCTGCGCTTCCAGAACGCGACCGGTCAGCTCGACAACACTTCGCGTCTCAAGGCCGTGAAGCGTGACATCGCCCGCATGTACACGGTTCTGCGTGAGCGCGAGCTCGGCATCTCCGAGGCTCCCGCGGAATCCGAGAAGACTGAGGAGAAGTAAGCATGGCTGAAGAGCGCAACTTCCGCAAGACTCGCCGTGGCTATGTCGTGTCCGAAACCATGGATAAGACCGTCACGGTCGAGCTCGAGCACCGTTCGACCCACCCGCTGTACGGCAAGGTCGTCCGCACCACCAGCAAGGTCAAGGTCCATGATGAACACAACGAAGCCCACGTTGGCGACCTCGTGAGTATTATGGAAACTCGGCCCATTAGCAAGACGAAGCGCTGGCGTCTGGACGCCATCGTGGAGCGCGCCAAGTAAACAAAGTTCGGCAAGGCTCGCCCAATCACCTGGGCGGTTGGCAACACAACCGCCCAGGTGTTGGGTGAGGACCAGCTCGGCTTAAGGAGAATCAATGATTCAGCAGGAATCGCGACTTCGTGTCGCCGACAACACGGGTGCCAAGGAGCTCTTGACCATCCGCGTGCTCGGTGGTTCGAAGCGCCGCTATGCAGGCATTGGTGACGTCATCGTCGCCACTGTCAAGGACGCCATTCCCGGCGGATCGGTCAAGAAGAGCGACGTGGTTAAGGCCGTGGTCGTTCGTACCGTGAAGGAAACCCGCCGCGCCGATGGTTCCTACATCAAGTTCGACGAGAACGCCGCTGTCATTCTCGGTTCCGGCCGTGAACCCAAGGGCACTCGTATTTTCGGACCGGTCGGTCGTGAGCTGCGCGACAAGCGCTTCATGAAGATCGTGTCCCTCGCCCCGGAGGTGATCTGAGTGGTAGCAAAGATCAAGACCGGCGATGAGGTCAAGGTCATCCGTGGCAAGGATCGCGGTAAGGAAGGCAAGGTCCTCCGCATTCTGCCGAACGATCGCCTGATCGTCGAAGGTGTTCAGATCGTCAAGAAGCACGTCCGCGCCACCCAGCAGGGCCAGCAGGCCGGCATCGTGTCCGTCGAGGCTCCGATCCATCGCTCCAACGTGATGGTCATCGACCCTGAGACGAAGCAGCCGACCCGCGTCGGTGTCGTCGTCAAGGAAGAAGCCCGTGACGGCAAGGTGAAGACGGTGCGCGTGCGCGTCGCCAAGAAGTCCGGAAAGGAGCTGGCATGACCGATACCACTATCGAAGCGCCGGCCACCCCGCGCCTGAAGCAGTTCTACAAGGACAGCATCATCCCCGAGCTGGAGAAGGAGTTCAAGTACTCCAACCCCATGCAGGTCGCCCGTGTGCAGAAGGTCGTCGTCTCCATGGGCGTCGGCGCTGCCGCTCGTGACTCCAAGCTCATCGAAGGTGCCGTCAAGGACCTCACCGCGATCACCGGTCAGAAGCCGAAGATCACCAAGGCCAAGAAGTCCGTCGCACAGTTCCACCTGCGTGAAGGCCAGGCCATCGGTGCATACGTGACCCTCCGTGGCGATCGTATGTGGGAGTTCCTGGATCGTCTGCTGACCCTGGCCCTGCCGCGCATCCGCGACTTCCGCGGCATCAACGGCAACCAGTTCGACGGCAACGGCAACTACAACTTCGGTCTGACGGAACAGACCATGTTCCTGGAGATCAACCCCGATGAAGTCGATCACCAGCGTGGTATGGACATCACCGTCGTGACTTCGACCAAGGACGACAAGGAAGCTCAGGTCCTCCTGAAGCACCTTGGCTTCCCGTTCAAGGAGAACTGATATGGCAAAAACCGCTCTGAAGAACAAGGCGGCCGGCAAGCCCAAGTTCAAGGTGCGCGCCTACACGCGCTGCCAGGTCTGCGGTCGTCCCCATTCCGTGTATCGCAAGTTCGGTCTGTGCCGCGTCTGCCTTCGCGAGAAGGCCCACCGCGGTGAGCTGCCCGGCGTTACGAAGTCCAGTTGGTAAATATCGACGCTGAAGGTCCGCTGCTTCATCTCATCTGAGATGTTGCGGCGGAAACCACGGCGAGGAAGGGCATAAGCCCACATGACAATGACAGATCCCATCGCAGACATGCTCACGCGTCTGCGCAACGCGAGCGCGGCAAAGCACGAGACCGTGGATATGCCGTACTCCAAGTTCAAGGCTGCTATCGCCGAGATCCTGAAGCGTGAAGGCTACATCAAGGACTTCACCGCCAAGGAAGCCAAGGTCGGCCAGACTCTTGAGGTCACCCTCAAGTACGGTCCGAACGGCGAGCGCAGCATCGAAGGCATCAAGCGCATCTCCAAGCCCGGTCTTCGTCGTTACGCGAAGTCCGACGCTCTGCCCATGCCGCTCGGTGGCCTCGGTATCGCCATCATCTCGACCAGCTCGGGACTGATGACCCAGAAGGAATGCCTCAAGGAAGGCATCGGCGGCGAGATCGTCGCCTACGTGTGGTGAGAAAGGAGAGCTGACACATGGCATCGCATATTGGTAAGCTCCCCATCGCCATCCCGGCTGGGGTTGAGGTCAAGCTCGAGGGCCAGGCGTTCTCCGCCAAGGGTCCGAAGGGCACCGATTCCTACACCATCCCCGAAGGCATCACCGGCGTCGTCGAGAACAACGAGATTGTTCTCACCCCGGCTGATGATCTTCGTCCCACCCGCGCCAAGCACGGCCTGAGCCGCTCGATCATCGCCTCGATGGTCAAGGGCGTGCACGAAGGCTACGCGAAGCGCCTGCAGATCGTCGGTACCGGTTACCGTGTGGTGGCCAAGGGCAAGGGCCTGGAGTTCTTCCTGGGCTACTCCCACACCATCACCGTGAACCCGCCGGAAGGCATCGAGTTCGAGATCGTGAACCCGAACGAGCTCGTCGTCAAGGGCACTGACAAGCAGGCTGTCGGCCAGGTTGCAGCGAACATTCGCAAGCTCCGCGCTCCGGAACCCTACAAGGGCAAGGGCGTCAAGTACGCGGATGAGCGCATTCTGCGCAAGGCTGGAAAGGCTGGTAAGTAATATGTCCGTGAAGATTTTCGGTAAGGGCAAGAAGGTCGCCCGTCTGCGCCGTCACGCCCGTCTGCGTAAGAAGGTCGTCGGCACTCCGGAGCGTCCGCGTCTGGTCGTCACCCGTTCCAACCGTCATATGACCGCTCAGATCGTGGACGACACCAAGGGCTTCACCCTGGTGAGCGCCTCCACGATGAATGCCGACTTCCAGGGCTTCGAAGGCGATAAGACCGCCGCCGCCAAGAAGGTGGGCGAGCTCGTCGCCGAGAAGGCCAAGGCTGCTGGCATCACCGCCGTTGTGTTCGACCGCGGTGGCAACAAGTACCATGGTCGCGTCGCAGCTGTTGCTGAAGGCGCCCGCGAGGGAGGTCTGGCACTGTGAGCGAGAACGAAGTGAAGGAAACCCAAGTGGCTGAAGATTCGAAGAACGAAACCGAAGCCGCCTCCAAGAACGAGGATCGCAAGGGCCGCCGTGGCGGTCGTGGCGAAGGTCGTCGTGGCGAGCGTCGCAACCGTCGCGAGGAGAACCGTGGCGACGAGCTGATGGACCGCGTGGTCACCATCAACCGTGTGGCCAAGACCCACAAGGGTGGTCGTACGTTCAGCTTCGCCGCTCTCGTGGTCGTCGGTGACGGAAACGGCACCGTCGGCGTGGGCTACGGCAAGTCCCGTGAGGTCCCGGCTGCTATCGCCAAGGGCCAGCTCGACGCCAAGAAGCACATGTTCACCGTTCCGCGCGTGCGTGGCACCATCACCCACCCGGTGATCGGCCACGATGCCGCCGGTACCGTGCTGCTTCGCCCGGCTGCTCCGGGTACCGGTGTTATCGCCGGTGGTCCGGTCCGCGCCGTCCTGGAGTGCGCTGGTATCTCCGACATTCTGACCAAGTCCATGGGCTCCTCCAACGCGATCAACACCGTGAACGCCGTTGTGGACGCCCTGAAGCAGCTCGAAGAGCCTGAAGAGGTTGCCGCCCGTCGTGGCCTGAGCCTCGAAGAGGTCGCTCCTGAGGCTCTGCTTCGCGAGCGCGCCGCCGGCATCGCCGAGGCTCGCAAGGCCCGCGAAGAGGCTGCTGCCGCCAAGGCCGCTGAAGAGAAGGACGGTGAGTGATGGCCAACCTGAAGATCACGCTGGTCCGTGGTTTTGCCAACAAGACCGAGGTGCAGAAGGTTAACGCCAAGTCCCTCGGCCTGCACAAGATCGGCCAGTCCGTTATCCGTGAGGACACCCCCGTGTACCGTGGCATGATCAACAAGATCCGCCACATGGTCACCGTTGAGGAGGCAGACTGATTATGACTGAGAACAACGAAGAAGTCACGATCATCCGCATGCATGACCTGCGTCCTGCCCCCGGCGCCAACAAGGACCGCATCCGTGTCGGTCGTGGTGAAGGCTCCAAGGGTAAGACCTCGGGTCGTGGCACCAAGGGCACGAAGGCTCGCTACTCGGTTCGTCCGGGCTTCGAAGGTGGACAGCTGCCGCTGTACATGCGCCTTCCGAAGCTGCGTGGCTTCAAGAGCCCGTTCAAGAAGCAGTTCCAGGTTGTGAACCTCGCCCGTCTCGCTGAGCTCTACCCGCAGGGTGGCGAAGTGACCGTCGAGGATCTGGTGGCCAAGGGTGCAGTCCGCAAGGGCTTCCCGGTCAAGGTCCTCGGTGACGGCGAAGTGGCTGCCGCCTTCACCCTCAAGGGTGTGAAGGTCTCCGCCGCTGCGAAGTCCAAGATCGAGGCTGCAGGAGGCTCCGTCTCCGAGGAGTAAATCCCCGGGAGAAGGCTCCAATAAATGATGACCCTCCCCACTCCACTGTGGGGAGGGTCATTGTGTATGTGTACACTGTGTGTTTGTGTGTGTCACGCGCATGAACACCAAGGGAGGAACACCCAGTGAGAACGCTTATTCAGGCTCTCCGTACCAAGGAGTTGAGGAACAAGATCCTCTTCGTCTTCGGTATCATCATCATCTACCGAATCGGATCGTTCATTCCGACACCGGGAGTGGATTACACCGCGGTTCAGGATTGCGTGGCCGGCACCACCAACGAGGACTTCATCGGTCTGGTCAATCTCTTCTCCGGCGGCGCGCTGTTGCAGCTGTCGATCTTCGCGCTGGGCATCATGCCGTACATCACGGCGTCCATCGTCGTCCAGCTGCTGCGTGTGGTGATCCCGCGCTTCGAGGCCCTGCACAAGGAGGGCCAGTCGGGTGAGGCCAAGCTCACGCAGTACACGCGTTACCTGACCATCGGTCTGGCCGTGCTGCAGTCCACCACGATCCTCGTGACCGCGCGCACTGGTGCCCTGTTCGGCTACGCGTGCGACGGCACCAAGATCATCCCGGACAACTCCGTGTGGAATCTGGCCGTCATGGTGCTGATCATGACCGGCGGCACCGGCCTGATCATGTGGATGGCCGAGCTCATCACCGACAAGGCCATCGGCAACGGCATGAGCGTGCTGATCTTCATGTCCATCTGCTCGGGCTTCCTGCCCCAGCTGTGGGAGATCGGCTACGGCACCAACGGCGCGGACGGCGACTGGACCAAGTTCGGCATCGTCGTGGGCACGCTCGTCGTGATCCTGATCTTCGTCGTGTACGTGGAGCTCGCGCAGCGTCGCATCCCCGTGCAGTACACGCGCCGCATGATCGGCCGCAAGATGTACGGCGGCACCAGCACGTACCTGCCGCTGAAGATCAACATGAGCGGCGTGATCCCGCCGATCTTCGCGTCGTCGATTCTCGCGGTGCCGACGCTGATCGCCCAGTTCGGCAAGACGGACCAGTCGTGGGTCCAGTGGATCAACACGAACCTGGCCGACACCACGAGCGTGTGGTACATCGGCCTGTACGCGCTGATGATCGTGTTCTTCTGCTTCTTCTACACGTCGATCACGTTCAACACGGACGAGACGGCGGACAACATGAAGCAGTACGGCGGCTTCATCCCCGGCATCCGCGCCGGACGCGCCACCAGCCAGTATCTCACCTACGTGATGAACCGTCTCAACACGGTGGGTGCGGTCTACCTGCTGTTCGTGGCCCTGATCCCGACCGTGCTGATCATGGCGCTGAGCCTCAACGCCAAGCTTCCGTTCGGTGGCACCACGATCCTGATCATCGCCGGCGTCGGCCTCGACACGCTGCGTCAGGCCAAGGCCCGCACCGAACAGTTCCAGTACGAAGGCTTCCTCCTGGAAGACGAAACCAACACAGAAAGCAAGTGATATGCGACTCCTCATCATGGGCCCGCAGGGCGTAGGCAAGGGAACCCAGGCTGCCAAGCTGGCTGAGCACTACGGCATCCCGACCATCTCCACCGGCGACATCTTCCGCTTCAACATCAAGAACAAGACGGAACTCGGCGTGGAGGCCCTCAAGTACATCGACAAGGGCGAACTGGTTCCCGACGAGCTGACCAACCGCATCGTCGAGGATCGTCTGGCTCAGGACGATGCCCAGAACGGCTGGATCCTCGACGGCTACCCGCGTAACGCCTCCCAGGTGGAGGCCCTCGACAGCATTCTCGCCAAGCTGGGCACGCCGCTCACCGCCGTGGTGGCGCTTGACGCCGATCATGATGTGCTGATGGAGCGCATGAAGAAGCGCGCCGAGATCGAGGGTCGTTCCGACGACACCCCGGAGGCCATCGCCAAGCGTCTCGACGTGTACGCCAAGGAGACCGCTCCGCTGCTCGACACCTATGCCGAGCGTGGCCTGCTGGTCAAGATCGATGGCGTGGGCGAGATCGACACCATTCAGGCCAACATCGTCAGCGCTCTCGACGCCCGCTGATTCCATCAGCTTTCGTGTCGATCGTGATCCGAGACGTGTAATCCCTGATTCAGAATTAATGATTTAGGATTGATGATTCGCGGACGACGATGAAGAAGCCGTCGCATTGGTATTCGGTGCGGCGGCTTCTCCGTATCTGATATGGGTGCCGTATAATATCGGTTTTGCAATACGACACGCCGTAGTGTCGAATAACGCTAACCCTGTTATACTCATAGTTTGGTGTGTCTTCGGGCATATCTTTAAGTAATCGTAGCCAAGGAACGGATCGGGAGCTCATGGCAAAAGACGGTGTGATTGAAGTAGAAGGTCGTGTTGTCGAAGCATTGCCGAACGCAATGTTCCGTGTCGAACTGGAAAACAAGCACATCGTTCTGGCGACCATCTCCGGAAAGATGCGTAAGAACTACATCCGCATCCTCCCGCAGGATCGAGTCGTGCTGGAAATGAGTCCGTACGACCTGAACCGCGGCCGCATTACCTACCGTTACAAGTAAAAGGAAAACCATGAAGGTCAGCCCCAGTGTGAAGAAGATCTGCGACAAGTGCCGCGTGATCCGTCGTCACGGCCGCGTCATGGTGATCTGCGAAAACCCGCGCCACAAGCAGCGTCAGGGCTGAGAGCAGACCCAGCGGCAAATAATAAGGCGCTAAATCACAGCGTGCGCACCACCATATGCGGCGTTGAACCCCAGGTGCGGAGGCCTGGGCCGTGAACTCGGACGATTTGGCGTAAGACCTCCGATGAACAGAAGGAATCGCAATGGCACGTCTTGCCGGAGTCGACATCCCCAATGAGAAGCGCATCGAGATCGCCCTCACCTACATCTTTGGTGTGGGTCGCACTCGTGCGAAGGAAACGCTCGCAGCGACCGGTATCAACCCGGACACCCGCGTCAAGGACCTCTCCGATGAGCAGCTGATCACGCTGCGTGATTACCTCGAGGGTAATTACAAGATCGAGGGCGATCTGCGTCGTGAGGTGGATGCGGATATCCGCCGTAAGATCCAGATCAATTGCTACCAGGGCATGCGCCACCGTAAGCACCTGCCCGTGCGTGGCCAGCGCACCAAGACCAACGCCCGTACCCGCAAGGGCCCGAAGCGTACGGTCGCTGGTAAGAAGAAGGCCGCCTGATCTTTTGTCGGGCGTGAGTCCAGGCCACGAGAGTTCATTCTCATCGCCTAGACCATAGAAATATTCGTAATCAAGGAAACGAGGATCCATGGCAGCTGCGAAGCAGGCCACGCGCAAGCCCCGTCGTAGGGACCGTAAGTCGGTTCCCGTCGGACAGGCGCACATCAAGTCCACATTCAACAACACGATCATCTCGATCACCGATCCGTCCGGTGCCGTCGTCTCCTGGGCGTCCGGTGGCGATGTCGGCTTCAAGGGCTCCCGTAAGTCCACGCCGTACGCCGCTGGCATGGCCGCTGAGGCCGCTGCCCGTAAGGCTATGGAGCACGGCGTCAAGAAGGTCGACGTGTTCGTGAAAGGCCCGGGTTCCGGTCGTGAGACCGCCATCCGCTCCCTGCAGTCCGCAGGCCTTGAGGTCGGTTCCATCTCCGACGTCACCCCGCAGGCTCACAACGGCGTTCGCCCCCCGAAGCGTCGCCGCGTCTGAAGCACTGACTAGAAAGTAAACGTCCAACCCGCGAGAGCCGGTGCGTGCACAACCGGTTCGAGCTGAAAGGATAAGAAAAGTGCTTATTGCCCAGCGTCCGACCCTGACTGAGGAAGTCCTTAATCCCCAGCGTTCGCGCTTCACCATCGAGCCGCTCGAGCCTGGCTTCGGCTATACGCTCGGCAACTCGCTTCGTCGTACTCTGCTGAGCTCCATCCCCGGAGCCGCAGTGACGAGCGTGCGCATCGACGGTGCCCAGCATGAGTTCACCACGCTTCCCGGCGTGAAGGAGGATGTCGCTGAGATCATCCTCAACATCAAGAACCTCGTGCTGATGAGCGAATATGACGAGCCCGTCGTCATGTACCTGCGCAAGAACGGCGAGGGCGAGGCCACTGCCGGTGACATTACACCTCCGGCCGGCGTCGTCATCTCGAACCCCGATCTTCACATTGCCACCCTTGCCGAGGACGGCTCCCTGGAGATCGAGTTCACCGTCGAGCGTGGTCGTGGCTACGTTCCTGCCCAGATGAACAAGCAGGATACTGGCGAAATCGGTCGCATCCCGGTAGATTCCATCTACTCTCCAGTACTCAAGGTCAGCTACAAGGTCGAAGCCACCCGCGTGGAGCAGCGCACCGACTTCGACAAGCTGATCCTCGACGTGGAGACCAAGCCGGCCATCTCCCCGCGCGACGCCGTGGCTTCCGCGGGTTCGACCCTTGTTGAGCTGTTCAGCCTCTGCCGTGAGCTCAACAACCAGGCCGAAGGCATCGAGGTCGGCCCGGTTCCGGTTGTGGAAGAAGCCAACCCCGAAATGGCGGTTCCGATCGAGGAGCTGAACCTCACCCAGCGCAGCTACAACTGCCTGAAGCGTGAAGGCATCTCCACGATTGGTGAGCTTGTCTCCCACACGGAGCAGGATCTGCTCGACATCCGCAATTTCGGTATGAAGTCCATCGACGAAGTCAAGGAGAAGCTGCAGGGCCTGGGCCTGTCGCTGAAGGCTTCGCCGCTGGGTCTCGACAGCATCAATCTCGAAGGAGGCACGTTCTTCTCCCCGGAAGACGAGTGATCGCTTCGGCGTTCTCGCCTGACGGGAAGACGGACGTCTTCCTTGAACAATAAGCCCCGTGCCGCGCAGATGTTTGGGCCGCTGCCCTCCTGCCGGCACGGGACATAAGGAGTTATTACAATGCCTACACCCAAGAAGGGCCCGCGCCTGGCGTCCAGCCCCGCGCATGAGCGTCTGATGCTCGCCAACATGGCGACCAGCCTCTTCCAGAACGGCCGCATCACCACCACGCTGCCCAAGGCCAAGCGTCTTCGTCCGCTCGCCGAGCGCCTGATCACGTTCGCCAAGCGTGGCGACCTGCACTCCCGTCGTCGCGTGATGCGTGTCATCCGCAACAAGTCCGTTGTGCACATGCTGTTCACCCAGATCGCCGAAATGATGGAGCAGCGTGAGGGCGGTTACACCCGCATCACCAAGATCGCTTCCCGTCAGGGCGACAACGCCCAGATGGCCGTCATCGAGCTCGTCACCGAGCCGCTGAGCGCCAAGAAGGCCACCGTCGCCGAGGCTGAGGCCGCCACCAAGGTCGCCGCCGAGAAGGAAGCCGAAGCTCCCGTGGCCGAGGCCACCGAAGCTCCGGCTGCTGAAGCCCCTGCTGAGGCTCCTGCCGAAGAGGCCGCCGAGAAGGCCGAGTGAATCACTCGCCGATAAGGCATAAGCCGTAAGGCTCTGAGCTGGTAACGGTACTGATAACGGTCTACTGACAACGGTTCAGACATCGGCTTCACATAAGGACGGAATCCGTAATATGCGGGTTCCGTCCTTTTTGTTTTTTTACTGCTATTCCCTTGCGTTGCATTTCCGTTGACGGCCGATTTCCCGCCTCGATATGATCCTGTTTCCCGGCACTCCTCCGCATTGGTCTTCCCCCTTCGCCAGCATAGAGCGTATGCGTTTGAGGATTGATCTGGGATATGACGGCGGCGGATTCTACGGGTGGGCGCGCCAGCCCGAACTCCGTACCGTGCAAGGGGAAATCGAAGCGGCGATCCGCAAGGTGCTGCATGTGCGTGCGGATGATCCCGAATCGCCGGAGATCCGTCTGGTCGTGGCCGGTCGTACCGATACCGGCGTTCATGCCCTGCATCAGGTCTGTCATCTTGATATCGACGAGGATGTACTCGCGCGGGCCGTGGGACATATGAATGTAACGCCGGAAGTCGCACTCGAACGACGATTGCAGCGAATGCTGCCCGACGATATCGCCATCCATCGAATTCGTCGCGCGCCGAACGGATTCGACGCACGTTTTTCCGCACTGGAGCGCACCTACGTGTACCGCGTATGCGACAACGGACGATTCGTGGATCCCCGTATACGTGGATTCGTCGTAGCCATCGACGAAACGCTCGATATGGACGCCATGAATCAGGCGGCTGCGCTCACCATCGGTCTGCATGATTTCGGCTCGTTCGCCACACCGAATCCGGGCGGCACCACCATTCGTGAAGTCAAATACGCACGATGGCATCGTGCCGATCCAGGTGTGGCCTTGCATGGGGGAGCGGCATCCGGCGGATACGGCGAGCCGGTGCCCTATGCGGAGACGGGACTGCTGTGTTTCACGATCGTGGCCGACGCGTTCGCCCGTAACATGGTGCGATCCCTGGTCAACGGATGCCTGCAGGTGGGACGAGGACGCAAAGACGTCGACTGGTTCGCGCAGAAAATGGCGGAACCCAAGCGCGAAGGGTCCACAGGCCCGGCCGCAGCCAAGGGACTCACCCTCGAATACGTGGCCTATCCGCCCGACGACCAGCTCGCCGAACGCGCGCAGGCCATCCGCGCGGTACGCACGCTGTAGTCGGCCTCGCTTGCATCCATTCGGCACGCGTCCGGCACCAGTTCGGTATTCGTCCAGTCCCGCAGACATCGCCAGTCCGTCCAGCCCGCAGGTCCCACCGCGTCCCCGATCGTGCAGTCGCATCCCACAGGCCCGAAGGCCCGAAGCATGTTGGAAACATTACTGTGGATTGTCGTTAACGGCACACGGTTAGGGTGAGAATGTTTTCATGGGAAGGCCAAACCCGCCCTCCCGGATATGGCCTGACGCTATGGTGTGCAAAGGGAGGAATGGGCAGTGATCGAGTC
Source organism: Bifidobacterium tissieri (assembly GCF_002259645.1). Lineage (GTDB taxonomy): Bacteria > Actinomycetota > Actinomycetes > Actinomycetales > Bifidobacteriaceae > Galliscardovia > Galliscardovia tissieri. Next base: position 295,347 of record NZ_MWWV01000003.1, read on the forward strand.
GAAAGCACAGAAAATGGCCTCCGAACTGGTCGATCGTCGTGCTGCGATCAACCGCGAACTGAGCCGTAACGGCGTACGGTTCGGCATCTACAAGAACGGCCAGTATCATGATCAGCTGTTTCCGTACGATCCGGTGCCGCGTATTATCGCATCCGACGAATTCGACGAATTGGAACGTGGACTGAAGCAGCGTGTGGACGCGTTGAACGCCTATCTCAAGGACGTCTACTCCGACAAGCGCATCGTGCACGACGGCGTGATTCCGGAGGAATATGTGTACACGTCCGCCGGATACTTCCCGCAGGTCAACGGCGTGACCCCTCCCGGCGGCGTGTTCGCACACATCGCCGGCGAGGATCTGGTGCAGGGCGAGGACGGCAAGTGGTGGGTGCTCGAGGACAATCTGCGCATCCCGTCCGGCGCCAGTTACCCGCTGTTCGTACGTGACATCGAGCGCAGGATCTCGCCGCGACTGTTCCGCGACGTGCGCGTGCGCGACAATCGCGCCTACCCGACAATGCTGCGTCGGTCCATGGATTTCGTCTCCACCGAAGGCATCGCCGTGGTACTCACGCCGGGCCGTTTCAACTCCGCCTTCTTTGAACACGCCTATCTGGCCGAGAAGACCGGAGCCGTGCTCGCGTTCCCCGAGGATCTGGAAGTCGAAAACAACGAACTGTACTTCATCGACTACTCCGGCAGGAAGCATCGTGTGGGCGTGGTCTACCGTCGTCTGTCCGACGAATACCTCGATCCGTTCGCGTTCAACGCCGATTCGGTGATCGGCGTCCCCGGTCTGCTGGGTGCCTACCGCGCCGGCAATGTGGCCATCATGAACGCGCCGGGCAACGGCGCCGCCGACGACAAGGCCATCTACTATTTCGTGCCGGCCATGGTGCAGTACTATCTGCACGAGGACCCGATCCTGCACAATGCACCGACCTACATGCCCATGTTCAGCGAGGACCGCAAGACGGTGCTCGACCGGCTCGGCGAACTCGTGATCAAGGACGTCGCCGAGGCCGGCGGCTACGGCGTGGTGTTCGGCTCGAGTCTGGACGCCCGCCAGCGCGAGGAACTCGCCGACAAGATCAAGGCCGAACCGCGTCGATTCATCGCACAGGAGGTCATCCAGTTCCGTGACATCGACGTGGTGGACCCGGCAACCGGGCGTATGGAACCGCGCAAGGCCGATCTGCGCGCCTTCGTCGTCACCGGTCCCGACACCCACGTCTGGTATTCGGGACTGACCCGGTACTCGTCCGTACCCGGGCAGATGATCGTCAACTCGTCGCAGGGCGGCGGATTCAAGGACACCTGGGTGCTTGCCGGCGAGGGCGAATCCCTGGAGAACGAATGGGCCAGCAAGCGCATCATCGCCGATTCGGAGCGTCACAGCCTGTCGCTGCTCACCGCGTCCAAGGCCGACAACCTCTACTGGCTCGGTCGATACACCGAACGCGTGTTCACCACGCTCACCCGATTCTTCCCCTTCTACGATCAGGTGATGGACACCGACGTGGATGCGTTCCGCCCGTTCGCCCGCGCCCTTGATCTGCCGGAGGACTTCGAGGATTTCGACACGTTCATCCACACCTTCCTCTACGACAAGAACAACCCCAACTCGGTGCGCAGCGCCATGGACTGCGCGTTCAACAATGCGGTGATCCTCCGCCCCGAACTCACCTCCCGCGTACTGCAGTATGTGGAGATGGCGTTGAGCAGCATCGCCGACGCCACCGCGCTGAGCTCCGACGCCGAGGACATCTACGCACAGCGCGACGTGAACGACGATCTGCTCGCCTTCTGGGGAGCAATCGAGAACTCGACGATCGATCAGACGCTCAAGGCATTCCTGTTCATCGGCAAGTATCTGGAACGACTGGACCTGTATACGCGACTGGCCGTGTCCGCCGACGAACTGCGCGCGCCAATCCACAAACTGGTCAGCTACGCCATGACGCTTGACGGCATGCCGGTGCCCGAATGCTTCGCCTCCGGACTGCGCTGGCTCATCGGTCAGCTGCCCAACCGTGGATACGAGGAGCTTGCCAAGACGCTCAAGCGGTTCCAGGAGGGATTCAACGACCGAGTAGCAGCCGAAACCCTTAGACCGCTCGCCGAGGTGAACACCATGAATCTGGCCTGCTCAAAGGCGTTGCTTTCTGATCCCGACGAGGGATCCGGCATTCGCTGACGACTCTGACCGTACGTGCCTCGTGTACCAAATGTTCGCATCGAGAACACGAGGCACGTTCATTGGTATAAGGCCCTAGAATGAAAATGGTTTGCGTCGGGTGCCCAAGGAGAGATATCGGTGAAGAAACTGTATTTTGATTACGAGATGAAGCTGTCGTTCAGCTCGCCCGTGACCGATCATCGTTTCCAACTCAGGTGCATCCCCGCTACAGGTCCTCGCCAGCAGGTGGTCGATACCAAGGTCGTCATCGAACCGCATGTGGAGGCGGAGACCGCCATCGATTCCTTCGATTCCGTGGTCATGACAGGGTTCATTCCCGAACCGCATACCTGCTTCAACTATCGGGTGACCGGCATCGCATTCGTCGACAACGACAACACCAAGCCGGAAGTGTATAAGCCGTTGTACCGATTCGATTCCGCGCTCACCATTCCCGGTCCCGCCATCAAGGCGCTGACCGAACGTTGCAAGGACCGTCTGCGTACCGAATACAATTCCGGATCTCCGGTCGCCGTTGCGCAGGTGGTGATGGATGAGGTGTACAAGGCGTTCACGTACACGCCCAAATCCACCACAGTGCGCACCACCGCCGAGGAGGCGCTCGCCCAGGGCAAGGGCGTGTGTCAGGATTATGCGCATGTGATGCTGTCCGTATGCCGGCACGTGGGACTTACCGCCCGCTACATCGCCGGACTGCTGGGCGGTGAGGGTGCGACGCACGCATGGATCGAGGTGTATCACAAGAATCGGTGGATCGGTCTTGACCCTACGCACAACCGCATGGTCGACGACAATTACATCACCATCGCGCACGGTCGTGACTATCGCGATTGCATGCTCGACATCGGCATCTTCTCCGGTAATAACGTGAAGCAGGAGCAGTGGGTCAACGCGTCCGTGCATGAGCAGGGACCGCATGTGTGACGTGACGGTTGCGTGACGTGGCGGTTGCGACATGACGGTTGTTGCTGTCACAATGTAGTGCGTGTAGTGTGTACGGATCGCCGTACGACACTTCGATATGACGATGATTTTGCATTATTCGTAAAACGTGGCATACTAGTCAAGTTGTCTTTTACGGGCAACGATGGATAAGTGTCCGAGCGGTCGAAGGAGCACGCCTCGAAAGCGTGTGAGGGCAACCCCCTCCGCGAGTTCGAATCTCGCCTTATCCGCCCAAAGGGTTTCAGGTTCTTACCTGAAACCCTTTTTAGTTTTTCACTCTCCCCAATAAGTCTGGGTAAAACCAAGTCTGGGTAAAACCGGATATCTGGGTATAACAATGTCGCGAGAAACCGATATCGAGGGTCTTCATGACATGGTTATACCCAGACCGGTATCGTAAGGCCTGGAATTCGTTAGTGCAGCAGGGCGGTTTCCATGGCGGGATAGCCGAGATCGATGGCCGTGGCGATATGCGCGGCGATGAGGGATGAGATCACGGAGAGATCATGGATTTCCGTGTCGGTGCGGGTCGCTGTGCTGTCCGACGATGATGACGAGCTGGCGCTCGCCGTGTTCGATTCCGTCGCGTTCGTACCGTTCGTTGCACTTACTGCGTCAAGCTGTTCCAACGCGCAGTTCATTTCCACAATCGCCGCGGTGGGCGCCTTGAGACCGTTGGTCGGATCGGTTGTTTCGTCGGGATTGGCGATCAGTGAATCCACCGCATAGATCTTCTGCCGGGGATCGGATTCCTGCTTGACGACGGTGGCCAGCACCTGCGCGTTCGATTTGTGCTGATCGCTGAGATGGTACAACGTGGCGTCCGCGTTGTGACGGGAGGCGAGGATCTCGAACGCGAATCCGGCACGATCTTCGGCCAACGACAGCGCGGCGGCGGTCGTGGCATCCACATGCATCGTCAGATCGTCATCCACGGATGCCGATGATGAGGAGACGACACTGGTGATTCCGGTGCGATCGGTCAATGCGCGCGCGGCATCGTCGGCCAGAGCGCTACGCACGGTGCCCTCCGCGAATCGTTGCGGGCATTCCACCGCGGCCGTATGCCAACGTGACTGCGCGTCAACGGCCGAGAACAGACGAAGATACGACGGCAACGCCGACTGGTACCGTTCCAGATCGCCGAACCCGAGAGACAATGCGCGCTCGCATGCACTGAGATCGGATTCGTCCGTCCCGCGTCCGCTGATGCCGGGCACCGCTGCAGCGGCGGGGGAGGCGGGGATGCCAAGCAGACTTACGCAGCACAGCAGCGATACGAATGACATGAACACCGTGATGATCGCCGTGCGGCGACTCCGTACGCCGCGCCCGTCGTTGCGATCAACCCCGTTTCTGAATTCGCCGTGGGCGCATAGTGTCTGCATGAAACGTTACACTAATAGCCGTTGCAGACCATTTCGCGGGCAGGGTGCCCGCTATAACTTCATATGGGAGGTCTTGGGCATGGAATTGGACTTGGCAGGAATGCATCAGCTCGCTGCTGAGCAGGGAATAGATGCCGAGACTCTGGATAACGCACTGGCAGAAGCTCTGCGTCTCGCTTACCTGAAAACCCCTCATGCGGCGAAGCACGCCCGCGTGGAACTCGACGCCCGCGCCGGATCGTTCACGGTCTGGGCCCAGGACGAGATTCCTCAGGAACCCACGGAAGACAACCCCCATCCCGCTCCCCAGCTGGGTGAGGAGTACGACGACACCCCCCGCGATTTCGGCCGTCTTGCCGCCGCGACCGCTCGTCAGGTCATTACCCAGCTGTTCCGCCGTGCCGCCGACGAGAAGGTGTTCGGTGCGTTCTCCGGACAGAAGGGCAATCTGATCACCGGCATCGTGCAGCAGGACGCAAAGGATCCGGCCAACGTGCATGTGGCCGTGGGTGACGTGGAGGCGATCCTGCCCCGTCGTGAACAGGTGCCGGGCGAGCGCTACCGTCACGGTGAGCGTCTGCGCGTGTACGTGGTGAACGTGGCTCGTGGACTTAAGGGACCGGAGATCATCGTGTCCCGCTCCCACCCGGAGCTGGTCCGTCGTCTGTTCGAGCGTGAGGTTCCGGAGCTGGCCAGCGGCGCGGTGTCGATCATGTCGATCGCGCGTGAGGCCGGTGCCCGTACCAAGATCGCGGTGCGCGCCAACGCGCAGGGTGTGAATCCGAAGGGCGCGCTGATCGGCCCCGGCGGTTCCCGTGTTCGTGCGGTGATGGAGAACCTGGGCCAGGAGAAGATCGATATCGTCGACTGGTCGTCGGATCCGGCGCAGTTCGTCGCCGCGGCACTGTCTCCGGCACACGCCACCGAGGTGCAGGTCGTGAGTGAGAAGAACAAGACGGCGATCGCGTTCATTCATGATGATCAGCTGTCGCTGGCGATCGGCAAGGAAGGCCAGAACGCTCGTCTTGCCGCCAAGCTCACCGGCTGGAAGATCGGTATCGAGTCCGAGGAGTCCCGCGCCAAGAAGGCCGAGCAGGACCAGCACTGATCGAATGACGATCGAGCGCGGTCGAATGATCGGGAATGGGTTTCCCGGAACTGGTGTTCAGGACTGATTGCTTCTGATTGCTTCAGGACTGATCGATCGCGATGACCGTGCGTATGGGATCGGGTGACCGCTGCAATCAGACGGTGTCCGGTCCCATCCGCATACACGACACATCGGCGTTTTTCGCCGCCGTTGCAATCCATAGGGCTGAGTATGCTTGCAGCGGTAACTGAACCAGAGGGTGCAGTATGCCTTCTTTCAGCAAAGAACGAGGTAACACAACCATGGTCGCACGATGAGACAGGACATGTTCACCATCAGTGATCATTGATCGCGCGAAACACCATATGCGCGGTCGGGAATAGGAGATATTGGTGCCCAAAGCACGCGTATATGAATTAGCCAAGCAGTTTGGTGTTGACAGCAAGACAGTCCTTGACAAGCTCAAGGAAATGGACGAGTTCGTGAAGTCGGCCTCGTCTACCGTGGAAGCGCCTGTGGTGCGCAAACTCAAGGCTGCGTTCCAGCCTTCCGGAGAGAAGTCCGATAAGACGTCGGCCAAGCCTCATGCCAAGCCGACCCCGAAGCCGATGGCGAAGAAGCCGGCCCGTTCCGGCGAAGAACGTCCCGCCACCCCCCATCCCGCCCCGCGTGCGACCGCCAAGCCTGCGGTTCCGCATGCTCCGTCGGCGTCCGCCGCTCCGAAACCTCACGCAGCGAGTCCGGCTCCGTCGCCGTCGCCGCGTTCCGCTGGACACGCGCCGACCCCCGGTGATCATCGCGGTGGTGCCCGTCCCCGTCCGCAGGGCGGTCGTGGCGCTGCTCCGCATCCCGGCGATCGTCGTGGCGGTTCCCAGCACTCCCAGCAGAATCATGGCGGCCGCCCGCAGCAGGGACGTCCGCAGAACCCGCGTGGTCCGCGTCCCCATGGCGGCGCGCAGCCGGGCGGCAGCACCGGTGCCGGCGAGCAGCGTTCCTCGGCTCCTACTCCGGGTCCTCGTCCGGGCAACAATCCGTTCAGCCGCAAGCAGGGCATGAGTGTGCCCACTCCGGGTGATATCCCGCGTCCGCATCCGATGGCCCGCCCCACGGTGAACAGCAACCGTCGTGGCGGTCGTCCCGGTCAGGGCGGCGGCAGGCCCACTCCGGGCGGTCGTCCTCGCGGCGGTCAGGGCAGGCCGAACCAGTGGGGTCACAGCCGTCCCGGTCAGGGTGCCGGCAATGGCACCCCGCGTCCGGGTGGCAGCCGTTTCGGCGGTGGCGCTCCGCGTCCGGGTGGCAGCCGTTTCGGCGGTGGCGCTCCGCGTCCGGGTGCCGGTAACGGTACTCCGACCAATGGTCCTCAGCAGGGTGGCGGTCGCGGCGGCCGCGGCGGTCGCGGTGGTGCCGCAGGCGCCTTCGGTCGTCAGGGCAGCCGTTCCTCCAAGGCACGTAAGGCACGTCGCGCAAGGCGGCATGAGTTCGAGGAGATGAAGGCACCCGTCATCGGCGGCGTGCGCATCCCCTCCGGCAACGGACAGACCATCAAGCTGCGTCAGGGTGCCTCCCTGTCTGACCTCGCCGAGAAGATCAACGTCAATGCGGCCTCGCTGGTCACCGTGCTGTTCCATCTGGGTGAGATGGCCACGGCCACGCAGTCGCTCGACGAGTCCACGTTCCAGATTCTGGGCGAAGAGATCGGCTGGAACATCAAGATCGTCTCCGCCGAGGAAGAGGACAAGGAGCTGCTGCAGCAGTTCGACATCGACCTCGACGAGGAAGAGCTGCAGGACGACAAGGACCTCAAGCCCCGTCCGCCGGTGGTCACCGTCATGGGCCACGTCGATCACGGTAAGACCCGACTGCTCGATACGATCCGCAAGACCAACGTCATCGCTGGCGAGGCCGGTGGCATCACGCAGCGCATCGGTGCCTACCAGGTGTCCGTGGACCTGAACGGCGAGCACCGCAAGCTCACCTTCCTCGATACCCCTGGCCACGAGGCGTTCACCGCCATGCGTGCCCGTGGTGCCGAGCTCACCGACGTCGCGATCCTCGTGGTCGCCGCCGATGATGGTGTGATGCCGCAGACCGTGGAGGCCATCAACCACGCGCAGGCGGCCAACGTGCCGATCGTCGTGGCTGTGAACAAGATCGATAAGCCGGGTGCCAACCCCGAGAAGGTGCGCGGTCAGCTCACCGAGTTCGGTCTGGTGCCGGAGGAGTACGGCGGCGACACCATGTTCGTCGACATCTCCGCCAAGCAGAACATCAACGTGGACAAGCTTCTCGAAGCCGTGCTGCTCACGGCCGACGCCACGCTGGACCTGCGTGCCAACCCGGATATGGACGCCCGCGGTGCCACCGTGGAAGCCCGACTCGACAAGGGTCGCGGTGCCGTGGCCACCGTGCTCGTGCAGCAGGGTACGCTCCACGTGGGCGACGCCATCGTGGCCGGCACCTCGTACGGCCGCGTCCGCGCCATGCTCGATGAGAACGGCAAGCAGATGAAGGAAGCCGCGCCCTCCACTCCGGTGCAGGTGCTCGGTCTCACCTCCGTGCCGACCGCCGGCGACCTGTTCCTGGTCGCGCCGGACGATCGCACTGCCCGTCAGATCGCCGAGAAGCGTCAGGCCACCGAGCGCGCCGCCCAGCTGGCCAAGCGCCGCAAGGTCGTCTCGCTTGAGAGCCTCAAGGAGCAGTTCGCCAAGTCCGAGATCGACATGCTCAACATCGTCATCAAGGGCGATTCCTCCGGTTCCGTGGAGGCGCTGGAAGACTCCCTGATGAAGATCGAGGTGTCCGACGAGGTCGGCATCCAGGTCATCCACCGCGGTGTGGGTGCCATCACGCAGAACGATGTGAACCTGGCTACGGTCGACAAGGCCGTGATCATCGGCTTCAACGTGCGTCCGAACCGTCAGGTGGCCGACCTTGCCGAGCGCGAGGGTGTGGAGATCAAGTACTACTCGATCATCTACAAGGCCATCGAGGATGTGGAAGCATCCCTCAAGGGCATGCTCAAGCCGGAATACGAAGAGGTCGTCACCTCCCACTCCGAGATCCGCGAGATCTTCCGTTCCTCCAAGTTCGGCAACATCGCCGGCGTCATGGTGCAGGACGGCGAGGTCAAGCGCGGTACGAAGTGCCGTATTCTGCGCAACGGCGTGGCCACGGTCAACGATCTGGAGATCTCCTCGCTGCGTCGTTTCAAGGACGACGTCACTTCCGTCAAGGAAGGCTACGAGGCCGGTATCAACCTGGGCGACTTCAACGACATCCAGGAAGGCGATATCATCGAGACCTTCGAGATGCGCGAGATCGCACGCCAGTAGGCCAGCAGTGTTTCACAGGCTCCCCCTCGCAGGGGGAGCCGTCCCGCGAACGTGATCCAACATGATCCAAGCAGTGCGGTGACGTCGGTCCGGCATCACCGCACACGTTTGTTTCCGGATTCGAATCGTTCGCATGAACAGCTCCCCTCCGCAGGGGAGCTCATTTTATCTGTTCATCCTGTTGACAAAGAAAGGGACATTATGTCCGGAACCAATCCTCGCGCAGTACGCATCGCGGGACTGATCAAGCGCGTGGTCGCTCAGTCCCTCGAGCGTGAGCTGCACGATCCCCGCCTCGCGGGCGTCACCATCACCGACGTGCGTGTGACCAACGATATGCAGATCGCACGCATCTTCTGGACCCAGCTGGGCGACGACGGCAAGGAGAAGGGCCAGCGTCGCCGCGCCGCCCAGGCGCTCAATCAGGCCAAGGGCCGTCTGCGTTCCCATGTGGGTCACAAGGCCGGTCTGCGCCTCACCCCCGTACTGGAATTCAAGTACGATGACGTGCCGTCCGAGGCCACCGAGATCGAGGACATCCTCACCGTTGCGCTGAAGCGCGACGCCGAACTCGCCAAGGCACGTGAAACTGCGCAGTACGCCGGCGATGCCGATCCGTACCGTCATGACGAGCCGAAGAACGACGATTTCGATGACACGGACGACATCGACGCCGACGACACCGATACGGACGGTACTGACGAGTCCAACGACGAGACTCCCGAGGCCGACGCCCATTTCATGGCCTGATGTCATGGCCTGAGTAGGAGCAACACCGAACCGGCTCCCCGTGATCATCGGACTCGGAATGATCACGCAATCGCGGGGAGCCGGTTCGGTGTTGCTCCATACGGTCGCATGACGACCGTTGCAGACCGCAACGGCAATACGCAATACGGCAACATACTGCAATACACTGCACTTTATAAACAAAAGGACTGATAGTGGCATCGCGTTCTCCGAAAGCGCCGGACGTCTCCGGCATCCTCGTGATCGACAAACCGCAGGGGGTGACCAGCCATGACGTGGTCGCCGCAGTACGTGGCGCCCTGCACATGCGTCGTGTGGGCCATGCCGGCACACTCGATCCGATGGCCACCGGCGTGCTGATCGTCGGATTCGGATATGCCACGCGACTGCTCAACTACATCGTGGGCGCGGACAAGACCTACGAGGCCACGATCCGCCTCGGCCAGCGCACCACCACCGACGACGCCGACGGCGATATCCTCCCGTGGGGGAGTGCCCCCGCCGATGCTCATGATCTGACTGCCGCATCGGATTCCGTGCCGTCGCAGGAGGACGTTGCCGCGCGATTGCGCGCACTGACGCGGGACGACGTCGAGCGAATGATCGCCGAACGATTCCTCGGTCGCATCGAACAGGTGCCCAGCACGTTCTCCGCCATCAAGATCCACGGTCAGCGCGCCTACGATCTGGCTCGGGAAGGCAAGGACGTGGAGCTCGAGGCACGGCCCGTCACCATCCACGCCTTCACCGTGCTTGATTGTGATATTCCAGGCAGTGCGAATACGGACAGTGTGAATACAGGCAGCGTGAACGACGATGCAGTCGCGTACGGCCCGCATCTTGATCTTGCCGTGCGTGTCACCTGTTCGTCCGGTACATATATCCGCGCGTTGGCCCGTGATCTTGGTCGTGTGCTCGGCGTCGGTGGGCACCTGACCCGTCTGCGTCGCGTCAGGGTCGGCTCCTTCGACGTCACGGCATCGAATGTGGTCACGGCTCACACTGAAAACCGTACCTTCACCAATCGCGATGGCGAGACGGTCACCCGTGCCAAGGCGATCCTCGACGTGCCGAACGATCAGGCAACGACGGTCGTCGATGATCGTCGCACCGCATTGCTCACCAGGGTGATCGGCATGCCGCAGGCCGCACGACTGACCCTACCGCATCTGGACATCACCGACGATGAGGCGAAGGAACTGCGATTCGGACGCCGTATCGATCATGTGGTCGCAGAGCCCACGGCGGCCATCGCAGGGAACGATCTCGTCGCCATCGTGGAACGGGCCAACTCTCGTCAGTCCAAGCCGTCCGTCGTGTTCCCCGCGGCGTCTGCGGAAGCGGTGACAGCGGCTGCCGAGCCGTTATCGTAAGCTGGAACATCGGAAACAGGACGCGTGTGAAACACGCAGCGTGAAATGTGCCACGTGAAACCGCAATGTCGGGCGCGAGGCAATTATGGCAATACGGAACGAGGAACCATGAAGATCACCACACTGATCCCCGACACCGAAGGCGTGCTGGCTTGGCCGCCGTTCGGACAGAACAAGCGATCCATCGTGGCCGTCGGCAGCTTCGACGGCGTGCATAAGGGTCATCAGGCGGTGCTCAGGCGCACGGTCGATCTGGCCAAGAGCTATGGTGCCATCTCCGTGGCCATCGTGTTCGATCCGCGCCCGTCCGTCGTGCATGACTATGCGGCGGCGCACGACGGTCAGGAACTGCCCAACGATCAGGAATATCCGGATCCCGAAGCCCTCACCGGCATCGATCGTCGTCTCAGGCTCATCGAGGAGACCGGCATCGAACACGCGCTCGTGGTGCGGTACACACTCGAGTTTGGTTCCAAGTCGTACCAGTACTTCCTCGGTCAGATGGTCGGCAAGATCGGTCTGCACACGCTGGTCATGGGCAAGGATGGTCGTATGGGCGCCGGTCGCGCCGGCGATGTGAAGGCCATCGATTCGATCGCACAGGCCACGCGCATGTTCCAGGTGGATGTGGTCGACGACCGCGGTCCCGGCGAGGTGCGCATCCCGCTGAACGATTCCCCCGAAGCCGCCAAGGCACTGATCCGTGTGAACGATCCCGACTCCGGACTGACCAAGGCCGAACGACGTGCTCTGAGCAAGAAGACGCCGAACCGTCTGGTGCGCGCGTGGAGTTCGTCGTATGTGCGATTCCTGCTGTCGCAGGGCGAAGTAAGGGCGGCGTCCGAGATTCTGGGCCGTCCGCATGCCGTGGAAGGCGTGGTAGTCGGAGGCAAGCAGCGTGGACGCACGCTCGGATTTCCCACCGCGAACGTGGCCAAGGACGTGCACGGCACCATGCCCGCCGACGGTGTGTATGCCGGATGGCTGATCGACACCGATCCGCAGACGGGCGAGGAGCACCGGTACGCGTCCGCCATCTCCATCGGCACCAAGGTGACGTTCGGCGAGCCCGAGGCGCGTGTGCTCGAGGCGTACGCGATCGCCCCGGTCGATGCCGACGGCAACGCGCAGTGGCTTGATCTGTACGATCACACCGTGCGCACCGAATTCGTGGAGTTCCTGCGCCCGCAGATCCACTTCGACTCCGCCGAGGCGCTGGTCGAGGAGCTCAAGCGCAACGTGGAGCAGACCAAGGCCATCTGCGCCTGCTAGTGTGAGTCCTGCTGTTAGTGTGAGCCTCACACTAACGTTCAGGTCTCCAAAACGTTGAAATTCCAACACCCGCCTTTTTTAGTGTGATCACACTAAGGAGGGCGGGTGTACGGTATCCGGACGATGCCCGGTATTCGGTACTGTGGTAGGGGATACGGGTTGCCCGACCGACGGTGTGGTATTGCGGACGACTGCAATCCGGGAAAGAGAAGAGATCTTGCCATGAAGAACAAGAACATCATCGTCGTCACCGGTGCGTCGAGTGGTATGGGACGAGAATTCACCCATCAGATCGCATACTGGGCGTCGGTCGGCAGGGTGGCGGCCGACGAGATCTGGGTGATCGCACGACGAATTGAGCGACTCGAAACGTTGAAGAACGCAGTGCCGATTCCGGTTCGTCCGTTGGCGCTGGACCTGACGAATCCCGACGACATCGACGCCTATCGGCAACTGCTCGTCGAGGAGCGGCCGAATATCACGATTCTTGCCAACTGCGCCGGAATCGGTCGCATGGACCATTTCGAAGAGGTGCCATTGCGCGCACATCTGAACATGGTCGATCTCAACATCAAGGCGCCGATCGCCATCACCACGCACAGTCTGCCATATATGCGCGCCGGTGCCCGCGTGATGAACCTGTGCTCGATCAGCGGATTCCTGCCCTGTCCGTACATCAACGTGTATGCGGCCACCAAGGCATTCATGGTCAGCTGGTCGCGTGCGCTCGGTCGCGAACTCGCCCATCGAGGCATCAGGGTCACTGCGGCCTGCCCGTACTGGGTGCGCACCGAGTTCATCGACCGGGCGCAGGGGAACGGCGGCCGTGGCGGCAAACGCGGCGGTCGAAGCGGCGATCAACGTGGTGGAGCACAGCGACCCGCCTTCACCAACTTCTTTGGCATCATGGACGCGGATGCCGTGGTCCGTCGCATCATCGCCGACCTGTTCCACGGCAGATCGCTGTCGCTGCCGGGACTGCCAGCCAAGGTCATTTTCGCGGCATCCAAACTGCTGCCCGTCCGCACGCTCATGTGGGCGCAATTGCAGTTGCAGCATCTCGACGGATCGCCGATCCATCATTCCGATGTTCCGACCTCGTGACATCCGCATGAACGAGTCGTGGGTCAGTCGTGGATCATATGTCCATTCGACTGTCGCTCGTTGGACAATCCGCCATCATGCCGTCATGCATGCGTCACACAACCACATGCCGAGGGAAACACGAGAACCATAGAGTCTGAGCCGTACAGCAACAGTACGGCACCTCCAGCAGACCGCTCGTGAATCATCGCGCGCGAGGTCGGGACAGCGCCATGGAGACAAGGAGCATGAGATGAAGCTTGCGGAAACGGGACTCACCCAAGACGAGCTCAAGGGGCTCGTCAAGAAGTACATGATCGAAACGTACGAACGCTATGACTTCGTCGCCGAGCGAGCCGAGGGCATGTACATCTACGATCCTGACGGCAACGCCTATCTCGACTTCTACGGCGGCATCGCAGTGAACAACGCCGGCAACTGCAACCCCAAGGTGGTGGCCGCCGTCCGCGATCAGGTGGGCGACATCATGCACACGTTCAACTATCCGTACACCATCCCGCAGGCGCTGCTCGCCAAGAAGGTGTGCGACCTCGCCGGATTCGACAAGATCTTCTATCAGAACTCCGGCACCGAGGCCAACGAGGTGGCCATCAAGCTCGCCCGCAAGTACGGCATCGACCACTTCGGGCCGCACAAGTACGAGATCCTCTCCGCCCTGCATTCCTTCCACGGCCGCACGTTCGGCGCGCTTGCCGCCACCGGACAGCCCGGATCGCTCGCACAGGACGGCTTCGGCCAGATGACCCCAGGCTTCGCCTACGCCGAGTTCAACAATCTGGATGACTTCAAGGCCAAGATCACCGACAACACCATCGCCATCATGGTGGAGCCCGTGCAGGGCGAGGGCGGCGTGCACCCCGCCACGCAGGAATTCCTCGAAGGGTTGCGTAAGCTGTGCGACGACAACGGACTGCTACTCATCTTCGACGAGGTGCAGACCGGCTGGGGACGCACCGGATCGCTGTTCGCGTGGCAGGGCTACGGCGTGGAACCCGACATCTTCACCATGGCCAAGGGCCTCGGCGGCGGCGTCCCGATCGGTGCCATGGTCACCAAGGATCCGATCGCCGCATCCCTGACCCCCGGCACGCACGGCACCACGTTCGGCGGTTCACCGATGTGCACCGCGGCCGCGCTCGCCGAAGTCGACGAGATCGTCAGCCGCAAGCTGCCGGAGCATGCCGCCGAGATCGGCGCATACTTCATCGAACAGGGCAAGAGCCTGCCGCACATCAAGGAGAGCCGTGGTCGCGGTCTGCTTGTCGGCTTTGAATTCGACGGCACGGTCAACGCCGTTGATATCAAGCACGCGGCCCTGAAGCGCGGACTGCTTACCACCGCTATCGGCGACAGCATCATCCGTTGCATCCCGCCGCTGATCGTCACGAAGAAGCAGGTGGATCAGGCCCTCGAAATCCTCGCCGATTCCGTGAACGCCGTGGCCGCCGGCAAGGAGTGACGATACCGCTGTAGCGACGATACCGGCGGCGTTGCCGATGCCGTTGATATCGCGCGACCTCGCACCGGTATCGCACAACAGGATTCTCCCGATCGCATCCCGACCGGGAGAATCCGCGTCGTACGGAATCCGCATCATGCGGAATCCGCCGTGAACATGACGTTGCGAGATGCTGTCATCAGTACGACGTTGCTTGTTTCGCCCACCGCGCCGGTCTATGCTGGGAACCGTGGCGACGACGCCGCAGATTGAAGGGACCATCATGCTCAAGTTTTCCGTACCACAGAACATCATCGTCGACTACGGCGGCGTGAGCCGACTCGGCACCTACGCCGGCGAACTGAAGATGACGAACACGCTGATCATCGCCGACCCGTTCCTGGCCAACGCCCCGCTCGCCAAGCAGGCCACCGGATCATTGGACGAGGCCGGCATCAAGCACGTCATGTTCACCGACGTGAAGCCCAACCCCACCGCGGTGTGCGTGGATGAGGCCGTCGCGCTGTTCAAGGACAACGGCTGCGACTCCATCATCGCCATCGGCGGCGGCTCCTCGCTCGACGTGGCCAAGGCCGTGGGCGTCGTCGCCAAATTCGGCGGCGAGATCGGCGACTACGAAGGCATGAACACCGTGCCCGGCCCGATCGTACCGTTCATCGCCATCCCCACCACGGCCGGTACCGGCAGCGAGGTCACGTCGTTCTCCGTGATCACCGACGAGGCCCGTAACTACAAGCTCACCGTCGGCAGCAAACTGCTGCTGCCCGCCTACGCGATCCTCGACCCCGGCGTGCTCGCCACCGTCCCCGCACGAGTGGCCGCCGCATGCGGCACCGACGCCATGGTGCACGCCATCGAATCGTTCACCAACACCGTCGACAGCACATTCTCCGGCATGTACTCGCTCGAGGCGCTACGACTGATCGGCAAGTACCTCAAGCGCTTCACCGCCCGTCGCGACGACGCCGAAGCGGCCCGTGGCATGATGGTTGCCGCCACCATGGCCGGCATCGCCTTCGAATCCACTCGACTCGGACTCGTGCACGCCATGAGCCACCCGATCTCCGCATTCTTCCACGTGGCACACGGCGAGGCCAACGGCCTGCTGCTGCCCAGCGTGCTCGAATTCAACGCGCTCGCCGACAAGGGACAGTACGAGCTCATGCATGAGGCATTGTTCCCGGATGTCGAATACGACGGCACCGACGATTTCATCTACGAGATCCGCTCGTTGCTGGGCGAGATCGGCATCCCCGATTCGTTGGAGGCCGCCGGCGTGGATCGCCCGGCATTCCTTGCGGTGGTGGACCGCATGACCCACGACGCCATGGCATCCGGCAACATCGCCGTCAATCCGCGGTCCGTCACCCCGTCGGATGTGGAGGCGATCTACAAGGCGCTGTAGGTGTAGACGCTGTAAACGTTGCGGCGGCATAGGGCTGCCCCGTTGCTGACGATACGGATGATGACTATGTCATCCGGAGGAGATACCGATTCACCGGACTCGACGACGCTGACCCGGCCGACGGGTACCATACGTCCTATGCTGCAATCCGAAGCCCTCGCCATTCTCAACGCCGGTGCCAGCGTGTTTCTCACCGGTGCGCCTGGTGCCGGCAAGACCTACGTGCTCAACGAATTCGTCGCCGCGGCACGCAAGGCGGGAGCCTCGGTGGCGGTCACCGCGTCCACCGGCATCGCCTCCACGCATATCAACGGTCAGACCATTCACTCGTGGAGCGGCGTCGGCGTGAGCACATCCCTTGAGGAGGCCACGCTCAAACGCATCCGCACCCGCCGACGCAAGGCCATCGACGCCACCGACATTCTGGTGATCGACGAAGTGTCGATGATGCACGCCTGGCTGTTCGACATGGTCGACCGCGTCTGCCGGGAACTGCGGCATGATCCGAGACCGTTCGGCGGACTGCAGGTGGTGCTGTCCGGCGATTTCTTCCAGCTGCCGCCGGTGAGCCGCTCGGGACGCAATAACGACGTGGTGGCGCCCACCGAGGAGTTTCTGCGCTCACGCGAGGAGTATGCGCGGCGCGGACTGGATCCGGAGGGATTCGTCACCGAATCGCTGGTGTGGGAGGCGCTTGCCCCCACGATCTGCTATCTGACTGAACAGCATCGTCAGGACGATGGTCAGTTGCTTACTGTGCTCACCGATATCCGTGACGGTGGCGTGACCGACGTCGATCGTGCCACGCTGGCCGGGCGTATCGGCATGATGCCCGATCCCGGCGTGGTGGCGACGAACCTGTTTCCCACGAACCGTCAGGCCGATTCGCTCAACGCCATGCGGCTGGACGAGATCGACGAGGATCCGCACGCGTACCACGCCACGTCGGCCGGCAGCGCGCAGCTGGTGGAACGACTGAAAAAGAACATGCTTGCGCCGGAGCACCTGCTGCTGAAGACCGGTGCCGCGGTGATGGCGTTGCGCAATGATCAGGATCGGCAGTACGTCAACGGTTCGATCGGCACGGTGATCGGATTTTCCGATGACGACAAGGGCGGCTGGCCGATCGTACGATTCGAGAACGGCAATATCGTGACCATGAAACCGGCCGACTGGGAGATGATGGACGGCGAGAAGGTGCTCGCCTCCGTCAGTCAGGTGCCGTTGCGGTGCGCGTGGGGCATTACGATCCACAAATCGCAGGGCATGACGCTCGACCGTGCCGTGATGGATCTGCGGCGCACATTCGCGCCCGGCATGGGGTATGTGGCGCTTTCCAGAGTCGAATCCCTGGACGGTCTGTATCTGCATGGCCTCAACGATCGTGCGTTCCTCGTCTCGCCCGACGCGGTGATGCTCGACTCCCAGCTGCGCGAGGCCTCCGACGATGCCGCCGCCCATCTGGCCGCCAACGGTCCGGATGCGTTCAGCCCGACGGCGATGGCATACGACACACTCTCCGCGGAGTCAGGCGGCGGCAACGACCCCACCACCCCCGACGACGAATTCGCCCAGGACGCATTGTTCTGAGCGAATTCGTCGATGGGGATTGCACTTGAAAGTGAACAAACTACCACAATGCTCGCGTTGACGGTGAGTCTCCGTATTGCAATCCGGCATCAATAAGAATCGTATCCGCCTTTGGCGAGAATGACTCATTGGTTGGGAACGTGGCCCATCCCGATGCGTCGCCCCAATAGACCACAGGAAGATAGTTTCTCCACATTCTCATGTCGGATTCGTCGTTTCGCTTGGCAGGAATGGCGACCTTGGTCCCGACAGGAAGGACCCCTTGCCTCCAGGTATGCCGTCCGGCATTGTCTTCCCATCCGGTTCCCCAATCGAGATTTCGTTGTAATGTGAAGACTCGCATACGATTTCCGTAAATGACCTCGGTGCGAGTGTCTGCATCTTCTAATGTGGAGCCGGTAGAGTTCAATGCGATGAATGGTTTTTGTGCGTTATACCAAGGTTCTAAGATGGTACTACCAATGGTCGTGGAACCGCAATAATAACCCGTTGAGACGTTGCCAAGTCCGTTTAGAAACCGCACTTCATGAGTGTTATCCGGAGTGTTTGACAGATTCTCGTAGGGAGGGCGTCCTGCCATATTGCCATTACGATAGTAGAACGAGTTTGTTGGAATAAAGCCGATTACGGCACTTTGGAGATTTGGTTCCGAATGAATTGGGATCCGGTCTTCGTAGGTGTTTATGCAGCATTCCCATGGATCGGTGGATGTCAAAGGGTCAGGAGCAATATAATCTTGCGAGCGAACCGTGTCTTTCACGCCGACATCTAGTCCAGAGGAGACTACTTTGTCAATTTCTAATTCCTTACCATCATAGGAAACATGAAGGTTTGCGATCTGGTCGTAGGCCCAATTATCCGGTAGGCGATATCCCATGTTGCCGCTAAAACCGGAAGACATATCGCTGACGAAGCATTGCTGTGCATAGCCCTGATCAATAACTCTCTGACATACGTTGCGGGCACCGTAGATGCCAACCCTGTAGCCGGTAAGATTGTTTTTTACAGCTCGGAAATAAGGAAGGATATTTCTGGTCACATCTGTGTCCAGAGCATCATAATCAACAGCAAAGTAAATTACGGAGCCTTGAGGGATACTGTGCTTCGAGGCTGCTGTCATTGCACTTGCTGCATCAGAAGCGCCTCGGGTCGAGGTGAAGGCTGAGGCGTCACGGCCGACATCTTGGTAAATAGGGAAGAAGTGTAATCCTCCGGCGATGATTTTTTCAGGTTCTCCGGTTCTTAGCTCCTTGAAATCACCTCCAATAATGTATCGACCTACATTTTGGTAGTGATTCATTTTCAAAATCATTAGATTCCGTGCGGTGATTTCAAAACGAGTATCACATGCGTGGGCTTCTCGTGTTTGGTCACCATAGCTAACCAATAAAGAAAGCCAAGTTGAAAGGTCTGCTTTTCCTGTCTGCGGTAGGGCGCAATGTTTTTGGAATGCCATGATATTCGCCGGTGACAGACTGAGTGCGAGATTGCCATCTCCATAACCATTCACGTATAAATAGAAGTTCAGTAATTCAGTGAAACTAGCAATTTCCGATGGAGTATATGCGCGTCCCGTATAATTGGTCTGTGCTCCTGCGTATGGCAGATTAGGGCAGTGAAGTTTGGTCTGGTTGCCAACGTATCCATTTGCCTTGGACAAAGGCATGCCTTCCATTGCTTGCAGTGCAAGAATCGCGGCATGATTAGTGCTTCGCGTATATACGCCGTCACAAGGTATGATGCCGGTATAGTCTTCATATCTCTGATTAATCTTTTGCTGATAAGAGCGGATTGCTGGTTTTCCCCCATATGAGCTAAGCAGTTTGAACTGGTCCATGGAGAGTAATGCCTTCATGAAGTTCGTGGTAACGATGGAATTTGGGTTGATGAGCCCAGCATCGGATTTGAGCTCCTTCACCGCGGCGGCCACTGGTGCGTCGAATCGATTGTCAATGGCGTCATCAGTTCCCGCATGTCCTGGATTGTATCCCTTGCACCAGAGGGCTCCCTGTAGAATCGCAAACTTGTTGTTTGTTTCTCCAGTGGTCATTTGTAGTGGTGCCTTTGAGTAGGCTTTCTTGGTTTCGTCTCCGAAATTGTCGGCTGTGGAGGAAAGCCCTAATTCGATTTGTAATGCTCGAATCAAGGCATTGATAGTATTCCATCCGGTATTGCCGTCCTCGATAATGCGATTGTAGCGAGAATCTCCTCCGTACGTGTTATTCAACCAATGTTGAGTTTTCAGTACCATAGGATCAGACATTGCAAGCCTCCTTGCTCGTATTGAATGTTGGTACTATTTCATGATGTACTAAATGTTGGAGTTATATTTTAAAGTCATCATTTGTTGACGTGAAGTTTGTTGCATGTACTAACATTAAGCTGTCAACATCCGTTAACGAGTTCATGGGAAAGCCGTATTTGTGATATCATAAAGTGAAGGTAGGTTTTTATGGATTCTATAAAATCAGATAAATCATCCTGTTTGAGAGATCGTAAACACGTTTCGGTTGCTGTAGTTGACAATGATGATTTGGTTTTACCTGTACTTTGCGCTATCCTAAAAAAGGATCCAAGGGTGGAAGTATTATGGTGTACTTCATCTGCTAAAGAGGCGATCTTACATTGTTGCGTTGAGGCAAATTGGCCGGATGTTTTGTTGGTTGATATGTCGATGTCCGAAATGAATGGTGAAGAATTATGTAGGAAAATTCGAAAAAATGGATCGAGTCCGTCGCTTCTCGCAATTACCTCTTTTCCTATAGAATATTATGCGTCTCTTGCAAGTGATTCTGGTGCGCAAGGGATTGTCAGGAAGAGTGATATTTCATCAATTTCTGAAGCCGTAATCAATGTGGCTAGTGGCGATGCATTGCGTATGGAAGAAGTGGAAGTTGAGTTCGATTCTGCAATTGTGGCGCATAACAGAATTGCGAATGATAATGACGAGGGTAATAAGCCTAAAGTATTAGGTACGGAAGAACATGATGTTTTGTGTTTGAATTCCGAAGGTTATTCATTTGAAGAAATAGCTAGAATGAAAAAGGTAAAATCTGTGACTATAAGAACTCATGCACGCCGGGCTGTGAAAAAATTGGGGGCAAAGAATCTAAGTCAAGCTATAATGAAATGGATGTCGCGAGAAAGTTAAAATTGTGGATCGTATTGTGTGTAAGTTGACCTCTTTGTCGCAAAGAAAAGGTGTTCATTTATTTCTATTATTTCTGGTCGCTGTAACATTGATTCAATATTGTATTGAAATATATCACAATCCCCAGGAAATGGTAGATTTCTCTTTTGGTGTGCTTCACACGATACTACTTCTTTGTTTTTTATTTTCAACCAAGTTTGCTTGCTGCTCGGTTGTAGTTCTTTACTGCATTTCTTCACTGCTTCCGGATGTGTATTCGTTGATGCAGATCTTTGGTTTGATTTTTGCAATCGGATATCTGGCTTTTTCGGAATATCTATTGGTGGGTATTTCTTTATCTATTGTTGTTTTGTCCTTTGATTGTATTGGCTATTGGCTGTATGAACCGAGGGGAGATATTTGTATTTTTATTTTTACTGAATCTATTTATTTAATCTGTGCGGTGCTTATTGGCGTAGTTTTTAAATTAAAACGTAAACACGCGATGGTTTCATATCTTGAAAATAAAATAGAAATACTGTCTGGGAATAATATTAATCATGCTCGTTCGGAGAGAATGTCAGAGCTGTTACATGATTCGATTGCAAGTGATTTAACGTATATTGTGCTTTTGTCCGAAAACGGTGATTTTTGGGAGGATAAAAGAAGTGTTTCCAGTAATTTAAAGTCTATACATGATGTTTCGTTGAGAAGTTTAGAAAGTGTTCATGACGCTATTAGATTGATGCGTGGTGATCTTGATGCTGAGGATAACTCTGAGAAAAAATCTTTATGGGAGGCTGTAGAAACTTGTGATCATTATTTAAAGGATTTGGGTTTTTCTGGGGAGTTTCTTATTGAAGGGGAGGTGAGTTTGGTTGAAAATGAAATAATCCATACTATGGTTTTTGCTATTAAAGAAATTTGTATTAATATCGCTAAATATAGCGATCCTAATAATAGAGTATTCTTCTCTAGAATTGTTTTTTCGGATAGGAAAATTATCTTTATTTCTAAGAACTCTATTTTTGATCGTAATGATTTGCGAGGAGGTAGTGGTCTTACTATTGTCAAGAAAAGGGTTGCCTTAGTGGGGGGTGTAGTCTTTTCCTGGATAGAAAATAATTATTGGATGACCTATATTGAAATTCCTGTTTCTTAGTTATTTCTTAATGTTTATGGCAATGGTGAAACGGTATGTGAAATGGAGGGCAGATAGCTCTCGTTTCGTAAGTTGATCCGGTTGTATTTGTGTTCATGACTTGCGCTGTAATGGTGGGGGTGTTTGACAGTATGATGCCGATAAGTATTGCTGCTAAGATTTTCATATTGTCTCCAATTTGTAATGTTGATGTAATTATATATTATGTTATCTGTTTTTTTAATGTGTCAACAAATGTTGACTGCTATGAAAAGAGGTGATCTGGATATAGCATTATTACGGAAATAGCCTACTGTGAGAAAGGGTTTAGAGATGAAGTTCCAAATTCAAAAGAAAGTTTATCGAAAGCTTTTGTTGTTTATCGGTGCTTTGGTTGCTGTGTTGATAGTTTTCTCTATGGTGACTTCTCCAGAGACTTGGGCTGCCGAGACTAATGAAGGCAATGTTGAGATGATTGAAAAGGGAGTTATCGTTTCAAGCGAATCTTTGAATATGGCTGGTCCTGATTCTGATTTGTCTACTGCTAATACCAAGGAAGATCCTTGGTCCGAAGGAGATATTAAGTCGGATACATCTTTGCGAGTTAGGGTTGAATGGCGAAATCCAAAATATGCAAGTAAGGCGCGTACGCCATATCAATCTGACTGCAGTTCCACTGATTACAAGGTACTCACTGTATATTCCAATGTTGCATCTTCTTATGTGTGTTGGAGAGGAAGTGGAACATATCGATCTGGTTCCGATATTGACAATGGAACTGGGGTCTCCGCTGTGTGCCCAGGCAAGCGTTATGGTCAGATTTACTATCAGGCAAAGTGGGGAGGGAATTGGTTCTGGAGCACCTATCGTGGCGGTTATGCAAGTAATGCTACTTGCTTTTACTTTGGAAGTATGGTGCGCTACCGTGCCATCAAGCTTGCATAGCATATCTTTAATGTGACATGTTATAAAAATGATAATATTCTTTGACATGTAGAGATACCGAGTTGCTTTGTTGTATTGCTAATGTGGCTATGCGTCAGTGAAAGGGGTCGATGATGCCTCAGTCGGAGCATTTTCCATGTTCTCCACGTAATAAGAAACAATCCCGACCAGTGCGGGTATGGGTGATCATGCTTGTGGTTGCGGTTCTTGTACTTGTTGGAGGTATCTCCGGATGGAGGTTGGTGGCGCAACGACACTCGACAGTGGAACAAATATCCACCAACGTCTCGACGGATAAAATGCCTTCGGATGCCGATGGTTCCTCTCCAAATTCTTTGGCCGACAATGGCAGCAAGCCGAAACTTGACAATCAGCAGTTCTCTGCCCTTGTCAAGAAACAGACGACGGCTCATCCCAAAGGGCAGGTGGGAGTTTCGGTAATGCTGCTGGGCACCATGGGGCAACTGGACACGAATCATATCTATGGGGATACCAATGCTGAATATGCGATGAGAGCGTACGGATTGTATATCCCCGTGTATCTTATGGCTCATAACATCGGTTGTGTACAGACTCCGGCAAAGGGATCTCCCCTGGATGATTGCTGGGGTGACGAGGAGTCCCAACGGCTGACCGACGATATGATGCGCAATATGGATCCAGTCGCCGGCAATGCGGCGATCGACCGCATGGGTGGCATCGCCAAGGTGAACGATTGGATGATCACCATGTACGGAGACAAGAATTCGTTCATGAGCAAACTGACCTCTCCGGAGGAATCAGTGCGGCAGATATCAAACCATACGTGGTCATCCAATGCCGTGATCATGCTACAGTCCGTGGATGAACGGGCAGGTGCGGATCTGATGAATGCTGATCTAACAGGACTTGGTGTGCGCATTCCTGATGGCATGATCGTACATGCACAGTACGGTAAGGCAGATGGTTCCTATAATGTGTACGCTATTGTAGAGGATTCCACGTATCGTGCCGCGGTAAGTGTAATGACCGAATCAATCGGGGATGATGATGCATCCGAATTGATCACGGAAACACTCGCCGAATTGCACCGGCAGCTTGGCGCACTACACGAGTAGGGTGGAATCATGACTCAACAGCAGGACAAGGACGTCACCGGTTCTTCGGCCAACGACTCCGATGCCAATGCCGCCAACGCAGGTTTCAATGAGACGGACGGCGTTGACGCGTTCGCAAGTCAGTGGGGGAGCGAACCCGACGCCACTTCGGAATACATCGAATCCGGGGACGCGACTGTAGCCATACCGCAATCCCATCGTCCCAAACCGCTGCTTATCGCGTTCCTCGCCGTATTCGTCATACTGGCGCTGGTCGCGGGTATGACGATCGCGCGCAATATCTCCTTGTCCCGAGCGCAGGCACACGCCGACGCACTGCAATCCTGCCAGAACGCGCAAACGAAATACGTCACCACGGTCACCACCTACACCGCCACCATGAAGGCCGCGCGTGAACTCGGCAAGACGTCGCCGGACGATGTCGCCAACACCAAACTGCTCGACACACTCAACGAGCTTGCCGGCACCAACGACAGTGCCGTCATCGGTCTTGATCTCAACACGCTCAACGAAAGCGAATGCTCCGGCAACGCCAGTACGGATGATCTCGATGCGCTCTCCGGATCGTTCGGGGACGCCATCGTGCCGATGTTCAAACGCACCGGTGAAGTGCAGTATGCAGCCGATAACGTGAAGGCCAGCATCGAGGATCAGAAGACCATCAACGTGCGGTCTCGACTGTCGTATCTCGTGTCCACCGCACAGACGGTGCTTGACGTGTCCGCCGGCAAGGTCGACGAATCGCTGCGCACTGCGCTGTCCGACGCGATCGACGCGGCAACGGCATTGCAGAAGACCAATAATCTGACCGCAGAATCGACCAAGGGCGTGATGAGCGATCTGCAGTCCGCCGTCGACGCCGTAAGGAACGCCATGCCGCTTGACTGCCGACTCAGCAAATGCGTGGCGCTCACCTTCGACGACGGGCCGGACAAGACGAACACGCCCAAGGTGCTCGACGCGCTCCGACAGTCCGGAGTGCCCGCCACGTTCTTTGTGCAAGGGCAGAACATCTCCGGCAGCAACGTCGATCTGCTCAGGCGTGAGGCCGCGGAAGGCCATGAGATCGGGAGCATGTCATGGTCGCATACGCAGCTGCACGCGCTGTCCGCCGGCGACTTGAAGACCAGTCTCGACAAGACCGCCAACGCGATCGAAAACGCCACCGGGAGCCGTCCGACGTTACTGCGTGCGCCCGACGGCGCATGGAGTGATACCGTGCTCAGTCGGGCCAAGACCGACGGATTGAGCCTGGTCCTGTGGAACATCGATTCCTTGGATTGGAAGAGCCGCGACGCCGACGCCATCGTGAAACAAGTGGTGAGTACGACGTTGAGCGGGTCGATCATCGATCTGCACGACACCTACGGCAGCACCGCCGCGGCCATACCACAGATCGTGAAACAGCTGCAGGATCAGGGATACCATTTCGTGACCGTGAGCAAGCTGCTTGAAGGCGGTGCCAAGCCCGGCGAGATCTACTATTCCGCCGGGGATTCCAGCGCCTACACGATGGGCGTGCTGGCCGACCGCTGACTCGCTGACTACCGCAGTTGCGAGATCCGCGTGATCAGCGTTCTCGCTGTATTGATGCTGCGCTCGTATCGTGCGGCGACCACCACCAGCAGAATGCCGCCGGCCGCCAGCCACACCCACCAGAATGCCATCGAGAACATGACGATCCACGTCCAAAGCTGCACCATCACATGGATGATCAGCGTGATGGAGCCGGCGATGACCGGTGCCTGCCAGCCGAGCAATGCGCCGGCGATCACTAACGCCAGAGCGATCAGCAACAGCAATACCGCGCGGATGATCATTGCACGATCGGGACTCGACGACTGCTGCCCAATGGACCACATCACGCCGTACCGGGTGTGCCACTCTCCGCGGTCGTTGCGGGACACGAGCAGCATCGGCACCAGCAGCATCACCAGACCGGGCCAGAGTGCGGGCCAGCTGCGCAACGTCGGCCGTTTCATCATCCAGATGACGCCGACGGCGAGCGCAGCCACACCGAACAGCCCGGTGATCAGATCCGGCGGCAATGGGCGATAATCGTTGACAAGGGAGAGCCCCGCCATACCGATGCCCATGATCATCGTGACGATGGTGAGCACCCAACGGGTCGCGTCGCGGAGCGCACGCTGATGATTCGGGGTTGGGGTGGTGGACGGTACGACGGTCGTTGGTGCTGTCGTGTTCGCAGTAGCTGTTGGCGCGGCGATTCGTATCCACAACAGCGTGGCGAAGGCCATTGGAATCAGATACGCAAGCAGGGACGTGATGGCTGCGTACCGGACGTGGTTGGGATTGGCGAAATCACCGAATCCGATCACCATCAGCACAAAGGAGGATATTGCCGTTGCCGCCAGACGCTCCGTATCCGGCAGCGGTGCCAGTAGCGCCAGAAGGAGTACGCCCGTCATGCAGGCGATGGTGGCGACGCTCCGTCCGGTGTGACTCAGCAGGTTCGTGTTGCCGATCAGGGCAAGGGATATGGGCAGCAACAGACATGACGTCAATGAGTAGGCGCGTATGGGCGCTGATCGATGCGCGCTCGCCAGATACAGTCCGAGGGTGATGCCGGCGAGTACGAGCAGCAGCAGTCCGGTGACCAGATCCCGCCACCGGAGGAGCGGTATCGCTCCGAGTCCGCCGGCGAGCACGCTTGCGGTGACCAGTGCGAAACATGACGCCCATGCCACGCCTTCCGCGGTGACACGCACTTTGGGGGCGAGCATATATGAGACGGCCAGTCCGATGAGTCCCGTGACGGCGATGCATGCCGTACGCGCCCCGTCGCCGAAGATCGGATAGGTGATGAACGCGAATACGGAGACGGCGAGTCCGATCAGGCCGACGCCGAGCGCCAGCAGCAGGATCTGCACGGTGGAGACGTGGAACCGGCGGGTGCGTGCCGGCGGTTGCGGGGATGCGGCCGATGGAGTCGGCTGGGGATATGGGGTATAGGCCTGCGATGGATACGTGGGCTGCGGTGTGGTTTGGGATATTGGCTGTGGGGGTGCCGGTTGTGGATATGCCGGTTGTGGATATGCCTGGCTGGGCGGTACGGATTGCGATGTTGCCGGATACTGCGAATACGGTGGTGCCGGTTGTTGGGGTTGTTGGGATGGTGGTTGTGATTGTGGCGCTGGCTGCGGTTGACCGGCTGACGGTCGTGACACCGCCGTTGTCGTCGATGCGCGGATCTCGGTGATGAGCCGCGCCCGTTCGTCGAGCAGGTCGGCGGCCGAACGACTCAGTTCCAATACCGTGACGCATCGGGGGTCATCAAGGTCCAGTCCGGTCGGTGTGAACCGTCCCCGGACCGGCGAGAAATCGTCGGGGTTCAGTGTGCCGTCGCGCAGTTGCGCGGTGCTTGCCGGCCATGCACATGGCTGCTGAGTGGTCGGTGACGAGGATTGTGGTGTCGGAGATGTCGGCGGTGACTGCGGAACGTTGGTGGAATCGGATTCGTGGACTGGGTCGGGCATGGGTGCCTCCTTCGTCCATTCCATTGTGTCCATAACAGGACCGTCATGGCAAGATTGACGTCGATATTCGTGAACGATGATGTTGCACGGTGATCTGTGCAATGACGTGTGAAATGATGTCCGTGAAACCGAATACCTTGGAACACATGACTTCCAACACTCTTCGTATGTCTACCATGTTCCTGCGCACTCTGCGCGAGGACCCCGCCGACGCGGACGTCGATTCCGCAAAACTGCTGCAGCGTGCCGGCTACATTCGCAAGGCCGCTCCCGGCATCTGGACCTGGCTGCCGCTGGGCCTGAAGGTCCTCAACAAGATCGAGGACATCATCCGCGAGGAGATCAACGGCATCGGTGCCCAGGAGGTGCACTTCCCCGCGCTGCTGCCGCGCGAACCGTATGAGGCCACCCACCGTTGGGAGGAGTACGGCGACAACATCTTCCGTCTGAAGGACCGTCATCAGGCCGACTATCTGCTCGCGCCGACGCACGAGGAAATGTTCACCCTGCTGGTCAAGGACATGTACTCCTCGTACAAGGATCTCCCCGTCACCCTGTACCAGATCCAGACCAAGTACCGCGACGAGTTCCGTCCGCGCGCCGGTCTGATCCGCGGTCGTGAGTTCATCATGAAGGACGCCTACTCGTTCACCATCGACGAGGAGGGCATGCGCAAGGCCTACTACGACGAGCGTGGCGCCTACGAGCGCATCTTCCAGCGTCTTGATCTCAAGTACGTGCCCGTGTTCGCCATGTCCGGCCCGATGGGCGGCTCCGCATCCGAGGAGTTCCTGGCCCCAATGCCGATCGGCGAGGACACGTTCGCGCTCGCCCCGTCCGGCAAGGCGTGGAACGTCGAGGCGCTGCACACGCCCGAGCTGCCCGAGATCGACTGCTCCGATGTGCCGGCCGCCGAGAAGCGCGCCACCCCGGATGCCAAGACGATCGACCAGATGATCGAGCGCGGCAACGCCGACAACCCGCGTACGGATGGCCGCGAATGGCAGGCCGCCGACATCCTCAAGAACGTGGTCATCGCCGTCAAGCATGCCGAGGATGAGGATCATGACGAACCGTGGCGCGAGGTGATCGTGGTCGGCGTTCCGGGCGACCGCACAGTGGACATGAAGCGTCTTGAGGCGCAGTTCGCCCCCGCCGAGATCGAGGAGGCCACCGAGGCCGATCTCAAGAACCACCCGGAGCTGGTGCCCGGCTACATCGGACCGATGGTGCTGGGACCGCAGGCCGAGGCCGCCGGAGTCGAGAACCCGGTCCGCTACTTTGTGGACGCCCACGTGGTCAAGGGCTCCGCATGGTTCACTGGTGCCGACGAGCATGAAGTGGACTACTACAACCTCGTGTACGGCCGTGACTTCAAGGCCGACGGCACTGTTGAGGCCGTCGAGGTCCGTCACGGCGATATGAGCCCGGACGGCTCCGGCCCGCTGAGCTTCGAGCGCGGTGTGGAGATCGGTCAGGTGTTCCAGCTGGGTCTCAAGTACTCCAAGGCGCTTGATCTCAAGGTGCTCGACCAGAACGGCAAGACCGTCCCGGTGTGGATGGGCTGCTATGGCATCGGCGTGTCCCGCGTGCTGGCGTGCATCGCCGAAACGCATCACGATGAGCGCGGTCTGGCATGGCCGACCGTGATCGCCCCCGCCCAGGTGCATGTGGTGGCCACCGGCAAGAACGCCGAGGCGTTCGAGGCCGCCGAGAAGCTGGTCGCCGAGCTCGAGGACCGTGGCCTTGAGGTCATCTACGACGATCGCAAGAAGGTTTCCCCCGGTGTGAAGTTCAAGGATGCCGAGCTCATCGGCGTTCCCGTGATCGCCGTGGCCGGTCGTGACACCGTGAACAACGGCACGATCGAAGTGCGTGACCGCAACGGTGAGAACACAGTCGCCGTGCCCGCCGCCGAGGCCGCCGACACCATCGCCGATCGCGTCAAGGCGCTACTCGGCTGAAACGACTGTCCATGATAAGGGGCCGACCGCAGTTCAACATGCGGTCGGCCCCTTTTCTTCTCTGGGTCGGGTACGTCGTCGGATTTCGTTGCCCGGTGCCGGTTACGCCGTTATTGGTTCCGGCCCGGGAACGGCATCGATCTGAAGTCCTGATTGCGGTTGGGGCTGGGTTTGTGGTTGTGATTGTGGTTGCGGCTGGGGCTGTGACTGGGGTGGATAGGACTGTCCTCCGCTTTGCCCTTCACTCTGGTTCGGCCATCCCCCATTGCCTTCGAATCCGTTGAATTCCTCGTTGCCGTCGCCCATGGTCTGATTGTTGTACGGATTGACGCCGATCCTGCCGCCACCGTTGCCGGCATTGGGCGATCCGTTCGGTGCGATGGCACCATCGGGTCCGTTGCCCTCACTGTTACGAGGATTCGGCCATCCGCCATCTCCTGACTGATAGCCGCCGTTGCCGGGATTCCTGACGAACATCGATCGTCCCTTGGTCAGA
The DNA here is from genome assembly GCF_002259645.1 of Bifidobacterium tissieri. GTDB lineage: Bacteria > Actinomycetota > Actinomycetes > Actinomycetales > Bifidobacteriaceae > Galliscardovia > Galliscardovia tissieri. The sequence continues at coordinate 325,525 of NZ_MWWV01000003.1, forward strand.
TCGTGACCCGCCGTGGATGCTTCAATGACGAGATTGGTGCGTGTCATGCCGTCGCGCTCCCATTCCTCCGTGGCCAGTGTTCCCGATACGATCACCGCATCCCCTTTGTGCAGTGATTGCATCACGTTCAATGCCAGCGTCCGGAATGCCTTGACGGTGATCCACGTCGTGGTGGTCTCCTGCCATGCGTTGGTTCTCCGATTCCAAAACGAACGGGTGGATGCCAGACGAAAGGAGCACGCCGGTGTGCCTCCTTCGGGACCGAATCGGGTCGGATCCGCGCCCACGTTACCGGTGATGATGATCTGTGACTGTGCCATGGCTGATGCCCTTTCTCGTGTCTGCATCGACTTCGATGCCCGTTGGCCCGTCACCGCAGCGGAGCAGGATCCATGGGCGTGAGTAGGCATGTGCCTGATTTGGGAAGGAGGATCGCCCATGATTCCGATCACAACAGCAACGGTGATATCTACTGTGCATCACGCTGTCGCAACAGGGAAAGCCGTACGGGGAATGTGCGTCAATGTGCCCCACCATCACGCGTAATGTGGATAACTTCCGTCACGATCGGCTCGGTCAGTCCGATATGAACGCCGAACGGGACGTAACCGGGAACCGTCGGTTCCGGTTACGTCCCGTTCGGCGTTCTAGTCCGTTCGTCTCAGCCCGTTCGTCCTAGGAAGGGGCTGAGACTGTCCGCTGCTACCAGATGCGAACGCGCTGATCGGGCGCCAGCCACATCCGATCGTTCTCGGTCACGCCGAATGCCTTGTAGAACAGATCCACATTGCGTACGATGCCGTTCGTGCGGAATTCGGCGGGGGAGTGCGGGTCGATCTGCAGATACTGCTCGGCCAGCTCGTCACGGTTCTTGCCACGCCAGATCGACGCGTACGAGAGGAAGAATCGCTGTGCGCCGGTGAATCCGTCGATCACCGGAGCATTGTCCAGCGCCTTGGACACGGCCTCGGCCGAACCGTTGGGCGCGCCCAACGAGATCGCGTACGCCTTGATGGCGATGTTCACGCCGCCCAGATCGCCGATGTTCTCGCCGATCGTCAGCGCGCCGTTCACATGCGGTGCCTTCTCCGGATGGCCTTCCGCCTCGTACTTCTCGGCCAGCTGTGCGGGGACGAACGCATTGTACTGCTCGATCAGCGCCTTGGTACGATTCTCGAAGTTCGTGCGGTCCTCGGCGGTCCACCAGTCGTGCAGCTTGCCGTCGCCGTTGTACTTGCTGCCCTGATCGTCGAAACCGTGGCCGATTTCATGGCCGATCACCGCGCCGATGCCGCCGTAGTTGGCCGCATCCTCGGCGTTCGGATCGAAGAACGGCGGCTGCAGAATGGCGGCGGGGAACACGATCACGTTCATCGTGGGCTCATAGTAGGCGTTCACCGTCTGCGGGTTCATCAGCCACTCATCCTTGTCCACGGGCTTGCCCGCCTTCGACAGCTGGTAGCCGGACTCGTAGCGGAACGCGTTATGCAGATTGTCGACCAGCGACAGCTCATCGGACACGATCAGCGCGCCGTAGTCACGCCAGTGATTCGTGTATCCGATCTTCGGGGAGAACTTCGACAGCTTCTCCAGCGCCTTGTCCTTGGTCTCCGCACCAAGCCAGTCGCTCGCCTGAATCGAGGCGCGGTAGGCGCTGATCAGATTGGCGACCAGCTCCTCCATACGCTGCTTGGACGAATCGGGGAAGTGGCGGCGCACATACTCGCGGCCCACATCCTCGCCGCAGATGCCGTTGACCAGCGACACCGCACGCTTCCAACGATCACGCTGCTTGGTGGTACCGGACAGCACCTTGCCATAGAAATCGAAACGGGCCTGATCGAACTCGTGGCTCAGGTATCCCGCCCATCCGATCAGCAGGTGCACGCGCGCCCACAGCTTCAGATCCTCAAGATCGGCCTCCGCCCAGAAGCGGTTGATGCCCGTCAGGAAGCTCGGCTCATGCACGATCGTGTGGGCGAGCACGGCATGCATGTCGATCGGCAGCAGTGCGGAGGCCACCGTCTGGTCGTACGACTCCTGCCACGCCTGCGCCCACGCCTCGATGTCGAAGTCGGCGAGCGTGGCCTTCAGATCCATGTAGTCGGTGGGATTGTAGGTCTTGTCCTCGTCGCGAGTGGCCACCACATCCCAGTGATGGCGGGCGATGCGCTTCTCCACGTCAAGGAACCGCTCGGCGCTGCTGGCCGCCTCGTCGCCGGTGGCCGCATACTTGGCGAGCTGCAGCAGATTCGCCACCATGTCCACGTAGGCGGAGCGCACCTGCTCATAGCGATCCTCGCGGTAGTACGCCTCATCGGGCAGATCCAGACCGGACTGCTCCACATGCGTCACGTTCACATCCGGGTCGCCGGGGTTCGGATACACCATGAACCCGATCAGATCCGGGCCGCCGGCGGGATTGAGCGCGCCGAGCACACGGGTGAGCGCGGCCTTGTCCGTCGCGGAATCCACGGCATTCAGATCGGGGCGAAGCGGCTCAAGACCGGCCTCGTCGATCGCATCCTGATTCAGGAACGAACGGTAGAGCACGGCCGATTTGATCGCCGGACTGTCCTCGTCCTCGAGAATGTCGCGAACGTCCTTCTCGGCGTTCTCGGCGAGCTTATCGAACGCGCCGAAACGGGCACGATCGGCGGGAAGCGAGTAGGTGTCGATCCACGGGCCATTGACATAGCGGAAGAAATCATCGGACGGCTTGATCACGGAGGAGAACGATGCCGGATCGATGCCGGAAATAAGCGAGTCTGTCATGATTCCAGAGTAACGGTCCAGCCATACTTATGGTCGTGGTATTCCGGATGGCGTTGTCGCAGCGTGGCGATATATGGAACGATCAGGGCAACGATCGGCGATTGAGAACGGTTATCAACATATGCCGAGACGTTGCAGTACAGTAACGAAGTACTGTGGATGACAAACGTAGAAAGTGAATCAACAGTGATCGAACTCAAGACACCTCAGGAAATCAACGAAATGCGCCCCGCCGGCAAATTCGTCGCCGGCATCCTCTCCGATCTCAAGAAGTCCACCAAGGTGGGCACCAACCTGCTGGAGATCGACGACTTCGTCAAGCGTCGCATCGAATCGCGCAAGGGAGCCGAATCCTGCTACGTCGACTACGCCCCTGACTTCGGTACCGGTCCGTTCGCCCACTACATCTGCACGTCCGTGAACGACGCCGTGCTGCACGGCGTGCCCTTCGACTACACGCTCAAGGACGGCGACCTGGTGTCGCTGGATCTGGCGATCAACGTGGACGGCTGGGTGGCCGACTCCGCCATCAGCTTCGTGGTCGGCAACGATCCCGACCCCGAGGATCTGCGACTGATCAAGTGCACCGAGGAGGCGCTCGCCGCCGGCATCGACCAGGCCCGTTCCGGCAACCGTCTGGGCGACATCTCCGCCGCCATCGGTGACATCGCCCACTCGTACGGCTACACCGTGAACCTCGAGTTCGGCGGCCATGGCGTGGGACGCATCATGCACGGCGACCCGCACGTGCCGAACGACGGCAAGGCGCACCACGGCTACAAGCTGCGCCCGGGTCTGGTCATCGCCATCGAACCGTGGTTCCTCAAGACCACCGACGAGATCTACCAGGATCCGAAGGACGGCTGGACGCTGCGTTCCGAGGACGGTTCGCGCGGCGCCCACAGCGAGCACACGATCGCGATCACCGACGGCGATCCGATCATCCTCACCGCACGCGACTGACGGACTGCCGATATCACGGCGACCGCGCATCGTCGGCGATCCCGTGTGATCATCGATAAACAACGCCGACGTGGTCCGCACGGTTATTTCCCAAACGTCATTTATCGTGAAAACGAAGGAAAAACAAGGGAAACCGTGCGGGCTCTTTCAAAAATGGGCATTCCGCGGCATCGGTGTTGCGCATCCTGTAACCTAAGACCACATTACGGCTCGTACACTTCGTGAGTCGGACGATTCGCGTGTTTCGGCGTTCATCTATCGACGTGTATCCAAGCGTCGGCGAACAGTAGCGCGTGGGTCCCATAAGTGTTAGGGAGGGCAAATGTCTACTGCAAAGCTGGAGGTGGAGTCCACTGCGTTCAACCTGCCGGTCGTGAAGGCCACGTGCGGGCCCGACGGCATCGTGGTGTCCAAACTCCGCAACGACGGCTGGGTCACGCTGGACCCGGGCTTCCTCACCACCGCGCAGTGCGAATCCAAGATCACGTTCATCGACGGGCATAATTCCGTGCTGCGCTACCGCGGCTATCCGATCAGCCAGCTGTGCGAGCATTCGAACTTCCTCGAAGTGGCGTGGTTGCTGCAGTTCGGCGAGCTGCCGACCGCATCCCAGTATGCGACGTATCGTGAGAACATCCTGCGCAAGACCGTGGTGGGCGAGGAGTTCCGCACGTTCCTCGGCTCGTTCCCGCGCACCTCGCACCCGATGAGCGTGCTCGCCTCGGCGGTGAACGCGCTCGCCGCTTATCATCCGGACACCGTGGATATCAACGATCCCGAGCAGCTCAACGAGGCGGCGGCCAACATCATGGCGAAGGTGCGCACCATCGTCTCGCATATCCATCGTCGTCGCCGTGACGAGCCGATGCTGTACCCCGATTATCTGCGCGGCTATGTGGATGACTTCCTGCGCATGAGCTTCGCCGTGCCGTACACCAAGTTCGAATCCGATCCGTTGATGGTGGATGCGCTCGACAAGCTGCTCATCATTCATGCCGATCACGAGCAGAACTGCTCCACGTCGGTGGTGCGCATCGCCGGCAGTGCGCACGCGAATCTGTATTCTGCGGTGGCTGCGGGCATCAACGCATTGTCCGGCCCGCTGCATGGCGGTGCGAACGAGGCCGTGCTGCGTCAGCTTGAGCAGATCCGTGACTCTGGCAAGAGCGTCAAAGAGTTTGTCGAAGAGGCGAAGAAGGACGGTCGCCGTATCTCCGGCCTGGGTCATCGCGTGTACAAGTCGTACGATCCGCGTGCGGCCATCGCCAAGAAGTATCTGAAGAAGATCATGGAACAGCGCGCCGATGCGTTCTCTGGCGAGCGGGCGTTGCTTGATGTGGCGCTTGAACTCGAGGATATCGCCCTGCACGACGACTATTTCGTGTCGCGTCACCTGTATCCGAACGTCGATTTCTACACCGGTCTGATCTATCGTGCGATCGGCTTCGATCCGCAGATGTTCACCACGCTGTTCGCGCTGGGCCGCATTCCGGGTTGGATCGCGCAGTATCGTGAGATGCTTGCCGATCCGGCCACGAAGATCGGCCGCCCCCGTCAGGTGTACACGGGCGAGCCCGAACGCGCCTACGTGCCGATCGACCAGCGCTAGTTCGCCGCCGACGCGTCGCGTCTCACGGCAAACGCAATGGGCCTGCGGTGAGGAATCTCCCTCACCGCAGGCCCATTACATTGAACATGTTGAATTGTTGGGGAACATGTGCGGTGTCAAGGCACCGAAGGCGAAGGCGTATATCAATACGTCGAGTCTTCGGTAACGCAGACGACACTCCATCCCTGATTGTTTGAATATTTGGGGAACGTGTGCGGTGTCAAGGCGCCGAAGGCGAAGGCGTATATCAATACGTCGAGTCTTCGGTAACGCAGACAACGCTCCGTTCCCCAAATATTCAGTTTTTGTGGAGGGCGGAGTTGAGCTCTATCCCATGCTTCCGGCTGCGTGCTTCAATGGCACCGCTGACGGAGTTGCGGATGAACATGATGTTGTCCTTGCCGGAGAGTTCGGCGCCTTTGACGACGTCGAGGGGCTGGCCGGCGGCGAGCTTGGCCTTGTCGTAGATGGTGACCTTGGTGCCGGCGGTGACGTAGAGGCCGGCTTCGACGACGCAGTTGTCGCCGAGGGAGATGCCGATGCCGGCGTTGGCGCCGAGGAGGGAGTGTTCGCCGATGGAGTTGCGGAGCTTGCCGCCGCCGGAGAGGGTGCCCATGATGGAGGCACCGCCGCCGATGTCGGAGCCGTTGCCGACGACGACGCCCTGAGAGACGCGGCCTTCGACCATGGAGGTGCCGAGGGTGCCGGCGTTGAAGTTGACGAAGCCGGCGTGCATGACGGTGGTGCCTTCGGCGAGGTGGGCGCCGAGGCGGACGCGGTCGGCGTCACCGATGCGGACACCGGAGGGGACGACGTAGTCGATCATGCGGGGGAATTTGTCGACGGAGAGCACGTTGACGTCGGCGGTGGGCAGCGGGGAGCCGGCGGCGGCCTTGAGGACGTCGAGCTTGCGGAGGGCGAAGTCTTCGACGGCGAACGGGCCGTAGTTGGTCCAGACGACGTTGTTGAGCTTGCCGAAGATGCCGTCGAGGTTGAGGGTGTTCGGCTTGGCGAGGCGCATGCTCATGAGGTGAAGGCGAAGGTAGGCGTCGGCGGCGTCGATGATTGGCTCGTCGAGGGAGGAGATGGTGAACACGGGCACGCGGCGCACGCCACGGGCGTCGGCCTGATCGTGGGCGAGTACGCCGAAATCGTGGTTGGGGCGATCGGTTTCGGCGGGTGCGTCGCCGAGTTCGAGCTGTGGATACCACACGTCAAGGGTGTTGCCGGCGGCGTCGATGCTGGCGAGTCCCCATCCCCATGCCTTGCGTGATTCGGTCATTGATACTCCTTTGGGATCGGATTCGAATCGAATTGATCAGCCATATGCGAATATGGTTCGTGCACCGAAGATGCACGGATCGCGCATACGGATTCCGCTTTTAACAATAAATCCTCCCGTCTACCCGGCTGGCGAACGTCTCACGGGCGTAATCACAGTGTTTTTGTGAGGGGGAGCCGTTACAATGACGCTTTGTGAACGAATACCGGAAAGAACGCGAGCAGCAGGCGCGTCGTCGTCGTACCGTCGCACGGGCGGTGAGCGTCGTCGTGGCCGTGGGCATGCTCGGCAGTCTGGTTATTCCGGCGTTGTATGCCGGCCTTTGACGTGCCGCTCTCATAGGTGTCGATGATTCCATCGGCAGCGTGTCACATGGAATGATTCCATACGCAACGTGCGGAATACCATGACTCGCTGAACCGTCCCCGTCCGATGCGGCATCGACGATTTCCTATCCTCGCAGTCCGCGGCATGCCAGTCGTCGCGGTTTGTGCAAGGCCTGTTAAATCAGGAAGACCGACCGGCAACGAACAACCAGCACGATTGTAAGGTGAACAACGATGGCAGAATTTGATTTTTCCCAAGGCATCAGCGAATTGCGTGCCAAGTACGACATGATCGCCACCGCGATCGATCTTGATTCCCTGCGCTCGCAGATCAAGGATCTCGAGAAGGACGCCAGCGCTCCTGGCCTGTGGGACGATCCGGACAATGCGCAGAAGGTGACGAGCCGTCTGTCGGCCGCCGAATCCCAGCTCAAGCGCATTGAGGGCGCCGGCTCCCGCATCGACGATGTGGAGACGCTGGTGGAGCTTGGCAAGGAAGAGGACGACAAGGACACGCTTGACGAGGCGCAGTCCGAGATCGAAACGCTGGGCAAGGATTTGGCCGATCTGGAGATCCAGACCCTGCTCGACGGCGAGTACGATGAGCGTTCCGCCGTGGTGACGATCCGTTCCGGCGCGGGTGGCGTGGACGCGGCCGACTGGGCACAGATCCTGCTGCGCATGTATCTGCGTTGGGCCGAGCGTCACGGATACAAGGCCAAGGTGATGGATACGTCCTACGCCGAGGAGGCCGGCATCAAGTCCGCCACGTTCCAGGTGGATGCGCCGTACGCCTATGGTCGTCTGAGCGTGGAGGGCGGCACGCATCGTCTGGTGCGCATCAGCCCGTTCGATAACCAGGGTCGTCGTCAGACCAGTTTCGCCGCGGTCGAGGTGGTTCCGCTGGTCGAGGCGACCGATCACATCGACGTTCCGGACACTGATATCCGTGTGGATACGTACTGCTCCTCCGGTCCTGGCGGCCAGGGCGTGAACACCACGTACTCCGCCGTGCGTATCACCCACCTTCCCACCGGCATTGTGGTGACCATGCAGGATGAGCGTAGTCAGATCCAGAACCGTGCGTCCGCCATGGCCGTGCTGCAGTCCCGACTGCTGGTGCTCAAGCACGAGGAGGAGGCCAAGAAGAAGAAGGAGCTCGCCGGCGACATCAAGGCCAGCTGGGGTGATCAGATGCGTTCCTACGTGCTGCACCCGTACCAGATGGTCAAGGATCTGCGTACCGGATACGAGACCTCGCAGACGCAGGCCGTGTTCGATGGCGAGATCGACGAGTTCATTGACGCCGGCATTCGTTGGCGTCATCAGCAGCGTCGCGAGGCACAGGCCGAAGCCGCTGAGTAGATGATGGTCCGGCCGTCGGTTTCGGCGGCCGGGTTGTGTATGGTTGTGCATTCAATAATTGGGTAGGGGATATCAATGGCACTGATTTCGCTTAAGGACGTCACCAAGATATATCCGCGTGGATCGCGACCGGCGCTTGATGACATCACGCTTGACATCGAACGCGGCGAGTTCGTGTTCCTGGTGGGTGCGTCCGGTTCCGGCAAGACCACGTTGCTGAGTCTGCTGCTGCACGAGGAGCTGGCCACCGAGGGTGACATCCGTGTGGCGGGCAATGATCTGCGTCGTATGCGTAATCGTCAGGTGCCGCAGTATCGCCGATCCATCGGCTTCGTGTTTCAGGACTACAAGCTGCTGGCCAATAAGACCGTGTATCAGAACGTGGCGTTTGCGCTCGAGGTGATCGGCACCCGTCGTTCCACGATCAAATCGCTGGTACCGCAGGTGTTGCAGACCGTGGGTCTGACCGGCAAGGAGGATCGTCTGCCGCATGAGCTGTCCGGCGGCGAGGCGCAGCGTGTGGCGATCGCCCGCGCCTACGTGAATCACCCGCAGATCCTGCTGGCCGATGAGCCCACTGGCAATCTTGACCCCACCACGTCGGTGGGCATCATGGAGGTGCTTGAGGCGATCAACCGCACCGGCACCACCATCGTGATGGCCACGCACAATGAGGAGATCGTCAACTCCATGCGCAAGCGCGTGGTGGAGCTGCACAACGGCAAGATCGTGCGTGACGAGGCGCAGGGATCGTATGATTCCGCCACGTACTTCCCCGATGCGGAAGTGGAGGCGAGAGCGCAGAAGGCGCTTGGCGTGGACGGGCGTACTCAGTTGCGTTCCCGCGCGGCCGCCGACACGGGCGATGACAAGGACACGAAGGGCGTGCCGTCCGACTCCGTCGCTGACGATTCCCTTGACGAGAAGACCCGTTCCGTGACCGAGGGTGTGCTGGCGGCTGCCGAGGCCGTGAACAACGTGACCGCCGGTGACGAAGGCATCGCTCGACTGGCCAGTTCGGTGCATTCCGGACGAACCGGACGCTATGGCGAGGCGTTCGCCCCCGTGGAGACCACGCTCACCTGGGGCAAGGGCATCGTCATCGATGACAGCACCGTGATCAACGATACGGAGGCCGGCACGACGGCCGGCGATGCACATGGCGCTGCGATCGTCGACGACACCGACGACCGCGCGGAACGCGTGCCGGCGGCAAAGCCGGCCGTGTCTCAGCCTTCCGCACCCCAAACGGATGATGATCCCGACGCCAAGTTCAAGCCCAAGCGTGTTCCGGTGCCGCCTGCCCCGGCACCCGAGCCCGCGTCCAAGACATCTGGGAAGAAGCCCGATCGGTCCATACCGCAACCACCCACGCCTCCCGCCCCTCCGGCTCCGCCGCGCGGACGCCGCGGCAGTGGCAATCACAACGCAAACGATCAGCACGACCAGCAGGAGAGCACACGATGAGATTCCGATTCGTCCTTTCGGAAACCTGGACCAGCATCAAGCGCAACGGATCCATGATCCTGTCCGTCATGCTCGTCACCTTCATTTCGTTCCTGTTCATCGGCGCATCCGTGCTCATGCAGGCGCAGATCACAAAGGCCAAGGGAACCTGGTACGACAAGGTGGAGGTCGTGGTCTGGCTCTGCCCCGATGGCACTAGCCAGTCCGCCAACTGCGCGTCCGGCAAGGCGCCCACCACCGAAGAGATCATGAATATCCAGGACACGATCAAGGAGGAGTTGCACAACGAGGTCTCCAAGATCACGTACGTGAGCAAGCAGCAGTTCTTCGACGACACGTTCACCAAGCAGTATCCGGGCGGTGTCTATCAGGGCCGCACGCTCACCGCGGACGACATGCAGGACTCGCTACGACTCAAGCTCACCAACGCCGAGAAATACCAGCAGGTGTCCGAGGTGCTCTCCGGCAAGACCGGCGTTGAGGAGGTACAGGACCAGCGGCAGATCTTCGAACCCGTGTTCGCCGTGCTCAACCGTGGTACCGCGGTCACCGTGGTGCTCGCCGCGGTGATGGTGCTCGTGGCCATCATGCTCACCGGAACCACGATCCGCATGTCCGCGGCGTCGCGCAAGAACGAGACGGAGATCATGCGACTGGTGGGCGCGTCCAACTGGATCATCCAGCTGCCGTTCATTCTTGAGGGCGTGATCGCGTCGCTGATCGGATCGATCCTGTCGTGTGCGGCGCTCGCCGGCATCGTCAAGGTGTTCGTCGAGGGATCGCTCGCCCAGACCATCACATGGATGCCGTTCGTGAACATCGCCACGGTGCTGCTGATCTCGCCGGGACTGATCGTTGGGGCCATACTGTTGTCCGCGATCGCCTCGCTGATTTCGCTGAGAAAGTATCTCAAGGCCTGAGAGCGGCCTGAAACGGGCGTTTTCAGTTTCATGGGTTATGATTGGGCGCCGAATGCGTAAGGAGACGTTATGACCGTAATGCGTACAAGCACCAAAGCCATCGCGATCGTCGCAGGTCTGGGGATGGCTGCATCGATGGCGCTGGCGTCGCTTGGCGTTCCGGCCCAGGAGGCCAACGCCGTTCCGTCGTACAGTCAGCTGTCGGAAAGCAAGGCCAAGCAGAAGAGCCTCGAATCGCAGCTGAGCGGTGTGAGCAATGATCTGGCTCAGAAGATCATCGAACTCGACGATCTGACCAACAACCAGATTCCCGCCGCCATCGAGGCCGCCGATAATGCGGCGAACGCGGCCGAGGCCGCACAGGGAGAGGCCGATGCCGCGGCGTCCAGACTTGAGGCCGCGCAAAAGGACAAGGCCGATCTGGAGGAGAAGATCCAGCAGACCGGTGAGGATTACGACGACGCCCATGCCGCCGTCGCCCAGCTGGCCCGTGACAGTTTCCACGGTTCCGCCGCATCCGACACCATGAGCGTGGTGACGGGCGCGAAGAGCACCGATGACTTCATCAAGACCATGCAGTCCGACGCGGCCGTGACCCGTTCCGAGTCCAATGCCGCGAACGAGGCCGCCACCACCAAGAACACGCAGATGAACCGCAAGGATCGTCTGGACGCCATCGAGAAGCAGATCACCACGTTGAAGACCGCGGCTGAGACCAAGGCCGCCGCGGCCAAGCAGGCCGCCGCAGACGCGCAGGCCAAGACCGCGTCGCTCAACGATCTGCGCAACAAGGGCGACCAGCAGCGTGCCGAACTGGAGTCTCGTCAAAACGAGCTGAAGACCGCCGCCGCGCAGCAGGCCGCGCAGACCGTGATGATCCAGTCGCAGATCGACTCGTATAACCAGCAGATCGCCGCGCAGCAGGCCGCCGCCCAGCAGAGTGCGCAGCAGCAGATCAATGGCAACAGCGGTGGTCAGGGCACGACCCGTCCGTCGGGCGGTTCGTCGAACAGCGGATCGTCTTCCAACAGTGGTTCGTCAAGCCGTCCGTCGTCGGGCGGTAGTTCCTCCGGTGGATCCAGCGGCGGTAGTTCCTCCGGTGGATCGTCGTCCGGCGGCTCTTCCTCCGGTGGCGCCTCGGGCATGAACTACTCCGTTCCCGGCAACTGCGCTGCGGGATCTTCCTTCTGCTACGGCCATAACACCGGTAATGTCGGCAATGTCTACGAGTACAGCCAGTGCACCTGGTGGGCGTACGTCCGTCGCAGCAAGCTGCAGCTGCCGGTCGGCTCCTACATGGGCAACGGTCAGGATTGGGGCAACTCGGGTCGCCGACTCGGCTATCTGGTGAACACCACGCCGCACGTGGGTGCCGCCATCTCCTTCCGCGCCGGCCAGAACGGGTCCAGCGCCGTCTACGGTCACGTGGCCATCGTGGAGCAGGTGCTGTCCGACGGGTCGATCGTCACGTCGAACTGCGGCAAGTCGATGAACGGCAAGATCTACTACCAGACCATCCCTAACGCCGCCAGCGGTGCCTACACCTACGTCCACTACTGATCGTCCTTCGGTCTGATTCGGTACGAGTACGAAAGTCCGCATGCTCACTTCCCGTGACATGCGGACTTTTTCGTTGCCTACCCGCGCTGTCCCGTCCATCAGGCGTGAAATACGGGCTGAAAAAGACGATTCCGGTAATTCGTAGTAGATTACGGATGTTGTAAGCGCTTAAAACGTCTGTAAACCACTACGAATTGTAGTTTTCGTCTTTTTCGGCCCGTATGAGAGGGCAGGAACCACGCCTACTGCAACGGCAGGGCGGCGGTGAAGCCGTGGACGAGGTTGTAGTGCTGAATCAGGGCGGCGGGATCGGCGTATCCGAGCGCGATGTACCAGAGGACGAACAGGATACAGCAGACCGTGATCAACGGAATGCGTGCGAATCGCATCTTCGCCAAGCAGAGCACAAGCACCACGGCCAGCAGGGCGATGAACGACATGGCCGTGAATCGCAGCCAGGTCAGCCCATACGCGCCGATGTACAGGCCGAGTCGCGTGGCCGCCGATGCCAGCAGCACTGCGGTCGCGGCGATCAGGCCGATCAGCATGACGATGAGCGCGCGGCGCTGTGTGCCATGACCTGACTGCGCGACATGCGTTTCGTCGCCGTTGCGCACGTAGGTGAGCACCAGTCCGAATGCTGCCAGGTTCACCGCGGCGACGAACAGCAGCTGGAAGAAGCCGCTGCGCGCGTATTCCGCGTACGTGAGCCCGTCGGGCAGACCGGCACCGGCGAACAGGAACGTGAACTGCACCGAGCAGAACACCGCGTATACGATCAGTGCCGCACCCAGTACGATCATGGTGATCGTGGGATCCAATGAAAGACGGACGTTGAACGAGTAGAGAGCGCGCAAGTCGTTGGAGGAGTCGGCTGTGTCACTTGATCCGGTCGACTTCGTCGAATTCGTGCGTACTGACGTATCGCGGTTATCCTGCGGAACGAGGTTGGCAAGCAGCGAGTATAGGAACGGAATCGGCACCAATATGATCGTGCCGTGGAACAGGATGGCGTTGACGTCGAAATCGTGGAACACACTCGACAACCCGTAGGCGAATACCATGTCCGCGCTCGCCAGCAACGCCAGCAGTACGCCGACCACTGGCACGCAGATCAGTGCGGCGATGCCGATCTTACACAGCGCGGGACGTTTGCCGTGGGCGGCCGCGGTATTGATTGCCTTGGCAAGGGCCATGCCGAACGTGTCGAGTCGATTGAATGGCTGAATGATCCATCCGGTCAGCCAGCGCAGGGCGAGACCGAACGGATGCGAGGGGGAGAACAGCCCGCCGACCAGCTGGGCGTGCAGCATGAGCAGTGAGGGAACGGCGATCGTGAGTGTGAGGAGCTGGTATTCGTTGTTGCCGAGGAAGGGGAAACCGTCGGTGGGTGCGATGTCAAAACCGAGCAGGGGATTGGCGATGACGCTGCCGTCCTCCGTCGTACCGTTGGCCGCGCGAATGCTGTGTTCGGCGACGATCATCCAGATGGCGAGCAGGGTGATGGCCGCTGTCGTGAACCATGCGTAGGGGTTGCGTTTCGCCGTACGCCAGTGCAGCGCGGTGACAACGACGAGACATGCAAACCAGAAGATGGCGAGAGCGACGGTCATGTGGGGGAACGTGTCGTGGAAGTCAGGTGTGTAGAGGGAGAGGAATGTGGCGACGACGATGCGGTCGAAGAGCACGGCGATGAGTGCGGTGGCGGCGAGCAGGAGCAGCGGATACCGGGGGAGTGTGGCGGTGTCTGGCTGCGATGGTTGATCGTTGGGTTTCCTTATGTGTTCGGTGCTGGATTGCGGTGTGGTGGTCATGAAGTGTCCTTTGCGATGAGTGTGGCGGCTGAGGTTTCCGTCAATGATGTCGGTTATTTGCGGTGGGCGTGATCGGGTGAATTGCCGGTCGCTGTCCGGTACCGGAATCCGTCGAGGTTGGCTTGTATCTGATTCCAACCCTCACAATAGATATCGAAAAAAGATAGATACCAATCGAATTTCGATTCTTCACGAGATTTGCATATCGAAATACGATAGGTTATTATCGTTTTGCGATTACGGTACGTCGTTATCGAATCGTCGAATCATTGTCGAATTTTCGTTGAATCGAGAAAGAGGTGGGCAATGGGCTCCCATGGTTCCGCATCCGAGGGTGATGGCGTTCACGCCGTCGTCGATTCATCGCCGTCGAATCAGTCGAATCATCCGTCGCGGTCGAACCGTTCGGGTGTGATCATCGCCGTGTTGAAGGCGATGATCGTACTGCTGGAGTTGATCTGCCTTTGGGGGCAGTTTGTGGTCGTGGTCGTGTCCGGCGATATCGTGGCGACTTATCCGGAACTGGCGTCCGCGCGCTGGCCGTATGCGATCACCGGCGTGCTTGGCGTCGCCTGTTTCGAGATCGCACTGATCCCGCTGTGGCAGCTGCTGACGCTGGTCAAACACCATGATGTATTCTCCGGCAAGGCAGTATCGCGTACCGACACCATCATCGGTTGTGCGCTCGCCGAAGCCGTTCTCGTCATGTTCGTACTGCTATACGGATCGCTGGCGCATTCGGAATACTATGATCCCGCACAGGGCATATCCATCGACGTGGCGATGGGTGCGGCGGCCATGAGTCTGGCGTGCATAGTGGCGTTGCTGCTGCTCGCCGCGTTCGTGCTGTTGCTCATCGTCATGCGATCCCTGCTCAAGGACGCCATCGCCCAGCGCGACGAACTCGCGGAGGTGATCTGACATGGCCATTCGCGTGAATCTCGACGTCATGCTCGCCAAACGCAGGATGGGCGTGAACGAACTCGCCGAGCGCATCGGCATCACGCCGGTCAACGTGTCGGTGTTGAAAAACGGCCGTGCCAAGGCCATCCGTTTCTCCACGCTCGACGAGATCTGTCGGGTTCTTGACTGTCAGCCGGGCGACGTGCTCGAATATGTCGAGGATTGAATCAGCCGGAATCGCGGGTCGGTCTTTCCTCCCCGTGAGTATGATGGGAACATTGCAGACGAACGCGGCGGCACACGGATATGTGCCCTGCGATGTGATGATGATTCCGATGTGATCATTCGGGGAGCAAGGCCGGCGGAGTGGTCCGGCGACTACCGATCGGCGGATGTGCCGACGACAAGAGGAAAGAGACGACACCTATGGCGAAAAACGACGTCACGGCGAAGGAACAGGGGCTGAAGCCCATCGCGGTGAACCGCAAGGCGCGGCATGACTATGCGATCGAGGACAAATACGAGGCGGGCATCGTGCTGTCCGGCACCGAGGTCAAGTCACTGCGCGAAGGCCGTGCGTCGCTGGCCGAGGCGTTCGTGTCGATCGACCGACGCGGCGAGATCTGGCTGGAAAACGCTAACATCCCCGAATATCTCAACGGCACGTGGACGAATCACGCCCCCAAGCGCAAGCGCAAGCTGCTGCTGCACGCCCAGCAGATCGCCAAGCTCGCCCGACAGATCGAAGCCAAGGGCTACACGATCGTGCCGATCAGCCTGTACTTCAAGAACGGCCGTGTGAAAGTGGAGATCGCGCTGGCCAAGGGCAAGCGTGAATACGACAAGCGCCAGGCGTTGCGTGAGGAGCAGGACAAGCGCGAGGCGCAGCGTGCCATGCGACTGCGCAATCTGCGTCACGGCTGATCGAACGGTCATGCGGTCATGGGTTGCCGATCGTGGCCGCCTGTGATCACGGTCGTCCTGCCCTCCATATTTCCGTTTGCATCGCGCAACCATAACCATGCCCGACCATAACCATCCCCAACATACGTCCGGACATAAGATGAACCCTATGAGAAGACTGAAGAACGCGATCATCATGACGCTGGCCGTCCTGATGATCATGCCCCTTGCCGCATGTGGCACCACGGATGCCACCGGCTCCGATCCCGACATCGCCCGCAGCTACGACGTGAGCGGAATCCAGAAGGATGACGCCATCGCCGCCATGCTTCCCGCATCCGTGACCGATGACGGCAAATTCACGATCGGCACGAACGTCACGTATGCGCCCGCCGAGTTCCTCGCCGCCGACGGCAAGACGCCCGTCGGGTACGAGGTCGACCTCAGCAAGGCGCTGGCACGGATCTTCGGACTGGATCTCGACATCCAGAACTCCATGTTCGATACGATCATTCCCGCCGTCGGCAGCAAATACGACGTGGGCATCTCCGGCTTCACCGTGAACAAGGAGCGCATCGAGGCCGTCGACTTTGTCACATACGCACAGGCCGGCCTCACCTTCGCCGCGCGTAAGGGCAACCCCACCCACGTCAACGTGAACGATCTGTGCGGTACACGCGTGTCCGTGCAGGTGGGCGTGGTGGCCGAAACCGAGATGTACAAGATGCAGGACCAGTGTCAGGCCAAAGGTGAAAAACGCATCGAGATCCTGCCGTATCGCAACCAGACCGACGTGACGACCGCGCTGATCGCCGGACGAGTGGACCTGATGTACGCCGACACCCCGGTCACCGGCTACGCGGTGGCGCAGACCGACGACCGACTGCAGGTGATCGGCGAAAACGAGGGCGTGCTGCCGATGGGCGTGGCCATCAAGAAGGGTGATGACGCGACCGTCAAGGCGGTCAAGGCCGCGCTCGACAAGCTCAAGGAGACCGGCGACTACGAAGGCATCATGAAGGCCTGGGGCGTGGAGAACGTCATGGTCGACAAATTCGAGGTGAACCCGGACGTGGAGGGCTGAGCCGGCAGGTGACTGTTGATCGGTGGTCGGTGATCGGTGGGGCGCGGCACGGTGTACGGCCGGTAAATTTGGTTGGGTGTCCATAAAAATTTGGTTGGTAACCTATTCGTGACATAGCAAACCTAGGTTCGGATCTTGGATTTGTTGACATCGTGAGAGGAAGAAACCATGTCAGTCCAGACTCGATTCAAGGCCATCGCCGCGGCCGCGCTCGCCGCCGTCACGCTGTTCTCCATGGCCGCATGCGGCACGTCGGATTCCGCCGATTCCGGCAGCGGTAGCTCCAGCGGCTCGGGCAGCTCGTCCGCCACCAAGGGCTACGACGTGAGCGGCATTCAGAAGGACGATGAGATCGCCGCCATGCTGCCCGATTCGATCAAGTCCGACGGTGTGCTCAAGGTCGGCACCGACACCTCCTACGCCCCGGCCGAGTTCCTGGCCGAGGATGGCAAGACGCCGGTCGGCTTCGACGTGGACCTGACCAAGGCGCTGGCCAAGGTGTTCGGGCTCAAGGCCGAGAACACCACCGCCACCTTCGACTCCATCATCCCGTCCGTCGGCACCAAGTACGATCTGGGCATCTCCTCGTTCACCGTCACCAAGGAACGTCTTGAGGCCGTCGATTTCGTCACCTACTTCAAGGCCGGCTCCACCTTCGTGGTGAAGAAAGGCAACCCGGAGAAGATCGACTCCTCCGACCTGTGCGGCAAGAAGGTGGCCGTGCAGACCGGCACCACGCAGGAGGAGGAGATCAACGCCGACAACGACGCGTGCAAGTCGGCCGGCAAGTCCGAGATCACCATCCAGTCGTCCAAGCTGCAGACCGATGTGACCACCGCCGTGGCCACCGGCAAGGCCGACATCTTCTACGCCGACTCCCCGGTCGCCGGCTACGCGATCGAGCAGACCGGTGACACGCTGCAGGCCCTCGGCGAGGACGTTGGCGTGACCCCCGAGGCCGTGGCCATCAAGAAGGGCGACACCGACACCGCCAAGGCCGTGCAGGCCGCCATGCAGAAGCTCATGGACGACGGCACCTACAAGAAGATCCTCGACACGTGGGGCGTCTCCTCCGGAGCCATCGACAAGGCGGAGATCAACCCGACGGTGGAGTCCTGACCGATTCCGAATCGATGATATCGATTCCGAAAACTCCGTAGTGAAACACGGATGACGGAAACGTAGGTTAGACTCACTTCCCATATGTGTTGACTACCGGTCACCCGTGGATTCCCGAACTTCGCAGTGTTCAACGAGGCTCGGAAATCCACGGGTGACCATAGTCGTTTTCCCGAGAAAAGAGAGAAAGCCGAAACCAATGGCATCCAAGAAGAACGAGTCCGACGGACTCAATATTCCGAACAGGATCAACGCGCTTCCGGTCAAGCGCATCGGACCCGTGGTGGCCGGCGTGATCGTGGCGCTGCTCGCGGCCATGCTGGTCTACGGCATGATCGTCAACCCGAACTTCGAATGGCCCGTCGTCTGGAAGTACCTGTTCAACGAGAACGTGCTCGCCGGTATCGGCTGGACGCTGTGGATCACCGTGCTGTCCATGGTCATCGCCATCGTGCTGGCCGTGGTGCTCGCGATCATGCGCAAATCCATCAACCCCGTGCTGCGAGGCGTGAGCTGGTTCTTCATCTGGTTCTTCCGCGGCACCCCTGTGTACACCCAGCTGGTGTTCTGGGGTCTGATCTCCGTGCTGGTGCCGAAGCTGGGACTGGGCATCCCATTCACCTCCGTCACGTTCTGGTCCGTGGACACGCAGGATGTGATCACCGCGTTCCGTGCAGCCGTGATCGGTCTGGCGCTCAACGAGGCCGCCTACCTGTCCGAGATCGTGCGCGCCGGACTCGAGGCCGTCGACCCCGGTCAGACCGAGGCCGCCGAAGCGCTCGGCATGCGTCGGTCGCTCATCATGCGTCGCGTGATCCTGCCGCAGGCCATGCGCATCATCATCCCGCCCACCGGCAACGAGACCATCGGCATGCTCAAGACCACGTCCCTGGTGCTCGCCGTGCCGTTCACCCTTGATCTGCAGTTCGCCACGAACGCCATCGCCAACCGTATCTACAAGCCGATCCCGCTGCTGATCGTGGCCTGCTTCTGGTACCTGCTGATCACCTCCATCCTCATGATCATCCAGTCCCGACTCGAAAAGCACTTCGGCAAGGGCTTCGAGGCCCGCCCGATCGGCACCAAGGGCAAGCAGCCGCCGCTGCCCGGCAAGACCGACGGCGAACCCAAGGACGACATCCAAAAGCAGAACCAGGCCACCATGGTGGGGCTGAACGCCTAGGCGACAGTGAGGGGAGATACTGACATGAAGAACACTGCGAACAGCAACGACTACGTCGCCGCGCGAACCGGCGTGGTCCCGGCCGTGCAGGCCAAGGGCGTGCACAAGGCCTTCGGATCCCTGCACGTGCTCAAGGGCATCGATCTGACCGTGATGCCGGGCACCGTGACCGTGATCCTCGGTCCGTCCGGCTCCGGCAAGTCCACCTTCCTGCGTCTGATCAACCAGCTGGAGACGCTCACCGGTGGCGAGATCGACGTCGACGGCGAGATGATCGGCTACAAGTGGGTGGACAAGAACGGCCAGCGTGTGCTGCAGACGCTTGATGACAAGCAGATCGCCGCGCAGCGCGCCAAGCTCGGCATGGTGTTTCAGCGCTTCAACCTGTTCCCGCACATGACCGCGCTCGAGAATGTGATGGAGGCGCCCGTGCATGTGGCGCACAAGTCCAAGTCCGAAGCCCTCCAGGAGGCCATCAAGGAACTGGAACGCGTGGGCATGGGCGAGCGTCTTGACTACTATCCGATGCAGCTGTCCGGTGGTCAGCAGCAGCGTGTGGCCATCGCCCGTGCGCTCGCCATGCACCCCGACATCATGCTGTTCGACGAGCCGACGTCCGCGCTTGATCCCGAACTCGTGGGCGAGGTGCTCAACGTGATGCGCTCGCTCGCTCAGGGCGGCATGACCATGATCTGCGTGACGCACGAGATCGGATTCGCCCGCGAGGTTGCCGATCAGATCGTGTTCATGGACGGCGGCGTGGTCGTGGAGAAGGGTGGTCCGGAGATCATCGACAACCCCACCGAACCGAGGTTCAAGGACTTCCTCAACCACGTGCTGTGAGGCGCGCTGGGGGACGTGCTGGAATCCGCACGGCCCTGATGCCTTCTGGATGCTGTCTGCCATCTTGGCCGGTCCCATATCCATACGGCCTGTATAGGTTCGGCCAAGGTGGCGTTTTGCTTGGAGCGTTCGCAACATGGACCCCGTACACTGGTGTTCCATGTGTGGAATCGTTGGATATGCAGGAAACATCTCAACCGCGTGCGGCAAGCCTCTTGAGGTCTGCCTTCAGGGTCTGCGGCGCCTTGAATACCGCGGATACGACTCGGCCGGTGTGGCGCTGACGGCACCCGGCATGGATCACGTGGAGGTCCGCAAGAAGGCGGGGCGCCTCTCCAATCTCATCGACGACATCAAACGCAAGCCAATGCCGGCCGCGACCGTGGGCATCGGTCACACCCGCTGGGCCACGAATGGTGTGCCAAGCGATGTGAACGCGCACCCGCATACGAGTCGTGACGGCAAGGTCGCCATCATTCACAACGGCATCATCGAAAACGCGTCCCAGCTTCGTCTTGACCTGCAGGCCGAAGGCTACCGCTTCTCCTCCAGCACCGACACCGAAGTGGCCGCCAAGCTGCTCGGCAAGATCGTCGATAAGATCATCGAGGACGAAGGCAAGCCGGACCTGTTCAAGGCCATTCGTCGTCTGGCCCGCATGCTCAAGGGCGCGTTCACGATCCTCGCCACCGATTGCCGTCAGCCCGATATCGTGGTCGGCGCCCGTCATGACTCCCCGCTGGTTGTCGGACTCGGCGACGGCGAGAACTTCCTCGGCTCCGACGTGGCCGCGTTCGTCGCCTACACCAAGCGCGCCATGGAGATCGATCAGGATCAGGCCGTGTGCGTGTCCGCCGACAAGGTGACCGTCACCGACTTCATGGGCAACGTCGTGGAGAACCCCAAGACGTACACCGTGGACTGGGATGCGTCCGCCGCCGAAAAGGGCGGTTGGGATTCGTTCATGGACAAGGAGATCCATGAGGACCCCGCCGCCGTGCAGCGCACCCTGCTGGGCCGTCTCGACAAGAACGGCGACCTTAACCTCGATGAGGTGCGCATCGAGGAGCATGATTTCAAGGCCATCGACAAGATCATCGTGATCGCATGCGGCACCGCCAGCTACGCGGGCATGGTGGCCAAGTACGCGATCGAACACTGGGTGCGCATCCCCGTGGAGGTGGAGCTGGCGCACGAGTTCCGCTACCGCGACCCGATCCTCACGCCGCGTACGCTTGTCGTGGCGATCTCGCAGTCCGGCGAGACCATGGATACGCTCATGGCGCTGCGCCACGCACGCGAGCAGGGCAGCAAGGTGCTGGCCATCTGCAACACGCAGGGCGCCTCCATCCCGCGCGAATCCGACGCCGTGCTGTACACGCATGCCGGTCCGGAGGTGGCCGTGGCATCGACCAAGGCGTTCGTGGCGCAGATCACCGCCGCCTACGTGCTGGGCCTGTATCTGGCGCAGATCAAGGGCGCGATGTTCCGCGACGAGATCCAGCAGACGCTCGACTCGCTCAAGGACATGCCGCGCAAGATCCAGTGGGTGCTCGACACGCAGTCCAGCGCGATCCAGAAGGCCGCCGAGCAGATGGTGAACGCCAATTCCTTCCTGTTCCTTGGCCGTCATGTCGGCTACCCGGTGGCCATGGAGGGCGCGCTCAAGCTCAAGGAGATCGCCTACACGTTCACCGAGGGATTCGCGGCCGGCGAGCTCAAGCACGGTCCGATCGCCCTGGTGGACGAGGGCGAGCCCGTGGTGTTCATCGTGCCGCCGGAACGCGGCCGCAACGTGCTGCACGCCAAGGTGATCTCCGGCATCGAAGAGGTGAAGGCCCGCGGCGCGTTCATCATCGCCGTGGCCGAGGAAGGCGATCCGGACGTGGAGAACTACGCGGACGTGGTGTTCTGGCGTCCCAAGTGCCCCACGCTCATGAGCCCGCTCGTTGACGTGGTACCGCTGCAGCTGTTCGCCATGGACATGGCCAAGCTGAAGAACTACGACGTGGACAAGCCGCGTAATCTCGCCAAGTCCGTCACCGTGGAGTAACGGGGCGTTGACGGCGAACCCCGGCAAGTCCGCCAGACCAGCCAAACCGCATCGGTGGGTGGTCGACGAGCCCGATATTCCGTTCGACTTCACCGTGCTGTATGAGGACGAGCGGATCATCGTGATCGACAAACCGCACTTCCTGCCCACCACGCCACGCGGCATGTGGTACCGATCCACGGCGCTGATCCGACTGCGCGAGCAGTATGGAGAACCGCAGATCACGCCGGCCCATCGCCTTGATCGCGATACGGCCGGCGTGGTCGTGTTCGTGCGTGATCCCGCCGCTCGCGGACGATACCAGATGCTGTTTCAGGAGCATCGCACGGCGAAGACCTACGAATGCGTGGCACCGTCCCAGCCGATCATGCGGCCACGATTCGGCACGATCGAACGACTGGAGCCGCCGCGCACGTTCCCATTGCGTCGGCGTTCGCGCATCGTCAAGGATCGGGGGATCCTGCAGGCGTACGAGGAACCGGGCGTGGCGAACGCGGAAACCGTGATCGAGCTCGGGGATGTGTCGAATGCGTCGAATGCGGCGGCGGACGAAACGGCGCATCGGACGCAGACGCCTATGCGTGCCTATACCCTGCATCCGCGTACCGGCAAAACGCATCAGCTGCGCGTGCACATGAATTCACTGGGGCTGCCGATTCTGGGCGATCCCATGTATCCGAGGATCGTTGATCGTGCATACGATGATTTCTCGAATCCACTGCAGCTGGTGGCTCGTACGCTCGAATTCAGTGATCCGTATACGGGGGAGCCGTGTCGTTTCATCTCCCGCGTGCCGCTGGCCTGGTGATCGAACACGGTGTCGTTCAGTGCAGTGTGGCGACGGAATCGCGTTCGATCAGCGTGCCGGGGACCAGTAGATGTGTGATGTCGTTGCGTCGGCCTTCGATCATGTCCAGCGTCTGTTCGAACGCCATGCGCCCCACCTTGGAGAAGTGCAGTCGCACTGTGGTGAGGTTGAGCCGAGGTACCACGCTTTTGAGCGAGTCGTCCACGCCGATCACGCTGATGTCCTCCGGCACGCGTTTGCCGGCCGCGCGCACGCCCAGCATCACGCCGTTGGCCATGTTGTCGTTGGCCGCGTACACGGCAGTGCATCCGGGAGTGGCCGCCAGCTGCAGTCCGGCGTCGTAGCCGCTTTCCGCCTGCCAGTCGCCGCGGATCACCCGCGGGGGAGTGATGCCGTGCGCCTCCAGGGTTTCACGCCACCCGCGTTCGCGGCTGCCGTTGGCGATGGAATCCTCCGGGCCGGACACGTAATACACGTTGCGGTGGCCGTGATCGAGGAAATAGTCCACGATCGTCTGGGAGCAGCCGTACTGGTCGGAATCGATCGTGGAGCAGGTGGCCGAATCGGCGGTGGTGATCAGCGTGACGTCGATGGTGGGCGGTGGCGTGAACGTATCGAAGTCCAGCGGCTTGTGTTCCAGAATCACGATGATCGCGTCGACAGGCATGTCCTTCATCTTGCGCACGGCACTGGCGAGCGTCGGCTCGTCGTCCCAGTTCATCATGCCGATCGTGACGGCATATCCACGGTCGGACGCCGCGTTGGTGATGCCCTCGAGCGCGCGAAGATTGCCGGTTGATTCCAGATTGAACATGATCACGCCGATGGCGTTGAACCGGCCGCGCTTCAGTGCCCGTGCGGCGAAATTGGGACGGTAGCCGAGTTCCTTCATGGCGGCGAGTACTTTGTCGAGGGTGTCGGGCTTCACGGCGTCGCTGCCGTTCGATACCCGCGATACGGTCTGCGCGGAGACGCCGGCCAGTTTGGCCACGTCTGCCATGGAGACGATGCGTGCGGAGGATTTACTCATGGTGAACTCCTCGGTGATGAGTGGCGATGATTGCGTTCACATCGTTGTGCGGATTGGGATTATACCGGTATTCGGCAGGATGATCCGCTGATGCGACGGATTGCAATACCTGTCATGGTAACGCATGGTGCGCGATTCGGTCGAATGTGTGCGGGGTGTTGCGTTGCGGCGAGCACCTATGGCGGGCATGGCACTGTCCGGTGTTTTGTAGTGGCGGGGTGCGCCGTTGGCGTTGCTGAACGTTGCGGTGGATGGCCAACGTGGAACCGGTGATGCGCGTGGCCGAGATCGCGGAATGGGACGATGCTCGGAGCGGCCGGTACGTGATGCGATTTGCGTGTTTGCGTTATCTGATGCATAATGATTGCGCAAACATTGTTGACGGCGATGACACACGCAGACGTGCCACGGCATCGCCGAAGTCAGCGACGACATCGAACATCATTCATACCGACAACCAAACGCAGGTCAACAACCTCAGCGAAGAGGAGGCAGTTGTTGTGAGTACACCCACCACATCGGGCGCGACGGCCAAGGCCGTGCCCGTAAACAAGCACAAGGCGGATTGGCGCGGCTGGAAGTTCATGTGGCCGTTCGCCCTCGTCTTCGTGTTCGTGTTCATCATCCCGATCTTCTACGCCATCTACATCAGCTTCTTCCAGAAGAAGATGGTCGGCGGCAACCAGTTCGTCGGGGTCGCCAACTACGTCCGGCTGTTCCATGACGAACAGTTCTGGTCCGCGGTCTGGCGCGTGACGCTGTTCACCATCTTCCAGGTGCCGGTCATGCTGATTCTCGCCGCACTGCTGGCTCTGGCCATCGACTCGATGAAACTGCATGGCACCAAGTTCTTCCGCATCTCCACGTTCCTGCCATACGCCGTGCCCGCCGTGGTCTCCACGCTGATCTGGGGCTTCATCTACGGATCGAAATACGGTCTGGTCGGCTCGCTCAACGATCTGCTCGGCACCAATATCGACATGCTCAACCCGAATGTGATCCTCGCGTCCATCGCCAACATCAACACTTGGGAATTCACCGGTTACAACATGCTGATCTTCTACAGCTCGCTGTCCACCATCCCGCACTCGCTGTATGAGGCGGCCGCCATCGACGGCGCGTCCGAATGGCAGATCGTCAAGCGCATCAAGCTTCCCGAGCTCAAGGGCAGCCTCGCCATCACCGTGATCTTCTCCATCATCGGATCGTTCCAGCTGTTCAACGAGCCCTCCGTCTTGGAATCCATGGTGCCTGGCAATTCCATCCCCACCTACTTCACCCCGAATATGTACGCCTACAACCTGAGCTTCTCCGGAGGCCAGTCCAACTATGCCGCCGCACTCGCCATCGTCATGGCCGTCATCACCATGGCCATCGCCTACGCCGTGCAGCTCAAGAGCATGAAGGAGCAGATGAAGTGAGCGCCGCAACCGCAACCCCCGCAAGCATCAAGGAGCAGGAGCGCGAAGCCCGTCGCGCCGAAAAGATCCGCCAGAAGCGCATCGCCAAGGACGAAGCCGCCGAGCGCAAGCGCGCGGCCCACTCCGGATTCTCCAACCCGGCCAATCCGCGTCGCAGTCTGCTGCTGACCGTGGTCACCGCCATCTTCGCGGTCTACTGCCTGTTCCCGCTGGCCTATCTGCTCATCAACGCCACCAAGACGCAGTCCGACTTCACCTCCACCTTCGGTCTTGGATTCGGCAACGAATTCGCGTTGTGGGACAACATCGTCACCGTGTTCACCTACAACGACGGCATCTTCGGCCGCTGGTTCCTCAACACCATCTTCTACGTGGTGGTGGGTGCCGGCGGAGCCACGCTGCTCGCCATCATGGGCGGCTATGCGCTCGCCAAGTTCCGCTTCCCCGGTCGCAAGGCCGTGTTCGCGGTCATCATCGGCTCGATCTCCGTGCCGGGCATCGCGCTCGCAGTGCCGCAGTTCCTGCTCTTCGCCAAGCTGGGCCTGACCGATACCCCCTGGGCCATGATCATCCCTTCGCTCATCAGCCCGTTCGGCCTTTACCTCATGTGGATCTTCTCCGAGCAGGCGGTGCCCACCGAACTGCTCGAGGCGGCCCGCATGGATGGCGCCAGCGAATTCCGCACCTTCTTCCAGGTGTCGCTGCCGCTGCTTGCCCCCGGCATCGTCACCACCGCACTGTTCACCATCGTGGCCACGTGGAACAACTACTTCCTGCCGTTGATCATGCTCAAGGATCAGGACTGGTACCCGCTGACCATCGGTCTGAACCAATGGAAGGATCAGGCCACCACCGCCGGCGGCCAGGCCATCCAGAATCTGGTGATCACCGGATCGCTGATCACCATCATCCCGCTCGTCATCGCATTCCTCATGCTGCAGCGCTACTGGCAGGCAGGTCTGGCCGCCGGCGCCGTCAAGGAATAACCGAACGACGGACACGTATCGACAGACGCAAAGAAAGGAATCCGCAATGACGCGCAGATCATTCCGCTGGCCGCAGCCACTCGCGGGCGACAAGCCCCGCATCTGGTACGGCGGCGACTACAACCCCGACCAATGGCCGGAGGAGGTGTGGGACAACGACATCCGCCTGATGGTCAAGGCCCACGTCAACTTTGTCTCTCTCGGCATCTTCTCCTGGGCCAACATCGAACCCGAGGAAGGCGTATGGAACTTCGACTGGCTTGACCGCATCATCGACAAACTCGGCAAGGCGGGCATCGCCGTCGATCTGGCATCCGCCACCGCATCGCCGCCGCCGTGGCTCACCTCCGCGCATCCGGAAGTGCTGTGGAAAGACTATCGCGGCGACACCTGCTGGCCCGGTGCCCGACAGCACTGGCGTCCAACCTCGCCGGTCTTCCGCGACTACGCGCTCAAGCTGTGCCGCGCGATGGCCGAGCACTACAAGGATAACCCCTATGTGGTGGCCTGGCCCGGGTTCTAGATAGAAGCGCAACACCCGCTCTATGGTTGGAAGTGTTCAGGTTCTAACTGGAGAAGGTGTTGCGCTCATGAGGAAAGTGTATTCCCACCTGTCGGCCGAGGAGCGGATCCGGATCGACGAGCTGAGGAACCGTGAGGGGCTCGGCGTGTGCCAGATCGCGTTGAGGATCGGCCGGGACAAGTCCACGGTCAGCCGCGAGCTGAGACGCGGCCTGTGGTTCGCGTCCAACGAGA
>NZ_MWWV01000030.1 GCF_002259645.1 Bifidobacterium tissieri
GAGGCGGGCAGGCAGCTCAAGAAGCTCTCAGACCGGCTCACCAAGGTACGTGACGGCGAGACCGCCGTCAGATGGGGCGAGGCGCTCAACGCGTGGCACGTCGCCTGGGGGCCGTTCATCAACGAACGCACCTGGGCGAAGGACGATCCCGACAATCCGAAGGCGATGAAACGGCAATGGTGGTGGACCCACGAGGACGTGCGACGCTGCTACCGGCGACTGGAGAAACTGTTCCGAGAGGGCAAGCTGTTCGCGTTCCTCGAACCCGCGCTCACCGCCGGCGGCCCGGTGGCGCGCACCACGAACCGTCTCGAGGGCGGCGTCAACTCGCCGCTCAAGCATGTGCTCCTCGACCACCGCGGACTGCCCGAGGAGCACATGCGACGCGCCTGCGAATGGGTGTGCTACATGAGAAGCAGGAACCCGGACCCCGCGTCGCTGATCAAACCGGAACACTGGAAACCCGCCAAGTCCGCGCCGGAGCCGGACGGGGACGACGACGGGCCGAGGTCCTACGACACCGGCATCCAGTCCAACAACCACGATGACCCCACAAGCGAACCCGGCTTCTACATCCGCAAGGGCCACGTCCGATAGCCGCGGCCAATCCGCATAGACGTCGGCATGATCCAAAACATCGCAACTCTGCTGGGACTCATCCAAGTCGTATTCGAACTCATCGACGCCATTGGCGCCGGAAGCCGGCCGGCACTCGTCGCGGCCGGGGCCCTGATGTTCATCCTGCACGCCATCCACCCGCTCATCAAACGCCGCGGACGCCACACCCGCCACAATCGGCACACAAACCGTGAGAAAGGACTCTAAAGCACCACAAAAGTTCCTATAGCCCCTATCTCATCACTGTCTAGTTCGAGCGGATAGTTGACGTATGTCTCGGGGGATGGTTGACGGGGTGTCCTAGGGCATGGTTGACGTATGTCTCGGGGCATGGTTTACAGGTCGGTGCTGGTTGATTGGTGTATGGACACACAATCACAGCAGCAGACACCAGCGCATTCCAATGATGATGGCCCCGCGGCCCGTAGCGAGTTCCTGCGCAACAAAGCCATCGTCAACGCGATCCTCGCGGGCATGCCGGTCGCCGAGGCCGCCCGGCGCCACGGCGTCACCAGGCAGTGGGCGAACGAGCTGAGACGCAGGTACGGCGAGGAGGGAGAGAAAGGTCTCCTGCCCC
>NZ_MWWV01000031.1 GCF_002259645.1 Bifidobacterium tissieri
GTATGACGTAATCATATGCAATCATGCGTTTTCGACCGTGGTACATTCGATCATTGTTGGGTGAGAATCAGGGAGAATAAGAGGAGGTCCGGCGGCTGTTGCCGTCGGACCTCCATGACGTAGTGTGTGCGGTGGTGTGCTACTCTCCCACACCCTGCCGGGTGCAGTACCATCGCCGTGCCAGGTCTTAGCTTCCGGGTTCGGAATGGATGCCGGGCGTCTCCCCTGGGCCATGACCACCGCAAGAATAATTCTGAACACGCCGCAACCGCGGCATGCTTGGTGGCGGTTCGGGAACCGGCTAGCGGACGCGATGTGATCCCGTCTGGTCGATCGCAGTGAACGAATGTGCTCCGTGTCGTCCGGGATGATCGACTGGATCCATCCCGAAGGATTAAGTGTCGTACTCGTCCGTTAGTACCGGTCAGCTCCACCCCTCGCAGGGCTTCCACATCCGGCCTATCAACCACGTGTTCTCCATGGGGACTATCCACGCCCCGAGGGGCGTGAGGGAATGCTTATCTTGGAGAAGGCTTCCCGCTTAGATGCTTTCAGCGGTTATCCCATCCGAACGTAGCCAACCAGCCGTACCCTTGGCAGGATAACTGGCATACCAGAGGTTCGTCCACCCAGGTCCTCTCGTACTATGGGCAGGACTCCTCAACATTCCAACGAGCGCAGAGGATAGAGACCAAACTGTCTCACGACGTTCTGAACCCAGCTCGCGTGCCGCTTTAATCGGCGAACAGCCGAACCCTTGGGACCTGCTCCAGCCCCAGGATGCGACGAGCCGACATCGAGGTGCCAAACCATCCCGTCGATATGGACTCTTGGGAATGATCAGCCTGTTATCCCCGGGGTACCTTTTATCCGTTGAGCGATGCCGCGCCCGTGCGCCGGCACCGGATCACTATCTCCGACTTTCGTCCCTGCTCGACCCGTCGGTCTCACAGTCAAGCCCGCTTGTGCGATTGCACTCGACACCCGATTGCCAACCGGGCTGAGCGGACCTTTGAGCGCCTCCGTTACTCTTTGGGAGGCAACCGCCCCAGTTAAACTACCCGCCAGGCACTGTCCCTGACACGGATCACGCGTCGAGGTTAGACGCCAGATGAAGACAGAGCGGTATTTCAACGACGGCTCCACACGGGCTGGCGCCCATGCTTCCAAGCCTCCCGCCTATGCTACACAGTCCACACCTAACGACAATACCAAGGTATAGTAAAGGTCCCGGGGTCTTTTCGTCCTTCTGCGCTTAACGAGCATCTTTACTCGTACTGCAATTTCGCCGAGCTCCTGGTCGAGACAGTGGGGAAGTCGTTACGCCATTCGTGCAGGTCGGAACTTACCCGACAAGGAATTTCGCTACCTTAGGATGGTTATAGTTACCACCGCCGTTTACCGGGGCTTGAATTCACCGCTTCTCCGAAGATGACGGATCCTCTTAACCTTCCGGCACCGGGCAGGCGTCAGTGCATATACAGCGGCTTGCGCCTTCGCATGCACCTGTGTTTTTGGTAAACAGTCGCTACCCCCTGGCCTGTGCCACCCCCACCGGCTCCCCTCGCGAGGAGGATCACCAACGGGGGTCTCCCTTAAACCGAAGGAACGGGAGCAATTTGCCGAGTTCCTTGACCAGGATTCGCTCGATCGCCTTGGCATTCTCTGCCTGACCACCAGTGTCGGTTTCGGGTACGGGCGGCAACGGCCCTCACGCCGAAGCTTTTCTCGGCAGCATGGGATCACCGGATTCGGGCCAAACGGCCCCCATCATCACGCCTCACCACAACGCACCCCGGATTTGCCTGGGATGCTGGCCACACGCTTGACCACGGAAAACCACCTCCGCGGCCGGCTACCCTCCTGCGTCACTCCTGCGCTCTCCTACTACGGCTACGGTCCCGGACCGAACCCCATCCGAACCCCGAAGGGAACATCAGAGGAACGACACGGTTAGTACTCGCCGCCTCGGACCTGTCGGTCCGCCGCCGGTACGGGAATATCAACCCGTTCATCCATTCGACTACGCCTGTCGGCCTCGCCTTAGGACCCGACTCACCCAGGGACGATGAACGTGGCCCTGGAACCCTTGGTCATCCGGCGCGGGGGATTGTCACCCCCGTCTCGCTACTCATGTCTGCATTCTCACTCCCATACGGTCCACCACAGGCTCACGCCGCGGCTTCACCCCATACAGGACGCTCTCCTACCCAGCGACCACAAGGATCGCTGCCGCGTCTTCGGTGGCGTGCTTGAGCCCCGCTACATTGTCGGCGCAGGACCACTAGACCAGTGAGCTGTTACGCACTCTTTCAAGGATGGCTGCTTCTGAGCCAACCTCCTGGCTGTCTATGCGACCCCACATCCTTTCCCACTTAGCACGCGCTTCGGGACCTTAGACGACGATCTGGGCTGTCTCCCTCTCCACGACGAAGCTTATCCCCCGCCGGGTCACTGCCGGAATACACCTCACAGGTATTCGGAGTTTGGCTGCTGTTGGTACCCTGTACGGGCCCGCAAGCATCCAGTAGCTCTACCCCCTGGAGACAATCAACCGACGCTGCACCTAAATGCATTTCGGAGAGAACCAGCTATCACGGAATTTGATTGGCCTTTCACCCCTAACCCCAAGTCATCCCCCCAGTTTTCAACCTAGGTGGGTCCGGTCCTCCACGCGGTCTTACCCGCGCTTCAACCTGCTCAGGGCTAGATCATCCCGCTTCGGGTCCAGGGCACGCGACTCAAACGCCTTATTCAGACTCGCCTTCGCTACGCGTACGCCACACGGCTTACGCTCGCCACGCACCACTGACTCGCAGACTCATTTTTCGATAGGCACGCCGTCACCCCTCAAGGCTCCGACGGTTTGTAAGCGCATGGTTTCAGATACTATTTCACTCCCCTCCCGGGGTACTTTTCACCTTTCCCTCACGGTACTCGTACGCTATCGGTCACACGGGAATATTCAGGCTTATCCAACGGTCTGGACGGATTCACGCGGGATTCCACGAGTCCCGCGCTACTTGGGAGAACGCATCGACGGGCCAGGAGCTGCCGGCTACGGGGCCATCACCCTCTACGGCCGGGAATTCAATCCCGTTCGCCTGACTCCAAGCTTTATCACCACCGCCGCCCCCGTCGGAGGACGGACAACGCTTCCCACGACACCGCGAACGCAACCCCCGACGGGTATCACACGAACACGGTTTAGCCATCATCCGCTTTCGCTCGCCACTACTCACGGAATATCCTTTCCTGCAGGTACTGAGATGTTTCACTTCCCTGCGTACCCCCCGCACAACATGCGGTGACAGCCCACAACGACTGCCGGGTTACCCCATTCGGACACCCTCGGATCAAAGCCTGGTCGGCGGCTCCCCGAGGCCTATCGCGGCCCCCCACGTCCTTCATCGGTCCCGTGTGCCAAGGCATCCACCATACGCCCTTCACAACGACACCCAACCCCCAAAAGGATTCGGGCCATCGGAAGAACCCAGCGAACATCCGGACAACACATCATCACACAAAATGATCACAAAACGATCGACCGAGCCACATGACAACAATCACGCAGCCCGACGAAAAATCACAGCAGACCACCACCCAACAGCGGCGGGGCCTGCTCGCGTCCACTATCCAGTTCTCAAACAACCACCCCACAACCAGCCACCCCGAACCCCCCGAAGGAAGCCAGGCCAGCCGGCCGGGACCCAGACGCCACCCACCAGGACAACCATCCTGGGGTCGCGGTCCGGGAACCCAACAGCGCGCCCCGCACCACCAAGCAATGACCGTAACCACACCAGCACGCCCCATCTTCACCTACCCCAGGGAACACCCCCGGGGCGCGGGGCACGGACGACCACCAAACCGATGATCGATTTCACAAGAATCTCCGTAGAAAGGAGGTGATCCAGCCGCACCTTCCGGTACGGCTACCTTGTTACGACTTAGTCCCAATCACGAGCCTCACCTTAGACGGCTCCATCCCACAAGGGGTTAGGCCACCGGCTTCGGGTGCTGCCCACTTTCATGACTTGACGGGCGGTGTGTACAAGGCCCGGGAACGCATTCACCGCGGCGTTGCTGATCCGCGATTACTAGCGACTCCACCTTCACGGAGCCGAGTTGCAGGCTCCGATCCGAACTGAGACCGGTTTTCAGGGATCCGCTCCGCGTCACCGCATCGCATCCCGCTGTACCGGCCATTGTAGCATGCGTGAAGCCCTGGACGTAAGGGGCATGATGATCTGACGTCATCCCCACCTTCCTCCGAGTTAACCCCGGCGGTCCCCCGTGAGTTCCCACCATGACGTGCTGGCAACACGGGGCGAGGGTTGCGCTCGTTGCGGGACTTAACCCAACATCTCACGACACGAGCTGACGACGACCATGCACCACCTGTGAACCCGCCCCGAAGGGAAACACCATCTCTGATGTCGCCGGGAACATGTCAAGCCCAGGTAAGGTTCTTCGCGTTGCATCGAATTAATCCGCATGCTCCGCCGCTTGTGCGGGCCCCCGTCAATTTCTTTGAGTTTTAGCCTTGCGGCCGTACTCCCCAGGCGGGACGCTTAACGCGTTAGCTCCGACACGGAACCCGTGGAATGGGCCCCACATCCAGCGTCCACCGTTTACGGCGTGGACTACCAGGGTATCTAATCCTGTTCGCTCCCCACGCTTTCGCTCCTCAGCGTCAGTAACGGCCCAGAGACCTGCCTTCGCCATTGGTGTTCCTCCCGATATCTACACATTCCACCGTTACACCGGGAATTCCAGTCTCCCCTACCGCACTCCAGCCCGCCCGTACCCGGCGCAGATCCACCGTTAAGCGATGGACTTTCACACCAGACGCGACGAGCCGCCTACGAGCCCTTTACGCCCAATAATTCCGGACAACGCTTGCGCCCTACGTATTACCGCGGCTGCTGGCACGTAGTTAGCCGGCGCTTATTCGAAAGGTACACTCACTTAACGCTTGCTCCCAATCAAAAGCGGTTTACAACCCGAAGGCCGTCATCCCGCACGCGGCGTCGCTGCATCAGGGTTCCCCCCATTGTGCAATATTCCCCACTGCTGCCTCCCGTAGGAGTCTGGGCCGTATCTCAGTCCCAATGTGGCCGGTCGCCCTCTCAGGCCGGCTACCCGTCAAAGCCACGGTGGGCCATTACCCCGCCGTCAAGCTGATAGGACGCGACCCCATCCCATACCGGTAAACCCTTTCCCACACAGGCATGCACCCATGTGGAGCATCCGGCATTACCACCCGTTTCCAGGAGCTATTCCAGAGTACAGGGCAGGTTGGTCACGCATTACTCACCCGTTCGCCACTCTCACCACCAAGCAAGCTTGATGGATCCCGTTCGACTTGCATGTGTTAAGCACGCCGCCAGCGTTCGTCCTGAGCCAGAATCAAACCCTCCACAAAAAAACCTTCATGAAGAGCCAAAACAATGACTCGAAAAAAAGAAAAGAAAAAGACAGACAAAACACACAACCAGCAACCACCACAGGAAACCCCGCGACAGCCAACCAGCCACATGCTCGCACAATCCTTCCAAAAACCCGGCCACAATCAAACCCCCTCGGGCACTCCCACCACACAGNCGGNAGCAGCAGCCGGACTGGCAATCAAAACTTAGTAGTACAAAACACGCTCTTGAGTTCTCAAACCACCACCACACCAACAGAGCATCCGGCGTACCAGATGTTGTCGTGCTGGGCAACAGAAAGTTAATGTACAGGAATGTCCGAGCCATCGCAAATCGGGCATGATGAAGCGGAACGAAACC
>NZ_MWWV01000032.1 GCF_002259645.1 Bifidobacterium tissieri
GCCGCCAGCGTTCGTCCTGAGCCAGAATCAAACCCTCCACAAAAAAACCTTCATGAAGAGCCAAAACAATGACTCGAAAAAAAGAAAAGAAAAAGACAGACAAAACACACAACCAGCAACCACCACAGGAAACCCCGCGACAGCCAACCAGCCACATGCTCGCACAATCCTTCCAAAAACCCGGCCACAATCAAACCCCCTCGGGCACTCCCACCACACAACGACAGGAGCAGCAGCCGGACTGGCAATCAAAACTTAGTAGTACAAAACACGCTCTTGAGTTCTCAAACCACCACCACACAAGCACCAACACCACAGGCCAAAACCTGAACCATCAGCGCCGGGCAGCAAGAGATAAACATACACAACAACCAACAAGCCCGCAACCCGGACACAACAAAAACACCCAAAACCCCTGAAAACACAAGCTCCGCCCGGCGTGTCGCAAACAGCCAAAAACCACGTCCACCACCACACTACCCACCAACACCACACTGTCTAGTTCGAGCGGATAGTTGACGTATGTCTCGGGGGATGGTTGACGGGGTGTCCTAGGGCATGGTTGACGTATGTCTCGGGGCATGGTTTACAGGTCGGTGCTGGTTGATTGGTGTATGGACACACAATCACAGCAGCAGACACCAGCGCATTCCAATGATGATGGCCCCGCGGCCCGTAGCGAGTTCCTGCGCAACAAAGCCATCGTCAACGCGATCCTCGCGGGCATGCCGGTCGCCGAGGCCGCCCGGCGCCACGGCGTCACCAGGCAGTGGGCGAACGAGCTGAGACGCAGGTACGGCGAGGAGGGAGAGAAAGGTCTCCTGCCCCGCTCCAGGCGCGCGCGCCGTATCGCCAACAGGACCGGGAAGGAGACCAGGGAGCGGATCGTCGCGCTCCGGCGCGAGCTGGACGCCGCCGGTCTGGACTCGGGGCCGGAGTCCATCGCCGCCAGGCTGGAGCGCGAGGGCGTCAGGCCTCCGGCGAACTCCACGATCCACCGCATCCTCAAGCAGGCGGGCCTGGTGCGCCCCGAGCCGAGGAAGCGGCCCAGGTCCTCGTACGCGAGGTTCGAGGCCGCGCTGCCCAACGAGACGTGGCAGTCGGACTTCACCCACTGGCCTCTCGCGGACGGCACGGACGCGCTGATCGTCTCCTGGCTCGACGACCACTCGAGGTTCCTCCTGTACTCGCGCGCGTACGCGACGGTCACCATGAAGACCATCGAGGAGTCGTTCCGCCAGGCGTGCTCCCGGTACGGGATCCCCGCCTCCACGCTCACCGACAACGGCACCGTGTACACGACCCGCCTGCACTCGGCCGAACCGGGGTCGTTCGAGCGGCTGCTCGCCCTGATGGGCGTGCGCCAGAAGAACGGCAGCCCCTACCATCCCCAGACCCAGGGCAAGATCGAACGCTGGCACCGCACCCTCAAGCAATGGCTCGCCGCCCGGCACCTCGCGCGCGGTCTCGACGAGCTCAACGCCCAGCTCGACGAGTTCCGCCGCGAGTACAACGAGGAACGCCCCCACCGGGCCCTGGGCCGCCGCACCCCCAAGGAGGCGTACGAGGCCAAGGGCAAGGCCGGCCCCGACCCCGAGATCGCCGCCCGCGAACAGGCCAGACGCGACGAGGAGGAACACCGCGAGGCCGAACGCGTGACGGCCCCGAGACGCAGGCCCGTCCCGGCCGCCGAACGCACGGAGCCCGAGCCCGTGGACGTGACCGTCCCGGCCCGCACGCACAAGACCGACCGACGCGGATGCGTCACCCAGCAGGGCGGCGTCGCTCCGCTGCGCCGCATCATCGTCAACATCGGCAGGGAGAACGCCGGCAGGACGGTGGAACTGGCCATCGACCACGGCATCGTCACCGTCACCGACACCGCCACCGGCGAGATCCTCGCCGACCAAAGACTCGACACCACACGCGAATACCAATACCGCAGGCCACCGGCGAACGACAACGATGCCCCAGGACAGCAGTAAAGCATGCCCCAGGACACCCCGTCAACCATGCCCCGAGACACCCGTCAACCATGCCCCGAGACAATACANNNCTATCTCATCACGCTGGTGTTCCATGTGCACTCCACGCCCATAACCACGCACATCGAGAAGTAT
>NZ_MWWV01000033.1 GCF_002259645.1 Bifidobacterium tissieri
ATAATCAAAAATGTTAACGCAAGCATAAACGATCGATGATGATATATGACGGACGTCATATCGAGGTCATGGACATCAACGGCATGATGTTCGTGACGTCGTTACGACTTCCCCTCCACATAAATCTCTGCAACGGAACCACTCCTTCGGACGCGGACACTTTTCCGTGATCGAAAGGGGGTGGTGACGTTTTGTTGGACTTCGTTGTCTGAATGGTCGTTCAGAACGATATCACATGTGTTCAGGCGACGAGCCCGAGCTGGATGCGCTTGTCCATGATGCTCATCCCGTATTCGAGTTTGATGCGCTTGTCCCGGTACCAGACCATGTACTCGTCCAGCATCGCAATGAACTCGTCGATCGTGACGCCCTGGAAGCTCCTCTTGTGGAAGAACTCCTGCTTGAGCCGGCCGAAGAACCCCTCGGCGGCGGCGTTGTCCGGGCTGCAGCCCCTCGCGCTCATCGACCTCGTCAATCCATGATCCGTGCAGATGCGAATCCATTCGGGCCACCGGTAGTGGCATCCCCGGTCGGAGTGGATGACGGGCGTCTGACCGGGTTTGAGCGTGGCGCACGCGTCCTCGAGCATCCCATTGGCCAGCGCGGCGTTGGGGCTGGTGCCGNTCGTCCACGCGACCGGCATGCCGTCGTAGCAGTCGATCACCGGCGACAGGTACACCTTGCCCGCGGGGATCGAGAACTCGGTGATGTCGGTGACCCACAGCTCATTCGGATTCGCGGCGTGGAAGTCGCGGTTGACGAGATTGGCCGGCGCGCCGCCGATCTCTCCCTTGTAGGAGCTGTAGCGCTTCGCGCTCTTGAACACCGGCACCATGCCATGGCGGGTCATCAGCCGCATGACGCGCTTCGCGGAGACGACGATGCCCGCGCTGCGCAGTTCGAGGTGGATGCGCTTGTACCCATAACGGCGTTTGCTGTTCTCGAACGCCTCGCGCACCAATGCGAGCAGGCCCCGGTCCTTGTCGGGCCTGCTCATGGCCTTGAGCTGGTAGTAGTACGTGCTGCGTGCGATGCCGACCTCGCCCAGCAGACTCTCGGCGTTGACGCCCAGGGCCTCACTGACCTTTTTGACCAGAATCGTCTTCTCTCGGCTTGTCAGGTTGTCCGGGTCTGCGCCCGGCTCTTTTCCCACCAGTTCCACCGCTCCCTTCATGATCGCCAGCCTGATCTCCAGGGCCCGTCGCTCCGCGCGCAGCCGCTCAAGATCGGCGTTCAGCGAGGCGATCTCGCCGCGCAGCGCATCCGCATCAGCCTGCGGTGCGGTATCCTTGCGTTCCGGTTCGTCCTTCGCCACCGCGGCCCCTTTCGTCTTGTCGAGCAATCGCCGCTTCCAGTTTCTCACTACCGACGAATCCACTCCCAATCCCTCCGCCGCCTCACGCGAGCTCGCTCCACCGGACGCGACCTTGAGCACGGCCTCGCGCTTGAGCTCCTCAGGTATGGGCCCGTGGCGAAGCCGGCGTTCGCCGGGCGCGAGCTCGTCAATCCACGAGGCCAGCAGCGTCTTGCTCGGATACCCCATTTGGCGGATCGTACGGCTCGCTCGCCGCCCGTGCGTCAGGTAATGGTCCACCGCGGCCCGCCTCTGCTCCAACGTGTAGCGCGAATACCGCTCGCCACGCGTCGAGGGTATTCCCGTCCTCTGTTCCTCGAGCCAGTCCCGATGCCACATACGCAACGCCTCACGACTGGGATACCCCAACTCCCGGATCGCGTCCGCCGCGCAGCACTCATACCTCACATACAACTCCACCGCACGCCGACGCTGCTCCCTCGTATACCTCGCCATGATGACTCCTCCCGGATCACAGTCCAAGAAAACGTCACCACCTCGTTACCCTCAACCACCATTCCGCTAGTGTGATCACACTAAGGAAAGCCCATGAGCCCAAAACCGCCAAATCAAGCCATTCCTTTCATACCCACCCACGTTAGTGTGATCACACTAAGGAATTGCGTTCGCGTGGCGTCTGCCGTCATGTCAACGCTCACAAT
>NZ_MWWV01000034.1 GCF_002259645.1 Bifidobacterium tissieri
GTTCGGAGTCAAACCAGACAGGGACGTAGGTTACACCCGACCGAGGCTGNGTCANACCGGACATGGGTCTGGGCCAAACCGGACAGAGGTCTGGGTCAAACCGGGTCATGAGCACCGACTCTGGGTATAACCATGTCACGAACACCCTCTTTTTCACCGCTAACCTACCCGGTTACACCCAGACGTTCGGTAATACCCAGAGTAAGAGTCCGGGTTATAGGCCAAAATGTGTGTCTGTTTCGGCTTGCTTTCCTTTATGGCAGTAGGCGTTTCCCCTGTTCGAGTTGTATGGGCGGGGAACTCGAAGTCGGCCAGAATGTGTGTCCGGAACAGGCTGTGAGGCCTTTCGGGACAACGGTTGAGCGGCTTTCGAGTTGGCGTGGCAGATTGGGTGGATGAACACACCCAGTTGCGCCGTGTGCGGCGAGCCGATGAAACGGAACGGAAGAACAAGCTCGGGGCGGGTCAGGTGGCGGTGCCGGGACGCCGGCTGCGGGAGCTCGCGCACCCAGTCGCGCGACAACAGGGCCCGTGACCTGCGGTGCGGACTGGACTGGCTGTTCTCCAAACGGTCGCAGGCCGAGCACGACCTGCCCTCCCGCACGTTGCGCCGCCGGTGCGAGCTGATGTGGGGCCTGTGGCCGCCGGTGCCCCTGGTGGACGAGGTGCGTCACGTGGTGCATGTGGACGGCATCCACCTGCACCGCGACGCCGTGGTACTGATCGCCATCGCCGACGGGCACGTGATCGGCTGGCACATCGCCAAAAGCGAGCGGTCGGCGGCGTGGCAGAGCCTGATGGCGCGCATCGCGCCACCGGACGTGCTCGTGTGCGACGGCGGGGGCGGCATCATGAAGGCCGCGAAGACCGTGTGGCCCGACACCCGCATCCAACGCTGCCTGTTCCACGTGCAGGCCAACATATTCGGGCTCACCGGCATGAGGCCCCGGCTGGAGGCGGGCAGACGGCTCAGACGCATCGCCCTCGCCCTGCCGCGCGTCAGGGACGGCGCGGCCGCGGCCGATTGGCTGGCCTCCTATAACCAGTGGGAGCAGGACTTCGCGGGCTTCCTCGACGAGAAAAGCGAATACGCCGACGGCAGCGTGAACGACATGCACCAAAGACTCGTCAGGGCCAGGCGCATGATCCGCGGACGCATCCGCGAGGGGCGCCTGTTCACGTTCCTCGACGAGGACCTGACGGAGAACGGAACGATACCATCCACGAACAACCTCATCGAATCATGGAACGGACGGATCCGGGACATGCTGCGCCATCACCGCGGACTGCGCCTGATCCGGCAACTGAAGGCGATCTGCTGGTGGTGCCACCAGCACACCGAACACCCCGAGACGGACGCATGGCTGGCAGCGAACGCGGTCACGGACGAACGGCTGGAGAGCCTCTACCGGAAGGCATGGGAGAACAGCCCGCAGGGCCGATACGAGACGTTCGGCATCCCCATGCGCCACGGCACCGGCATCGACTGGAACGACTTCCACACCCGGGTCGACTGGCCATCCAACGACTAGACCACCAGACACACATTTTGGCCTATAAGCCCCCGACCGGGTGTACCGGGCGGGGATCTGAGTGGTGGCTCCGAGCGGCATCGATCCGCTGACCTAACGATTTTCAGTCGTTCGCTCTACCAACTGAGCTACAGAGCCATGAATAGTGAAAAACCCGGCCGAAACCGGGCTTCTCCATTCGCGACTCCGACCGGACTTGAACCGGCGACCTCCGCCGTGACAGGGCGGCGCTCTAACCAACTGAGCTACGGAGCCACAAGTAGTGAACTACTCATGAAATCCAACCTTGCGGTTGATTTCGTACCCCCGGAGAGA
>NZ_MWWV01000035.1 GCF_002259645.1 Bifidobacterium tissieri
AAGGGCGAGGCTCCAAGTCGCCGGGGGTATTCCCCCGGCATTCCTTTATCCGCCGTCTTGTCAGGGAATCGGTTGAGCGAATTGAGCATCTTCGTGGACGAGTCCGGCGAATGGGGCAAGCTGTCCGAATACTNNNTCNGGGTTATAGGAACTTTTGTGGTGCTTATAACTGGCATCTGGCCTTGTGGCAGTAGGCGTGTCGGCTGGTTATTTTCGACGGCGGGAAAATAGCCGGCTTGTGCCATGGGTCGGGTGGNGGGCTGGATGTCGTGAGAACGAAATCCAGCAAGGCGAAGAAGTGCCCGATCTGCGGTCGGGCGATGAAGAAGAACGGCAGGACCGCGAAGGGCACCCAACGGTGGAAGTGTCCCGACTGTTCGTTGAGCTCGACGATGCCGCAGGAACGGGCCGCGCGGGCGCGCATGCTGGACGAATTCCTGACCTGGCTGCTGGGCAGGCAGCCGCAGTGTGCGATCGACCCGTCCGGTGACTCGCGCGCCCTGCGCAAGCGCACCGCCTGGTGCTGGAACATCCATCCGCGCATACCGTCCGTGACGGCCAGGCATCATACGGTGATGGCGGACGGCACGTACATGGACCACGGCTGGTGCCTGATCATCGCCATCGACGGCGAGACCGGCGAGACGCTTGACTTCCAATGGTGCGGGCATGAGTCCAAGGCGGCCTACACGGCGCTGTTCTCGCGCATGCCCGCGCCGGACGTGCTCGTCACCGACGGGCTGCGCGGCGCGGAGACCGCCTGCCGTGAGACCTGGCCCGGCACGCGCATCCAACGCTGCCTGGTGCACGTGCAACGCAACACGAGAACGGACCTGACCTCCAACCCCAGGCTGGAGGCGGGCAGGCAGCTCAAGAAGCTCTCAGACCGGCTCACCAAGGTACGTGACGGCGAGACCGCCGTCAGATGGGGCGAGGCGCTCAACGCGTGGCACGTCGCCTGGGGGCCGTTCATCAACGAACGCACCTGGGCGAAGGACGATCCCGACAATCCGAAGGCGATGAAACGGCAATGGTGGTGGACCCACGAGGACGTGCGACGCTGCTACCGGCGACTGGAGAAACTGTTCCGAGAGGGCAAGCTGTTCGCGTTCCTCGAACCCGCGCTCACCGCCGGCGGCCCGGTGGCGCGCACCACGAACCGTCTCGAGGGCGGCGTCAACTCGCCGCTCAAGCATGTGCTCCTCGACCACCGCGGACTGCCCGAGGAGCACATGCGACGCGCCTGCGAATGGGTGTGCTACATGAGAAGCAGGAACCCGGACCCCGCGTCGCTGATCAAACCGGAACACTGGAAACCCGCCAAGTCCGCGCCGGAGCCGGACGGGGACGACGACGGGCCGAGGTCCTACGACACCGGCATCCAGTCCAACAACCACGATGACCCCACAAGCGAACCCGGCTTCTACATCCGCAAGGGCCACGTCCGATAGCCGCGGCCAATCCGCATAGACGTCGGCATGATCCAAAACATCGCAACTCTGCTGGGACTCATCCAAGTCGTATTCGAACTCATCGACGCCATTGGCGCCGGAAGCCGGCCGGCACTCGTCGCGGCCGGGGCCCTGATGTTCATCCTGCACGCCATCCACCCGCTC
>NZ_MWWV01000036.1 GCF_002259645.1 Bifidobacterium tissieri
AGCCATGGAAGCGAATATCGCGGAGGGTGAAGGCCGCAACAAAACCACGGCGACACGACACCTCAACATATTCACTTTTTCTTCACATTTTATCGGAGGAAGCGGTTCACAACACGGGGATGTCTGACGATTCCGGCCATTTTTCAATGGTGGAACCAATGGAGTCAAGGCATCGCCATGTTGTGAACCGCGGTACGCGTTACTTCCTATCGGAAGCACCCTCCGCAGCGTTCTCCTCGACGAGATCGGCATCCTTGGCGTCCTCGGACTCGATCTCACCACTGGCGAGCTTGGCCTCAAGCTCCTCGACGATCTCGGCATGCATCTTCTCGTCGATCTTCACGGTGAACATGAACACGAGGAGGCTGGCCACGATCAGGGCGAGCGGCGTGTAGAAGGCGAACATCTTGAAGGTGCGGATGTTGGCGGCGGTCATGTCGGCGGCGGTGGCCGACCCTACCATTCCGGCGGCCACGGCGATGAAGCCGACGATGCCGTTGGAGAATGCGCCGGCGATCTTGTCGAGCATCGGTCGCACGGACAGGGTCACGGCCTCGTTACGACGACCG
Organism: Bifidobacterium tissieri; assembly: GCF_002259645.1. GTDB lineage: Bacteria > Actinomycetota > Actinomycetes > Actinomycetales > Bifidobacteriaceae > Galliscardovia > Galliscardovia tissieri. The sequence goes on from NZ_MWWV01000036.1 coordinate 570, forward strand.
GTCTTGAGCTGACCATACTCGATGGAGTCGGTGAGGCTCAGGATGGCGGTCATCTGGATGAACGTAGCGGGGATGTAGAACAGCACGAGGGCCACGATCACGAGGGTGAGGCTCTGCGCGCCGATGATGAACATCACGTAGCCGGCGATCATGAACACCATGCCCGCGAGGTAGAGGTAGCGGCGCGGGATGTAGCGGTTGAGGATCGGGTAGAGCGGCGCGGCGACCAGACCGGTGATGATCGGGATCACGCCGGCGATGGAGAAGGCGGCCGGCTGGCCGAGTACGAACTTGAACAGGTAGAGCAGCACGCCGGTGGTGGCCACGTTGGCGATGGCGTACAGCAGGTAGCTCAGCGCGACCCACAGCAGCTGGTCGTTGTGGGCCAGGGCGCCGAACGCCTGCAGCGGGTTGCCGTTCTCCTGGGCCTTGGAACGCAGTGCACTCTCGTTCTCCTTGGTGCCGAACGCGACGGTGAGCGCGGTGAGGATGCCAAGCAGCGCGACGATGACGCCGAACGCCGTCCAGCCGGACTGGCTTTCGGTGTGGGAGCCGGTGAACACGTAGCTGAAGTAGGTGACGATCGGGATGACGACCACGGTGATGCCGTTGTAGCCGATGGAGCCGGTGAAGGAGCCGAGAGCAGTGTAGACGCTGCGCTCATGAGAGTCCTCGGACAGCGCCGGAATCATGCCCCAGTAGGAAATGTCACGCAGCGAGTAGAACACGTCGAGCACGATGAACACGATCACGAACAGCACGATGAACCACGTCTCGCTCACATTGACCAGACCGAACAGGCCGGTGTAGACGAGGGCGAGCAGCACGGCGGATGTGCAGCCACCGATGACCTGCCACGGGCGGAAGCGGCCGAACTTGGTTGTGGTGTTGTCGATGAGGTTGCCCAGCAGCGGNTCGATGAAGATATGACCGATACGGATGGCCACAAGCAGACCGGTGATGATGCCGATGAGCTTGGTG
>NZ_MWWV01000037.1 GCF_002259645.1 Bifidobacterium tissieri
CACAACATCAGAAGAATTAAGAAATCAAGTCGGCCACCACACCCCCGTCCTGTTCNCTCCACACCTACTCCCATACTTAACCGCGCGCGCAATCTCATATTCCAAAACCTGCCCGAATAGAGAGCGCCCCGTCCCTTAGTGTGATCACACCAAAAGACGGGGACGTTGGAATTTCAACGTTTTGCAGGCCTACGACGCTAGTGTGAGCTCACACCAGCGACGGGACTCACACCAACGGGGTGCGCGACACCCTCAGGACCACGCGCAATCCCATATTCCAAAATCTGCCCGAATAGCAGACACCCCCATCCCTTAGTGTGATCACACCAAAAGACGGGGGTGTTGAAATTCCAACGATTCGGAGGCCTACGACGCTAGTGTGAGCTCACACCAACGAAAGGCCTCACACTAACGGGGCGCGCACCGGCGACGCGGGCCGCGGCACCGGCGTGATGCGTGCGACTCCAAGGCGCGCGGGACGAAGGCGTACAACGGTACGCCGAGCCCCGCGCAACGCGGGAGGCGCCCCGGCACGTCAGTGCTGGCCGTACACGTTCTGGTAGCGGTCGTTGAGCTTGTCGATGTCCGCCTGATCGATCTCGATGATCTCGCCCAGCTGACGGGCCGCCCACATCGTATGCGCGACCTCCTCGGTCATCGCCGCGGCCTTCACCGCGCCCTCCGCGTCCCTGCCGATCGTGAACGGGCCATGGTTCTGCATCAGCACCGCCGGAGACTTCGGATACTTCCTCAGCGTCTCGACCACGCCCTCGCCGATCGCCTCCGAACCGATCAGACGGAACGGGCCCACCGGCACCGGGCCACCGAACTCGTCACCCATCATCGTCAGCCCGCACGGGATGTTCTGACCCGTCGCCGCCCACGCCGTCGCATACGTCGAATGCGTGTGCACCACACCATACACGTCCGGCATATGACGGTAGATGTACGCATGCGACGCCGTATCCGAGGAGGGGGCCTCGGTGCCGTCGACCACGTTGCCGTCCAGATCCACCACGACCATCGAGTTCGGCGTCAGGTTCTCATAGCGCACGCCCGACGGCTTGATCACGAACAGATCCGCCGTATGCAGACGCTGCGACACGTTACCCGCCGTCCACACCACCAGATTCCACTTGATCAACTGCTGATGCAACGTGGAGACCACCTCACGCACCTGCTTGACCTCGGCACGCACCTCAGGACCATAATCAGCCAAAGTAGCCATAACTCGTAACCTATCCTTTCAATTGCTGGCTAGTGTTTTCGTGTATTCTACGATCGTAGTGATCAGGCGGCACGGCTCAGGATGGGTTCCTGAACGATGCCGATCTTGTCGAACAGTCCGTCGA
>NZ_MWWV01000038.1 GCF_002259645.1 Bifidobacterium tissieri
AGAGCGCTGTGCGCAACATCGATCTCGAAAGCAAGTAAACCCACAATCACGAATCATGTAATCGGCTCCCTCGCCGGGGGAGCCACAATATTTGATCAAATCGAAAGGAATGAGTTATGGCTACTTTGGCTGATTTTGGTCCTGAGGTGCGTGCCGAGGTCAAGCAGGTGCGTGAGGTGGTGTCCGTGTTGCATCAGCAGTTGATCAAGTGGAATCTGGTGGTGTGGACGGCGGGTAACGTGTCGCAGCGTCTGCATACGGCGGATCTGTTCGTGATCAAGCCGTCGGGCGTGCGTTATGAGAACCTGACGCCGAACTCGATGGTCGTGGTGGATCTGGACGGCAACGTGGTCGACGGCACCGAGGCCCCCTCCTCGGATACGGCGTCGCATGCGTACATCTACCGTCATATGCCGGACGTGTATGGCGTGGTGCACACGCATTCGACGTATGCGACGGCGTGGGCGGCGACGGGTCAGAACATCCCGTGCGGGCTGACGATGATGGGTGACGAGTTCGGTGGCCCGGTGCCGGTGGGCCCGTTCCGTCTGATCGGTTCGGAGGCGATCGGCGAGGGCGTGGTCGAGACGCTGAGGAAGTATCCGAAGTCTCCGGCGGTGCTGATGCAGAACCATGGCCCGTTCACGATCGGCAGGGACGCGGAGGGCGCGGTGAAGGCCGCGGCGATGACCGAGGAGGTCGCGCATACGATGTGGGCGGCGCGTCAGCTGGGCGAGATCATCGAGATCGACCAGGCGGACATCGACAAGCTCAACGACCGCTACCAGAACGTGTACGGCCAGCACTGACGTGATGGAGCGCCTCCCGCGTTGCGCGGGGCTCGGCGTACCGTTGTACGCCTTCGTCCCGCGCGCCTTGGAGTCGCACGCATCACGCCGGTGCCGCGGCCCGCGTCGCCGGTGCGCGCCCCGTTAGTGCGAGGCCTTTCGTTGGTGTGAGCTCACACTAGCGTCGTAGGCCTCCGAATCGTTGGAATTTCAACACCCCCGTCTTTTGGTGTGATCACACTAAGGGACGGGGGTGCTCTCTATTCGGGCAGATTTCGGAATATGGGATCGAACGCGGTAATAGACAGGGGTCGGACACGGGAACGGATCAAGAACAGCCGGCTTGACTACCTAGGACTACCTACTACCGAGGATTATATACTACCCAAGACTGCCGAGATCCTCGGCTTGTTAAGACAAGCTTTCTCCCCGAAATGCATATATGT
>NZ_MWWV01000004.1 GCF_002259645.1 Bifidobacterium tissieri
GCCTACAAGGTCCACCGCGTGCACGGACTGACCTTCGACGTCGGCGCCTTCCTCAACATCAGCCCCGACCACATCAGCCCCATCGAACACCCCACCTTCGAGGACTACTTCCACTGCAAACGCCAGATCATCGCCAACAGCCGCGCCATGGTGATCGGCGCGGACAGCGACCATCTCGGTCTGCTGCTGCAGGCGGCCGAACAGCACGACGCGCCGACGACGACGTTCGGCATCGACGCCGCGGACGGCGGCCATGAATCGCAAACCCACGTCGACATGATCATGACGCCCGATCCGAGCCGCAAGACCGGATTCGACATCACCTTCCACGACGATACGCAGTCGTTCGAACTGGACATGCTCGGCGAATTCAACTTCCTCAACGCCGCGGCGGCCGTGGCGATCGCACACCGCGCCGGCGTACCGTTCGACGATCCCGCGATGCACGCGATCGAACGCGTGCAGGTCCCCGGCCGCATGGAACGGTTCGTGGGGGACGACGGACTGCACGTGTACGTGGACTTCGCGCACAACTACATGTCCACCAAGGCACTGGTCGACGAGATGCTGCGCGTGTACGGCGAGCGCCATCCGCGCATCACACTGGTGGCCGGCACGACTGGCGGCAAGGCGATCGACCGGCGTGAGGGAATCGTCAAGGGCGCGCTCGGCCGTGCGGAATCGTTCATCTTCACGCTGGATGATCCGAACTTCGAGGACCCGCGCAAGATCTGCGAGGAGATGGCCTCGTTCGTCAGCGACGAATCGGCCGAGGTGCAGATCATCGTGGATCGAGAACAGGCGATCGTCACCGCGATCCGCGAAGCCCGCGAACACGCGGAACGATTCAACATCGTGCTGGTGATCGGCAAGGGGCATGAGACCCGCAACATCATCGATGGCAAGGCCGTCTACTGGCCCGGCGACGCCACGATCGTGCGCCGCGAGCTCGGACTGAACTAAGGAGAGAACAACCACCATGGCGAAGAAATTCCAGCCGATTCTGCTGGGCAGCGACATCAATGTGTACGGCATGGCCCGTGCATTCCACGAGGAGTACGGCATCGTATCCGATGCGTACGCGTACTTCCAGCTGAGCCCGACCAAATTCAGCAGGATCGTCAACGTGCACATTGTGGATGACTTCAATAATTTCGTGAAGTTCCGCGATTTCATGCTTGATCTGGGCAAGCGCATGAAGGCCGAGGACCCGGACCGTACGCTGCTGCTCATCCCCTGCGGCGACGTGTATGCGAATCTGCTCAGCCAGTGCGGCGACGATCTGCGCAAGTACTTCGTCTACAACACGCTCGATATCCGCCTGTCCCGACGTCTCGCCTACAAGACCACGTTCTACGAGATCTGCGAGCAGTACGATCTGCCGCATCCGAAGACCCGTTCCCTGACCGCCGACGAGGTGCGCGCCGGGGAATACCGCAACCTGCCGTTCGACTATCCGGTGGCCATGAAGCCGGCGAATAGCGTGGAATGGCTGGGCATTGACTTCGAGGGCCGTCGCAAGGCCTACATCTTCAAGGACCCCGCCGAGTTGGAGACGATCATCACGCGGGCCTACGATGCCGGCTATACGTCCGAAATGGTGATCCAGGACTTCATCCCCGGTGACGACAGCCGCATGCGTGTGCTCAACGCCTACGTGGACAGGCATCACCGCGTGCGCATGATGTTCCTCGGCCATCCGCTGCTCGAGGACCCCTCCCCCGTCGCGGCGGGCAACTACGCGGCCATCATCCCCGACTACAACGAGGAGGTGTTCCGCACCATCAAGGCGTTCCTCGAGGACATCAAGTACGAGGGCGTGGCCAACTTCGACATGAAGTACGACGAGCGCGACGGCAAGTACAAGCTGTTCGAGATCAATCTGCGCCAGGGCCGATCCAGCTACTTCGTGACGCTCAACGGGTTCAATCTGGCCAAGTACTTCGTGGATGATCTGGTCGAGGATACGCCGTTCGACGGCGATACTGTGTTCGGCCGCGGCTCCAAGCTGTGGCTGGAGATTCCGCGCTCCATCTTCACCGGCTACGTGGCTGAAGGCGATGACAAGCGTCGTGGCGAGGCCATGCTCAAGTCCGGCGACTGGGGCACCACGCTCGAATACTCCAAGGACATGAATCCGCTGCGATGGCTCATGATCCGTCACATGTTCTCCATCTACAAGAAGAGCTACGCCAAGTACTTCACGGTCAAGCAGTGACGCGATCACGCAGTGTCCCGCATGCCGCGTGATCGTTTCGTAACGGGATCCGGCCGGTGACCGGAAGGTTGCCGGCTCGTGATCATGCCACTGCTATCATTGCTTCTCAGGCAAATTCGAATCAACGCGCGACTGCAACATCTCGAATCGTCCCGATGCCGCAGGAAGCAGACAAAGGCAAGTGGAGCATACATGAAACGACCGTTTTTCGCTGTTCTGGGCGGCATGGGATCCCTGGCTACCGAAAGCTACGTCCGTCTGGTCAATCAGGCCACGCACGCACACCGCGATCAGGACTTCCTCGACTACGTGGTATTCAACGACGCCAGTGTGCCGGATCGCACCGACTTCATTCTCGGCCGCAGCGACGAGGATCCCTTCCCCGTGATCGCGGATGACATCGAGAAGGCGACCGCCATGGGTGCCAGTTTCATCGTGCTCACCTGCAATACCGCCCACTACTTCTTCGACCGGTTCCAGGCACTCACCGATGTGCCGATCATGCACATGCCGCGTGGCGCGGTGAAGCGCATGAGCCGCCTGTACCCGGCCGGTGAGTACCGCCGCGTGGGCTTCATGGGTACCGAAGGCTCCCGTGCCTCGGGCGTATACCGCAAGGCCGTTGAAGAGGCCGGATACGAGTTCGTGGAACCGGATGACAGTCTGCAGCACCGCGTGGATTATCTGATTTACCACGATGTGAAGGGCACCGGAGATCTCAATCGGGAACGCTACGAGGCCGCCATCACCACCATGCTCGACTATTACCAGTGCGATACGGTGATCCTCGGGTGCACCGAGCTGTCCGTGCTCAACGAGGCGTTCCCGATGCCTGACAAGCCGATCATCGACGCGCAGGCCATTCTGGTGGATGACACGGTCGCCCGTGCCAAGAAGCTGCGCGGATAGGAATGAACAGGGGCCGCGTTCAGCACTCATGCCACTGACGAAAAAATGGTAGGACGCTCACTTCCGAGCGTCCTACCATTGTTGTTTTCGGCTATTCCCTACTGATCGAGGTGTTGATCGAGCTTCTGGCTCACCACGGCGGTGACGCCGTCGGCGCGCATCGTCACGCCATACAACGCATCGGCAATGCCCATCGTGCGCTGCTGATGCGTGATGACGATCAGCTGGGCGTGCTCACGCAGCTTCTCGAACGCCTCAAGCAGACGCGTCAAATTCACATCGTCGAGCGCCGCCTCCACCTCGTCCATCACATAGAACGGACTGGGACGCGCGGTGAAGATCGCGAAGAGGAACGCCAACGCGGTCAGCGAGCGCTCGCCGCCGGACAGCAGACTCAGCTGACGGACACGCTTGCCCGCCGGACGAGCCTGCACGATCACTCCTGAATTCAGCGGGTCGTTCGGATTGTCCAGCTTCAGCGTGCCATGACCGCCGGGGAACAGTACCCCGAACATGCTGGTGAACGCCTCGGCGGTGTCGTCGAACGCCTTGCGGAACACGTCGACCATGGTGGTGTCCAGCTGCTGGATCAGGGACATCAGATCGTCACGGGAACGGGACACGTCGTTGCGCTGATCGTTGAGGTACTGGTTGCGTGCCTTGAGCGCATCGTATTCCTCGGTGGCGAGAGGATTCACCTTGCCGAGTTTGATGAGATCGCGTTTGGCCCGTTCCAGCCGCTGCACCTGCTCGTCACGCACGTAGTCGGTCTCGCCGTCCGGGTTGCCTGTCTCGTCCAATACCGGTACCGGTTTGTCGGGACCATAGTCGCGCACCGCTTCCTCGAGTGTCATGCCCAGACTCTCGCCGATGCGTGACTCCAGCTGCTCGTAGTCGGACGCCATGCGCTCGCGGTTCATATCAAGACCGTGTTCCCGACTGCGTAGTTCGGCCACGCGGGGCTCCAGCCGTCCGCGACGTTCCCGAAGCTCGGCGAGCTCGTCGTCGTTTCGTGCCGCGGTCCGTTGCTCGGCCACGCGGCGCTCCTCCACCTGTGCGATGCGCAGGGCCAGATCCGCGGCCACGGCCTTGGCACGATCGGCGACACGCGCCGCCTGAGCGGCCTGCGACCGGCGTTTGTCGTTGAGCGCCTCGAGTCTGGCACGACGCTGCTCGGCCTGACGGGCATTGTCCCGCAACAGATCCGCCTGACGGACAAGGGACTGGACCTGACGCGACGTCTCGTTCCAGGCCATGGTGGCGGCAAGCTCGTCGTTGCGGGCGACGGTCAGTGCCTGTTCCAGTTCATGTTCGCGTACGCTCAGTTCATCGATATCCGAGTGTGCGTCCTGAGGGGAGTCCATGGATGCCAGTGCACGGTTGAGATCATCGAGCCTCAGTGCATGCGACCGCTGTCGCTCGTCGATGGTGGCGGCCTTGTCGTCCAACGCCGTCAGTCGGGAACGTAGTCCAGACGTTCGTTCCACCGCTGTCTGCAATCGCTGACGGGACTGCTGGATCTGCAGACGACGTTCGGCGAGACGATTCTGTTCGGCCTGCACACGGTCGGACGCCTGCCGTTCCTGCTCACGGGCCTTCGCCAGATCAGTGTCCAGTGAGGCAAGCTCGTCGGACAGTCCGTCCGCCTCGGTCAGGGCGCGATTGCGACGGGCCGCCAGACTCAGTTCGCTCTGGGCAAGCACCGTACCGCCCATCGCCGCCACATCGTCACGGAACAGCTCCCCGTCCATGGTGACCGCCGCACGCCAGCCGTGTCGTACGGCTTGCATTGCCTCGTCATGTGAGCGAACGGCCGCCACGTCGACGAGGAGTCGTCGTACGGCACGGACCGTGCCATGGGCGGTGTCGGCATCCGCATTCGGATTGGTGTGAATGAGATCAGCGGCACTGGTGATGGCGTCGACGGCGTCATCGACGAGATCGTCATCATCACCATCGAGTGTTCTCAGTAGGACGGCCCTGCCCAGTCTGTCCGACTTCGCACGGGTCAGCGCATGCTCCATATTTGTCTCATCGGCCACCACGATCGCACCGGCGAATACGTCGAGTGCATGGGACACGGCCTCCTCCCAGCCGTCTTTCACCTGAATGAAGTCGGTGAGGCGTCCCAGTGCACCCGTCTGCGGGTCCTGCTCCAGAGCACCGGCCGCATTACGCCCGTCGAGCGTGTCGGCGAGTGCATCGGCCTTGGCCTTGAGCGAGACGATGCGGGTCTCCACCGTGCGATGCCGGTCCTCAAGTTCCCGAACCTTCGCCTGGGTCTGGCCAAGTACGGTACGGGCCGCGGTGAGCGCGGTGCCGTCGGGTTCGTCGTTCTCGGGCGTCTGGCGTTCAAGCTCGTTCTGTTCGGCGAGCGCGGCGTCCAGCTGAACGATCATGGCATCCCGTTGACCGGCGATGTCGTTGCGCTGGGCTGCGGCGGACTGCATCAGGGCTTCCTCACGGGCGATGAGCTCGCGCAGCTGCGCGATACGTCCTTCCTTCTCGCGGGTGCTGTTGCGCAGTTCCGTCATGGTCTGCCTCAGTGAGGCAAGCTGCCGTTCCAGATCGGCACGATGCTCCTGCGCATGGGTGAGGGTCTGCTGCTCGGCATCCGCCTTGGTGCGCTGCTCGTTGGCCTGAGTGGTGAGTTCGTCGGCTCGACGGTCAAGCAGTTCCGGGTCCTCGCCCATGTTCTCGGTGATTTGTCCAAGCAGTGATCCGCGACGTTCCTCGGCCAGCGAGGCGAGTGATTCCAGTCGTTCATGAATCTGACTCATCTCATGCCATGCGGTGGTAAGGCTGGCGATGGTCGGCGAGGAGGCTCGGGAGGCGGCCTCCATCTGCTCGATACGGATTTTGACTTCGGCCAGCGTTCGCTGTTCGTCGGCGAGTTCGCCTCGAACACGGGTGAGCTCCTCACGATTGGCAGCTCTGCGTGCGATCAGCTGCGTGGCGTCGTCAGCCATGATTCGGCTTTGCGCGTCACGTATGGACACCTGAATGGCATCGGCCTTGCGCGAAATGCGCGCCTGGCGTCCGAGTGGTCCCATCTGGCGTCTGAGCTCGCCCAACAGATCGTCGAGTCGGGCCAGATTCGCCTCGGTGGCGGTGAGCTTGCGTAGCGCGCGCTCCTTGCGCTTGCGATGCTTGAGGATACCTGCCGCCTCTTCGATGAATGCGCGATGCCCGGCGGGGTCGGCGTGCAGGATACGGTCGAGCCGTCCCTGACCGACGATCACGTGCATGTGTGAGCCGAGCCCGGTGTCGCTGAGCAGCTCCTGGATGTCGAGCAGACGACACGGGGTGCCATTGATCTCATATGCGGAGCCGCCGCCGCGGAACATGGTGCGGGAGATCGTCACTTCCGTATAGTCGATGTCGAGCACGCGATCGGTGTTGTCGATGGTGAGCGACACCTGTGCACGGCCGAGTGCCGGACGGGAGGAAGTGCCGGCGAAGATGACGTCCTCCATGGAGGTGCCGCGTAGATTCTTCGCCCCCTGCTCTCCCATGACCCAGGTCAGTGCGTCGACGATATTCGACTTGCCGGAACCGTTGGGACCCACCACCGCGGTGATGCCGGGCTCGAAACGCAGCGTGGTGGCGGATGCGAAGGATTTGAAGCCCTTGAGCGTGAGTTCCTTAAGATACACTAGGCGCGCTCCGACTTCGGTTTGGCGAGGTCGGCGTTCGGCTGTTCCTTCAGCAGATGACGGGCGTCACCGGCGGTGACGAAGCTGCCGCAGACGAGAACGCCCTGACCGTAGCCGATGCCGGTCTCGTCCGATTCATCGGCGAGATCGACGGCAGCCTGAATGGCGTCGGGCAGAAAGTCCTTGCGGATGACACGATCGGGACCGAACACGTCGATGGCGATCTTCTCAAGGTCCTCGGCGGGCATGACACGGCTCGTCCACGAGTTCTGGGTGACGACGATGGTGTCGAGCATCGGTTCGAGTATGCCGAGCACGGACTCCACTTCCTTGTCGGCCATCATGGAGACCACACCGATGAGGTGCTGGAAGGAGAAGTTCTCCTCGATTGCCCCGCGCAGCGCGGTGACCGCCTGAATGTTATGACCGCCATCCACGATGATCGTGGGTGAGGTACGAACCACTTCGATGCGGCCGGGCACCTTTACACTGCCCAGCGCCTCGGCCACCACGTCGCCGTCCAGAGGGCCGTTGACGGGGATCACCACTTCGGCCGCGGCGAGCGCGGACAGGGCGTTGTGCGCCTGGTGCTCGCCGAACATGGCGATCGGAACCTGTTCGTATACACCGTTGGGAGTGCGCAGCGTCGCCACCTGTCCTCCGACGGCGGGCTGCCGGGAGACGACCTCCATCTCCTGTCCGTCGCGAACCAGCCCCTGGGCGCCCTGTTCGCGTACGGCGTCCTCGATGATCGGCAGTACGGTCTCGTGGGTTTGCGGTCCGACGATCACGGTGGAGTTGGGCTTGACGATGCCGGCCTTCTCTCCGGCGATCTGCTCGACGGTGTCGCCCAGCCACTGCATGTGGTCCATATCCACTGGGCCGATGATCGACGCGTCCCCATCGAGCACATTGGTGGCGTCCCATCGGCCGCCCATGCCGACTTCGACGACGGCCACGTCCACAGGGGCGTCGGCGAACGCCCAGATCGCCATGGCGGTGAGCACCTCGAAGAAGCTCATCTTCGGTCCGCCCTGTTCAACGGATCTGGCGTCGACAAGGTCCACGAAATCCTTGATCTGATCCCAGATGTCAACGAACTCATCGTCGGACAGACGCTGTCCGTCGATGCAGATGCGTTCGGTGATCGACTCCACATGCGGCGACGTGTACAGGCCGGTGCGCAGACCATAATGGCGGCAGATCGATTCGACCATGCGAGCCGTGGATCCCTTGCCGTTCGTGCCGGTGATGTGCACCACGCGGAACGACTGCTCCGGGTGTCCCAGCAGGTCCATCATCATCGCCATGCGATCGAGTGTGGGGTCGAAATCGTGCTCCGGTGCCCGCTTCATGATCGTACGATACACCTCGTTGAGGCTTGTTCCTGCAGTGTTCGGATGTTCGAAAGACATACCCTGTGCCTTCATGCCCTTTCCGCGTGTCACGTCTGAATGATCCGATGCGCGAACCATCGCCGCACATCGATGCTCGATGTATTCTAGGCAATCGCTGTGACCACGATCACACATACGCGACGGGCGTACATCGTCAAACGGCAACACCATGATATTTGGCGGCATTCGCATGAGGCATCTTCTAAGATGAACGGTAGCAATGCAGGATCTGCATAGGCATTCATCGAAAGGAGCGGCGTGATGTCGGCAAGCGACGAGGCGCGGAACGCACAGGCGGCGAAACGATACGAGCAGGACGAGGAGGAGCTGAACGCACAGGCGGTAGGCGAGCGTGTGACCAACCGAACCCTCTCCCCCCGATCGGCGTCGTTCCGCCAGTTCATGACCGAAGGCTGGGGTGCGGTGGATCCCGGTGTCACCTCGCTCGAATCCAGCTCCTATATTCCGGCGCGTCTCGAGGCGCTGGGCAAGCGTTTCCCGGGCAGCCGCATCATCATTCCGGCGGGCCAGCCCAAGACGCGCAACAACGACTGTGACTACGCGTTCCGTCCGGACACCACGTTCGCCTATTACACGGGTCTGGGCGAGGATTATGAGGCGGGTGCCGTGCTGGTGCTCGACCCGGTGGACCCGAACGGCGAGGAGGCCAAGGAGGGCAGGACGCACACCGCCACGCTGTTCCTCAAGCCACGCGCCGATCAGACAACCGAAGACTACTACCGTTCCGGCTATGGCGAGTACTGGGTGGGCGCCCGCCCGGGCCTCAAGGAGTTCACCACGATGACCGGTCTGGCCACGCGTGACATTTCGCAGCTCGAGGACGCCCTGTCCAAGGACGTCGGTCCGGAGGACGGTGCCGTGCAGCTGCGCGTGGTGCGCGAGGCCGATCCGCAGCTTACCTCCGAGGTGGAGCGCATCCGCGAGCAGAACGGCTGGTCCGATCCGGATCGCAACCGTGCCGCCGATGATCGTCTGCACGAGTACGCGGCCGAGGCCCGCATGGTCAAGGACGAGTATGAGGTGGGTGAGATCCGCAAGGCCGTGGCCGCCACCAAGCGCGGATTCGACCGTATGCTCACCGCGCTGCCCGGCGCGCTTGACAAGCCGCGCAGCGAACGCATCCTTGAGGGCGCGTTCAACGCCAACGCGCGCGAGGAGGGCAACGACGAGGGCTACGAGACGATCGTGGCATCCGGAGCCCACGCGGCCACACTGCACTGGATGCGCAACACCGGCAGCATCGCCAACGGCGACCTGCTACTCATCGACGCCGGCGTGGAGGTCAACAGCCTGTATACCGCCGACATCACCCGCACCTTCCCCACCAACGGCAGGTTCACGCCGTTCCAGCGTCGCCTGTACGAAGCCGTGCTCAAGGCGCAGCAGGCCGGTTTCGATGCAGCCGTGCCGGGCGTGACCTACCGGCACATCCATGACGCAGTGATGCGGTCGATCGCCGAGTCGCTCCATGAGTTCGGCATCCTGCCGGTGAGTGTGGAGGAGTCCCTCTCCCCCGAAGGCCAACAGCATCGTCGATGGCTTGCCTGCGGCGTGGCGCATCATCTGGGCCTTGACGTGCATGACTGCGCGCAGGCGCGGTTCGAGTCGTATCAGGAGCGTCCGATCACGCCGGGAATCACGTTCACCATCGAACCGGGACTGTACTTCAAGGAGAACGACCTGCTCGTCCCGCCGGAGTACCGTGGCATCGGCATCCGCATCGAGGACGACGTGCTCATGACGGAGAACGGCCCCGAATGGATCAGCCACGATATTCCGAAGCAGCCCGACGACGTCGAGGCATGGATGGCCGAGCGCGCCGCGGCCACTGATTCCACCGGCAAGGAGCACTGATCATGGCGACGCCTAAGTTCATTCTCGAACTGCGCAAGAAAATCGGCCATGACCCGCTGTGGCTGATCGGCGTATCGGCCTATGTGGAGGATGCCGATGGTCGCGCACTGCTCGGTCGTCGCAGCGACACCGGCGAGTGGGCCATGGTGTACGGCATCAACGAGCCCGGCGAGGAGCCCGCCGTCACCGTGGTGCGCGAGGTGAAGGAGGAGACCGGCGTGGACTGTGTGCCCACCGATCTGGTATCCGTCAAGTCGTCCACGCAGATGATTGCCTACGGCAACGGGGACCAGGCCATGTACATGGATCATCTGTTCGTCTGCAGACTGGCCGATGACGGCAACACCGATCCGTTTGTGGGCGATGACGAAAGTCTGAACGTCGGCTGGTTCGACGTCAACGATCTGCCGTCCCCTCTGGCCGCCACCACGGTGGAACGCATGGGCTATGTGCGTCAGTGGAAGGCCGGAGACGGCCGGGCCCTGTTCTCGCTGCAGTAGTCGACGGTCTCACCAGTCACGATATTCAATTCCGTGTCCGTCTGATCATTCATTGAACGACGGACACGCATATTTCCCGGGACATCCCCAAGAAAGGAACCCATGTCCGTTCTCACCATCATCTTCGGCATACTCACGTTCGTGATCGGCGTGCTGTACGCATCGCTGCCGACCAACGTACGCATGATGGACCGCTCCCAGATGATCTTCTCGATGGCGCTGGTGACCCTGCTCATCGGCATGTTGGTCTGCATGTATTTCGTCGGTTCGGATTCCGAATCCTGGATCGTGCTGATCGCCGCCGTGGTGGGATACGTGGTCGGTCATCTGCGTCCGATCAACGATTTCCTCGCCTCGCACTGGGACATCTTCGATTTCCGCTGATCACGTTGCCGTCGGTCGAACCCTCGACCGACGGCAACGTGATCGGATATCCATTCAGATATCCAAATAATCCATCGGCCGTTCGATAAGCCGACGTAGGCCGAAGGCGGCCGCACCTCGCAAGGCCGGGCGCTCCAGGGAGGAGCATGACAGCACCCGCAGATTGAACGCATGTCGGGCGAGCACCCATGGTATGACCCGTTCACGCAGGCGGGCGGCGAGATCGTCGCCGAACACGGACCAGAATCCACCGAGCACGATCGTGTCCACATCCAGCATGTTGATGGCCGACGATGCGGCCGACGCCATGGCGCTGAGTGCCTGATCAATGGCGTACACCGCACGGTCGTCGTCGGCACGCCACCGGTCGTGCAGCTCCTTCACGTAGCGTCCCTGCACGGCCTCGTCGCCATCGGCTATGCCGGCGTTACGCACCAGTTCCCGTCGACCGGCGTACATCTCCAGACAGCCACGACGCCCGCACCGGCATTCGGGGCCGTTCATATCCACGGACACATGGCCGATCTCTCCGGCGAATCCGTGGTCGCCACGGACCAGCGACCCCGCACGTACGAACGCCCCGCCCACGCCGACGTCGGTGGAGATGTACAGGAACGAATCCTCCGGGGACAGCGTCTCGTCGGGCCGGGACTCGGTCGAGGAACGATCGGCATGCGTCATCTCCGCCACATCCTTGACCTGTGCCGTCGGACGGCATGAGGCATATCCGGGGATCTGCGCAATGGCGGCAAGATTCGCTTCATTGTCGGATACCGCCTCCAGTCGGCGCATCACCTCGAAACGATGCAGGTCCAGATTCTCCCAGCCGAGATTCGGTGCCATAAGCAACCGCTGATCACCGTCTTCCAGTTCCGCGATCAGACCGGGAAGCGCCAGCCCGGCACCCACGATCCGATAGTTGCGGCGTTTGAGGGTGGCCTCCACCGGACGCAACAGCTCGTCGAGCGCAGCGAATGCGTCATCGGGCGTCGTGCCGGTCATCGATTTGTCGATCCACTCCTCCATCACGGTCTCGCCGGCGATATCAGTGACGGTATAGCCGTAGCCGTCGGTGTTGATCTGCATGCCGATCCCCACCCAGCATCCGGGACGGAACGCCAGCGGAGTGCTGGGGCGGCCGTTCCCCGTTTTCTGCTGCGGGTCCAGCTCCTCCACCACCTCGTTGGTGAGCAGGATGTCGGATAGCAGCGACATGGTGGCCTTGGTCAGTCCGGTGGACTTGGCCAGTTGCGCACGACTCATCGGCGAGACCGATTGCAGCAGCGTGGTGAGCACCACCGACAGATTGTGGTTGCGCAGGTCGTCCTGATTGATGCTTCTCGATCGTGGCATGGCTGTCCTCTTCGGCTCCTCGGTATATGGATAGCGGCATGGACCTTTCCGCCGCCTATGTGTCCGGCGCACCACTGGATGCTGCGGTATTGAATGCTGTCGAACAACGTACTTCACATACCCTACAACATGTTCGTCCTGTTGTCCTCCACGCACGTGCGCTGTGCATCGCCCCACCCCATTATTTAGTTTTTTCGTCTAATTAATTGGTATACTAGAGGTCGATATCCAATGTCAACGCATTGGGGACGGCATACACGATTTAGGAGCGGTTATGACGACAAGGATTCTGGTAGCCGGAGTCGACACATCCACGCAATCATGCAAGGTACGCGTCACCGACGCGGCGACAGGCGAACTCGTACGATTCGGCTCGGCGAAACACCCCGACGGCACCAGCGTGGACCCCGAGGCATGGTGGCACGCATTCCTCGAAGCCGCGGAACAGGCCGGCGGGCTCGACGACGTATCTGCGATCGCCGTCGGCGGACAGCAGCACGGCATGGTCCTGCTCGATGAGCACGGTGCGGTGATCCGAGACGCGCTGCTCTGGAACGACACCCGTTCGGCACCGCAGGCGGAAGCGCTGATCCGTCGCCTCGGAGAACCCGACGCACAGGACGACGAACCGGCAGGCAACGACGATGAATCGATTCATGCACGCGGCGTACAGCGCTGGGTGAAGGCCGTGGGCTCCTCCCCCGTCGCCTCGTACACGCTGACCAAGGTGGCGTGGGTCGCCGAACACGAACCGGAGAACGCCGCGCACATCGCCGCGATCTGTCTGCCGCACGACTGGCTGAGCTGGCGCATCGCCGGCTATGGACCGGTCGCCGATGGCGAGGACGCCCATCTCGACGCGCTGTTCACCGACCGCTCCGACGCTTCGGGTACCAGCTATTTCGACGCCGCGACCAACGAATACCGTCTCGACCTGCTCGACATGGCCCTTGGACGCCATGACGTGATTCTGCCCCGAGTGCTCGGCCCGACCGAAGCCGCACCGGTCAAGGCTTCTTCACAGGTCGCCGGCAGCGAAGTCAATGGAGGATGTCTGCTCGGCCCGGGCGGCGGCGACAACGCCATGGCATCGTTCGGCCTGTCGATGAGCGTCGGCGACGTATCGGTGTCGCTCGGCACGTCCGGCGTTGCCGCGGCGATCGCCGAACGACCGGTCTACGATCTCACGGGTGCGATCAGCGGATTCGCCGACTGCACCGGCCACTTCCTGCCATTGGCCTGCACGATCAACGGATCGCGTATTCTTGACGCCGGACGTCATGCCCTCGGCGTGGACTACGACGAACTTGCCACGTTGGCGTTCGCATCCAAGCCCGGTGCTGGCGGCATCACGCTGATCCCCTACTTCGACGGCGAGCGCACACCAAACCGCCCTGGCGACACAGCGCGCCTTGAGGGCCTGACGTTGGCGAATACCACTCGCGAGAATCTGGCGAGGGCGTTCGTGGAGGGACTGCTGTGCTCGCAGCGCGACTGCATCGAGCTGGTGCGCGCGCTCGGCGCCCGCATCGACCGCATCCTCCTCATCGGAGGAGGCGCGAAATCACCTGCCGTACGCACACTTGCCCCGGCCGTGTTCGGCATGGACGTGACGCTGCCCGCCACTGACGAATACGTCGCCATCGGCGCAGCCCGCCAGGCGGCCTGGGTACTGTCCTGTGCCGGCACGAATTCGAAGGCGACGACCGAGCCACCGGCATGGAAGACGATGATCGAAGGCATCGAATCCGCCGAGCCGACCCCGCAGGTCTACGAATCCTACGCGCGCCATCGCGGCTAGGACCCTGCCCGCTCGCACAATGCCCGGAAACGTCTCCTTCAATGGAGGGCCGGTTCCGGGCATTCCCATATCACCAAACATGTGCCCAAAACATGAAAAGCCCGGTACGTGCCACAATGGACGCATACCGGGCTTCCCTTATGGGACAACGGTTTTCAGACGGTCAGACATCACGCTTCGGCGAGCGCGTCGATGATGTAGTTGTTGATCGTTGCCTTGACCTGCTCGAGGTGGTCGGACTTGGTGGCGGCGCGCAGTTCGGCCTGGGTCTTGTCGAGGCTGTACTCCTCGAGGGAGGCCAGCGTCACCTTGCCGGATTCGATGTCGGCACCGATGCCGGACTCGTAGGAGCTGTAGCGGTCGGCCTGCAGGTCCTCAATGTAGTGGTCCTCGTGCATCTTGGCGGCGACAAGCAGACCGGCGGCGTAGGAGTCCATGCCGACGATGTGGGCGCGGAACAGGTCATCCGGGGCGAAGGACGTACGACGCGGCTTGGCGTCGAAGTTCAGGCCACCGTGGGGGCCGATGGAGCCGTTGGCAAGCACCTCCCACATCACGGCGACGCAATCGTAGAGGTCCGACGGGAACTCATCCATGTCCCAGCCGATGAGCTTGTCACCCTGGTTGGCGTCCAGCGAGCCCAGAATGCCGTTCTCGCGGGCGAATCGCACTTCGTGCTGGTAGGAGTGGCCTGCCAGATTGGCGTGGTTGCCTTCGAGGTTCAGCTTGAACACGTCGTCCAGATCGAAGGTCTTGAGGAACGCGAGCGCGGCGGCGGCGTCGAAGTCGTACTGGTGGCTCGTCGGCTCCTTCGGCTTCGGCTCGATGAGGAACTGGCCATCGAAGCCGATCTCCTTGGCGTAGTCGGCGGCGAGGTGGAAGAGCTGCGCCATGTGGGCCTGTTCGCGATGCATCTGCGTGTTCCACAGGTTCTCGTAGCCTTCGCGGCCGCCCCAGAACACGTAGTTCTCGGCACCGAGGCGCTTGGCGATCTCCAGGCTCTTCTTGACCTGTGCACCGGAGTAGGCGAAGATGTCTGCGAACGGCGAGGTGGCGGCACCGGAGACGAAGCGCGGGTTGGTAAACAGGTTCTGGGTGTTCCACAGTAGCTTGACGCCGGTGGACTTCATGTTTTGCTCGATCTTGTCGACGACCTTGTCAAGGTTGTCGTTGGTCTCGCGCAGCGTGTCGCCTTCGGGGGCGACGTCGCGATCGTGGAAGCAGAAGTACTCCACGCCGAGCTTGGTGTAAAACTCGAAGGCGTAGTCCACCTTGGCGAGCGCCAGATCCATCGGATCGGTGTACCTGTCATACGGACGCTCGGCAGTGCCATCGCCGAAGGGGTCGACCAGACGCTGATCGAAGGTGTGCCAGTAGGCGACCGCGAAACGCAGCCAGTCCTTCATCTTCTTGCCGGCAACCATCTTGTCGGCGTCGTAGTAGCGGAAGCCAAGCCCCTCCTTGGCGCCGCCCTTGCGTCCGACGTACGGGATCTTGTCGATGTTCCACAGTGCCATGAGAACTCCTTTGCTCTTGTCGTCTCTTGCCGTCGGGATCTGACCCGAATCACGGCAATACGTCTGCGACGGTAGGTCTGCGTACCTTCCATCAGGAACATTCATATAGTAAAACCATCGAATAATGTTTGTCAAATCAAAAAACTTATTGCCGGCTGGAGTCGTCCACACTCAGGGCAATCCTTGGGACTACTGCTTCGTCACTGACGCGTAGCGGAATCGGAACGAGGCGTCGAGCGTCACGCCGGAAACGTTCGTGCCGGTCACGGCCACCTGAGCACCCTGCAACAGCGGAATCGTCGACAGATCACCGGTCTCCAGCTCCTGGATCCGCTTGAGCAACGCCTCGCGCTTGGCGGAATCCTGCTCGCCGGCCTGCCGTGCCAGCAGATCATCCATCTGCGCATTGTGATAACCGTTGCTGGGATAGTTGTCGCTTCTGAAGAACGGGGACAGGTAGTTGTCCGGATCCGAATAATCCGGGAACCAACCCAACTGATAGATCGGGTACGAACCATCCGAGGTCTTGCTGACCACACGATCCTTGGTGTACTGGGTCCACTCGGTCTGCTGCAGATCCACCTTGAACAGACCGCCGTTCTCCAGCTGCGTCTTCACCGCCGCATACTCATCGGTCGATGTCGCACCGTAATGATCGGTGTTGTACTGCAGCTTCAGATCGACCGGGGTATCGACGCCGGCCGCCTCCAACACCTGCTTCGCCTTCTCCACACTCGGCTTGCCATTGCCATCACCATAGGCAGCCTTCAACGTATCATCATGACCGGCAAGACCATCCGGAATGAACGAATACAACGGCGTATACGTACCCTTGTACACGCCGTTCGCCAAGGCGGTGCGGTCCACCAAGTGTGCGACCGCGCGGCGCACGGCCAGGGCCTTGTTCGCATCGGCGTTCGGCTGCGACTCGCCATACGGCATGATCTTCATATTGAAGACCAGATACCGTTCCTCGCCACCGGGCCCGGTGACGACTCGTACATTGGCATCCTTGCGCAGGTCGGCGATATCGGTCGGGGTGAGCGTTCGATACGCCACATCCACCTGACCCTGCTGAACGGCGAGTTTGAGATTGGCGGGGTCGGCGAAGTACTTCACCTGGACGCCACTATTCTTCGCCGGGGTGAGGCCACGGTAGGTGGTATTGCGTCGGTAGATCGCCGACTCGTTGAGTTTGAAATCGGTCAATGCATACGGTCCGGCGAAGGCGTTGGATGCGACGATGATCGAATCCTCCGTGAGCTTGCCTGCGCTGAACGTCTGCTCGTCCACGATCGGACCGGCCGGCGATCCCAGCACCTGTTTCAGCGTCACGTCATTCTTCACGGCATCCCTGATCACCACGGTGGTATCGTCCGGCGTTTCGACCGACTGGATATTCGCCAGCAACGGCAACGGACCGTTGGCGCTGCCGATCGTACGGATGCGGTCGAGCGAGAACTTCACGTCGGAGGAGGTCAGATCATGACCGTTGGCGAACTTCAACCCGGACTTGAGCTTCACCGTGAACTCACTGCCATCCGCACTCCACGAACCATCATCGGCGGCGATATCCGGACTCATATCGGACTTGCCATAGTTCGGCGAGAACAGGAACGGATAGATCTGCATGAACACGGCATACGATCCGGTCTCATACGTGCCTGCGGGATCAAGCATGTTCACCTTGTCGGTGGTGCCAATGGATACGACGTCACCCGAAAGGGCGGCATCGTCCCGCACTCCCCCACAGCCCGACAGCACCAGCAGAACCGTGGTCAGCAATGCCACAACCGCGATATGCGACCGGGTGGATCCTTTCCACTGATTCTCCCGCCCCCGTTTCGAGGCGCCCTGTTCCACCACCAACTGTCTTGACATTCCGCATCCCCCATGTACACGTCGTCATCCCTGTGACGGCCAAACATCATTATCACGCATTCGAATGGCGCCGAAGGTCATATCGATATACGGAAAACCGATATCGCCGTATAACGCCCAAATGCCGACTCAGAACATGAGAGATGTCCCACATGGCGGGGATACGTGGTCGGTGCATCATCACAACAATGGGTGTGGCTGATCCCACGAGATACCACCCGTGGGATCAGCCACACCCATTGTTGTGATGATGTGCCGAGGAAAAACCGGTTTCGGTTTCGTCAGCTCTTGGTCACCGACGCGTAGCGGAAGCGGAACGAGGCGTCGAGCGTCACGCCGGAAACGTTCGTGCCGGTCACGGCCACCTGAGCACCCTGCAGCAACGGGATCGTCGACAGATCACCGGTCTCCAGCTCCTGAATCTGCTTGAGCAACGCCTCACGCTTGGCGGAATCCTGCTCGCCGGCCTGCTGGATGATCAGATCGTTCACCTGCTGGTTGGAGTAGCCGTTGTTGACAAAGTTGCCGTCACGGAAGAACGGGGACAGATAGTTGTCCGGATCGGAATAATCCGGGAACCAGCCAAGCTGATAGGCGGGGTATGAACCGTCCGAGGTCTCGGTGACCACGCGTTCCTTCTGGTACTGGGTCCACTCGGTCTGCTGCAGATCCACCTTGAACAGGCCGCCGTTCTCCAGCTGGGACTTGATGGCCGCGTACTCGTCGGCGGAGCTCGCACCATAGTGCTCGGCGTTGTACTGCAGTTTCAGATCGACCGGGGTGTCGACTCCAGCCGCCTCCAGCACCTGCTTCGCCTTCTCCACACTCGGCTTGCCATTGCCGTCGCCATAAGTCGCCTTCAACGTATCATCATGACCGGCAAGACCATCCGGAATAAACGAATACAACGGGGTGTAGGTGCCCTTGTACACGTTCTCCGACAACGCCTCACGGTCGATCAGATTGGCGGCGGCCTGGCGCACGGCCTTGGCCTTGTTCGCATCGGCGTTCGGCTGCGACTCGCCATACGGCATCACCTTCATGTTGAAGGTGATGAAACGCTCCTCACCACCAGGGCCATTGACCACCTTGACCTTGCTGTCCTTCTTGAGGTCGGCGATATCGGTCGGCGTGAGCTGGCGGTAGGCGACATCCACCTGACCCTGCTGGATGGCAAGCTTCAGGTTGGAGGCATCGGCGAAGTACTTCACCTGCACGGTGCTGCTCTTGGCGGGGGTAAGCCCCTTGTAGGAATCGTTCTTGGCGTAGGCAAGCGCCTCGTTGAGCTTGAACGAGGTCAGCTTGAACGGACCGGCGAAGGCGTTGCCCTTCACAATGGTGTCGGCGTCAGTCACCTTGTCGGCGCTGAAGACCTGCTCGTCCACGATCGGGCCGGCCGGAGACCCCAGCACCTGCTTCAGCGTCACGTCGTTCTTCACGGAGTCCTTGATCACCACGGTGGTGTCGTCCGGGGTGTCGACGGACTCGATGTTGGCAAGCAGCGAGGACGGACCGTTCTCATCGTTGATCGTCTTGATGCGGTCGAGCGAGAACTTCACATCGGAGGAGGTCAGATCATGACCGTTGGCGAACTTCAACCCGGACTTGAGCTTCACCGTGAACTCACTGCCATCCGCACTCCACGAACCATCATCGGCGGCGATATCCGGACTCATATCGGACTTGCCATAGTCCTGTGCGAACAGGAACGGGAACACCTGGATCTGCACGGCATAGGAGCCGTTGTCGTAGGAGGCGGCCGGGTCGAGGCTCACGATCTTGTCGGTGGTGCCAATGGTCACTGTGTCGCCGGACGACGATGTTGACGATCCGTTGTCCTTGACGCCGCACGCGGTCAGCGACGCCACAGCGGCCACGGATACCACAGCCGCTCCGATCTTCTTGATATTCATAGGGTTCGTCTTCCTCCTGACGTTCCCGCTGGGGATGTGCGGGATTGCCTTGACTATCCGCTTCCCATGTTGCGTCTTGGTTTCTCCTTCGTTAGGGGAAGCGACCGAACAGATGACGATTGTTTCCGATGGGAACGATAGACATAAGGAATGGCATCATACGAGAAAGGCCCTCGTCCACGATGGGACGAGGGCCTTGTCCACGGTCAGAATTCGGGATCCGTCGTGAGCCATCCGGAATGCATCACGCGAATCGAGGACCACCCCGGTGGTAATCCGCTGGTATCTACTTGTTCTCCTCGGCGAGCAGCGCGTGCAGCTGGGCACGATGCTCGGCCTGCTCACGCGGATCCGGGATCGGCAGCGAGGCAAGCAGCTTCTTGGTGTACGGATTCTGCGGGTTGCTCAGGATCTGATCGGTGTCGCCGTGCTCCACGATCTCGCCCTGATGCATCACCATCACACGATCGGCGAGCATGTCGACCACTGCAAGATCATGGGTGATGAACAGGCACGCGAAGCCGATCTCCACCTGCAGGCGCTTGAACAGCTCAAGCACCTTGGCCTGCACGGACACGTCCAATGCGGAAGTGGGCTCGTCGGCGATCAGCAGCGGCGGCTTGAGCGCCAGGGCGCGGGCCAGCGAGGCCCTCTGACGCTGACCGCCGGACAGCTCGTGCGGGAAGCGGTCCATGTACGCCTTGGGCAGCTGCACCATCTCGAGCAGCTCCTCCACGTACTTGCGGGCGGCGGCGAGCGAATCGTACTTCTTGTGTACGAGCAGCGGTTCGGCCACGTTCTGCGCGATAGTCATCAGCGGATTGAACGAGCTGCCCGGGTCCTGGAACACGAAACCGATATCGGCGCGCTTCGGCTTGAAATCGCGCTCCTTGAAGCCCCTCATCTCCATGCCGAGCACGTTGAGCGAACCGCCGGAGATGCGCTGCAGGCCGGCGATGGCACGACCGGTGGTGGACTTGCCGGAGCCGGATTCACCCACAAGACCCACCACTTCGGAGCGGTGAATGTCGAAGTCGATGCCCTTGACGGCCTTGAAATCGGGCTGCATCAGGTGACCCGGATAAGTGATCTCCAGTCCGCGGGCCTTGACGGCGATGGGCTGGGTGCGCCAGTCGACCTTGCGGTCGACCACATTGCCGTTCTCATCCTTCACGACGAGCTTCTGACCGATGCGAGGCACGGCGGCCAGCAGTCGCTTGGTGTAGTCATGCTGCGGAGAGTAGAAGATCTGCTCCACGCTGCCCTGCTCCACCACATGGCCGCGGTACATCACGATCACGTCGTCGGCCACGTCGGCGATCACACCCATGTTGTGGGTGATGATCAGCACGGAGGCGTCGAATTCGTCACGGGCCATGCGGAGCAGATCGAGGATCTCGGCCTGCACAGTCACGTCGAGTGCGGTGGTCGGCTCGTCGGCAAGGATCAGTCCAGCGTTGAGCACGAGCGCCATGGCGATGACGATACGCTGCTTCTGACCGCCGGAGAACTGATGCGGGTAGTAGTCGATGCGGGTCTCGGCGTCGGGGATGCCCACCTTCTTGAGGATGTCGATGGACTTGGCGCGCTGCTCGTTCTTGTCGGTGATGCCGTGGGCGCGCAGGCCCTCGGCGATCTGCCAGCCGATGGTGTACACGGGGTTGAGCACCGAGTTGGGCTCCTGGAACACCATGGCCGCCTCTTCGCCGCGCATTTCACGCAGCTGCTCGCCGGAGAGCGAAAGCACGTCCATCTCCTTGGAGCCGTCACGGCTCTTGAGGTAAATGGCACCGGAGGTGGATGCCGTCTCGGGCAGCAGCTTGAGGATCGAGCGGGCGGTTACGGACTTGCCGGAGCCGGATTCGCCCACGATGCCCACGATGGACTTGCGCGGGATGGTGAGGTTCACCTTGTCCACGGCCTTGATCGGACCGGCGTCGGTCACGAAGGAGACGCTCAGGTCCTTGATCGACGCGAGATCGCCGTCGTTCACGGCGTCGGCGTTCTTCTTCACGGAATCAGCCATGATCATTCTCCCTTGCTCGCGTTGGACGTGGATTCGGACTGGGTGTCGGCGGCCTTCGTCTTCGGATCGGTGAAGACGACCTCGGCGGCATCCTTCTGCGTGGAAGGATCGACGGACGTGTCCTCGATACTGCCGATGACCTCACCGGCGGACTTGCGGGCACGCAGTCGCGGATCGGCGAGATCGTTGAGGGACTCGCCCACCAGCGTGATGCCGAGCACGATGAGCACGATCGCCACGCCCGGGAACACGGCGGTCCACCAGATGCCGGCGGTCACGTCGGAGACGGAGCGGTTGAGGTCGTAGCCCCATTCGGCGGCGGCCGTCGGCTCGATGCCGAAGCCGAGGAAGCCCAGACCGGCGAGGGTCAGGATGGCTTCGGAGGAGTTCAGCGTGAGGATGACCGGCAGCGTACGGGTGGAGTTCTTCAGCAGGTGCTTGGTCATGATGCGCCAGGTGGGGGCACCGATCACACGGGCGGATTCGATGAACGCGGATTCCTTCATACGCACGACCTCGGCACGGATGGTGCGGAAGTACTGCGGAATGTAGACCACGGTGATCGACAGACCCGACGACAGTATGCCCGCCCACAGGCCGGACTGGCCGCCGGAGATCATGATGGCCATGAGGATGGCAAGCAGCAGGGACGGGAAGGAGTAGATGGCGTCGGCGATGACCACGAGCACGCGGTCGACCCAACCGCCGAAGTAGCCGGAGACGAGACCGAGGATCACGCCGATGAAGATCGAGCAGACCACGGCCACGAGGATGGCGATGACGGCGGTACGCGTACCCCACACGGTACGGCTGAACACGTCGAAACCACCGACGGTGGTTCCCCAGATGTGCTCGGCGCGCGGTGCGGACTGCGTCGGGAAGGACTTGCCACTGGCATCCTTGATCTGCGAGTAGCCGTAGGGCGCGATCAGCGGGGCGAAGATGGCGACCAGCAGGAAGAACGCGCACAGCACCAGACCGGTGATGAGCATACCCTTCTGCCAGCCGACGGCGATGCGCAGCTGCTTGACGATGGGCAGCTTGGCGAAGAACGACTGCTGGTTCTTGGCCTTGAGTTCGGCGAGGCGATCGTCGCCGGGAACGGTGGGCGCGGAATTGGCGGCGGTCATGTCAGTACCTCACTCTCGGGTCGATCAGGGCGCTGATCACGTCGACGATGAAGTTCACCACCGACACGATGATCGCGATAAGGATCACGATGCCCTGCACGGCGGTAAAGTCACGCGCCTTCAGATACGTGGACAGCATGAATCCGAGACCCTTCCACTCGAAGGTGGTCTCGGTGAGCACGGCACCGGCGAGCATCAGGGCGATCTGCATGCCCATCACGGTGATGATCGGGATCAGGGCCGGCTTCCAGGCGTGCTTGCTCAGCAGACGCTTCTCGGAGACGCCGCGGGAACGGGCGGCCTCAACGTAGCCGGAGGTGTAGGTGCTGATCACGTTGGTGCGCACCAGACGGATGAACACGCCTGCGGTCAGCAGACCCAGGGCCAGTGCTGGCAGCACGGCATGCTGGAGCACGTCGAGCAGCACGGTCATGTCACCCAGCTGCAGGGCGTCCACGATGTACAGGCCGGTGGGCGAGACCAGACGGCTGAACTGCATTTCGGAGGCCAGCGAGGACCGTCCGGAGCTCGGCAGCCAGCCCAGCCACACGGAGAAGATGAGCTTGAGCAGCAGACCCAGGAAGAACACGGGGGTCGCGTAGCACAGGATGGCGAAGGTGCGGATGCCGGCGTCGACGGCGCGATCACGGCGGCGGGCGGCGATACGGCCCAGGCCGATACCGACGATCAGCGCGATGATGAGGGCCAGAATGGCCAGTTCGAAAGTGGCGGCACCATAGCGGGTGAGAACGGAGATCACCGGCTGGTTATCGGTCAGCGTGGTGCCGAGGTCACCGTGGAGCAGTCCACCGAGATAGTCGATGTACTGCACGATGAGGGGCCGGTCGTATCCGGCCGCGTGGATTCTGGCCTGCAGTTCCTGCGGGGTCAGTCGTCCGCCGAGGGCGGCGGTGATGGGGTCACCGGTGGCTCGCATCACGAAGAACACGATGGTGACCAGAATGAAGATGGTGGGGATGATCAGCAGGAATCGGACGATGACGAATCGGAAGAACCCGCCGGATATCCTGTTTTTCTTGGGTTTCTCAGGAGTGTCAGCCGCTGCGTTCTGCGACTGATCGTTGAGAGCTTGGGCTTTCGACGCCACTCGTTTCTCCTTGGGTCGGTGCCCCGATTGTCACGGGGCCTTTACTGGGTAAAGGGGGATGTCCGGCACGCGCCTTGATGGGCGGCGTCGGGCATCCCCCTTGCAATATATGTGCAACATCGTAGTCCCGCTATGTTTCACGAACATGATGCTCTCGTGATCATGACGGCGGGACCTCGACGTTCACATGGGTCAGCCTCAGGACTTGGTCACGGAGGCGTAGCGGAAGCGGAACGAAGCGTCGAGCGTCACGCCCGAGATGTTCGTACCGGTCACGGCCACCTGCGCACCCTGCAGCAGCGGCAGGGTGGAGATGTCCTCGGTTTCCAGCTGCTGGATCTGCTTGAGGAGCTCCACGCGCTTGGCGGAGTCCTGCTCGCCGGCCTGCTGGACGATCAGGTCGTTGATCTGGCTGTTGGAGTAGCCGTTGTTGACGAAGTTGCCGTCACGGAAGAACGGGGACAGGTAGTTGTCCGGATCGGAGTAGTCCGGGTACCAGCCCAGCTGGTAGGCCGGGTAGGCGCCATCGGAGCTGTCGGTGACCACGCGTTCCTTCTGGTACTGGGTCCACTCGGTCTGCTGCAGATCCACCTTGAACAGGCCGCCCTGCTCGAGCTGGGACTTGATGGCCGCGTACTCGTCGGCGGAGCTCGAGCCATAGTGCTCGGCGTTGTACTGCAGCTTCAGATCGACCGGGGTGTCGACGCCGGCGTCGGAGAGGATCTTCTTGGCGTTGTCCACGCTCGGACCGCCCTTGCCGTCGCCGTAAGCGGACTTGAAGGTGTCCTCGTGACCGGTCAGGCCATCGGGGATGTAGGAGTACATCGGGGTGTAGGTGCCCTTGTACACGGTGTTGGCCAGATCCTCGCGGTCGATCAGGCTGGCAACGGCCTGACGCACGGCCTTGGCCTTGTTCGCATCGGCGTTCGGCTGCGACTCGCCGTACGGCATCACCTTCATGTTGAAGGTGATGAAGCGCTCCTCACCACCGGGGCCGGTGATGACCTTGACCTTGTCGTTCTTCTTGAGGTCGGAGATGTCGGTCGGGGTGAGCGTACGGTATGCCACATCGACCTGTCCCTGCTCGATGGCCATCTTCAGGTTGGAGGCATCGGAGAAGTACTTCACCTGCACGGCGTTGTTCTTGGCCGGGGTCAGACCCTGGTAGGCGTCGTTCTTGGCGTAGGCCACAGCCTCGTTGAGCTTGAACGAGGTCAGCTTGTACGGACCGGCGAAGGCGTTGCCCTTGATGATGGTGTCGGCGTCGGTCAGCTTGTCGGCGCTGAAGACCTCTTCATCGACGATCGGGCCGGCCGGGGAGCCGAGAACCTGCTTGAGGGTCACGTCGTTCTTCACGGCGGAGTGGAACACCACGGTGGTGTCGTCCGGGGTATCGATGGATTCGATGTTGGCGAGCAGCGAGGACGGGCCGTTCTCGTCATTGATGTTCTTCACACGGTCGAACGAGAACTTGACGTCGGAGGAGGTCAGGTCATGACCGTTGGCGAACTTCAGACCGGACTTGAGCTTCACCGTGAACTCCGTGCCGTCCGCGTTCCAGCTGCCTTCGTCGGCGGCGATGTCCGGGCTCATCTCAGACTCATTGTAGTTCTGGGAGAACAGGAACGGGAACACGTTGATGATCACGGCAAAGGAGCCGTTATCATACTGGCCAGCCGGGTCGAGGCTGACGATCTTGTCGGTGGTGCCGATGGTGATGGCATTGGAATCCGCGGAGGACGCGTCATCCTTGACGCCGCCGCAGCCTGCGAGCGACGCGATCGCGGCGACGGACACGAGCGCCGCGAGAATCTTTTTACTCTGCACGAGTACCTCTCTTCGTTTGTTTCCTTCCGCCGTCTCCGGCGGCCTGAACGTCACAGACCATGGACGGCGGCGCGATACGCACATCGACCAGGCCATATCAGGGTACAAAAGTACAAATAAGTGTTATAGCGAATGCCTAGGATATTTATAGGTAACATCTCACCATACGGTAGGGTTGACGGAATATTGCGGCACGGTGAACTCGGCGATGATCGCGACTCCGCGATCCGCTACGCCCACAGCGGAAACTGGGACGGGCAGACGGACACGAGCGACCAATGCGCGGCCGATATCGCTGTTCCGTATCGGTTTGCAGTCACCGCGTCCCCATCAGGGTGGGATCGTTCCGGCATTCGGCGATGAACGCCGCACAGATCATGATCACCTGTGCCACCAGATTGAACCAGATGAGCACGCCGATGATGGCGGCGAACGGCGCGAGCAACGGATTCCGTGACGCACCTCCCAGCAGTCTGGTGCCGAACAGCTGCATCACCGTGAGCGTCACCGCCCCGAGCACGCAGGCGGCGATCATGAACCGACCGGCGTGAATATGCGAAACCACGCGGAGCAATAGTATGAACAACAGGAAATTCAATACCAGACCGGAGCACAGACCCACAAGATCCAAGGCAAGCGAGCCGGCGAACGAATCTCCCGGAATACCCAGCCATGTCAGCAGTGTGCGCATCAGACCGCTGGAGACGGTACCGGCAACAGTGGAAAGAATGAACAGCAGTGCAACCATCATGATGGCGGCGGTGTCACGCAGTCGCGCCTTGACCAGATCGACGTCATCCTGATAGTCGTCGAACATGGACTGCACGGCGGTGCGTAACGAATCCATCCACCCGGTGACCGTCCACCAGAAGATCGCGACGGTGACCAGACCGGTCCACGTGAACGTGTTCGATGCCTTGGACAACGCCGACGCGGACATGAAGGTATCGGCACTACCGGGAATTACCGTGTCCACCGTCTCGATCAGCAACCGCTGCAGCTGCTCGTTGCCGATGACGATCACACCGGCAAGAGACAATACCATCCATACACCGGCGAAGAACGCGAACAGCAGACCGTAGGCCAGACCGTTGCCCATTAGCGAACCGCGATGTGACAGATATCGGTCGACAATACGACCGGGCAGTGATCGTTTCCACCAACGTACTACTGGTTCAATCCGCTCCCCCGGCGATGCATTCACGTCAATCACGCTGCCGCCGAGTTCGTGTCCGCCATGTCCTCGTTCGCGGTTGTTCCGCCCCGCAGCCACAGCAGGTACTCGTGGTTGCCATGCGTGCCCTCGATGGGTGAATCGGCCGTGGCCATGACTCGCAGACCATGCTCACGAGCGCAGGCGACGACCCGGTCCAACGCGCCTCGTCGCAGCGACTCGTCTTCCACGATGCCGTTCTTGCCGAGATTGCCGCGCCCCACCTCGAACTGCGGTTTGACCAGCAGCACGATATCGGTCTCCGGCCCGACGATGGTCGATATCACCGGGATCACATACGTCAGCGAGATGAATGAGACATCGGAGACAATCATGCGCGGCGTGAATGGCAGATCCTCCGGATGCACGTCACGAATATTCACGCCGCTCATCTCGATCACTCTGGGATCGGACGCGATACGGGGGTCGAGCTGACCGTGACCCACGTCAAGCGCCACAACATGCGCGGCGCCGAAGCGCAGCAGCACGTCGGTGAACCCACCGGTGGATGCGCCGACGTCAAGGCAGTCGGCCCCGTCGGGGCGGGACAGCCCCTGAGGGCCGAATGCCTCGAACGCCCCCACCAGCTTGTAGGCGCCCCTGGAGACGTAATCATCGTCGGGTGCGATGGCAATCGTCGACGTATTGCCGACCGTCGTCGACGGCTTGACCGTGATCACGCCATCGACGGTCACGGAACCCTGTCGGATCAGACGCTGCGCCTTGGATCGGGACAACGCCAGACCTCGTTCGACCAGTTCCTGATCAAGTCGGCTCATGATACGGTCCGGAGCCCGTCAAGCTCCGCCTTCAGCTGGTCAAGCGTGGAACGGTACGCGGCGATCTGCTCATCAAGCGAACGATCGTTAAGATCGGCCAGACGAGGAAACACCGTCACGACGTCGATGCGGCCGTCGGTTGGCTCGGCGACCGCATCGGTCACGGCATGATCACGCATATCATCACGCATGTCACGGGAATCGGTTGATGTCATATCGGTTGATGTCATGAAGGCACCCTCAGATATGGAATTCGGGAATGGTCAGAGCGTCCGGCTCCACACCGGAATCAAGCACCTGCCAGACCGCGCAGCATGCGGCACGCAGCGCATCCAGCGACGACAGCGCCGCATCGGCGTCACCGTTCTCCCGCACCTGCAGGACACCGTCCACGACATGGGCCACAGCATCACGGCACACCCAGAAACCATCATCCTGCCGCAGCACCTGCGGATGCGGCTCGTTCAGACCGCGCAGATCCTTGGCGATGAACGTGGGACGCAGCACCGGATCGGCAAGCACGATCTCGTTCGGCTTGGACACGCCCGTGAGCACCACCAGCGAATCATAGCCGCCACGGTTTCCTGCCTCGATATCCGTGTCCAGACGGTCGCCGATGGCAAGGCACTGATCCTTGGCAACCGGCTCAACGCGCTCCCCGGACGTTTCGGCAAGGGAATCGGCCACCAGCTGACGGGCCTCGTCATACATGGCGGATTCCGGCTTGCCCGCCGACCCCGCCGGCTGATGGCCCACCGCTTCGATCACCGCGTTGACCAGCGACCCGCAGCCCGGCGCGATGCCGAGCTCACGGGGAATGGTCAGATCACGGTTGGTTACCAGATACAGGGCGCCACGCTGGGCGGCGAACGCGGCGGATGCCAGCTCGTTCCACGTGATCTCCGGGTACCATCCCTGGATCACGGCCGCCGGTTCATCCTCCACGCGGTCGACCAGCGTCAGCCCGGCGCGGGTCACCTCCTCACGCAGATGCGGTGCGCCAACGGCCAGCACCTTGGCACCCGCCGGCACATGATGCGCCACCATACGGGCGGCCACCACCGAGGAGGTGATGACCTGCCACGGTTCGACGTCCAGACCGAATCCGCGCAGCTGCTCGGCGACCACGGCCTGGAATCGCGACGAATTGTTCGTCGTGTACTCCATGAGCATGCCCGCCGACTGTGCCTGTCGGATGGATTCCGAAGCATACTCCACCGGGTTCTTGCCCCGGTAGACCACGCCATCGAGATCCAGCAGCGCCAGTCGATACCGCTCGCTGATCGAAATGTCCGTGCCCTTGATGTACTGCGTCATGCCGTTCCCCTCGTGACTGCCGTGATATGACTGCCGTTATTCAGCCTGTTCGTCGCCGGATTCGGATTCCGAGGCATGCTCATCGCCGTCGCCGGTCTCCCCGTCTTCCATACCGTCAACGGCGTCCGGATCGGAGGGGTCGGCATCGGCGTCAGCACCCTGCTGCGTTTCCTTGGCGGGGAGGGTCTCCTCGTCATCGGCGTTGCGCGGGTTGTCGTCGTCCGTGTCGTGCTCGTCGAGTTCATTGACGGTGGAGGACACCACGTCGACCTCATCGGAAGTCACGTCATCCTCGTCGGAGACAGCGTCGGAATCGGCATCCGAATCCTCGGATTCCTCACCGTTCTCGCCGTTGTCCTCGTCGTCGGATTCCCCATCCTCATCATCGAACGCCGTCGGGTCGATGCCCAGACCTTCGAGCAGCTCGTCATCGATGTCCTCAAGATCATTGTCGATGATCTCGTCGCCGTTATCCTCGGCATCCGCGTACTCGTCCTCAAGACGGCCCACGAGATCGTCAAGCTTGGCGGCGTCCTCGGCACGACCGGCCTGCTCGAGGAAATACTGCTCCGCCTGCACCGCACGCATGCGGTATTCGCCGGAGATGCCCTTGGACCGACCGATGGTATGCACCATATCGATGGCCTTGTCCCAGTTCCCCAGATCGGCATACGCGCCGGCCACCACAAGGAACATCTCGGCCTTGGACTCGCCACGCAACAGCTTGGCGTCATCCGACATGGCCAGTTCGATGGCCTTCTTCGGATTATCCAGACCACGCTCGCAGTCGGCCATGAACGGCAGGTAATCCACATAGCCGTTCATACGGTATGCGGTGCGGAACTCGCGTAGTGCGAGCTTGTAGTCACCCTGGCGGTAGGCCACCAGAGCCAGCGTCTCACGGGTCATATCGATGCGCGAGGCCTGATGGGCGATCCACTTCGCATGCTCGAGCGCCCACTCCGGATCGCTTTCCTCAAGCGTGTATGCGGCCAGCATGTGCAGGCCGATGTTCTCGGCATGCTCCTTGCTCAGGCCACGCAGACGCTCGCGCTCATCCGGCGACAGCATGTACCATTCCAGGCCCTTCGGCATCTTGGGCTCGTTGGGACGGCGAGCCGTGTACGGATTCTGCGACGGATACGACACGGTACCGTCGGAGTTACGACGGCCACCCTGATAGAAGGAGTGAGAGCCCTTGCCGTCACGGTCGTACTGACTGCCTCGATCGTGACGCTCACCGCCCTTGAACTCACGCTCATCATCCTTGGCGTAACGAGGATTGCGCGGTTTGTCGTCGAACGAACGACGAGGCTTGCGATCATCACGGTGGAAGTCACGACGGTCGCCATCACGACGGAAATCACGACGGTCATCCCTGCGATCATCACGGCGATCGCGATCACCACGGAAACCGCCGTTGCGATCATCACGGTGGAAGTCACGACGGTCATCACGACGGTCAAAGCGGCGCTCACCATCACGACGGAAGCTCTTGCGTTCGCCATCGCGACGGTCATCCCTGCGGTCATCACGACGGAATTCACGGCGGCCCTCGAATCGACGATCGCCACGCTCACCATCATGATCGCGGCGATCGAAACGACGGTCATCATGGTGGAAATCGCGACGGCCGCCATCACGACGATCATCACGACGATCGAAGCGGCGTTCACCGTCGCGGCGATCGAAACGACGCTCACCATCACGACGGAAACCGCCGTTGCCACGGCCGGACTGGCCGTAGCTCTTCTTGTAACCGCCCTTGTAGCCGCCGCGGGAATCCTCGCCGTCACGGCCCTCGCGACGATCGCCATGATCGTCGTTATAGCGACGGAACTCGCCGTCACGCTGGAAACGACGGCCACCGCCGTTGCCGCCACGGTTGCCATAGCCGCCACGGCGATCGTCACGGCCGCGACCGCCGCCGAACGACTTGCCGCCACGGTTGCCGTAGCCGCCGTTGCCACGGCCCTTGCCGTAGCCGCCGGAATGTCCTCCGCGTCCCGCGGAATGATTACGTTCTTCGCTCATCGAGTCTCCTCCACTGCTGCCAATGCCTTCTTACCGCGGCGAAGCAGGGCGAAACGATCCTGCAGGAAATCACCGTCGGTCAATGTCTGTTCCTGATCTTCCACACGTGCGTTATTGAGGTACAGTCCGCCGGACTTGATCGCACGACGGGCCTCAGACGCGGACTTGAACAGTCCAGCCGCCGCAGCCACGTCGATGATGCGCTCGCCTGCACCGGCCTGCGGGAATGCACCGTCCACCTTCAGACCCTCCAGAGCGGCCTCAAGCGTGTCCTCGTCAAGCGCGGTCAGATCACCGCCGCGACCGAACAGCGCGGCCGCCGCATCGATGGCCGCCTGCGTGGCCTGCTCGCCGTGCACGAAGCTCGTGACTTCCCACGCCAACGTGCGCTGGGCCTCGCGAGCGCCAGGATTCGTACGGCTCTCCTCCACCAGGCGTTCGATCTCGTCCTTCGGCAGGAAGGTGAACGCCTTGAGCAGGCTTTCCATCTCCACGTCGGGGCGGTTGAACCAGAACTGGTAGAACTTGTACGGGCTGAGCATGGTGGCGTCCAGCCACACCGCGTTGCCTTCGGACTTGCCGAACTTCTTGCCCTGCGCGTCGGTGATGATCGGGCTGGTGAACACGTTCACGCTTTCGCCGCGCACCTTGCGGATCAGATCGAGTCCGGAGGTGAGGTTGCCCCACTGGTCGGAGCCGCCCAGCTCCAGCGTGCAGCCGTATTCGTCGAACAGGTGCAGGAAGTCATTGCCCTGCAGCACCTGGTAGCTGAACTCGGTAAAGGAGATGCCCTCCTCGGAGTTCAGGCGACGGGCCACGGTGTCCTTGGCGAGCATGGTGCCCAGACGGAAGTTCTTGCCCACGTCACGCAGGAAGTCGATCACGCTCATCTCGGCGGTCCAGTCGTAGTTGCTGACGAAGCGCACGGGATTGTCGCCGTCCGTCTTCAGGAAGCGGCCGATCTGTGCCTTGAGACGATCGGCCCATCCGGCAACGGTCTCCTTGGGGTTGAGCGTGCGTTCGCCGGACTGGCGGGGATCGCCGATCAGACCGGTGGCGCCGCCGACCAGTGCGATGGGATGATGGCCGGCCTCCTGCAGATGACGCATGTTGATCAGCTGTACGAGGTTGCCGATGTGCAACGAGGCGGCTGTGGGGTCGAAGCCGCAATAATAGGTGATGGGATCGCCGTCCAGAGCCGCGGCGAGCTGCTCTTTGTCAGTGGATTGATTGACCAGACCGCGCCATTCGAGCTCTTCGAGAAGAGAATCGAACCCCGCTTCCTTGTAGCTTCTGACCTGAGACATGTGTTCCCTGTCACTCCTCAATCGTGTTGAATATTGCTGGGTCCAGCAACACTACAGTCTCTCAGGACATCGCGACAGTGCGAATCGGCCCCGCCTGAGCGAATTCACACCGATCCGACTATACGGCGGCTATCCGCACTGGGCGAGATACCGCTCGTACGCCTGGAAACCACCGGTGAGATTCACCGCGTCGTAGCCGCGGTCCGTCAGCAACTGCGTCACTTCCTCGCTCCAGCTTCCCTCGCTGCAATACACGATGACCGGCTTGTCCTTGGGAACGGTACGCAGCACACGGGCCAGCGGATCGAACGGGGCGTTGATCGCGCCGTCAATGCCGTGGGCCTCCACCTCATGCGGTTCACGCAGGTCCAATAGCGTAACCGTGGAGTAGTCCAATGCGGCGAACTCCTCAGGAGAAATCTGCCGTATCTCGTCCTCGTCGAACATGTCGTTTCCGATCATCGGTTTCGTTTCCCCCCTGCGATCACATTGGTTGATGGTTGAGTACGTGATGAATGATGAATGTGGCTGATGGCCAGTGGGCAATGAGCGTGTAGACGATTCGCCCCGGTAGATCGCACGGTCAGATCGCTCAGATCGCACAGGCCGGTTGCACATACCGGTCCGGATCGAGCGAGGTGATCGTCGGATGGTCGCCGCAGACCGGGCAGTCGGGCTCCCGTTCCGGCAACGGCACCGCGCGAATCCTCATGGTGAGCATGTCGACGGTCAACATCCGCCCGGTAAGCAGATCCCCCGTCCCTGTGATCATCTTCACCACCTCGACGGCCTGCAGACTGCCGATCACGCCCACGGCGGCTCCCAGAACGCCGGCCTCCTTGCAGGTCGGTACTTCACCGGCCGCCGGCATATCGCGGAAGATGCACCGATAGCACGGCCCCCGCCCGGGGACGTAGTCCATGACCTGCCCGGCGAATTGCACCACGCCGCCGTGCACGAACGGTTTCCCGGCGAGCACGCAGGCGTCGTTGATCAGAAACTTGGCGGCGAAGTTATCGGTGGCGTCCACCACCACGTCGTAGTCGGCGATCAGTTCGGCGGCGTTGCCGGCGTCGAACATGGTCCGATGCACGTTCACCGTCACATCCGGGTTCAGTCTGACGATGCTTTCTTTCGCGGATTCCGCCTTGGACGTGCCGACCCTGTCGGAGTCGTGGATGATCTGACGCTGCAGATTGCTGACGTCCACCACGTCGTCATCCACGATGCCGAGTGTGCCCACGCCGGCCGCCGCCAGATACAGGGCGACCGGGGATCCAAGACCGCCGGCTCCGACGATCAGCACCTTCGCCGCCAGCAGACGCTTCTGTCCACGCACACCCACGCCCTTGAGGATCAGATGCCGCGCGTACCGGTCGATCTGATCGTCGGAAAGCGTGATGCGCGGTTTCGCCGTGGTCGTCTGCTGCGTCTGCTGCGATTCCATGAAGTCGTTCTCCCTTGCGCCCATATGCTCAATCGTTCAACATCTTGAATTCACGGCTGGACGGAGTCCTCGGCCGACGGCACGGAAACGCAGCTGTCATCCCGCGCCGTTCAGGCCTTGGCGGCGAGCTGGACCGCGGTTCCCGATGCGGTGACCATGAGCATGTCGCCCTGGCCAAGCACCTCGTAATCGATGTCCACGCCCACCACGGCATGGGCGCCGAGCGCGGAGGCGCGCTGCTGCATTTCGGCGAGCGCCTCCTCGCGCGCGTTGACCAGCTCGTTCTCATAACCTTGGCTGCGGCCGCCGAACACGTTGCGCAGGCCAGCTCCGAGATCCTTGAGGATGTTCACACCGGAAATGACCTCGCCGAACACAATGCCGTAATAGCCGGTGATGGTGTAGCCCTCGACGGTGGGGGTGGTGGTGACGATCATGATATTCCCTTCGATCGGTGTTCCCTGATTCGGGAACCGTATTCCCACCTTACCGTGTTCGGCGCGCCGGCGTCTGCACGAGCAGGTAGGGTGATTGGTGTACGAACGGGAGCCGTAGGGCTGAGAGGAAGCTTCGCTTCGACCGTGGACTTGATGCGGGTCATGCCGCCGTAAGGAATCGTCATCGATTGCGCAACGCAGTGCATGATCATCACTCCGCATCATCCATGGTGGATTATGGAGTTGCTTTGCTATTCATTCCAACGATTCCGTATCCACGACGATAATCGAATATGGCATGACGGGTTCATGAACGGGCGCACCACGCAGGGTACGGCTTGGTTTCGTGCGCCCTTTTTTCATATACGCCGAGTTTGGAGGAACTCATGCAGGTCAATGGAGAACAGGTCACGCTGGATACGCCGGTCAGCGTCGCCGACTATCTGGAGTCGCACGGTTACCGTGCCGAACGAGTGGCCGTGGAGCTCGACGGTGCCATCGTGCCACGGGAGAAGCGTGCCGATGTCATGCTCACCGATCAGTCGGTCATGGAAATCGTTCAGTTCGTTCAGGGAGGCTGAGTTCGCGCGGTTCGTACACCGAACGTCGCGTTCAGCATCATTTCATTCCGTTATCAATCTCCGTCATCAATCAAGGAGCCAATCATGATCCCCAATCCCGTCACCGAGGAATCCGTAGCCGCCACTCCCCTGCCGCCGCAGCCCGCGGTCACGAATCCGGTGGGCACTGCAGCCCCCATGCCCGAAGTGGTCGACAAGCCGCTGAATCTTGGCGGCCATGAGTTCGAGTCCCGCTTCATTCTGGGATCCGGCCGGTATGATCTCAATCTGATCAAGGCCACGGTGGAGCATGCCGGCACGCAGATCGTCACGATGGCGCTTCGTCGTGCACAGACCACGGAAAACAGCGTGCTCGATTACATTCCCGAGGGCATCACCCTGCTGCCGAACACGTCGGGCGCCCGTAATGCGGAGGAGGCCGTGCGCATCGCCCGACTGGCCCGCGAGGTGTGCCACACGGATTTCGTGAAGGTGGAGATCGAGCATGAGACCAAGTATCTGCTGCCCGACAACGCCGAGACGATCCGCGCCACGGAGATGCTGGCGAAGGAGGGATTCGTGGTCATGCCGTACATGTTCCCTGATCCGATCGCAGCCCGTCAGCTGGAGGAGGCCGGTGCCGCCGCGGTGATGCCGCTTGGTTCGCTGATCGGTTCGAACATGGGTCTGCGTATGCGTGACTTCATTCGCATCATCATCGACAATGCGAACGTGCCGGTGATCATCGACGCGGGCATCGGACGTCCGAGCCAGGCCTGCGATGCGATGGAGATGGGTGCCGATGCCGTGATGGCCTATACCGCCGTGGCGAGCGCCGGCAACATTCCGCTCATGGCCCGCGCGTTCAAGGATGCGATCGCCGCCGGACGTGCCGCCTATCTGGCCGGTCTTGGCAAGGTGACCGAAGGACAGGCTGTGCCGTCCAGTCCCACCACGGGATATTTGCACTGATGCGCTGATGCACTGATAGTCGTTCTGTGCGGCTGTATCACCGATCGTTGTCGCAACGATCGCGATCATCATGTTTGCGATCGTTGCGATTCAGCATCTCACGCAGCTGCTTGATCGTCTCGCCATAGTCAACGGATGTCATGCGGGGGAACGAGCGGATCATACGTTTCTGCTGTGCGTTGAGCGCATTGGTAAGCGTGTCGTACAACCGGCTGATCCCCTGCACGCGCGTGACCAGTCCCGGCAGATCGGGAAGGTTGTCGGCAAGATCACGCATCCGGTCCGCGGCGGCTCCCTTGTACGACTGCAGTCGTCCCGCGGCGGCGTCACTGTATCGTTGCAACGCCTCGATCGGGTCGAGCGCATAATCGCCCAGTCGTTCGCGGATGATGTCGCGGCTGTGTTCCAGTATCTGGGAGAATTCGGCCAGACGCCGGGCGAAGCCGCTGAGGCCGATCACGGTGATCAGGAAGTCCACGAGGATCGTCACCATCAGCACCGCGATGATCGTATGGAATAGCGGCAGCGGGATCATCGCGGTCCATTGTTCCACCCACGGCTGGGCCACATCCACGATCAGTACGCCGAATACGCCGAATATGATCGCGCCGATCAGGCAGATACGTCCGTTGATATTGAATCTGAAGTGCGAGTAGTCCCACCATCGTGCATGGAACGCCTTCTCCATCACCCATGACGTCACGTATTCGAGTACCGATGCGCCCACCGCACCCAGCAGGAACATGGTCACCAACGACATCGGCGTGTCCTTGAGCGGGGTGAGTACCACGATGGCGACCACCGCGCCGGTCCCATAGATCGGGCAGAGCGGTCCGTTGAGGAATCCGCGGTTCACGAACCGCCGTTCCTGCACGGAGACGAGTATCGTCTCGTACACCCAACCGAGGAAGCTATAGCACACCGCCCAGAAGAACAGACACTCCAGATACAGGATGATGCCAGCCGTTCCCGCGTTCGCAGTCACGATCTGATTCACCGAGTCCCCTCCTGCGACTCGGCCTCCCCCCGCGAATCTTGTTCATGAGAAACGGATGCGGAACGAACGGATGCGGGATCGACGCCGGCGGTCAGGGCCAGACGTTCCGGCACCGGGGCAAGCTGCGGTCTGGAGAATCTTGCCAGGGAGAACGTCTCACGGGTGGCGCTGATCTTGTCCGCCATGGTGACCAGATAGCCCTCGATGTACTTGGGCGGTATCGGCGTGAGCGGAAACATGTGGCGCAGGATGGAGTTCCGTTCCACCTCGTTGAGTTCAAAATCCTGCAACGCGTTCATCAGCGCGCGACGCGGATGGGTGAATCCATGGAGCTTGTGCGATCCATCCCCGTCGTAATGCCAGTCGTACAGGAAGTAGTCGTGCAGCAGCGCGGCACGGACCAGCGAGCGCAGATCCACATGCCGCCACAGATGCAGGCGGTCGGCGAAGTACACGGCAAGACAAGCCACACGAACCGAATGCTCGAACGTGGTTACGGCTCCATGCTGATAGCAGTGCTTTTCGATGCTCATCCGCTCGTTTTCCAGTACATCCCGTCCGTATTCATGCACGATTTGCCGGATTCTCTGACTCGTCAGCACAATAGCCCCTTTTTCGGATTCGAATGTCGACGGTATTGGTCGGCTCCTGATCGATTATTGGTCATTTTGATTGTAAATGACCAATATCACCGGGGTATTCGTTCGTGCGGATGATTCTGAAGACGAGGCGGATGATTCATACGATTCGGATATGATTCCGCCCCGGTCTCCTGCTCTGGAAATAGCCAGGAGAACGGGGCGGAATCACCACGCCACAGTGTTCATTTGGGAGCGCTACGGCATCATGCCGCTTCGCAGGCGGCCACGAGCTGCTCGAGCGTCTGGCTGCCGAACAGGATGTCGCCGCCGTTGATGGTGGTGGCGGGCACGCTCATGATCCTGCGTTCCTTGCGCAGTTCAGGGAAGAGCCCCAGATCGATCATCTCGGCGGTCACGTTCGGGTTCATGGCGGCGATGTGCTGACATGCGGCCACCACGTCTGGGCAGAAGTGGCAGGTGAGGGAGACGCCGATCTCGATGTGCGTCTCCGGCAGTGCCTTGATGCGTTCGGCGAGTTCGGGGTCCACGCTCTGGCCCGGGCCGGCGATGTTATAGACGGCGAGAACGAGCGAATTGACCTCATGACCGGTGGGGATACCGCTGAACTTCACGCCCGTGTATTCGCCATTGTGGTCGAGCAGCACGAAGACCGGGTAACGCACGATGGCGGTCTTGTCGATCAGCGTCTTGCCTTCGTCGGAGTCGGCCGCCACGCTGCGGTAGTGCAGGTGGTCGTGCATGGATGCGAATTCCTTGGCAAAGCTGGCGAGTTCGATGCTCGGCTGACCGCCGTCATCCACCTGCAGCAGGGTCACGTCCTCGGTCAGACGGTTGAAGATGCCGGCCAGCTGCTGCTTCATTTCGGCGCTGAACCATACGCCCTTGTGCTGCGGCACGGACGGGGAGTCGGAGAGCGTGCTGGTCTGTCCCACGGTTGCGGACTTTGCGGACTTGGTCTTGGATTCGGATGCGGTCTTGGCCTCGTCGGCCTTCTTGGCAACCGTCTTGGGTACCACGGGTATGCCGAGACGCTTCTTCTCGGCGGTCACGTACTCTTCGGCACCGGTGGCCGCGATCGCGCCGTCGGATGCGGCGGTCACGATCTGGCGCAACGGCTTGGAGACCACGTCGCCGGCCGCGTACACGCCGGGGATGTTGGTGCCCTGCCACGAATCGACGGTGATGTAGCCGCGGTCGTCCTTGGCGAGCACGTCAAGGCCGGCGGTTTCGGGCTTGGTGCCCACGTAGATGAACATGCCGAACACGTTGTCGCCGTCCTCGACATGGTAGTGGGTCTTCTCACCGGTCTTGTTGTTCACGAACGTGGCGTCGGTCAGATAGTCGTCGCCGTCGAGGGATTCGACCTCGGTGTTGTACAGCACCTCGACCTTGGGGTTGTCGAGCGCGCGGGCCGCGGTGAGTGGCGGGCAGGAGAACTGCGATCCACGCACGAGCACGGTCACCTTGCGTGCGTAGCGGGTGAGGTAGTCGGCTTCCTCGGCGGCCGCATAGCCGCCGCCGACCACGAACACCTGCAGTCCGCTGAACAGCTCGCCGTCACAGGTGGAGCAATAGGCCACTCCCCTGCCGCGCAGCTTCTGTTCTCCGGGGATGCCGAGCTGACGGGGCTGGGCACCGGATGCGATGATCACGGCGCGGGCATGATAGTCGCGGTTCTTGCCGTGCAGCACCTTCACCTCGCCGTCGAGCTCGTACGCGGTCACATCGTCATGGGCGATTTCCACGCCGAAGCCCTCGGCCTGCTGCTTCATCAGGTTCATCAGGGCGGTGCCCTCGATCTCCTTGATCGCCGGATAGTTGACGACCACGGAAGTGGTGGTGACCTGACCGCCGACCTGATCCTTTTCAATGATCAGCGTGTCCATGGTCGCTCGTCCCGCGTAGATGCCCGCGGTGAGTCCGGCGGGACCACTGCCGACGATGATGACGTCGTAAATGTGTTCGTTGCTCATGATTTGATTGCTGCCTTACTGCTGAAAAAGGCGCTCGAATATGATTCGGGCGCCTTAAAAACGTATTGTCACAACCACTGATGGTGGTAATTGCTGACGTTTGTGCTATCGACGATGATCGACGATTGATGTTCGATGATTATCGACGATCAGATCTTGCCGACGAGGTCGAGGCTCGGAGCGATGGTGTCCTCACCCGGGTGCCAGTTGGCCGGGCACACCTTGTCGCCGTGCTCACGGACGAACTTGGCGGCCTCGAGCGTGCGCAGGATCTCCTCGGCGTTGCGGCCGATGCCGTTGTCGTTGATGGTGTAGGACTTGATCTTGCCTTCGGGGTCGATGATGAACACGCCGCGGAAGGCCAGACCGGTCTCCTCGTCGAGCACGCCGAAGAAGCGGGCGAGCTTGCCGGCCGGGTCGGCGAGCATCGGGTACTTCACCTTGGCGATGGTGTCGGTGGCCTCGGCCCAGGCCTTGTGCACGAACTCGGTGTCCTCGGAAACGGAGTAGACCTCGGCGTCGGCTGCCTTGAAGTCGGTGTAGTGATCAGCCAGATCACCAAGTTCGGTGGGGCACACGAACGTGAAATCGGCCGGGTAGAAGAAGATGACGGACCAGTGGCCCAGCAGGTTCTGCTTGGACACGGTTTCGATTTCGCCGTCGTGGTAGGCGTTGACGGTGAAATCTTCGAGCTCGACGTTGATGAAGTTGCTCATGCACATTCCTTTCCGAAAAGGTCGCGATCGGTACGACCATTGTGCTTTCCCGCCCAGTCTATCCGACCATGATTCACGTTCGTCGGAGAAACGCGGCGGGCGGAATGATCATGAGCAACATCACATTTGGGCCCGATGAATCCTAGCGCAGCACTTCGCTCGGGGACTTGTAGGCGGAGCCGTCCGACTTGGAGTCGGCGAACAGCTTGAGCGGTTCCACGGTGGCCTTGGCGTCCACGATCTGCTCACGCACGCGACCGTAGGCGGTGCCGCCCTTGCCGTTACGCGAATCGACGGAACCACGGCTGGAGAGCAC
Source organism: Bifidobacterium tissieri (assembly GCF_002259645.1). Taxonomy (GTDB): domain Bacteria; phylum Actinomycetota; class Actinomycetes; order Actinomycetales; family Bifidobacteriaceae; genus Galliscardovia; species Galliscardovia tissieri. Next base: position 40,166 of record NZ_MWWV01000004.1, read on the forward strand.
TTCGCGCACCTGCGGCGCCTTGTCGGCGGGCAGGAAGTCGGCGAACACACCGATGAAGTCATCGTCCGTGAGATCCCACAGCTCCTGGCCACGACCTTCGGCGATCTTGACGCAGGCACCGGAAAGCTCGTGGGCGTGACGGAACGGCACACCGTTCTTCACCAGCCATTCGGCGATGTCGGTGGCGAGCGCGAAACCGGTGGGGGCCTCGGCCTCGAGACGGTCGGCGTCGAAACGCATGGTGGCGACCATGCCGGTGAAGGCGGGCAGCAGCACCTCGAGTGTGTCGACCTGATCGAACACGGCTTCCTTGTCCTCCTGCAGGTCGCGGGCGTATGCGGTGGGCAGGCCCTTGAGCGTGGCGAGCAGACCGGTCAGGTCGCCGATCAGACGACCGGACTTGCCACGGGCGAGCTCGGCGATATCCGGGTTCTTCTTCTGCGGCATGATCGAGGAGCCGGTGGAGTAGGCGTCGTCGAGCTTGACAAAGGCGAACTCCTGCGTGTTCCAGATGATGATCTCCTCACTCAGACGGGAGATGTCCACACCGGTCATGGCGGCGATGAACGCGAATTCGGCCACGAGGTCGCGCGACGCGGTGCCGTCGATGGAGTTGTCGGTCACGCGGGAGAAGCCGAGCTCACGGGCCACGGCCTCCGGGTCGAGACCGAGCGTGTTGCCGGCGAGCGCTCCGGAGCCGTATGGGCTGGCGTTGATGCGCTTGTCCCAGTCGATAAGGCGCTGGATGTCGCGGATCAGCGGCCATGCGTGGGCCATGAGCTGGTGGGCGAGCAGCACGGGCTGGGCGTGCTGCATGTGGGTGCGGCCGGGCATCACGGTGTGGCCGGCGGCCTCGGACTGCTTGATCAGCGCGTTGACGAGCTTGATGAGCTCACCGGCGATCACGCGGGAGTGGCGGCGCAGCCACATGCGGATCAGGCAGGCGATCTGGTCGTTGCGGGAGCGACCGGCGCGCAGCTTGCCGCCGAGTTCGTCACCGGCGATGTCGATCAGTCCGCGTTCGAGGGCGGTAGCCTCGTCCTCGTCGTCCTCGATCGGCGTGAATTCACCGGAGTCGACGCGACGCTGCAGTTCGTCGAGCGCATCCTCCATGCGCTTGAGCTCGTCGTCGGTCAGCAGTCCGGCGCGACCCAGTGCGCGGGCGTGGGCGCGGGATCCGGCGATGTCATCGTCGGCCAGACGCCAGTCGAACTGGGTGGACTTGCTCAGACGAGCCAGTTCGGGCGAGGGACCGGAGGTGAATCGGCCGCCCCACAGGGCGAGGTGTTCGGACTGCTCAGCCATGCATGTTCTCCTTACGTTGATTCTTTGTGAGCCTCGTGAACCGTATGATCCGTGATGGGATCATCAAGGGTTTCATACGTTTTTGACCGTCTGCCAGCCTATCAGCGCGCGGCTACATCATGCAGCGACGCCACGATTGCGCATCGTGATATACGGATACGCAGCAAGGAACGATGAATAGAGCTGTTTGGTACTACTCTGCCACATGCGATGGCAGAGTATGCAGATACCACATCAATCTGCGAACTGTGCCACAAATCGCTGTCACACAGCGCATAATCCTTGTTTTCGCCTGTTCTCTGCCACACAATGATGGCAGAGAACGACAGCTATCGCCTCCAGTGAATTTCCTGCCATCATCCGCCGAGTATGTGATGCGACAACCGGCCCAGATTCCCATGTTGAAGGATGAAATACCGGTCTGGCAAGGCGAAAACCGTGGCAAAGAACAGACAAATAACCGATTTGATTGATTCTCTGCCAAAGACCGTGGCAGAGAACGTCATAGTGTGGGTATCACGTATTCCCTGCCACGAAAGTCATGACTTTCGAGACTTCGACTCAACAATCACGATCCCAACGACGACTCATGCGACTTTCACGGACCGAAAGAAGCGACCCCAACAACAAAGATCCCCCTCGCTTTGCGAAGGAGATCTCATAAGGATGACAGGATTCAGCCGAAGCCGCAACCGGATCACTCCACGGCGTTGTCCGGGACTTCGATGCCGTTGCCGAACTTGACGTCGCGGGCGGCGGCCACACGGCTCGGCAGACCGTAGATGTCGATGAAGCCGTTGGAGGACTTCGAGTCGAAGCTGTCGCCGGAGTCGTAGGTGGCGAGGTTGTAGTCGTACAGCGAGCTGTCGGAACGACGACCGGTCACCACGGCACGACCGCCGTGCAGCACCATGCGGATCTCGCCGGACACGTACTTCTGCGTGTCTTCGATGAACGCGTTGAGGGACTGGGTGGCAGGGCTGAACCACTGTGCGTCGTAGACCAGTTCGCCCCAGCGCTTGTCGATGTCGCGCTTGATGCGGTGCTGCTCACGCTCGAGGCAGCAGTTCTCCAGCTCCTGATGGGCGGTGATGAGGGCCACGGCACCCGGGGCCTCGTACAGCTCACGGGACTTGATGCCGACAAGACGGTCCTCGATGAGGTCGATACGACCGATGCCCTGGGCACCGGCGCGACGGTTCATCTCCTCGATGGCCTGCAGCGGGGTGACGTCACGGCCATCGATCTTGACCGGGATGCCCTGCTTGAACTCGATGACGACCTCATCCTCGACCGGCGGGAAGGCCGGATCATCGGTGTAGGAGTAGCAGTCCTTGGTCGGACCGTTCCACGGATCCTCGAGGAAGCCGGTCTCGATGGCACGGCCCCACACGTTCTGGTCGATGGAGTACGGGCTCTTCTCGGTCTGCACGATCGGCAGCTTGTGCTCCTTGGCGAACGCGATCTCCACGTCGCGGGTGAGGGCCAGATCACGGATCGGGCTGATGGCCTTGAGCGTCGGGTCGATGGAGGCGATGGACACCTCGAAACGCACCTGATCGTTGCCCTTGCCGGTGCAGCCGTGGGAGATGGTGTCGGCACCGAACTGGTGGGCGGCGCGCACCAGGTGCTTGGAGATCAGCGGGCGGGAGATGGCGGAGACCAGCGGGTACACGCCTTCGTACATGGCGTTGGCCTTGAGGGCCTTCATGCAGTATTCCTCGGCGAACTCGTTGCGCGCGTCCACCACGTAGGCTTCGACGGCGCCGCATGCAAGGGCGCGCTGCTTGATGGTCTCGAGGCTTTCGCCGCCCTGACCGACGTCGAGGGAGACGGCCACGACATCCTTGCCGGTGCGCTCCTTGAGGTACGAGATAGCCACGGAGGTGTCAAGACCTCCGGAATACGCCAGGACAAGACGCTTGTTGTCTGCCATTGGTTGCCTTTCTTATGATTACATCCTTATGCATCAATTATATGCAATGGTCTGTATATTTATGCACTCCGGTGAGTCGCACGGTCAGCGACCGCCGTCATTCGGATCCCGATCGCCTTTGTCGCGAGTCTGGGAGGCCAATGACAGCAACCATTCGGAACGCCCTACGGCCATGTCATCATCGGTGCAGATTATTAATACCGTATCATCCCCGGCAATGGTGCCGAGAATACCGTCAATGGGGTGCTTGTCGATCACGCTCGCCACATACTGTGCGGCACCCGACGGGGTGTGCACCACCACGAGATTGCGCGCCACGGCCACCGACGTGACCAGTCCGGACAGTACCCGGGACAGCTGCTGCTCGATCTTCGCCCCAAGCTCGGCATGGGAGGAATGATCCTCGGCATGATGTGAACTCGGACCACCGATGGCGTAGGCCATGGCTCCCCCGGCCACGCGAACCTTGACGGCGTTCATCTCGTCAAGGTCACGGCTCAGCGTGGCCTGGGTGACCGCAATGCCCTGGGCGGCGAGAATGCCGGACAGCTGCGACTGCGAAGTGACGGTGTGTGAGCGCAACGCCTGTTCGATGGCGCTCAGGCGTGCGGCCCGCGTGGTCGGACGCTGCAGCGACGGCGTGTCGTCGTCGGTCATGCGACCCATATCAGGCGAGCTCGCCAAGCAGGGAGGGATCCTCACGCTGCCACGCGATCAGCCAGGTGAGCAGCGCCTTCTGCGCGTGCAGACGGTTCTCGGCCTCGTCCCATACCACCGACTGCGGGCCGTCGATCACCGAGGAGGTGACCTCCTTGCCGCGGTAGGCGGGCAGGCAGTGCTGGAAGAGCGCATCGGGCTTGGCGTACGACATGAGCTCGTCGTTGACCTGGTAATTCCAGAACGGCTTGGAACGGATGGCGTATTCGGCCTCCTCGCCCATGGAGACCCACGTGTCGGTGAACACGCAGTCGGCGTCGGCCACGGCCTCCTTCGGATCGGTGGTGACGAGCACCGAACCGCCGTTGGCTTCGGCGATGCGCTTGGCGTCGGCCACGATCTGCGGATCCGGCAGGTATCCCTGCGGCCCGGAGACACGCACGTTCATGCCGGCGGTGGCACCACCAAGCAGGTAGGAATTGGCCATGTTGTTGGCCGCGTCACCCACGTAGGCGATGGTCTGTCCGGCGAGCGCGTCAACACCGCCGCGATGCATGGCGATGGTCTGCAGGTCGGCGAGCACCTGGCAGGGGTGGAACTGGTCGGTCAGCGCGTTGACGACCGGGCAGGTGGCGTACTTGGCCATCTCCTCCACACGATCCTGTCCGAAGGTACGCCAGACGATGCCGTATGCCATACGGGTGAGCACACGTGCGGTGTCGGCCACCGGCTCGCCTCGGCCGAGCTGCGAAGAGGACTTGTCGATCACGAGCGGATAGCCGCCGAGTTCGGCCACGCCGATCGAGAAGCTGGAGCGGGTTCGGGTGCTGGGCTTGTCGAAGATCACGGCAACGGCCTGCGGACCTTCGAACGGGCGAGCGTAGAAACGGTTGAGACGGAACTTCTCCGCCAGCTTGAGGATCTGCTTCTGCTCCTCATGGTTCACATCGTCGTCGCGCAGCATGTGCCGCAGTTCGTGGGCCATTGCGTTCTCCTTAGTTTGATTGTTCTGGACAGTGGACGGTGATAACAGAAATAACGATGTCTGCCGGATCCGTCCGTGGTTCCGGCAGACATGACGGTGATGGAAATGGGGTTCGTTCGATCAGTCGTTGGGCAGATCGGTCGGGACCTTGGCCAGAACGCTCAGGCACTCGTCCACGTCCTGCTCGCTGACGATCAGCGGCGGCGCAAACCGCAGGGCGTTCGGTGCGACGGCATTGACGATCAGACTGTGTTCCAGCGCCCATCCGGCCACTGCGTGGGCGCACGGGTGGCTCAGCTGCACGGCGTCCAGCAGGCCACGGCCACGCACCTCGCCGTACAGCGGGTTGTCGAGCGCCGCGAGTCCATCGCGTAGCTGCTTGCCGCGTGCCTCGGCGTTGGCGAGCAGGTCGTCGTCCTCAATGGTCTTGAGCGTGGCGAGAGCGGCGGCTGCACCAAGCGGATTGCCGGCGAAGGTGGAACCGTGCGAGCCCGGGGTGAACAGGGAGGAGAGTTTCTCTCCGAAGGCGATCAGGCCGCCCATCGGGAAACCGCCGGCGACGCCCTTGGCGAAGGTGATCGCGTCCGGGATGACGCCGCCACTCAGGTCCTCGCGCTGGAAGGCGAACCATTCACCGGTGCGGCCGATACCGGTCTGCACCTCGTCGATGATCAGCAGAGCGTTGTTCCTGTCGCACAGTTCGCGCGCGGCCTTCACGTAGTCGGCACCCAGCGGCACGACACCTGCCTCGCCCTGGATGAGCTCCATGATCACGGCGGCGACCGGTCCCTTGCCGTAGCGGCCCAGGCCGGTTTCGTTGAAGGCTCGCTGCAACGACTCCACGTTGCCGGCCTCCACGAATTCGACGGCAGGAACCAGCGGCTCGAACGGCTTGCGGATCACGGGTTTCCACGTGGCGCTCAGCGCACCGAGCGTACGACCGTGGAATCCGTGGGTCATGGCGAGAATACGGGCCGGCTTGCCGCCGATGTCGGGCAGCGCGCCGTGCAGGGTGCGGCCGTAGAGCTTGGCGAGCTTGATCGCGGCCTCGTTCCCCTCGGCTCCGGAGTTGCCGAAGTACACGTGCGATCCTTCCGGCGCCCCGGCGAGCTCGATCAGCTTAGATGCCAGTTCGATCTGCGGTTCGGTGGCGAAGTAGTTGCTGGTGTGTCCCACCTTGGCGGCCTGCTCGGCAATGGCCTTCACCCATGCGGGGTGCGCATATCCGAGGGCGTTCACGGCGATGCCACCGAGGAAGTCCAGATATTCGTTGCCGTCGACGTCCCAGATTCGGGTGCCCTGACCATGATCCATCACGCGCAGAGGCGTGCCGAATACGTTCATGTGCACGTTCTTGTAGGAGTCCAGCCACTTGGCGTCGTTGGCACCCAGCGTTTCCTTGTCAGACATAGTTGTAAGAGCTCCTCATTTCGATGCCATCCGCGGGGATCACCATTGTGCCGATACCCTGCGTGGTGAAAATCTCGTTCAGAATGGAGTGCGGCTTACGACCGTCGATGATGTGGGCCTCTTCCACACCACTGTCGAGCGCTCGCACGCATGCTTCCATTTTCGGCCGCATGCCGGACTCGAGTTCGGGCAGCATGTCGCGCAGATTCTCCACGCCGATGCGACCGATCAGGGAGTCCTTGTCGGGCCAGTCGGCGTATAGACCGTCGACGTCGGTGAGAATGACCAGCTTACGGGCACCCAGCGCGCCGGCCAGTGCGGCCGCGGCGGAGTCGGCGTTCACGTTGAGCACTTCGGTGGGATCGTCCTCGTTCGGAGCGACGGATGACACCACGGGGATGCGTCCTGCGGCGATCAGGTCCTCCACCGCGGAGGCGTCCACGCTCACCACATCGCCCACAAGGCCGATGTCGGTGGGCTTGCCGTCGATGATCGGCTTGCGCTGCATGGCGGAGAACAGTCCGCCGTCCTCGCCCGACAGGCCGACCGCCATCGGTCCGTGCGAGTTGATCAGACCCACCAGTTCCCTGGACACCTTGCCGGTGAGCACCATGCGCACCACGTCCATCGCCTCGGGCGTGGTGACGCGCAGACCGCCTTTGAACTCGGACTTGATGCCCAATGCCTTGAGCATGTTCGAGATCTGCGGGCCGCCGCCGTGCACCACCACCGGGTGAAGTCCCACCTGGCGGAGGAACACCATGTCCTCGGCGAAGTTCTGCTTGAGCTTCTCGTCCACCATGGCGTTGCCGCCGTACTTGATGACGATGCGCTGGCCGTAGAACTCCTCAAGCCACGGCAACGCCTCGATCAGCACCTCGGCCTTCTGGTCGGCGCGCAGATCGGTGTGCACATCGAAATGGAATCCGGGTCCAACCACCGTTTTCGTCTCTGCCTTAACCACAGTTCAGTCCTAGTTCAGTCCTTGTTCGTTCAGTTCGTTATCGTGTCGTGTCCAATGCCGTTGCGGGGTATGCCGATCCGCTGATCGTCACGACTCGTAATCGGCGTTGATGTGCACGTATTCGTGCGTCAGGTCGTCGGTCCACACGGTGGCCTGGCTGTCACCCTCGCCCAAGTCGATGTCGAAATGCACCTCGCGCGGGGTCATGTCGACCTCGGAGCGCGGACGTCCGGGCTTGCCACCGTCGCACACGCGCACGCCGTTGACGTCGACGGTCACATTGTTCGGGTCGTACGGAGCCACGTCGGCGGGCACGGTGCCGAGAGAGGAGACCACGCGTCCCCAGTTCGGGTCGTTGCCGCACACCGCGCACTTGAGCAGGTTGGATGCGGCCACGGCACGGGCGCAGGCCAGCGCGGCGTCCTCGCTGGTGGCACCGGTCACGGTCACGCGGATGTCATGGGATGCGCCTTCACCGTCGCCGATGATCTGACGGGACAGCGATGCGCAGGCCTTGGCGACCATGGCGTCGAATTCATCCTCGTCCGGCTCCACGCCCGAAGCGCCGGATGCCAGCAGCAGCACGGTGTCGTTGGTCGACATGCAGCCATCCACGTCGATGCGGTTGAACGACGTCTCCACACCGGCCGACAGCGCCTTGCGCGCCTGCTCGGCGGTCACCTTGGCGTCGGTGGTGATCACGCACAGCATGGTGGCCAGCTGCGGGGCGATCATGCCCGATCCCTTGACCATGCCGCCGATGCGGTAGCCGGCACCTTCCAGAGCGACCGTCTTCTTCTTGGTGTCGGTGGTCAGAATGGCCTCGGCGGCCAGTTCGCCGGCTTCGGCGGACTCGGACAGCGCGTTGTGCGCCAGTTCAACGCCGGACAACACGTTGTCAAGAGGAAGGAGATCGCCGATCATGCCGGTGGAGCACACCGCGATGTCGGTGTCGGCCACTCCCAGCAGCGAGGCGAGCTCGGCGGCGGTGTCCGCCGACTGGCGGTATCCGGCCTCACCCGTACAGGCATTGGCGCAACCGGAGTTGAGCACCACGGCCTTGATATGGCCATCGGCCACGACCTTGCGCGACCACTGCACGGGTGCCGCGCAGAAACGGTTGGCGGTGAACACGCCGGCCGCCACGTCAAGCGGGCCGTCGTTGACTACGACGGCCATATCCTTCTTGCCTTCCACGGCCGAGATGCCGGCCGCCACTCCACTTGCGGAGAATCCCTTTGCGAACGTCACACTCACGGTGCTACTCCAATCGTCGTCAGTCCAGTGCTTTCGTCAAGTCCAAGCGCGATGTTCAGCGACTGCACCGCCTGACCGGCGGTTCCTCTGTTGAGGTTGTCGATGGCGCTGAACGCCAGCAGTCGTCCCGCCTTGCGGTCCACCGCCACCTGAATGTGCGCGGCGTTCGATCCGATGATGTTGCCGGTCGCCGGCAGGACGCCTTCGGGCAGCAGGATCATGAAATGCTCGTCCGCGTAGGCCTTCTCCCATACGGAACGGATTTCGGCATCGCTCATGGCAGCCGCCTTCGCGGTCAGCGGGGCGGAGACGGTGGACAGGATTCCACGCGCCATGGGTGCCAGAATCGGCGTGAATCCGAGCTTGAAGCGTCCGGCCTGATCAGCGGACAGACCCGCGGCATGGGCGAAGTTCTGCAGGATCTCGGGAATGTGGCGATGCGTGCCGCCCACACCGTACGGGACCGCGGATCCCAGAGCCTCGGCGGCCAGCAGGTTGGTGCGCTTGAGGTTCTTGCCGGCACCGGAGTATCCGACCACCAGATCGGCCACCAGACCATCGGGCTCGACCAGGCCCTCCACGATGCCGGGCTGCATGGCCAGCGTGGTGCCGGTCACGTTGCATCCGGGGCCGGCGATGCGCGTGACGCCCTTAAGGTTGTCGCGCTGACGCAAATAGGAGCCGTCGGCAGCCTTACCGCGGATCAGCTCGGGCATGCCGTACGCCCAGTGTTCGTAGAAATCCCCGCCATAGTAGTCATCCCAGGCGGACTGCTCTTCGAGACGATGATCGGCGCCAAGATCGACCACCACGCTGTTGGGGTCAAGCTGGGCGGCCAGCGCGCCGGACGCGCCGTGCGGCAACGCCAGAATGATCACATCGTGACCATTGAGCACTTCGGGAGTGGTGTCCTCTACGGTCAGATCGGCCAGTTGCGGAATATGCGGCATATGCTTGCCGAGCTTGTCCCCCACCGAGGAATGGCCGGCCACGCAGGTGACCCGCATGTTCGGATGCGCCGCGAGAATGCGCAACGCCTCCCCTCCTGCATATCCAGTGGCTCCCGCCACCGCGACCGTGTATTGAGCCATGTCATACCCTCTTTGACTTGCGTTGTTTTGCAATAGCGCCGATTATACACACTATGCAGACCAATGCATAATTATGCATTTCACATAGCAGGCATATTCACACTCCATATGCACCGTGCACTTATATGTACCACCGGGATTGTTACACCGAGGTTCCGCCGTCCGTGCCGCCAGTGCCGCCGGTCGAATCCAGACCGTACATCTGCAAAACAAGCTGCGTGGGGTCCATGCCCGTCACCATCAGATACAGGTCCAACGCTGTCACAAGAAGTCCCATGATCACGGCGGCGACAGCCAATCCACGACCCTTCATGTGGAATCGTCCGGTACGCCAGATGGAGAACGCGCCGAGAATCACCGGCATCACTGGGATGCTGATCAACGCGCTGACGAAGGCGACGATGGCAGCCGAATCCCATCTGCCATACAGAGGATTCTGATTCGGATCATTCATATCGATGCCGTTCCAGTAGTCCGGCACATACCCGTTTCCCCGACCACCGTTCGGATACTGCGGATACTGGCGATATGGGGACTGTGGCTGGCCTACGCCACGCCAATCGGAATCCGGCGACTGCGGGGAACCCGGCCAACTGGAATATCCATTGCCAGCCCCGGGATTTCCGTCGGCTCCGTTCATCATGTCATCAGGCGACTTGCCGGACTGGTCCTCCGAACCGTCGGATTTGTCAGGCTCCGGCGCACCATACACGTAAGGATTCCAACCCGGATATCGACTGGCCATCTGACCGTACTCGGGCTGGGCATACTGGCCGTACTCGGGCTGATCGACACGCCCGGAGCCATCGGACTGACTCGTATTGTGATCGGTATTCTGCGGGTTTGAATTCATGTCTTCCTTACCTAGCAGCGGATTTGCATTGTTTCCTGAACATCCACTGTACGACCATACAAAAAGGCCCCCAGCAAATTCAGCCGGGGGCCTTAGCGAGCGATCAGGCGCGCAGCTGGGCGCCCAGAGCCTCGGCCTTGTCCACGATCGCCTGTCGGATCGCCTCGCTATCGGAGGAATCCAGCGTCTTGGACGGGGAACGGAAGGTGACGGCGAACGCCAGCGACTTGGAATCCTTGCCCACCTGTTCGCCGGTGAAGACGTCGAACAGTTCGATGGACTCGAGGTTCTCGCCAGCCGCCTCGCGGATCACGTCCTCAAGCTCACGGGCGGTTACCGAGGTAGGCACGGTGAACGCCAGATCCTGATGGACCGGCGGGAACGTGGCGATCGGCTTGGCCTGCACCGGCTTGTCGTCGAGCGCGGGCAACAGCGCCGTGAGGTTGAGCTCCATGGCGGCGGAGTGCTCCGGGAAGCCCAGTGCCTCGTTGACGTGCGGATGGAACTCGCCCACCTCGCCCACCTTGGTGCCGTCGGGCAGGGTCACTTCGGCGTAGCGGCCGGGATGCCACGATGCCGGCACCTGATCGGCAGCGGGCTGGCGGAGACGCAGATCGGCACCCAGACGTTCGGAGATGCGGGTGACGACCTCGACCGCGTCGGACCAGTCCACATCGCGGGACTCACCCAGCCAGCCGGCGTCAACCGCCTTGCCGGTGAGGATGGCGGCCGTGTGCAGCGGCTGATCGGGCAGACCGGCGTCAAGCGCCGCAAGCTGCTCGTCGGTCGGCTTCACGCCGCCCGGAAGCGCCGGAATGGCCGGAGCGTCCGGATTCCACAGGAACACATGACCGGTCTCGAACAGGCTGACGTTCTGCAGACCACGACGGATGTTGCGCTGCACGGTCATGGCGAGCGTCAGCAACAGCGAACGGCGCAGGAACGGACGGTCGCCGGCGAGCGGATTGGTGATCTCCACGCTGATCGGCTTGATGGCCTTGTCGTCAAGGGCGAAGGCCTTGTAGTCGGCATCGCCGACGAACGGATAGCTCAGCGTCTCCACCAGACCGTACTGGGCGAGCGTGTTGGAGACCCAGCGCTGACGCTGCTGCTCCAGGGTCAGTCCCGTACGACCGGAGGCCGGGACCGGAGGCACACGCACCGGAATCTCGTCATAGCCGACGAGTCGAGCCACTTCCTCGACCAGATCGCACGGCTCGGTCAGATCCGGACGCCAGGTCGGAGGCTGCACGGAGAACTCGCCGTTGCCGCCACCGCCCACGTGGCAGCCGATGTCAGTGAGGATATCGGAGATCGTGTTGGTGTCGAGTTCCAGACCGGAGACTCGCGCCACCTCGCTCACCTTGAAGCGGATGTCGTGCGGACGCGTGGTGGCATTGTAGTCCACCGGGGTCCTGGAGCCTTCGCCGGAACCGTAGCGGGTGAGCAGTTCGACGGCCATCTCCACTGCCGCAGGCTGCAGCTGGGTGTCCACGCCGCGTTCGAAACGACGGGACGCCTCGGACGGGGTCTTGTGACGACGCGCGGAACGGGCGATCGACACCTGATCGAAGTGCGCGGCCTCGACGAAGATGTCGGTGGTCTCGCTGGTGATCTCACCGTACAGACCGCCCATCACACCGGCCAGGCCCAGAATGCGGGAGGCGTGCTCACCATTCGGGGAATCGGTGATCAGCAGGTCTTCGGGGCTCAGGTCATGCTCCTTCTTGTCGAGCGTGGTGAGCTTCTCTCCCTCACTGGCGCGACGCACCACGATCGGGCCTTCGATCTTGTTCAGATCGTAGGCGTGCAGCGGCTGGCCAAGATCGAGCATCACGTAGTTGGTCACGTCCACGGCCAGGGAGATCGAACGCATGCCTGCGCGAATCAGACGACGGCGCATCCAATTGGGGGTGGGGGCGTTCGGGTTGAAGTCACGCACGATGCGGCCATAGTAGCGGTCGCAGCCGGGCACGCCGTGAATCGGATTGTTGTCCTCGACCAGCACCTCCATATCCTTCACCGGGGCGGCACCGTCGACGGGCTTGGCCTCGTGCGGGGCCTTCTCGTTCAGCTCGATCACCGGATCGGTGAACACGGCCTTGGTGGAGTGGTGGTATTCGCGGGCCACACCACGGTAGGAGAACGCGTAGCCACGGTCCGGAGTGATGTTGATCTCCAGCACGGGATTGTTCAGGTGCAGCAGCTCCATGGCGTCGTCACCGGGCTGCAGCGCGTCATACTCCTGCTTGGAGAAGCCGTATTCGCGCAGCAGGATGATGCCGTCATGGCTGTCACCAAGTCCAAGCTCGCGTTCGGACGCGCACATGCCGTTGGAGATGTGACCGTAGGTCTTGCGCGGCTCGATTTTGAAATCGCCGGGCAGCACGGCACCGGGCAGCGTGACGACCACCTTTTCGCCGGCGGCCATGTTCGGTGCGCCGCAGATGATGCCACGGGGCACCTTGTTGCCGTTCTCGTCAGTCTCGTTGAATTCGTCACCGACGTCCACATGGCACCAGTTGATGGTCTTGCCGTTCTTCTGCGGTTCGGGGGTGGCGTCCACCACGTAGCCGACCACGATCGGGCCGGTCACCTGGGACTGGTGGATCTCCTCTTCCTCGAGGCCGACGCGCACCAGATCCTTGGCGAGCTGCTCGTAGGTGAGGTCTTCGGGAATCTCGACATGGTCCTTGAGCCAGTCGATATCGATCATCGGCATGTGAAATCACTCCCCCATCGCGAACTGTTCGGAGAAACGCACGTCGCCTTCCACGAGGTCGTGCATATCGTTGATGTCATGACGCAGCAGCAGCGTGCGCTCGATGCCCACGCCGAACGCGAAGCCCGAGTACACGGTCGGGTCAAGACCGGCGGACTTGAGCACGTTCGGGTTCACCATGCCGCAGCCACCCCATTCGATCCAGCCGGGGCCGCCCTTCTTGTCGGGGAACCACAGATCCAGCTCGGCACTCGGCTCGGTGAACGGGAAGTAGCTCGGGCGCAGGCGGCTCTTGGCCTCCGGGCCGAACATGGCCACGGCCAGCTTGTCGAGCACGCCCTTGAGATCCGCCATGGTCAGGTGCTTGTCCACGGCAAGCGCCTCGCACTGGTGGAAGACCGGGGTGTGGGTGGCATCCAGCTCGTCGGTGCGGAACACACGACCGGTGCAGGCGATGTACAGCGGCACACCGCGAGTGATGAGGGCACGGACCTGATCGGAGGATGTCTGCGTGCGCATCACCATGTTGGAGCCCACGAATCCGGCGGCGTCCTTGGCCTGGTTGCCCTTGATGTAGAAGGTGTCCTGCATCTGACGGGCAGGGTGGTCGGGACCGAAGTTCAGAGCGTCGAAGTCGTACCATTCGGTCTCCACCTCGGGACCGTCGGCGACCTGCCATCCCATGGAGATGAAGAAGTCCTGCACGTCCTCCATGAGCTTGGGCAGCGGGTGACGCGCGCCGAGCGGATGACGGCGCACAGGCTGGGTCATGTCCACGGATTCGGCGGCGAGCTTGGCCTTCTCCTCGGCGGCCTTGACCTCCTGCTCCTTGGTTCCGAAGGCACGACCGAAGTCGGCGCGCAGCTTGCCCATCAGCTTGCCTGCGTCCTTCTTCTGGTCCTTCGGCAGGGCTCCGATTGCCTTGCTGGCCTTGGTCATCGCCGAATCGGCTCCGGCGTACTGGGTCTTGATCGCCTTGAGTTCCTCCAGGGTGGAGGCGTTCTTGATCTTCTCGATGCCTTCGGCGACGGCTTCCGTCACCGCTTGGGCATCAAAGGTTGCAACATCTGCCACAGGGACACCTTTCCGTTGGCAAAATTACGCTTACACAACAACTGTCCCATACGATTTTGCCCGCATGGGACGCCAAATTCACATTGTTCTCATATGACTAGACATAGCCAGCGAGTACAGCAGCACCGCGGCGCTGGTCGCCAGATTCAATGATTCCGCCTTGCCATATATAGGGATGGAGACGATGCCGTCGCAGTCCTCGAGGATGGCCTCGTCGAGTCCTCGCGCTTCGTTTCCGAACAAAATCGAACGTACACTGTGCGATTCCGTCTGGCCCTTTGCCAACAGCCGCGGCAACGGCACGGGGGTCAGCGATTCGGTGCCACGTACATCAGCGGCCAGCACTTCGCCATCATGCTTCCGGTTCCACGTCAGCAGGTCCGCGACCGAGGCACGAAGCACGGGGATATGGAACAACGACCCGGCGGTGGAACGGATCACCTTGGGACTCAACGGGTCCACGCAGTCGTCGACGAACACCACGGCCGATGCGCCGGCGGCGTCGGCGGTGCGGATCACCGTTCCGGCGTTGCCGGGGTCGCGCACCTGCCAGAAGGCCGCGATGGTCAGCGGCGCGTCCGCGTCATGCTGCAATCTGCCGGGATCCATGTCAACCAGTCGGCCGATCATGCCCTCGGATGACGCCACGGCGGCAATGCCCTGTGCGTCGCCGCTGATCGCGGCCATCACGCGTTCGGTCACATAGTGCACATAGATGCGACTGCGATCGCCGGATTCGTCGGAGAACACGGTCGAGGCGATCTCCGCGGCGCGCGCGCTGGCGGTGTTGCCGTCCTCGTCGATTTCGATATAGAGGTCCTGCACGATCTCCGGACGCAGTTCGACGGCCTCCCGCACGGCCTGAGGCGCTTCGATCAGAAAGCGGCCGGACTTGCGCCGCGCCTTGGTTTTGGCAAGATCGGCCACGCGTCGAATACGTTCGGCGTTTGGATTATCCAGAATTCCCTTGGTCAATGGCATAGCCCTCACTGTAGCCCATCCATACCCCCGACCATTCAGCGGATATTCAGTTTTCTCCCGGTGAACACGACTGACATTGCCGGATCGCTTCGAGGCATCCGCCAGTGCCCATTCCGACTGCGCAGGCACGCTAGGAACCGTAATCGCGGACGAACGGTTTCCGCGACCCTATCCATGACCCGAGGAAAATCGATATGTTCATTGTCAAGAACGCCTGGCGATCAGTAGTGCGCAACAAAGGGCGCAACATCCTTATCGTGGCAATCGTGGCGATCATCGCGGCCGCCGCGACGATCGGCCTGTCCATCCGCGACGCGGCCCAGACCGCACGTGACGAGGGACTTGCGAACACCGAGGTGACGGCCACGATCAGCCTCGACCGTGACAAGCTCATCAGCGAGGCACGACAGAACGCCTCATCAGGCTCCGACGATTCATCTGATTCCAGCGGCGGGCAACCGGACTTCGACGCCATGCGTTCGGCGCTCGACCAGAGCTCGCTCACCCTCGCCGACTATCAGAAGTACGCCAAGGCGTCCAGCGTGAACGTCACCACCTACTATTCGGAGGAGACCGGTGTAAGCGCCACCGACGACTTCCAGCCGGTGGAGACGTCCACGTCCTCGAATGCCTCGGATTCGTCATCCGGCACGTCGTCCGATACCTCAACGAACACCGATGGCAACCAGCCCGGAGGACCCGACGGACAGCAGGGCGGACCGGGCGGTTCCATGACGCAGGGCGATTTCACCCTCACCGGTTTTTCGTCGGACAAGGCCATCGCCAACGCCCGCAACGGCTCGTTCACCATGGTGGACGGAGAGGTGTTCGGATACGACTCCTCCAGCGACGGTCAGGCAATCATCTCCCAGTCCCTTGCGGAATTCAATAATCTGAACGTGGGCGATACCATCACCGTGGCCGATCCGTCGGACTCGTCGAAGACGTACACGCTGACCATCGTGGGCATCTACAAGAACTCGTCAAGCGAGAACACCACGGCCGCCGGGCCGATGGGCGGCACCAGCCAGGACGCGGCCAACGCCATCTACACCTCCGTCTCCACGCTCAAGTCGCTCGGACTTGACTCCGACACCACGTCCTCGTCCGACTCATCCAACGCCACCCAGCTCAATTTCACCTACGTGCTCGGCAGCAAGGACGATTACGAAACCTTCAGCAACGACGTGAAGAACGCCGGCCTCGACGACACGTACACCGTCTCCTCCGCGGACGTGGAACAGTACGAGTCCAGCCTCGTTCCGCTGGACAACCTCGCGAAGTTCGCGCTCACACTGCTCGTCATCGTGCTCGTTGTGGGCGCGGTGGTGCTCATCGTGATCAACCTGTTCAACATCCGCGAGCGCAAGTACGAGGTGGGCGTGCTCACCGCCATCGGCGTGAAGAAAGCCAAGGTGGCGGCACAGTTCGCGATCGAGCTGCTCATCGTCACCATGATCGGCATCGCACTGGGTGTGGCCGGCGGAGCCGCGGCATCGGTGCCCGTGTCGAACGAGCTGCTTGCCCAGCAGGTGTCCTCGCAGCAGTCCGAAGCGCAGAGCCAGCAGGAGCAGTTCGGCCGCAGCGCCGACATGGGAGGACCGGGAGGACAGTCCGCCGGATCGAATGATTCCGGCGCATCCGGCACCGATTCGTCAGACAATGACTCCGCCAACGGAACCGCCGCCAACGCGCCCGGACGCCCCGGTGGCCTGACGCGCGCCACGAACTACATCACCACGGTGAACGCCACGGTGAACTTCGCGGTGGTGGCGCAGATGATCCTCATCGGACTGGCGCTCACACTGTTCTCCGCTCTGGTCGGCATCATCTCCGTGATCCGGTACGAGCCACTGCAGATCCTCGCCGATCGATCCTGACGGCATCGCACAACCACAATCATTCATGAAGCCATGAATATGAACACGAATAAAGGAATCATCATGACGGAACCTGCAATCACCGAGACCACAGCCACTGCGGAACAGACGGAACAGGACATAACCGTGACGGATCGCGCAACCGATCACGCAACGGATCGCAGCGACTCCCCCGTCCTCATGCTCGACAACGTGTCCTACTCCTACACCAAAGGCGGCAAGAAGGTCATCCGCAACCTGAGCCGATCGTTCGAAGCGGGCAAGGTGGTTGCGATCACCGGACCGTCCGGAGCCGGCAAGACCACTGTGCTCTCACTGCTGTCCGGACTCACCTCCCCTACCGAGGGACGCATTCTGTACCGCGGCAAGGATCTGGCGAAGGCCGACCGATACCGCTACCGCAGCCATGACATCGGCGTGATCTTCCAGAGCTTCAACCTGCTGCCGTCGCTCAGTGTGGAGGAGAACATCATCCTGTCCATGGACGCCAGCGGCAAGCAGTTCACCCAGCCCAAGCACGACATCGCGATCGGGCTGCTCGCCAAGGTGCGACTGGCCGAAGAGTATGCAAAGGAACGCATCCTGCATCTGTCCGGCGGAGAACAGCAGCGAGTGGCCATCGCCCGTGCGCTGAGCTACGACCCCGACGTGATCATCGCCGACGAGCCCACCGGCAATCTCGATCTGGGAACGCAGGACGACATCATGGCCATCTTCCGGGAGCTGGCCCACACGGAGGGCAAATGCGTGATCATCGTGACACACAGCCCCGATGTGGCGAGCCAGTCGGATGAGGTGTTCCAGCTTGCCGCACTGCGCCGACAGCGGTGACGTCACCGGACCCCACCGCCTTGGCCCCGCGACCACTATTCGGTCGCGGGGCCAAGCACGTTCATGAACAGTTCACCCAACGTCCAGATTGTCTGAGTCGCTCCGATAGATTATCCGGCTATGCTTTCCGCAGACGCAGTGATGGAAGTAGGAAACAGCAGTAGGAAACAAGCGACGACAGGGTTGACAAGGGAGCGGAAGCGGGCGCTTTGATGGACGTGAAACAACGGATCAGCAATATCTACACCACGTTGCGACCAGCGGAGAAGTCCGTGGCATCATTCATTCACGAACATTACGACGATATAGGCAACCTGACGGTGGCGCAACTGGCCGAAGCCGCCGAAGTGAGCCAACCCACCGTGATCCGGTTCGCCCGCAAACTCGGGTTCAACGGCTACCGCGAAATGCGATACGTGCTCAACCACCCCATGGAGGACCCGCAGGCGTTCGAGCCGCTGGAAGGATACGACCTGCATCCGTGGGACGGCATCGACGACGTTCCCGCCAAGGCCGTGACGGGAGCGAAGGCGATGCTGGACGAGATGATGCAGTCGCTGTCCGTCAAGGAGTTTCACAAGGCCGTATCCATGATCGCTCGCGCACGCATCGTGGACATCTACAGCGTGGAGGACTCCGTCACCCCGGCCGAGGATCTGCTCACCAAACTCACGTATCTCGGTCTGCAGTGCCGCATGCACACCGACGTCTATCTGCAGCAGATCTCAGCCGGTCACCTCACCGACGCCGACGTGGCCGTGGCGTTCTCCTACTCCGGCAGTTCCGAGGACACGGTCAAGGCGCTGCGTCTGGCCCGCAATCAGGGTGCCGGAACGGTCGCCATCACGAACTCCACAGGCACGCCGATCGTCAACTGGGCCGACGTGTGCCTGCACGCCGGACACGGCGAGCGCACCATCTACGGCAACGCCATCTTCTCGCGCATCTCCCATATCGCGATCGTAGACATGCTCTACATGGGTGTGATCCTCAGCGACTACACCCACTACTCCGCGGCGTTGGACGATTCCGGACGCTACATCAGGGACAAGGTCTTCCACGGGTAAGTCCGCGAGAGAGTCCCACAGGCGACGGATCGGCGAGAGCACGAGAGCAGTAAGAGCCGCCTGAGAATATCAGCGAAGCAAACGCCAAAACTGGAGTCCACGCGAAACCTCACGTTGAAACGTGGTTTCGTTTGGACTCCAGTACGCCATCGGCACATGACCGACAGACGGACGCGATCACTATCAGGAATCAGGCGATCTGATCCAGCAGCGTCGGCAGTTCGGACATCGTGGAGATCACCGCGTCGGCACCGGCGGCGACGAACGCCTCACGGGCCTTGGTGCGGGCGGCGTCCTTATCGGCGTCGGACAGCGCCTCGAACTCGGTCTGGCTCATCGCCAGCTGCGAGCTGCCCTCGATCACACCGATCGTGAACACGCCGGCGTTCTTGCCTTCGCGAATGTCGGACAGGGTGTCGCCCACCTTCACGGCGGCGTGCACGGACGAGACGCCCAGCTTCTCCAGGTTGCGGAAGATCATGTACGGATAGGGACGACCGAAGCCGTTCGTACCGTCGGGGCTGATCCAGAAGTCGGGATCGTAGCCGTTCTCCTTGGCCTTCGGCACCACGATCTCCATCATCTTGTCGGTGTAGCCGGTGGTCGAACCGATCTTCAGGCCACGGTCGCGCAGCGCGGCCACGGCGTCAAGCACACCCGGCTTGGGATCGGCGTAGTTGTCCAGAATCGACAGCAGCTTCGGCTCGAAGTGCGCGTACACGTCGTCCACGTCCTTGTCGGTCGGGGCGGCGCCGTGCTCCTCCTCCCAGGCGCGGGCGATGCGCTCCATGTGCAGCATCGTGTTGATGTGATCGTGCTTGAGCATGCCCATCGGCTTGCGGGTCTCGTCCATCGTCGGATCGATGCCGAACTCGCGGAATGCCTCCTGGAAGGCGCGGACGGGGGCGAAGCAACCGTAGTCGACGGTGGTGCCGGCCCAATCGAAGATGACGGCCTCAAAACGCTTGGTCATGATGGTTCCTTTGGTTTGTTGGGTTGATATTGGGAAGAACTTGTTGGGAAAATCAGGGAAGAGGTTTGGGGAGATCTGTTGGAGGGTATCCGGGTGCGGTTCGGGTACCGGTGGGGTGTTTGGATTCCGTGGGGGTTGATATCGGGCGGGATTCGGACGGTGAAAGTGACGCTGCGCGGTGGGGGTGGTGGGCGACATGTGGTGCTTGATACACTCAGGGCCGCTCGGCCTCGCTCCGGGATTTGCTCGCAGAGCGTAGCAAATCCCTTCGCTGATTACGATCAAGCACCACATGTCGCCCACCACCACGGTTGACCTTTATGCCGTTACCCCGGTGGTATCGGAGCTCTCGGCTTCAAGAGAAGGCCCTGAACACCCATGACACCTGTCAGCGCGTTGTGAGAAGCGCCGTGGGAGGGATGGGGATCAGGCGGCGAGCTTGACGCCCATGGGGGCGGCGGCCTTGATCGGCTCGCCGGCCTTGTCCATCGCGGCGATCGCGGCGGGGACGGAATCGGAGCCGGTGGCGGCCTCGAGCAGACCGCGCTCCCCCATGTACAGGGCGAGCAGCTCGGTCACCTTTTCGATGTCGTCGGCGTAGATCTCGCCGATGTTGCCCAGACGGAACGTCTCCTCATCGGTCAGCTTGCCCGGGTAGATCGCGTAGCCGCGCTCCTTGATGAACTCGTACATGTCGTGGAAGTCGAAGCTCGTGCCCTTCGGGTAGAGGAACGTGGTGATGATCGGGCCCTGATGGTCGGTGAGGAACGTGGAGAAGCCCAGCGCCTTCATGCGGGCGATCAGCAGATCGTTGTTCAGCTGGTAGCGGGCGGAGCGCACGGGGATGCCGCCCTCCTCGAACATCTCGTCAAGCGCCTTGGAGAAGGCCAGCACCACGTGGGTCGGCGAGGTGTAGCGCCACTTGCCGTTCGCCTTCTCCAGCGTGTTCCACTGGTCCCACAGGTCCAGGGACAGGCTGCGGGCCTTGCCCTTGGAGGCTTCCAGCTTGGCCTTGTTGCAGATGATGAAGCTGAATCCGGGCACGCCCTGGATGCACTTGTTCGCCGAGGAGACCAGGAAGTCAATGCCCCACTCGGCCACCGGAACGTCCACGCCGCCGAAGGAGCTCATCGCGTCCACCATGAACGTCTTGCCATGCTCCTTGGCCACCTTGGCCACGGCCTGGATGTCGTTGAGCAGACCGGACGTGGTCTCGGAGTGGATCATCGACACATGCGTGATCGCGGGATCGGCATCGAGGTACTCGGCCACCTTGGCGGCGTCCGGGATGCGATCGTAGGGCTCGGCGTACTGGGCGTACGCGATGCCGGCGTGCTCGCAGATCTTCACCTGACGATCGCCGTACGCACCGTTGGTGCACAGCAGGACCTTCTCATCCTTGCCGATCACCGAGGTGAGCACGCTTTCCACACCGAACGTGCCGGAACCCTGCATGAGCACCACCGTGTACTCTTCCGGATCGCAGTGGGCAAGCGTCAGCAGCTGACGGCGGATCTTCTGCGTGATCTGCTGATAGTCCTCATCCCACGTGCAGTGATCGAACAGCATCTCCTCCTTGACGGAACGGGTCGTGGTCAGCGGTCCGGGGGTAAGCAGCTTGTAATCGTTCATGATGTGTCGTCCTTCTCTTGGATTGGTGGATTGTTGTTGACAGTTGGATTGCATACGACGAGCCGATGCATGGTGCCTGACGCACTGTCATGCATCGGCTCGTCGCTCAGCTGACGGTGAGCGTGAATGTCACGTCACGGATTCAGCGTGTTGTGTGGATGGGTTGGGTTTGGTTCAGGGTCTTACTTTGCAGCGCGCTTGCAGGCTTCGGAGAAGTCCTGATGCTCCTGCAGCAGATCCACCGTCAGCGGCTTGTCGAAGGTCTTCGGATACTTGGATCCGTTGGCCGGAGCCTTCTCGCCCTGATAGAGCGGCGTCGGGTAGGTCTTGAGCAGCTCGGCACGGCCCTTGTCGATGATCACACCGGCCATCTGCTGGGCCATGGGGTTCGTCTTGTCCCCCTTGTCGATCACGGCCACCGACTCGGTGAGGGAGTAGTTGCCCTCCTCCGGGTCCACGTAGTCGATCGGCAGGCCCTTGGCCTTGTCCGCGGCGGCCTGATGACGCAGACCAAAGCCCACGGCCACCTCGCCCGAACGGACGGACTTGAGCGGACCGGAACCGGACTGTTCGAGGTGCGGGCCGGCGTTCTTGTAGATGTCGGTGAGGATCTGCCTGCCCTCGTCACCGGTGCCGTAGGCACCCACGACGGCCTGCACCATCAGCCAGCCCGTGGAGGATCCCTCCATGTCCGGTACGGAGATCAGACCGGCGTACTTCGGATCGGCGAGATCCTTGAAGCTCTGGGGAACCGGCACGCCGGCCTCCTTGATCGCCTCGGTGTTGTAGAAGATCGCACCTTCCTGGGCGGTAGTGGGGCTGCGGTAGTCAGGGGCCTTGGTGTTCTCCGAGTCTCCGAGCAGCTTCGACTTGACGTCGGTGAGCGGCTGGAACATCTGGTTGCGTTCCTGCGCGGAGTCCACGTAGTAGGAGCTCATGGTGATCATGTCGGCCTCGAGGCTCTTGCCCTCGGCGAGCATCTTGCCGCCGAGTTCGGAGGTGCCGAAGCTCTGCATGATGTACTTGTCCTTGAATCCGTTGGCGTCGAGCGCGTGCTCGAAGGCGGCCACGGCCTCGTCATCGGCGTTCGTGTAGATCACGACCTGCTGGCTGGCTGCGGCGGTGCCGGAGAAGGCGCCGAATCCGAAGGCCACGAGGATGGCGGCGACCACACCGGAGGCGACGCCCTTGACCACGTTGCGGCTGCGGGCACGCGGGTTGTTGATGGGCGGCAGCTGGAAGCTGGCGGCCTGCTCGGCGGTAGCCTTGACGCCCTGACGCACGGCGGCGGAGGCGGCTTCGGCGACCTTGACCTTGGCCGGCCTCTTGCGGGTGGCCAAGGCGATGAGACCCTTGACCACGAGGTTGGTCACCAGGATGAGCAGCGACAGCGCGAAGATGTCGTCGAACTTGGCGAGGTGCTGCAGCGCGGAGATCTTGGTGGTGATCACCTGGGTCTTGGCGCCGGTGAGGAACACCACGGCAGAGATGGTGACCATCGCGTTGACGAAGTAGTATCCGAACACCTGCAGCACGGTGGGCAGCGCGTTCGGCGTGACCACGCGGACGATGGTCTTGAACCAGCTGTCACCCATGAGCTTGGCCGTGGTCTCCCACGAGGCGTTCATCTTCGACAGCGAGTCCTTCATCATCTGATACGGGGTGGCGAAGTAGTGCACCACGTTGGCCACGATCAGGATCCAGAACGTGTTCTGCATAGGCGTGCCGGAGAAGGCGAACAGGAACGCGATACCAAGCACCATGCCAGGCACGGTGTTGATGATCGAGCTGATCGAGTCCACGAAGCGCTTGGCCGCGGCGGGCAGCTTGCTGCGGGAGGTGATCAGACCGGCGGCATAGGCGAACAGGCAGCCGATGATGGCCGTCATCACGGCCACGTACACCGAGTTGGTGAACACCTGCATGAGCTCGCTGGTGGTAAACAGCGCGGCGATGTGCGACATCGTGAAGTTGAGCTTGAACGGCCACATCTCGACGAACGGGATGAGCAGGATCACGGCGAACACGGACAGCACGCACACCAGGGCGATCACCGAGGCGATGCCGCAGAACGCATCACGCTTCTTGCCTTCGGGCAGGTCGATCTGCGAGACCTTGGAGTAGCGGATCGAGAAGCGCTCGAGCACGGCCATCAGGATGATGGAGATGATCGACGGGATGAGCATGAACACGGCAATCACGGCACCACGGTTGAAGTTCGGGATGCTGCCGAGCATCTGGTTGAACAGCGTCATGGCGAGCACATCGTAGGTGCCGCCGACGGAGGTCGGAATACCGTAATCGGTGAAGCTCAGGAAGAAGCTCTGGATGAACGCCACGCACATGGTGCCGATCAGTGGTCGTACCACGGTCATGAAGAAGGTCTTGATCGGCTTGTCGCCCATGATGTGCGAGACGATGATGAACTTCTTGTCCACGAACTGGAAGCTGTTGTTGATCAGCAGGAAGCAGGTGGGCATGGTGTAGATCACGTAGCCGATGAGCAGGCCGTTGAAGCCGTAGATGTCGAACAGCTGGTGGCCGAACAGCTTGGTGATCAGACCTTCCTTACCGAAGGAGTAGATGATCGCGAAGCCGTAGGTGATGGTCGGCAGCAGCATCGGCACCTGGGTGAGCAGGGCGAGCGCCTTCTTGAACTTCGGCGGCAGGTTGGTGCAGTTCACCGTGTAGGCCAGCAGGAAGGCGAGCAGCACGGCCACGAGCGCGGACGCGGACGCCACCTTGAGGCTGTTGAACACGGATGTGAGGAATTCGGGACGGGCCAGAATGGCGGAGTAGTTGGCCATGGTGGCCGCGCCGCTTCCGGTCTGGAAGGACTTCATGATCACGAGGACCATGGGGATGATGAGGAAGCCGATGAAGGCCACCGTCACCACGACGAGCAGAGCGGTGAGCTCCGGCTGACGGTTGCGTCGGGCCAGTTGCTCGTGATAGGGCAGCGGTTCGGGCGTGATGATCTTTTTCTGCGCGCCCGCCTGAACGGATTCGACCGACATGACTCAGGCCTCCTGACCGGCGCCGGCCAGCACGGGCTGCTTGGCGTTCACGCCGTCGGCGTCGTCCTCGAACAGGGAGTAGATGTTGTTGCGCTTGACCTCCAGCTGGTGGAGGATGAACTTGCGCACGAACTCGCTGGCGGGGTGGTGGATGATGTCGTCGGGGGAAGCGAACTGGGCGATCTTGCCCTGGTTGAGGATCAGCACCTTGTCGCTCATCGTGCAGGCCTCTTCGGGATCGTGGGTCACCATGATGGTGGTGAGGTTGTACTGTTCCACGATCTGCTTGATCTTCTGCTTGATCGATTCCTTGATCACGCCGTCCAGTGCGGACAGCGGCTCGTCGAGCAGCAGCAGCTTCGGCTTCATCACCAGGGTGCGGGCAAGCGCCACACGCTGCTTCTGGCCGCCGGAGAGCTCGTCGATCTTCTTGTTGAGGTGCTCCTCGAGACCGAGCAGGCTGATCATCTCCTTGATCTCCTTTTCGGTGGAGATGCCGGGGTTGTTCTTCAGACCGTAGGTGATGTTTTCGTAGGCGTTGAGGTTCGGGAAGAGTGCGTAGTCCTGGAACACGATGTTGAAACCGCGCTTCTCCATCGGCACGTTCGTCAGGTCCTCGCCGTTGTAGAGGATCTGGCCGCTGGTGGGCTGGCTGATGCCGAGGATGATGTTGAGCAGCGTGGTCTTACCACCGCCGGAAGGACCGAGAATAGACATGATCTGGCCGTCTCCGATGGTCAGGGAGATGCCGTTGAGGACGTGGGTGTCCCCGAAGGACTTGGTGATGTCTTTCAGTTCCAACATGATGTTGTCGCCTTTCGCGTCGGATTGGCGGCCGACGCACCGTTGTGTGTTCTATGTCTTTACTGCTACTGCTTGTTCTTCTCTTGAGTGGACTGGTCTGAACCGATCACAGTTATGATTCTTCCATCGGCGTCGGCGACGATGGGGTTACAGCGCTGAAGGTTCATAGAAAGAACGGTGAACAACAATCAAACTTACATGCGTTTTACGTAGTTTTTTGCACAACCGTATGCGGATACGCGTATCTTCGGACTGAACATCAACATCACAACCCAACTCCCACAAGGCCTAAGAGCATAAAACGGCAGACCCTCCGACGTTGTTCCAGTATGTAGAAACGGCGTCGGAGGGGCTGCCGGTTATGCCTTCGCGGTTCGGAACGGGATCGGATCAGGCCAGATCGTAGGCGTCCTCGAAGAAACGCCTCTCCAGATGCACGATCCTGCGGAACACGTCGGCCTCGGGACCGTCCACATGCGCGTACTCGTTGACGAGCGCGATCAGGCGTCCGGTCCAGGCACGGAACAGCTCGCCCTCGTGCAGGTCGACCCAGCCCTTGTGCGCAGGCACCTGCTGGATCACGCCGGCGTCGACCGTGCGCTTGGCCCAGGCCAGATACAGCCATTCCATGCAGCACAGCGCGGTGATGAGTTCCTCCCATGTGCCGTTCACGATCTCGGACAGGTAGTCGCAGTATTCGCGGTTGGCGGGGGTCTGCGGCGCGTTCTCGTACTGCTCGTCGGTCACGTGGTACACCTTGAGGAAGTTGGTGAAGTAGGGGGCCTCCTCGTCGGCGAAGAACTGCGACTGCTTGCGCAGCATCTCCTTGGTCTCCTCGCGCGGGGCCAATGCGATGGCATGGTCCATGATGCCCTGGTTGAAAAACTTGAAGTCCTGGATGAGGTAGGACACGAGCACGTGATCGGGAAGCGTGTCGTCGAGCAGTTCGTTGACGAATCGGGAGTTGATCGCCTTGTTCCAGTCCTCAGCAGCCGACATGTACAGCTGGTCGGCCACGCTTCCGGCCTCGGCGCCGAGGAACGCCCATTCGCCGCTGACGGATGCGGCCGCTTCGGGCACATGCTTGGTGGTTTCGCTCATGATGAGCTCCTTTCGGATTCGGATCAGTTGGAGGTAAGGGGCAGGTTCCAGTAGCCGGTGGCGATGGCGGTGCCCACGGCGATGGCGGGGACGATCAGCGCGATCGCATAGGAGACCCAATCGATGGCGTGCAACTGCGATACGCGGGCCATGGTCCGTGTATCCGACGCGCCGAATCCTCTGGCCTCCATGGCGGTGGCGAGCTTGGTGGCGCGACGGATCGACAGCACCAGCAGCGCGAACGCCTGCGAACAGACACGACGGATCGGATTGCCGTCGCCAAGACCGCGCGAACGACGAGACAGGCCAAGGGCCCGCCAATCCTCCTGCAGCAGCGTGAACATGCGGATGCCGGCGAGCGCGCCGTAGACGAACCGCGACGGCAGGTGCAGGATCTGCACGAGTCCGTCGGCCAGATCGGTGGGGTCGAGTCCGAGCACGAAGATCACACTCGGCACGGCGATCGCCGCCACACGCAGGAAGGTTGCCACTGCCAGATACAGCGATCCATCACTGATCACGATGGCCGCCCATGCGAAGTGCACGGTGCCGCTCGTCCGTCCGTACAGGGCGATGGTGACGAAACTGCCGACCGCGGCGATCCACACCGGCCAGGTGCGGCGCAGGACGACGAACGGGTTGATACCGCCGATCCACAGCAGGATCACGGACAGGGCAAGCTGGATGGAAGCGGATACCACGTCGAGTGTGGTGAACAACGGCAGACTCATGATGAGCGGGCAGATGAATCGGCTGACCGGGTTGAGTCGTGCGATGAACCATGACTGCGAGGCCGGTTTGACACGCTCGTGCCGCTGTTCCGGTGGCGTGACGGTGACGGTCATGCCGGCGGCTTGTGATTCACTCATCGTGCACTCCCCTCGTTTGCGGCCGTTGACGACACGCCGAAGTGTATGGGAATGGCATCCAACGATCGTACCAATGGCTCGTCGTGGGTCACCATGATCACCGTGCAACCCTGATCGCGGATTCCGGCGATCAGTTCCACCATATGGCTCCATGTACGAAAATCCTGACCGAAGGTGGGTTCGTCCATGACGAGCACACGCGGTGCCGCGGCAAGCATGGATGCGACGGACAGTCGGCGCTTCTCCCCTCCGGACAGCGTGTACGGGTTGCCTGCAGCGAAACGCGACAACCGCAGACGCTCCAAAAGCTCATCGGCGATCGCATACGCCTCGTCGCTTTTGCCCATGGATTTCGGACCGATCGCCACCTCGTCGCGCACGGTGTTGGCGGCGAACTGATGCTCCGGCTCCTGGAACACCATGCCGATGCGGCCGAGCAGTTCTCGGCTCTTCCAATGGAATGGTTCGCGCGAGTTCGGTTTAGGAGCCAGATCGGATGCGATAAGCACCTGACCGGCCACAGGTTCGAGCAGTCCCGCCAGCGTGAGTGCGAGCGTGGACTTGCCGGCGCCGTTGGGGCCCATCAGCGCGTAGATGCGACCGCGTTCAAAGTCAAGATTCACATGTTCGCCCAGCGGCACGCCGTTACGTCCGAACGACAGATCCCGGGTGGACAGCACGATGCGCTCGTTTTCGACATCGTCAGTGGTGGCGGTGTCGGCGGTGTCATCATCGTCATCCGTGGGCGGGAAACTCGGAATCGCACGCCCCGGCACCCATGAGCCGCCATCGGCGAGAACATCACCCATGGTGGAGAACACCTCATCGGGCGTACCGTCGGCCAGCACACCGCCTTCATGGCTGTCGCCCGCGGCACCGAGCACGATCACGCGGTCGACCAGATCAAGCCAGACGTCGATATGATGTTCGACCACGACCATGGTCTGACCGGTGGACTCCACGACATGCCTCACCGCATCATGAACCTCACGCACGCCCGGTGGATCGAGATTCGCGGTGGGCTCATCGAGCAACAGCAGACCGGGACGCATGGCCAGTACGCCGGCCAATGCCAGACGCTGACGCTGACCACCGGACAGGTGCCGCGTGGAATGCGTGAGCTCAAGCGATTCAAGTCCCACGATGTCGAGCGACGCCCGGACCCGCTTCCACGTCTCGTCCTTGGGGACGCCAAGATTCTCACAGGCGAAGGCCACATCGTCGCCCGCACGTTCAAGGATGATCTGCGCATCCGGATCCTGCAACACCAATCCGGCCATACCGCGCGCGTCGTTGGCGTCCACTCCCCCGACGCTGAGCGTACCCTCGCGCACACCCTCGTCGTCACTGCCCAGCACGCCGGCCATGGCGGCCATGAACGTGCTCTTGCCGGCACCCGACGCGCCCAGCAGCAGCACGCGCTCGCCGGGACGGATCGTCAGATTCACATGACGCAGCGCGAAGTCCTTGCGGGTGGAATGACGCCAGCCCCAGTCGCGCGCCTCAACGCCGACCGGGGCCGCCTTCTGGAATACGGAATCGTTCACCGATCAGACCAGCGCCTTGGCCCTGCCGGACTCGAAACGGTCGAGCACGCCGGTGGCGGCGATGGCACGCTGCACGAACCACATGAGCAGGCCGGCGATCACGGCACCGGAGATCAGCGTGGTCACCAGATAGGACAGACCGTAGGTGCTAAAGAAGCCGATGCCCACGCGGCTGCCGAACGGGGAGAACTCGAACAGGTAGTTGCCGAAACCGGACAGCAGACCGGAAAGGGTGGCGGTCAGCGGGTTCCACACGCGGTAGCGCACCACGATGAAGATGATCTCGGCGAACACGCCTTGGACCAGACCGATGATGATCGAGCCGCTGATGCCGAATACGCCGCCGGCGCCGATGATGTATTCGATGCAGGCCGCGATCAGTTCGGCGTAGATGGCCGCGCCGGGCTTGCGCACGATGATGGCGGCCAGCGGACCGGCGAACAGCCAGAAGGCGCAGACCAGACCGTTGAAGCCAGGGAGCACGGCGTCAAGGGCGGTGGTCGGGATCTTGTAGATCAGATCCCAGCCGGCGAAGATCACACCGGATGCGACCGCGATGATGGATGCGACGACTATATCGACTACGCGCCAGCGCAGATTCGCCTTGGCGATGGTTTCAGACATGTGAGTTGTGCCTTTCCTCTCCATGGGGAACGCCGGTTGCGTTCCGCCACAAGGCACGGGAAAACGAGAGACATCCGTGCGCCGGCATTACCCGGTATACGTTCATACGGTCGAAGCAGTGCTTCCTCTCAGCCTTCGCATTCTGTGGGATATGCGAAAGCCCCCGTGTCCGAAGCTGATACTACACGGGGGCCTTACAAAGTGCAATGGTCAATTCCGCGAAATCATGGGAATTGTCGATGAACGGTTCCGTAGATCTACGTAGTTCACCATGATTGGCGGAACGACCGCACGTAATTTTGGGTTACCGGGCGAGCTTGCCGAGAATCAGCGCCTCGGCGAGGATGTTCTTCTTCAGACTCGGCAGGTCGATGGACTCGTTGGGGCTGTGCGCGTTGGCTTTCGGGTCCTCGGGGCCGGTGACCAGCACCTGCGCCTGGGGGAAGATACGCTGCAGTTCGGGGATGAACGGGATGGATCCGCCTTCGCCCTTGTTCGCGGGCTCCACGCCGAACGCCTCAGCCAGCGCCTCCTCGGCGTCCTTGACGGCGGTGCAGTTGGGGTCCATGGCCCAGCCCTTGCCGTTCTCCAGCGACTCGACGGTCACTTCGGCGCCAAACGGGGCGTTTACCTTCAGGAACTCGGCGAGCGCGCGCTGCGCCTCCTCGGGCTCCTGGTTGGGCGAGGTGCGCATGGACAGGCGGAAGCGAGCGGAGTCGGCGATCACGTTGAACGAGCCGTCCACGGGATGCGCATCGAAGCCGATCACGGTCACGCTGGGCTTGGTCCACAGACGGGAGGCGATCGAATCAGTGCCGGCGAGACGATAGCCGGGCACCACAGCGGCGTCGGCGCGCAGGGACTCCTCGTCAAGATCGCGCTGGAGTCCTCCGATCGGCTCCTCGGCGAGCAGGCCGGGCACCACGAGGTTGCCGTCCTTGTCATACATGGACGCGATGAGCATGGATGCGAGCGTGTTCGCGTCGAGGATCGGACCGCCGAACTGGCCGGAATGCACGGGGTGGCCGAGCACGCGCACGGTCACGTCCACGCAGGTGTTGCCGCGCAGGGAGGTGGTCAGACTGGGGATCTCGGCGGACCAGTTGCCGGAATCGGCCACGATGATCACGTCGGATTCGAACTCGGCGGCATGCTCTTCGATGAACGGGATGAAGCTGGGCGACCCCATCTCCTCCTCGCCTTCGATGAACACCTTCACGTTCACACCCAGATCGTCTCCAAGGGCGTGCAGCGCGCCGGAGTGGATGGCGATGCCGCCGCCATCGTCGGCCGCGCCACGGCCGTACAGACGACCGTCGTCCTTGGCGGTGGCGACGAACGGATCGGTGTCCCACTCCTTGGGATCGGGAACCGGCTGCACGTCATGATGGGCATACAGCAGTACAGTGGGCGCCTGGGGATCCACGATGCGCGAACCGACGACCTCCCACGCACCGGGCGTGCCATCCGGGTTGCGCGACTGGACCACGCGAGCGTCCACGCCCTCCTCACGCAGCACCTCGGCCACGAATTCGGCGGAACGCTTCATATGATCGGCGGTGATGCCCAGCGCCGACACGGATCCCAGTGCGATCTTCCGGGATAGCACGTCAACGACCCGCTGCCAGTCCTGATCCACGCGGGAGCGCAGCTCGTCGAAACCGACCTGTGCCATATAATCATCCTCCTTGGCGATTGGTGTCATGTGGCTGTATAAACCCTATGAGTCTAGGCGTCACCGTAACCTGCTCGTATGACATGGAACCCTTTCAAACGTTCTGAAGACAAGGAAAAGGCCGAACAGACGCCGGAAGAGACGCCGCAGAGCAACGGCAAGAAGAATCGTCCCACTCCGAAGATGAAGGATGCGCAGGCCGCCAAGATCCGCCCGCTGGTCCCCAAGGACCGCAAGGCGAGCAACAGGGCCGCCCGGCAGAAGATGCGCGCGAAGCAGGACGCCGAATACGATGCCATGAAGACCGGCGATCTCAACCACATGCCCAAGTCGGAGCGTATCGACTACCGCATCTACATCCGCGACTATGTGGACGCCCGTTGGAATCTGGCGGAGTTCATGATGCCGTTCGTCATCATCATGCTGTTCTGCTCGATCTTCGTCACCTCGATGTACCCGCAGCTGACACTGTGGCTGATGGTCATCATGTACGCGTACTTCATCGTCGCGATCATCGACATCGCCGTCATGTGGCGCGGACTGAAGAAGAAGCTCATCGCCAAGTACGGTGAGAAGTCCGTCGCCAAGGGCACACGCTCGGGCAGCTACGCGTGGTCCCGCGCCATGCAGATGCGCCGTTGGCGTCTTCCCCGCCCGCGCACGCAGAAGCGCGGCCAGTGGCCGAACTGACCGAACCGGCCGAACCGATCAGGAATGAGACTCAATTGGTCTGAACCTGATCTGAGCCGCGAGCGAAACCCGCCCGTTACGAACAGCCACGTCGTCGTCCAGCTTCTATGCTGGATACGACGTGGTTTTTCTGTATCACAGTACTAATATCATCAATGCGTGCATGCGCGGTTCACCGACACAAAGGAGCTGACGTGACCTTGGCAACCGAATTCGATGTCGTCGTCGTGGGAGCCGGACCCGGAGGATACTCCACCGCACTGCGGGCGGCCGAACTGGGACTGTCCGTGGCGCTGATCGAACGCGACGAACGTCCCGGAGGCACCTGCCTGAACCGTGGATGCATCCCCACCAAAGCGCTGATCACCGCAGCCAGAGCCGTGGAACAGGCACGCGCCGCCGAACGGTATGGCATCACCATACGAGTGGAGGACGTGGACTTCGGTCGGTTGGCCGACTACCGGGACCAGAGCGTACGGACCATGACCGAAGGCCTCGCCGGTCTGCTGCGCTTCCGAGGGATCACCACGATCCAGGGCACGGCCAGTATCGAACCCGAATCAACGGATGCCGACGACATGCATACCGTGTTCGTGACGCTGCAGGACGGATCGATGCGCAGCATCACCACCCGTCATATCGTATTGGCCACGGGATCCCGCCCCCGCCCCCTACCGACGACTCCGTTCTCGCAGACCGTGCTCAGCTCCGATGAAGCGCTGACGCTCGACACGTTCCCCAGTTCCGCGGTCATCATCGGGTCGGGTGCCATCGCGCTTGAATTCGCAAGTCTGTGGAACGCCGCCGGAACGCAGGTCACCCTGCTGGTTCGTCGGGGAGGCGTGCTGTCCCATTGGGACCGCCGGGTAAGCGCCACCCTAACCCGTGAACTCAAGCGTCACGGCATCACCGTGATCAACAACACCAACGTCGACGAGATCGAGACCGGCGTGAATCTGGGCGCGACCGTACGATACACCCGCACCGTCGGCCATACCACGGAACAGGGAGTAGCGGCAGCGGAAATCGTGCTCGCCGCCATCGGACGCACACCCAACACCGATGCCGACTGGTTCACCGGAACCGGCATCGCGCTTGACGATGCCGGATTCGTTCATACCGACGATATGGGACGCACCACGGTACATGGCATCTGGGCGGTGGGCGATATCACCGCCGGTCACCAGCTCGCCCACCGCGCCTTCGAACAGGGCATCACCGTGGCCGAGGCCATCGCCGGACTCGATCCCGCCCCGGTTGACGAGGCCACCGTTCCGAGCATCGTCTTCTCCTCCCCCGAGGCCGCATCCGTTGGCCTGACCAAGGCCGAGGCCCAGGCGCGGGACGGCTATACCGAGGTAACAGAGACGATCTATCCGATGATGGGCAATTCCCGCACCATGATGATCGGCGAAAACGGATCGATCACCGTGGTCAGCGCGGTCGATACCGCAAGCGGCGATCGCGTGGTGGCCGGCATCCACATGGTGGGCCCGGAGGTCTCCGAAATCGCGTCCGAGGCGGAGCAGATCGTCGGCGGCAAACTGCCGT
Organism: Bifidobacterium tissieri; assembly: GCF_002259645.1. Lineage (GTDB taxonomy): Bacteria > Actinomycetota > Actinomycetes > Actinomycetales > Bifidobacteriaceae > Galliscardovia > Galliscardovia tissieri. The sequence continues at coordinate 73,662 of NZ_MWWV01000004.1, forward strand.
TGAGCACGGTCGCACGACTGATCCACCCGCATCCCACGTTCTCCGAAGCGCTGGGCGAGGCACTGCTCAAGGCCGACGGCAGGCCGCTGCATATGCGGTAGACGCCCCAAGGACGACTCCGAATCCACGGTTGAAACCCGCGTCTGAGCCTTATCTGGACACGGCGTTTCATCCCGCAGCAGACCACTTGGCAGAAAGTCAAGTACACTATTTTCCAGCAAACCCAAAGACGACAGACCGAAAACGTGTGCCGTCGTCAGGTCAAGGAACAGTCAAAGGACATCATGGCAGACAACGAGAAGACCGAGAAGAAGGCAAAGAAGCAGGGCACGATCAGCCAGATCATTCAGATCTACAAGTTCACCTACGCGGATGACAAGCAGCTGCCGTTCCTGATCGCAGGAGGCATCATCCTGCCGATCATCGTGGCGGCGGCCGCATGCGCCATCCTCCACGTGCACTGGATCACGTGGATCTTCACCATGATTCTGGGCGTCATGGTGGGCCTGCTGTTCGGCACGATGATCCTCACCCGCCGCGCCGACAAGGTGGGCTACCGCCAGATGGAAGGCAAGCCAGGTGCCACCGGAGCCATCCTCAATGGCATCACCAAGGCCGGCTTCTCCTTCCCGCAGGAACCGATCTGGATCGATCCGCGCACCAAGGACGCCATCTGGCGTGGCACCGGCCGCACCGGCGTATATCTGGTGGGTGAAGGCGACTACGGTCGTGTGATGAAAGCCATGAGCCACGAGGAGGCCAAGATCAAGCGCATCACCCGCGGATCCGACATCCCGATCATCAAGCTGTCCGTGGGCGACGGCGAGAAGCAGGTGCCGCTGAGCAAGCTGCAGAAGACCGTGATGCGCCAGAAGGTGAAGCTCACCAAGTACGAGCTCGACGAGCTCAACGGTCGTCTGCGCACCCTGCAGTCCAAGAACACCATGGGCGTGCCGAAGGGCATCGACCCCACCAAGATGCACGTCAGCCGCAGGGCCATGCGCGGCAAGTAAAGACCAGTCAGCAGCATTCGTTCGTTCCGTTCGTCGGCATTCTCGTCAGACAGCGGGAGGAACGGACATCACGGCATGACGAAGGCCGGGACACCATCTCATATGGTGACCCGGCCTTTCTTGTATCAGGTCACCGTCGACTCCGCATAACCATGCGTCTTCCGAGCCGCAGGTTTCGCTTCACGAAACATTCTCGTAACTCAGCGGCCCCCTAGGGGAAATATCGAAGAGTATCTTCAACTTACGTAAGTTCTCATTGATAAAGGAGCGACTGTGGCAGAGAATAAGATTTTCGCCCACACCCCTGAGGAAGTCGAAGCGCTGATCAACAAGGAAGGCATCGAGTATGTCTCCGTCCGCTTCACCGACCTCATCGGCGTCCAGCAGCATTTCACCGTGCCGGCCAGCGAGTTCACCGACAATGCCTTCACCGATGGCATGCCGTTCGATGGCTCTTCGGTTCAGGGCTTCCAGGCCATCAACGAATCCGATATGAAGCTGATCCCGGATGTGACCACGGCTTACGTCGACCCGTTCCGCAAGCACAAGACCCTGAACGTCGCGTTCTCCATCGTCGACCCGCTGACCGACGAGCCGTACTCGCGCGACCCGCGTCAGGTCGCGGCCAAGGCCGAAGCCTACCTGAAGTCCACTGGCGTTGCCGACACCGCCTCCTTCGCTCCTGAGGCCGAGTTCTTCATCTTCGACAAGGTGCGCTTCGAGAACACCATGCAGCGTTCCTTCTACGAAGTGGACTCCATCGAGGCTCCGTGGAACTCCGGCGTTGACACCGAAGAGGACGGCACCCCGAACATCGGTTTCAAGAACCGTGTCAAGCGTGGCTACTTCCCGGTTCCGCCGATCGACCACTACCAGGATCTGCGCGACGACATGGTCGCCACCCTGCAGCAGGTCGGTCTGCAGCTCGAGCGCTCCCACCACGAGGTCGGCGGCGCTGGCCAGCAGGAGATCAACTACCGCTTCAACACCCTGCAGCACGCGGGTGATGACCTGATGAAGTACAAGTACGTGGTCCACGAGGTTGCCGCACTCAACGGCAAGTCCGTGACCTTCATGCCGAAGCCGATCGCCGGCGACAACGGCACTGGCATGCACTGCCACCAGTCCCTGTGGAAGGACGGCAAGCCGCTGTTCTACGACGAGAAGGGCTACGGCGGACTTTCCGACCTCGCCCGCTGGTACATCGGCGGTCTGATCAAGCACTCCTCCTCCGTGCTTGCCTTCACCAACCCGTCGCTGAACTCCTACCACCGTCTGGTCCCGGGCTTCGAGGCTCCTGTCAACCTGGTGTACTCCGCCCGTAACCGCTCCGCCGCCATCCGTATTCCGCTGGCTGGTACCTCCCCGGCTTCGAAGCGCATCGAGTTCCGCGCTCCGGATCCGTCCTGCAACCCGTTCCTCGCCTTCTCCGCCCAGCTCATGGCCGGTCTCGATGGCATCCTGAACCACATCGAGCCCCCGGAGCCGGTCGACAAGGACCTCTACGAGCTGCCGCCGGAAGAGCACGCCGGCATCAAGCAGGTCCCGAGCTCCCTCGCTGAAGCCATGGACGCCCTGGAAGAGGATCACGACTTCCTCTCCGCCGGCGACGTGTTCACCGAGGATCTCATCGAGACCTGGATCGACCTCAAGCGCGGTGAAATCGATCAGGCTCGTCTGGCCCCGACTCCGCTTGAGTACGAGCTCTACTACCACATCTGATCAATTACCCTTAGAATCGTTGGAATTTCAACTATTCTGTTTACAAGGGTAGCCAAAAGGTAGCCATTGCTTGGCAAAAAGAAAGCCCCTGAGATGCATGTCTCAGGGGCTTTTGCTATGCGACTTCCGATAGGTCGGTGGGTAGTGCGGCCACCCAGTCGTCGAGGTCTGTCCTTCGTATGCGAATCGTGGAGGACCCGGCGTAGCATTCCTGCAACAGATGGTTCTTCACCTGCGCGCGGATGATCTTCTCGGGGATGCCGGAAAGCGCCGAGGCTTCGGGAATGGTGAGCGTCAACCGGTCTGCGAGAGGGACAACCGGCGTATACTGCATGGGCTTCATCTCCTTACGATCTTGGTTGTAAGGTTCAGCTGCCTGATTTGCTCATAGGTGGTGCATTGGGCTCGGGCGGCGTTGTACTGGTCTTCGGTCATCACGGTGAGCCGGTCGGCGTGTCGTCGGCCGTCGGCCGTGATACCGTGAATCATCTGGATCATGATTTCCCGGGGAATCCATGTCATGATGCCCTTGAAGGCACTCATATCGGGGGCCGTGCATCGCAGCATCCGCCGCGCGCTGACGATGGCGTAACGCCGCTTGTCCGGGTCTTTGCGGAGCCGTGCCCGGCTGATGCACCAACGCCGTAGCTGGCGACGCAGCACATGGAACGTGTGCAGGTCCAGACGGTAAAGCATGGTATCTGCGACCGGCAGTTTGCGGTCGTGCCCCCACATGCGACCGGGTCCCGCCCTCCAGTCATAGGGCATGTTGTCTAGTTGCCGTTGGTAGTGCCTCACACCGCGACTGGCGTGCTTGGCGCAGTATGCAGCCCACCCTTCACCGCCGTCGATGCACCGTACGTCCTGCGCCTGCGGCAGCGCCGCTACATCATCAGCTTTGAGTAACGCCACCCACCTGCCGATGACCATCCGCCACACCATGGTGTCGTCCACGATGTAGGTCCGGCGGTATCGCTCGAACGAGTCGCCGAACCACATGATGCAGTGCAGGTGCGGTGTACCCTGTGCCGTGAACTCCAACACCCAGTAGTAGTGCAGCAAAGCCCGGCGTTTCAGGTATCCCAGCAGGCGATCCAGCCACCGGTGGAACTCGTCAGGCGTCACACGGTTCATGGCTTCGGCGGGAATTGTCAGCGTGACCGCGTAGGCAGTGCCGGGCATGATATCGAAGTCGATGCTTTGCAGGTACTGGGTGTTGCGTCGGGAGACCCCCGGAGTCCAGCCGCGATTAGCCGGCCGCGGTAGCGGATCCCGTTCAGGCTGATATTTCGGCGGATCGGATTCAGTCTTGTATCCCGGAATTGGCAGCTCCATCATGGACGTGGCCGAGCTGCCGTGTCGTCGTATTTGCAAAATGGGCATAGTGGCCCCCTCCCCTGCGGGCCAAGAATTTGATGAAAAATGAAGCCTAATATCAAGAAAAGGTGCAACGGTTGGCGCTCATGTCGTGGGCGGCGTCTCCCGCGCGGCTCCTCACGCCTTCGGCATCGTCACCACGCTACCGGCACCGCCCACGGCAACGCCCGACTGTCAGCCGCCTGAGACGGTCATCTTGGAATCCCGTTCTTCGAGGGCATGACGCGCATCCGATACGGACATGTAATCGAAACGCACGTATGCCAATCGTCCTTCGCCGTTTTCGGTGACGGCGAGACCGGGCTGGTCGAAGCGTATGCCACGCGGATCCGCCTCGCCTTCGTCCGGCAGTTCGCCGAGAACGGCCATGACGGACTCCTGCCGCCGGACACGCAGACAGATGCGACGGGCGATGTTGTCGCGAAGACGGCTTGGAATGGCGTCGATCGTAGGCCGTTGGGTCATCAGCAGCACGCACCAGCCGGCGGACCGGCCACGGGTGATGAGCTGCCAGACCGCCTGTTGAATACGAGCCAGCCGTGTCTTCCGTTCCCGATCGGTCTCCCCCGTACCCAGCCAGAGTTGGCATTCGTCGAGTACGACGAGATTCATGGGGGTTTCGGGAGTTGGCCCGTGATGCCAATAGTCGGGATCTGTGGCGTCCCATGGATGCCGTGCGATGGACTCGTTCATGGCGTCCACGAGCGTTTCCAGACGGTCCGCGACAGTCTCATAGTCGATGGCATCGTTGATGTAGGTATCCGCATACGGACGGCACCAATCCCATTCCATGCCACCCTTGCCATCGAGGACATGAACGCGGGCCAGCGGCGACAGCAATAGTGGCAGTACGAGCATGATCGCGCCGGCTGATTTGCCGGAGCCGGACTCCCCCGCCAGCAGGACGCCGTTCAACTCTCTGAACGACAGAGTGGCCGGTGAGCCGTCCTCCCATATGCCATACCGCACCGAGGCGTCGGAGCCCATGGGAGGGACCGTCTTCACCACATGGACGGTATCGGTGACCGCAGGCGGCTTGGACTCGGCAAAAACTGCACGGAAGCTGCCAGGGCCAAGCTCTGACACCTCGGCCCAGCCGAATCCCAATGCGGGGAGACCGGTATCGACTTTCTTACGGATTCGGTCAAGCGTCATCCCCGCACGAGGCACAGTGAACGTCAGAATATGCCCATCCCAGTGTGTCCGATAGTGGGAATCGTCATCCGGAGCGATGATTTCGAGTTTTACGAGAGCGTCGCGGCCGCTGCGGGCATTGAGCACGACGGCATGAATGAGGTCCGCGCCGGGTGCAATATGCCACAGCCATCGGTGAGATATCCCGGCGACGCCTAGCAGCACTGCCAGTGCGATGAGACCGCAGAGCAGACCGGCATCAGGAGCCAGCAACCAGCCGACTATCAGCCATGCTGTCGATATCATCGCCCCCCATACGGCACGGATTCGATACCGCAGATCCACGAATGGGTACCATATGGAGACCGCCAGCAGTAGGATCGACAGCAGCACGATGACGATGATGCTCATCACAGCCCTACCAGCCGCCGGACGTCGTGGACCAGATCCGTCGCATCGGCCAGCCACGCCGGATCCCACAGCGGCGTCCATGCCGCCACCAGCCAATCGGCCCAGTGCACCATAGCCGGCAAAACCGCGATCAACAGCAGCAGGCGCGGCACGATGCAGCAGATGCTAAACCATAGCCATGAGCACGTGGCATAGGTGAGTTTGAGGAAGGCGCGAAGGGTTTTTGTTTCGCAGAACCCGTCATATACCGCCAACAGATCGTCAAAGCATTTATAGTTAAAAATGATGATCCTCCTTTTGTGTGTGGTAGGGATTCATCGGGTGGCGGGTGCGCCAACACCCGCCACCGTCATTTTCAGATGGCGGTGTCTACCGGTTCGATGGCATCAGCCCAGATGGTGTGGCTGCGACTGCGATCACCCCATGTGCGCAGACGCGGGTTCACGAGCTCGACCGGAGTACCGAGCGCGATCGAAGCCGGCGTGGCTGTGGTTTTGACGGTCATCTGCTCCAGTCGGTGCGCCCCGCCACCAAAAATTGTGACATTGTAAATGTCCTTGCCGTTTTCCGCGACCGAGATTTCATCAGTGGGTTTGCCGTCCCTATAGACACGTGCAGGAACGGCACCCCCGTACACGAACATCACATCCGAGGTATCCAGACCGAATTCCATAACACATCCTTTCGTAATCGTTGTGTTTTCAAGGGATTTGCCGCGCGACACGTCTATCATGTCATGCCCTAAACGCTTTCTCCGGGCCCTTTTTCCAGCAAATTCCCAGATACAATACTGAGTCGGTCTGCACATAAAAAAACCTAACAGGCGTTTTGTGCTTCAAAGTTTTCCAAAGCCGCCAGTTTTTCTAAGTGCTAGACTGAGTCGGTCTGCATATATGATATTTTGGTTGTTATTATTGTTTACTTAGTCGTAACAAAAAAATCCCCGAATGGTTTTTCCTCCGGCGTGGCGTGTGGTATTAATCAGTATCCGATAAAAACTAGCGCAGGGCCACGGTGTCGTGACCCCTTGCTTCTAACTGACCATGGAATATCAGCCTGCCATCCGCCTTGCACGGCCTTTTTCGTCCCAAAGACGACATCCATGATTCCGTCTAACGTCAGGATCATAGAGATCAGCTAGCGACTGGCCGGACGACCCGATTGAAAGGCACAAATTTTACTTGCACCCTACACGAATCTGTTAACATTATTTATATGTTCTTCTATAAAGACTATGCGCAGTACATTGATTCACTGTCGAATTCGCTTGTCCGCATCGATCACAATGAATATCTTCTAAAAGGCCCCCGTGAACGGATAATATACGTATACGATAATCGTCCGTTATCCTCTCTCCATATTGGGGAGCATTTTAAAATTACCCTCAATCACTCCAAAAAACGTATGGTGTCACGACTCACAGGATATGTTTGGAGGCCAGTGGATAAAGCAGATACAGGCTGCGCCGTCTCATACAATGGAACAGCTTTCGGAGCTTTCCATCCATATGAAATTTTAGACCTCGAACGAGCAATGTCCAGAATCGGATGGAAGCTGTGGCTAGATTGTAGTTTCAATAGCTGGTACGCTGAAAAATGGCCGGCAACAGTCATACACACCGCAAACCCCAATGCGCTAACTCGCATGACCGAGATCATTTCTAAATACAAAACTTGGCCCATATCGGGAAGTCAAATCATCGAAGACGAAAAGAACGAAGAACATAATGCATGGCTGAGATTAATCAGAAAACACATCAAGACCGAAGGCGTTAATATCGAGGCAGCAATCAAACTTTACCTGCCCGAGGGGAGTGACCGTATCAATAATTTCATAAGCAGCCATTCCACATGGCGCGGAGACTGCACAGTCAAACTAGAACCTCCACGAAAGGGATCAAAAGCTAAGCCTAGGCCCTACATCGAAACCGACGATGGCAAAATCGTATATATCTCCCGAGTACGACGCAAAGAATACCCTCTGCTAATGAATAACATCGGACAGAAAATATACGTAAGCGCATATCGCAACCTAAACACGGCCACAGGCACCTATGAATATAATCTCATCCTCGCACCATACTTCGACAATTAGCTATCACCGTCATTACCTGATACTTATTGACGATTTACGAATCCAAAACGCACCGGCAATAACTAATCTATTGACAGCATCGCTGCAATCTCCGAGGTGGCCTTCAACATATCCGCCGTAGACACGTGTGTGTACACGGTATCGGTGACCGACACCGAAGCATGACCCATGATGGACTTACGCACGGCACTGTTGAGCCCCAGTTGCATCATGGCGGTGGCGGCGGTATGGCGAGCGGAGTGGGGTACATAGTGGCCTTCGATCTGGGCATTGCTCAATGCCTTAGCAAAATGAGGTTCCTCATCCGCCTGCCTACGTAGATGCTTGCCATCGGCACCGACGAACACGAGATCATCCGGCCGTAGATTGCCACGGGCCTTGATGAATGCCAGCAGCTCTACAGCGAGCGATTGCGGGAGAGGAATCACTCGATAACCGCTGTTTGTCTTCGGCGGCACAAGATATGCCGAATCCTCAAGATAACGCACGGACATATCGGCGGGAAAATCACGCTCGTCCTCCGAAAACTCCTGCAACTGCTGACGCACGACAATACAGCACACACCATCTATCATCTGCACCTCGTCAACGGTCAGGCCAAGCCGTTCACCCTGACGCATACCCAGCTCGAATGACAGCCGCCACATGAGGTGCCACATCGGATCAGTCTCGGCATCAATAAGTGCACGTGCCTGTGCGGCACTCAACGTGGAACGGGTGGCGGGACGTACACGTGGCGGCGTCGCACGGTCAGCAGGATTGTACTCGATTATGCCTTCCTTCACTGCATCATCCAACGCCTTATGGAGAGTCCGCCACGCGCTACCAGCCGTTCCACTGGACTTGGGATTGCGGGGAGGTACGGAATCCGGGTCCCCTTTGGTAATCCACTGTTCCATAGCCCGAAAATGCTTGGGTTGCAGCTGGTGGAGTCGCACGCCGCCTATTGACGGCTTGATATCGGCGTTGACCACACTTGAGTACGTCTTCCATGTCTTAGGACGCAGGCGCGGCTTAACAAACTCTTTCAGCCAGCGGTCGAGCCAATCCCCCAACATCGGCGATGTCCTGTTAGGCAGCTTACCGGAACGTTGATATTCACGTACCGCCTCATCCAGACGCATACGTGCAATCGCCTTCGTCTTACCACGCCGCTTCAGCACACGACGCTTCCCCGTAGCAGGGTCAGGAGGCAGAGCGAACGTAGCACGGAACCCATCACCATCAGCACAGCAAGCATATTGACGCATGTATCAAAGCATATCCCACTGGGATACAAAACGGGATACACAAGTGGCCATTCATAGACATCTATAGTCACCTACAGCAAACCACCAAAGCTTTTGGAACTGTTGGAATAAAGCCATTTAGTCTGAAAAAACAACACTACGGTCAAATCACTAAAATCAGATACCACATCTGATCGGGTTTGTCGGATTCGGCGTCAGTGCTGTCAGTGCTGAGTTAGCAGTGAATCCGGCAGAACGATAGTGCACGGTAGTGCAGGAAACGAAGGCCTGCTGGCATCATTCCGATGTCAGCAGGCCTTTGTCGTATCTAACGTGGCATGCCGCGGCGCCAAACGAGAAATTCTTTTTTCGATTCTCTGTCGCTTGGCAGAGAACGAGCAAACGCCATGATTTTGTATTCTCTGCCACACCGTGTGGTAGGGAATACAAATACAAGCGTTTTTGGGCTTCCCTGCCAAGAAATCGTGGCAGAGAAGCCCAAATCCACGCAATACGGCGTTCGGTGCCACGCGGCCGCGGCACAGAACGCCATCACATCACTATTTCGCATTCCCTGCCACGATCAGCATGTCAATCAGCGCAATATCAGCGACCGTAAGCCGCTCATGCGGCAAATCTGGCGGCATAATCCATGGAAATCCGTGGCAGAGAACGCGGAAAAGTCCAGATTGCGCATTACGTGCCAAACCGCGTGGCAGAGAATGCCCATATAGGGCCTCAAACCATTCTCTGCCACGCCCACCGCAAGCGACGTAGGCACCCCGCGCGGACCACAACGTCAGATTGCGGTCTCAGCCATGATCAGGTGGACGTTCATACGCATGATCCTGGCGTCGGACCGGGTGATCTCGCCGTGCTCCAGCATCTCGCGAATGGTATCCAGTTCCATGCGCAGGGCATTGGCGCGCACGGCCTTCAATCCTGCGGGCTCCGTCGTGGAACCATTGATCGGTATACCCTTGCCCTCGATCTGATTGAGTCCCCTGCGGTATTCGACGAGCAGGTCAGTCACCACTTCCACCGCGGTATAGCGTTTGTCGAGCAGCACATCATCCAGACGATCGATGACATGGTTGTACAGCGGCACCTGCACCTTGCGAATCGACGCGGTACGCTCCGCCTCAATCGCAGGCGTGTACTGGGCGATCATCGCCCACGTTCGCCGAACGCTTGGCATGAAACGCCGACGCAGACGCGCCAAGCGGAAACGCAAACCACCAGGATAGGGGTTATCCGATTCAAGCCGGGACAGCGAGCTCTCCACATGATCAAGCAGATACTTTGCCCCCTGGATCTGGGTCTTGGTTTCCTGATCCGGATGCACCACGCTTTTACGTGACGCCAGCATGTCCTGCAGCCAGTCGCGTTCCCATTCCAGCGTCTGGATACGCAGTTTGTTCGCATCCTCAAGGGTCGAGGTCGGCAGATTCGTCTCCACACGACGAATTCGATCGTTGTATCCCCTGAGCACCTGCGTGGTGGCGGCATGGGTCTCTGGGGTATCGACGTCGACGATCTTCGCGATCGTACGTCGCAGCATGTCGATGTCGCGCTTGGCCCATTCCTCACGGGACGAGTCGGCCGGCTTGGGAGACAGCAGCGGCAGCATGATGTTGGCCATCAGAATCGAGATGATGATGTATCCGGAAACGATGAATATGATGATGTCTCGCACCGGCACGCTGGCACCGGAATCGATGGAATATGGCAGCGAGTACGCCATGGCGAGCGATATCGCGCCACGGGGGCCGCCAAAGGTCATCACCACCGCGGAGTGCCAACGCTGACGTGTCATTTTCCTGCGCAGTCCGGTGGTGGTGTCCTTGGCGATGCGCAACGTGCATGCGCACCAGATGAATCGCAGGATCAGCGTCATGATGGTCAGCAGCACGACCAGCCCCAGAACCACCCACAGGTTGACGCGATTGTCCTCCACGATCGTGCGCATGGCCAGCGGCAATTGGATGCCGAGCAGCACGAACACGGTGCCGTTGAGCAGAAAGTCGACGAACTGCCAAACAGAGTTCGAGACGAGATTGACACGGGCGACATCGCCGCCCACGCCCTTGTGCGGGAAGGTGATCACCACACCGCAGGCCACGACGGCCAGCAGGCCGGAGATGCCGAGCCCTTCGGCGGCAAGATATGCGCCGAACGGCAGGAAGAGCTCCATGAGTATGCGCATGGTCACGTCTTCGAAATTATGCCGGCGCATGGCGAGGATCATGCGGTCGAACACCCATCCGATCGCCGCACCCACAACCGTGCCGAGCAGGAAGCTGAGCAGCACCTGCGCCCCGAAGCTTGCCGGCGAAAAATGCCCGGTCGCAAGCGCCACGAGCATGGTCTGAAATCCGACGAGGCTGACGGGATCGTTGAGCAGACTTTCGCTCTGCAAGACCGACTGTTGCCTCGGCGTGAGTTTCACCACGCCTTCCAATTGCGCCACGGAGACCGCATCGGTGGGGCTGATGATGGCACCCATGGCCACTGCCGCCATCATGGGAATTGCAGGCCAGAGCGCATGGAGTGTGACACCGCTGAGTATCATCAGCGCCAGCACCAGTCCCACGGCAAGCGACAATGACAGATTGAGATCCTCGGCCAGCGCCTTGCGATTGATGCTGCGCGATTCCAGATAGAACAGCGGAACGATGAAGAACAGCATGAACATGTCCGGCTCGAACCTGAAATTGGGCAGCGCCGGAGTGAAATACCAGAGTATGCCGAACGCGATCTGAATCAGCGGTGTTGAGATCTTGGGAAGGAAACGACTGAGGAACGACGACACCAGCACTGCGAACAATATTTCCGCCACCAGCACCGCATTGCCCATGTCCCCCGCGCTCCTTGATCCCCAACCATTCCGGTATTCCGGACCTTATTGCCGCGACGGCCTCGACAGTCGCCACGGCCTCATTGTCATGCTATGGGATTCATCACACGGCAGGGCGCATCCTTACGGCTCACGTATGCAAAACTCGCGTTTGCATACGGTTTCCTAACGGCACTTGATAGAGATACCTTCTATACAGGCACCCCCGATCCGTATCATCCCCGTATCAAATAGCCCTCGTATTGTCTGGCCATCAGTGGACGATCGTGACCGGGCATTCGGAAAAGTCAAGTACCCGTTTGACCAGCGCACTGGGATCATGATCGTGCTCCGTGGATTCGCCGGATCCCACAACCAGCCAGCACGCGTGGCGTGACGCCTCGAGCAACCCACGACATGCGGGAAGTTGGAACGCCTCGGATTGCACGGTCAACTCCGCGGGAATGTTGACCTCCGCGACGGCATCGGCCACGAACCGTTCAGCAAGAATCTGCGCCCCCTTGTCGGACATGGCCTTACGGCCGGTGATTCGCGTCATCTGGTCCATCTGCCAGCAGAAGACGGCGTGCAGGGAACGATGGTTGATCATGGCCTCGCGTATGCCGAATGCCAATGCGTGCTTCGATGATTCCGATCCATCCATGCCCACGACGATCGGCCGATGTTCCGGGTCGAGATGCGGATCCTGATGCGGATCCGAGCTAGGGCGAACGTCCACATTCGACAGCGTCCGCCTCGTATTCGCGTTTGCATTCGCGTCCATGACGACGCCATTGGTCGCCGACGCCAGCGTCGCGGTTTCCGACATGTCGGACAGCTCGTCGGTTTCGTCCTCGATGCGGACCACGGTGACGGGGGTATCCGTGGCCCCAGCAACCGAGGCGTGCAACGATCCCATAATCCAACGGGGCACGACGCCCATGGACCGACGGGCCAGCACGATCTGCTGGGCGCTGCCGCCCAACCGCAGCAGCGACGCGTATTCCGTGGCCTTCACCGAAGTAAATTTGAGATTCCGACGGTCGAAGCCGATGCGTTCGTAGCGGGCATCCACCCATTGGATAAGATTGCGCTCGATGTCATGACGGGCGTCCCGCCATTCCTCATCGTCATGCATGTGATCGGTGCCCGTGGACCATGACGGGGTCCAGCCGAATACGGCATTGACGGTCTGCCCCGTTTTCGCGGACTCGCGCATCGCGAAATCCAAAGCCGTATAGGAATCGTCGGTGCCGTCGACGCCAACGACGATATCGGCGTCGACGGATTCTGGCCGATACTCTGGCATGTCTGCTTTCCCCTCCCGCCGAAGCGACATCGATATCGAGTATCGATCGGCGCGCCGGCGAAGAATGATGTCGACTCTATTGGATCGAAATCATAGGGCCTGCATCGCGACATCGGAAATCCATACCCCCTACCTCTAACGTGTTCATAACACCCTCTACCCCCTAGAGTTACAGAAAGGACTGTGTTTTCAACGAAAAATCGGTGCGACTGCATGGCAGCAGTCACACCGATTCGTGATGAATGGACAGATTGGACAACCGGAATGGACGACCAGACCAAACAGCCGGAAAACCAGTATCCCAACCAGCTCTAGCTAGCTCCAGCTAGCTCTGCTTGGAACCAGACCGCACCCGAAGCACCAGCGTCCGGATCCAGTACACCGCGTAGCACAGCACGATGATGACGATCATGTAGATCAACGACGGGCGCATGGATTCATAGACCGCCGACAGTATGATCGTACCCACGCTGAGGATCAACGTGACGATCGGCACCACCGGCCATGCGGGCGTGTGGAACGACAGCTCGTCCACGCCGCGGCCTTCCCTCTTCATCTCCAGACGGAAGCGGATCTCGCAGACGGCGAGCACCACCCACACGATCACGATGGCCAGACCAGCGCTGGACACCAGCGCCAGATAGATCACCGACGCGGCGGTGACCGACGACAGCAGCGCCAACAGACCGCCGATCATGGCCGTGCACAATGCGATCAGCGGCACACCGTGCGAGGTGGTACGTGAGAACACGCGCGGGATCATATGCTCGTTCGACAGCGACCACAGCATACGCGTGGACGCGTACAGGCCGGAGTTGGCGGCCGACAGAATGGCCGTAAGCACCACGAAGTTCATGATGTCGCCGGCGAACGGCAGACCGATCGCATCGAAGACCAGCACGAACGGGCTCTTGTCCACGCCGGCGTCCTGCCACGGAATCAGCGCCGACATCACCACGATCGAACCGATGAAGAAGATCGCCAGACGCCAGAAGGTGGTGTGGATGGCCTTCGGAATGTTCTCGCCCGGATCCTTGGTCTCCCCTGCGGTCACACCCAGCAGCTCCGTGCCAGCGAACGCGAACACCACCGTGGACATTGTGGAGAACACGGGAGCGAACCCGTTGGGGAATATGCCGTCATTGACCAGATTGGTCAGTCCCGGCGCATGCGAGTAGCCTGCGATCGGCAGAATACCGACGATGGCGAGCAGACCGATGGCGATGAACGCGATGATCGACACCACCTTGATGCCGGCGAACCAGAATTCGGCCTCGGCGAACGATCGCACGGACAGCGCGTTGAGCGTGAAGATTAGTACGATGAACAGTGCGCTCCACGCCCATGCCGGCGAGTTCGGAAACCACTTCTGCATGATCAGACCGGATGCGGTGAATTCGGAACCGAGCGCACCCATCCACGCGAGGAAGTAGATGATGGCGATGGTGAAACCGGTTCCGGGTCCAATGAACCGTCCGGCGTACACATGGAACGAACCGGTCTGCGGCATGGCGGTGGCGAGTTCACCCAGGCACAGCATGACCATATATACGTTCAACGCGCCGACGGCATAGGCCAGAATGGTGCCGATCGGACCAGCCTGATGAATGGTGTAGCCGGAACTCAGAAACAGTCCGGTGCCGATCACGCCGCCGAGCGCGATCATCATCAGATGACGCGTCTCCATTTTGCGCTGCAGCCCGACGTGTTCGCCGGTCGCCACGTCCACGCCCTGATCCTGGCTCAACGATACGGCCGTTTGCGCCGATGTGGAATTCGATGCGGGCCCTGAAGCCGAAGTCATGCACCCTCCCCCTTTTTTCGGTTTTCGGATACGGCCTGAATGCCGACCATCCGGATACAATCCGTTCAACTGTATGTCGGCGGCAATGGCCGTATGGCGGCTTGGCTATAGGCCTTATCTATGGCAGGTTATGGGAATGACGATGGCGGGGGTGGTTTTGCCATTCGTGAATCGCGTTTCATTCAATTCGCATTCGACACCCACAGAAGGCGCACGCCAACACGGCATAAAAAAATCCCGCCACACCGGGCGAGACCACAACATCAGACAAGCGGGATGAGTACGGACGCCGTTGGCCGTATCCCCTGACCATTGATTGTTCAGCGTGATTGTGAGATCACTTGGCTGAGATCACTTCTCCTCGAGCATCTGGTGACCGAGTTCGGTCATGGTACGAGCCATGGAGTCGTTCACGTAGGTCAGCTCGGAGAAGCCAGCCATAGCAAGACCACGCATCATGTTTTCCTTGAAGGACATTGTCATTACCTCTTTCCATAGTGTCGGCGTTGCCGCCGGTTGATTCCTTGCCATCCCGGGATCCTCATCCCGCGGTGGCAGTCCATAATATAGGACCATGCGGTAATGCTTGCGTAAACAATATCCATCATTTGCCGAACTCGGCAACAAACCGCAGTTCGAGCACCGATCTCGCGCAAGAAAACATAGGAATTAGGTATTGACTCGGCTCCTATGAGCGCCTTCGGAAACGAAAAATCACAGAACTCGATAGTACCGAGAATTGGGCGTTGGAATTCCAATGGTCTATTTTCGGTACTATCGAGTTCTGTGATTTTCAAGCCGTCGTTCGCTACACTTCAGTCTTGGCGCGGTCCTCGGCGAGGATACGCTCGGTCTCGGCGATCTCCTTCTTGCCCAGCGGGTACCAGAAGGCGAGAATCAGCGCGGCGACGCCCAGGCACACCACCGGCAGCAGCGTGGCCAGAGCGTACACACCCTGCACCGTACCGGCCGACTGGACGACGGCGTGGCCGGCGGTGCTGGACTGGTACCCGATGAGACCAAGCAGGACGCCGCTGATGCCATTGGATGCGGCCTGTCCCATCTTACGGGCCCACGAGTTCAGGCCGTAGATGGTGCCGTCCTCGCGGATCTTCGTAATGGCCTGATGATGGTCGATCACATCGGTGATGAACGCCCACACCATGAGGTTGAAGTAGCCCGCGCCGATCGCACCGAAGAACATAAGCACCAGGTACACACGCCAATCGGTCAGGTGCACGAAGTACATGATGCCGTAGATGACGACAGCGAAGACCAGCGTGACGACGGCGGATTCACGCTTGCCGAACCTCTTGGCGATGCCGGTGGCGAACGGGGCGAGCACGAGCACGGTGATGTAGTTGAACATCACGGCGATGGCCATGCCGGTCTTGTTGTGGAAGTAGGTGTCGAACAGATAGGTCTGGTTGATGGACGCAAGCTGCTGGTTGATCACCACGAAGAAATCGGTGACGATGAGGGCGAGCAGGGCGCGGTCCTTGAACATGGATGCGACCATCTTCTTGGCGTCGAGCTTGCGACCGGCCTGCACGTTGGTGCGCTCGGTGGTGCAGCGGACGGTGATCTCATAGGAGATCCACGCCAGAATGCCGCACACGATGGCGATGATGAAGAAGCGGGTGCCGGAAATCACCTGCTCGCCGGCGACGTTGGTCTCGTACATGAACAACGGGATCATGTAGCCGGTCAGGGCACCGGCGATGGCGGATCCTGTGGAGCGGAACGTCGACAGCGACGCGCGTTCATCGGACTTGGCGCTCAGCGCGGAGGCCAATGCGCCGTAGGGGATGTTCACCGTCGACAGGAACACGTTGAACAGCACGTAGGTCACGGCGATGTACGCCACCTTGGCGGGCAGGGCCCAGCCGGCAACCACCGGCAGGAACAGCATGATCGCCACGATGATGAACGGGTAGCGGAAACGACGGATCCACGGACGGAAACGCCCCTCACCCGGTTTGACCGCGCTTTCGTCGGCCTTGTTGCCCACATACACATCCACGAACGCGTCGAAGATCTTGGTCAGCATCATGGTGATGCCCACGATGGCGGCGGGCACGCCCAATCCGTCCGTGTAGAACTTGAGCACGAATCCGTTGACCAGACCAAGAATAAAGCAGTTGCCGACATCGCCGAACATGTAGCCGATCTTGTCTTTGAGACCAAATGGCGGCAGCGACTGCGCCTTGTTCGTTGCAGACATAATTCCTCCCGATACGTCCTTGTATGCACATGCGCTCCCGCGCGCACCATGCAATCGGATAGTGTGAGTGCGTTGTTGGATTTCGGTTCTTCCGTGAGCCGGTATGGAACAATCTAGCAGTGATGAACATCACAGAGGCGGCAACGATTATCAAAACATGATAAGAAACTACCTGTTTTTGACATCCGCGTATGTTCGATCATCGTGTATCAATATTCAGTAGTTTTGCAATGAAAGCTTTTACAACCGACTCTTCTATAGCGCAAATATAGACAGTCTCATGTCAAAAACTGTCAATTTATCCTTACTCAGCGATCGACGACATTCGTAGACTGAAAATCGTCACACGTACCAACGGCATCAACGTCGATACCAAGAAAGAGGAATCCCGATGACGGAAACCACCACAGACAAGCCCACACGAGAGCTCATCCAGAGCAAGATCGATCTCATGATCGACAACCTCACCACCATCAACGACGCCGACGGCAAGTTCCTGCTCCACTTCGGCGACATCGTCGTCGATGACAAAAGCTGGAAGGTCTGGAACTGGCCGCAGGGCGTGGGCCTGTACGGCATCTACAAGAACTACAAGCTCACCGGTAACCCCAAGGCACGCAAGGTGGTCACCGACTGGTTCGACAACGCCCTCGCCGAGGGATCCCCATCCAAGAACGTGAACACCATGGCTCCTCTGCTCGCCATGGGCTGCCTGTTCGAGGACACCGGTGACACCCGATTCCAGCCCTACCTTGATCAGTGGGCCAAGTGGGCCATGGAGGACATGCCCCGCACCACCGGACGTGGCATGGCGCACATCACCTACGAGGATCCCCACTACGAACAGCTGTGGGATGACACCCTCATGATGACGGTGATGCCGCTCACCAAGATCGGCCGCCTGCTCGACCACCCGGATTACGTGGAAGAGGCCAAGTACCAGTTCCTCATCCACGCCGAATACCTGATGGACAAGAAAACCGGACTGTGGTTCCACGGCTGGAACTTCAACCGCCGCGACAATTACGCCGGAGCCCTGTGGGCACGAGGCAACTGCTGGATCACCATCGGCATCCCCGAGTTCATCGAGATCGCAGGACTCAAGAAGGGCGATCTGATGCGCGAATGGCTGATCACCCTACTCAACCGTCAGGTCGAGGCATTGGCCAAACTGCAGGACGAGTCCGGCATGTGGCATACGCTGCTCGACGACCCGAACTCCTACGTGGAATCCTCCGCCACCGCCGGCATCGCATACGGCATCCTCAAGGCCGTGCATCGCCGCTACATCGACCCGAAATACGCAGCCGTCGCCGAAAAGGCCATCAAGGCATTGCTCGGGCAGATCGACGAACACGGCGAAGTGCAGAACGTCTCCGTGGGCACCGGTCTTGAGGACGACCTCGACTACTACCGCACCATCGACAAAACCGCAATGCCATACGGGCAGTCCCTCACCGTGCTCGCCTTCACCGAGTACCTCGTGTCGTTCTGCTGACACGCCTCACGGACTACCCCATAGTTGCACAATAACGTTTTGTTGCGTAGTATCATGCAACAAAACTTGGCAACGAAATATTCAACACCTGCGTAGTATTGTGTATTTCGCAAGGGGAGTTTCAACGACGAACCAACGACCAGCCATCAACAACAAGCCAAAACAACACCAACCGCCACAACAGAAAGAAGGAAACATGGCAGAAGGATTCTCCATGGACAGCTTCTCCCTCAAGGGCAAGCTCGCCCTGGTGACCGGCGCCACATACGGCATCGGCTTCGCCATCGCATCCGCCTACGGGCAGGCAGGCGCCGAAATCGTATTCAACGATCGCGACGAGGCCAAGATTGCACAGGCCGAGAAAGACTACGCCGCCCTCGGCATCACCGCCCACGGCTACAAGTGCGACGTCACCGACGAGGACGCCGTCCAGGCCATGGTCAAGGACATCAACGACAAGTACGGCGTCATCGACATTCTGGTGAACAACGCGGGTATCATCAAGCGCATCCCGATGACCGAGATGAGTGCGGCCGACTTCCGTCAGGTCGTCGATATCGACCTCAATGGGCCGTTCATCGTGTCCAAGGCCGTCATCCCCGGCATGATCGCCAAGGGCCACGGCAAGATCATCAACATCTGCTCCATGATGAGCGAGCTCGGCCGCGAGACCGTCTCCGCGTACGCCGCCGCCAAGGGCGGACTCAAGATGCTCACCCGCAACATCTGCTCCGAATACGGCGAGGCCAACATCCAGTGCAACGGCATCGGCCCCGGCTACATCGCCACCCCGCAGACCGCGCCCCTGCGCGAACGCCAGGCCGACGGCTCGCGCCACCCCTTCGACCAGTTCATCATCGCCAAGACCCCCGCCGCCCGCTGGGGCACGCCCGACGACCTCAAGGGCCCCGCCGTGTTCCTCGCCTCCGACGCATCCGACTTCGTCAACGGACACATCCTCTACGTTGACGGCGGCATTCTCGCCTACATCGGCAAGCAACCGTGATGACGGAGCGTTTTCGGCCTTACGGCGGGCTCGACGTACCGTTGTACGCCTTCGCCCGGCGACGGCCGAAACCACACACGTCATCGTGATTGGTTGGATGATGGAGCGTCGTCTGCGTTGCGGAGGGATCGACGTACCTTTGTACGCCTTCACCCTCCGCGCCTTGACGACGCACGCATCATCCGAACAGCCATTCCGGCCCGGACCCCGCACATCGAACGGGAAACGGACGGCAATCACACCACTCCACTTATCAAGTCACATCAGCAAAGGAACACATCATGCGCATCGCGCTCATCAACGAGAACAGCCAGGCCGCGAAGAACGGCGTCATCTACGAGGCACTGAAGAAGGTCGCCGACGAAAAGGGCTTCGAGGTCGACAACTACGGCATGTACGCGGCCGACGACGACGCCCAGCTCACCTACGTGCAGAACGGCATCCTCGCCGCCGCCCTGCTCAACACCGGCGCCGCCGACTTCGTCGTCACCGGATGCGGCACCGGCGAGGGAGCCATGCTCGCCCTCAACAGCTTCCCCGGCGTCATCTGCGGCCACGTCGAGGACCCCCTCGACGCCTACACGTTCGCCCAGATCAACAACGGCAACGCCATGGCCATCCCCTTCGCCCTAAAGAACGGCTGGGGCCAGGAACTCCAGCTCAAGTACATCTTCGAGCAGATGTGGCTCGAGGAGCCCGGCAGCGGCTACCCCAAGGAACGCGTCGTACCCGAACAGGCCAACAAGAAGATCCTCGACACCGTACGCGAGGCCGCCTACCGACCCCTCGTCGACATCTACAAGGACCTCGACCCCGCCCTCGTCAAGGGCGCCTTCGCCGGCCAGCACTTCAAGGAACTCTTCGAAGCCAACGCCAAGGACGGCGACATCAAGGACTACATCCTCAGCCTCACCGACTGAGCCCCGCGCCGCCACGCCGCCATCTCACGCGCCGCGGCCCTGCCGCCCGCCATACCGTTACGTGGGCCGCGGTACATCGTACGTAGCGTTATGTGGGCCGTCGGCGGCCCACATAACGTTGCGTGGAAATCGTTGCAATATCAACGGTTTAGCGTGTGTGTTACGTGGGCCGCCGACGGCCCACGTAACACATGGCGCGGCCCACGTAACGCTAGGTGGGACACGACGTCGGGTATGGGCATGGTACAGGTATGTAGACACGACACTTTCTTCTCAGCTTTTGCAGATCGGTTATAGGACCGTCGTGCCCTGAAGGGGCGCGGCGGTCTTTTTGTTATCTGATTTCCGGCAAACATTGGCAACAAATATTTTATTTTCTGCAACATAGGAATACATTGATGCCATCAATAGTGATATATCACTGTGCAACACTTTTTGCACGTTCAATGCGATGACGCTGGACGAAAGGAAAGGGATACGGTCATGCAGCTCAATGTCGTATGGAAATGCGCGCGTGCCGCCGTTGTCGAAATCACGGAAGACAGCGTGTACCACACCGAAAATCTCTGGGATATCTATATCAACGACGAATTCTACGGCAAAACCGACACCGTGGAGACATACATCGACGGTCTTGAGCCGCTGACCACCTACTCGATCCGCTACGAATGCAGCACAAACGAAACCAATGACAACACAGCGGACGATTTAGGCAACAACAATACTGAAACAAGAAACGAAGCCGTCACCACCGTAAGCGGCATCCTTGTCACAGACGACGAGACGTTCACCCTCAACGTTCGCGATTTCGGCGCGGCGGGAGACGGCGAGCGCGACGACACGATCAGCATCCAGGCCGCCATCATGAGCTGCCCCGCACACGGTCGCGTGCTCATCCCCGCCGGCGACTACCGCCTCAAGAACCTGTTCCTCACCAGCGGCATCTCGCTCGAGCTGGCCGAGGGAGCCACGCTTCACGCCCGTCACGATCGCGAGAATCTCGCCTACCTGCCGGATACCATCGAAGGCAAACCCGGCGCAGGCTATGCCGGCACGAATCTGCTGCCCATGGGCCGTTGGGAGGGCGAGGGCATGCCCATGTTCTGCGGCATTCTCTCCGGCATGGCGGTCCACGACGTCACCGTGTACGGCCGTGGTGTGATCGACGGCGGAGCCAACGCCAACGATGACAACTGGTGGCATGATCCCAAGACCATCCGCATCGCCGCCCGCCCCCGCATGATCTTCCTGAGCGACTGCGAGCGCATGGATTTCGCCGGTATCACCGTGCGCAACTCCCCCAGCTGGAACATCCACCCGGTGCTGTCGCGCGATCTTGGCTTCTGGTGTCTGAACGTCGAGGGCCCGAAGGTCTCCCCCAACACCGATGGTCTCGATCCGGAATCCTGCACGAATGTGACGATCAAGGGATGCCATTTCTCGGTGGGCGACGACTGCATCGCGGTCAAGAGCGGCAAGATCGGCATGCCGCGCGAACTGCGCCCCGCCTGCCGCAATCTGCTGATCGACCAGTGCTATATGCACGACGGTCATGGATCGGTGGTGTTGGGCAGCGAGGCGGCCGGCGGCATTCGCGGCCTGATCGCCCGCAACTGCCTGTTCGAACGCACCGACCGCGGGCTGCGTATCAAGACCCGTCGCGGTCGTGGCAAGGACAGCGTCTACGAGGCGATTACCTTCGATCACATTCGTATGGACGGGGTGCTCACGCCGTTCGTGGTCAACTCGTTCTACTACTGCGATGTTGACGGCAAGACGGAGTATGTGCAGGATCGCGGCCCGCGTCCGGTCGACGAACGTACGCCGAAGGTGGCGTCGTTGATCTTCAATGACATTGAGGCGACGAACTGTCATGCGGCGGCCACGTACATCACCGGCCTGCCGGAGAGCAAGGTCGGGCGCGCGGAATTCCACAACGTGCATGTGACGTATGCGCAGGATACACAGCCTGCGCGACCCGCCATGGCGAGCGGCGTGGAGCCGATGGTGCGTCAGGGCATCATCGCGCAGAACGTGGAACGCCTGGTGCTTGACGACGTGACGATCGATGGTCAGGACGGCGACGAACTGCAGCTGACCAACGTGGATCACGTGGAACGGTAACGCTACGACGCATTCCATTCAGAAGTGACGTCGGTAGCGCAATCCCGCTACCGACCAATACCATCGACGTCTCTATCGGCTATTGATATCGACGTCACCACCATCACCATCAATCTTGTCTGGACGTCTGACCGTTTGCGCCACCCGTCCGGGCGGGCGTCATCCGATTCGGCATGGAAGCCGGGATGACGCGCGCGGTCATAGATGATCGCGCATCCAGCACACACCACAACTACAACCATCACAGGGGAACACCGTATGTTCAGCAAAATCGGCAAGAAGCGGAAGATCACACTGTGGACGCGCATTGGATTCGGTATGGGCGGCATGCTCAGTTCCGGCGCACTGACCTTCACCCACACCTATATGGTGCTTTTCATCTCCACCGAGGCTGGCCTGTCCGCCGGTGAGGCCGCCATCATCGCTTCGGCCGCGATCTATCTCGATGCCATACTGGCACCGCTTATGGGCTTCATCTCCGACAACTTCTACAACACGAGGGTCGGACGCCGATTCGGACGCCGTCGATTCTGGATTTTGCTTGCCATTCCGATGATGGTCGCCGAACCGTTGATCTTCCTGGTTACGCCGTTCGGTTTCGGCTACTACCTGCTGTGCTACATCGTGTACAACATCGGTTACTCCTTCGCATCCACCTCGCTTGGGCCGCTGACCATCGAGATGACCGACAACTTCGAGGAACGCAGTTACCTGACCGGAACCAAGCATCTGTTCGGCAATGTCACCGGCTTCCTGATGGCGTTCCTGGTGGCGTTCGGCTTCGGCATTTTCGGCGAGAATAATCCGCATTCCTACTTCATCATCGCCTGCATCAACGCCTCGATCATGGTAATCGCCTTGCTGGGCGTCTATCTGAGCACGTGGGAGCGCACACCCGAAGAGGTGGCACAGGAGAAGATCGCCAATGTGGGAGAAGCCATCAAGAAGCTGTTCATCGATATCTTCTCCACGTTCCGCAACCGTTCGTTCCGCCGCATTCTGTATGTGCAGATGAGCGCCAAGTTCGCCGCCAACGTGTGGAGCGCCTGCTACAGCTATTTCATTGTGTTTACGCTGGGCATTCCGAAGTCCTTTGCTTCGGCGTCCGAGACGCCGGGCAAGGTCGTGGCCATTGTGTGCATCGCCGTGTGGATCGCGTGGCTGGCCAAGAAGGGCTTCCACCAGCCGTGGTATGCCGCCGTGCTTGGCGCCGCCACCTGCATGGCCGTGTTCATCGGTCTGGGTGTTGGTCAGTTCACCGACATGATCCCCGTAGCCGCAGTGATGGTGGCATACCCGATCGTGTTTGCCGTGTGGAAGTTCTTCTACGCCGGCTTCCAGTACCTGCCCGACGTGCCGCTGAACTACGTGCCTGACATTGATGAGCTGATCACGCTGCGTCGCCGTGAGGGCATCTACTCTTCCGCCCAGCGTCTGGTGAACCAGCTGGTTCAGGGTCTGATCACCACGGTGTTCGGATTCCTGCTGCTGGCGTCCGGCTTCATCAGCACCAAGGATGGTCAGACCGTGGAGCAGCCGATCACCGTACCGATCACCGTCTCGCTCACCCTGCTTGTCGGATGCTGCTGCATGTTCGTGCTGTCCGCATTCTTCGCCCGTAATCTCAAGATCGACAAGGACACCTGCGACATCGTCACCGGCGAGGTGGAGCGTGTGAAGGCCGGCGGTCTGATGAAGGATGTGGACCCCAAGGTGAAGGCCGTGTGCGAGGAACTGTCCGGTCTGCCGTACGAGCAGTGCTTCGCGCACAACACCATCGGTTATCAGGAGGAGGAGATCAAGCCCGCCGCATGATGGAGGACGACCGGAATCCTTCGGATATGGTTCGGCGTGCCCGTTGCAGTCGCGGGTGCGCCGAACCTGCAATATTCGACTTCACCATGTTGCACATGACCGCAATTACGCGTGAGATCACGGTCATGGATGACGTCGACGACGATCAGCCATCGGCTCCCGACCGCCTCCCGACCGTTGTACGCCGATCCTTGATAGGTTGTTGACGGGGAACGGCCTCAGCACCCATCCTCACAAGGAACGATCAACCTCAACGGAGAACAATCATGAACCTTGCCGATCACTCCATCAAGAACTCCCTCGTCACGCATTCCACCATCGAGCACGCCGTCACCCTGCCCGTGCTGGGCAACGGTGCAACACTGACCACGTATTTCCTCAATGATCCGGCTGACGGTACCGCGACCGAATCGACCGGAACTCCCCGACCGCTGGTGGTGATCACCCCTGGCGGCGGATACAATCACCTCTCCACACGCGAGGGGGAGCCGATCGCCCTGCGCATGAATCAGGAGGGATTCCATGCATGCGTGCTGCGGTACAGCGTCTCCCCCGCCGTATGGCCTCAGTCGCTGTTGGAGCTCGCCGCAACCGTGGCATGGTGCCGAACCCACGCCGAGGATCATGGCATCGATCCCGACCGGATCATTCTCTGTGGCTTTTCCGCCGGTGCGCATCTGGCCGGATGTCTGGGTACGATGTGGAACGAACCGTGGATCATTCAACGACTGAACAAAGTACTCGGCAGCACGCACGATACCGTTGACGGCAGCGATACCAACGACGCCGGCGACACCAACGGACTTGGCATCACTGGACTGCATGACATCACCACGGCCGACATCCGTCCCAATGCGCAGATCCTGTCATATCCGGTGATCACGTCCGGCGAATTCGCCCATCGGGGTTCCTTCACATATCTCACCGGCGGCGACACCAGCCTCGAACCGGAACTGTCATTGGAAAACCGCGTGAACGGCGACACCGCACCGACCTTCATCTGGCATACCGCCACCGACAGGACGGTACCCATGGAAAACAGCCTGCTGTTCGCCGGAGCACTGCATCGCCACGGCATTCCGCTGGAACTGCACATCTTCCCCAAGGGCGACCACGGCATCGCACTCGGCACGGAGGCGACCGCCATGCCCGACCACGATCACGTGGAACCGCAGGTGCAGTACTGGCCGGAGCTCGCCGCCAACTGGATCCGGGCACTGTAGTCCTGCGATCCGCATCGCACCAGTACTGGCGGCACCGGCACTGACAAACTCGGCCCACTGCCGTCACCCCGTCCGCCATCATCGTCACATACCACCGTCATGTTCACCAGCAAAGGAGATCCGTTCATGGAGATTGCGAATCCTTACGACCGTATCGGTCATTCCACTACGACGATCGTGGTGTCGCAACACGGTGATGGTGACTGCGTGACCATCACCGAAGCCCTGCATCGAGCGGCCGAGATGCGCGAGCACAACGGAAACGGTATGGTTCTGCGACGGGTGGCGGAACGGCCCACGATCGAACCGATTACGATACGCATTCGGCCTGGCGTGTATCGCGAGCGAGTGGAGGTCACGCTTCCCCATATCGCGTTGATCGGCGACGATCCGCGCACCACCACGATCGTGCTCGGACTTGGTGCCCGCATGCCCGCCAATGCCAGCACGATTGGCAACACCGACGATGGCACGGCCGACAGTACGATTGGCAACACCAACGACAGCACGCCGTTGGGAACGTTCCGCACCTATACGATGCTTGTCGACGCCGATCATGTGACGCTGCGGAATCTCACCATCGCCAACGATGCCGGCGACGGTCGTGACGTTGGACAGGCGATCGCGTTGTACGCGGATGGCGATGAACTGCTGGTGGAATCCTGCCGCATTCTCGGCCATCAGGACACGCTGTTCACCGGGCCATTGCCACCCAAGGAACTGCAGCAAGGCGGGTTCATCGGCCCCAAGCAGTTCGCGCCGCGTCGGGTTGGGCGGCAATGGTATCGGCAGTGTCTGATCGCCGGCGATGTGGATTTCATCTTCGGTGGGGCCACGGCGATGTTCGAGGATTGCGAGATCCGGTCGCTGAACCGCGACATGGATGTGAACGGGTATGTCACGGCGGCGTCGACCCCTGAGGGACGGGTGTACGGATATGTGTTTCGTGGGTGCCGATTCACGGATGACGGATGCGCTCCGGGCTCGGTGTATCTGGGCCGTCCATGGCGAGATTTCGCGCGCGTGGCGCTGGTGGACTGCGAACTGGGCGCGCACATTCATCCCGATGGCTGGTGGGATTGGGACAAGCCGCGTGCTCATGACGGGTCGCGACTCTCCGGTTTGGGATTGCATGGGCCGGGGTTCGATCCCAACTGTTGGCCGGATTGGACCTTGCCGAATGATCCGGCGGGCTTGGCATGGTATTCGCCCGAGCATGTGCTGGGGGAAGCGGGGATGACCGTGGGAGGACCAGATGAGCGGTAACGAGCCCGGCCGTCCGGAAGCCGGCGGACAGCGCAGGGATCAGGATTCGCATGGCAACGGCCGCACGCTGCATATCGACCGATATTACGACTCGCTGCCCGGACTGCTACGACGGTTCGACCGGGTGAGCCGGCAGGCGGCATTCCATGGTGTTTCGGCAGAGGAGACTGTGGCACCGCAGACCGCGACACGGGAGACTGCGACACAGACGATGGCGCAGGAGTGGATGGATTGGCGCGACGATCTGCGCACGCGGTTGCGGTCATTGCTCGGACTGGATCTCATGGAATCCTGTCCACTCGATCCGCAGCTCGTGGAACGTAGCAGGGTTCGCGCTGCCGACGATGCCGGCGAATACGGCGATATCATTCGTGAGAAGATCCTGATTCAGGTTGAGCCCGACGTATGGATGCCCTGCTATGTGCTGATCCCCGATCGTCCGCGCACCGGCGATACCGGGAAGGCATTGTGCTGGATCTGTCCTCATGGTCATCAGGGCGGTGGCAAGTACAGCGTGGCCGGAGTTCGTGGAATTCCCGCGATCGACGATGCCATTCAACGATTCAACTACGACTATGGGCTGCAGCTAGCCCTTCGTGGATATGTGACGCTGTGCCCGGACGCGCGTGGCTTCGGCGAGCGCCGTGACCGAAGACTCCAGCGCGATGATGAGCGTTCGTTCCTCCGCGGCACCTGCGCGCAGCTGGCGCATATGGCCGAACCCTTGGGGCTGACCGTTGCCGGCATGCTGACCTGGGATCTCATGCGTCTTGTGGATTATGTGGCCGAGCGCGGAGAGTGGGACATGGCGTCGCTCGGCTGTTTCGGATTCTCCGGCGGCGGCATGCAGACCCTGTGGCTGGCCGCGCTGGATGATCGCGTTCGACGCGCGTTCATCAGCGGGTACATGTATGGGGTGCGGGATTCGCTGTTGACGATGAATGGCAACTGCAGCTGCAATTACGTGCCTGGACTGTGGAACCTGGTGGACATGGGTGATATCGGATCGCTGATTGCGCCACGGCCGCTGGTCGTGCAATCCTGCATCGAGGATCATCTCAACGGAGTTCGCGGCATCGTCAATGCCGATGAGCAGGTGGCCATCATCCGGAATGCCTATCATGTTCTTGGCGAGGATGCTCAGCTGATTCATCTTCATGCCGAAGGAGGCCACCATTTCGAACCGGCAGGCGTGTGGGACGCCATCGCCGAATCGGATCCCGCATCGACATCGCCGCACATCACGCGTCCGACCGTATGAGGGCGGGAAAACCAGGCCGACAAGGCTTTAACACAAGGATTGGAGAGTCGTATGACCATCGCAGCAGCAGGGATCTCAGCAACATCAGGCCATCTTCTGACACGGGATTGGGCGCACACCACCATCAACTGTCTGGGTGATTCCACCACGTGGGGTGACGTCGGCACCGGCGACGGCGGCCCCGCCATCTCGTGGCCCGTTCACCTGCAGCGACTGCTCGGAGCCGGCACCGTACGCAATTACGGCATCAAGGGTTCCCGCATCGGCGTCAAGGCGGATCGCGATGACAGCTTC
This sequence comes from Bifidobacterium tissieri, assembly GCF_002259645.1. Classification (GTDB taxonomy): domain Bacteria; phylum Actinomycetota; class Actinomycetes; order Actinomycetales; family Bifidobacteriaceae; genus Galliscardovia; species Galliscardovia tissieri. Next base: position 102,222 of record NZ_MWWV01000004.1, read on the forward strand.
ATCGAACGATACGAAGCGATGGAACGCGATGCCGACATCGTGCTGGTGCTTGGCGGCGTCAACGACTTCAACCGCGAGGTGCCGCTCGGCGAACAGGGAGACACCGACGTGCACACCTTCCATGGGGCCGTCGACACCCTGCTGCGCGGACTGGTCCGCATGTATCCGCATGGCGAGATCGTGGTCATGACGCCCTGCAAGACCGGCGGAGTGCCGGCCAAGGCACTGCCTGCATTCGATACCCCCAACGGGCTGGGACTGGTGGAGGCCGACTACGTTCAGGTGCTGCGCGCCATAAGCAACCGGTACGGCATTCCCGTAATCGACCTCTTCAACGATTCCGGCATCAGTCCGCTGCTGCCGGAACACAAGCCCCATTACATGCCCGACGGCCTGCACTACTCCCCCGCCGGCTATGAGCGTCTCGCCCGCCGCATCGCCTCCCAGCTCCTTCCCCTCCTTGCGTTCTGAGTCCTGAGCCGGCACATTCACAATGGCATTGCGGTAAGGCGGAAATTCACATGCATGCCTCGTGTGGCCAGATATCTGCCGACCATGAACGCGAACAGGGATCGTGCACTGTCATCGCAAAGATTGTCTGCGGTGACGACCATCACCACCCATCCCTGACTTCGCAGCAATTCCCGCTTTTCCTGATCGCGTCTCCATTGCGTCTTATCCGTACGATGCTGGTCACCGTCGTACTCCACAGCGACCTTGACGTCAGGCCATGCCATATCCAGGGTCATTTCAACCCCGGACTGGAATGTGACACCCGGAACCACGTAATTAGTTTCGGGGTCCGGGATCCCATAGGTCGTCAAACACAATCTGGCCAACGTCTCCATCGGGGACATCACCCCGGTTCTGCACAAGGCCAACGCCTTGATGCAGTTGCGTTTCCCAAGAAACCGCTCACCATTGTTCACGAACTCGATCATGGCGTTTCGAATGGCATGAGCGTCCGTGTCGGGAGTTCCACGGTCTCGGGACAGTGTGGTAACCACCGCATCCGCCAACGCCACAAGGTCCACAAGCGCAATACGCGATGACATCTGTGCCCAGGTGTGGATCAGATCAAGCGCATACACATACTGATTGATACGTATGCACGAATCGGCGGTCAGTCGTTTCCACACGTGCGCCTGCAAACCCGAACCTCGCACACGCTTGTCCCATGAACTCGAGACCGTGTGCAATCGCTCATCACCGACACTGGTAGACGCGACGCCCGACGGCACCGGAACCGCCTGTAGGACCAACGACGTCGTCATGCCAAACAATATCGTGGTTCCGGCGCTCTTCGCCGCATCCGTGCAACGTCGAATCATATCCTGTCTACGGTCGGCCAAGGATACGCTCATGGCAGCATTGCCACGATCATATCCGCCTCCATCATTCATTGTGGTCATCATGAAGCCACCGTATGCACGCCAATCGTCGGATGTCATCACCGGATGGGCAATGTGGTCGAATGTGAAATTGCCGTATATGGAATTGCAGTGGCAGAGAATACAGCAAAGACGCATTCCGACGTTCTCTGCCACGGCCTCTGGCAGAGAATACGACAATGAGGGTTTTTATTATTCTCTGCCAGCCCAAAAGGATCATTTCAAGCAATTCAAGGCTGGTATTCCCCACAACAACACCAAAATATGAACACTATCTCATTGTGTGATCAATATGTTGGGAGCCCTTGTGGCAGGGAACGAAGAAAAGGTCCTGTGGAGCATTCTCTGCCAGCAGTTGTGGCAGAGAATGCAGAAATACGTCGCCGTCGCGTTCTGTGACATCAATCCGCGGCAGAGAAGAGGGAAAGACCCCGTTTTTTCGTTCTCTGCCACGCCGACTGGCAGAGAACGAAAAATATCGAAAAATCATCATTCCCTGCTACGCCACATCCCACTCCCATCCCCCGATTCCGCCAGCACGATCACAACGCCCCATACCGCTCGACGGTGCGGGCGATGGCCTCGTTTTCGGTCTGCTCAAGGATCACGGGGATCCACGGGCGAGCGTCAGAGACATGTTCCAGCACACCGCGCACATCCATCACGCCCTCATCCACGTTGCACCGGTGAATACCGGCCTCATCCACGGTGAAGTCATCGATATGCACCGCCACGATGCGCTCTCCGAATCGGTCAAGCGCCCGCCTGGTCAGCTCCACCTGGTCGAGACCGTCCACGGTACGTCCGGTCGGCGTGGTGTAGGCGGTGGGATCGAACACAATGCCCAGATACGGGGAGTCAACATCAGTCAGCAGACGCTCGGTGGATGCCAGATCGTGGATCGGATGGTTGGCACCCGGCTCAATGCCCACGATCGTACCGAACCGCTCGCCGGCGTCCACCAGTCGCCGGATCGCCGACAAGGCCTTCTGGTACATGGCTTCGGTAAAGTTTTCCTCGGTGAACCGCCCGGGCTCGGCGTCCACGGATCCGGTTTCGCTGGCCACCACGGGCGCGCCGAAGAACCGGGCGTGGGCGAGATACGTCTCGAATTTCCGCAGCAGCATCTCCCGCGTCTCACCATCGGGGTGGGTCATGTTGATGTAGCAGCCCAGCACGGCGATGTCCACGCCGGCGTCGCCCAGCACGCGACGGAAGCGCATCCCCATGCCCGGATTGATCCTGGCCGCATCGGCAAGATCGGGGAATTGACGCGGCAGCGCGAGCTGCACATTGTGCACGCCATAGCGCCGCAACCCGGCCGCGAGCTTCTCCACGGTATCGGCATCGGTCACGTCATGGCCACGGGCACCGAAGTTGATCATTGGAACCTCCATATCAATTGGGCTACACGTTGAATTATCGAGTCACAGCGAGTCACAGCATCCGGCAGATGATTCGATCGTAGACTCCCGTAGCAACCCCAGCTATGTAATGCTGTACAGATATTGACGAATTCCTATCGATTCTTGCAGTGTCATATATAATGTTAGCTAGCTTTTCAGTCGCTTCTACCAAGTTGGGATGGCATTGCAATGGCGCAGCAGGAACGACCGCAACGCGCGGTGATCGTCAATTCGATGATCTCGGATCGCTTCGAGATCTACCACGTGGACTCCCAGGTGGTGGAGCACGCGCAGTTGCACTACCACGACTTCCACGAGATCAACTGCGTGCTGCAGGGCACCGGCGTGTTCCATCTGGGCGGCAACGAGTACGCCACCGAACCCGGCACGGTCACCTTCGCCCACAGCAACGATCTGCATAACATCGTGCGACAGTCAAGCAACTACTACGAACGCGCCTACATCTACGTGCGCGACGAGTTCCTGACGTCCCGTTCCACCGCCAACACCGATCTGACGACCTGCTTCAACGACAATGGCAAACCGACCAGCCGCGTGATCCGCATGGATCCCGAAGTGCTGCGCCGTCAGATCGTCAGACTCGACGAGCAGCCGGATGGCTCCTACGGTTCGGATCTGGCATACGAGCAGCGCTTCCTCGAGTTCATGGTGGAACTCAACAAGGCCGTGGCGAATTCCGCCAATGACGTGACGCCGAGCAACAAGCCAGTGTCATCGCTGATCGTCAATGTGATGGAGTACGTGAACGAGAACCTTGCCGGAGACTGTTCACTCGACGCCATCGCCGACCGGTTCTACATCAACAAGTACTACCTGTCGCGCCAGTTCAAAAAGAACACCGGTCTGAACCTGCACGAGTTCATTCTCAAAAAGCGCCTGCTGCGGAGCAAGGAGCTGCTGCGCGAGTCGGGCAGCGCGCAGAACGTCTACCGGCAGTGCGGCTTCGCCTCGTACACGCATTTCCTGCGATGCTTCAAGCAGGAGTTCCACATGACCACGAAGGAGTTCCTCAGCCGCAACGACAGCATCGACGTGGTGCATTTCGCCGCGCACGAATAGCGTATAGCGCCCGCGCGGCACACGCACACACCGCACGCACATCACACACCGCACGCCCCCACCGCGCTCCGCCGCGACTCAGCCAGCCTCCTTCCCATGCCGTAGCGTCTCGATGTAGGCGAGCACGAGCGGCGCCACGCCCTTGGCGTCGTTGCGCACCTTCGGCTCGCGCATATAGTAGTCGAACGTGCCCTCGCGATGGTCCGTGTTGCCCAGCCCCGCCACCAGACAGATGTTGTCAAGCGTCAGTCTGCCGTCCTCCTCGCTGAGACAGGTGTCGCAGATGCCCGCGAACGCCTTGCGCCCGTAGTCGTAGTAGCGTTCGTCGAGCACGCCAAGTCGCGCGCCCTTCATGATGGCGTTGGCGAAGATCGCAGAGCCCGACGTTTCGAGATAGTTCGGCGCGATTCGCCCCAGATTGATCACCTGGTGCCACATGCCCGTATCCGGATCCTGATACGGCAGCATGGCGTCGATGAGTTCGACGAACATGCGTCGCAGTACGTCGCGCTCGCCGCTCATGCTCGCAGGCATGAGCTCCCAGGTGTCGATGAGCGCCATGGCGAACCAGCCTTCGGCCCGCAGCCAGAAGTTGGCGGACAGTCCGGTCACCGGGTCGCACCAGAACTCCTTGCGCGAGGAGTCGTAGGCGTGGTAGTAAAGCCCGTTGCGCTCGTTGCGCATGAGTTCGCGCACCACCTCGAACTGGTGGATCGAGTCGGCGCATGCGCGCCCGTCGCGGAAGCTCAGCTCGTACTGCATGTAGAACGGCTGTGCCATGTACAGGCCGTCGAGCCAGATCTGGTTGGGGTAGATGAGTTTGTGCCAGAAACTCCCCTCCCTCGTGCGGGGCTGATGCTCGAGCTGCCCGCGGATGACGTCCATGGCCTTGCGGTACCTGTCCTTGCCGGTGATGGCGTACAGCTGGTGGAGGGTCTTGCCGGCGTTGACGTTGTCGAGGTTGTATTCCTTGGGATCGTAGTATTTGATCGTGCCGTCGTCCTGTACGAAATAGTCGATGAACCGGTCGGCGAAGTCGAGGTAGACGTCCTTGCCGGTGATCTCATACAGTTCGATCAGCGCTTTGATCATGCATCCGTCGATATAGTTCCAGGTGTTGGGCTTGCCGGCGCGGATCTTCTCGATGTTCCATGCCGGGGCCTGCGGGGTGCTGGTTTCGATCAGCTGATGGATGTAGGTGTTGAGAATGCGGGAACTGCCCATTCCGATGCCTCTTTCCGTTGGACGACGAACACTACGATGGACGACACGATGGACGTGTATGGCAAAATGACGACCGGCGGCAAAGGTGAAAATGGAAGGGAAACCGCCGGTCGTCAGGTATTCGGTTATGGTTATTCAGTTGTACGGATATTCAGTTATGAGTCACGTGTGTGAGCGCGGCCGTGGTGGATCAGACCTCCTCGACCTGCGTCGGCTTCACGCCGAAGTTCATCTTGCGACGCTCGGGAAGCTCTGCCTTGATGCGCTCCAGCTCTTCGGGGGTGTGATAGCCGATGGTGTTGTGGCCGAAGCAGATCTCGTACTGCACGCCGGTGAGCTCCTCGCAGATGCGCTTGACTTCGGGATCGACGTCCTCCATGCGTCCGCCTGCGGCGATGCGGGCGCATTCGGCGATGGCGATCTCGTCGTTCTTCTTGTCCATCTTCATCAGCTTGGCGGAGAGCATGCCGAGCAGGCTCAGTCCACCCACGCCGAAAATGAGCACAAGGACGATGGTGGTGTGTACTGCCGCCGGCTGGTCGGCTGCGGCCACCTGCTTGTCGGCGGTGGATTCGATGAATCCGGCGGCGGACAGAGAGATGCCAAGGATGGCCACGACGGCGGAGTTCATGAGCTTGCCGCACAGGTGCATGGCTGCGGAGAAGGTGCCTTCGCGACGGCGTCCGGTGACGATCTCGTCGGCGTCGGCCACGAACAGGTAGGTCTGCCACGGGATGTAGTACACGGCGCCGGTGCCGAGACCGAACACCACCACGATGGAGGTGATGGCGACCATGCCGGCGGCGGACGCGGCGTCGAGGTGGAAGATGCCGCAGCATGCGTAGGCGATGGCACAGGTGACGATCACGCATTCGGCGATGATGTAAGGCTTGCGGAAGCCGATCTTGGCGACCAGCGCCATCGCGGCCACGGTGGACACGACCTGCAGGATCGGGCTGAGCGACTGCCACCAGGAGGCGTTGGACTTCTGCAGCATGAGCACGTAGACCACGTAGTAGGAGAACGTGGAGTTGAACAGCCATTCGGCGCCGAAGCCGAACAGGTACATGCCGAGCAGGTGGCGGAAGGTGCGGATGCGCAGCGTGGAGAAGATGTCGACGAACAGCTTCTTGACGGCTTCGATCGGGTTCTCCACCTTCTCCATGGTGGTGGCGTCGACCGGACGCTCCCATGTGGTCAGGTACACGGAGAGCATGGCGAGCGCCATGATGACGCCGAACGCGAGTCCCATGTAGAAGAATGCCATGGGGTTCTTCTCGCCGAAGGTGACGAAGAAGATGCCGGGCAGGGATGCGGTGAGGAAGTTGGCGCCCTTGCCGAAGATGGAGCGCAGACCGGACATGTAGGTGCGTTCCTTGAAGTCGGAGGTCATTTCGGCGGGGATGGCGTCATAGGGGATCATGACCATCGTGTAGATGAGGTTGTAGCACAGGTAGATCACGAAGTAGTACCAGAATGCGCCGGGGATGACGATCCACATGAGCGGGTTGAGTACGCCGAGCACGGGGACGGCGAGCAGGATGAAGAAGCGGCGGCGACCGAATTTGCGCCCCAGCCAGGTGTTGTTGAATGCGTCGGAGATGAATCCGGCGATGGGGTTCATGACAACGTCAGCGATGAGCGCGAATGAGTAGATGAAGGTGGCCTGGGCCATGGTCAGACCGCAGTAGGTGGTGTAGAAGATCGTCAGCCATGAGGCGCTGATCGCTAGCGCGCCGGAGCCTACGAGATTGCCCGCGCCGTAGCCGAGACGTGTGACCAGCGTGATCCGACGCTTTTTGCCGGTGTTCTCTGCCATGTGTTCTCCTTTGAAATCCTTACGAACGATCCGCCGCTGCGCCGCATGCCATCGTTGCATGACGCTTGTTGTCTTCGCGGCGACCGTGCCGTTGTTGGTTGCAATCCTATGTTGCATAAAACGAATCGATATGTTTTGTTGCCATTGTTTTCATTGTTTTTGTTGTCATATTCAAATATCCATGTTTCATCACTGAAACCATTGATATTCCAACAATAATCACAGGTCACGCCAAACGCAAGGTCATGAAAAGCCCTTACAACACTCGACATTAGTTGCATATTCAGAAGAACGTTTCTTTATTTCGTTGCATATTTTCACACTTACTGAAGCAACAAAAAGGAGCCGTGCAACACGGCTCCCCGATCCGCCCAGGCCAGCATCCATCGTCAGAACGCCCCGGCCGAGCTCACCCCGCCACCCCTCCCGACGGAATCACTCCACGCCGTCAAGCAGGGCATGGGCATATCCGTGGAGCTCGGACCGCGTAAGTCCATGACCACGCAGATACGACCACTCAAGCACCAGCATCAGGACGTTCGCATAATGGTCGGCGACCAGTTCCACAGGCAGCGAATGCCGCTCCGCATCAACGCAGGAGCGCATCAGCTCGCGGGAACGGCGCGTAATGTACGCACGAAGGCTGGCGAACATCGGACCGCCGACCGGATTGTGATCAAGAACGCCTTCCAGCATGGCCGCATTGCCCTCGAGCACATCGGCCATCATGTCGAGCGCGACATCCACGCGCCGCGCAGGTTCCGTCGACTCGAGATCGTCGATCCGCATCCGTCCGGACAACGCGATCCAGCAGTAGTTCAGCAGATCATCGCGATCGTCGAAGTAGTTGTAGAACGTGGCGCGCGGGTATGAGCTGCGCTCGCAGAGCTCGTTGATGCTGATTGACGCAAGCGGCTTGGTCTGCAACAGCTCCATCATCGCACCGGAGAAGGCTTCGAGCGTGCGCACGGCGCCGCGCGACAGCTTTGCATCCAGATCCTTTTTCATACGTTCCCTCCTGTGTTCGGCACACCCAACGATTCGGCGTGTCGCCATGCATGACAATGGTTTCACCCTATCCCATCGTCCAGAATTTTACAAATGTCCAAATTTGAATTATCGTAAATTTTAGACAGTTGCAAAAGATTGGTCAACTGATTACCAGTCACATGACATGAAACGGAGGACCCCATGACCCAGCACACCCCCAACGTCGCCGAACCCCTTACCCTGCCCTGCGGCGTCACGGTAAAGAATCGCTTCTACAAGTCGGCCATGAACGAGGCGATGGCCGGGCGCGACTGCGCCCCCACCAAGGAGCATGCGCATCTGTATCGCACCTGGGCCGACGGAGGCACCGGCATACTGGTCACCGGCAACGTCATGGTCGACCGCACACAACTCGGCGAGCCGGGCAACGTGGCCGTCGAGGATGAACGCGACATCGACATGCTCCGCCGCTGGGCCGCCGCCGGAACCCGGAACGGAGCCCACTGCTGGATGCAGATCAATCACCCCGGCCGGCAGTCCCCCATCACCATCAACCAGCACCCATACGCGCCCAGCGGAGGCAAGCTCAATGGCGAATACGGACGGTTCTTCGCCGAGCCGACCGCGCTCACCATCGAACAGATCCACGACATCGTGCGCCGCTTCGCCACAACGGCGAGTATCGCCAAAAAAGCCGGGTTCACCGGCGTGGAGATCCACGCGGCACATGGCTATCTCATCAGCCAGTTCCTCTCCCCCGAAGACAACCGGCGCACTGACGAATACGGCGGCGGCATCGAACATCGCGCACGATTCCTATTCGAGGTGTTCGATGCCGTGCGCAAGGCCGTCGGCCCGAAATTCCCGATTGCCGTCAAGCTCAACTCCAGCGACGTGCCGATCGCAGTGAAGGTCGACGAACGGGGGGCCTTTGCCGGCTTCGACGAGGATGAATCCATCTGGGTCATGAAACAGCTGGAACAGCGCGGCGTGGATCTGATCGACATCTCCGGCGGCACACTGGAAAAACCCGTCATCCAGACCAACAGCGGCGCGATCGAGGACCATCGACGCGGTGTATACTTCACCGAATTCGCCAAGCGCATCAAAGGGGAGATCTCCGTCCCGGTGGCGCTGACCGGCGGATTCCGCAGCGCACACGACATGGAGCTCGCGCTGACCGAGGGCATCACTCAGATGATCGGCATCGCGCGGCCGCTGGCGCTCGTCCCCGATCTGCCGAATCGCATCATTCACGACCATTGGAACGGAACCGTCGACCTGCCGTGGGTGACCACCGGATTCAAGGCTCTTGACCGCGCATTCGGCGGCATCCTCGTCATCAGCTGGTTCGAACTGCAGATGAATCGCATCGGCCGCGGACGCCGACCGAATCCGCGAATCGGCGGAATGCGCGCCCTATGCTTCGCGATCGGCAAGCATGGCCCGGCGGCGCTCACGCCGCGACGCCGCAAGGGACACCAGTGAGCGGAAGCAGCCAGCGCCCCGCCGCAAACGCTAGCGCGTGGATCGGCGCAGGAGGATCGGGGACTCACGCTGGAAGCACAGCGGCTCGCCCACGGGATCGTGGATGCGTCGGGCGAGCAGATCCACGGCGGCGCCGGTGATCCATTCGAGGTTCGCGTCCACCGTGGTCAGCGGCGGCACCATGTGCGCGGCGTCGTACACGTTGTCGAAGCCGACCACCTGCACGTCGTCGGGGATGGATCGGCCCAGCTCGCGCAGCGCGAACATCGCGCCGATGGCCAGCGGGTCGTCCAGGCAGATCACGCCGTCGAAATCCACGCCGGAGTCGGCGACCTGCATCATCGCGCGGTATCCGGTGCCGATCGTCCACCCGGACGTGGTCACGCCGATCAGTCGCGGATCAAGCGTCACGTCGTGTGCGCGGCACGCCTCCAGCACGCCGCGCACACGATCCCAGCCACGGGAGCGAACGGCAGGGTCCACGACACGCCCGTCGAACACCCCCTGCGGGCCGATCAACGCCAGCCGTCGGCTACCCTTGCGAATGACCAAATCGGTGATGTTGCGCCCATCCGCCACGTTATCGGCCAAGACCTGATCGACCATGCCCGACGTCGGGCACAATCCCAGACAGACGATCGGAAACGGCTGACGGAACGCGTTCGGGCTCACCTCGTCGCCGCCCACCAGATAGAGCAGCATACCGTCACACGCTCCACGGCGGGTTTCCAGATAGTCGTTCGCGGACAGACCGTAGTCGTCCTGATACGCCACCACATTGACCCGATATCCGCTTGCGCGTGCGGACGAGATCACCGCCGACGCCAGTTGGGCACGATACGGCCTGGTCACCGTGGGCATGGCAAGCTCGATCACACACATCGTTCCTACTCCTCCGATGAGCCGTGGAACCCGCCAAGGCTGTCGCGCACCGCCAGTGACGACGGCACCGCGGCGTACGACGCGAAGTCCTCGGTCACTCCCCCGGCCATGCGCCGCAGCAGCAGGCGGGTGGCGTTCACGCCGAGCGCGTTCGCCGACATGCGGATCGACGACAGCGGCGGCGTGCTGGTCTGCGCGGTCACGTCGTCGTTGAATCCGACGATCAGATAGTCGCGCGGGCATTCAAAACCCCGTTCACGCATACGTGCCATGAACCCCAGTGCCATCGCATCGTTGAACGCCATCACGGCACCGGTGGGATCCTCAAGATACTTGTCCACGTACGCGACCCCACCCTCAAACGTGGGTTCGCCGGGCCACAGCTGCACGACCTCAAGCCCCTTGCGCTCGCATGCCGACTGCAGTTCGCGGAATCGAGCGCCGGACGACCATACGGAGTTCGGGCCGGACAGGTAGGTCACCCGGGTACGGCCTCGCACGGCGAACAGGTCCGCCGCCTGACCGATGCCCGTAGAGATGTCGACCACGATGCTGGTCACGTTGCGCACGTTACGGTTGGTGACCACCAGGGGATGGTCCTCGGCGTAGTCGCGCAGCATGGGGTTCGACATCTTGGGCGACACCATGATCACGCCGTCGACCAGGCTCATGGTCTTGTCAAGCACCATGCGCTCCCAGGCGACGCTGTCACGGGATTCGGCGATCACCAGACCATAGCCGTGTCCGAAGCATTCGTTCTCCACACTGTGCACGATGGCCGCGGCATACTGGTCGGTCACATCAGGCACGACGATGCCCACAAGATGGCTCGACGAATCGGGCCGTGCAGCCGAAGTCTGCTCCTCGGCGGACGGCAGCTTGTATCCCAGACGCTCGGCCACACCGACGATGCGCCGAGTGGTCTCCGAGCTCACGCGATCCGTGGCACTCAACGCACGGGAGACGGTGGACGGGGAGACGCCGGCTGCCTTCGCCACATCACGAATCGTGACCTTCTTCATCGCACATCCTTTGCATGGTGTCGTCGTATGACGCCAACCGATAGCACAACAACTTCCTCGAAAAGTCTATCGACAGTCTACCGCCTCACAGCAATCGGCATCGTATGCGAATTACGGCAGGAAAGGCAAGAACGGATAGTCGTCCGACAATTCATGATATTTAGGCACGGGTTCGTTCGCGTTCCGTTCTGCCTACGATGCGGAGGAGACGACATCGCCGTCCCGATCACGCAAACCGTCCAAAGGAGGACCGATGATCCGCAAAACGTTCACAATGCATCTATACCCCGGCATGGTGGAGGAATACGCCAAGCGCCACAACGAACTCTGGCCGGAGATGAAGGCCATGATCCACGAATACGGCGGGCACAACTACACGATCACATTCGACGATCGAACGAACACGCTGTTCGGCTACATCGAGGTGGAGGACGAGGACCTCTGGGCGCAGTCCGCGGATACGCCGATCAACCGCAAATGGTGGGATTTCATGGCTCCGGTGATGGCGACGAATCCCGACAACTCCCCCGTGTGCGAGGATCTGCGCGAAGTGTTCCATCTCGACTAGCGCAACTACACACCACCCCAGCAGCGTTCGTACGGCTGGCCGGTGAGCCGCTCGACGGTCTCACGCACATGTGGTTCCACATCATCCTTGTTGCCGCCGTCCTTGAGCCGTTCGATCTCATGCAGCACGATGAGGTCGCTACGCTGGTCGAGCGTGAACCGGCGGGACACGATGAACGCGATGATGAAGCCGATCGCCAGCCATCCCAAGCAGACGAACGCCACCGCGTTCACCGCGGACGACGACTGGGCACCCGACTGGTCCGGTTTGAATCCGGAAAACGCAAGGAACGCGCCCACGCCCATCGATGCGAGCCCGGAGAAGATGAATCGCAGGAACGTGGTGATGCCCGAGAAGATCGACGCGCGATTACGCCGGGTCACGATCATGTCCACGTCGGGAATGAACGGGAACACCAGCCACGGCACCGTGCCGGCCAGCGAGCGGAACACGAACCAGATGATCGCCGACACGATCACGTACGCGGTCCATACGCCTTCGGGCAGCACCGGCTCCAAACGCCACGAGACGAACAACAATCCCAGACCGATGAGCGCGCCCGTGTAATCGACCGCATACAGGTTGCGAGGGCCGATGTGCACGAACAGCCATCCCCACAGCGGCTTGAAGAATTCGGCGATCACGGCGAACGACAGCAGCATGGACGCGAACGCGGCCGTCTTGCCCAGATCGAACACCACGAAATACACGAAACTCTGCGTGAAGATGTCCATGAGGGTCAGACAGATCAGGTACAGCGTGATGTGCACGCGGAACGTGGCGATGCGGAATGTGGACGCGTACTCGGCGGCCACGTGACCGATCGCCTGCATGATCTCACGCGCACCGCGCCGATGTTTGGCGGCGCGGCGACGGGCGAGCTCGGCCTCGCCGAATCCCGCCTCCTCGGGGGTGAGCTCCCAGGTCAGACGCGACGATGTGAACGTGACGATCGCGAACGCCACGGTGACGATGGTCACGAACGTCTGATACGAGTAGGCGTGCCACTCCCCCAGCCAGGTGAGTATGGCCGTGGCGGCGAACGGGATGATCACGCCGGACATGCCGGAAACGAACATGCGCACGGTCGACAGCAGCGAGCGCCCGGCGAAGTCGCGGGTCATCTCGCCGGGCAGCGACGAGTAGCAGACGCCGAACATCTGCTGCAGCGTGACGTACAGCACGTAGACGAAGAAATACAGCACCTTGGGCATGCCGGGGATCCACATGAGCAGCGTGACCAGCACGAGCGGCGAGACCATCATGACGAAGAACCGCCGACGGCCGAAGCGTCGCCCGAGCCGGAACAGGTAGAACCGTTCGGACAGCACGCCGAAGATGATGGCCGAGCATGCGCTGAGCATGGCCGCCGCGCCGATCATGCTTTGCGCGGTGCCGATATCGAATCCGCAGAAGCGCGTCCAGAACACCGACAGGTAGGTGCCGGTGAGGATGGCGCTGCCACCGCCGTAGACGTCGCCGATGGCGAATCCAAGCGCATCGCCGAATGTGATCTTGTCGTGTGATTTACGACGTGAGTCGTGTGAATGGAATCCGCGTGACTGGAATCTCACCGGTCACTCCTTCTCTGCCTCTGTATGCTCATGCGCGCGTGCGCGAATACGGGTGACATGCTACCGCGCGGCATCCGCGACATGAAATCATTCGCCACTTCTTTCCAAAAATGCGACGGCGCGCTGGAAACTGCGAATCTCCAGTCCGCACCGATCGCTGGACGAAGCATGGTCTCACGTCCTCACGCGACGCGGCGTAGGACCGATGCGGCGGACCGATGCGGAGGTAACGACCGGCAGACCAGTGCGGCACAGGGTACAGTGCGGTACAGGTGAGCCGCGCTGTACGTTTTAGTACGGCTGGTTGCCGTGGATGATGATGCCACGCTCGTGCTTGAGGAAGTTGCGCGCGGACTCGCGGTCGATGTCATGGCCACGTTCGAGGCTGCGGTAGACGACGGCGGTCTGCGCTCCCCAGCTGAGGGTTTTGAACGCCTCGTGCGAATCCCATCCATCCTGGGCGATGCCGAGCGTGGGCTCCTGCACGTATCCGTATCCGGCGGCGTTGGCATAGCCGTTGAACGGCAGTCCCCAGGCGTGGTGCTGGTCGAGCAGCGCGCAGTAGGCGTCGGCCTGCGGGAAGTCCTCCTCGCGCGTGCCGGCCTTACGTGCCAGATCGTCGGCGGTGGAACGTTCGTAACCGGAATCCTCCGGCGGTGTGGGCAGCGGCATGTCAGTCCTCTCCTCATGACAATCCATCGTGCCTGCGGAAATGTTCCGTGGCACGTCATGGAACACGGTGCACGCCCGAGCGAAAACGGACGCTGTTTTCCAGAGTCTTTTTTACACCCATTGCCGGTCAACACCACCATCGGTCCCGCGCCTCGGAACACCGGACTCGTCGCCCGGCGGCGACATCGTCAGATGCCGCGGGGACCGGTGCTTTCACGAATGACCAACTTGGTCGGCGTGCTCTGCACCGGCGTACCCATCTCACCCTTCGAGAACCGCGCCAGCAGCGTACGCGCGGCCTGGGAACCGAGCAGACGGGTGGACCGATGAATCGTGGTCAACGCGGGCCAAGCCAGACGGCCCACGATATCGTCATCGATGCCGATGATCGAATAGTCGCGCGGGCACTCATATCCGTTCTTGCGCATGGCGGCGATGAATCCGAGCGCCATCATGTCGTTGTAGGCGACCACCGCACCGGTCGGGTTCCTCAGATATTCGCGGGCCATCTGGAAGCCGCCCTCGTATGTGGGCACGCCCGGCCAGAACCGTTTGATCTTCAGTCCCTCCTCACTGCACGCCTGCGTCAGTTCGGTCCAGCACACGCCCGCCGACCATGAATGCGCCGGTCCGTCAAGATAGGTCAGACGATCGAAGCCGAGCCCCTTGAGATGCGTCGCCGCCTGCCGCATACCCTGCGACACGTCAGTGACCACACTGGAGACTCCTCGAATTATGCGATTGGTCACCACCACCGGCTTGACCTGCGCACATTTGCGGATCATGGAATCGGGCATACGGCTGGACGCCAAGATCGCCCCGTCGGCGTAATACACGGCACGATCGAACGCCACCCGTTCCATGGACGCCGACTCGCACGACTCGCTCACCAGCAGGCCCATGTCCTGACGGGCGCATTCCTGTTGCACGCTGCGCACAATGTCAGTGAAGAACTGATTGGTCATATCCGGCACGATGATGGCGACCAGACCCTTGTGGCCACTGGACGGTCTTGATTCGACCGGGATCTCATGGTAACCGAGCTCGTCGGCGACCTGGAAGATGCGTTTCGTGGTGGCCGGGCTCACGCGTCCCGGCATGGAGAATGCACGCGAGACGGTAGATGGGGAGACTCCGGCGGCTTTCGCAACATCGCGAATCGTGACCTTGTTCATTTCCACTCCATAACAACTAGTGTCTTGTATTCAGGCACGTCTTTGTGCCCAGTGTATGCGCAATGCGAGCGGCATGCGCACTTTTCCGATACGGCACAGTCGACGTGTCGTGTCATCCGAATGCCGAATGAGGTGACGACGATTCCGGTTCCGTGCCGTCCAGGACTCCGGTGCGGCCGTCATCGTTCTGCAGGTATGCGAAATCGCACCCCGAGGCACACAGCCCGGGGTGCGATCAACCGATCACAGGAAAGCACGAATCCGGTATGGCGGCTCCTTTCACATTGCCGGGTACTGCACCGGATGATTATCAGGTGCAGTGAGCATGAGCTAATCAGTGATACGACTACTCGGTGATGCCGTCCTTGAAGATGGCGATCTCGTGCATGCCGTACTCCTCGTTGCGCGTGATCTCCTCGCCGTTGACGGTGGCCATCACATCGGCGATGAAGTCGGGCAGCACATCCTCCATGCGCTCGCTGAGCAGACGACCGGCGTTGAAGTCGATCCAGCGCGAATGCTTGGTGGCAAGCGGCACGTTCGTGGCGACCTTGTACGTGGGCACATACGTGCCGTACGGGTTGCCGCGACCGGTGGTGAACAGCACAATGTTGCAGCCGGCGCTTGCCAGCGCGGAGGAGGCGACCAGATCGTTGCCCGGCGCCTGCAGCAGGGTCAGTCCGGGCTCGGTGGCCTGATGACCGTAGGCGATCACGTCGGTGACCTGGCACTTGCCGCCCTTGCGGATGCAGCCGAGGGACTTGTCCTCCAGCGTGGTGATGCCACCGGCCTTGTTGCCCGGGGACGGGTTCTCGCCGATCGGCTCGTTGTACTTGCGGAAGTAGTCCTTGAAGTCCTTGATGAGCTTGACCACGTCCTCGAACGTCTGCTCGTCCTTGGCCTGACTCATCAGCACCTGCTCGGCACCGAACATCTCGGGCACCTCGGTGAGGACCACCTTGCCGCCCTGTTCGGCCAGCCATTCGGCGAACTTGCCCACCAGCGGGTTGGCGGTCACGCCCGACAGGCCATCGGAGCCGCCGCACTTGACGCCCACGGTCAGCTCGCTGATCGGAATCGGCTCGCGACGATCATGCAGGGCCACCTCGTTGATCTGCTCGAGCAGCTTGGCGGCGGTCTCGTACTCGTCGTCCTCAAGCTGGCAGATCATGAACTTCACGCGATCAGGGTCGTACACGAGCCCATCCTGCAGATCCTTCATCACCTCGTCGCTCGGCTCGGAATCCACGCCGCAGCACCCCATGAGCGGGGTCATCTCGGACTTGAACTGCGGAATCTGGTTGTTCTCACAGCCAAGACCCACCACCAGTACGCCGCCGGCGTTCGGATGCATGGCGATGTCCTGCAGAATGCGCTTAGTCATCTCATGATCGCCGCCCAGCTGGGAGCAGCCATACGGATGATGCGCAATGATGATCGAATCGAACGCGCCGCGGTCCGGATGCAGCGCCTCGAACTGCTTGGCGATGTTGTCGCACAGCGAGTTGATGCAGCCGACGGCCGGCACGATGTACAGGTCGTTGCGCACGCCCACCTTGCCAGTGGCACGACGGTAGCCCTGGAACGTCAGATCACTGGGCTTGCTGCCCGGCTTCACCACGTCCGGCACCGGATCGTACGTGTACTGCAGATCAGGGCCGAGATTCGATTTAGTGTTATGCGTGTGCACCCAGGAGCCCTTGGCGATGTCGCACTTAGCATGACCGATCGAATAGCCGTACTTGATGATCTGCTCGCCCTCGGGAATGTCTTCGATGGCGACCTTGTGACCACGGCCGACGTCCTCGAGCAGAACGACCGGTTCGGCAAGGCCCTCCACCACGACGCTCTCGCCCTTCTTCAGGTCGCGGGCGGCGACGGCCACCTTGTCATGCGGATCAAGATGGATGGTATCCATGATCAACCTTCCTCAACGTATAAAACGTATAAAAACAGCGTGAACGCGTGAAACATGATGCGCTCCCCTCGGCCGTGCCGCACACTCACACACGCCTTCACGCGCGGGATGCGGCACGACCGGGAGGAGTCAAACAAGCGGGAGACTGGATCAGGCCAGCGCCTTGATCAGCGGGCGCATGCCCTCGGCCTTGATCGCGTCAAGGTTCGCCTGCACGGCCTCGGCAAGACCCTCGACCTCGGTGAGATCCTGACCCCACACGGAGGCGTCGGCGAGAATCGTCTCGGCGTAATGCTCCGACTTGGCGGCCTCCTCGAACTTCGCGACCACAGCCGGATCGTCGGAGATGTTGACCGCGCCCTCGGCCAGACCGCCGTAAGTGTAGATCAGACCGGACAGAGCCAGCACCAGACGCTTGGGCAGACCGTTGCCATCCTTCACGTTGTTGAGCAGCACCGGCAGGCAACGGGTCACGTACTTGGCCGCGGAGTTCAGGCCGATCGCGTCGAGCGCATGCTTGACGAACGGGTTGGCGTAGCGCTCCAGCACGGCCTCGGCGAACTTGTTCAGCTCGTCCTTGGGCAGGGACAGCACCGGGATGATCTCCTCGTGCATCTCCTTCTCGATGAACGGACGCACGTCGGGATCGTTCATGGCCTCACCCACGGTGGCCACACCGGCCAGACGGGCCACGGACGCCAGCGTGGTGTGCGGGCAGTTCAGCAGGAACACCTTGCGCTCGCGGTACGGCTTCACGGATTCGGGGGTGACCAGGTCGATGCCAAGCTTCTTGGCCGGCAGCGCCTCGTCGATGGCCTCGGCGTCGCCGGAGACGACCCACAGCAGGAACGGCTCGGCCTTGACCATGTTGTTGTCCACGTAGCCCAGCTCGTTCCACAGCTCCTCGGCGCGATCCTTCGGGTAGCCGGGGACGATGCGGTCGACCAGCGTGTTGAAGAACTTGTTGTCGTTCTCCAGCCAGGCCTTGAAGTCCTCGCCGTAGCCGAACTTGTCGGCCAGCTCGAGCAGGTACTTCTTCAGGGTGTCGCCGTTGTCGGCGATCAGCTCGCACGGGATGATGAGGAAGCCGGGCAGGCCGTTGTCGAAGCGACGCTTGAGCAGGTGGATCAGCTTGGCCGGGTAGCTCTTCGGCGGCACGGTCTCGGCAGTGTCGGAATCGTCAAGCGCGATGCCGGCCTCGGTGGTGTTGGAGATGATGATTCGGGCCTCCGGCTCGTCGGCGAGCGCGAGGTACTCCTCCCAGTCGTCGATGGCGGACAGGCTCTTGCCGATGGAGTCGATCAGCTCGCGGGACTGCACCTGCTCGCCGTTCTTCAGACCTTCGAGGATCACGGTGTACAGGTTGTCCTGGGCGGCGATCTCCTTGGCGCGGCCGAATCCGATCGGCTGCACGACGGCCACGTTGCCGCCGAACAGATCGTTGTTGTTGAGCTGCTGGATCGTCCAGTCGACGAATGCGCGCAGGAAGTTGCCTTCACCGAACTGGATGACCTTGATCGGGCGCTTGGCGGCGTCCGCGGTGGTCAGACCCTTCTCGATGGCGACCTCGGCGTTGAGGACAGGAAGATTGTTGTCAGTCATGGTGTGTTCTCCTGCTTTCTGCTTGGTGAAATGCGGAGCATTCGGCTGTGCTGCGGAATTTCAGTGATCACGAAACACCGTTACAGCTTCGTATTCCAGCACTTCGTCTTGCTGGTTCCCAGCGTATGACCGTCGTTGCCAACACGGTGAAATTGTTGCCAACCGTTGCCTCGTTTCGCTGGAATCGGGCTGTCAAGTCTTGACAAACCAGCAGGAGAACGCTATTGACGCGGCTTCTTTCCCGTCACGCCTCCATCAGCCGCTGGGCGATGGACCGGAACTCGGCGGCGAGCGGGGTATCGGCGAGCGCGCCGTCCTCGTTGAGCACCACCGGTCGGCCGGCCTCACCGTCGATGCGTACCTTGGGTTCGAGCGGCAGCGTGCCGAGCAGCGGCACATCGTACTTGAGCGCGGCGGTGAGCTGTTCGGATACCCGCTGGCCGCCGCCCTCGCCGAAGATGCACAGCTTCTCGCCGTTGTGCTCGTAGTAGCTCATGTTCTCGATCACGCCACACACTTTCATCGGCACCTGCAACGCCACGAGTCCGGCGCGTACGGCCACATCGGAGGCGCTCGGCTGCGGGGTGGTCACCACCACGAGTTCGGCGTTGGGCAACGCCTGCGCCACGGAGATGGCCATATCGCCGGTGCCGGGGGCCAGATCAAGCAGCAGCACGTCGGGCTCGCCCCACCATACGTCGGACAGGAACTGCTCGAGCGAGCGCTGCAGTCGGGGTCCGCGCCACAGGATCGCACGATCGGCACCGGCGAACATGCCGATGGAGATGAGTTTCACGCCCCATGCGGTGACGGGCATGAGCATGCCCTTGAGATTCGTGGGGTGGTCGTGCGTGCCGAACAGCGCCGGCAGCGAGAATCCGTAGATGTCGGCGTCGATGGCCGCGGTGTCGTATCCGAGCGCGGCGAACGTGGCGGCCAGATTGGCGGTGACCGACGATTTGCCGACGCCGCCCTTGCCGGATGCGATGGTGAAGATGCGGGTTTTGGAGCCCGGTTTGGTGAACGGGTTCTCCTTGCGCTGCGCCTTGAGGTCGTTAACCAGTCCGGTGAGCTTCTCCTGGCTCATGGATCCGACGTCGATGTGCGGGATGAGCGTGGCGGCCGGGTATGAGGTCACGGCCTCGTTGATCTTGTCGATAATGGTCTGCGTGAGCGGGCATCCCTCCACGGTGAGCTCTACCTTCACGGTGACGTCCACCACGCTGCGTCCGGAGTCGATGACGTCGCGCGGCATCACGTCGATGCCGGTGATCATGCCGAGATCGGTGATGGACTTGCCCAGTTCGGGGTCGATGACCCGGCTCAGTCGGGAACGCACGTTGCGTTCGATGACATCATTCATTCCCGCTGGATTCGTAGCCGCCATGTCGTTCTCCTTGCAATCTCTCGCACGTACATCAATCCATGTGTCACACTAGCGTGAACCGCCGCATGGTTCCAGATATTCGCACAGGATATCCATACGGATATCGTTGTATTTTGTTGCCGCCGTCATGAAACACGCTATGGAAGGACAAGTAAATACGCCCATCCATATCATGATTCGTGACGACTGTGGATTACAGCCACATGCCCATACCACTTATTGGGCGAGTCGCAAGGCCGTGTATTCCGCTGGCATACGTCATGACGTGTGACGACATGCCGGGATCGTGACCGATGCGAGCGCCCGGAAACGAGGTAACGATGCCGAAGTTCTCCCCCATTCCCGCCGAGCCTATCATCGAGAACGGCGAGGGTTCCGCCGCCGACGGCACGCCGATCCGTACCGTATATATGGAGCAGGAGAACGCGCACGTGGCGTTCGCCCTGACGATTCCCGACGACGATCTGCCGCGTATCACGCACTGGGGCCGTCCGCTGCCGGAGTCCGGCCGTGATGCCGCGCTGCTGCATGCCTACGATGCGTTGAAACCGCAGCGGGTGTCCGGCGCATTGAATGAGACGGCGTGGCCGAGCGTGCTGCCCACACAGGCGGAGTCGTGGATCGGCGAACCGCGGTTCGTGGTCCGTCGCGGCGGTGTGGAACTGTTCTGCCGGTTCGCGGTGACCGATGTCGCGACCAGCGTGCGTGGCGACGTGCCGACCGTGACCGTGACCGCCGAGGACGCCGAACAGGGCGTCGGCGTGGTGTGGACCGCGGAACTCGAACAGGGCGGTCTGATCCGTCAGCGTGTCACCGTGCGCAATCTGTTCGGTACGGATGCCGAGCCGTTGGAGATCGGCAAGGTGGAGCTCGGGTTCGCCCTGCCGGCGAGCGCCACGGAGATCCTGACCACCACAGGTCATCATTTGCGTGAGCGTGCCCCGCAGCGTCAGCCATTGACGATCGGTCGTTTTGAGAAGAGTTCGTGGGTAGGACGCCCTGATTTCGACGCGTCGCTGCTGCTGACGGCCGGCGTGCCCGGTTTTGGGTTCGAACATGGTGAGGCGTATGCGGTGCATGTGGGGTGGAGCGGCAATTCCTGCCTGTCGGCCGAACGTCTGCCGTATACGACGGGGGTGATCGGCGGCGGCGAACTGCTGTTCGGTGGCGAGGTGACGCTGTCCGGTGATGCCGGTGATGCTGATGCCGCCGATGCCGCCGAATACACCACGCCGTGGGTGTATGGCTCGTTCGGTGACGGGCTGAATGAGATCGCCGCCCGTTTCCATGACCATCTGCGCCGCCTGCACCCGAATCTGAGCGCCAAACCGCGTCCGGTGATCCTCAACACGTGGGAGGCCGTGTATTTCAACCATGATTTCGATACGTTGAAGGCGCTGGCTGACAAGGCCGTCGAAGTGGGTGCGGAACGGTTCGTGGTGGATGACGGCTGGTTCGGCTCCCGCCGCGATGACACGTCCGGTCTGGGCGACTGGCAGATCGCGCAGGAGGTGTGGCCGGACGGCCCGAAGAGCCTCAAGGCACTGGCCGACTACGTGCATGGCATCGGACTGGAGTTCGGCCTGTGGTTCGAGCCGGAGATGGTGAATCCGGATTCGAATGTGGCCCGTGAGCATCCGGACTGGATACTCTCCCCCACCGCCGACCGTCTGCCGATGCAGGGGCGCCACCAGCAGGTGCTGGATCTGACGAATCCGGATGCCGCCGCATACATCTTCGATTGCATCGATACGCTGGTGGGCAAGCTGGGTATCGACTACATCAAGTGGGATCATAACAAGCTGGTCACCGAGGCGGGCAGCCGTCGCAGCGGTTGTCCCGCCGTGCACGAGCAGACCGGGGCCGTGTATGACATCTGGCGCAGGCTTAAGGAGAATCATCCGGGTCTTGAGATCGAAAGCTGCTCGTCCGGCGGTGGTCGTGTGGATCTGGGCATTCTTGAATACGCGGATCGTATCTGGGCGTCGGACTGCGTGGACCCGGTGGAGCGCGCCGACATTCAGCGGTACACGTCGCTGCTGGTGCCGCCGGAGATGATCGGCGAGCATGTGGGTGATTCGCCCGCGCATTCCACGCGTCGCGCCACGAGTCAGGAGATGCGTATGGCGATGGCATTCTTCGGCCATCTGGGTGTGGAGTGGAATCTGCTGAGGCAACCGCAGGAGAATCTGGATCTGCTGGCCGGATGGATCGCCGAGTTCAAGAAGCATCGCGAATGGTTCGCGATCGACACGATGGTGCATACGGATTCGCCGGATCCGGCGGTGCGCGTGGATGGCGTGGTCAAGCCGGACCGTTCGGCGGCGATCTACCGGTTCACGCAGCTGACCACGTCGGCCACGTACCCAGCGGCACCGGTGCGTCTTCCGGGACTCAAGCCGGATGCGAACTATCTGATCCAGCCGGTTCCGGTGAGTCTGGATGTCACGGGAGCGACCTCCCCCGCCCGTGAGACGATCACCAACAGCCAGTCAACACTCGGCTGGTGGACCGCCGACGGCACGGTGATGAGCGGTGCCCAGCTGCAGTCCTACGGCTTGCGCATGCCGAGCCTGCACCCGGCCAACGCCATCCTGTTCTGGGCGATCGAGATCTGAACCCTATCCTTAGTGTGATCACACTATCGTGGCGTGGTCACACTATTTCGTTGCAATTGCAAGGATCTGACAGGCTTCTGGTTTCTTAGTGTGATCACACTAAGAAACCAGATTCGGGAGGTAAAGGCCCAGGACCCCGAAGGCCCGAGGGCATATAGAGCCTATAGAGTCCGCTGACTATCGGCCCAACACGTATCGGCGTATCGCGCAGGCGGCGGCACCCTGCGCCCATCGTTCCCAGTCGGAGCCAAGAATCTCGAACGGAACCGCGGACGCCCTGCTGGGACGATATTCGGCGATGCCCTGCCGCACCGATTCGATCTCCATGCCCGCCACATACGCGGATTCACCGGCGACGAACACCTTGAGCGGCATGGTCAGATTGGCCACAAGGCCGATCATCACACCGAGACGGAAGCACTCGCGCATCAGCAGTCGTTTCGCTTGGGTCACGCCGGCGCGCGCGTCACGCACATAGTCGTCGAACGTCATGATCGTACCCATGATCTTCGAATACTCGTCGGCGAGCGAATCATTGGTCAGACATTGTGATCATCCGCGATGACCGTTGCCGCGGAAGCAGCGTGGCCCGTCCGGATCGATGAGCAGATGTCCACCCAATCCCAATGTCTTGTCGGGATGATCCACAACACGGCCATCCTCCACCAATCCGTATCCGATGCCCTCGCCGATCGTGATCAACGCGAACCGGGGCAAGCCCACGCCGGCACCGAACCAGTGCTCATACATGAGCAGTGCGTCAAGATCGTTGTTCGTCACCGTATCGAGTCCGGTGACCTCGCGGACCATGGACGATAGATCGCACGGTTCGATCCACGACAGATAGGGGGCCTCGTCCACCACGTCGTCGGTGATGTGAGCGCCGATCCCCAGTCCGATCATGACCGGCTCCTGGAGCCCGCATCGGATGGCATCCTCACGGCATTGTTCCGCCAATGACGCTACCGCCGACGTCACACCGGACGGCGAACGGTCGGAAAACGACACCACATGAGACGATACGCCGTCGGGCATGCGACATTGCGCGTTGACCAGCACGGCGGTGGCGTCACCGCCGCGAATCTTCACCCCCACGAACGTACGGGCGTTGGCGTTCGCCATCAGTGCCGACTGGGGACGTCCCCGCTCCCCCGTACGCTTCCGCGGCTGGAATCCATACGGCAGATGTCCGCCGGACGTGTCGGCGTCGCCTGTCTCACGCACCACACCCAGATGCATGAGATCGGCGATGATGCGCGACACCGTGCCGGCCGACAGATCGTGCATCTGCGCCAGCGTGGTACGGGCGATGGGCCCGTATTCGAGAATGTCCGCGGCAATCCGACGCATGGCCGGCGAACCTTCGAACCATTGGGCTGGATGCGTGTCTCGTTCGGCCATGAAATCCTCCCGCTCTCTACTGTTCCGGTCTTGTGATCGAGCCGGTTTCATGCAACGGTCACGGAATCGTCAATGGACTTGGCTGGAGCTTCACCGGTCTCCAGCAGATGCCGGAACCCGGCTTCGTCGAGCATGGGCACGCCCAGTGCCTCGGCCTTGTCCGCCTTGGAGCCGGCGTTCGCGCCCACCACCACATACGTGGTCTTCTTGCTCACCGAACCAGCGGCCTTGCCGCCACGGGAGACGATCGCCTCCTTGGCGGAGTCGCGTGAGAATCCCTCCAGCGAGCCGGTCACGACCACGGTCATGCCGGCCAGGGTCTGCGGTGCGGTGTTCGTCTCCACATGCGTGCCCACACCGGCGGTGGTCCACGCGGCGAGGATGCGGCCACGCCAATCCTCGGGATCGCGGGCCGCGGTGAACCAACGCACCACGGATTCGGCGATCTCCGGACCGATGCCGTCGATTTCGGCCAGCTCCTCCGCGCTCGCCTTGCCGATCGCCTCCAGTGAGCCGAGCCGTGAGGCGATGAGCCGCGCGGTGGGAGGGCCGAGCCGGCGGATGGACAACGCCACGAGCACGCGCCACAGGTCCGCCTGCTTCGCCTTGTCGATCTCGGCAAGCATCTTGCGCGTGTTCTCGCCCGGCCGGACGTATACCGGCTGTTCGCTGACGCCACCGCCACGCACCGAACGGGTGTGATGATCCACGATCACCGCGTCTGCCGGTACCGCATAGTCGGGGTAGTCGGCGCGGATCTCCTCCGGCGCGGTCTTGTCGTTGATCTTCTTCGCATCCGTTGGTGCCGTCCAGAACGCCGGAGTCCGGTACCACAGTCCGGAGCCGCCCAGACGCTTGCGCGTCTTTGTGGGGCGACCGGTCTTTGGGCTCACGCCCGGACGCACCTCGATGATCGGCACCTCGCGCCACACGACCACGTCGCGCAGTTGCTCCAGGCCAAGCGAGAACACGTCGGCCTCGCTGGTGAGCACCGGGGTCTGCGGTTCGGGCAGGCGCAGACCGTCCACCGGTTCGTACGGTTCGGGTTCCTCCCCCGGCCCGACCAGGATCTCGCGCAGATTCGGCGCATACGTGTCGGCGGAATCTGGTCGGTTCTCCTCCGGGTTGGTCAACGCGATGGCGCTCTGATCGCCAAGATGCTCGATGTCGAACGCCTTGCGCGAGGCGAGGTTGATGATGCGTTCGGTCAGCTGTGCCGGGCAGCTTTCCACATTGGGGCAACGGATGTCCTTGTCGCCCTCCTTGGCGGGGGCGAGCCGGGTGCCGCAGCTCGGACAGTGTTCGGGCATGACGAATTCACGCAGCTCCGACTCCCGGCCCTTGCGACGATCGAGCACCGGGCCCACGAGTTCGGGAATCACGTCGCCGGCCTTGCGCACCACTACGGTGTCGCCGATGAGCACACCCTTGCGCTTGACCTCGAACGGATTGTGCAGTGTGGTGCGGGCCACGGTCGAGCCGGCCACGTACACGGGCTTGAGCACGGCCACCGGGGTCACGCGACCGGTGCGTCCCACCTGCACGGTGATGTCAAGCAGTTCGGTGTTGACCTCCTCGGGCGGATACTTGTAGGCGATCGCCCAACGCGGCGCGCGCGAGGTGGCCCCGAGACGACGTTGCAGTCCCAGATCGTCGACCTTCACCACGATGCCGTCGAGCGCATGTTCGATGTCGTTGCGATGCTCGCCGTAATAGTCGATCATGTCGAGCACTTCGGCGAACGATGTGACGGTACGGTTGTGCGGCGAGACCGGCACTCCCCACTTCTCATACAGCTCGTATGCCTCGGACTGGTTGTGCACCACGTCGTGCGTTCCGCGCGGATGGTCGGCACCCCAGTCGAGCGTGCCGATGCCGTGTGCGTAGAACGTGAGGTTGCGCGTGGCGGTGATGCGGGGGTCCTTCTGCCGC
Source organism: Bifidobacterium tissieri (assembly GCF_002259645.1). Lineage (GTDB taxonomy): Bacteria > Actinomycetota > Actinomycetes > Actinomycetales > Bifidobacteriaceae > Galliscardovia > Galliscardovia tissieri. The sequence continues at coordinate 128,371 of NZ_MWWV01000004.1, forward strand.
AGCGAACCGGCGGCGGCGTTACGCGGATTGGCGAACGGCGGACGGCCCTGATCCTCCTGGCGTTCGTTCAGGGCCCGGAAGTCGTCGAACCGCATGAACACCTCGCCGCGCACCTCCACCATGTCGGGGATGTCGTCGGCCGGTCCGCCCAGATTCTGCGGAATGTTGGCGATCGTGCGCGCGTTCATGGTGATGTCCTCGCCGGTCACGCCGTCGCCACGCGTCAACCCCTGTTCGAGTACGCCGTTGCGGTAGATCAGATTCAACGCCAGTCCGTCGATCTTGACCTCGCAGCTCATCGGCAACGGCTTGCCGTCCGGCCAATCGAGGTCGCGGATCACCGAATCGTACCAGTCGCGCAACTCGTCGATGCTGAACACGTCATCGAGACTCATCATGCGGGAGGGATGCCGCACGGACGCGAAATCATTCGAGAACGTGCCGCCGACACGATGCGTGGGCGATTGCGGCGAATCCAAGGATGGAAACGCGGCTTCAAGTCGCTGCAGACAGCGCAAGCGGGCATCGTAGGCGGCATCGGACGCTACCGGCGCGTCATTGACATAGTAGGCGATCTGGTCGGTCTCCACCCAGGCCGCCACCTTGGTCCACAATCTGGCGGCCGCCTCGGAACTCATCGAGACGACGTCAAGACGTTCCAGCCGCAAGGCGTCGGCGTCGCTCTGCGTGAGCGCGGCGATCCATTCGAACGATCCGGGTTCCGCGGCGGACACCGGCGTGTCCTCCACGACATCGCCGTCACCGTCAAGATCCCAGACCAGCTGCGCGTCATCACTCGTCATGCGTCGTCCTTTGTATAGCCGAACAATATGGATAGCCGAACACTATAGTCACGACATAGTCACAAATCGCAACACCATGCCCCAGAAATCCATGCCTCAGGAATCCACTGTACCGATAGCTCCCCTCAGCCGGTTGCGGTCGGCGGGATCGCATCCCCGCCGGCCGCAACCAACACCGTACACGTCGTTACGACGCCGTCACGCGCCCAACGACCGCAGGAACTGGATCTGGATGGCGTTCATGCCGTCATTGTCATCGGTCATACGCGCCGCAGCCATCGACAGCGTGCGCGCCGGCACGAACAGCGCGTTGTCCACACTCACACGGGCCGCATCACGTACGATCGACGCCACTTCGTTCTCCGGCCATACCGGCATCTCATGCTCACGCAGCACGGCCTTGGCCTCATCCACGGTATGCGGCACCGGAATGCACTGCGAACGCGCCCGGGCGAACAGCTCGTTGAGCTCGGATTCGATGGACCCCATGGTGCCGGATGCGATGTGATCGCTCATCAGGTAGGCGGCCGCGGCGATGTCGAAATCGTCACGCATCCACTCGGCGTAGGCCAGACGGTAGTAAGCGAATGCGGCGTCGTCGCGGTCGAGGGCCACGCGCAACGCGTTCAGGCAGGCGGCGCGGGCGGAATCCCAGTCCTGCGTGTTGGCCAGCTGGATGGCGAGCCGCAAGTGGGACAGCGGGTAGGCGGGGGCATAGGCGACCATGGCATTGAGGTGCGGCAGTGCCCTGTCCGGACCGGAGATCTGCGACAGTACGTCAGCGAGTTCCATATGCGCGTAGAACAGGTTGTCCGGAATCAGTACGGTCTTCTCGTCGGGCGTGGCGAACAGCCGGTTGTATACCACGCGTTCGGCGTACGAGTTGAAATAGCGGGGCACTCCGCCGGCGGCCGCGAACAGGTTATCGAGCCTGTCCACGGCGGCTTCGGCGACCTCGACGGCCTTCTGCGTCTCGCCGCCGAACAGCAGGTCTCGGGCCTTGACCCGTTCGGCGTCAAGCTGGTCGGCGAGCCCGAAGTCCGGTTCGGGAGTGTCCCGTCCGTCGATGATCGCGCTGGTCACATCGCCGGCCACCTCGTTGAGTTCGGGGTCACCGATGCGACGGATGACATCCATGGCCTGCCGCGCACGCTCCACGGAGGAGAGCGAGTCGTCGAGCACCAGACGGTGGAAGTGGTTGATCGCACGCTGCAACACGTCCACGCGCTGGATGGACAGTTCGAGCGTATCCTGCGCTCCAAGCACCTTGGCCACCGGTTCGGGGAACCGCTGCTCGCTGAGTTCGGGCGCCTCCTGCGCGCCGGTGGGCGAATACATGACGTCACGCAGATCGAATTCCGCGTCGATGGGCCTGAGCCCGGCGTCACCGTCCACGTCCATGGTGGCGTTGAAGGCACGATACAGGTGCTGTGGCCGGGCGAGGCCCTCCTCCTCGATCATGGTGAGGAAGCGCTCGCGGGTGAAGGTGACGGTGACGAGGTTGCGCACGGTGGGGTTCTTGCGCAGGGCGGCGATCGGGTCGTCGGAGTCGATGTCGTCGTCGGACAGTCTGGTGTCCTGCCCGTCGATCGGACCCTCGTTGAACGGGTTGCCGGACAGATCGATGTCGTCCTCCGACGCGGTATCGCCGTCACCGCCGTTGACATTGCCGATCTCGTCCTGCGGCATGGAGAAGGCGACGGCGTCGATGTCCACGCCTTTCATGAGGTCCTCGAACGCCCTGTCCACGGACTCGTCCCCGTCTGGTTCGCCGACGGCTGGACGGTCGGATTCCGTTTCCGTTGATTCGTCATCCGTTCCTGCGGACTGGTGGTCATCGCCCGTCGTGGTGGGCACCTCGGCCTCGGGCGCCGTCAGCTGTCGTGCGGCGCTGCCGTGGACGTCGCCATCCTTGGGGTCGGCCTTGGTGGCGTTGCCGATCGTGTTGCCGGACCGCATGTCTTCGAACATGTGCAGGGCCTCGCTCATCAGCGAGGAGATCGCCGAGTTCTGTTCGGCGACGGCCTCCTCCAGACCGATGGAATCCACATGCAGCGACACGCGTTCCACGTGATCATCCGCGCCGAAGGCGAGCGCCGCGAGCATGAGGCCGACACGCAGGTTGTAGTCGGTGGATAGGGCGGCCCTGTCGGACTGGCTCAGATCAACCCAGCCGCGTGTACGTTCGTCGTATCGGGTGGTGGGCATCATCGACGTTCCCGCGGTGGTGAAGCCGATGGCCATGTTGCCGTCCTGAAGGCTGGCGCGGAATTCCACATCGAAACGGTAGGGCAGGCGGAGTCGTCGCACCAGTGAGGAGAACGTCTGACGGTACACCCATTCCGATCCGTTGGCATCGTGCACGTTCTGGACGCCACTGGCGCGAACGGCCGTTCCGCTTGTGCCGCTTGTGCCGGTGGCGGCCACGGGATCAGGCGATTCGTTGGCGGTGTCCACGGCGGCCTCGCGCGCGGCCTCCACCATGGCGGCAAGCGCCGCGGTGCCATCGTCGTGGATGGGATCGAACTGCTCGCCGGGCGCATCTTCGATGTCCAATGCGGTGATGGCGGGATTGGTCAGTAGCGCCCAGTCGAGCTGTGACGCCTGGGCGCGGGTGACGGTGTCTTCGGTGGGGTAGGCGCCGAGTCGGGCATTGCGTTCCAGCCACATGCTGACGGCGGCGAACCGGTTGAGGTTGCCTTCGATGCGTAGCGAGGCGAGGGCCGCGGGGAATTCGAGTCCGGAGTCCCAGCCGAAGAAGTAGCCTCCCGAATAGGGTGACGTGTACAGGCGCAGCGGCTCGGCGCCGTGCACGGCCTCCAGTCCTTCGATCTGGTCGAGTGCGCCGGCCTCGTTCATCAGGTCGGCGAAGAGGTCCTCGAGTCCGGAGACGCGCATGCCATGGGCCCGTGCCTGCAGCGTGTCCTTGACGCTGCGTCGGATCGCGCCGATGGGGGCTTCGCGCCGGAGTCGACGGAAGATGTTGCCTGAGCCGAATCCGATCATGAACCCGTTGACGCGCGGAAGGAAGTAGACGGCGAAGAACGCGATGGCCATGGCGTCACGGTATTCGAGGTCGGCGCGCAATTCCGCGGGAAGGTCGGCGCGCAATTGTTCGAGCGTGTAGCGGTTGTCGGATTTGAGCCACGAGGCCAGCCACATCATCTCGCCGTCGTCGCCACGACCGACGATGCCGCCCTGCAGCACGGTCATCGTGTCGTTGCCGATGGTGACGCAAGTACGGTCGGTTCCCTCGAGCCGGCTTTCCGTCACGTGGATCTCGTTTTCCTTGGCGAAGAGGAACACGGGCTCGTCGCGCTGCGTGTCCGGGTTGATGTCCGGCCCGGCGAAGACGCGCCCCTTATTGTCCACGAACGCGATCGGCGTGCAATGATTGCGGTCCGTGAATACGGCCAGCGAGAATCCGCGACCGTGCGATTGCGGGAACTGCGCCCATCCCACGGAAAGCCCGTCGGGCAGACCCGGCAGTTCGGTCAGCAGTCGTCGGTTGACCAGAGGGCCGATCCGGCGGGCGTGCGAGGCGAGTTCACGGAGTACACCGCCGTCGACGCCATGCATGGGACCCACACCCGGGGCGCTGTTCGGATGGTTCGGATTGATATTGGTGTCGGCACTGGGTTCGAACGGATCCGCGCCCCCGTTGGCGCCATTGCCGCCAGACACGAACCGCGACGCCATGGTTTCCAACTCCCCCAAGGCCTGGTGCAGAAGCCGTCCATATCGAAAACGTTTGCGACCATGATTACGCCGGTTGGAGGATGAAGTAGACATACCGTTCATTGTCACAATCCTTGACGACATAGCCCGTGTTTCATGCCAGTAGAGAACACTGCACAAGTCGGTTCGTCCCAGCCTGCAGGACGGTCTGCCACCGCCCGCCCAGTCGCATACCCTCCTACAATGGCTGTGTGACTTGCCGTACCAACTCCCCCGTCAGGGCGCATACCAGCATCATGCGTCACCTGACCCGTCATCGCACCGGTTTGCTGGCCGCGGCGATCATTATCATCATCGAGATCACGCTGGGCAATCTGCCGTTCTGGACGTCGCTGGGAGCCCCTTCGCCCACGTCCATGAACGCTGCGCATGTTGAACTTGGCTCGGGGCTGGTTCAAGGCGGTGATGGCGTACTGCGCGTCATCGATCCGACACAGGCCTATATCGACGCGCCCGTCGCGAATGAGCAGGTGCGGTATGTACGGTATGACTTCGGTGGGGGCTCGCCGAAAAAAGCCGACCTGCATGGTGCCGGCTATTCGTTCGCGTGGAATCTACGGATACGTCTTGACGCGGCGGATGACGCCGCGTGGCATACCGGCAAGGTGATCGACGTCAGCCATGGCGTCGCGGCCACGCATGTGATCCGTAACCGGTCGTATGACGGCAACGTCACCCGTCTGCGTCTGTGGGTTCAGGAAGCACAGAACACGCAGTTCCCGTTCGGCCGGGTCATGGTGAATGTGCATCCGTCATTCCGGATCAGTCCGGTACGTGTGCTGGTCATGGCGGCGACGGCGGCGATACTGATCGCGCTACGACCGCGTTCCCGACTGTATGCCATGCCTTTGGATACTACGGATCGCCGGCAGCGGGCGGCGCTCGCGCTGGCGACGGTGCCGTTCCTGATCTCGTTCGGATTCACGATATGGGCCGGCACCCAGCAGGGTGCGCAGGTGTTCCATCGACCGTTCGCCTACACGTATGACATGGACCAGTACGCCCGGCTTGGCGACGCATTGCTCCACGGCCGTCCATGGCTGGATCTTCCCGTGCCGAAGGAGCTGCTCACCGCGGAGAACCCGTATGATGTGGCGTTCCATGAGCGGCTGCTCGCCACTGGCACGAATGAAGTGTACTGGGATCACGTGTATTTCAACGGCCACTGGTACACATATTTTGGTGTGGTTCCGGCGTTGCTGCTGTTTGTGCCGTTCCAGGCGATCACGTCGTTGTGGATCGAGGGCGGGGCGTGGCTGCCGGCGTCGGTGGCCACGATCATGTTCCTGATCGGTTTTCTGGTGTTCGGGCTGCTGCTCGTCGTCCGTCTGTTCACACGATTCTTCCCTTCGGTGAGCGTGGGGTCCACGATACTGGCGATGATCACGTTCATGTGCGGATCGAACGCCTGGGTGCTGTGGATGCGCCCGTCGTTCTATGAGATTCCCACCGCGTCCGCACTCATGTTCACCATGATGGGCCTATGGTTCTGGCTTGGCGCGCGCAGGGGCGACGAATCCGATGGGTATCGATTGTCACGATGGCGGATCGCCGCGGGTTCCCTGTGCATGGCGTTGACGTTGGGCTGCCGTATGACGTTCATTTTCTGCGCGTTGTTCTTCCTGCCGATCTTCGCCGATGAGATCCGCTCCGGTCTGATATTGCGTCCGATCGGCATGCTGTTGCCGAGACGCTGGCGCATGGGCGTGTGGAAGGAGCAGACTCGCGGTCATCGGATTCCTCCGCGGGTGTTCGCCTCGTGGCGCAATGATCTTGCTGCGGCGCTGCCCGCGTTCGTGGTGTTCGCCGACCTGCTCTGGTATAACCTGTGGCGGTTCGGGTCGTTGCTGGATTTCGGCAACGACTACCAGTTCACGGTGGTGGATCTGACCCGATATCGCGAACCGTTGGTCGTACTGCCGCAGATGCTGCAGTACTATCTGATCCAGCCGCCGCGTATGACGGGGTCGTTCCCGTGGTTGACCGTGCCGTATACGCCGGTGCATCCATGGCAGTATCATGAGCGGATCATCGGCGGCCTGTTCTGGATGATTCCGGTATGTCTGCTGGTGTTCCTGATGCCTGCCATGCGTCACACGCTGCGCCGGCATCGCGCGTGGGGACTGGCGTGCATGTCGCTGGCGCTTGGCGTGTTCGAGTTGTTGTTCGTCAGCTACAAGGGCGGTCTGGACTGGCGTTATGTCTGTGATTTCTCATGGCTGATCACATTGCCGGGCATCCTGATGATCCCGATCATGATGGAATGGGTGAAGACGAAGCTGATGCTCGCCTCCCCCGGCATCATTCGTACCGCCCGTCTGGTTCGGGCGAGTGTGATCACACTGGTGTTGTGGACGTTGTTCATGACGGTGGTCAGTTCGTTCATGACCGGCCGTGCCAGCCCGATGATCACGTCGAATCCTAACGTGTTTTACACCGTCCAATCCTGGTTCGTCTGGTGAGATATCGCCGTCACGGAGTGTCCTCGGCGTTGCGGCGCGCTCAACGTACCTTCGTACGCCTTCGCGTGCCGCGCCTTGAGGACACACGCGTGACGGCGATATCTCAGCTCGTTCCGTCTCCGATTTGAACGAGAACGAGGAATTGGGATGTAGCAGACAAGGCGTACGAAGGTACGCCAAATGCTCTGCGGTGCCGATGACTTGGTCCCATAGTGAAAAATCCACACCACGCGTGTGTCATCAAGGCACGGAAGACGAAGGCGTACGAAGGTACGTCGAGTCTTCCGTAACGCAGATGACACTCCGTGGTGTGGATTTTTGCCCTAGAAGGTGGAGGCGTAATAGGCCGCCCCTACAATGCCCGCGTCGTTGAGGAGCTGGGCGGGGACGATGGGGGTTTTGATGTCGATGTAGGGGAAGAACTTGTCGCTCTTTTTGCTGACGCCGCCGCCGACGACGAAGATGTCGGGGCTGAAGTAGTGTTCGAGAAGGTGATAGTACTTGGTGAGGCGCTTGCCCCATTTCTTCCAGGTGAGTTCCTTGGCGCTGCGGACGGAGTCGGCGGCGTATTTTTCGGAGTCGCCTTTGTCGTCGAGGAGGAGGTGGCCGAGTTCGGTGTTGGGGACGAGGACGCCGTTCATGATGAGGGCGGTGCCGATGCCAGTGCCGAGGGTGGTGGCGATGACGAGGCCCTTGACGTCTTTGGCGGCGCCGTATTGGGCTTCAGCGAGGCCGGCGGCGTCGGCGTCGTTGACGACGTGGACGGTGCGGCCGGTTTGTTCGCACATGAGTTCGTTGATGTCGACGCCGACCCAGGACTGGTCGAGGTTGGCCATGAAGTCAAGGGGACGGCCGGGCTTGACGGGGGCGGGGAAGGCGATGCCGATGGGAGTGCCGTCTTCGACTTCGTAGTGGTCGAGGATCTGCTTGACGATGCCGGCGACGGCGATGGGGGTGGATTCTTCGGGGGTGGGGATGCGGAGGCGCTCGCAGGCGAATTTGCCTTCGCCAAGGTCTACGGGAGCGCCTTTGATGCCGGATCCGCCGATGTCGATGCCGAATGCCTGTGCGGTTTCAATCATGTGTCTTCTCCTCAACGAGATTGATCGGTTGGCCCGCATTGCGAACCTGTATGAACGAATGTACCACCGGCGGGGGCGGTTGCGGGCCGTGTCGATCGGTTTTATGCGTGGTTGTGGGAGAAGGTACGGCGTAGGTTCTCGTGCATGAGGATCATGAGGAGGAGGATGACGCCGAGGTAGTAGGGGTAGAGACCGATGGTGATGTGGTTGGCGATGAGGCCGAAGAACGGTGGCGCGGCGAGGCTGCCGACGTAGGCGCAGGCCATTTGGACGCCGATGACGGCTTGGGATTTGTCGGCGCCGAAGTAGGCGGGGGTGGAGTGGATGACGCAGGGGTAGATGGGTGCGCAGCCGAGGCCGATGGTGATGAGTCCGATGAGGGGGATGATGGTGTTGCCGGCGGGGATGGCCATGAGGATGACGCCGCAGCCGACGAGAACCTGGCCGATGCGGATCATGACGTGGTCGGGGAAGCGCATGGTGAGGAATCCGCTGAGGGCGCGGCCGGCGGTGATGCCCATGTAGAAGAGGCTGGCCCAGGCGGCGGCCTGTTCGGCGTCGATGCCGCGGCCGAGCACCATGTAGCTGGAGGCCCAGAGTCCGGCGGTGGTTTCGACGGCACAGTAGCAGAAGAACATGACGAGGATGGATTTGGCACCGGGGATGGCGAGTACGTCGAGGGGACTGAGTGCCTTGTGGGGTGTGGTGTCGTTGGCTGTGTCGGCCTGGTCGGCACTGGGATCCGCGGTGTTGTCGCTGCGGGTTTTCCAGAGGGGCAGGCTGATGAGAATCAGTGCGGTGAGCACGACTTGGAGGATGGATACCCAGCGGTATCCGGAGTTCCAGGTGTGGCCGCCGGTGAGTGCGTAGTTCATGATGTAGGGGCCGGCGGATGCGCCGATGCCCCACATGCAGTGCAGCCAGCTCATGTGGCGGCTGGTGTAGTGGAGCGCCACGTAGTTGTTGAGGGCGGCGTCGACGGCTCCGGCACCGAGGCCGTAGGGGATGGCCCAGAGGCAGATGACCCAGAAGGCGGGCGCGAAGGAGAATCCGGCGAGCGCGAGCGCGGTCATGGCGACGCTGATGGCGGTGACTTTGCCGGCACCGAGTTTGAGGGTGAGCCGGTCGCTCATGAGTGCGGAGACGATGGTTCCGGCGCTGATGATCATGGAGATCATGCCGGCGTATGAGACGGGGACGTCGAATTGCGGGTACATGACCGGCCATGCGGAGCCGAGGATGGCGTCGGGTAGGCCGAGGCTGATGAACGCGACGTAGATTACGGCGAGCAGCAGGTTGCCCATGGGTCTCTCCTTGTTGGGATCGGTACATGCCGTCGTCATTGATGGGTGAAACGCACCTAGGGCATGTACAAACGTACATGCCCTAGGTTAGAACGTTCCATGCGCGAGACACGCCGTAAAACCTACCAAACGGAAGGTAATTTTCGTTGACGTTGTCAGCCGATCGACGTCAACGACGTGGCCACCGCTATTGCAGTCCCAGTCGGCCGCTCTTCCAGGGACGATGCAGTTTGCGGTCGATGCCGCGCATACGCCACATGCGGTTCTGGGTGTCCACATCACTGAGCAGGTATCCCGCCACGAACGGTCTGCGGAATCCTTCGAAGTCCACGCCATGGCCGATCTCGCCGTAGGCACGCATGCATGCCACGTTCGCGAACTCCTCGGCGAGCAGTTCATGACGCCGGTCGGGATCGAGCGAGTCGTCGCATTCGATAAGCCACTGGCGGATCGAAAAAACGCCACGGATACGACGCTCGTCGATCAGCTTCATCATCGATTCGATGATGCGCAGTCGGTTCGACCAGATCATGTCGCGCAGCACGTCGGCCTCGAATCCGAGGTATGTGGTGCCCGATGCGTCGGCGGCATCCTCGAGTTCGGCCGCCGCCTGCTCCTCGAGCCACTGGAATCCCACGGTACGATAGGCGGCCAGGGCCAGGGATGCACGCCATGCCATGGTGTCGGGATGGTTCTGCGCCACCTTGGACGCCACGATCTGATACGGCTCCTGCAGCGTGGAGTCGGTGAACTCCTCCACGGTACGCTTGCCGGGACGGTAGATCGTGTGGGCGGTGCGGCGCAGTCGCACCACGCTCGACTCGGCTACGCGATGGCAGATCTTGGCGAACTTGGTGGGGTCGAGGCTGGCTCCGCCCACGAGGAATCCGTCGATGCCGTATCGGCGGATGATCGACGCCGCGTTATCCGGCTTGATGGATCCGCCGTACAGGATGCGCACCTTGGCCGCCACGTCGGCGCCGAATGTGGCGTTGATGAAGTCGCGGATGTCGGCGAGCGCCGATTCGATCACGGTGGGGTCCGGCGGGGTGCCGGTGCCGATGCTCCATACGGGCTCGTATGCCACGATCACCTTGCTCATGTCCTCCGGGGAGAGGAGTCGCACGGCGGATACGAGCTGGTTGAGCGCGTAGTCGATGCCGATGCCGTCGTCGCGGCCGAGTTTGGTTTCGCCGATGCAGACGATGGGCGTCATGCCGCTGTCGAGCACCACGCGCATCTTGCGGTCGATCTTCTCGTCGTCCTCGGGGTGGTAGCGGCGTTGTTCAGAATGGCCGAGGAGCACGTATCGGCAGTCGAGCGCGGCGAGCATCTGGGCGCTGATGTCGCCGGTGTAGGCGCCGGCGTCGAGTTCACTTACGTTCTGGGCGCCGAAGAACAGTTCGCCGTTCAGGTCGGTTTTGCGCGCCATATCGTGAATGGCCAGCAGGCTGGTGAAGGATGGCAGTACGCCGGTTTCCACCCGGTTGACGACGGTGCCGGTCTCCTCCATCCGCCGGGCCCAGTTCTGTCCGGACCCGGAGTATTCCAGCAGCCATTGGCCGGCTTGACGGTGGTCAAGGTTCATTTTCCAGTTGCCGATGACCATCGGCGTGCGCAGCACGCTGTCGTTGTACTTCATGATCTCCTATGCACCCCAGTTTTCGATGACGGCCTGTCCCTTGTGGTCGCCGAGGACGACGTAGCGCGCCGTGCCGAGTTCGAATTTGCGACCTTCCGCGGCGGGCAGATCCACCCATGCCATGGTCACGAGTCGCAGGATGTGGGAGTGGGCCACCAGTAGCACGTCCTTGCCTTCGTCGGTGATGGCCTTGGCTTCGTCGGCGATCTTCTTTGCGCGGGCGAACGCCTCGTCGATCGTTTCGCCTTCGGTCAGATGCACGGCCACCTGTTCGCCGTCGGGAAGGGTCTCGACGCGTTCCTCCCCCAGCGACTCCGGCACGGACTGCGGTCCGTCAAACCAGAGGTTCCAGGCACGACCGAGCGCTTCGCCGATCTGTCCGCGGGTGCGACCTTCGGCACGGCCATAGTCCCATTCCATGAGTTCGTCACGGTATTCGGCGTCGAATCCGGCGAGACTCGCGGTTTCGCTGGCGCGCTTGAGCGGCGAGCAGTAGATGGCGGCGAATGGCTGCGGATGGGCGGCGCGCACTCGTTCTCCGGCTTCGACGGCCTGCTGGCGTCCGATTTCGGTCAGCGGCACGTCGGTGCGGCCGGTGTGCTGCCCGGAGACGGCCCAGTAGGTCTGTCCATGACGAAGAAGATACGCTTTTCCTGGCTTCATGATGTTTGCTTTCCTGTGTTGAGTTGGTGTTTGGTGTACTGCCGTGTACGTATGTGGTGCGGCCATCGCACGATGGCCGTATCCCCTTGGGGGCGTGCGCCGACGGACGTCGTTGCCCTCGGCGCATGATGTGTCGGGGTGCGGGCGTTCGCCCGCGTTTCCTCCGTTGGATGTCAGGCCACGACCGGGTCGAGCACTGACTTGTAGGTCACCTCGGTGGCGTGGCCGGCGCTGCCGAGCAGCTGTGCGACCTGCGCGACCTTGGCGGTCATGGCCTTGCGGCCTGCGGCGTTCCACTTGCGCGGATCGAAGAACTTCTTGCCTTCGCGGTGCGAGCGCTGCTTGCCGTCGGCGGCGACGAGGAACGCGTCGATGCCGTTGGTGAACTCGTACTGGGTGTCGGTGTCGACGTTCATCTTGACCACGCCGTCCTTGACCGCCGCACGCACATCCTCCTCGGACGATCCGGAGCCGCCATGGAACACGTACATGTTGCGCACGCCGGTCTTTTCGGCGATTTCGGAGAGCAGCTCGGGCTTGAGGTGCGGGATGACGGCGGTGCCGTGCGCGTTGCCGAAGGCGACGGCCAGCAGGTAGTCGTCCTCGTCGAGTCCGGCGTCGGTGAAGACCTTCTGGATCACGGCCACGTCTTCGGGAGTGGAGTAGACGGCCTGATCGGCGACGCCGTCCTCCATGCCGCCCCACTTGCCGCCGGCCTCGACCTCGAGTACGCCGTCGACGGCCTGGACCATCGGCAGCAGCTCCTTGATGGTGGCTGCGTTGTCGTGAATCTCGTCATGGGATCCGTCGAACATGAACGAGTCGAAGATCTTCTCCTCACCGGCGTCCTTGAGCTTCTTGAGCTCCACGAGCAGCGGCTTGAGCCAGGTGTCCACGTAGTCGGCGTGGCAGTGGTCGGTGTGCAGGATGATCGGCACGTGGTGGCTCTTGCGCAGATCGCGCATCATGCGACCGATGATGATCGACCCCTCGACCGGATCGCCCTTGGGGCTGGCCTGCTTGGCGCCGCCGATGCTCACCTGCACGAATCCCGCGCTGTGCGCCTGCTCCAGTCCTTCCATCGCCGCGATGGCGGTATCGAGGTTGCTGATGTTGATGGCAGGATAGGCATATCCCCCGTTGTGCGCCTCATCAAGCAGATGCTTGACCTCGGTGGCCGTCATCGTAAACGTGTTTCCGGTCGTTTCGCTCATATCCGTCCCCTTTTGGAACCATGTGGGAAATGCATTCATACGGGGGATTCCCATGCGCCCCCGCCATGACCCATGGTCCCACTTTCTGGTCTTGGTTTGCAAGCTCATTCGCATGCAATCGACGACAACGCCCAAAGCTCACATAATCAGCACTCAAGAGCTCACAAATACGTTCATGACGGTCGATTTGAACGAAGCAAACACACATAAATTCGCACAGAATCGAACGACACGCGAACACGAACGGAATCCCATGTGCGTTTCTGTGTTTCCTGAAGAAAAACCGCACATTAAAAACAAACATTTCTTGCGTCCGGCCCTGTCCACGACTTCGTTTTCAAGACCGGACGCCCTGCACAATACCTCGCAATACAACCACGACGGTCGCATCCGTTCGCGGAGACGAAGACCAGTCTCCGCGAACGAACACGACCGTCGGCGAATCTTGATTCGATACGCGCTCACGCCTTGGCCGAGCGACGGACCTTGGCAGGCTTCACCTCAAGATCCCGGACCTCCACGTCGGGAACGTTTTCGGCACGGGTCATGGCGCTGAGCGACCTGATGCGCAGGGATGCGATCAGGCCGATGCATGCGAGCACCGCGGCGAAGACGAATCCGAAACGGGAACCGGTGACGAACGCATGGGCGGAGTCGGCTCCGGCGGCGAGCGCACGGGACTCCCCCATGCCAAGCAGCAAGGTGGCCACGGCCGTGGCGATGGCTCCCCACACCTGCTGCAACGTATTGATGATGGTGCTGCCATCGGTGGCGAGCTGCGGCGGCAGGGCGGCCAATGCCGTGGACTGGGCCGGGCTCATGGTCAGCGGCACGCCGATCATCAGCACCACATGGGCGGCGATGATATACGCCACCGAACTGGTCGTGCCGGCCGCCATGAGCAGCGCCAAGCCGACGATGGAGATCGCCAGACCACTCCGCACCAGAATCTTCGGGCCGATCGCGTCGAACAGACGACCGGAGAGCAGTGACACCACAGCGTTGATCACACCGCCGGGCAGCATCACGAGTCCCGCCATGGCCGCAGGCACGCCCATGCCGTTCTGGATCTCCTGCGGCATGAGGTACATGGCGCACAAGGTGATGCCGAAGTTCATCATCACCACAACCGCGCCGGTGGTGAACTGCGGGATGGCGAACGCACGCAGGTCGATGACGGGAACATCCATACGCAGCTGCCGACGGCTGTAGAGCGCCACGGCGATCACGCCGACCACGAGGATCGTCACGACCGCGGCCGACATGCCGAATTCACTGATCAGGCTCACACCCAGCACCAGACCACCGAATCCGATCACCGAGGTCAGGCAGCTGAACACGTCGATGCACGGACGGGTGAGCGTGTACGGATTGACCATGAACACGATGGCGCACACCAGCGCAACCGCCGCCACCAGCGCGAAGAAGTAGAAGATCCAGCGCCAGCTGAGCGCACCGATGAAGAATCCGGACAGGGTGGGGCCGATGGCAGGCGCGAACATGATGATCAGCGTGGTGGTGCCCATCGCGGCACCGATCCTGTTCTTGGGGAACACTTCCAGCAGCACGGAGAACATCATCGGCAGCACCAGACCGGTGGAGACGCCCTGAATCATACGTCCGGCAAGCAACACGGGGAACACTGGCGCGAAACCCGAGATCAGCGAACCGATCAGGAATGCGCCCAGCGCCACGATCAGCAGGCTTTTGGCACGGAACCACTTCAGCAGCAATCCCACAAACGGCAGCACCACGCCGATCACCAGCAAGTAACCGACCACCAGCCACTGGGCGGTGCCGGCGGGGACGCCGAACGTCGTCATCAGACTGGGTAGCGCGATGTTCATCGACGTTTCGCTCAACATGCCCAGGAACGCGCCCAGGTACAATCCCAGCATCACCAGCGTGGGGTGCTTCACATCCACACGCGCCTTCATCATTTCCGAGTTCTGCCGTGTTTCGGCCATGCTCGTCTCATCCTCCACATTGTCAACATCCGCGTCCGAGCATGACGGAGCACGCCGGCATGATGCGCAGGCGAGATGTGATCGTCAATGGATTTCGGACGCTATTTGCCGCAGGCCCTGGAGACCGCGGCGGCTATCGCATCGATCGTGGAGATCATGGATTCGATATCGTCCATGTTCACCGTGTCCGCCAGTTCCCGTTCAATGCGCTGACGGACACCGACGATGTACCGGTCGATGTAGTCCTCGCCGAGCGGCGTGGCGCGAATCAGCACCACGCGACCGTCGACGGGACTGGCCGTCTTCCTCAGCACACCCATATCGGTCATCTCGCGGATCGCGCGGGTGACGTTGGGCATGCGCATGCCGAGCGCATCGCCGATATCGGACACGCGGGAGCACCCGGTATCGTCACATGTGCGGGTCAGCGCGTCCAATACGCGAACGTGTATCGGACGTACGCCCTTCGGCAGTTCGGGCACCAGATTACGGGTCGACGCCGCGGTATCCATGGCGTGCAGAATCCTGTCAAGCAGGTTGATATCCATGACATCCACCATATCCCGATACCCACAGAACATGTACGGCACTGGTGACCGGATGGCTTCACGATCGATTTTTATTTATATGAGATAACTATCTCCGATAGATAGTTTACGACGGCGATGGACCATGCGACACGCCGATTGCTGAACATGGATTTGGTGTGCCGAATATGGTTCAGCCCCAACGACCCCGGATGCGATACCGACAGTGCGATACCGACGACCACGTCGTGCCGCATCCGGAAGCCCGACATCGCGCGGTATGGCGAGCGGTATGGCGAAGAACCTACGCCAATGCCTCGCGGACCGTGGCGAGAATGGCGCGCACACCGGCCTCGAACACGTCCGGCTCGGGCAGCAGCGACACCGCCAGATATCCGTTGGCCGTCATGTCGAAGAAGAATCCCGGCTGCGCGGTGGCGTGATGTCCGTGAATCAGCAACAACACCAGTTCGCTTTCGTCAATGGACGAGGGGAACCGCACCAGCACGTTCCAGCCGCCCTCCGCTCGGAGCACATTGACCACGCCTAACTCGTCCCCGTCGAGCAGTGCATGCAACGTGGCCAGATTCGCACGGGTCCGCTCCCGCACACGACTCGTCTGCGCGACCGCGTCCTTGAGCAGATCAGGGATCCGGTCGGCGATGATATCGCTCATCGGAAGGAAATCGTCGGCGATCACATCAAGCCTCGCCATGGCCTCGGCCACATCATCGTCGGGGCCGGACACCTGGATCCAGCCGACCTTGGCGTGCGGCGCGGCCAGCATCTTCGAGAATCCGTCGAGCGCAAAGGTGAGCACGCCACGCTCCCCCGCCAGCCGCGCGTTGCCATCGAAGGGTTCAAGCGCGTAATCATAGAACACCTCATCGGCGATGATCGCCACGTCGTGACGCGCACACAACTCCACCAACCGACGACGCTCCTCCGGCTTCACATAGGATCCGGTGGGATTGTTCGGATTGATCAGCACCAGTGCGCGAATGTCCGGAGCCTCATCATCCGTCGCGGATGCGTCCAGCAGCTCCTCGATCTCGGCGATGTCGATCATCCACGACCCGTCGTAGACCTGCGAATATTCCACGGCATCGACGTTCTCCAACCGGGCGATCGACTCGATCAGCGGATACCCAGGCTTGGGAGTGAGCACCGCGTCGCCGGGGTCGCACAGCAGCTTCATCAGCCACGAATACGCCTCGGACGTGGAGCTCAGCAGATACAGCCGATCCGGGTCGGCCGGGCGGTCATTCCGCATACCGTCAGCATCACCGACACCATCGCCGTCCGCGCCGCCGGCCGACAGGAAGTCGGCGAGCGCCCGTCGTGCCTCGGACTGACCGCGCGGGTTCGCCTCGTACACGCCGGGCACGCCCGCCGGCGCCAGCCCGTGACGGGTGGGATTGGAATCATTGAGCTTGGTCAGGGTCACGCCGTCGCGCCGGGCCTGCTGTTCGGCCAGGCTGATGGCGTTGGGGGATGACGTGTCGACGCGATGGGAGAAGCGCATGTCGGACCAGCTCGTTCACCGCTTCGGCGTGGTCGACGACGCCGGCGCAGAAGTCTTCAGCGGCGGCATCGGCTGCCAGTCGGGGTCGTGGAGCAGCTTGTGGGAGTCCCACCAGCCGCGGAAGATCTGCTTCAGACCGTTGCCGATATGACCGCGGTCCACGGCCACCAGACGGATGATCTCCTTGGCGATGGTGGCGATGGTACCCACGCCGAACAGGAAACCACGGTAGTCGCCGTGCGCCATGAAGTACCGGGCCATATAGCCGCGGTTGCGCAGAATGTGGTAACGGTTCATGTCGGAGGTGGAGTTGAGCTGGCGCAGGCCGCCGATATCCCAGTTGCCGATCTCGCGGGTGCGGCGCATCACGCGGTCGGGGACGATGATCGGATTGGTGACCTTGCTGGCGAGATACCCGTAGATCGTGTCATCCCAGTAGATGAAGAACCGGGGGTCGGGGAAACCGATCTGCTCCACGATGTTGCGACGGAACAGGCCGCCTTCGAAGCACATGGTGTTCATCACACGGTAGCCGGCGGGGCCGAATGCGGCCGGTGCGATCGGGTTGGGGATGCCCAGCGGCACTATGAAATGGTACTGCCAGTAGAACGGGCCGCCGTCGTAGTCGTATCGGCTGCCCTGGATCACGTCATGGGTCGGCATCCACTTGGCGAGCTTGGCCATGCCGTCGGGTTCGATGGCCACGTCGTCGTCCATCACCCAGAACCATTCGGCGCCGAGTTCGTATGCCTTCTTCACGCCGGCGGAGAATCCGCCGGATCCGCCGAGGTTGTCGGCCTGCGGCGCATACACCACGCGGTTGAGGTTGCCGTCGGTGTCGGCGATCGTCTTGCCCCACTGCGCGGTGACCTTGTCGGAGAATTCCTCAACCATGGCGCGAGTCTTGTCGGAGTGCTCGTTGTCGACGATCACGATGCGCCACGGCGCGATGGTCGATGCGAGGAACGAGGCGAACAGCGTCTTGAGGAGCTCCTGACGCTTGTAGGTCACCACGACGATGGCGAGCCTGTCCGTCACTTTCCTCTCCTTGCCGTTCTTCCTGCCGTTCGCAGCTGTTGTCTTGGCTGATGTGTTCTCGATCTTCTGCGCAGTCATACCGTCCATTGTGACACTGCCACGCGAAAAAACGGTCTGATATCACGTTCCAGATTCGTCCGATATCGAAAACCCGCCGCGAGGCCTGTTCCATGACGGCTCCTATGCTACAGTCGTGAACGAAGTTTCAGGGCGGGGCGAGATTCCCCACTGGCGGTAACGGCACGATCGGTTTTCACAACGGTCATAGCCGAAGCCCGCGAGCCGCGGAAGGCGGCCGATCCGGTGCGATTCCGGAGCCAACGGTGACAGTCCGGATGAGAGAAACGAGGTGCTCAGATGAGCGTATCTTCGCATACCGATACCCATTCCACAGGCGTGGCCGATTCCGGTCGCTGGTCCACCAAACACATTGCCGTCTACGCGTTGTTCGTGGCGTTGGCCATGGTCACCAGCTTCATCGAACTGCCGATCTTCCCGGCCGCACCGTATCTCAAGTACGATCCGTCCGGCATCGTCTGCCTGATCGCCGGCTTTGCGTTCGGCCCGTCGGCTGCCGTGGTTGTCAGCGTGCTCGGTTTCGTGCCGCATATGTTCGGTGATCCATGGGGTTCGATCATGGCGATCGCCGTGGCATTGGCGCTGAGCGTGCCCGCCTCGGTGATCTACAAGCGCTGGAGGACCCGCAAGGGCGCGACCGTGGGCATTCTCGCCGGCGCCGTGATCGCTTTGGCCATCGCGATCGTGGGCAATCTGCTGATCACGCCGATCTACGCGCATATGACGGTGGCTCAGGTGGCCGCCATGATCGTGCCGATTCTGCTGCCGTTCAACCTGCTCAAGTTCGCCATCCACGGCGTTGTGACCTTCCTGATCTACAAGCCGATCTCCGATCTGCTGAACAGGGTTCGCTGATCCCATCGTTCAGCCATTGCGGTATTTCACACTACGGTGTGCACGTCGTGAACCGATCGACGTGCACACCGTTCTTTGCATTCACCCTTGTCGACCATCCCCGCGAAAGGCGTTCCCGTGACCACTCCCATCCCCATTGCCGTGCTACAGAACGTGCGATTCAGCTACGACGGCGGAACGACGTGGGCACTGGATGACGTGAATCTCAGCATCGCCTCGGGTGAACGCGTGGCGATCGTCGGTGCCAATGGATCCGGAAAATCCACGCTGGGACGGATCATCGCCGGCCTCTCGGCACCGGATTCTGGCATCGTGAAACTTCTTGGACACTCAGTGTTTCACGATGATGCGCCCAACGCCGACGCCTATCGCGCAGCCCGACATGATATCGGAGCGGTGTTCCAGAATCCGGAGGATCAGATCGTCACCACCGTCACCGAGGACGATGTCGCCTTCGGCCCGGAGAACCTCGGTGTCGCCCGCGAACGGATCAGACAGCGCATCACCGACGCCCTGCAACAGGTCGGCATGGACGGCAGCGAGGCCAGGAATCCCACTCGCATGTCGGGCGGACAACAGCAGCGTGTGGCCATCGCCGGCATGCTTGCCATGAAGCCACGAATGCTGGTGCTCGACGAACCCACGGCCATGCTCGATGAGACGGCACGCAAGGATGTCATGCACGTGCTCGCGCAATTGCACGATCAGGGCGTCACGATCGTGCACATCACCCACCGCGAGGACGAGGCGTCGTCTGCCGATCGCATCATCCGCATGGAACATGGCCGCATCATCGACGACGTGACCCCCGCGACGGAGACGACCGATGCCGTCACGAACGACGATTCGCGCTCCTCGTCCGTATTCACGACGTCCGCCGCCTCTCCGAAGCAGTCGGGCGATGGCACCCCGATCGTCACGCTCGCCCATGTCTCCTTCGCCTATGACCAGCATTTCCCCATCTTCCAAAACATGAGTCTCAGTATCGACGCCGGTGAAACCGTGGCGATCATGGGTCGTAACGGCTGTGGCAAATCCACACTCACCCGGCTTCTGTGCGCGTTGGAGACGCCGGATCGCGGTGACATCACCATCGGCGACATCCCAGTGGCACGGGACAATGGTCGGCGTGCCGTGCCGTTGCGCCGCCGCGACCGTCATGCACTGCGGGAACGGATCGGATATGTGATGCAGCATCCCGAACGGCAGCTGTTCGCCGAAACGGTGGCGCAGGACGTGGCGTATGGTCCGCGCAATCTCGGCATTCACGGGGACGAACTCACCGACCGCGTATCGCAGACGCTGGATTCGCTGGGATTGTCCCATCTTGCCGACCGATCCCCGTTCGCCTTGTCCGGAGGACAGCAGCGCATGGTGTCGATCGCCGGCGTTCTGGCGTGCCGACCGCAGATCCTGATCATGGACGAGCCGACGAGCAGTTTGGATGCGACGTCGGCACTGCGCATTCACAGGCTGATCGCTGATCTCAAGGCGCAGGGCGTGACCGTGATCATCGTGACGCATGACGCCGACGAAGCGCAGCTCGCCGACCGCGTGATCATGCTCGACGGCCGGGATTCGATGGCCGTGGGCCCTGATTCCGATGTGACGCCGAACGATCCGGACCGCACTAGGTCCGCGAACGCGACCACATCCATAGCCGCCACGCCCGTCGTGACACGTCCATCGTTCATCGCCCTGCTTGACCCCCGCATGAAGATGGTGCTGTTCCTGATCATGATGTTCACCGCATTCGCAATCGGTACGCCGATGCAACTCGCGTTGGCCGCGATCGTCGTGGCGGCGATTCTGGCCGCTTCACGACTGGGGCCCTTGTCGGTGCTGCATTCCGTACGGGTGCTGCTCGCCCTGTTCGTGATCATGAGCGCACTCAATGTGTTCTTCGTCCGCACCGGCACACCGCTTGCCCATATCGGACCGATTCCCATCACCGATGACGGTTTGTGGACGGCGCTCGTGTATGCCGGACGTCTGGCGCTGGTGGTGATTCTCGGTGCGATACTGCTGGGTACGACCACGCCCGTACGGTTGACCGACGCATTTGAATCACTGCTGTCGCCACTATCGCGATTCGGCATGCATACCAGTGAGATCGCACTGACGATGAGTCTCGCGTTGCGGTTCATTCCCACGTTGACCAAAGAGATGCAGGATGTGATCGACGCCCAGTCAGCGCGCGGAGGCAGCGTGGAATCAGGCTCGCCGGCGCATCGCATTCGCGCACTGACCGCGATCATCGTGCCGGTGTTCGCCGGGGCGCTACGGCATGCCGACAATCTTGGCCTGGCGCTCGACGCCCGTTCCTACGAGGGCGGATCGCACCGCACGCATTACCGGCTGATGCGCGTATCAGGTCGCGATATCGCCTTTGCCTGTGCCGTCATCGTCTATCTCGCCGGTCTCGTCGCATTGGCGTTGATCGCATAATCCGGCATGGACGTGCATGACATGTGACGCATACGCAACAACCATGACAACACGACAAGGGGTGCGGTTCAGATCAGGTCTGAACCGCACCCCTTGTCAATCAGTACGCTGCCAATCAGTGCGATCATGCGATCACCGTGATTATGCAATCATCGTGATCGCTGTCGATCAGCCGTTCACTTGGCCTCTTCCGTACCGTTCTCGCCGGTATCGCCGTCGGAGACGCCCACCGGTTCGGCTTCGGCGGTGGAGGACTCGGACTCGTCCTTCGTCTCCTTCGCCGGTTCGGCATCCAGAATCGGCTTGCCAGTGAACGTGAACTCGCCGAGGATTCCCTCACCCTGCGCGTCCACGAACACGGCCTCGTTATCGCCGAGTTCACCGAGCAGGATCTTCTCGGAGATGGCATCCTCGATGTCGCGCTGGATCACGCGGCGCAGCGGACGAGCGCCCAGCAGCGGATCGAAGCCCTTCTCTGCGAGCAGGTCCTTGGCCTTATCGGTCAGTTCGATCGACATGTGACGCTCGAACAGGCGGTCGTTGAGACGCCTGACGTCGAGATCCACGATCTGGCGCACCTGCGGCTCGGTGAGCTGACGGAACACGATGATGTCGTCCAGACGGTTGAGGAACTCGGGACGGAACTGCTGCTTGAGCTCCGAACTGACCTGATCCTTCATGCGCTGGTAGCTCGTCTCCGTGTTGCCGCCCACGTTGAAGCCGGTGTTCGCGGCCTTGGCGATGTCACGCGTACCGAGGTTGGTGGTCAGGATGATGATGGTGTTCTTGAAGTCCACCTTGCGACCCTGGCCGTCGGTCAGGTGGCCGTCGTCCAGCACCTGCAGCAACGTGTTGAAGATGTCCGGATGGGCCTTCTCGATCTCGTCGAACAGCACCACGGAGAACGGCTTGCGACGCACCTTCTCGGTGAGTTCGCCGCCCTCCTCGTAGCCGACGTATCCCGGAGGCGCGCCGAACAGACGCGATGCGGCGTACTTCTCGGAGAACTCCGACATATCCACGCGGATCAGCGCATCCTCGTCGTCGAACAGGAACTCGGCCAGCGCCTTGGCCAGCTCGGTCTTGCCCACGCCGGTGGGGCCGGCGAAGATGAACGAGCCGGAAGGACGCTTCGGATCCTTGAGGCCCACACGGGCACGACGGATCGAGCGGGACAGCGCGGTAACCGCATCGTCCTGTCCAATGATGCGCTTGTGCAGCTCCTTCTCCATGCTGAGCAGCTTCTTGGATTCGGCCTGCGTGAGCTTGAACACGGGGATGCCGGTGGTGGCGGAGATCACCTGGGCGATGACGTCCTCATCCACGGTCATGGACACGTCGGACTCGCCCTCGCGCCAGGACTTCTCCTTCTCCTTGCGTTCGCCCTCGAGCTTCTCCTGACGGTCGCGCAGCTCGGCGGCCTTCTCGAAGTCCTGGTCCTTGATGGCCTGGTCCTTCTCCACGCTCACCTTGGCGATCTTGGCGTCGATCTCCTTGAGCTCCGGCGGCGCGGTCAGACGCTTGATACGCAGACGGGCACCGGCCTCGTCGATCAGATCGATGGCCTTGTCCGGCAGATTGCGGTCCTGAATGTACCGGGCGGACAGCTCGGCGGCGGACTGCAACGCACCATCGGTGATGGTCACGTGATGGTGGTTCTCGTACCGTTCGCGCAGACCCTTGAGGATCTCGATGGTCTCCGCGATCGTCGGCTCGGGCACCTGGATCGGCTGGAAACGACGTTCGAGGGCCGCATCCTTCTCAATGTACTTGCGGTACTCCTCGGTGGTGGTGGCGCCAATGGTCTGGAGCTCGCCACGAGCCAGCATCGGCTTGAGCATGTCGGATGCGCCCAGCGCACCGTCGGCGGAACCGGCACCGACGATCGTGTGGATCTCATCGATGAACAGCACGATGTCGCCGCGGGTCTTGATCTCCTTGAGCACCTTCTTAAGGCGCTCCTCGAAGTCACCACGATAGCGGGATCCGGCCACCATGGAGCCCAGGTCCAGCGAATAGACCTGCTTGCCCTTCAGCGTCTCGGGGACATCACCCGCATTGATCTTCTGCGCGAGGCCCTCCACGACGGCGGTCTTGCCGACGCCCGGCTCGCCGATCAGCACAGGGTTGTTCTTGGTGCGGCGGGACAGCACCACCATCACACGTTCGATCTCCTTGGAGCGGCCGATGACCGGGTCAAGCTTGCCGGCGGCCGCCTCCGCGGTGAGGTTGCGGCCGAACTGATCGAGAATGGCGGAACCGGTCTGGCTGCCCTTGTTCTGCACGCCGCCGGCATTGGCCAGATCGCCCTTGTCACTGTCGGAGCCTTCGTGGCTGCCGCGGATCAGATCAATGGTGGCGGTGCGCAGCTCGCCCAGATCCACATCCATCTTGATGAGCACCTGGGTGCCCACGCCCTCACCCTCGCGAATCAGGCCAAGCAGGATATGCTCGGTACCGATGTAGCTGTGGCCCAGCTGAAGGGCCTCGCGCAGGCTCAATTCGAGCACCTGCTTGGCATGCGGAGTGAATGGAATGTGTCCGTTCGGAGCGGCATTGCCCTTGCCGATCATCTCCTCCACCTGCTTGCGGGTGGCGTCAAGCTCGACTCCCTTGGAAGCCAGAGCCTTGGCGGCCACGCCCTCACCCTCGCGAATCAGGCCAAGCAGCAGGTGTTCCGTACCGATGTAGTTATGCTGGAGCGCACGTGCCTCCTCCTGGGCAAGCACAATGACGCGCCGCGCACGGTCGGTGAACCGTTCGAACATGCTTTGTCCTCCCTAATAAAACTCTGTATCACTCTACCGATTTGCAGTGACGAACATTCCTCCGCTCTCACATATTGCGCTGTAAACGCAAAAAGACCGGCGGGCACGGCCAAGGCTCCATCATCTTCAATGCTCCGTCGACTATGCTGATGAGTACGACGACGTGAATCAGGAGGTGCATCATGACCAACGATGGCATCCACATCAACGGGGGAACGACGGCCAACGAAGGACTCAAGGACATCGTGGTCGGCGTGGATGGTTCGTCCGAATCCTTCGCCGCCTTGCGTTGGGCGTTGAACGAGGCAGGCAAGACCGGTCAGCATGTGAATGCGGTGTTCGGCTGGACCCACTCATGGGATACGAGCTCCGAGCCGGACGACGACGAATCATGGAAGAAGGTCCGCCACGAGATCGCCCACACGCTGCGAGGCTGGGTGGACAAGGCAGCCAACGGCATTGACTTCAATCCGGAGAATCTCAAGCTCACTTCGGTGAAGGCGTCCGGTTCCACGGCGTTGCTGCAGATCGGCGCGGATTCCCAGCAGATCGTGGTCGGACGACGCAATCTGAATCGAGTCGCACGCTGGTTCCTCGGTTCATCGTCCGCATCCCTTGCCGAGGAGGCGAAGGTGCCGGTGACCGTGGTGCGCGGGGATGAGGACAAGGACTCCCCCATATCCGTGCAGGACAGCATCGCGCGCACGCTTGATCCGGAAGGATTCGCCGGGCATGATCTTCGTCCGGTGGTGGTGGGTATCGATGGGTCCAAGACGTCGAAGCGCGCTCTGGATTTCGCGATCCATGCCGCTTCGATCGATGGCCGTCCGCTGCATGTGCTGTTCTGTTGGCAGATGAAGGATCTGGGCGCGATCGAAGGATACGAGACCACGGTGCCGTCCATCGCGGTAGGCCAGCAGCGTGCCGAGGAGATTCTGGCCTCGGTGACGGAACATGTGCAGCTGCCATCGAATGTGACGATGACGACCAGTGCCTTCCATATCGCCGCCGGCAAGGGATTGGTCAGCGCCTCGCGTTATGCGAATCGCGTGATCGTGGGTTCGCGCGGGCTGTCCGGCCTTGACGCGCACTTCCTGGGGTCCGTTTCCCGGCAGGTGGTGGACGAGGCCGAGTGCACCGTCACCGTGGTGCACTGAAACTGAAGTGCACTGATCAGTGCACTGATCATTCCGTTCAGTCCGATCAGTCCTCAGTCAGTGTAATTAACGGCGAGAGTGATTAATGGCGGTGGCGTCGAGTGTTGTTGACGCCACCGCCGATATGTCATGAGTCGGTGAATTGGATTGGTCTGAGTGACTAGTCGTCATCACTGACTAGTCGTCATCACGATCGGGCATCTGGGACAGGAACATGATGACGTTGCCGTTGCGCACGCCCAGATAATGGCCGTTGTCGTCAAAGGTTCCGGACTCGGCTTCTTCAGCGTTCTCGATGGCTTCGATGTCGCCTCGTTCCTCACGCGGAGCCTGCTCGACGATGTCGATATGCATGTCATCGTAGGCCGGCTTGGACTGAATCCACAGATTGCTCGGCTCCGGAGGCTCGATCTCGGAGTGCTCACCGCAGCCGTGGTCCCGGGAGACGACGCGACCGTCGTCCGGACTCCACTTGTTGGCGCAGACGCCGAACATGAGATTCAGCTCGCCCTGAAGGGGGATGAAGAATCCACACGTCTGGCATGCCAGGCCATCGGCGGTCTTGGTGGACAGCGACTTGGGGCCATGGGGGCCGGAGTACCAGCGCTCCGCAGCCTGCGCCCGACCGAGTGGGGTCAGCACCCTTCTGCGGGACAGTTCGAACTCGTTGGCCACACGAACCTTTGAGGCGAGAGGTTCATCCGTACCGGCAGACGTGGCAGCGGTCTCATCAGTTGGTTCCGACTCGGCCGACGACTCGCCTTGCTCGCCGTTCTCCTTCTCCGAAGAGGCATCCGAATCCGGCTGTCCTTCGGCATCCCGCCTCTCGCCCGGTTCCGTCGGCTTGTCCGATTCGCCGGCCGGCTCTCCGTCCGTTTCCTCCGGCTTGGCCATCTCGGCTTCGGCGGCCTCGGAATCGAATCCCTCCTCAAGACGGGGATCATCGGGCTCCGTGCCAAGAGAATCGGTCACCGCCAGATCGGACGGCAGCAAACGGTCCTTCCACGGTATCCACTGCGGCGGCATGAGCGAATCCTCACCTGGGATCAGTGATGATTCGCTGACCGTCCAGACTCCACGATCCTCATCGTGGTACAACATGACCGACCACTGCCAGCCTTCATAGCCGGGGATATGAGCGGCGAACCGGAAATCGGAAACCCCGTCCTCCAGCTCATGCACGACAAGGAAATCGCCGACCTGCGTATCATCATCGGCCACTTCATAGGCCACGGCATGCGCCATGAGACGCGGATCGGTCACGGCCGTCTCGACGTCGTTCATGACGTCCTCATTCGTGTTATCGGTCACGAGGCATCAGTCCTGAATGTCGAAGTTATCCGCCACGGCACGCAGCAGGGTGGCCAGTTTTTTGGATTCCGCCTGCGACGGGTAACGATGGCGACGTAGCCCGTTGCCGGCAGCGTCGAGCAGCTTGATCAGATCCTCCACGATCGCGGCCATATCGTCCGGCTTGGGACGACTCGCCTTGACCATGGACGGCATGGGGGCGGCCACGGTCACGCCCATGGCCTGAGGGCCCTTGCGTCCGTCGACCACCGAGAACTCCACCTTGGCACCCTTGCGCAACGTAGTGGTGCCCTGAGGCAACGCCGTGGCGGGCATGAACACGTCCTTGCCATCGTCACCGGTGATGAAGCCGTAGCCTTTTTTCGCGTCATACCAACGAACTTTTCCGCTGGGCATACTCAATACACCTCACTGATTACGACAGTCGATCTCTTTGGAAACCGGCTTTGGGCATGCTTACGCCACAAAGCCAAATTACTATTCTATCCTAAGCCTTCGTCGACTGTACGCTCTCAGAGGGATTCTCGTTGGCCGGAGCCGAATGCGGGGCATCCGACGAGGTCGGCTCCACCTCCACGATGGGGATGATCACCGTGAACGTCAGACCGCCGCCATCCGTTTCGGACGCGCAGATCAGACCGTGATGCGCCTTGACCGCGGACTGTGCGATGGCCATGCCCAATCCCGTGCCGCCTTTTTCGCGTGCTCGCGATGGATCGGCCGTATAAAAGCGTTCGAAGATCATCTGTCGGGACTGCGGGGCCATGCCCGGACCGTGGTCGATCACCCTCATGACGGCGAACCGCTGACCTGATCCGGTGGAGGCAGCCACCTGCACCGCCTGGATGAACTGGTCAAGCGAGACATCGGTGGACGGCATCTTGCCGAGATCGACATGCGGCAGGGATGCGGTGAGCACGGAGACGCCCATCTCCACTGGGGAGTCCGATGGTGTGTATCGGTGGATATTGCCGACGATGTTCGTAATGACCTGACGCAGCCGGGCCGGATCGCCCTGGGTCAGGATCGGCTCAAGCTTGCCTTCCGTGAATTCGAGTCGGGCGGGTTCCGGTGCGGTACCGTCCGCGGCGACCAGCGGCGCTTCGGATCCGGTTACCGTCACGCTGCCAAGGCGGATCACGCGTTCGGGATCCAACGCATGTAGGTCCTCCGCGGAATCCGCGATGATGCCATTGAGCTTGACCTTCTGATTCAGATCGATGCCACGCCCTTCGTCCATGCGCGCCAGGGACAGCAGATCCTCCACCAATGCCGCCATACGGGTGCTGGACTTCTCGATGCGATCGATCGACTCATCCGCGCGTTCAAGAGCACCGGGATAATCACGCTGCATCTTGTACAGTTCGGCATAGCCGTGGATCGCGGCGAGCGGCGTACGCAGTTCATGACTGGCGTCGGATACGAACCGCTTCATCTTGTCGGTGGTCTCCTGCTGTTCGCGGAAGCTCTGCTCGATGCGTGCAAGCATCTGGTTGAGCGATGCGGACAGTGACCCGACCTCGGTGTTCTCCGGTGCCGACGGCACACGCTGTGACAGGTCGCCATTGGTGATCTTCGCCGCGGTCTTCTCGATGCGTTTGAGTGGCAGCAACGTTCGGTCCACGGCGATGGTGGCCATCACCGTGGCGAACACGATGGTGGCGATGCCGACCACCAGAAAGTACTTGGTGATGATGCCAAGGGTGTCCTGCATATCGTGCAGGGACAGTCCGATCAGCGCCACGCCACGAATGACCCCACCGCTATCGGGGTCCTTGACCGTGTACTGCAGCGCGACCACGCGCCATGGCGACATGGCCATCTTCAATGACGATCGGCTCACGGACCCGTCCCCCACTTGCACCTGGGCGTCCGTGGTGAAGGGCCGTCCGAACTGGATACCGTCAAGACTGCCCGATGCCGGCAGCTTCGGCACCGACGCCACGCTACCCTGCAGTTTCGGCACCAGTGGCGTGCTCTCGATGTTGTAGTCCGCGTCACGGAACTGCACGAAGTACATGTTGCCGTTCAACGTACTGCTGTTGTCGGTGCGCTGCAGCTGATCGATGTTGTTGATCACCAGACCGGCCTGATTCGTCAGCTGGGTGTCGGTCTTGTCGATGATATAGGCGCTGACAAGCTGACGTACCGCGAACGCGATCACGCATCCGGATACCAGCAGCAGCACCAGAATGATCGAGACCAGTTTGGTGGACAACGACACGGCGTCAAGATGCCGCATGAGAGGATTCTCACGACGGGTTGCGCTCGATTTCGCTCCCTTCTTGACTGGCTTGCCTGAGGCGGTCACGGAATCATGCTCCCGGTGCGGACTTCGGAGAACGGATCATATAGCCGATGCCACGCTTGGTCTGGATCAGCGGATCGACCTTGCGTTCGTTGCCGTCCTCGTCGGTGTACATCACGCCATCCACCTTCTTGCGCAGATAGGAGATGTAGGATTCCACGATCGCGGCGTCGCCGCCCCAGTCGTACTGCCACACGTGGTCGAGAATCTGCGCCTTCGACAGCACACGTCCCTCGTTGTCCATCAGATAGCGGAGCAACTTGTATTCGGTGGGACTGAGCTCCACCACCTGACCGTGACGGGTCACATCGTGGGAATCCTCGTTGATCTCAAGATCGGCCACGCGGATGATCGGATCGTCTTCGGCCTGTTCGCGGGTGCGACGCAGAATGGCGCGGATACGGGCCACGACCTCTTCGAGACTGAACGGCTTGGTGACGTAGTCGTCACCGCCAACGGTGAGACCCATGACCTTGTCCTGGGTGTCATCGCGTGCGGTGAGGAACAGTACGGGAGCGTCGATGCCCTCCTGACGGATGCGGCGGGTCACGGTGAATCCGTCGATATCCGGAAGCATCACATCGAGCACGATCAGATCGGGGTCGGTTTTCTCGATCACCTCGATGGCTTCGGAACCGGAGGCCGCTGTGGCCACTTCAAAACCGGAAAAATGCAGGGACGCCACCAGCAGGTCGCGGATGGACGGTTCATCATCTACAACGACAATCGATGCCTCAATGGATTTGCTCATGCTTCCACCATGCCTTCACCCTCTGGATGTTTCCTGAATGTCGTCTGAGTCATTAGTTGGATTATGCGTGTCGTCCGGGTGATCGTCAGCGGCTTTGGACGATTCGACGTCATCGGGTCCATCGTCGGCGACCGTTCCATCATCGTTATCGTTATCGTCACTGTCACCATCGGCAGCGCCATTCTTCGTGGCCGAATCCGATCCACGACGTGAACGTCGACGCTCACGACGGGCCAACTGCCGTTCCGCGTGGGAACGGGCCTTGGTATGGCCTTTCTTATGCAGCACGAAGAACACCGCGGCAGCGACGACCAACACGACCAACGCCACGATGAACACGACGACTCCGATATGGCTGGCAGCCGTCGGCGTGGACGTGGTCTTGGACGCCTTGATCTGGTCGGTAAGCGCGATGGCCGATCCAGACCAGTCCGGCGTATCGCCGTCCGTCAACGGCTTCAGTGCGGCTGCCGACATCTCCCCTGCGGCGTCCTGCAGCCATTTGTCCGAGTTCTTGGAGATGGCGACTACCAGATTGCCGTCCTCCGATGCCACGGCAAGCAGCACGGTGTTCGCTTCCGGATTGGTGGAGTTGAGCACGTCGGTGGCCCATTCCTCGGGATTCTTGCCGGAGGCGAACTTGGGAAGATACAGCAGCTTCACCGTCACGCCGGTCTCCTGCTTGGTGGATTCGATGGCATCGGTCACCTTGCCAAGGTTGTCTCCAAGCAGATTTTCAGTGTCGGTGATGTTGTCGGTGACGGTCACCGCGCTTTGTTCGTTTTCGGAACCCGTTCCCGTCTGGTCGGCCGACTGTCCCGACTGATCCGTGGGCTGGCTGGACTGATCGGTGGCCTCGTCGGCCCATACCGCCGGCGCGGGAGCGACCATGAGCGAACCGGTCATCGCGATCGTAGCGAATAGCGCGACAAGGGTTCCGATCACGCCTCGCAACGCCGAGGAACCTGTTGCCGGCCTGTCGGCGAGGGGGCTCCATTCGACCACATCGTTCGTAAACTCTGTCTCCACATGCGTGCGTTTCATAGTCTCAACTGTAACGGTTCGGCATCACATCCGACCCGTGTCACAACAAACACCCCCATATCGAAAGGACATATCATGCCCCAATATCAAGTGGATTCGGAACAGATTCAATCGTCATCCGCGGCGGTGTCCGCCTCGGTCACGCAGATTCGCGAGGCCGTGAACGGCATGTACGCCAATCTCAACCAGCTGCAGAGCGTCTGGCAGGGCGGTGCCGCCACCCAGTTCGCTTCGGTTGCCTCACAGTGGCGTGCGGCGCAGCAGCAGATGGAAGCTTCGTTGGAATCCATCCAGAACGCGCTCTCGCAGGCGTCGATGGTCTACTCCGACGCCGAATCCCAGGCCTCTCGCCTGTTCGCCGGCTGATCCCTCACGATCCCCGATCGTTCATACCCAACACAACCAACACAACAAAGGCTCCGATCCATTACGGATCGGAGCCTTTGCCTTTGCTATGCGACTAACGCACTGTTCCGAATGCTATCGGATCAGTAGCCCATGTCGGCGCCAGCGGCCGGAGCGGCTGCCGGCGGTTCCGGCTTGTTGGCCACCACGGCTTCGGTGGTCAGGAACAGACCGGCGATGGAAGCGGCGTTCTGCAGAGCGGAACGGGTCACCTTGACCGGGTCGGTCACGCCAGCGGCGAGCAGATCCTCGTAGGTGTTGGTGGCGGCGTTCAGGCCCTCGCCTTCCGGCAGGGAGCGCACCTTGTCGATCACCACGTCACCGGACAGGCCAGCGTTCTCGGCGATCTGCTTGATCGGGGCCTCGACGGCACGGAAGACGATGGCGGCACCAGTGGCCTCGTCGCCTTCGAGCTTCACATCGGCCTCGGCCTTCTTGGCGGCCTGAATCAGAGCCACACCACCGCCGGGCAGCAGGCCTTCCTCGATGGCGGCCTTGGCGTTACGCACGGCATCCTCGATGCGGTGCTTGCGCTCCTTGGCCTCCACCTCGGTGGCGGCACCGACCTTGATGACGGCAACGCCGCCGGCCAGCTTGGCGAGACGCTCCTGCAGCTTCTCGCGATCGTAATCGGAGTCGGTGGCTTCGATCTCGGCACGGATCTGAGCCACACGAGCCTCGACATCGGCCTTGTCGCCAGCGCCGGAAACGATGGTGGTCTCGTCCTTGGAGACGATGACCTTGGCGGCGGAACCGAGCACGGAGGCGTCGATGGAGTCGAGCTTCAGACCGAGGTCGTCGGACACGACCTGAGCGCCGGTCAGGATGGCCATATCCTGCAGCATCGCCTTACGACGGTCGCCGAAGCCAGGGGCCTTGACGGCGCAGGAGTTGAAGGTGCCACGGATCTTGTTGAGGATCAGGGTGGGCAGAGCCTCACCGTCGACATCCTCGGCGATGATCAGCAGCGGCTTGCCGGACTTCATCACCAGATCGGCGATGTGAATGATGTCCTGCTGGCTGGAGACCTTGCCGGAGGTGAGCAGGATGTAGGGGTTCTCGAGAACCGCGGACTGCTCGTCGGCGTTGGTGACGAAGTACGGGGAGATGTAGCCCTTGTCGAAGCGCATGCCCTCGGTGAACTCGAGATCCAGGCCGAAGCGGTTGTTGTCCTCAACGGTCACGACGCCGTCCTGACCAACCTTGTCCAGGGCCTCAGCGATCTTCTCGCCAACCTCGGGGTCGGCGGCGGAGATCGTGGCGGTGGCAGCGATCTGGTCCTTGGTTTCCACGTCCTTGGCGGCGGCGACCAGTTCCTTCACGATAGCCTCGGTGGCCTTCTCGATACCGCGGCGCAGAGCGATCGGGTTGGAACCGGCAACCACGTTCTTCAGACCTTCGTGGACCACAGCCTGGGCCAGCACGGTGGCGGTGGTGGTGCCGTCGCCGGCGACGTCGTCGGTCTTCTTGGCGACTTCCTTGACCAGCTCGGCGCCGATGCGCTCGAACGGGTCCTCAAGTTCGATTTCCTTGGCGATGGACACACCGTCGTTGGTGATGGTCGGAGCGCCGTAGGTCTTGTCGAGCACGACGTTGCGGCCCTTCGGTCCCAGCGTGACCTTCACGGTGTTGGCCAGCTTGTCGAGGCCGGCGAGCATGCCGGAGCGGGCTTCCTCATCGTAGGAGATGATCTTTGCCATGGTTGCTATCCCTCCAAATGGCTTGTATTACGTATTCACCCTCCGCGCGTGATGCGCATGGCCGTCAGCCACCACGCGTTATCACTCTCACGCTTCGAGTGCTAACAATGAGATTAGCACTCTCGAACGAAGAGTGCCAACTATTCCCGTGGCGAATACGCCAGTGGCGTGAAAAACACCATCGTGCGGCCGTGCTCGGAGCACGATCGATCCGCATCGTCAACGGAGGCGGAGCATGGGCGTGGAAAAGAAAAACGGCATGCCGGACGTGAGGAAATCAGGAACGCGACAAATATCAGACGGGAAGTGCAAATCACGGAAACGGGTATAAAAAAGCCCCGGCGCGACAAACCACACACGCGCCGGGGCCAGCCGGAAAACAGGATGTCAGAGCTTGGTCACCTTAGTGGCCTGCATGCCCTTCGGTCCCCTTTCGGCTTCGAACTCGACCTTGTCCCCTTCGTCCAGAGTGCGATAACCCTGAGCGTTGATGGCCGACCAATGGACGAAAACATCTTCACCGCCCCCTTCGGGAGTGATAAAGCCATACCCTTTGGCTGCGCTGAAGAACTTGACCGTACCCGTTGCCATAACAGCTTCCCTTTGTAGTTGTGATACCGTCCCACGCATGACAAACACAACAACATCATTGAGTCTGACGGTTCGTGCATCTCTTCTTGCACGATTCACACTATAGTAACCGAGACAACGTTTGTTAGCTATCACATCTCCCATTGTCAATGTTTTCGCCGTAAAGGGAGACTTGGAAAATGCCCGGAGACGCCCGGCAGCCGGTCACTGCATCAGCACCACTGTGATCTGCGTGTCGATGTTCTGCGACTGCGCCACCTGCGAGATGCCCAGTTGCGCGGCCACGTCCTGCGCGGTGGCAAGATCCGAGGCATCACGATACCATACCGTGCTCGTCGACGGCAGACTGCCGCGATTGGCGTTCCCGGTGCCCACTGACGTATAGCCCGCGCTGGTCAATGTGGCCGCACGCCTGGATGCCAGACCGCTGGTACGGGTTCCATTCAGGACGGTAACGGTCGACGACCGGTCCACCGTGGCTTCAGGCGAAGCGCTCTCGCTCGGAGATGCGCTTTCGGACGGTGATTCGTTCGCACTCGACGAATCGCTTTCGGACGGCGATGCGCTTGTCGTATCACTGGAGGGCGCGCTCTCGCTCGGCGATTCGGTTTCACTTGCCGATGTGCTCTCCGATGCCTCAGCGGACTGTGAAACACTTGACGAGGAGCCGGACCCGGGCAGCAGATCCGTTCCGGACAACCACACGAACACGCCCAGACCACATAGTACAGCCACAATGATCACGATCAGATACGGCAAAGCGCGTGCACCGAAGCTCCGCGGACCACGATGCAATCCGACAGGTCCCTGCTCGGGCTTGTCGAAGTCATCGGCCGGGTAGACGTGTTGCTTGTCAGACATGGTCACTCCTCATACTTTTCCAACACATAAGAGTGTAGCCGTACGCCCATATGATCGGAATACGCTCCCACCCACCTCTATGATGGAGGCCATGACGATCAAGAATCTTGATGAATTGGTGGAATCCGGATGGGCCCACGCCCTGAAGGACGTGGAACCCCAGGTGCATGCCATGGGGGACTTCCTGCGCGGGGAGCTGGCCCAAGGACGTCGGTATCTGCCGGAGAGCCACAACATTCTCCGTGCATTCACCATTCCATTCGATTCCATCAAGGTGCTGATCGTGGGACAGGATCCCTACCCCACCCCGGGCCACCCCGTGGGACTGAGCTTCTCCGTCGCACCGACGGTCAGTCCCCTTCCGGGCAGTCTACGCAATATCTACACCGAACTCATGGACGACATGCATGTTCCTGCTCCCGCGAACGGCGACCTTACCCCGTGGACCCAGCGTGGCGTCATGCTGCTCAACAGATGCCTGACCGTCCAGGTTGGAAAGCCCGCAAGCCATAGGGGCAAGGGCTGGGAGGCCATCACCGACGCGGCCATCACCGCACTGGACTCCCGGGTCGATGAAACGGGCAGACCCGTACCACTGGTGGCCATTCTGTGGGGTCGTCAGGCGCAGACGCTCGAGCCGTTGCTGCAACATGCGGCGATCATCAAGTCCCCTCACCCCAGTCCCCTGTCCGCACGCTACGGATTCTTTGGATCCAAGCCGTTTTCCAAGGCGAATGACGCGCTTGCGGCCATGGGTGCCGAACCTGTGGACTGGTCTCTCCCGTCGGCGTGAAAGTCGCATGACACGTTACAGTGGAGGACATGGCTTTATTCCCACCTCGACCTTCACACCAGAATGCGGCCGACATGCCTTTGCCCGCACCGAGCGTTCCCTCCCCCATCACGACAGCCGCCACCTCCGCCACCGTCACCCGTGACGATCTGGCCCGCGTACACGAGCTGGCGGAACGTATCCGTCAGCATTTCACACAGGGGCTGGTCGCGCAGACCAAGCTCCGCGAATCGCTGATCACCACGTTCGTGGCCGGTGGCCATATTCTCATCGAATCCGTCCCCGGCCTGGCCAAGACCACGGCCGCTCAGATTCTGGCCACGTCGGTCTCCGGATCCTTCAAACGCATCCAGTGCACTCCGGATCTCATGCCGTCGGATCTGGTGGGCACGCAGATCTTCGACTTCGCCACGCAGAAGATGAGTACGCAGATCGGACCCATTCACGCCAACTTCGTGCTGCTCGACGAGATCAACCGTTCCTCGGCGAAGACCCAGTCCGCCATGCTTGAGGCCATGGCGGAAGGCGCCACCACCATCGGCGGCGAACGCATCGCGCTGCCCAAGCCGTTCATGGTGATCGCCACGCAGAACCCCATCGAGGAGGAGGGCACCTACAATCTGCCCGAAGCCCAGATGGATCGATTCTTCATGAAGACCGTCATGACCTACCCCACCGAGGACGACGAGATCTCCATGCTGGAGATGCTCACCCGTCGCGGCACCGACCAGCAGAACATGGCGGTCAGCCCCACGGCCATCACCATCGCCGACGTGGAATTCCTGCGCGCCAGCTCCCGCAAGGTGCATGTGTCGCAGCCGATCATGAAATACGCCGTCGAACTGGCGCAGACCAGCCGCGGCGGAGGCCCCCGTCCGATCAAGGGACTGTCGAATCTGGTCCGTCTGGGCGCCAGCCCCCGTGCATCGATCGCGCTGACGCGCATCGGTCAGGCGAACGCTCTGCTTGCGGGACGCGACTATGTGATCCCCGAGGACATCAAGACGTTCGCCCATGAGGTGTTCCGCCATCGCATCCTGCTCACGTTCGAGGCGCTGGCGGAGAATGTGAATGCCGATCAGGTCATCGACTCGATGATCGAGGCGGTTCCCGTACCATGATCGCTCCGGAGAGATCCTCCGATCAGGTCCGCCGACGCATCGAATCCCTGGGAACGCGGCTCAGCCTGCCCACCGTATTCCGGGCCCTGGGCACACTGGAGGGCGAGCATCCGTCGGCACGGCGGGGCGCGGGATACGACTATCTCGACATCCGTCCCTACCAGCCCGGCGAGGAGGCCCGCCTGATCGATTGGAAGGCAAGTGCCCGGGCCGCCCGTCCGATGATCGTGGACAAGGAGCGTGAGAGCAACGGCAACGTGTGGCTGCTACTGGACGTTGGCCGTGAGATGCGCGGTCGTACGCCGAGTGGTGAGCGCGCCATTGACGTGGCGGCCAACGCGCTGCGTATGTTCGCCGTGCT
Organism: Bifidobacterium tissieri; assembly: GCF_002259645.1. Taxonomy (GTDB): domain Bacteria; phylum Actinomycetota; class Actinomycetes; order Actinomycetales; family Bifidobacteriaceae; genus Galliscardovia; species Galliscardovia tissieri. Next base: position 164,888 of record NZ_MWWV01000004.1, read on the forward strand.
GTCGTTGCGCCGCAGTGATGATCTGTCGATCGTGCTGGGTGATTCGCAGAGTATTCGCCGTGTGCCGTTCAACGGCGGTTTCGCGAAGTTCGAGCACGTGTTCGACGGGCTGTTGCGTCGTCGTATGAACCATCCGCGGGATGTGGATGCGCTGATCGATTATGCGGGCAAGATCCGCAACCGGTATTCCCTGGTGGTGATCGCCACCGACGAGACCGCGTGGACCGAGGAGCAGGCCCATGCCCTGCGTCTGGTGGCGCAGACGCATCCGTTGGTCATCGTGAGCGTGGCGGCGTTGAACCCGTTCCGCCATACGGAGCATTTTGATCGCATAGTGGACGCCCGCAATGGTCGGGCCGTACCGGCGTTCCTCCGCACACCCACCATGGCCAAGGATGTTGCAACGCATCGCGAATTCGCCGCAACGGCACTGAGCCGCGAGCTGGCTCGCACCGGTTCCACCATGGTGCGCGGCGGTTCGAGCGAGGCGATGTTCAATGAATTCATCTCCCTGGTCTCCACCACGCTGGCGAGAAGCGGATTCCCCCGCCTCAACGTTCATGCCCCGCAGATGAGGGGAGGCGTCGCATGATCATGGTGATGGCGGCGAAGGGATTCGCACCGTTGGCGACCACCGACATCACGCCGTATGTGACGGCGATGCTGATGCTGATCGTCGTCGCCGTGGCGCTGGCCGCGCTGGCGATCGTGACGTCCCGTCCTCGCGGACGCACGTCCTCCGCAACCGGCGCGCATCGATCCCTGTCGGATAAGAGCGAATGGCTTGCCGAGATCGAGGACGTTCGATTCCGTTTCCAGACCGGTGAGATCGGTGCGGACGATGCGTTCAGCGAACTGGCCGGCATCGCCCGTCGGTTCGCGTCCGACCGTCTGGACCGCGATGTGACCAATCACACGCTGGCGGAACTGCATGCCGTTCCGCGTTCCCGTAGTAATGGCAAAGGACTTGATTTGCTCAGACAGACGATCTCCGCATTGTATCCGCCTGAATTCGCCGATGCGACGACCCAGTCGCATGCCGGTGCCGTCTCGGTGGATGAAGCTGCGGGATGGGTGTCGAATCTGGTGGAGAGGTGGCGCTCCTGATGTCGTCCCTGATTACGTTCCGATGGCCGTGGGCGCTTGCCGCGATCATCGTGCTGGCGGTGCTTGCCATCCTTGCATGGCGCTGGTCCGCACGCACCGCGCGCAAACCGGAAGCCGTGCACGACATTGTCGAACGCCCCGACACCGCTGCAGTGTGGAATCTTGATCACGATCTCGACACCGAACACACCTCCGCCCGTTGGCGTCTGTGGAAGGCGACCAATCGTCTGGCGGTCGCACTGCTCGCTCTGACGCTGGCCGTGGCCATCGTGCTGACCGCACGACCGTCGAAGGTCGATTCCGAGTCGAGCGACGGATCGTCCCGTGACATCATCCTCTGTCTGGACGTTTCGGGCTCGACGCTGCCCTATGACCGGCAGGTCATCGCCACCTATCTGGATCTGATCCAGCATTTCCAGGGCGAGCGCATTGGTCTGAGCATTTTCAATTCGACATCGCGAACGGTGTTCCCGCTTACCGACGACTACGATCTCGCCAAGCAACAGTTGTCGTACGCCAATACGATTCTCAAGGGCGTGGTGGATCAGGACAGCATCGACAAGATGAGCGACAAGCAGTACCAGCAGGTGTCGGACTGGCTGGAGGGCACGCAGAACCGCAAGGACGTGACTTCGCTGATCGGCGATGGCCTGATCAGCTGCGCGGCCATGCTGCCCGAGTTCTCCACGACGGGGAATGCGGCGGTGAACGCCTCCGCCAGGAACCGCAGCGCCTCAATCGTGCTGGCCACCGACAACGTGCTGTCCGGCACTCCGGTCTATCAGCTTGATCAGGCACTCGACCTGACCGAAAAGTCGTCGATCGTGGTGGATGGCCTGTATTCCGGCCCCACGCAATCGGTGAACGACCAAACAACCACCGACATGAAGACCCAGATCGAAGCCCACAACGGCATTTTCCTGACGCAGGATTCCGGATCCTCCGTGGACGCTCTGGTCCGCAGGATCGAACGCCAGCGTGAGAACGACAATGAGGACCGCAACCAGTCGAATCTGGTGGATGCACCCCAGTACTGGGTGCCGGTTGCGCTAGTGTTGTTCGCCGCGTTCCTGATCACGGCGGGGAGGTTGAGACGATGAACGTATCCAACGGCCTGTCCACTTTGCGCGGCCTGACACTTGATCCGATGTTCGGCTGGATCATCTCCCCCATATTAGCCGTGGCCGTGGTGGGGCTGACCGTCGTGCTGACCGTGCGTTCGCTGCGACAGCGTCCCTATGCCGATGCCACCGCGGTGGATTGGACACGACGTATTCTGGCGTCCGTCATGCTGGCCGTCATGCTGCTTACTCCGAGCGTGACGCTCAAGACGGAAAGCCGAGCGGTGAACGCCACGGACGTGTTCATCGCCGTCGACGTCACCGGATCGATGGGCGTGTCCGACGCGCAGTATGGATCCGAGCAGACGATGAGCCGTATCGATGCCGCCCGTCAGGCGGTCAACGGCATCACCAAGCTCTATCCGGACGCGAGTTTCGCCGCAATCGCATTCGGGGCGTCGGGCACGCTTGAAGTGCCGCTCACCCCTGATGCGCGGGCCATTGACAACTGGGCCGAAACCCTGTCGTTGGAGCCCACGTCCGCCTCGTCGGGATCAAATCTGGACAAGGCGGTCGATCCGCTGCTGCTGGCCACGAAGAACACCCGCAACCAGCATCCGGACGACGCCATCATCGTGTACTACATCTCCGACGGTGAGCAGACCAGTACCAAGTCACGCCGAACATTCTCCTCGTTGAGGGCCTACGTGAACGGCGCGCAGACCATCGGCGTCGGCTCACCGGATGGCGGGCAGATCCCACAGATCGCTGACGACGGATCGACTGCGGACGGGCAGTTCGTCACCGATCCGTCGACCGGTCAGCCCGGCATCTCCAAACTCGATGAGAAGACGCTCAAGGCCATCGCCGACGAGATGAGCGGAACCTACGTGCATGTCGATGCCGGCCGCACCCTGGACCAGCGCGATGTTCAGCAGACGTCGAAGGAATGGCGCATGCAGAGCACCTACAAGCAGCGGGACCACAACGTTCCCGCCATCTGGCCGTTCGCCATCGTGCTGGCGGCACTGATGCTCTGGGAGGCCGTGGCCTGGATGCGTACGTCAAGGAGGCTGCTATGAGCAGGACAACGTCAACCCACAGGACGCACAGGTCCCACAAGGCGCATGTCGGCTCCCATCCCCATCGGTACAACCGCCGGGCGATCATGCCGGTTCCCGTCCGTATCGTTCTGGGTGTGCTCGCCGTGATCGCACTGGCCGCCGCCGGCGTGTCGGCGGCGAACTGGTCGGCATTAACGACCAACAATACCGCCGTGAACGGGCTGAACGCCACGATAGCCGCCTACAACAGGGATTCGCCCGATCTGGAGAAGCTCCGCACGGCACAGCAGCAGACCGATGCGCAATTCGCCGACGCACAGCGTCTTGATGCGCTCCAACTGCCTGGCGTACGCGAAACGATCGCGACCAATGCCGCGGAATCGGCGCGCCTGACCAAGCAGATCGAGTCGGATCTGAAGAAGAGCAGCGGTTCCGACTCCGCACAGACGGCCAGCGGCCAGCAGGCGGGATCCTCGAATAACGGCGATGGCTCGTCCGACACGGATAAGATCAACAAGCTGCTTGAACAGAACAAGCAGAAGATCGACATGAAGAACGTGCCGGATACGTCATCCACGACCGAGGGCTCCAACGACGAGTCATCCGCCAAACCCTGGTGATCCCTAGTGATGGCAGGGCGTCATCCGTTGGGCTGCGGCTGAAAAGAGTACGGCACGATCATGATGGATGAGGAGACTTCCTGGCAATACGGGCATGCGATGACAACGCACATCGCCGACATTACCGACATCGCCGGCTCGCATGGTCAGGGGGCTCCATTCGACCACATTGGCGCATTCCCCTATTGGTCATCCGTCATGGCGTGATTGAATCACGGCATGACACAGCTTTACCAATACATCGCATCCAACACGGTCGACGTCATCAACCAGTCGGACGACATGCTCTCCAACGCAGCCAACGGGCTCAACATCTTCGAAGGCTGCCCCTGCCCAACGGTCCTCCAGGAGTCCCGGGCGCTTATTTCATCATTCGCAATCGCCCACGCCACCATGGCGCGCGATCTGACCGAAGCCCTCGCCCAGGCGAAGGCCCTCACCTGGGAGGGGCCGGCGGGAGAACGATTCCACAAGGACGTGGACGGCGCGCTGGTATATTCCCAGGCCGCGGAGAACGGCGCGGAGCTCACACTCCGATTCATCGAAAGCGCAGAGGCCCAGATATGAATGCACGCGTCGAAACCCACGTCTACGGCGGCCAGGGAACCGCCACCCACGCCAATCTCGACGAGTTCGGCACCGTGGCCACAGTGCTCAACGAGATGGTCGATCCCACGGCCCGCGTAGGAGCCGATTGGAGAACCGCCGGCCTGGATCTGTTCACCATCCGGACCAAGGCGCCGATCTGTCCGAAGATATTCGGCGCACGGATGCCGCAACTGCAGGCGTCATCCCCAGAGGCGCCGACCGATGCCGCGAATCCACCCAACGCGACCATCCAGCATGTATCGCTCAACTACTCACTCGTCACCAACCACATCAACGAACGCGCCGACGAAGCGGTGGTACTCGCACAGAAGATGCAGGATCTGGCCGACAAACTCACCGAGGCGTATTCGATGTATTCCGAGGCCGACGATCTCGCTCGCCGTCTGTTCGGCGAGGGACTGCAATTGGGAACGACGATGAAACCCGGTCTCGGAGTTCTGGCTTTGGGCGCCACCGCAATAGGAAGCACCATCGCCGGTTCGATCAAGGAGGGCAAATTCAATCCGATATATGCCATCACCGGAACCTCGAAGATGCACGAAGGTATGCTCTCCGCACTCGGCTCGGCGATCGTTAACGGCGATCAGGACCGCTCCGAACGAGCGCTCAAGGGACTCGAGGAGTCCAACGAGGTCAATCAGGCCGCCGGCATTCTCGCGGAGCACACGTCCAAGATCAGGGACGTTCTATTCGGCAATAAGCTCACCGTCTCGCAGATTCACCCGAAGAAGGGCATCGGCGAAACACGATCCATCGAGGACACGCTGACCAACGTGCACGACATGCGGCTCAACGATGTTCCCTATGGCTCCATAGCCATTCAAAAGTACCGGCGCGAGGACGGTTCCACGGCATGGATGGTGACCATCCCCGGCACCGACGGAAAATTCGATTCGCCGTTCGATTGGCTTACCAACATGGAGCTCATGAGCGACAAGCATCGTGCAACGGCCGACAGCGTCCGCATGGTCGACGAGGCCATGCGTCAGGCCGGCATCCAGCCCGGCGATCCGGTGGCGATGGTAGGGCATTCGCAGGGCGGCATCGTCGCCGCGACCATGGCCTCCGACTTCGCCGACAAATACAACATCAAGCATGTGGTCACAGCCGGCTCCCCCATCGCCAACCACTCGATCAAGGATGGCATAACGGTGACCAGCGTCGAAATAGAGGACGAACTGGTGTCGGCGCTCGACGGCGCACCCAACCCCAGCAATCCCGACTGGGTCACCGTGAGCGGTACCAGCCCGCCCATGGGATCCGACAAAGGCACCGTCGTGGAGGGCAGCGGCAACAGGAAGTTCCTCACCCACGGCATGGAATACATGAAGGCCGCCTATCGAAACGCGCAGGAACAGGGCGGACCGGCGTTGTACGATCACGAGCAGCGATTCAAACAGACGATCAACGGCACACTGGAGGAGACCACCTACTGGCGAGGCAAAATCTCACATGGCGCGCAGGGATCCGACTGATCCGCCAGCCGATTGTCCGTCACCGTTTTCAAGGCCGTTCAGGGTACGGCTTCACGTATTGTGGTGTGCATGAATCTGACTGATATCTCCCCCGCAATCGCATTGAGCCCTCTGGACGGCCGCTACCACAAGCAGACCACCGCGCTGACCGAATACATGAGCGAACCCGCGCTGAACCGCGAGCGCATGCGCGTCGAGGTCGAGTGGATGATCCTGCTGGCCAACGGCATGGGCAACGGCCCGATCGTCGGCGGCGTCAAGCCCTTCACCGATGCCGAGATCGAATACCTGCGCGCCATCCCCGAGCAGTTCGGTGCCGAAGGCATCAAGCAGCTGGCGGCCCATGAGGCCATTACCCACCACGATGTGAAGGCCGTGGAATACTACATCGACGACTATCTGGACAAGGCCGCCGAAGCGCTGGGCACCGAGACCGAGCTGTCCCGTCTCAAGCCGCTTGTGCACTTCGCCTGCACGTCCGAAGACATCAACAACCTCTCCTACGCTCGTTGCATCAAGAACGCCGTGGAGAACGTGTGGCTGCCCGCCGCCGAGAAGATCGTGGATCATCTGGCCGAGAAGGCGGACGAATACAAGGACAAGGCCCTACTGTCCCTGACGCATGGCCAGCCCGCCACCCCCACCACGCTGGGCAAGGAGCTTTCGGTGTATGTATATCGTCTGCGCCGCCAGCTCAGTCGTATCGCCGAGCAGGAGTATCTGGGCAAGATCAACGGTGCCACCGGCACGTTCGGCGCGCATATGGCCGCCTACCCGAATGTGGACTGGGTCGCCGTCTCCCGCGAGTTCGTGGAGACCCGCATGGGGCTGACCTGGAATCCGCTGACCACGCAGATCGAAAGCCATGACTGGCAGGCCGAGCTGTACGGCGCGATCAGCCACACGAACCGCATCCTGCACAATCTGGCCGTGGACGTGTGGATGTACATCTCGCGCGGCGTGTTTGCGCAGGTGCCGGTGAAGGGTGCCACTGGCTCCTCCACCATGCCGCACAAGGTGAACCCGATTCGTTTCGAGAACGCCGAGGCGAACCTGGAGATCTCCTGCTCGCTGCTCGACACCCTTGCCGCCACGCTGACGGAGAGCCGTTGGCAGCGCGATCTGACCGACTCCACCACGCAGCGCAACATCGGCTCCGCGTTCGGATACAGCCTGCTGGCGCTCAACAACCTTATGGGCGGCCTGGAATCCATCCACCCGAACGATGTGGTGATCGCCCGCGAGCTCGATGAGAACTGGGAGGTGCTCGGCGAGCCGATCCAGACCGCCATGCGCGCCGCCGCGCTCGAGGGACGCAAGGGCATGGACAACCCGTATGAGAAGGTCAAGGAGCTCATGCGCGGTCATTCCATCTCCAAGGAGGATGTGGAGAACTTCATCGCCACGCTCGACTTCGACGAGGAGACCGCCAAGCGTCTGAGCTCCCTGACCCCGGCCACCTACACGGGAATCGCCAGCCGACTTGTCGACTTCGACTGATCCCCGTCGCGCATCCGGCTCAGCCGGTTCGCCTGGTTCATCCGATGACGCCGCCACTCCGACATCCGTGCTCACGTCCGTACCGACGGAGGCGGGCATGCTTCAGGAGGGCGGCGTCGCCGTTTCCGACACCGTTGCCATTGCCGACACTCCCCCGCAGCGTGTCCATGACTTCTCCGATCTGGTCAATGCGGCCCTCACGGTGGCCGTCGCCGTGGTCATCATGTTGTCCGCGGTGTATCTGCGGGGCATTTCCACGGGCGTCGAGGCCGATGTGCATCATGCCGGTCTGCTGTTCGGCTGGCTGGTGGAGCTGCCGTTGTCGATGCTGCAGCAGATCGTCGCCGTGCTCATCGTGGTATCCGTGCTCGGTCAGCTGATCCTCGGCCGGGAATGGGTGCAATCGGTCACGGCCACGGTGTCGATGTTCCTCGGATTCGCCATGGCCGGCGTGGCCAGCTGGGCGATCGGCTCGTTCGGTGCCGATGTGCTGGTTCAGGCTCTGGACTCCAGAGGCGTGATCGGCGGCGCGCTGCTGCCGGACATCTTCGCCGGTCTGTCGGCCTTCCTTACCGCAGCCGGGCCTCATCGGGTGCGTGGCAGTGTCAAATGGGGATGGAACACGCTGATCGCCATCGCCGCGCTGTTCATGATCATTTCGGTGGATCCGATCGCAGGGGTGGCGGTGGCGTTCGCCATCGGCCGCCTGATCGGTCTGCTCATCCGATTCGCGCTGGGCACGCAGAACAAGGGCGTGTGGGGCAGGCAGATGGTGCAGGCTCTGGCGGGAATCGGCCTCGATGTGGTCGAACTGCGGCGCCGCGACCCCAATCTTGCCGAAATCGGCCGGCTATCACTCGCCGATGATCTGTCGCCGTTCTCCCGTATCTACGACGTGCGCGTTCGGACCGGGGAGCGATACGTCATCTCGGTCTGTGACGAGCAGACCCGTACCGTCGGGTATCTGTCCCAGCTGTGGCGGTGGCTCCGAATGGCGTCCGGCGTGGATCTGCGACGCGACCGTTCGATGTCGGAGGCGACACATCATCACGTCGATCTTCTGCTCACGCTACGCAATATCGGGCTGGAGACGCCGAGTGTGTATGCACGCGCGGAAAGCGGCGAATCGTCGATCATGGCGTTTCGCGCCGACCCATCCTTCACACCATGTGACTGGAATACCGTGAAGGACGACGATCTGGTGGAGGTGATGGACTATCTCGCCGCGGCGAACCGTCGTGGCGTGACGCACCGAAACATCACCCCCGAATCCTTCGCCCGTAGCGGTACCGGACGCATGGTGCTCGCTGGATGGCTCAACGGGGATGACGCCAGCTCGCCGGCGAACGTGGCCATCGATCGGGTGCAGATGCTTGCCGCATTGTCGTGCCGTGTGGGGATCGGGCGGGTCATCCGCTGCGCGGAACGGAGCTGGGGACGCGATGCGCTCACCGGTCTGGTGCCGTTCGTGCAGAATGTGGCCGTGGCCCGAGCCACCCGTACGGATGAGTTCTGGAGTCGTGAGACGCTCAAATCGTTGCGTCATGCCCTCGAGGAATTCAGTCCGGACGAGGAGAGCGGCGCGATCGAATCGGTGACGCTGTCACGGTTCAACGTCAAGTCGTTCGTCACTCTGGTGCTGCTGATCGTGGCGGCCGTGGTGGTGTTCACCCAGCTCAAGCCGCAGGACTTCCTCAACGCCGTGTCCCAGGCCAATCCGTGGATGGCCGCACTGAGCTTCCTGTTCGGCGTGTCATCCTGGATCGGTTCCGCCGTGGCGCTCGGCGCGTTCATCGATCCGGATCAACGTTCGACGTCGGGCATTCTGGCCTCGCAGGCGGCGGGAAGCTTCACCACGGTTTCCATGCCCGCCGGTGTCGGTCCGGCGTTCGTGAATCTGCAGTATCTGCGCAGGATCGGCTATCGCAATGCCAAGGCGACGGCGATCATGAGCGCGGTATTGGCGGTGCAGGCGATCACGATCGCGGGTCTGCTGGTCGTCATCGGCATCTTCACCGGGCGCAATACGCTGTCGGGCATGATTCCCACGAATACGCTGGTCATCGCCATCGGTCTGACGGCCTTTGCGATGTCGGCTGCCATGATCGTGCCGTTCACACGTCGTATGATCATCGACCGTCTTGTGCCGATCGTGCTGTCGTACGCCCGCCAGCTGGTGGAACTGCTGTCGCAGCCGCGCAAACTGTTCGCGGCGATGGGCGGCTGGCTGTTGCAGAACCTGCTGCTGGGACTGAGCTTCTGGGCGGCGCTCATGGCGCTGGGACAGCATGCAAACCCGCTGGAGATCACCTTCATCTATGTGCTGACCAATACACTGGCTTCGGCCGTACCCACGCCGGGCGGTCTGGGTGCGATCGAAGCGGCGTTGACGCTGGGATTCACATCGGTGGGCATCCCGTATGCGGTGGCGTTGTCCGCGACGCTGTTGTTCCGTCTGCTCACCTATTGGCTGCGCATACCGATCGGAGCGGCCGCGATGAAATGGATGAACGTCCACGGTCTGCTGTGATATCCGCCCCAGACGCCTCTCAATCCGATTCCACCGGTGATTGTTTGGCGAAAAGGGCGTAAAAAGGGCGTCATTTTGCCGATTTATGCGGTTTTTGCGGATCCGATACGTTACAATCGGTTGTGGTCCAAGGGATTCCCGTCTTAAGAAGGGGCTCCCACGTCATAGAAGGAAATGTGATTATGGCATACAACAAGTCTGACCTGGTGTCCAAGATCGCTCAGAAGTCCAATCTGACCAAGGCCCAGTCCGAAGCCGCCGTGAACGCCTTCCAGGAAGTGCTCGTCGAGTCCCTGAAGTCCGGCGAAGGCCTCAAGCTCACCGGCGTGTTCTCCGCCGAGCGCGTGAAGCGCGCCGCCCGCACGGGTCGCAACCCGCGCACCGGCGAGACCATCAAGATCCCCGCAGGCTACGGTGTGAAGCTGTCCGCCGGCTCCCTGCTGAAGAAGGCTGTCGCCGAGTGATCTGACACCATACGGTGCATGGCCTTACGGAAGCGAACAACCGAAAACGCTTCGTGCAGGCCGACTCGTAAAGACTTGTGAAACTCCCGATCGGATTGCCCGGTCGGGAGTTTTCGTTATCCGCTTCGTTATCCGCAGTATCGCATGACAGCCGTGACAGTCATGACGGTCATGACCAGCTAGGAGAGCACCGCCAGCACCCGTTCATAGGCCTCGGTGGGTACGGGGCTGAAGGGGTCAAGCAATTCCGCATCCATGCGTTCGGGACTGGTCAACGTCACGTGAGTCCAATCGCAGCTGAACTGAACGTCCCGGCCAAGCGCCGCCTGAACGAACCGTCCACGCAATGCGGCGCGTGTGTCCGCGGGAGGATTGTTCACCGCGTGTTCGATGGCGGTGTCGTCAAGCACCGTGCGCATCAGACCACCACGTTCCAAGCGCGGAAAGATCGTACCGTTGACGATGTCATGATAGTCAAGATCGATCTGTCCCACACGCGCATCCGACATCCGGGGATCACGCTGCCGCATCGCGCGAATAAGACGCAGCTTGGCGGCCCAGTCCACCCAGGACGCCAGATCCATCCAGCGATCGGATTCCACGGCGTCGAGCGCCTGACGCCATAGGGTCAGCACGTCGTGGCCGCCGGCCGAAGGCACCGTCACATCATGGTCCGCAAGGAAATCCTTCACGATTTTCAGATACGCGCGCTGCACCGTCAGCGCACACGTCGTGGACCCATCCGCAAGCCGCAACGTCGCGCGTCCGGTACGATCACGGCTTACGGAACGGATCGCCTCGCCCGGATCGGCCAGCGTGAACCGTTCGAATCCGGACGGACGCCCGTCACGCCACGCCTGCTCGATCACGCACAGCACCAGATGCGTGGCCGCGAGCTTCATCCAGGTGACGGTCTGCGACCGGTTGGAATCGCCGACGATCACATGCAGACGGCGGAACAGGTCGGAATCGGCATGGGGCTCGTCACGGGTGTTGACCATCGGGCGTGAACGCGTGGTGGAACTGGAGACCGCATCATCGAGGAATTCCGCGCGCTGCGAGATCTCAAACCCGTCGGGGATCAACGGGTCAGCGGTGAATCGTCCGGCACCGGTGTACAGCTGCCGGGTGACGAGGAACGGAATAAGCTCCTGCTCGATGGCGTTGAGCGGCACCTGACGGCGCAGCAGATAGTTCTCATGGCAACCGAAGGAGTGGCCGGCGGAATCCACGTTGTTCTTGAACAGGTGGATGCGCGCATGGTCATCGGTCTTGCGCAACGCGTCCTGGGCCTCGATGGCAAGACGACGCATGACCCGCTCCCCCGCCAGATCCTGCGCGAGCGCGGCCAGCGGATCCAATGCCTCGGCGGTGGCGTATTCCGGATGGCTGCCCACATCGAGATACAGTCGGGAACCGTTGGTCAGATACGTGTTCGTGGAACGCGAGCGCGACACCACGGGACGGAACATGGTCATCGCCACCTGTCCCGGGTCCACTGGTTTGGTCGTTTCGGTCACCGCCACGCCGTATTCGGTCTCGATGCCGAAGATACGGTCGAATCCCGTCGCATGTTCGGCACCGGCATGGGCTCCGGTGCCACTGTCACGGCTGTCGCGTAGCTGCGGCACTCACTCGCCGCCCTTCTGCACGAAGCTGGACACGTATTCCTCGGCGTTGGTTTCCAGCGTGGATTCGATGTCGTCGAGCAACGCGTCGAGTCCGGACGCCTGTTCGGCGAAATCGGATTCCACGCGCGTGGTCTCCTGTCCTTCGGCCTGTGCCGACTGCGAGTCCTGTGCCGACTGTTCGCGGCGTTCCTGCTCCTGAGGCATGTGCTCTCCTTATGTGTTGTGCTGTTATGCAGTTTCGTATTGACGAATTGACGAGTCTGCGATCAGTTCTAGTCGTCTATTGGAGATAGGGACGCAGTTCGTCCATGATGGGGCCGTTCGATGCCACGATGTCGTTGTTCGCACCCCACACCACGTCGGTGCCATCCCATCGTTCGATATGCCCCTGGGCCTCGCGGAGCACCACGGATCCCGCGGACACGCCGGGCACGTCCCACGAATGCAGGGACGGCTCGAAGTAGGCGTCATACGTGCCGTCGGCCACCTTGCACAGGTCCATCGACACCGGGCCGACGCGCTTGACGTCGGCGGGCTTGCCGGCGATGGCCGCCACGGTCTTCAACGCACGGGCGGATTCATCGGGGAAATAGGACATGCCGAAGCTCACCACGGAATCCTTGAGCGTATCGGTGGTGGAGGGCATGATCTTCTCGCGCTTGGCCCCCTGCTTGGTCTCCCTCACGCGGATGGCACCCTTGCCTTGGGCGGCCATGTAGGTCAGACCGAGTGCCGGGGCGTGCACTACGCCAAGGATCGGCACGCCGACGTTGTTGTCATCCACTTCGAACAGGGAGACGGTGACCGTCCATTCGGGCATGTTGCGCACGTAGTTGATGGATCCATCGACGTGGCCGATGCACCAGTAGAGTCCGCCCGGCTTGATGTCGGAGACGACCTCCTCCCAGCAGTCATGCGGTTCGATCGCGTTGATTCGTTCATGGCAGTACCGGACCAGACGCTCATCCACTTCGGAGGAGAACATGCTGCCACGTCGTGTCTTGGTGTGCACGGCCTTGGTGAGATCGTGCGGCTTGATCTGATCCTGTAGGGCCAACTCGCCGGCGTCCTTGAGTACTTCGGACACGTTCACGGTGAGTTCTCGCAGATCCCTGTCTGTCATAGCGTCTCCTTCCTGCGGCATCCCGATACGCCTGTCACACATTGGTTCCGGGCCGTATCGGCGGCGCTCTGGCTCGCCGGCCACTATAGTATCGTCTTTCGGTTGGTCAGTCGTTCGTCAACGCGGAAATATCATCCACGGTTTTCGCGCCGTCCAGTATGGTACGGCATGCGGCCTCGGTGTGTTCGCCGGGGTCGGCGATGTCGATGTCGTGCAGCTGGCCGTCGCCACCGCGAACGGTGATCGACCGCCATGAGACGGCCACCACATCCTCGGGGAACCGGCGGACCACTTCGGCGCGCAGCCACGCACGCGTATTCGTCGGAGCATGCGTGCCGGCATTGTCGATGGCGTTGCCGTCGATCAGCGTCGTCGTGCGGGATCGTACGGCTTCGAACACCGACGCCTTGGGTTCCAACGCGGCCCATGCGATGTCCATCGCGCGGATTCTCGGATCGTCCCAGGCAAGGGAACGCTTGGAACGCAGCCGTTCCATGAGCTGCCATTTGAGTAGCCATTCGAGTCTGCCCGCCGCAACGTCCATGCCCATGCGCTCGTCGTCGTCGGCGTGACTGACGCGAGCCGTGTCTTCAAGCGCCGTGCCCCACATGCTCATGATGCGCGTGGTGGGGTCGTCCGGCCAGAGCGGTTCCCCTTCGATATCGGTGCCGTAGACGCCCGCCGCCACCTCGTAGACGGCGGAGCGCAGCAGCACCTGCGTCTGCCATGCCGTGATGGGAGTGCCGGATTCGGTGTCATACGCCTGCCGCAGCGTCAGATCATGGGAGACCGTGTGGATGGCCTCGACCGGGTCTGCGGGAGTGATCCGCTGCACAAGCGACGTCAGATCGTAGCCGACCTCGTCGGCGTGCTCGGCAAGCCATGCGATCATGCTGGTAACGCCCAGCCGCAACACCTCGGGCGTATCCATGCGGTTGGCGTCGCCCACGATCACGTGAAGACGACGATACCGGTCGGTGCTGTGCGATTCGTCACGGGTATTGATGATCGGCCGATCGAACGTGGTCTGCAATCCGACCTTGGCATGCACGTAGTCGGCACGCTGGGAAAGCTGGAATCCCGCCGTCTCGCACCGTTCGCCCAAACCGACCCTGCCGGTGCCGCAGTAGATCTGCCGGGTGACGAAATGCGGCGTCATGATCGCGATCAGCGTGTCGAACGGCACGGATCGGAGGATCTGATAGCTTTCATGCGACCCCCAGCTGGCACCCTTGCCGTCCACGTTGTTGCGGAACAGTTCGATGCGCTTGCCGGTCCGCGCGGACGCCTCCCGAGCAGCGGCGAGCATGAGTCGATCCCCGGCACGGTCGTAGAGCAACGCCTGGAACGGGTCAAGGGTCTCGGGTGCCGAATACTCGGGATGGGCATGATCCACATAGATGCGTCCCCCATTGGGAGCGATCGTGTTGATCACCTGCAACTGCGGGGAATCGGTGAGCATGTCACGCCGGGCGGACGCCCGCTCCAGACGGTAGCCGCGCGCGTCGTTGACCGGATCCTCACCGCGATAATCCCAGCGGATGTGCCGACGCGCATCGTCGGCGGCACCGTCCACCACGTCGAACGATAACTGCACGGGGTTCGCCCGGGGATTCGTCCTGTCGGTCACAGCGTATTCGGTTTCCGTACCCATCGCACGAAGCACAGTCATTGTTGCGGTTCTCCCATCTTTTGGTATGCGTTGCTGTATGCCGCGGTCGTCACACGTCGTCGTCGCGCGCTGTCGTCTATCGCCGTACGGGGATCATGGCGGTGACCCGACCGGATTCGATGCTGTTGAGGCGCGCCCACTGCTCTGGATTGACACCGCCGATCGAATCCACCGATTCGCGGTATTCCTCCTCGATGCCACGGCCAAGCATCGCCGCATCGAGACGCGCCGGACTGCCGGCCGCGATCGAAGCCTTGACTGCAGCCGTCTTGGCACGGTCCACGATGTTCCTGAGCATCGCGCCGGAGATCAGATCACCGAAATACACACTCGTCCACGCGCCCTGATCGTCGGCGATGTCGCACACATGACGGCTCTCATCACGACGGAAGATATCACCCACCATCACGGCGATCAGGTCATCGGCGGTCACCCCGCCAACCAATGGAAGATCATCAGTCAGATAATGCCGAAGAATGGACGAGGCCTGCGGACCCCGAGGACGGTCAATGCGAATCTTCACATCAAGACGGCCGGGCCGCAGTACCGCGGGATCGATCATGTCCACACGATTCGACGCGCCGATCACCATCACATTGTTCAACGTCTCAATGCCGTCAAGCTCAGCCAGGAACTGCGGAACGATCGTCGTCTCCACATCCGAGGAGACGCCCGAACCGCGGGTGCGCAGCAGCGAATCCATCTCATCGATGAACACGATCACCGGCGAACCGTCGGCGGCCCGACGCCGCGCACGATCGAAGATCGAACGAATGATGCGTTCGGACTCGCCCACGAACTTGCTGAGGATCTCCGGCCCCTTGACCGACAGGAACACGCCGGAACCGCCGTCGGTCCCCTGCGCCAGGGAATGGGCCACCGCCTTGGCGATCAACGTCTTGCCGTTGCCGGGCGGACCATACAACAGCACGCCACGCGGAGGATTGAGATCATACCGCTCGAACAGATCGCGATGCAGGAACGGCAGTTCGACGGCATCGCGAATCTGCCCGATCTGTGCATCCAGACCACCGATGTCGTCGAACGAGACATCAGGCGTCTCCTCCAACACCAGATCATCCTCGTCCGGACGGGCCAGCTTCTCGATCGCGAACGAGAACGACGGATCCACCACCACACGGTCCCCACGCGTCAGCTCCTCATTGGCGAGCGCGCTCGCACGTCCCGCCACGGACAGCTGCCCCGACTGGTCGGCGAGCAGCAACCGGCCGGACGCCAGCGTCTCCTCCACCGTACGAACCGGGCCGGCGACCGGCAGATCCCGCGTGGCCACGATCACCATGTTCTCATTGAGCAGCACGGTCTGCCCGCAGGCGAGACGGTCGACATTCACCAACGACGACACGGGCACCACCATGCGCCGCGACCCCATGATCACCTCGGCGGCCGCATGCCGTACACCATCCTCATCGATATGACTGGAATCCACGCGGACGAACAGTGCGAAATTCTCCGGCGGCTGGGCCAGGGAATTCAACTGAGACTTGGCCTGACGCAGCTCCTTGCCGGCACGGTTGAGCGCCTGGGCCAGCGCATGGTTCTTCGCCTGCAGCACATCGGCGTGCTCGGCCATGCGCGTGTACCGGTCCTGAAGATCGTGCAGGTCGTTCAGGACATCGGACCGCTGCGCATCATCGGACTGCGAGGCCCCCACGGCGTCGCGCCCATTCATCTCATCGTTCATCGTCCGCGCAGTTCCTCCCATCGGACCATACCGTCAGCGTCTCATTAGTGTCTCATTGACCGCCGTACGCGGTAATTACGGTTATTGATACCAGACTACGCGACCCGCCACCCACGACGACGATTGTCCCCGCGCATGTCAACAATGGGTGGAATGCGCACAGGTTCTCTCACTTCCATTCATCACGTCACGACCACCCATACCATCGTCGCCGAAACGGACGGCGGCGGTGCCCCCACTCCCGTCGACGGCATGAGGCTGATCGTCATGGACGTCGACTCCACACTGATCAACGAAGAGGTCATCGACATGCTTGGCGAGGAGGCCGGCGTCGGCGAACAGGTGGCCACCATCACCGAACGTGCGATGCGCGGTGAGCTCGACTTCCGCCAGGCGCTCGCCGAACGTGTGGGACTGCTGGCTGGCATGGACGCCTCGATACTCGACCGCGTCTATCACCGCACCAGTTTCACGCCGGGCGCGCTGGATCTGGTGCGCACCGCCCATGAACGCGGCTGGAAGGTGGGCGTGGTCTCGGGCGGATTCCATGAGTTGGCTGACCGTCTGGTGGCCGACGCCGGGATCGATCACTGTCTGGCGAACACGCTTGAGGTGGCGGACGGTAAGCTCACCGGACGCCTGATCGGCGATCCCGTGACCAAGGAGACGAAGCTCGAGGCACTCCGCCGCTGGGCCGGTGAATACGGCATCGGCATGGACCACACCGTGGCGATCGGCGACGGCGCCAACGACATCCCCATGATTCAGGCGGCCGGTGTGGGCATCGCCTTCTGCGCCAAGCCCAAGACCCGTGCCGCGGCACCGTATGCGATCGACGAGCGCGATCTCATGCAAGTGTTCGCCATCATCGATCAGAACTGAGACCCCTCCCACGTCACATCGCAGCGTCGGCCCGGCTCTCTTGTCGTCCTACAGAGTTAGCGTGTCGAAGTGGACAACGATAGACGATCCGTGTGGCGTGGGTTCTCATCCGGGTTCTCATCGCAAAACAAGACTCCGTCCGTGCGCAGGGCATTGACCGAACGCCTGCTCTCGCATCCTGGACGATTGTCCCTCGCATACTTTCTTGTGCTGATCACCGTCGGCACGGTATTGCTCATTCTTCCTGCGACGTCACGGAACGGGCAGTTCACCGATTTCAACACCGCGTTCTTCACCACAGTATCGGCGTTGTCCACCTGCGGCATCGTCATCGTGGATACGGCCGCGTACTGGAATCTGTTCGGACAGGCCGTGATCCTGCTCTGCATCCAGTTCGGTGGTCTTGGCGTCATGACGTTCGCATCGCTGATCACCATGACGATCAGCCGTCGCATCCGCGTCACCCAGCAGCTGCTTGCCGCCGACGAACTTGGCGCATCGAAACTCAGCGAGGTGCGATCGGTGATCACCGTGGTGCTGGTCTGCACGTTCAGCGTGGAGATCATCGCCTTCAGCATGCTGTTTCCCGCCCTGCTGCGACTGAACAACGGGCAGCTGTCGCAATCCTTGTGGGAGGCGCTGTTCTTTGCCGTGGCGTCGTACAACAACGCCGGCTTCACTCCAGACACCGCCGGCCTGTATATCAACAGCTGGTCGGTCGGTCTGCCGATCCTGCTCAGCGCATTCGTCGGCACCCTCGGTTTCCCGGTGATCCTCAACGTCTTCCAGTGCGCGCATAAGCGACTCAGCCCCAAACGATGGAACCTGCACACCAAGCTGACGGTGGTGACCACGCTGTCGATCGTCACCACGTCGCTGCTGTGGTTCCTCGCCGTGGAGTGGAACAATCGGGTCCTGTTCCAGGACGCCGACCTGTCATCGAAGCTCTGGCATGCGCTGGTGGCGGCCGTCATGCCGCGCTCGGCCGGATTCGACATCTCATGGATGCCGCATGTGAGCGAGCAGACGAAACTGTTCATGTCATGGATCATGTTCGTGGGCGGCGGCTCGGCATCCACCGCCGGAGGCATTCGCGTCACCACGTTCGCCGTGCTGATCCTGGTCTGCCGTGCCGCGTTCCTGCGACGCAAGGACGATTCGGTGTTCGGCAAGCGACTGCACACACAGACCGTGATCATGTCCGTTGCCATCACGGCCACCTGCAGTGTGCTGATCTATGTGGCATCGCTGATCCTGGTCGCCATCACCGACCGTTCGCTCACCGACATCGTGTTCGAATGCTGTTCAGCGTTCGGTCTGGGCGGGTATACGCTGGGCGTGGCTGACCCGCATAATCCCGGCACCCTGTATGTGCTGGCGGCGCTGATGATCATCGGTCGACTCGGCCCGATGACGGTGGCGTACGCCATCTCCAAGCCGCAACCCCCGCAGGCGGTACGGTATCCGGCTGAAAGTATCATTGTCGGTTAGTTTTCGATAGGTGGTGACGATGATTCCCGCATTGCAGCAACTGTTCGCGCACGGAACTACGAAAGGGAAGGAACAGATGGGCGCCATGCACGGCGAAAGCCGGTCGATTCTGGTGGTTGGTCTGGGCAGATTCGGCACGGCGGCGGCCCGTACGCTGGGCGAGCTCGGCGAGGACGTGCTCGCCGTGGACAAGGACCCGATGATCGTGGCCCGTTGGTCGGGCAACGTTCCGGTGATGGAAGCCGATCTGACCGATCCGCTGGCTGTCGAGCAGATCAACGCCTCGCATTTCGACGCCGCGCTCGTGGCCATCGGCGACAGCGTCGAGGCGTCGATTCTCGCCACCGGCAATCTGCTCGACGCCGGCATTCCCGACGTGTGGGCCAAGTCGGTGTCGCATCAGCACACCCGCATCCTGCAGCGCATCGGCGCCAGTCATGTGTTCCGTCCGGAGACGGATGGCGGCAAACGTGTGGGGCACCTGTTGGCCAGTCGATTCCTCGACTACATCGAGATCGAGGGACCGTACTCGGTGGTGAAGGTGCTCACCCCCTCCTCCGTGTGCGGGCAGAGCATCGCGAACGCGCAGATCCGCGAACGGTTCGGCGTCAGCGTGATCGGCGTGAAGAATCCGGGCGAGGAGTTCCAGTACGGTTCCACCGACATCGTGATCCGTCACAACGCCGAGCTGATCATTCTCGGCGCGCAGAAGCAGATCGACCGGTTCATCGAAAGCTGAACAGCTGATCCGTAGACGCCGAACCGTGTCCGTCTCAGCGTCTGCGAATCAGACTGATGAACATCTGATCGGTGCCGTGAAGATGCTCGAACAGCTGCACGTCGCCGGGGACGGCCGGCAGCGGCAGCGCGGGATTCACCGCTCGTAGCACCGCGACGGCATCCAACCGTTCGGCGTCCTTGCGCTCGGCGAGCACGGCGTCCACGATCCGTCGGGTCTCGTCAAGCGCCGGCGAGCAGGTCACATAGGCCACCACTCCCCCGGAACGCGTGGCGTCAAGCGCCGAATTCAGCAGCGCACGCTGGATCGGTGCCAGTTCGACGATGTCCTCCGGTTTCTTGCGCCAACGGGCCTCGGGCCTGCGCCGCAACGATCCCAGACCGGAACAGGGGGCATCCACCAGCACGCGGTCGAAGGCATCTGGATGATCCGCTCCGATTTCACGACCGTCGCGCTCCCACACATCGCCGATCGTGCCGTCAGGCAGAGCCCGGACGTTGTCGCGCACCAGTTTGGCACGATGAGCGCTTGGCTCGTTGGCGTTGAGCACGGCATGGCGTTGGGCGGCCAATGCGCCCAGCAGTGCGGTCTTGCCACCCGGACCGGCACACATGTCAAGCCATGTGTGGTCTCGGTCTGTACGGGCCTCGGAATCTTCTCCGCCTTCAAGAGGCGCATAGGCGAGCGCCAGCGCCGCCAGTTGGCTGCCCTCATCCTCCACACCGGCCAGTCCGGCACGCACGTAGGCGAGTCGTTCCGGATTTACGCCGTGCACACGCAACGCGTACGGGCTCCACCGTCCCGGTTCGTGTTCGGCGTTCTCGGGCAGCTGCGCGATGAGTTCGTCGCGGGACACCAGACCGGGGCGCGCCACCAGGGTGACATCGGGTGCGGCGTTGTCCGCGGCGAGCATGGCGGCGATGGGATCCGTCGTTGCATCGTGTTGCGGTTCGTAGCCGGCGACGTTCCAAGCGTTCGTCAGTTCCTCGACGATCCACGCAGGGTGGGAGTACCGTACGGCGAGGCGTTCCGCGGGCCGACTCTTATCGATGCGCGAAACCGCGATCGATTCCCACTCCTGACGATTGCGCGCCACGATCTTGTGCATGACCGCGTTGACGAATCCGGCGCTGCGTGCCCCCGCCTTCGACCGGGCCAGATCGACGCTTTTCGAGACGGCCGCATGATCGGGGACGTTCATGAACAATGCCTGGAACGCGCCGATGCGCAGTACATCGAGCACAGCGGCATCGATGTCATCCGTACGTCGTTTGGCGGCGGATGCGATCACCGCGTCGATCATGCCTCGCCATCGCTGCGTGCCGTAGACCAGTTCGGTGGCGAAGGCCCTGCCGCGCGCATCCATACCCGATGCGGCCAGAGCACGTGGCAGCAGCAGATTCACGAAACTGTCGGACGCACTGACCCGCGACATGACGTCATAGGCCACGGTTCGTGGATCGGCCGGCGGCTTGTTCGCCGGGCGACGCCGCCCGCTCCCGTTGGTCGGACGTCCCGGTCTGCGGGAATCGCGTTTGCCGGATCGCGAGACGTATTCAGGCACAGCGCGCCTCCGAACCAAGTCGGGCGCCACGGGCCCAGTCGGCCGCTTGCATGGCCTTCTTGCCTTGAGCCTTGACCTCGAGCAGTTCCAGCGGCGTGGTACCGGTGCCGACCCATACGTTGCGCTTGCCGGCCTTGAGTTCGCCGGGAGCAAGATCCGCGGGAACGTTGGGCGCGTCGCCGGCCGGCGCGGCGGCGAGGATATGCAGCGTCGACGGTTCCGCATCGGTCGCCGCGTCCGCCGTGAACAGGCACCAGGCACCCGGATCGGGCGTACAGGCACGGATCTGCCGGTCGATGGTCTCCACCGGGGCGTCGAAGGTCACATGGGCGTCGTCGGTGCGGATCTTGTCGGCGACGGTCACGCCGTCCGCAGCCTGTTCAATGGGCCGGGCGGTGCCATCGGCGACGGAACGCATGGCCTCCACCAGCAGCGGAGCCCCACTGACCGCCATACGGCTCAGCAGTTCACCGGATGTTTCACGATCGCCGATATCGGTATGGTTCTGCAGTAGGATCGGGCCTTCATCCATGCCGAGCGTGATACGGAACACGGTGGCGCCGGTGCTCGGCTGGCCGGACCAGACGGCCCGCTGTGCGGGAGCGGCGCCACGCCACTGCGGCAGCAGCGAGAAATGCAGGTTGTACCAGCCCTTGGGCAATGCGTCGAGAACGTTCTGCGGCAGAATGCGACCGTAGGCCACCACGGCGGCGGCCTCGACGTTCAACGCGGCGAGCTCGTCCACGAATCCCTCGTCGCGCGGATTGCCGTCGATCACCGGAATGCCAAGCTCCTGCGCCGCCACCTTGACGGGACTGGGCGTCAGTCGCCGGCCACGGCCACGCGGGGCGTCGGGACGGGTGAGCACGCACGCCACCTCGATGCCGTCGGCGTCCGCAAGTGCCTTCAACGACGGCACGGCAACTTCGGGAGTGCCACAGAACAGAATCCTCAATACATTGGTCCTTTCGTTATTTCGTTATTGTCGTCATTCTCATTATTCAGTTGGGTAGGGTAATGCGTTGGGCAGGCTCACGTCATGTGGACTCACATCAGATTGCGTGAGCCCGGCCCGTCACTGCACCGGGGGAATGTTCACACCGTTCTCGATGAGCAGTTCGCGCAGCTTGCAAGGATCGGAGAACCGCACGCCTCGGATGCCGGCCTCGTTGGCCCCCACGATGTTCATGGCCTTGTCATCGATGAACACGCTGCCTTCGGCGGTGATACCGAACTCCTCCAACGCCTTCTCGTAGATGTCGCGATGAGGCTTGCGCATCTTCACGAATCCGGAGACGACCTTGCCGTCGAGCGCGCGAATGATGTCGCACTGCTCCTCGGCCACATGGAACAGGCTCGCCTCCCAGTTCGACAGACCCCATACGCCCAATCCGGCGGCCTTGAGATCATTGACCAGCACACGGGCACCCGGCACGACGCCGGTGAGCGAGTCGCGGAAGTTGTTGACGTAGTAGCGCAGAATATCGGCCCACTTGTCGCCATGCGTGGAGCGCATCCAATCGATCGCCGTCTCCGGGGATTCACCGCCGTCCATCATGTCATTCGCATCGTAGAAGCCGGATACGTCGTTATCGAGAAACTCGTCGATGGTCCGCTGACTGTAGCGGGGCAGCAGCACCGCTTCCGGATGCCAATAGATCAGTACATTGCCGAAGTCGAAGATCACGTTTTCGATCGGCTTGCCCATCGCGCCGGCGGCGTTGCCATCCCCCACCAGCACATCATATTCCATTTGCGGTTCTCCAGGCCAACCCTTCATGACGACTCCTTGTCCCGTGTCATAGTTCCATAGATCATGTCGGATGTGATTGCCTCAACCATCGAAACACGCCGCACGGACGACGACACGGTCCACAATGGCCAGCATCGGCCAGCACGGCTCCATGACGCACGCCGCACCACGATCGTCAGCCGTATCAGCGCAACCATGACGCCACGGTCAGAGCACATCCTTGGGATTGATCCTGAACCGCAGCTCCCCACCGGCACGGGACGCCACATGCTTGGCCACCGCGGTACGCAACCGTTCCGCCAACTCGCCGCTGCGTCCCCGAGGCACGCGGACCAATGCCCGCACACGGTCGGTCACGCCATCAAGCTGACGACGCAGCCCCGGTTCGGGAGGGATCTCCACCGGACCAAGCACGGACGGATAGTCATCCTCGCCACCATCCGCTTCGCCGGCTGACGGAACGCTGATCACGGACAAGTCACCGGTCAACGCTCCGATACGATCCAGCAAGGTCATCACGGCCGTGCGATCGCCCCACACCACGGCCGCCGATACACTGGGCGGCAATACGGTCTCCGTGCGTTCCGCCACTTCCCGGGATGCGAGAATACGCGAATCCCAGACCACCAACGACTGTGCCAGCGCGGGATCGGACTCGCCGATCAGCATCACCTGACCACCGATCGTACGCGGCACGCATAAGGCGGCGGCACGCATCCACGCCGTCAACGCGTCTACGCGCGCGTCGATGCCCGGCGCGTACAGGCTGGTCCACGCATCAAGAATCGCTACCGCCTGGTAGCCGTTGGTCTCCGACGCCATGCCGCGGATGGGCATCACACGAGGTTCGGCCCCGGGCGTGGCGATGACGATCTGCGGCTTGTACGCCACGTCCTCGATGATGCCACGCGGCTGATTCGGCGTGGAAATCATGACCGGTACGCCGCGAAACAGCCCCTGCAACTCCTGCATGGTGCCTTCCGCGTCCACGCGCACGCCGTACAATCGTTCGCCGCCGCATTCCCGACACCGCCAGTGCACCGCCGCGGCCCCGCACCACAGACATTGCGGAGCCGCGTCGGCCATGCCGCGCAACGGGCCGGAGCATCGGCGGCACCGCGCCTGACGTCGGCACCGGGAGCAGGCGAGCACCGTGCCCGCACCCCGATGCGGGACGGACAGCAGCACGGGACCGCCTTTGTTCAACGCACGGTTGATGACGCCCACCGCCACGTGAGGCATGCGGGCGCCGCGGGCCGGCTCGGCGAGACGTGTCAGTTCCTCACGGTTGAGCCACCGGATCCACGGCGTCAGATCCTTGGCCGCCGCACGGTTGGCGGTCACCTCCACCACGCTGGAATCATGATCGACGTCCCATTGGCTTTGCGGACTGCGCGCATGACCGGCCACCAGCAACGTGCCGCCATGCGCCTGAGCCCGCAGACGCAGCACGTCGCGGGCGTTCGCATAGGGCATGAGACCGTCGGCGTTCTGATATGCGGCATCGTCGACGATGGCGAACAGCGCGTTGCCCTCCACCGGCGCGTACATGGCCGCGCGCACGCCGATCACGCATCGCACCGCGCCCGACGCGACGGCCATATACGAGCGGTATCGCAGTTCCGGGGCCATTGACGCGCCGAGTGTCGCCACGTCACCCGACCATACGCCGTTGCCGCTTGACGATGGCGCGTAGGGACGAAGCCCATAGGCGGCGAGACATCGCGACAGGTCGGCGACATGACGCATATCGGGCAGCACCACGACCGCCGAGCGGCCACGCATCAGCGTATGGGCGACCGCCCATGCCAGGTCCCTGGCCCACAACCGAGGACCGGGAAGATTGTCCCAGACCACCTGGGCATAGGAATGGGAGTCCAACGCCTGTACGAATGCGTGCACGGACGAGTAGCTGGATTCGATGCGGGACAGCCCTTTGAGCACCGGCTCGGCGAGCATGGTCTCCAGTTCCGCGCCTCGGGCGGAGACCGCCCTGTCCCCCGGCGACCATTCACGGTCGACCTTGGCGCTGCGCGGCGGGACCGCCACGCGGATGATATTGGCACGCGTGCCGCCGAAGGCATCGGCCACACGGGTGATGTCCTGCCGCATCTGACCGGACAGCACCACGCGCGGGGATACCACGCGTTCGAGGAATCGCAGCGAGGATGTGGGAGTATCGCTGGTGGAGGCACGTTCCCAGATGAACCCGTCAATCAGCTTATGGCCGAACCGCACACGCACACGCACGCCGGGTCTGGCGTCCGCGTCCTGCCGCTCATCGATCAGATAGTCGAATGTCCGTCCCAGATGCGTGGCCTGCACGTCGATGATCACCCGTGCGATGGGATCATGCGACGCCGGCGTCTTCTCCGCCGGGGCACGCTTGCGCCTGCGCCGCGGTGCAAGACCGTCGAGCGCCGGCTGTTCGGCATGCGTCCCCGTCATTCCTCCAACGTATCACGCACGTCCCGGGAAGACGGGATGTGGACAATGAAAAATCGGTCCGTGTGCGTCACCCGGTTGCTCACCGGCGATGCACACGGACCGATGCGAACGATTACCGCACGATCACACGATCACGTATCGCGCTTGATCACATGATCGAACAATCGAACAATCGCACGATCATCAGATGGCGGCCTTGAGCTCCTCCACCTTGTTGGTCTCCTCCCACGGCAACTGCACGTCCTTGCGGCCGAAGTGACCGTATGCGGCGGTCTTCTCGTAGATCGGGCGCTTGAGGTCGAGCTCGTCGATGATGGCGGCGGGACGCAGGTCGAACACCTTGCGCACGGCCTGCTGGATCTGCTCGCGGGTCACTCCGCCGATCTCGGTACCGAAGGTCTCCACATTGATGGAGACGGGGTCGGCCACACCGATCGCGTATGCCACCTGCACCTCGACGCGGTGCGCAAGGCCGGCGGCCACGATGTTCTTGGCCACCCAGCGGGTCGCATAGGCAGCGGAACGATCCACCTTGGACGGGTCCTTGCCGCTGAACGCGCCGCCGCCGTGGTGGGCCGCACCACCGTAGGTGTCGACGATGATCTTGCGCCCGGTCAGACCGGCATCGGCTGCCGGACCGCCCAGAACGAAGGAACCGGTGGGGTTGACGAGCTGACGGTAGTCGTCGTGCTTCACGGTGTCGTCGAGCACATCGTTCAGTACGGGGTCGATCACGTGCTCCTTGAGCTGGCCGCGCAGCCACTCCTGGGTGACTTCTGGATCATGCTGGGTGGAGATGAGCACGGTGTCCACACGCAGCGGATGATCGTTCTCATCATATTCGATGGTCACCTGGGTCTTGCCATCCGGACGCAGGTGCGGCACCTCGCCGGACTTGCGCACCTCGGTCAGACGGAAGGCGAGACGGTGGGCCAGATACACGGGCAGCGGCATGAGCACGTCGGTTTCGTCGGTGGCATATCCGAACATCACGCCCTGATCGCCGGCACCCTGAGCCTCGTAACGCTCCTCACGGCTGGCCGCGGACTCCTGCTCGGTGTTGAGACGGGCCACGCCCTGGTTGATTTCGGCGCTCTGGCCGGTGATGGCGACGATCACGCCGCACGAGTCGGCGTCAAGACCGACTTCGGAGGAGGTGTAGCCGATGCGACGCAGGACCTCGCGCACCTTGGACTGCACGTCCACGTAGCCTTCGGAAGTCACCTCGCCGAATACGAGGAACACGCCCGTGGCGGCCGAGGTCTCGACGGCGACATGGGACTGGGGATCCTGACGCAGCAGATCGTCGAGGATCTCATCGGAAATCTGGTCGCAGACCTTGTCGGGATGGCCTTCGGTCACCGATTCGGCGGAGATGAGCTTGCGCTCCTGATTGGACATATCATTCCTTTCCGGACTTATCGCCCCGCTCAACGGCGAAGCACAATGATACGGTTCTGTTTTCTGATATTTGGAGGAAGGCTGTAAAAAAGGGCTCGTGCCCGCCCGATCGGATGGATCGGGTGGCGCGAGCCCTCAGTTCGTTCGCTCCTGACGTTCAGTTCTACACTTCGCCCACTTGTTCGGCAAGTGCGTCGTGAATATTCATATGAATATTCAGCTCACTGCGTTATCGACAGTCGACTATCGACGGACAAATCGTCGGATAGACGGATAGGGAGTGTCGCAGCGAAACCGTAACGAATGACGATCGAATGGGAATGAACGGAAATCAAACGGTGGCCGGAATGATCGGGATGATAGGAAGATCGGACGGGGATCAGTTGCCCTCGTTCAGATCGTCCTCACCGAGCGTCTCCTCGAGAAGACCGTTGTTGATCTCGCGGAAGGCGATGGACAGCGGCTTCTCCTGGTTCTGGTATTCCACCAGCGGGCCGACGTTCTGCAGCAGGCCTTCATTGAGCTGGGTGAAATAGGAGTTGATCTGACGTGCGCGCTTCGCGGCGAAGATGGCGAGCGCGTACTTGGAGTCGGCGTGCTGCATCAGATCGTCGATGGGCGGGTCTGCAAGTCCCTGAGGTTCCGGGCTGGTACCAAGTGCCATTGGTTCTCCAAATCTTGAATATATGTGAAAGTACTTTCCTAGGCGAGTGGATTCTACCCCAAACGGTCCGTTTTGTGAAGACCTATTGTGAAAATCCTTCCATATATCGACATTAGCATGCCTCTACGTTGGTCCCGAATGGTTGAATGGGAGCCATGACAGAAATGCGATCCGCAAAACTCATGAATGGGCGCGTATTTGCTGGTGCCCGTGCTCTCTATCGCGCCGCCGGTGTCGACGGCAAGGACTTCGGAAAGCCGATTGTGGCCATTGCGAACTCCTTCGACGAATTCCTCCCCGGCCATGTTCACCTGAACAAGGTGGGCCGTCTGGTTTCCGAGGCAATCAAGCAGGCGGGCGGCATCCCCCGCGAATTCAACACCATGGCCGTCGACGACGGCATCGCCATGGGGCATACCGGCATGCTGTACTCGCTGCCGAGCCGTGACATCATCGCCGACACGGTCGAATATCAGGTCAACGCCCATTGCGCCGACGCTCTGATCTGCATCCCCAACTGTGACAAGGTCGTTCCGGGCATGCTGATGGCGGCTCTGCGACTGAACATCCCCACCATCTTCGTCTCCGGCGGCCCGATGGAGGCCGGCACCACGGTGCTCGCCGATGGCACCGTGAAGAAGAACACCGATCTGATCTCCGTGATGTATGCGTCCGCCGACGACAACGTCTCCGAGGAGGATCTGCTCAACTATGAGAAGACCGTGTGCCCCACCTGCGGCTCCTGCGCCGGCATGTTCACCGCCAACTCGATGAACTGCCTGACGGAGGCCATCGGTCTGGCACTGCCGGGCAACGGCACCGTGCTCGCCTCCCACAAGTACCGCAAGGAACTGTTCGAGAAGGCCGGCCGTGAGATCGTGCACATCGCCAACCGCTACTACCACGAGGACGATGACTCGGTGCTGCCGCGCTCCATCGCCACCAAGCACGCGTTCGAGAACGCCATGACCATGGATGTGGCCATGGGCGGTTCCACCAACACCGTGCTGCACATTCTCGCCATGGCACAGTCCGCCGACGTGGACTTCACGCTTGACGACATCGAGCGCATCAGCCACACCGTGCCGTGCATCTGCAAGGCCAGCCCGTCCGGCAAGTGGGAGATCTCCGACGTGCATCGCGCCGGCGGCATCACCGGCATTCTCGGCGAGCTCGATCGCGCCGGCAAGCTGCACCGCGACACCCATTCCGTCGATTACCCGTCGCTCGAGGCCAAGCTTGACGCGTGGGACATCATGCGCCCCACCTGCATCGACGAGGCCAAGCGTCTGTTCCACGCCGCTCCGGGTCATATCATCTCCCCCGAGCCGTGGACGCATGAGACGACGTTCGACACGCTGGACACCGATCGTGAGAACGGTGCCATTCATGACATCAACCATCCGGAGATCCACGAGGGTGGTCTGGCTGTGCTGCGTGGCAACCTTGCCCCCGACGGATGCGTGGTGAAGACCGCCGGCGTGCCGGAGGAGATCTGGAAGTTCCGTGGACCGGCTCTGGTGGTCGAGTCCCAGGAGCAGGCCATCGAGGTCATTCTGAACGACACCCTGAAGCCTGGCATGGCTCTGGTGATCCGCTACGAGGGCCCGAAGGGCGGCCCGGGCATGCAGGAGATGCTGTACCCGACGTCGTTCGTCAAGGGCAAGGGCATCGGCAAGCAGGTGGCCATGCTCACCGACGGCCGCTACTCCGGCGGCTCCTCGGGTCTGGCAATCGGCCATATCGCTCCTGAGGCCGCGAACAAGGGCCCGATCGCACTGATCAAGAACGGCGATATCATCAACATCGATATTGAGAACCGTCAGGTGAACGTGGAGCTGTCCGACGAGGAGCTGGCTCAGCGTCGCGCCGAGCTAGAGGCCGGCGACGGCTATGTGGCCCACCGCGACCGTAAGGTGTCGCAGGCGCTCAAGGCCTACGCCGCGTTCGCGCGTTCCGCCGACAAGGGCGCCACGCGTGACCCGGAGCTGATCAACAAGCTTTCCGGTCTGGCGTGATCTCGGGATTGATCCCGCGTAATCACGTAATCGCGTAGGCGATAGAGCATCGACTGGCGGGAGGGGTCCCGACTCCGATGCTCTGTGCAATGAGGGTGGTTCACCGTTTGCCGGTGGGCCACCCTCATTGTCGTATTGGGGCAGTTGTCGATTGGGTAGTGCCGTATTGAGCAGTCTGTTGCGATACGGAAAATCCATAGGGAAACGTGGGAGTTGAGCAAAAGCCTTATCCTCACATACCGTGTCGCGCCATTGCTATCACAGGCATCCCGACGAGCCGCCAACCAAATCGTCAATCACACCTCGACACGCACAACAAATGAACATCCCCACCTTACGACTGTCGGTTTCCGTCGTCCATCAGCGGTCGGCGAAGGTGATGTCGAACGCATTCAATGTGGGCCTTCGCCGTCCATTGTCCATCCCACTCTGCTTGTGGAATCCAGCGATATGAATCAAGACAGGCATTGTTGAGTGTGGCCTGTTCATTGGGGAAGTGTCCATACGCCTATCCACATGTCGGATATCAGAACCAATTACACGCTTCCCAAATCCAAACGATCCCAGTTCGTTTTTTGGGTGGGGAGTAAGTTCTCTGTTTTCTCAGTGGGGAAGCCTGGGTATGAGGGGACAGCCATGGCAGAGAATACTAAATTGGACTGTATTGTCGTTCTCTGCCAGCGGCTGTGGCAGAGAACGTGAAATTATGCCATCTTGACATTCTCTGCCACGAAAATCTTCCGTTATGGCCAGATGCTGATGCGACGACGTCCACTATTCGATACTTTTGCAGTGGTTTTGAACAGTGGTGGGCGCTATCCTCCGATTGATCCGCGGCAGGGAACGCGATATGACGTCAAATTCGCGTTGTCTGCCAAGATGCGTGGCAAAGAAAGACGATTCGTTGACTGATTAGCTTTTCTGCCAAGATTGTGTGGCAAAGAATGATGAATCATCCTATTTTTGTGTTCTCTGCCAGAAGCCATGGCAGAGAACACATATTGAGCCTCGCTGATCATTCTCTGCCACGCGACGCTCACATACTGGAACCATGTCCATGGCATGGGTATGTATCTTTATCGTCTGAGCCTTATGCCTCATTCCGGACGCTCGACCCCAGCTCAGGTCACGCGTGATGGTCGTTCTGCTACGAATCCGAGGGCGTGACGGTCTAGGGACATGTGAGGAGATCGAGGAACCGTAAACACGGTTTCATATATGCGTATATGCTCTGATGTTTGGCCTAATCCTGCCGCAGGCGTTGCTGTGGTGATGTTTGTGTGGACATCTCTGATTGATCCCCGATTGCATTCGTATTGACTCGGGCTCCCGTCGATACAAGATCATTGCGGATGCCCAACACGAGACCCCACGCCCCCACTACGCCCCCAAATCAACGCGTGATGCGTGCGGCATCGCCGTGGCATTCCGCCAAGGCATACACCAATATGTCGAATATCCCAACTCGGTATACGTCACACCCCACTACGCCCCCAAATCAACGCGTGATGCGTGCGGCATCGCCACGGCAGAACATGAAGGCGTAACCAATACGTCGAATGTTCTGCCGTGGTGATGACGCTCCATCACGCGTTGATTTGGTATTCGCGGGCGATGAGGGTCCACAGCTCCTCCGCCGCTTGTTCGACGGTGGTGTTGGTGATGGTGACGTCGAATTCGGATTCGGCGGCGAGTTCGACTTTGGCGGTTTCGAGGCGTCGGGCCTGCTGGGCGGGGGTTTCGGTGCCGCGGCCGATGAGGCGGCGCTTGAGTTCGTCGAAGCTGGGGGGTGCGAGGAAGACGTAGAGGACGTCGAGGCCGAGTTCGGGGGCGCGCTGTTTGACGCGGCGGGCGCCTTGGAGGTCGATTTCGAGGATGGTGGGGGTGTTGGAGGCGAGGTGGTCGAGGACGGGTTGGAGGAGGGTGCCGTAGTGGGCCATGCCGTGGACGACGGCGGTTTCGAGGAATTCGCCGGCGGCTTCTTTGGCTTGGAATTCCTGTTCGGTGAGGAACCAGTAGTTGATGCCGTTGCGTTCACCGGGTCGGGGTGCACGGGTGGTGGCGGAGACGGAGACCCAGATGTCGGGATGCTGTTCGCGGAGTTTGGCTTCGACGGTGCCTTTGCCAACGGCGGTGGGTCCGGTGAGAACGATGAGTCGTCGGGGGGATGCGGGGGTGGGCATGGTTCTTCTCTCTTTCTGGGTTGGATGGGTTGGGACGACTGCACCCGGCTCCCCGCATGAAGGTGCGGGAGGCCGGGTGCGGATATGAAAAGAGTTCAGAGGTTGGTGGGACGGCTGTTGATCTTGAAACGATCATCGTCGCCGAGGATGTCGTTGCCACGGGCTACGGGTTTTGCCGGCTGCGTGGGGACGTATCGGGTGGATTTGACCTCGGTGGTGGGGGTGGAATGCTGGGCGGGCTGCGGCAGTGGCTTGATGTGCACCTGGGGAGCGGTGCCGTCGGCGAGGTGGGCGGCGCTGAGGGCCGGGTCGAGTCCAGGGTACTTGGGTTCGGGTTCTGTGGCCTTTTCCTTGTCGCCTTCCTCCATGGCTTCGTAGAGTGCCTGACGAACGTCGATGGCGATGGCCTCGGTGGCCGCGGAGAGATCGGCGATTTCAGGGCCCTTGGAGGAGATGGACCGGGAGACGGTGACGAGCACGTTGCCTTTGGTGCCTTTGAAGACGGTCTTGAGGTCCTTGGCTTCAGCACCCTGCCATCCGTAGCCGGGAGACAGGATCGGTCCGGTGAAGACGGAGGGATCGACACCGCTGGTCTTCATCCACTGGCCGATGGTGGCACCGATGATGAGGCCGACCGATCCCATGCCTTCCACTCCTTCATTGAAGTTCTGGGCGGCGTGGGCGACACCGTAGGCCACGGTCTGGCCGGGGAAGTCACCACGCTGGCGGATTGCGGACTGGAGGGAGATGCCTTCGGTGTTGGATGTGACGGATGCGACGAATACTCCCCTGCCGTTTTCAAGGGCTTCGCCGACCAGATTGGTCAGGGAACGGAAGCCGTAGTACGGCAGCAGGGTGATGGCGTCCGCCATCATGGGGGCATCGGGTTTGAGATAGGCGTCGGCGAGGGCCGACACGGTGGTGGGCAGACCGCCGCGCAGGCAGTCGACGATGGTGATGACGCCCATCTGGCGGGCGGCGAAGAGCGCACGCTCGAGCGCGGCGAATCCCTTGGATCCGTAGCGCTCGAACATGGGCATCTGGAATTTCACGGCTGCGGCACGGCCTTGAGCGGCCTGCAGCATGCGCATGGCGAATAACTCGGCACCTTTCGCATCGACGTTATAGCCCCATTTGGCGAGGAGCTTGCGATGCGGATCGATGCCGACGCACAGAGGTCCATACATGTCCATGGACGCCTTGAGTCGTTTACCGAATTCCGAACGTTGGACGATAGTCTGGGCCTCTGCTGCTGTCATTTGAGTTCGCGCCTTTCCAGTTCGAACAGCTGCTGAGCATGTTCCTGAATGCTCAGAATCTGATAATCCTGCTTCTTTACTGCCTCGATCGCCAGCAGCACCGCCGAGAACTCAGTGATGGTGGTGAACTGCGGGAGATCGGCGGCGATGGCAGCCGCACGAATGGAGTATCCATCCGAACGGGAGCCACGCGAGTTGGGGGTGTTCAGCACCATGTCGATCTTGCCCTCTTCGATGAGCTCGACGACATTCTTTCCGGTGCTGCCTTCGGCATGACGCACCTTGGTCTCGTCGGAATCGAGACGTCCGGTGATCTTGTCGACAATATTGGATTCGATGCCGTAGCGACGCAGCACGGATGCGGTGCCTTCGGTGGCCCAGATATGGAATCCAAGCTCGACCAGACGTACAGCCATCAGCGGCAGCTGACGCTTGTCGGTATCGTTGACCGAGATGAACACGTTGCCGCTGGTCGGCAGGCCACCGTCGTAGGCAGCGAGCTGGCTCTTGGCGAACGCGTGCGGGAAGTCACGGTCGAAGCCCATGACCTCACCGGTGGAACGCATCTCAGGTCCGAGAAGGATGTCAACGGTCTTGCCGACCGGCGTGCGGAAGCGCTTGAACGGCAGCACGGACTCCTTGACGGCGACCGGCTGTCCACGACGCACGTCACCACCGTCGCCGTGAGGCAGCAGCAGACCGTTGGCGCGCTGATCGGCGATGGTCTCGCCGGCCATGATGCGAGCCGCGGCCTTGGCCAGCGGGGTGCCGGTGGCCTTGGACGCGAACGGCACGGTACGGGATGCACGGGGGTTGGCCTCGATCACGTACAGGGTGTTCGACATGAATGCGTACTGCACGTTGACCAGACCGCGCACGTTGCAGCCGCGGGAGATGGCCAACGTGGCCTCGCGCAGACGACGGATCTGATCGTCGGACAGCGTGCTCGGAGGAAGTGTGCATGCGGCGTCGCCGGAGTGGACACCGGCCTCCTCCACGTGCTCCATGATTCCGCCGATGTACAGTTCCTCGCCGTCGAACAGGGCGTCGACGTCGATTTCGATGGCGTCGGACAGGAACTTGTCGATGAGCAACGGGGACGGCAGACGACCGGAGACGACCATGTCGGCCTTGGCTTCGTCGAGGGCGCGAGCCACGTACTTATGCAGCTGTGCGTCATCGTACACGATCTCCATGCCGCGGCCACCGAGCACGTAGCTCGGACGGACCAGCACCGGGTAGCCGATGTTGTTGGCGGCTTCCTGTGCCTCTTCGAGGCTCAGCGCGGTACCGTAACGCGGTGCGTTGAGGCCTTCCTTGCGCAACACTTCGCCGAAAAGCTCACGGTTCTCGGCAAGATCGATGGCTTCCGGCGTGGTTCCGAGGATCGGGACGCCGGCGGCCTTGAGTCGGGCCGCGAGCGACAGCGGCGTCTGACCGCCGAGCTGCACGATCACACCCTTGATCGGGCCCATTTCCTTCTCGGCCTCGTAGATCTCGAGCACATCCTCGAAGGTGAGGGGCTCGAAGTACAGGCGATCGGACATGTCGTAGTCGGTGGACACGGTCTCAGGATTGCAGTTCACCATGATGGTGTCGTAATCCTTGCCGAGCTCCTGCACGGCGTGCACACAGGTGTAGTCGAACTCGATGCCCTGACCGATGCGGTTCGGGCCGGAGCCGAGGATGATCACGGCCTCGCGGTCGCGCGGACGGAGTTCGGACTCGTCGGCGTAGCAGCTGTAGTAGTACGGCGTGACGGCGTCGAACTCGGCGGCGCAGGTATCCACGGTCTTGTACACGGGGTGCAGACCGTAGGTCCAGCGAAGCTCGCGGATGGTGTTCTCGCCTTCGTCGCCCAGACCACGCAGGTGTGCGATCTGCACGTCGGACAGGCCGGCCTTCTTGCCCTTCTTCAGCAGTGCCGGGGTGAGGGTCTTGGCGGCCTTGATCTCCAGAGCGGTCTGGTCGATCAGCAGGAGCTGAGCGATGAACCACGGATCGATCTTGGTCGCCTCGAAGATCTGCTCGGCGCTGGCACCGCCCCAGATGGCACGCTGCACCTGCTGGTAGCGGTGCTCGGTCGGCACCTTGATCTTCTCAAGCAGATCGGCGACCTCGGCGGCGTCCGGCTTCTCGCCGTCCCAGCTGAAGGCCATGTGACGCTTGTCGATGGAGCGCATGGCCTTGCCCAGGGACTCCTGGAAGTTGCCGCCGAGGGCCATGGCCTCGCCGACGGACTTCATGGAGGTGGTGAGGCGCTGCTCGGCGCCGGGGAACTTCTCGAATGCGAAACGCGGCACCTTGGTGACCACGTAGTCGATGGTCGGCTCGAAGCTGGCCGGCGTGGACTGCGTGATGTCGTTGCGAATCTCATCAAGCGTGTAGCCGAGTGCCAGCTTGGTGGCGATCTTGGCGATCGGGAAGCCGGTGGCCTTGGACGCCAAGGCGGAGGAACGGCTCACGCGCGGGTTCATTTCGATGACGATGATGCGGCCGGTCTCGGGGTGCACGGCGAACTGGATGTTGCAGCCACCGGTATCCACGCCCACACCACGGATGATGGCGATGCCGATGTCACGCAGCTTCTGGTATTCACGATCGGTGAGAGTGAAGCACGGAGCCACGGTGATCGAGTCACCGGTGTGCACGCCGACGGGGTCCACGTTCTCGATCGGGCAGACGACGACCACATTGTCCTTGCGGTCGCGCATGAGCTCGAGCTCGAATTCCTTCCAGCCTTCAATGCCTTCCTCGATCAGCACCTCGTCCGTGGGCGAGTAGTGGATGCCTGCGCCGGCGATGCGGTGCAGCTCCTCCTCGTCGTGGGCGATGCCGGAACCGAGACCACCCATGGTGAAGCTCGGGCGCACGACCAGCGGGTAGCCAAGCGTGTCGGCGATGCGGTCGCACTCCTCAAGGGAGTGCGCGATGAAGGATCGCGCGGATTCGGCACCGGCCTCGTCCACGACCTTCTTGAAGAGCTCACGGTCCTCGCCACGGTCGATGGCCTCCAAGGAGGCACCGATCAGTTCGACGTTGTACTTCTTGAGCACGCCGGCCTCGCCGAGCGCCATGGCGGCGTTCAGGGCCGTCTGTCCACCCAGGGTGGGCAGCAGGGCGTCGGGGCGTTCCTTGGCGATGATCTTCTCGAGGATCGGAACGCTGATCGGCTCGATGTACGTGGCGTCGGCCATTTCCGGATCGGTCATGATGGTGGCCGGGTTGGAATTCACCAGAATCACACGGATGCCCTCTTCACGAAGCACGCGGCATGCCTGCGTTCCGGAATAATCGAACTCCGCGGCCTGGCCGATGACGATCGGGCCGGAACCGATGACCATTACGGAGTGAATATCGGTGCGCTTAGGCATTGACACTACCTTCCTTGGAATCCTTGTGATTGAGCATGAGATCGACGAAGCGATCAAACAGATACGACGCGTCGTGCGGGCCGGCGGCGGCCTCGGGATGATACTGCACGGAGAACGCCGGAATGTCGAGGCATTCGAGGCCTTCGACAACATCGTCGTTGAGATCGACGTGGCTGACGCGGGCCTTGCCGTAGTGGCCGTTGTCATACGGGGTGACGATGGTTTCACCGATCGGTGCGTCGACGGCGAAGCCATGGTTGTGGGCGGTGACCTCCACCTTGCCGGTGGTCAGGTCCTTGACCGGCTGGTTGATGCCGCGGTGTCCGAACTTGAGCTTGTACGTGCCGAATCCGAGTGCGCGGCCCAGCAGCTGGTTGCCGAAGCAGATGCCGAAGAACGGATAGCCGGCGTCGAGCACCTTACGCAGCAGGTCCACGGTGTCGTCGGCGGTGGACGGATCGCCGGGGCCGTTGGAGAAGAAGACACCGGTGGGGTTCATGGCCTGAATCTGCTCGAACGTGGTGGTCATCGGCACGACATGGACGCGGCAGCCGCGCTCAGCCAGACGATGCGGCGTCATGGACTTGATGCCAAGATCCACGGCGACGACGGTGGCCAGAGGATCCTTGCCTTCGAATTCGCCAGTGGGCTCCACGGTGTAGGTCTCCTTGGTGGAGACTTCCGGTCCGAGGTTCGCGCCGCTCATGGTGGGCTGTGCAGCCACCTTGGCAAGCAGTACGTCGACCGGAACGATCTTGCCCGACTCGTCGGTCAGGGCGTCGCCGGAGAAGATGCCGGCGCGCATCACGCCTGCCGAACGCAGGTGACGGACCAGCTTGCGGGTGTCGATATCGCAGATGCCGACGATGTGCTCCGCCTGCAGATCATCATCGAGGCTGCCAGTGGCGCGCCAGTTGCTCACCACCGGGCTGGGGTCACGCACCACATAGCCAGACACCCAGATACGTGAGGACTCGGGATCCTCACGGTTCACGCCGGTATCACCGATGTGGGGGAATGTTTGGACGACGATCTGACGATCATAACTCGGGTCGGTCAGCGTTTCCTGGTAGCCGGTCATGCCCGTGGCGAAAACAATCTCGCCAAAGGTCTCGCCGACGGCTCCATATGGCTGGCCGACGTAGACCTGCCCATCCTCGAGGACGAGAACGGCATTCGTTGCATCATAGCTACCCACGGCAGTGGGCTCGGACTCGTTGAGGCTCACTAAATCCCCCTTAACAGCGGATTATCTCTGAAATCACCATACCCACGGGCGTGGATATAGGCGATGTTCAGTCATTGACGTTTTCTTGATTTTCTTCGGATTTCGCGGCCACTGCGGTCAGCAGGCCGTGAATGAAGTTGGGCGATTCGGCGTCGCACAGCGTCTTCGCGAGCGATAGCGCCTCATCGATGGCCACTCCTGCGGGAACCTCGTCGTTGTAGACGATCTCCCACGCTGCGATGCGCATGATGTTGCGGTCGACCACCGGCATACGGGAGACCTTCCAGCTGGTGGAGCACTCCCCTAGCAGCTGGTCGATGTCCTTGCGGTGTTCGGCAACGCCACGCACGATCTCGATGGCGTACTCGGGCAGCGGCGTCTGTGCGCCGGGGTGTTCGATGCGCTCAGCAAGAAGGGACAGGATGTCCTGTCCCTTCTCGTCGGCTTCATACAACGTATTCAGAGCCCTTTTGCGGGCGGTGGAACGTGCCATGAAGGTATGATCCCCTTACGATCAGTTCTCGCGACCGAGGTAGGAACCGTCGCGGGTGTCGACCTTGATCTTCTCGCCCTCGTTGATGAACAGCGGAACCTGAACCTCCGCACCGGTCTCGACGGTGGCGGGCTTGGTGCCAGCGTTGGAACGGTTGCCCTGCAGACCGGGCTCGGTGTGCGTCACGGTCAGCACGACGGAGGCGGGCAGTTCCACGCTCAGCGGGGTGCCATCGTGGAAGGACACGATGCAGTCGGTGCCTTCCAGCAGGAACTTGGAGTCGACAAGGTCACGCGGGATCATGATCTGATCGTAGGATTCCATATCCATGAAGACGAAGTTGTCACCGTCCTCGTAGGAGTACTGCAGCGTGCGGTTGTCGACGGTCTCGAACTGAATCTTCATACCGGCGTTGAAAGTCTTGTCGACGATCTTGCCCGACAGCACGTTCTTGATGGTGGTACGCACGAAGGCGGGGCCCTTGCCCGGCTTGACGTGCTGGAACTTGATGACGGTCCACAGCTGGCCGTCGAGGTTCAGTACGGAACCGTTTTTGATGTCATTGGTAGTCTGTGCCACGTTCACTCACCTATTTCATATTGATTACAGTGGAGCTTAAAATAGCCTTGGCTATTATGCCATACCGTCTATACAGGTATGTTCATGCTCCGTTCATATATTTGCTTTTATATAAGAAAATGCCTCGGACCCAATGGATCCGAGGCATTTTCTATTGCGCTAGTTCAAGCGTGTCGATCCGTCTGAAGAAAATCAGGCGAGGATCTTGGTGACACGGCCCGAGCCGACGGTGTGGCCACCCTCGCGCACAGCGAAGGTCAGGCCTTCCTCCATAGCGATCGGCTGGATCAGCTCGACCGTGAAGGTGGCGTGATCGCCGGGCTGGACCATCTCGACGCCTTCCGGCAGGGTGATGACGCCGGTGACGTCGGTGGTGCGGAAGTAGAACTGCGGACGGTAGTTGGAGAAGAACGGCGAGTGACGGCCGCCCTCATCCTTGGTCAGCACGTAGACTTCGCCCTCGAACTTGGTGTGCGGAGTGACAGAGCCCGGAGCGGCCACAACCTGGCCACGCTCCACGTCGGTACGACCGAGACCACGGAGCAGCAGACCGGTGTTGTCACCAGCCTCGCACTCGTCCATCTGCTTGTGGAAGGTCTCGATGGAGGTGACGGTGGTGCTCTGGGTGTCACGGACACCAACGATCTCAACCGGGGTGTTGATGGCGAGCTTACCGCGCTCCACACGACCGGTGACAACGGTACCACGGCCGGAGATGGTGAAGACGTCCTCGATCGGCATCAGGAACGGCTTGTCGAGGTCGTGGACCGGGGTCGGGATGTATTCGTCGACAGCGTCCATGAGCTTCTTGATCTGCTCAACCCACTTCTCGTGGTCCGGAGCGTCGTCGTGCAGAGCGCCGTAGGCGGACACGTGGATGACCGGGCAGTCACGATCGAAGCCGTTCTCCTCGAGGAGGTCACGGACCTCTTCCTCGACGAGCTCGATGAGCTCCTCATCGTCGACCATATCGCACTTGTTCAGGGCGACCAGGATCTTCGGCACACCAACCTGACGGGCGAGCAGCACGTGCTCGCGGGTCTGGGCCATCGGGCCGTCGGTGGCGGCCACAACGAGGATGGCACCATCCATCTGGGCAGCACCGGTGATCATGTTCTTCACGAAGTCGGCGTGGCCCGGGCAGTCGACGTGAGCGTAGTGACGCTTCGCGGTCTGGTACTCGATGTGGGAGATGTTGATGGTAATACCACGAGCAGCCTCTTCCGGAGCGGAATCGATCTGGTTGAAGTCGTACTCCGGGTTGATGTCCGGGAACTCCTCGTGCAGCACCTTGGAGATGGCGGCGGTCAGAGTGGTCTTACCGTGATCGACGTGGCCGATGGTACCAATGTTAACGTGCGGCTTAGTACGCTCGTACTTTTCCTTTGCCATGTGTTTTTGTCCTCCTGGACGTCTCGTAGTTTGCCTGTGCAAACCATGCACAAGACACTCTCGACATATTACTGGGTTTTTTGGATTTACGCCACTATATGCGCCTGTCGCCCCAGCGAACAGTAGAAATTCTACTGTCCGCCGAAGACGAAACGGCGCATGGCGTGGCGCTGATCACCGACTATGAATGCCGGTGATCATAGCGTGGCTCACTCGCCGCGCTGGGCCTTGATGATCTCGTCCGAGACGCTCTTCGGCACCTCGGCGTAGGAGTCCATCTGCATGGTGAACATGGCGCGGCCCTGGGTCTTGGAACGCAGGTCGCCGATGTAGCCGAACATCTCGCTCAGCGGCACCTTGGCGTCGATGACCTTGACGCCGGCGGCGTCGGTCATGGACTGGATGTTGCCACGACGCTGGTTCAGATCGCCGATGACGTCGCCCATGTACTCCTCAGGAGTACGCACCTCGACGGCCATGATGGGCTCGAGGATGACGGGCTTGGCCTTCGGAGCAGCCTCCTTGAACGCCATGGAACCGGCGATCTTGAAGGCCATTTCGGAGGAATCGACCGGGTGCATGGCACCGTCGGTGACGGTTGCCTTGACGCCCACGACCGGGAAGCCGGCGAGCACACCGGATTCCATGGCTTCCTTGACGCCGTCCTCGATCGGCTTGATGAACTCGCCCGAGATGTGGCCACCGGTGACGGTGTTCTCGAACTGGAAGGTCTCGCCGGCCTCGGTATCGAGCGGCTCGAAGTTCATCAGGACCTTTGCGAACTGGCCGGAACCACCGGTCTGCTTCTTGTGGGTGTATTCCTGGTTCATGACGGCCTTGCGGATGGTCTCGCGGTAGGCCACCTGCGGCTTGCCCTGGTTGCACTCCACCTTGAACTCGCGACGCATACGGTCGACGATGATGTCGAGCTGGAGCTCACCCATGCCGGAGATCAGGGTCTGGCCGGACTCTTCGTCGGTCTTCACCTGGAAGGTCGGGTCCTCTTCGGAGAGCTTCGCCAGAGCGATGCCCATCTTCTCCTGATCGGCCTTGGTCTTCGGCTCCACAGCCACCTCGATCACAGGATCGGGGAAGGTCATGGAATCGAGGGTGATCGGGTTGGCCAGATCGCACAGGGTGTCACCAGTGGTGACGTTCTTCAGGCCCACGAAGGTGTAGATGTTACCGGCGGACGCGGAGTCCATCGGGTTTTCCTTGTCGGCGTGCATCTGGAAGATCTTGCCGATGCGCTCCTTCTTCTCGCGGGTGGAGTCAAGCACGGAATCGCCCTGCTTGACCTCGCCGGAGTAGACGCGCACGAACACCAGCTTGCCGTAGAACGGGTGGGTGGAGATCTTGAAGACCAGCGCGGCGAACGGATCATCCTTGGTGGGCTTGCGGTCGATCTCGACGGACTCGTCACCGGGCTTGAAGCCCCTGATGGCCGGCACGTCCTCGGGGGACGGCAGGTAGTCGATGACGGCGTCCAGCATCGGCTGCACACCCTTGTCCTTGAAGGCGGAACCGCAGAACACCGGGAAGGCCTCACGGTTGATGGTGAGCTTGCGCACGGCGGCACGGATCTCTTCCTTGGTGATCTCCTCGCCGCCGAAGTACTTCTCCATCAGCGCATCGTCGGTCTCGGCAACGGTCTCAAGGAGCTGGGTGTGGTACTGCTCAGCCTTCTCCTTGTACTCGTCCGGAATCGGGTCCATGTTGTAGTGGGCACCCAGCTCGTCGCCGGTGTTCCAGTCGTAGGCCTTCATCTCAACGAGGTCGATGACGC
Organism: Bifidobacterium tissieri; assembly: GCF_002259645.1. Lineage (GTDB taxonomy): Bacteria > Actinomycetota > Actinomycetes > Actinomycetales > Bifidobacteriaceae > Galliscardovia > Galliscardovia tissieri. The sequence goes on from NZ_MWWV01000004.1 coordinate 206,703, forward strand.
CGGTGAAATCGTTTTCGGCACCCATCGGGATCTGCATGACGAGCGGGTTGGCACCCAGCTTCTCCTTGATGGTGTCCACCGAGTAGTAGAAGTTGGCACCCAGCTTGTCCATCTTGTTGATGAAGCAGATACGCGGGACGGAGTACTTATCGGCCTGACGCCACACGGTCTCGGACTGCGGCTCCACACCTTCCTTGCCATCGAACACGGCAACGGCACCATCGAGCACGCGCAGGGAGCGCTCCACCTCGGCCGTGAAGTCCACGTGGCCAGGGGTATCGATGATGTTGATCTGGAACTTGTCCTCGGTGTCGTGGGTCTGGCGGTTCCAGAAGCAGGTGGTAGCAGCGGACTGAATGGTGATACCGCGCTCCTGCTCCTGAGCCATGAAGTCCATCGTCGCGGCGCCATCGTGCACCTCGCCGATCTTGTAGTTCACGCCGGTGTAATAGAGGATACGTTCCGTCGTCGTGGTCTTACCGGCATCGATGTGAGCCATGATGCCGATGTTGCGAACCTTGTGCAGGTCCGAAAGCACCTCTTGTGCCATGGGTATTCCTTAACTCTTATCCGAACGAAATTACCAGCGGTAATGAGCGAAGGCCTTGTTAGCCTCTGCCATCTTATGAGTATCCTCGCGACGCTTGACAGAAGCACCGAGGCCGTTGGAGGCATCGAGGATCTCGTTGGCCAGACGCTCGGCCATGGTCTTCTCACGACGGGCGCGGGAGAAGTCGGTCAGCCAGCGCAGCGACAGGGTGTTGGCGCGGTTCGGCTTGACCTCGACCGGCACCTGGTAGGTGGCGCCACCGACTCGGCGGGAACGCACCTCGAGGGACGGACGAATGTTGTCCAGAGCGCGCTTCAGCACGGAAACGGGCTCCTGATCGGTCTTCTCCTTGACGATATCGAGCGCGGAGTACACGATGTTCTCGGCGATCGACTTCTTGCCGTCGAGCAGAATCTTGTTGATGAGCTGAGCAACCACCGTCGAACCGTAGATCGGATCGGGCAGGAGCTGGTGCTTCTTAGCGGGTCCTTTACGTGACATTTCTCTTACTTCGCCTTCTTTGCTCCGTACAGGGAACGACCCTGCTTGCGGTCCTTGACACCCTGGGTATCGAGCGCGCCACGCACGATGTGGTAACGCACACCCGGCAGATCCTTCACACGGCCGCCGCGCACGAGCACGATGGAGTGCTCCTGCAGGTTGTGGCCCTCGCCCGGAATGTAGGCGGTGACTTCGATGCCGGAGGAAAGGCGCACACGGGCGACCTTACGCAGTGCCGAGTTCGGCTTCTTCGGGGTGGTGGTGTAGACACGGGTGCACACGCCGCGACGCAGCGGGCTGCCCTTCAGCGCCAAGGTCTTCGACTTCTTGGGCTTCGGCTGACGTCCCTTACGGACGAGCTGTTCAATCGTAGGCAACTTAAGTTCTCCGATTCACATGGATTACTGTTCTTCTGTGGAGCCGCCACGCCGCGGCATGAAGACACGTTCCATGAATCGGAAAGTCGTATCAGCCACAGTCCACCGGCCCGATGGCCCTTCATCCTCAACTCGCCGTTACCGGTTCGTTTCCGTGGAATCCGGGATGTCCCACTCGAACGCAGCCCTAACATATGCCGCGTTAATGGCACACACAAATATTGATTATATCACAAGGCACGACTTTGCGACACGCCGAACATCCCGCCCATCGCATCGTCGGGAAAAGGATGCGCATGGCCGATGACGATGCCGGTCTTGCCCCGGTCACGTCATCGGCAACACGCATCGAATCACAACTCAAAACCGAGCTCGCGGGCGGCGTCGGTGGGCACCGGATCCTCGCACCAGTAGTCCTCAAGGTTGTCGTAGGTGGTCAGGCTGCGGATCTCGGCCTTGTCGATGTACAGTTCGCCACTGAGATGATCGGTCTCATGCTGGAAGATGCGTGCCGGCCAGCCGTGCAGCTGTTCCTTGTGGTGCTGGCCGTTCTCGTCGTCCCACTCGGCGGTGATGTCGAGCCAACGACGCCGCACCGCCTGATATCCGTCAAAGCTCAGGCAGCCCTCATAGAAGCTGGCAGTCTTCTCCCCCACCGGCGTGTACACGGGGTTGATAATCACGTGGAACGGGAATTCGGCCACCTCGCGGGGATCGTCCTCGTCGTCGCGCACATGGTCCTCCACCACGGCGAGGGCGAGCCCCAGCCCGATCTGTGTGGCGGCGAGGCCGACGCCGGGAGCCTCGATCATGGTGTGACGCATGGTCTCGATGAGCTTCTTCAGTGTGTTCTTCGTCAGCTGACCGGTATAGCGCGCGGTCTGCTGACGCAGCACGGGCTCTCCCGCCTGCACGATGGGCAGCAGACCATCGTTGGCCCTGGCGTCCTTGAGCATGAGTTCCACATCGCGATTGAGGCCCATGTCAATCTTGGTGTTCTTTCCAAACATAACGATTCTCCTTTGAGTCAGTACCTTGCTGAGTCAGTACCCTGCCTCGCTGAGTCGATGATTCGAATCAGCGAGGCGGTAAGTGCACAGGCCGTTGAACGGCTCGCGCCCCGCACCGTCGCAACCGACGGCGAGAGGCGCGAGCATACGCGCGACACGCGCGGAATCGGACCCGATGAAGGTGTTACAGGGCGAGTTCGTCGGCCACGACCTGGGCCAGACGCGCGCACACCTCGTCGGCCTGCTCCTGCGTGGCGGCCTCGGCCATCACACGGACCAGCGGCTCGGTGCCGGACGGGCGCAGCAGCACGCGGCCGGTGTCGCCGAGCAGCTTCGATTCGCGCTCCACGGCGGCCTGCACCTTGGCGTTCGTGTTGGCGGCCATCTTGTCGACGTTCGGCACGTTGACAAGCTGCTGCGGCAGCTGCGGGAAGTCGGCGGCCAGTTCCTTGAGGCTCTTGCCGGACTTGACGACCTCGTTGCACAGCGTCAGCGCGGTAAGCGTGCCGTCGCCCGTGGTCGCGAACTCACGGTTGATCACGTGGCCGGACTGCTCGCCGCCCAGCGAATAGTTGCCCTTGAGCATTTCCTCGAGCACATAGCGATCACCCACGCTGGTCTGCACGGTCTTGATGCCCATGTCCTTGAGCGCCAGCTTGAGGCCGAGGTTGCTCATCACGGTCACGACGAGCGTGTCGTGGTTGAGCTTGCCCTCACGCTTCTTGGCACGGGCCAGAATGCCCATGATCTGATCGCCGTTGACCATGTTGCCATCCTCGTCCACGGCGAGGCAACGGTCGGCGTCACCGTCGAACGCCACACCCATCACCGCGTCGGACGCCTTGACCATGGCCTGCAGCTGCTCGGGATGCGTGCTGCCGGCGTGCTTGTTGATGTTGTAGCCGTCCGGGGACGCATTGATGACGATCACGTCGGCACCCGCGCGACGCAGAGCCGTCGGGGCCACGACGGAGGTGGCGCCGTTGGCGCAGTCGGCCACGATCTTCAGACCCTTCAGCGGCTTGGTCTGCGTCTTGTCGTCGTTCAGCGGCGCGATGGAGGAGACCAGATGGTCGATGTACAGCTTGGTGGCGGTTTCCGTATCGTGCGAGATGCGGCCCACGCCGGCACCGGTGGGGCGATCCCAGTCCTTGCCGAGCACCGCCTCGATCTCGTCCTCCTTGGCGTCGGGCAGCTTGAAGCCGCCGCGGGCGAAGAACTTGATGCCGTTGTCGGGCATGGGATTGTGCGACGCGGAGATCACGGCACCCATCTCAACGTTCAGCACGGATGTGAGATAGGCCACGCCGGGCGTGGGGATGATGCCGGCGTCGATGACGTCGAATCCACCGGCGCTCATGCCGGCCGACAGCGCGGCGGCGAGGAAGTCGCCAGAGACACGCGTATCGCGGCCCACCAACGCACGTCGGCGTCCTTCGCTTTGGTCATCGCCCAGCACTCGCACGGCCGCATCGCCAAGATCAAGCGCCAACTGAGCGGTCAGATCACGGTTCGCCAATCCACGAACACCATCGGTTCCGAACATCTTCGGCATATTGCCATACCCTCTATCTGAAAAAGAAGCATTACCGAGCACCATGGTACTCATGGACATGCCTGCGCTACGCCATGCCGCATGAATACTGCCCGTTTTCATCGCATTTGCCCTGCGAACCTCGCAACGACGACGGAGTCGTTCGCACGGCCGCGCACCGACGTCGTTCGTGCGCCCGCCACGCCGACGACGGACCGCATGAACCGTATGATGTGTGGTATTCGATATCCGATCGAGGGGAGCATGATGGGCGACGGCGCAATGCGGCAGGACGGCGTGCTGGTGAGGATCACGGGATACGACGAGGGGCGCGTGCACTACTACGGCGTGATGCCGAACGGCCACGCCACGCAACTGACCTTTCCTCATCAGGAGGTGCTCGACATCGGCGACGTGATGCTGGTGGGCACGGATTTCTATGTGAAGGCGCCGGAATCGGCCTGGCCGCTGAAATCCCGCGTCGGCGTGGTCCGGCGTGCCCTTGACGACTGCGTCATACTGGAGACCTCCGATGGGCTGGAGATCCTAGAGGGCGATTATCCGCAATCCATCATGCCGGGCAACACCGTGGAGTTCACCGATCTGTTCGGCATCGAACGGGTGCTGTGGCCCACGGCGATCAGACCCGGCGAAAGCGACCATGACGACGACATCAAGCAGTACCGGATCACCCCAAGTGATGATCCGTCACTGACTTTCGCATCGTTCGGCGGATACGAGCAGGTCATCGTCCGCGCCAAGGAGCTGATCGAAACCCAGTTGGGCAACAGCGCACAGATGCGCGCGATCGGCGCGAAACCGATCAAGGGTGTGATCTTCACCGGGGCACCGGGAACCGGCAAGACCCATCTGGCGAGGATCATCGCCAATGTGGCCGACGCGCAGTTCTACCTCGTCTCCGGACCGACCATCGTCAGCAAATACGTGGGCGACAGCGAGGAGACGCTGCGCATGATCTTCGCCGCCGCGCAAAGCGATCGGCGGGCCATTATCTTCTTCGATGAGATCGACTCCATCGCCGGGTCCCGCGACGCCGACACGAACGGCGTGGGCAAGCGTCTGGTGGCGCAACTGCTGACGTTGATGGACGGATTCGCATCCAAGGGCAATGTGGTGGTGGTCGCGGCGACCAACCGCATCGAGGACGTCGACCCGGCGCTGCTGCGTCCGGGACGGTTCGATTGGCAGATTCCGTTCCCGATGCCAAGTGAGCATGACCGGCTGGGGATTCTGCGCGTGCAGGAGCGCGCGCTCCGAACCGAAGGGGAACTGCCACTGGCCGATATCGCCGCCCGCACCGAGGGCTGGAGCGGTGCCGAGGTGTGCGCCATATGGACCGAGGCGGCGCTGGTCGCGGCCAAGGATAATCGCGGTGCGATCCGGTCGGATGATCTCATGACCGCGTTCGAACGGGTTGAACGCCGTCCGGAGCTGCGCCGGCACAGGATGTGAACGCGCGACGCGAATCTGCGCGAATAGACGAATGGGGGGCCGCCCTGCTCCGGATGCTTCCGGACCGGGACGAGCCCCCATATTCGTTTGCCGATCTGTTTCCGCACGATCCGGTCGATAACGATAACCACGTCAGATCATTATCAACCGGATCGTGAGAATCATCAGATCGCCGAATCACCAGCTCATCGAATCACCAGATCATCGAATCACCAGCTCATCGAATCACCAGATCATCGAATCACTCACTGGCCTTGGCGTAGAGCTTGCCGCCCTGGGCGCGGAACTTCTCGCTCATCTGGTCCATGCCCGCGGCGATGTCCTCGGCGCTCATGGCGGCACCGGACCGCACGCCGCTGTCGGCGACCGCCTGAGCGGCCACATCGACGGCCGGCACCTTGCCGGAGATGGTGTCCTGCACCAGCTGCTCCTGCTGCGCCGCGTTGCCGAACTTCTTGCGGATGTTCTGGCTGATGGCCATGGAACAGAACTTCGGTCCGCACATGGAGCAGAAGTGCGCCATCTTGGCCGGCTCGGCGGGCAGCGTCTCGTCGTGGAAGGCGATGGCGGTGTCCGGATCGTAGGCAAGGTTAAACTGGTCGAGCCAACGGAATTCGAAACGCGCCTTGGAGATCGCGAGATCGCGGTCCTGGGCGTGCGGATGATGCTTGGCGATGTCGGCCGCGTGGCAGGCGATCTTGTAGGCGATCACACCCTGCTTCACATCGTCCTTGTTCGGCAGACCGAGGTGTTCCTTCGGCGTGACGTAGCACAGCATGGCCGTGCCGTAGCGGGCGATCTCCACACCGCCGATGGCGGAGGTGATGTGATCGTAGCCGGGTGCCGTATCGGTGGTAAGCGGTCCGAGCGTGTAGAACGGAGCGCCGGAGCATACCGCCTTCTCCAGTTCGATGTTCATGCGCACGGTGTCGAACGGAATGTGGCCCGGGCCCTCGATCATCACCTGCACATCCTTGGCCCAGGCGCGCTGGGTGAGCTCACCCAGAGTCATGAGCTCAGCCAGCTGGGCGGCATCGTTGGCATCGGCCAGCGACCCCGGACGCAGACCGTCGCCCAATGAGAACGCCACGTCGTACTTGGCGAAGATGTCGCACAGTTCGTCGAAGTGCGTGTACAGGAAGCTTTCCTGATGGTGCTGCAGGCACCACTCGGCCATGATCGAACCGCCACGAGAGACGATGCCGGTCACGCGGTTGGCGGTAAGCGGCACGAAGCGCAGCAGCACGCCCGCGTGGATGGTCATGTAGTCCACGCCCTGCTCGCACTGCTCGATCACAGTGTCGCGGAACAGCTCCCAACTGAGCTTGGAGGCGTCGTCCTCCACCTTCTCGAGGGCCTGATACATCGGCACGGTGCCGATCGGAACCGGGGAGTTGCGCAGGATCCATTCGCGCGTGGTGTGAATATCGTTGCCGGTGGACAGGTCCATCACGGTGTCGGCACCCCACTTGGTGGCCCACGTGAGCTTCTCCACCTCCTCATCGATGGAGCTGGTAACCGCGGAGTTGCCCATGTTGGCGTTGAGCTTGGTGAGGAACTTCTCGCCGATGATCATCGGCTCAGCCTCGGGGTGGTTGATGTTGCACGGCATGACGGCGTGGCCGGATGCCAGCTCCGAACGCACGAGCTCTACATCGCAGTTCTCGCGCTCGGCGACGAACTTCATTTCGGGGGTGATGATGCCGTGGCGGGCGTACCACATCTGGGTAACCGGATGGTCCTTGGCCTTCATCGGGTTGTGACGGCGGCCTCGCCATTCCTTGGTGGCCTTGCCGCGCTTCATGGCGCGCTTGCCGTCATCGGCGAGATTGCGACGACGACCCTCGTACTCCTCGACATCGCCACGGTCCTTGATCCATGCGAGGCGAAGAGGCTGCAGGCCCTCCTTCGGATCGCACTTGGGGCCTTCGGTGCTGTAGTCGATGAACGGCGGGTTCGGTCCGACTCCGGGGGTGTCGGACAGCTTGATCTCGGTGTACGGCACTTCCAGATCGTAGGTGCCGTGCTGGTTTTCGAAATGCACGGTCTTGGTCTTGCGGATGTGCGCCTTGTCACGCTGCTTGGAATCGCGGGCGGCGATGTCGACGCGCTGCTGCTTGGTGAGCTTGGCGGCGGCCTTGGCATCCTTGGCGTTGGTGAACTTCTTCTCGGCGGCGGGTTCGGCCGAGGTTTCGGCGGCAGGCTTCTCGTCACGCTTGGCATAACCGTGACGGGCGTCACCACGCACCGACTTCCACGCGTCCACCATGGCCTGGGTTGCGGCCTGCGGATCCGACGCCTCGGTAATCGCCTTGGTGACGAACCATCCGGCGGCCTTGGTCCCGGCCAGCGTGGCGATGTCGTCGACGGTCACTCCCCCGCCGACCGCCACCGGGTACACGCAGGCCGTGGCCATGGTGTTCACACGATCCACGGTGAGCAGTGTACCGTGCTCGTCGGCGGCCGATGCGGCCTCGAGCTCGGGGGTGGCCATGTGGAACGGGGTGGCCGCGATGTAGTCGATGCATCCCTCCGGGATCTCGTTGAGGATCGGCACCAGACCTTCGATCTCGGCGGACAGGCCGATGATGGCGTCATCGCCGAGCAGTTCACGTGCCTCGCGCGGTTCCACATCGTTCGGCCCCAGATGGACACCGTCGACCTTGATGCCCTTGTTGCGGCACTGCCAGACGACGTCGGCACGGCCGTCGAGCACCAGGGCGACGGAATCCGATTTGTCGTTGTCCTCGATGATCTGGGCCACATCCTGGGCCAGACCGGCGAGATCACGGGCGGTGACGTGGCGTGCGGAAACGCGGATGAACGTCACTCCGCCACGCAGCGCGTCGTCCACCACATCGGTGATGACGCTATTGGCAATGTCCTGCGGTCCTACGACGAGCGATGCTGACAGATCGAAACCGTCACGCATCGAAACGTAGGGGAACCGTTGTGATTGTGCAGGATTCTGCATGAACTTTCCTAACTTCCTACGGCGGCATTACCCGACCAGGTTCTACGGTCTCGGACGCTTTCCGATCTCAGCCCTCGCATTTGGGCACCCGTGTGGACATGATTCACGCTAGCACTGCATACCGCGATTCCCCATATTGATCTGGCGTGTCGCACCGGCTTGTGGTATTTGACCGCCGTCATTACACGACGGTCGCCAATCACAGACCGAACAATGCCTTGACCCGGGCAAGGATGCCTTCCTGGGACGACTTGTCACCGGAGCCATCGGCATCGGTCGCGGCGGAGTCATTGGCTTTGTCGCCCGTGTCCGGTTTGTCGACACCGGACACCACGTAGGTAAACTGCACGCGATCCACGTTGGTATTGTCGGGCGCGACGAACGAATGCGGCGTGAAACCGGTACCGAGTTTGTCGTCAATGGTCTTCTGCAGTTCGTCGAGCACCTTGCGGTCGATGCCGTTGACGGATTCGGCGAGCGCCGCATTCCCTTCGGCGAGGGTTCGGGTGCCGGAGGCCGCCGTCTGCGCTCCTTCGGCCAGTTGACTGGCACCTGACTTGGCGTTTTGCGTTCCGTCGGCCAGTTCGCTTGTCCCCTGTGCGAGTGTTGACGCGCCGGAATGGAGCGTGGACGCTCCCGTTGCAAGGGTTCCGGAGCCTGAGGCGAGTTCGGATGCGCCCGCATTGACTGCGGCGGATCCGTCCGCGACCTGCTTGGCTGCGGTGTTCAGTGCGTCCAGCGAGTCGGATGGCATGGCGTTCAGTCCCTGTGCGACCTGATTCATGCCGTTGGCGAGCTGTGCGGCACCGCCGGCGACGGTGGAGGATTGCGTGGCGTCGAATTGGTTGTTCAGTGTTGCGGCACCGGTGTTGAGCGAGTCGATGCCATCGCCGAGCTGGGCGTATCCGTCGGATGCCTGCTTGAGCGTCTGGGCGCTACCGGTGTAGGCGCCGGCCGTTTGGTTGGCTTTGGCGAACGCTTCGATGGCCTGATTAAGCGCCGCCTGCTTGTCGGCGTTCTGCGGATCGACGACGTAGGCCTGCAGTGCGGTCTGCATTTGCTGCTGGGCGGCAGCGGCCTGCTGCGCCGCCTGCTGCGCGGCGGTTTCTGCGGTCTGCTGGCTTTGTTTCAGTGTTGTCTGGTACTGGCTGCTTCCAGTGCTGAGTGCACCGATGCCGCTGTGGAGGTTCTGCCAGCCGTCCTTCAGCGTCGGCTGTGAGGGGTCGTTGCTGGATTCGCCAAGCTGGTGGGCGAGCGTGTTCGCGCCTGAGGTCAGCTGTGGCACTGCCGCGGAGACAGCGCCGACACCGGTGGTGAGTGCGTTGACGCCGTTGGCGAGCTGTTGCGAACCGGAGGCCAGCGTCTGTGTGCCTTGGGCGAGTGACGTGGCACCCTGTTGGACACCCTGTGCACCGGCGGCGAGCGAGCCGGTTCCGTCCGCCAATTGCGAGGCTCCGGTGTTCACACTGCTCGCGCCATTGTGCAGCGCGGCGAGGCCCTGATCGAGCGTGTTCGCGCCGGATGCCAAGGTCGCGTTCCCATCGGCGAGCTGCGATGAACCGTCGGCGAGCTGGGTGGTGGCGTCTTCAAGCTTGCTGGTCTGTTCGGTGAGTTTCGAGGTGTCCTGCGAGCTCAGGTCGATGGCGAGGTCGAGGTTCATGCCGGCGATCTGCCATCCGGAGTATTGGAAGTCCTTGGCGGTGCCGTGGATGTGGAATGTCTGGGATTCCCCGGGCAGCACCATGGCCGAGACCACGGTGTTGCTGCCGGATGTCGCCAACGTGGCGTCGGAGTCGGTGATGTCATAGGCGTTTTGCGGGAACGTACCCTGCGCCTGCAGCACGTAGCTTTCGGAGAAGTCCTTGACGGTGTCATCGTCGTTGGCGTTGATGGCGAGCGTGATGTCGAGGTCGCCGTTCCTGCCCGCAAGGTCATCGGGGTCGATGGTCGTGCCGTCGAGCGTATAGGTGATCGCGATGGTCCATGGCAGGGTGGTGTCTGCAGCCATGTCCCCCTGGTAGTAGAACGGCTGGTCGGCGGTGGTGGTCAGTGATACGTGACCATCCTTCTGCTGGAGTTTCTGGTCCGTCGTCAGGTTGGTGACGTTCGTGTAGTCGGATGGATCGTCGATGTCGGTTGCGGCGTTCGCATCGAACACGTTGACGACGTAGATGCCCTGTGCGGCACCGTCGGCCGCGGTTTTGACATAGACGACCTCGTTTTTCTTGCCGGATGACGGCTCTCCGATCGCGGAGGCGTCGGCTACGGTGCGCGTGGCGGATGCCGCCGTCGCGGATGCCGCCGCGGACGGCTCCCCGGCCGAGGCGACGCCGATGCCGAAGATGGATGCGGTCAGCACGGCGATGGCGGATGATGCGGCGACGATGGATCGCAGCGAACCGCCGGATGACATGTGCATCATGGGAAAACTCCTTAGTTGGGTCTTTGACAACTGGACTACAGATAGGTGGGTTTGAATGGGTTGTATGGACGATTCGTGATCAGGTCCGCGCGATTATTTCCGCGAGGGGATGCGAAACATGGTGGTGCGTTGGATCAGCGGATCGGCGACGCGCAGCAGCCATGGCAGGAACACGAACATCATGAGCATGGAGAGGAACGCACCGCGACCGATGAGCGTGCCGAGTTCGGAGATCACGCCGTTGGTGGCGATGAGGTTCACCGATATCCCGGCACAGATGAGGATCGTGGCGGAGGTCAGGATCGTCACGGCGGAATGGTGGATCGCCGATCGTGCGGCATCCTTCGCGTTCATGGTTCGTCGTCGGTCGAAGTATTCGCGTGCGTAGATGATCGCATAGTCCACGGCGGCGCCCAATTGCACGGCGTCGATGACGAGGTAGCCGATGTAGTTGAGACTACCGCCCGTCAGATACGGCACGGACAGGTTCATCCAGATGGCCACTTCGATGGCCAGGAGGATCACGATGGGAATCGAGATGCTGCGGAACATGATCATCAGCACCAGGGCGATGGAGCCGATGGAGAATATCCGCACGATCGGCGTGTCCTGGCGCACGGTATCGCGCAGATCGTAGATGCTGACCGTGTTGCCGACCAGACGGTAATCGTCGCCATAATATGCGCCAACCGTCCGTCGCATCGTCTCGACCATGTCGTAGGCGGTGTCGCTTTCCGATTCGACGTCCAATGTGATCACGATGCGCGACCAGCCATGCGACAGCACCTGATCCGCCGTGGACTGGGGCACGATTGCGGTGGGGAGCGCGCGCCCGGCCTCGGTGATGTATGAGGTCACGCCGGTGACGTGATCCAGCCGTTCGATGGCATCGACGGTCTTCTGTTCGTCGGCCCATCGGCCTTCGGGAACCATGACGACCCATGTCTCCGATTTGCCGAATGCGTCGTCGATACGCTTGCTCTCCCGTTCCTGCACGCTGCCGTGTGCGGTCATGCCGGACGCGCCGTAGACGAAATCGTTGCGATCCTGCGCCAGATAGGCGGGAACCGCGCAGACGATGATGACCAACGCCACCGGCAGCATGATCCTCTGGCAGACTTCGGCGAATCGGCGGAACGACGGCAGCAGGTAGCGGTGGCGCAACGCGTTCAGCGGCTTCAGCATCATGAGAATCAGGCATGGCATGAGGAACATGACGGACAGGAAACTGAACACGATGCCCTTGGCGAGCACGACGCCCATGTTCACGCCGATGCCGAAGCGCATGACGGTGAGCGACAGGAATCCGAAAAACGTGACGGCCGCGCTGGAGAGCACAACGGAGAAGCCGCGCATCATCGCGTGCGCCATGGCATCTTCGGGGTCGGCGTACCTTTGCTGCTCCCTGCGGAACGTGTGCAACAGCACGATCGCGTAATCCATGGATACAGCCAGCTGCAGAATGGCGCCACAGATCTGGCTGATGAACGAGATCTCCCCCAGCACGATGTTCGTACCCATGTTGATGACGACAGCCACGCCGATGACGATGAGGAAGATCACCGGTTCGAACCACGAGTTTGACGTGAGCAGCAGAATCAGCACCACGACGGCCACGGCCGCAAGCATGATATAGACTACCTGCTGCGCCGTGGACTGCTGGGCGTCGGCGGTGCTGACGGCGTCGCCGGACATCGACACGCGGGTCGCGCCATCCCGTTCGGCAACGGCACGGGTATCCCGCAACGCCGTCGGACCCTTGTCCGATTCGACGGTGAGCTGGTACAGATATCCGTCGTCGGTCTTCCATGTCGATACCGTCTTGGCATCCTGCACGGAGGCCGGCTGCCTGATATCGACGACGCTGCCGAGCCACATGACCTCGGTCACGCCATCGACGTCGGCGAGTTCCTTGGAGATCGTCTCCGCCTGCGCGGCGTCGATGCCTTCGGCATACAGACGGGCATTGGGAGTGCCACCGCCGAATGCGGATTTCATGTCGTCGAGCGCGACGACGGACGGGGAATCCTTCGGCAGATAGTCCGTCATCGAATAGTTCACGCCAACGTACGGATATATCACTCCGCACACGAGAGTAAGCAGGGCGAAGAACCCCACCACCCATCGGCGGTGATGCAGCAGCCCCTTGCAGACGTTCAGCATGGTTTTCGTCTTCCGTTTCCACAGTGCCATACGACAGGTGATCCCTCGCACGGCAGTCATCACACAACAACCGATATATATGCAACATATGAACATTAACCAACAGTTGTTGTTTTACAATTGGCATTATGACAACGACGACATCGGGAAACAACCGCCACCGAAGGCAACGAACGTCGCCTAGACGACAAGATAATCAACAAGTGTTGTTTATCTCGAATATCGATGTCCCGAACCGAAAGCGAGAACCATCATGGACCGTCGAATGCGTCGAACCCGTACGCAACTGCTGCGGGCCCTCATCAGCCTGTTGGAGACCAAGCCACTGAACGACATCACAGTGACGGAACTGACAAGAATCGCCGACATCAACCGAGCCACGTTCTACGCGCACTACAAGGACGTGTACGAACTGTTCGACGAACTGAAAACCGAATGCTGCATCATGCTCCGCGAACTCATCGTGCGGCACGCCGAGGAGATCCAGCATGGCGACACAGCCGGTATTACCCGGGAGATCTTCGAATACTTCGACGACAACGAGCAGATGTTCACGCTGCTGACGTACAACGGGGACACGACGCTATACGGCGACATCATCATCACCCTGCAGAATGCGCTCGCCGAAACGGTGCTGCCTGTTAAGTGCGGGGAGCATTTCTCGAACCGTCGAACGGTCAATCGCGACGATCATCAGGAAATGATGCTGTTCGTCTACCAATTCGACTTCATCGTGGGCGGGCTGGTGAGCCTTCTTCAGCGATGGTTCACCAACGGCCGCAAGGAAAGCGTGGAAACCATGGCGGCCCTGGCCGACAACTACGTGCAGCGCATCGGCCCCGAGGCGTTCGAGCGCAGCATGAGCCTGATCGAAGCCGACGGCGCCAAAGTCGTCGCCCGGACCGTCTAGCGACCGTCGGACCGAAGAAACGAGCACGCGATCCACAGCCGCACACGCGAGGATTCCCGCCCCAGATCCAGTCCGAGCAACCGCTCGATTCTGTCGAGACGGTTCTCCACGGTGTGTCGATGCACTCCCAGCGCCTTGGCGGCATCGTCATCGCCGACGATCAACCATGCACGACGGTCGTAGACGCCTAATACGGCGGCCTTGGATCCGGACACGATACCACCGGAATCCATCGCCGCATACAGTCGCTCCACTACACACACCATGTACGCCGTGCGTTGCGCACGTCACGCCATGCGATCAACCCTCTTCTCATTCCTGCGCGATGGTGGTGTCGGCGAGCTTGTACTCGCCCAACGTGGTGACGGAGAAGTCCTTCACCTGATCACGGACGGCAAACAGTCCCGGCTTGTACACCAGCGGGATCTCCGGCGCATCGTCGGCGATGATCTGCTGCACCTGCGCGTAGTACCTGAGTCGGGTGTCGCGATCGGAATCGGCGGCCGCCTTCTTGATCAGATCGTCCACCTGCGGATTGGCGTACCCGGAATTCACGTTCGCACTGGACGAGAACATGTACTGCATCCATTCGTCGGGATCGGAGATGTCGTTGGTCATCTCGAACATGGCCACGTCGAAGTCGCCGGACGTGCGGTTGGAGTACACGGTGGTGGAATCCAGCGTCTGCAACGTCACGTCCACGCCAAGGTCCTTCCACGACTCCTGCAGGATCTGCGCGAGCATCGCCTTCTCCGGATCTCCGGACTGCACCTGAATCGTCAGCGAGAAATGCTTGGGGGCGTTCGACTTGGCGAGTTCCTCCTTCGCCTTCTCCATGCTGTATCGCAGATCCTTCACATCTTTGGAATATCCCATGAGGTTCTTCGACAGCATGGAATTCGCCGACTCGGCCTGACCGTAGTACACGGCGCGCACGATGGCTTGCTTGTCGATGGCGTAGGCGAGCGCGCGGCGTACATGCACGTCATCGAGTGGCTTCTTGCGGTTGTTGAGGTTCACCCAGATCAGCGACGTAGAGGGGAACGACGCCACGTGCACGTTCTTGGTCTTGTTGAGCGCCGACACGGACACGGCCGTGGGGAATTCGTCAATCTGCGCCTGTCCGGACTGCACCATCTGGCTGCGCGTGTTGGCATCAGACACGTATTTGAAGGTCACCGAGTTGAGTTTGGGCTTGCCCTTCTCCCAGTAGTCGTTGTTGCGGACGAATTTGATGTAGTCGCCCTTCTTCCATTCGCCCACCTTGTATGGGCCGGTGCCGATGGGGTTGGATCGAAACGCCGTTTCGCTCATACCGGCGAAGTCGGCGGGCATGATCGAGATGGCAGACATCGACAGGTCGCTGAGCAGCGGGGCCCACGGCTCCGACAGATCGATGCGCACCGTGTAGTCGTCGATCACGTCCACGCCGCTGATCGCCTCGAACAGGAACTGCCACGGCTTGTCGTCGCGGGCGGTTCGGGCGAAGTCGATGGAGAACTTCACGTCCTTGGAGGTCATTTCGGTGCCGTTGTGGAATTTCACGCCGTGCCGCAGGTGGAACGTCCACGACAGCTGGTCGGCGGACTCGTCCCATGATTCGGCGAGTCCGGGTTCTACGCCGGAACCGTCGGCCTTGTTGCGGGTGAGCGTCTGATAGACCTGCTGGATCGCCCAGATATCGCCATTGCTGTAGCCGGTGGCGGGCAGCATGTCGGTGGTTTCCAGCGAGCGCGCCACGACGAGGTCCTGCGTGTCGGCCGCGGTCGAATGGGATCCGCATGCGGATACGGATATCGTCATCACGGCGGCGAGCACCATGGCCGCCGCCTTGCTCAGCATCGGGATCATTCGCATCATGCCTGCTCCTCGTCGTGTTCGACATCGTTCGTTCCGGCCGCCAGTCGTTCTACGTATGCGCTGGACAGTTTGGGGATGGCGTCGATCAGACGCCGTGTGTAGGCGTTGGCGGGGTGGCTGAACACCTGTTCGGTGGGGCCTTCCTCCACGAGGTCGCCGTGGTAGATCACGTAGGTGCGTTCGCAGATGGATCGCACGATGTTGAGGTCGTGCGAGATGAACAGGATCGACAGGTCGAGCCGCTTGTTGAGGTCCATGAGCAGGTTGATGATGCCCGCCTGTACGGAGACGTCGAGCGCGGCGGTGGGTTCGTCGGCTATGAGCAGCCATGGGCGTACGGCGAGAGCGCGGGCGATGGCGACTCGTTGGCGTTGTCCACCGGACATTTCCGCCGGCAGGGCGTCGAGCATTTCGACGGGCAGCTCGACCAGGTTCATCAGGTATTCACAGTATTCGTCCGCCTGCGTGACCATGACCACCTTGTGGTAGAGGATTACTTCGCGCAGCATCTTGCGTACGGTCAGGCGCGGGTCGAGTGAGGCGTACGGATCCTGGAAGACCATCTGGATCTCGCGCCACTGTTCGCGGGTGCGTTTGCGGCCAAGTTCGTGTCCGTCGAATTCGATGGTTCCCGTGTAGTTGTCGTTGAGTCCGACGACGGCTCGGGAGATGGTGGACTTGCCAGATCCGGATTCGCCGACAAGTCCGACGATCTCGCCGAGGTCCACGTGCAGATCGGCGTGCTTGACCGCAGTGAACCGGGTTTTGCGACCGTGCTGACGGGTGACGAATTCGATGTTCAGCCCGCGTACGTCGAGCAGTCTGGTCTGGTGGGGCTGCGGCTGGGATGATTCTCCGAACGGGTTGACGATGCGTCCTTCGTTGCCTGTCTGTTCGGCCTTGGCTTCGGCCGTTTCGATCATGTCGTTCCATGTGGCCATGATCATGCTCCTTTCCGGCCGCTGTCGGCGTTGCCGTCGCTGTTGTCGACGCTGTTGTCGACGCCCCCGTTGTCATCTCCGGTCTTGGCGGCCTTCATGACGCCCTTGAGGTACGGCGTGGAGCTGAGCAACTGCCGCGTGTACGAATCCTTGGGCGTGTCGAAGACGTCGCGCAGGGTGCCTTCTTCGACGATCCGTCCGTGGTAGATCACACTGAGTGTTCCGCATAGTTGCGAGACAACGGCCAGATCGTGCGTCACGTACAGTAGTGCGGTGCCGGAGTCAGCGATGGACCGGAAGATGTCGAGGATCTGCTGCTGGATGGTCACGTCGAGCGCGGTGGTTGGTTCGTCGCAGAGCAACACCTTGGGTTTGCATGCGATGGCGGCGGCAATCATCACGCGTTGGCGCATGCCGCCGGACAGTTCGAACGGATAGGAGTCGAATCGGTCCTCGGGGTTGGTGATACCGACGCTTTCCATGAGTTCAATGGCTCGGGCGCGGGCGTCGGCACGGCTGAGATGCTCCTGTTCGCGCAGTGCGTCCACGATCTGCCAGCCGACCTTCATGATCGGATTCAACGCCACGGCCGGCTCCTGAAATACCATGGACACGCCCTTGCCGCGTATGACGGGATCGTAGTTCGGCGCTGACGGTCCCAGCACTTCCTTTCCGCAGACCTTGATGCTTCCGGAACGATAATGTGCGCCCTTGGAGAACAGCCCCATCACGGCGCGCAATGTCAGGCTCTTGCCGGATCCGGATTCGCCCACGAGGCCATGGGATTCGCCGGGGCGTACGCGGATGGTGAGGTTTTTCACCGCGGGGACGCGTTCGCCGTGCTTGTCCACGTCGATGGTGAGATCGACGATCTCAAGCGCGTATTCGTAGTCCGGTGCGGTCTTGCCAGATGTGGTCATGTCAGTCGCAGTCATGTCAGCGCCTCACTTTCAGCACGTTGGCGAGTCCGTCGCCGATGAACGACAATGCCAGAGAGATCAGGATGATAACGATGGTGGGGATGACGGTAAGACTGTAGACGCCGGCGGCGAGGAACTGCTGACCGTCGTTCATCATTTGTCCCCAGTCGGGGGTGGGCGGCACGATACCGAGTCCGAAGTAGCTCAGGGTGACGATGATGCCAAGGTTCACGACGATGTCGCTCATGGCGTAGACGATGCCCTGCGATGCGATGTTGGGGATCACGTGACGGAACAGCACCCAGCCGTCGGTGAAGCCGGACGCCTTGCAGCTGGCGATGAACTCGCGGTCGCGCAGGATCAGCGTCTCACCGCGGCTGATGCGCGTGTACGGCACCCATGACACGGCGGAGATGGCAATGAAGATGGACATGCCGCCATTACCGAGCACGAATACGAGCACGATGACCAGCACGTAGAACGGGAACGATGAGACCAGATCGGCGAGTCGCATGATCACGGTGGGAACGGCGCCATCGAAGTATCCTGCGATCGCTCCCAGAATCGTGCCAATCACCAGCGGGGTGAACACGGCCATCACGGCGACGAACAAATCGATGCGGCCGCCGTACAGCAGTCGCGCCCAGATATCACGACCGTACTGGTCGGTGCCGAGCGGGTGGGCGGAGGACGAGCCGAGCATGGCCTCACGCAGGCTCTGATGGGTGGGGTCATACGGGGTGAGCAATGGTGCGGCGATGATGAGCAGCGCGATCAGACTGAGCATCACGCATCCGATGACGAGTTCCGCACCGATGCGTTTCCGTCTGCGCGGCTTGGATCCGGTGAGTTTGATCTTGGCGTAATCCTTGTTGGCCTGTGCCACGGGGATCTTGGTTTCCGACATGTCGTTCTCCTCTCTCATCCGCGCTTGGCGGCGCGCGGATCGAGGGCGCCGTATACGAGGTCGGTGATCAGATAGACCAGCACCACGATGATGCCGAACACCACGGTGAGGGTCTGCACCACGGGAAGGTCGCGCTTCATCACGGAGTCCATAAGCAGCTGACCAAGCCCGGGCACGGCGAATACATTCTCCACCACGAGCGTGCCGCCCACCAGGAATCCGACCTGAATACCGAGCACGGAGACCGCGGAGATGGAGCCGTTGCGCAGCGCGTAGTTGAACAGCACCGCCCGGCCGCTTAATCCCTTGGCCCGGCCGAAGTTCACGTATTCGCTGTTCACGGAGTCCTGCAGCGACTGGGTGAGACTGCGGATGATGATCGGCGCGATCGACACCGCCACGGCGAACGACGGCAGGATGAGGGCGGCAACGTCGACGCCGCCGGACACCGATCCGATGGGGAACCATCCGAGTTGGATGGCAAAGATCTGTAGCAGGATCGCGCCGAGGAAGAATGTGGGCCAGCCCTGTGCCACGGCGTTGAGTATGCGCACGAACTCGGTCACCACGCGCGATCCGCTGGTGGCCACCCAGACGCTCAACGGCAGGGCGATGATCACAGCGAACACCGCGGCCAGCACCATGATGATCAGTGTGACCGGCAGTCGGGTGGCGATGAGCTCGACCACCGGCGCCTTGGCGGAGTACGAGGTGCCGAGATTGCCGGTGCACAGGTCACCGAGGAACCGCAGATACTGCTGCCAGAGCGGATCGTTCAGTCCCCAGGATTCGCGTAGCGCCTCGAGCGCCTGCTTGCTGGCCTTGGGACCGAGGGCCTGCACGGCGGGATCACCGGGGGTGAGCTTCAGCAGGAAGAAGGTGAGCGTGGCACAGCCCCACACGGTGGGGATAAGCAGCAGCAGCCGTTTCCCTATGTATAACCATTTCGATCCACTCATGGCTTGCTTCCTCTCATATAGGCATCTGTAAGGGATTGTTCCTCACGAGAGGGGGTCAAACAATGGACGTTCAGTGAGTACTCTTCATCAAATTGGACATGATATCCATAGCATCGTCATCGTGAAACAATAGGGTCGCAATATTCGGAATCATCGGCGAATCGTTGATTTTGCAACGAAATGACACCCATGGGAATGGCTGCGGGACATCCATCCCGTAACACACGGCACACATGACCGCAGGAAGAACATAACGTGGAATTTACACAGGACGCGGAACGGCGTGATCATACGACCTCATGATTGCACGACTACGGCGACTACGCGGACGGCGCGGACTATCCGCGCAGGAACGAGCAGGCGATCCACAGGCGTACGCGCGACGCCTCCTGCCTCAGATCCAGTCCGAGGACCCGTTCGATCTTGGACAGACGATTCTCCACGGTGTGCCGATGCACGCCGAGCGCCTTGGCGGCGGCCCCCACGTTGAACGAGACGGCGAACAGTTCGCGGATGGTGGCCATCAACGTATCCGACTCCTGACGGGGAAGCCGTCGCAACGGTGCCAGCAACTCGGACGCATACGCCACAGCCAGTTCAGCATGAATCAGCTCGTGGGCGGAGATATCGGCAAACTCACGCCCTTCGCCATTAAGCCGGATACGGTACATGTCCTGAACGGCCGACGCAAACCCGTCCTTCAGCGCACGCCATGAGGGGCAGATGACTGACCCGCAGTCGCAGTCGTCGCGCATGCACAACGCGCCCAGCACCTCCGACGCATCGTCGTCACCAACGATCAGCCATAGACGCCGATCGTACACGCCGAACACCGCGGCACCGGATTCAGGAATGATTCCTCCGGAATCCATCACCTCGTACAGGCGATCCACTACGTCATCGCCGTCCACACAGATTAATCGCAACGGCGGCCGCGGTACGGCATGCCACAGCTCCCCCGCCATCGGCAGCAACGTCTCGCCCTGCCCATCGGCGAACGCGGCGAACATCGCGGTACGCAGACGGCCGATGCGTCTGCCGGACGACTGCAGTCGCGGCACCACGACCGACAACACGTCGGCGGCGGCCATGGTCAGCGAACGCAACTGCACGTCGGTCCGCGCATTCCGGGGTGCGCTGGCCACCATGATGCCGGTGAGCACGCCGCCACGCCCGCCAATCGCCGCACCGGAGCCCGCCATCGAACCACCGACCGAACCACCGGAGGATGCGGACGGATCGCGCACCACGCAGGCGCAGCAGCTATGCCCATTCTGCACGCCAAACACGGTGGTCAACGCCGGATTGGCTTGGGACTGGGCGGCCTTGGCGGCCAATCGCATGGCCCAATCCTGGGCTTGTTTGCCGAAGGTGCGGTTAGAGATGTCAACCACCGTGCCATCGGCGTCGACGTAGGCGGCCCACCCGCCGAGCAGTCTGGCCATGGTGGAGATCACGCCGTGCAGCGGGTCCTCGCCGGATGCGGATTTGAGCATCTGCCGTTGCATGAGCAGGGACCGTCGCATGGTCTCGTCATGCCGGTCGGCGATGGCCTTCGAGACGGTTTTGACGACGGCAAGGAACGGGATCCTCAGCGGTACGTCGAACATCGGCAGACCGCCGCGGGCGGCCGCATCGAGCAGGGCGGCCGGCGCTGACGGGTGCTTGACCCCTACGCCGAACCCGATGGCGAGCACGCCCGCCTGCACCAGCTGGGACACATAGCAGTCGCACCACTGCCGATAGGCCTCCCGCTCGTCGGTGAAGCGGGCCGGCAATCCCACCGCCTTGCGCGCGGCGACCAGCAGAGCGTGATCGTCGGCGGCGTCCATGGGTTCCGTGGGAAAGTTCGTGCCGGTGGTAAGCAGCACCTCGCCGGGCTCGCTCCACATGGCGATGTCGGCGATCTCCGCGGGATGAACCCACGATATGGGCCGGTCGAGTGCACCCGGCTCGCCGGGACAGGTCAAGGTCAGTCCCAGTTCCGGGTCGGCGAGCAGACGACGAAGCGTAACGCCGTCGGATGACGGGTCACGCTTCGAGGATGATGATTCGGCGGTCATATCGGCTGCAGGCTGCGGACTACTGCAGGGATTCGTTGTACCGATTCACGGCGAGGGTGCGCTTGGAACCGGCGAGGTTCTCGAGCACCAGACGGCGCAGGGCACGATCGGCGTCCTCGTGATCGGCGAGCCAGGCGTCGCCGGCGGATACCAGCGAGGCCGGATCGGCATAGCCCGGGTACAGGCCGTTGAGCAGCGTTTCCGCCATGTGGTAGGTTTTGTTCTTCCACACCCAGTCGATCACGGTGAAGTATTCGTCGACGTACGGGTCGGCGAGCTCGCGGCTGTCGGTGCCGGAGAAGGCGTAGGCCACGGATTCCATCTGCGAGTTGGTCAGCTCGTCGTTGTGCAGGGCCTGATCCCATGCCCAACGCTTGGCCTCAGCGGTGTTGATCGCGGCCTTGGCACCCACGGCGAATTCACGGTTCTCCGTGGTGTCGCGGCGGGCGAGCTCGGCGTCGATGTCGGCGACGTCGATCAGACCCTGGTCGGCGAGCGCGTGGATCAGCGACCAGCGCAGGTTGTTGTCGATGTCGAGGCCCGGCAGCGTGAGCGTGCCGTCGAGCAGGCCGCGCACGTGTGCTTCGAATTCGCTGTCGTGACCGTAACCGAGGTAGGCCTTGAGCAGCTGGAACTGGTTGTCGGACCCGGCCTTGGCGTCAAGCGTCAGGGTCCACAGGTTCCTGGACACGTCCTCGAGCACGGCGGCGCGGCGGGCGGAGGCCACGTAGTGGTGCGCGGTGGTGCTGATCTGCGCGATCGCGTAGCGGAAGGTGGTGGATTCGGTTTCGCTGGCGAGCGCCTTGAGGCTCACGGCGATGAAGTCCTCGGCGGGCAGTTCGCCGTCGCGGGTCATGTCCCACAGGCTCAGCCACACCACGGCGCGGGTGAGCGCGTCGGAGAAGCGGTGGAGATTCTTCAGGGCGAAGTCGAGCGAAGCGCTGTCGAGACGCAGCTTGGTGTAGGTGAGGTCGTCGTCGTTCACCAGGATGAACGCCGGACGCTTGAGTCCCACGGCGTCGGCCACCTCGGTCAGTTCGCCGTCCACGTCGAGTTCGAAGCGCTTGGTCCGGGTGACCGCACCGTTCTCGTCCACGTCGTAGAAGCCGACGGCGAGACGGTGCACGCGCAGCACGTTATGATCGACCGGGGCACTTTGACGCAGTGCGAGCCTGATGATCGTATCGTCGGCGGCGGTCTCCAGTTCGGTGGCGATGGTGTTGATGCCGGCGGATTCGAGCCACTGACGGCTCCATGCCTTCAGGTCGCGGCCGCTGGTCTGTTCGAGTTCGTCGAGCAGGTCGGCCAGTGTGGCGTTGCCGTACGAGTGGGCGGTCAGGTAGTTGTGGATGCCCTGGAAGAAGCGATCACGGCCCACGTAGAACACGAGCTGCTTGAGCACGGACGCGCCCTTGGCGTAGGTGATGCCGTCGAAGTTCACGTACGTGTCGTTGAGATCGTTGATGGGAGCGACGATCGGATGCGTGGTGGGCAGCTGGTCCTGACGCAGGGCCCAGCTCTTCTCGCCGGCGCAGAACGTGGCCCAGTCGTTCGACCAGTCGGTGGCTTCGGCGGTGGCGAGCGTGGACATGAATTCGGCGAACGATTCGTTGAGCCACAGGTCGTTCCACCACTTCATCGTGACCAGGTCGCCGAACCACATGTGGGCGAGCTCGTGCAGGATGGTCTCCACGCGGCGGTTGGCCAGCGCGTCGGTCACCTTGGATTCGAACACGTAGGAGTCGCGGATCGTCACGGTGCCGATGTTCTCCATGGCGCCGGCGTTGTATTCGGGGACGAACAGCTGGTCGTACTTGGCGTACGGGTAGGGCACGCCCCACTGGTCGTTGTAGAACGCGAAGCCCTTCTTGGTGATGTCGAACAGGTAGTCCACGTCCTTGGCCATGGCGTCCTTGAGCGCCTGACGGCAGTAGATGCCCATGGGCACGGTACGGCCGTCCTCGTTCGCGTAGTCGGTGTGCCAGCTGGCGTACGGACCGGCCACGAGGGCCGTCAGGTAGGAGCTCATCGTGGGCGTGGTGGCGAATGTCCAGCGGCGCGCGGTTTCGGCGGGCTTGTCGCCGAGCGTACCGGGTTCGGTCTTCTGGTCCACGTCCTCGACGGATGCCACGGTACCGATGGAGATGACGTCCCACGACTTGGGTGCGGTCACGGTGAAGTCGAACGTGGCCTTGATGTCGGGCTGGTCGAATACGGCGTACATGCGGCGGGCGTCCGGAACTTCGAACTGCGTGTACAGGTACACGTTGCCGTCGGAGGGGTCCACGCTGCGGTGCAGTCCCTCGCCGGTGGTGGAGTAGCGGCACAGCGCCTTGACCTCGACCGTGTTGTGCTCGGCCAGACCGGCGAGCGCCACGCGCGAGTCGGCGTACGCCGTGGCGTCAAGTGCGACGCCGTTGAGTGTGATGGATTCCACGGAGTCGGCGATCAGATCAAGGTAGGTCGACTCCCCCGGCTTGCCGTCGAAGGTGACGGTGGTGTTCGAGACGAAGGTCTTTGCGCCCTTCGTCAGGTCGAGTTCCACCGTGTATGCCGCGTGCGAGACGATTCCCGCGCGTTCCTCGGCTTCGATTCTGGTGAGATTGGCTCCCGGCATGGTTTCCCCTTCCTTGTTCGCGGTTCTGCCTGTTCGTTGTTGTTGATGCCGACCGATGGCCGCGCCCGCTATGGGCGTGTACCGGTACGGCGTACGTGTTGGTAATGGTACGTGGTGCGGATATGCACGGATATGCGTAGGCTCCCCTCGTGTGAGGGGAGCCTGAATCGTCGGTACGATTACTCTTCCACGTCCTGCGCGATGTCGGCCACGACGGGCACGATCATCGGACGGCGGTGGAGCTTGCGCGCCACCCAGCTGCCCAGCGTGCGGCGCATGATCTGCTGCAGCTGGTGGGTGCTCTTGGTGCCCTGCATCATGGCATCCTCGAGGTTCTGCACGATCTGCGACTGCACCTGGCGGAATTCGCTTTCGTCCTCGGCAACGGCGTTGAGGTAGATCTTCGGACCGTTGACCACTTCGCTGGTCTCAGTGTCGACCACCACGAAGCTGGAGACGAAGCCCTCGGTGCCGAGGATGCGACGCTTCTCGAGCTCCTCGTCGGTGAGCTCGCCGACCGAGTCGCCGTCCACGTACACGTAGTTGCACGGCACGGAGCCGACGATGGCGGCCTGACCATGGTAGAGATCCACCACGTCGCCGTCCTCGGCCAGCACCACGTTCTGCGGGTCGACGCCGGTTTTCACGGCGATCAGGCCGTTGGCCACGAGGTGGCGGTTCTCGCCGTGGATCGGCATGGCGCACTTGGGCTTGACGATGTTGTACATGTACAGCAGCTCGCCCTCATTGCAGTGACCCGACACGTGCACGGCGGCGTTGTCGCGGTTCACCACGCGGGCGCCCATCTGCACAAGCTTGTTGATCACCTTGTACACGCCATGCTCGTTGCCCGGAATCAGGGAGCTGGCCAGGATCACGGTGTCGAACTCGTTGACCTTGATGTACGGGTGGTTGCCGTCGGCGATACGGCCGAGCGCGGCCATCGGCTCACCCTGGGATCCGGTGCACATGAAGACGAGCTTGTCGTCCTGCACGTCCTCGGCCTGCTTCATGTCGATGACGGTGTTCTCGGGGATGTGCAGGTAGCCCAGATCGGAGGCGATGCCCATGTTGCGCACCATCGAACGGCCCACGAACACCACCTTGCGGCCGTACTTGTGCGCCGCATCAACCACCTGCTGCACGCGGTGCACATGGCTGGAGAAGCTGGCGACGATGATCTTGCGCTTGGCTTCGGCGAACACGCGGTCGAGTGCCGGACCAATGGATGTCTCGGGCTTGACGAAGCCCGGGATCTCGGCGTTGGTGGAGTCCATCATGAGCAGGTCCACGCCCTGCTCGCCCAGACGGCCGAACTCCACCAGATCGGTGATGCGGTGGTCGAGCGGCAGCTGGTCGAGCTTGATGTCGCCCGTGTCGATGAGGCTGCCGGCCGGGGTCTTGACGAACACGGCGAGCGCGTCGGGGATGGAGTGGGTCACGGTGACGAACTCGAGGTTGAACGGACCGACCTTGAGACGATCGCGTCCCTCGACCTCCACCTTGGTGGGGTTGAGATGATGTTCCTTGCACTTGGCGTCCACGAAGCCGAGCGTGAGCTTGGAACCGATCAGCGGGATGTCGGGACGGAGCTTGAGCAGGTAGGGCACGCCGCCGATGTGATCCTCGTGGCCGTGCGTAAGCACCAGGGCCTCGACTTTGTCGAGACGGTCCTTGATGTAGCTGAAATCAGGCAGGATCAGATCGACGCCCGGCTGCTCCTCCTCGGGGAAGAGCACACCGCAGTCGATGAGCAGCAGGTGACCGTTGTATTCGATCACGTTCATGTTGCGGCCGATCTCGCCAAGGCCACCCAGCGGCACGATGCGCATGGATCCCTTGCGGTACTTCGGCGGTGCGATCAGCTCCTGACGCTGGCCCCTGGACTGCTGGGCGGGCCTGCGGCCGCGACGGGATCCACCGCTCCTGCGGGATCCGCCGCGCTTCTTGGCGGTGTTGGAATTATTGGTGTTTGTTTCTTTGACCATTCTCTTGTTTTTCCGTTTGTTTCTTGCCCCCGCCTATACGGGAGCGACGCTTGGTTGGTCCGCTCAGAGCAGACCGGCAGCGCGCATGCCCTCCTCGGCCTTGGCGATCTGTGCGGCGTTGGGGCCGATGTTCGGCAGACGCATGGTGGTGTCGGGAATGTATCCCCTGACCTTGCAGGCGGCCTTGGCCATCACTGCCTGATAGCCGTCACCGTTCAGGGAGTGCACCAGCGGTGCCAGCTGGTTGGCGAGACGGCGTGCGGTGGCGATGTCACCCTCGTCGAACGCCTCGACGAGACGGCGCATGGGATTGCTGGCCACATGCGCGATCACCGAGATGATGCCGACTGCGCCGATGGACAGGAACGGCAGGAACAGACCGTCATCACCGGAATACCATGCCAGACCGGTGCGTTGCTGCTTCTCCACGGCCGCGGCGAGATCACCGGTGGCGTCCTTGACGGCCTTGACATGCTCGAGTTCGGCGAGACGATCATACGTTTCGATGGACACCTTCAGTCCGGTACGACCCGGCACGTCGTACACGATGATCGGCTTCTCGGCGACCTCATCGACGGCCTTGTAATGACCGACGATGCCTTCCTGACTCGGACGCGAATAATACGGCATGACGACGAGCACGGCGTCCGCGCCAGCCTCCTGGGTCTGCTCCACCATACGCACGGTGTGCGCGGTGTCGTTGGAACCCGCACCGGAGATCACCGGCACGTCCACGACCTCCTTGACGGCCTTCACCAACGCGACCTTTTCATCCATGTGGGTCACCGGCGATTCGCCGGTCGTGCCGTTGACCACCAGACCATCGGCGCCGTCGGCGACCAGATGACTGGCCAAAGCCTGAGCGGCCTCATAATCCACATTGCCATCCGCGGTCATCGGCGTGACCATAGCGGGAAGGATACGCCCGAACGGGGCAGGGTCGAGAAGATGCATTGTACCGTCACTCATATCGCTTACCGTACTTCGGATTGTGGACTCGGACAGGACGATGTCCACAATACGCAGACGTGGTCTACTCAGTTGCGGCGGGGAACGCGGCAGCCGCCTTGTCGATCAGACGATCGAGCAGATCGGTGCCACGCATCACGCCGGTCCATGGATTGGCATCGTACCCGTAGACGATGCCCGCCAACGCTCCGGCCACCGCGGCAGTGGTATCGGTGTCACTACCCAGATTCACCGCCTCGCGCACACAGTCCGCATAGCAGTCGGTCGTCGTCAGACACCAGAACGCGGCTCCGAGCGTAGCCAGCACAAATCCGCTGGAACGAACCTCACTGCGCGATGTGACATGCGGATCCGGCACCTCGGCGATGGCCCAGGCCCTGTCGATCGCCGCAGCACGGCGATCCCGAATATCACTGTCATCATCGGCATCGCCGTCGGATGTGGAAGCCAGCCAGGCGGGCGACTCCGCGATCAGCAGACGCGCGGCGTGAATGAAACGCACACACGCACTCGTGCTGATCTCATGCGCATGCGTGATCGCACTCACCGCACGGATGTCATCATCGGAGCAGTCGACGAACGCAAGCGGGATGATGCGCATCAGACTGCCGTTGCCGTTGTCGCGCTCGCCGTCCCGTCCTTTGCCGCTGGCCAGGGCATAGCTGGTCGTGCGGCCGATGTCGAACACCTTGCCGTCGGGCGTATACTCGCCGTTGCGCGCCCACGCGACGAACCTGCCACGCATGTCGTCGACGTTCACCGTGCCGTTGTTGTCGGCGAGCGAATCCAGCGTGCCGAGCATCATCGCGGTGTCGTCGGACCATGTGCCGGCGGGCTGGTCGTGCGTGCCGTGACCGACCATATCGACGCAGCGGAAGGTGTCCCGCGGATTGAACTCGTACGGCACGCCGAGCGCGTCACCAACCGCCTGCCCATATACGGCCGCCCTGAGCGTCGCCTCCATCACATCATTCAGCATCGTGAAACCTCCATAACCGTACGTATCGTACCCGCCGCATCCGGACTGCCGCATCCGGCGCAACCGTCGCAACGGCGAATGCTATCCTGCTTGATTTACAGATCAAGGAACTTGTCAAGGCCGATGGTCAGACCGGGGTGCGCGGACACGCTGCGCACAGCGAGCAGCACGCCCGGCATGAAGGAGCCGCGGTCGAAGCTGTCGGCGCGGATGGTGAGCTGTTCGCCGGCGTTGCCCAGCAGCACCTCCTCATGCGCGTTCAGGCCGCGCAGACGCACCGCGTGCACGTGGACGCCGTCGATCACCTGGCCGCGCGAGCCGCCGTCGGTTTCGGTGGCGTCGGGCATGGGGCCGAGTCCCGCGGCGCGGCGGGCGTCGGCGATGGTGTGCGCGGTGTGGATGGCGGTGCCGCTGGGGGCATCCACCTTGTTCGGATGATGCAGCTCCACGACCTCCGCGGATTCGAAGTATCGGGCGGCCAGACCGGCGAAGTAGTCGGCCAGCACGGCGGAGATGGCGAAGTTCGGCGCGATGAACACGGCCTGGTCCTTGCGCGGAGCGGCGGCGAGTGCGGCACGAACCTGATCGAGCTTCTCGTCGGTCCAACCGGTGGTGCCCACCACCACGTCCACGCCCTGACCGATCAGCGCGAGCACGTTGTCCAGCGACACGGACGGCACGGTGAACTCCACGGCCACGTCGGTGTTGTCCGGGTTCACCTGCGTCAGATCGTCGCCGGCGTCGAGCGCCAGCGCCAGTTCGGTGTCGTCCGCCTGAGTGACGGCGTTGACCACATTGCCGCCCATACGGCCCTTGGCACCGATCACGGAAACCTTGATCATCGATATCTCCTTTGCATCGTGATGCTGTCTACCAGCGTGTTTGATGTGCTCCAGTTGGTTTGTTCTGTATATTATGTGTCTATCATCACCGGTCGAACCGTCACCCAGTCACCGGTGGAACCGCTCACGCAGAATCCGTATCGTCTTCGGCAGCATGATCGTGAACGCGGTCAGTCCGAGAATCCACAGCGGGTATTGGATGAGCACGGCCATGCGCATCGCATGATCGGTGTACAGGCTCGGGCTGGTGGCGCCCTGCGCGTCGAGCAGCAGACCGACGCCGAGGAACACGATCGCCGACGACAGGAATCCGCCCGTATTGGCGAAGCCGGTCGCCGCGCCGAGATTGGCGGGGCTGTTGGTGTCACGCGCGAAATCGAATGCGATGTTCGACGCCGGACCGCCGCTGGACATGGCCAGCAACAGCAACACCATGAACCAGGTGGGATGCGGACCCGGGGTCAGCAGCAGGATCGTCCAGCAGATCATCTGCGCGCCCACGGTAGTGTAGACGATCGCCGCGCGTCCGTGAATGGGATGGAGACCCGCCACCCGGCCCATGATGAACGCCCATGCCACGTTGATCACCATGCCGATCGCCAGATACGCGCTGGCCTGAGCGCGCGAATAGTGTTCCACGGCGAGCAGGAACGGGAATCCCCACAGTTGGTTCATCATGTTGATGGAGAACCAGGTGGTGGCGTGCACCCAGAATCCGCAGAACGTGCCCGGGGTCTTCAGCGCCGCACGCAGTCCGTTCAGCGCCGCGCGCAATCCTCCCTGAGGACGTTCGTGATGACGGCCGGTCTGGTTCGGATCGTCACGGACCCCCATCAGCACCGCGGAGGCGATGCACACGCCCACGCCGGTCAATGACAGGAACGCGACCTGCCAGTTCGTCAGACCAAGCAGCCAGACGAACGGATAGATGGAGATGATCTGCCCCATGCCGCCGAGCATGGACGTGATCTGGTTCATCAACGGCACCTGACGGAACGGGAACCATGCGGACACCAGACGGATCACCGAGATGAACGTCATCGCATCGCCCATGCCCACGATGCCGCGCCCGACGATTGCGAGCGCGGTCACGGGCGCGATGGCCATCATCGCCTGGCCGACGGCCATGAACAGGCCTCCGGTGGCGATGAGCTTGCGCGCGCCGAACCGGTCGAGCAGCACGCCGGCCGGTATCTGCATGATCGCGTAGACGAACAGCTGCAGGTACAGGAACATCGACAGCGACGTACTGGTCGTGTTGAAATGATGGGCCGCCTCGATGCCCGTGGCCGACAGGGATGATCGGCAGGTGACGGCGAAGACGTAGCCGGCCATGGCCACCGCCCACATCGCATATGCCTGTCCGCCGCCCAACCGCGGAGACTGCGTCTTCTCTTGCACGGACCGCCCGGTCGAACGTGGCGTATGTTCACTCTCACTCACTCGCACATGATATCGCCGTGCCGCCATATCTGCCGGTTTTGCCCACGGAACCGTTGGAAACCGACCGGATTGCCGGGTAGACGGTGGAGGGACCGTGTCCGGGGGACCGCGACCGTATCAGTCGATCATCGTGGCACGACGCCGGCGACGGGCCAGACCCCATGCCAGCGCGGCCAGCGGAACCGCGCACGCGGTGGCGACGAACGGCAGCGTCATACCGGCGGGTACGCCCATGGAGTCGAGCACCACGCCTCCGATGGAACTGCCCAGCGAAACGCCAAGGGAGTTGCCCGTGGCCAGCCACGACAGTCCTTCGGTCAGCGACTCCTCAGGCACGATCTCCTTGATCAGCAGGTTGCCGGTTGCGAACGTGGGGGCCACGAATAGTCCGGCCAGCACCTCGACCACGCCCAGCGCGATCAGATTGCCGGTGAACAGGCGGAATCCGATGTACCAGACCGACAGGATGGCAAGCAGCACCACCATGTGGCTCCAATGCGACCCCTTGAGCTTGATCGATCCGAATACCAGCGCGCCGACCAGAGAGCCGAGGGCGAACATGGCCAGCTGCAGTCCCACGAGCTTCTCCACGCCCATCGCCTTGGTCATGGCCGTCACCGACACATCGAACGCGGAGAAGCTCGTGTTGAACGCGATGAACACGAGCACCAGCAACGCCACGCCCGGATACAGGAGTGCGCTTTTGACATGTCGCCGCGTGCTCATGGCGTTGATCTTTCTGGAGGATTCACCGGCACGCACGTTGCCGCCCTCCCCGATCACGCTGCCACCGGCATTGGCCTCCACCGGCGTGACCGTGATGACGGGCGGCTGCGTGGACTTGAGCGAGAAGAATACACTGCCGCCGATCAGTGCGCACAATGCCGGGAACACCAGCTGGGAGACCGGGTGCACGCTGGTGGCAAGGAACGCGGCCATGATCGGGCCGAGGATGAACACCGTCTCGTCAATCGCGGATTCAAAGGCGTAGGCGGCGTTGAGCAACGTGTCGTCCTGCTGTCCGCGCAACGCCCATGCCCAGCGGGTGCGGACGAGCGCGCCGAACGCGAACTGCGTGATGCCCGTGAGCACGGCCAGCACGAACAGGACGGCCAGTGGGATGCGCAGCAGCGCACCCAGCGCAAAGGACAGCATGGCCACCACCTGCACGGCGAGGGCCACCCGTCCCACCTTGAGCTGGCCGAACCGGTCGAACATGCGGGCGTAGAACGGCGTGACCACGGCCGCCGACAGCACATACACCGCGCTCATGGTGCCGGCTACGGTCCAGTTGTCGTACAGATGGTTCAACGCCAACACGATGCCCAGACCCATCATGGAAATGGGCATGCGCGCCACAGCCGCCGCGGCGCAAAACGCCTTGGCACCCGGGGTGCGGAAGATCATCGCGTATGGGGAGACATGGCGGACGGAGCCGCGCGCTCCCCCATCCGGAACCCCCTGCACCTGCGTATGCGGTTTTTCGGATTTCGAATTCGTCATGTGTCGACAACCTCATGGAACTCTTGTTTTCGACTGGTCATCATCGGACCGACCGACTCATACGGACAATCCGATGAGCAAGGGTTCCGGCGTTCTCATGGGGTCCTTGTGACTCCGTGGGCCCAGTGAGAAGGCGGGCGGCTTGGCTTCCGCGGCATGATCGCGTCAGTCGTTGTCGGACTGCGTTGGCAGGCCCTTGAGCATACGGGCGATGATCTCGTCCTCGCTTCTGGGCAGGGCGTGCAGTTCACGTTCCGACTCGTCGGCGACGCTGAGGTAGTACAACGTGGCGTCGATGCGATCCAACGGTACTTCCCTGATGCGGGACCACAGTAACCGATACAGATCGAGTTGGGCAAGTTTCTCCTCGATGTCCTGCGTGTCGGTCGGTTTACGCCCGGTCTTCCAGTCCACCACGGTGAATCGACGGGCGTCGGCTGGGTCATCGAGACCGCCGGAGAACACGGCGTCGAGCTTGCCGTTGACAACCTGTCCGCCGATGACCGCCACGATCGACTGTTCCGTACACACCGCGTTGCGCTTCGCCCATCGGGAGTCGATCAGACGATGCTGCCAGGTGAGCAGGTGGCGTTCCCTCACGTCCAAAGTGCCGTCGACGAGCGCCCGATCCCGTTCCGCGAGCTCGTCGATCATGGTCGCACGCATATCCTGCGACGGCATGGCGATCGAATCCGCGGTCTGGAGCATACCGTCGCCCTGCGGGCAGATGAACCGGGCGGCCCAGTCGTGGAACTGCGTGCCGGCTTCCGCGGCCGGCGAGGAGCTGCGCGGAATCGGCCGGATGACTCCCGCCCACATCCGGTACCGTTTGCGGTCGTATGCGCGACGCGCCTTGGCATCGGTGGGAGCATTATCGTCCGTAAGCGTCATGCGCTTCTGGATGGAGGTCACGTTCTGCCTGCCGGAGGTGAGGATGCGTTTGCCATGTTCCTCGAGCGCGGACATATCCATGTCCAGACTCCGATCGGCATGGGAGCCCAGCACGTTGCGCGCATAGTCGAGCAGTGTCTGAGGCGCGCCGGTTCCCACCGTTGTGGATTCGTTCGGATGCGCCGCGCGCACTTCGCGTACGCTGTGGTCCACGGCTTCGATCACGGAATCCGTCAATGGCCGCGGCCATGGCACAAGCTTGTATTCGGCCTGCGCGACCGGTTCGAGCCATGCCTCGCCGACTACGGCGTTCTCATATTCCTCGGCATGGTCGCCGGCGAAGAAACCATAGAGGAAACGCACCCTGCCGTCCGGCATGATGAGCTCATCCGGCAGATTCGTCGGCACGCCGACGACATCCGATCGTCCGGCGAGCGCCTCGTGCACTTCCATCCAGAAGTTCGAGGCATGTGATTCCAACTCGCCGATGATCGTTTCGGCGATGTCGAGGGCGGCCTTGTTGACACCTGTTGGCTCGTCGTTCGACGAATCGTCCACTGGATCATCCGTTGGGTCGTCGGTCAAATCATCCGTCAGATCATCGGTCAGATCATCGGTCAGATCATCCGGGGCAAGGGTCGTCGTCATACGCGACAGATTGTTCGGCTCAGCGCTGAACGTGAGCAGCGCGGCATGCTTGGCTCGTGTGAGCGCCACGTACATGAGTCGACGTTCGTCGGCGTGCAACCGTCGTCCGTATTCCTCACGCTGACTGAGGAATACGTCATCGGCATCATCCGCCGCGTCCTCCACCGGATCGTCCTTGCCCGACGCATACACCTCCTGGTACACGCGTTCCACGGTGTCGAGAACGTTGAGTTGCATGATCGCATCGCCGTCCACGTCGGCGTCATGCGGGAACCTCGGCAGGATGGCGGAGTCCACGCGAACCGGCACGGGCACTGCGGTCCGATCCTCCAGCCAGGTATGGGCGGTCTCCTGATATTCCGGCGGAATCCACTGACCGTCGACATCCGTTTTGCCGTACCGCTCGATGCTGACGTTCAACGAATCACCCTGATTGCTGGGGAATCCCTTTGAGGTCAGGCCGGCCACGACCACGGCATCCCATTCGAGCCCCTTGGCCTGATGGATGGTCATCAGCGTCACGTCGGCCTTGCCGGAACTCTGCCCGGCACCGGTTTCCGGGACTTTGCTCAACGCGTCGACCCACGTGATGAATCCCCTCAGCGAGGGTGCCAAATTCTCCGGCAGCTCCTGCAGGTACGTATCGGTCAGGTCCGCAATGGCATCCATCGGCGCGCGTGCCATCGTAGGCGCATGCCCACCGTCATGACCGGCGATCGCCTGCGCCACCACGCAGTCGATATCGAGGCCAAGCTGTTCGACGGCGATGTGCAGCATGTCGGGCAACGGCAGATGCATGTGGGATTCCATGATGCGCAGCATGGACGAGACTTTCAGGAACAGTCGCCTACCGCGCGGGGAAATCGTCGTGCCATCAAGTTGATGGGCAAAGTCCGCGGATAGGAGAAGATCGGCGAGGAACACGCCATTGGGCACACTGTCACGATACTGGTTGACAATGCCCTTCCAATCGCGTCGCGGCTCGTGTCCGGTGGCGAATCCTGCGGTCACCAGCGCCCGATATCGGTATTCCGTGTTCGCGTCGTCGGCGAGTTTTCCGACGATCTTGAGATCGTTGGCACCGATGGAGAATCGTGGCGTAGCCATGAGGCGCATCAACGAACCGGTATCGCTGTGGTCGGCCACCGCATGCAGCAGAGCCAGCAGATCCTTGATCTCCGGACGGTCGAGCAACGCAGAATAGCCCACTACCTCACAGGTGAGACCCGCCTGTTCGAGCGCCTCTCGATAGTTGGGAATCATGGTCTTGGAACGGAACAGCACGGCCACGTGCGTGCCGTCGATCGTCTTGCCGTGGCTGTCCACGCCATACAGTTCCTTGGCCTTGCGGGCGAATCGAACCGTCGCGTCGATCTCCTGGCCGCGCGTGACGTAGCCTTGCACGCCGACAGTGCCCAGCGGGGAGGTCGCGGCATCGTCTTCGATCCAGGGATTGAGCACGTCCACATCCACTTCGCGCATCAGCGAACTGCTCGGACGACGCGGCGCACTGCGTAGCGGTATGGTCAGATCGTTGGCGGCGTCGAGCACGATGCGCGGATTGCGTCGGGTATAGGTCAACGCATACGGCCTGTATGGAGCACCCGGGTCGTTGTGCGAAGCATCCATGCCGAAGTCACGCTGGAACATGCGGAACGCCCCCGGACTGGCACCGCGCCACGCGTAGATCGACTGGAACGGATCTCCCACCGCGTTGACAGCGGTATGCGCGCCTGTACCGCCGCTGGCACCATCCGTGTGGAACAGCGCAGCGAGCAATGTGGCCTGCGTGGTGGATGTGTCCTGATATTCGTCCAGGAACACATGGGAGTAACGACGACGGTATTCCTCACCGATCGAGGGGAAGCGCCGGATGAGCTGGAATGCGGCGATGGTGAAATCGCTGAACTCCGCCATGCCGGCACGTCGCTTGGCGTTCTGGAATTCCTCGGCCAGTGTGAGCAGCAGTTCACGCCGACGGGTGACGTCGCGCAACGCATTGGCATGATACAGACCACGGGCATGCCGGTATGCTTCGACACGAAGCGCGTACTCGGCAGCACTTCCCGACTTTTTGGGTTTCCTCGGTTTCGACGGTTTTTTCTCGGGAATCACCTCGTCGCCGATCAGCGCATCCAGTCGCTTGATGAACGCGGCATCCCAGGCGCGAATCCGTTCCACGGCGTCATGGAATGTCAGCACATCGCCGCCGATCATGGCGTTCGCAATGGCATGAGACAAGTCCATGAGCTGAGTGGTCAACTCGGAGAACCGTCCCATATCGGGGGCATCATCGCCGTCGGTATGGGGAACGGAATCGTTTGACCCATCGTCGGATTCCGAGACGGCGAACAGCAACGCCATATGCTTGCCAATCACGTCGGAGGCCAGCTGGTAGGCGCCGGCTTCGCTCAACGGCTGTGTGTTCTGGTCCATGCCGACCAGCAATCCGTACTGTCGCACGATTGACTGGAAGAAGGCGTCGTAGGTGAAGATCTCGGGCTTGAGGAACGCGCTGTCGGGATCGGTTCCACCGATCGCGTCCGTGGCCACGGCCTTGGTCACGGCTCCGGACACACGGTCCAGCAGCTCGGATGCCGCCTTGCGGGTGAAGGTGAGACCGAGGATGCGTTCGGCCGGTACACCACGCTCGATCAGTGCAATAATGCGGTTCGTCATCGTGTAGGTCTTGCCGGAGCCGGCTCCGGCCACCACCAGGATGTCGTCGTTCACCGGGGCGTCGATAACCGCCGCCTGTTCGAAAGTCGCCGCCATTATCGGACCTCCAATACGGATGTGATGTCGTCGGCACAGGCGGGACAGGCATCCTTGTGCCGGCAATACTTGATGTGGTTGTCATCGGGGTCGGCGAGCAGTCGCGTCGACTGTACGGCTCCGGCCGCATAGAGCACACGCGCGATCATGGTCAACGCCCAGATGGTCTGTGTGCCACGACGGTCGAGCAGGCTCTTCCACGCGGCCTCGCTGACGCCTTCCGGCGGCACGGTCGGTAGTACGGGCTCATCGAACAGCTTGTCGATGGACGACAGGTAATACCGCGGCTTGAAACCATCATTGATATGGCCGTTGCGGAACAGGGCCGGCTGATAGCAGGCCTCGCTCACACGACTATGCGATGGCGCTTCCTTGTCCTTGACAAAGAACAGTCCGGACTGTCCGATGAGGGGAATCTCCGGGAGCTTACGGGGCTGAGTTTCGGAGGCGGTCGCATCAGGCATCAGCTGTTCGTCGAACTGCTCGCCCAGCTGGTAGCACACCAGCTGCAGATCGCTGAAGCTCTCCTTGACGGTCCGTGCCTTTCCGGTCTTGTAGTCGATAAGACGCAGCTGACGGGTGCCATCGGCCATCACTCGCGTCTCCTCACGGTCCATACGGCCCGCGATGCACACCTGCAGATCAGGCTGCATGCCTTCCGGCCAACCGCCGACCAGCGCGCCAAGCATGCCGTACAGATCGTCACGGCTGATCCGCGTCACACCCGGCATGGCATTGTACGCTGTCAAGATCCAATCCAGATCAAACCGGGCGAGAAACGGCTTCTCGCACGTCACGGATTCGAGGGTACCAACCGGAACGGGCTCCCCCTTCAAGCCTTGGCGTCCGTATGTATCGCCTTCGGATGCGCCCTGTCCACCCTGTGCCGTGGCGCTGTTCACGAAATACTCGGCGATGTGATGCAGCAGCGTACCTGCCGAACGGTCCTTGACCATGGCGTCATATCGCTCGGCCACGGTGGGGATATCCTCGGGATTCACGCGCAGTTCGGCATAGATGTCGCGCATGCGGTCGGCAATGGCGGCAATTTTCGCCTCCGGGGTCGATCCCGGCTGATTGCCCGGCATGTCCAGACCTTCGGAACTGGCACGTTCGGCCACGGCATGGATGACAGTGCCAAATCCGGTGGCCACAGTCGATGGGCGCGGTCCCACGAACTGATTGTCCATCAGCCAGCACACCGGGCAGTTCCAGATGCCGTCAACCGCCGACGGCGAAAGCCGCACCGTAGGGGCGGACGACGTGTCCTCCTCTTTCGCGGTCCGATCATCGATCAGCCGTTCCTCCTTCCTCGACAATCCGTTGGGTACGGATGTGGCAGGGAAGACCACGGCGTCATCCGGCAAATCGTCGTCAGATGTCTCCGGGTCGGCATACACGAACGGCCAGTTGGACGGATCGGCGACGGCAACACCCTGATCACTGAGATACCGCAGCGTGGCCGCCGCATCCCGCACGGCTTCGGCCCCAACAACGTCCTTCCCTGCGGCAAGCATGGCTCTGGCCTCGGTCACGATGCCCCGAAGGCTGAGCTCCAACCCGTGGAATCGTTCCTCTTCGCCCACCTCGGTGTACCGGGTGAACGATCGGCTCTTGTCTTCGGCATCCTCACGTACAAACAGTTCGGGCATCAACCCATACAGGAAGTCCGACGGTACATGGTCGTCATCCGACACCGCGCTCACCTGCACCTGCGCTTCGGCTCGGGTAAGTGCCACGAGGAAACTCCGCTTCTCGCCGTAGAGCACCGATGCCACTCGTTCCGAACGGCGGGCAGCCAGATCGCCGACAGTGTCCAAAGCGACCGAGGAGGCCAGTCGGCCGTGGAGCATCACGTCGGCCAGATCATCGGCGCCGAACATGGTGTTGCGTGCGGCCAGATTCGGCCAGACCCCTTGCTGCATGGCCGGCATCCACACCAGCGACCAGCGCCGTCCGATCGCGCCGGCCGGCGTGGTGAGCGTCACCGCCTCTTCCAATGGACGGACGTGAGCGAGGGAATCCGCTTCAAGCTCCATACCACGCACCTGTGCCAGAAACGCGACCACATCATGCTGCGCGCCGGTGGATTCGGCGAACTGGAACAGACGCATGGCGGTGTCGAGTCGATCGTTCGCGGCACGGCCGTCGGCATCGTCATGCAACGCCTGGCGCTGCCATCGTTCGGCCACGTCGGCCGCCTGCCAGGCCTCCCACAGCACGTATCGGGCCTCACGCGACGGTATGGCGGGAAGCCTTCCGGCCACGACGCCGATCATCGTCCATGCGCGTTCGAATGCGGCGGCTTCCGGATCGGTCCAGATTCGCTGCCGTGATGCAGTGTCGGATTCATCGGATTCCACGGCAAAGCGGGAGCCAAGCACCTTGTGGATCGCCTGCATCATCCGTTCGGCGGGATCCCCACCAGCGGCGAGCAGCAGATTCATGGCGTCGACGCCGAATCCCATGGATGCGGTGTCGGCCGACGACCCCTGACCCATCAGCGAATCGTCCACGTTGATCGCAGCGTCGTCATGACGCAGCCGGTCGCGCAGCGCATACCAGTCGTCCATGATCGTGCGCAGCAACGCTCGATCCATCGTCGTCGAATCGTCAGCCGTCGCAGCGTCCGCCGTATCGTCATGCTCGGGCTGGGCGATCACACGCGCCAATGATTCCAACGCATTCATGGCGGCATCGATCACGGATATGCGCA
Organism: Bifidobacterium tissieri; assembly: GCF_002259645.1. Classification (GTDB taxonomy): domain Bacteria; phylum Actinomycetota; class Actinomycetes; order Actinomycetales; family Bifidobacteriaceae; genus Galliscardovia; species Galliscardovia tissieri. Next base: position 245,638 of record NZ_MWWV01000004.1, read on the forward strand.
ACGGGTGTGCGACCCCCGCCGTCATCACGCTGACCAGCGGGCTTCGCAGCAGCATACGCATGCGGGAGCGGACGAATGCGGCAAGCGCCCGGGCATTCATCGACGTGCCGTCAATGCCCTGTTCCCGGAGCATGGCCAGTTCGATGATGGCGAACAGTCCCTGGATGAACGGCTCCTCCTTAAGAGGTTTCGTCACCGACGAGTAGCGCACCGGCACGCCTTCGCGACGCAGTCGTTCGCCGAACGTGCGCACGGTGCTGTTGTCGTGGGCGATCAGTGCCATGTCGTTCCACGACGTGTGACCGATCGTATGCGCGTGCTGCATGCGCCATACCACGTCGTCGAGTTCCTCCCCCGGGCTGCGGTACAGAGCCGCACGCACACTGCCGTCAGGGGATGCGGCCGGCACGTCGCTGCCGGGGACAGCAAGCGACGTGATCGGCACCGCGCCCGGCCATTGCGGCATCTTGCCCAGTCGATCGGCGAGCGGCACCGACGTTGGTTCCAGGGAAAGGATGCCCAGCGACGTGCGTGCAGCGACCAGATCGCGATATGAGTAGGAGAATGAGTCCGGCGAGGTCCACACATTGCCGTCAGTACCGGCAACGCCGTTGGCGACCTTGCCATTCCCGTCTTCCCCATGATTCACTGATGTGTTGTCCTCAGGAATCAGCTGTACCGCGAACGCGCCAAGACGACCCAGATTACGGTCGTTCACCATGGTTGCCACGGTGGTGGAGTCATCAGTGGAATCGGCTTCGGCATCTTCGATGATGTCGTCCAACGGCTGTTCCGTGGCACGAAGAAACAGGAACTCCGGATATGATCCGCGGAAGCCCTGCACCGCCTCGTCGGGATTGCCGACCAGTATCAGCCTGCCTCCCGCCCGTTCGATCGCCTGCAGGAACGCCATGCCGGCAAGCGTCACATCCTGTACGTCGTCGACGATCACCACACGGGGAATGGCCGCATCGTCGGACGGCAACGCCTCGCGTATCGCCTGCCGCACGGCTTCGGTGCCTTCGACCAGCAGGCGTGACGCATCCAGCCGGTATTCGTTCGGGTAGGTGCCGTTGATCGCCTGAATGTATTCGCGGCGCAGCGCGAACGCGGCCCTCCACTGTGTGGCCAACCGTTCGCCGCGTATGCCGGATTCGCCCGAGGCGTCGGCCAATGTGGCGATGATGGCGTCCTCCTTGGAGGAGGATGCGCCGAGTTCGTTCATACGGGCGAGCATGTCGCGCAACTGGTTGATGAACACGTCGCTGATGCCGTGTTCAAACAGTTCGTCGGTGGAGGCACTGCGCATGTTGCCGACAGCGGCACCGGCTCCGGCATTGGCGTTCGCGATGCCCGCTGACATGTCCGGGTTCGCCGCATCGGACGCGGATACCAGACCGGTCCAGTTCGCGGATGCGAAATACGCGGCGAGTAGTCGGCAGGTGTCACACTGGTCGCCCGCCCGCACATGGGCCATATGTGACGCCAGTACGGAACGGAGGATGGCGTCCTGTTCGGCGCCGTTGAGCAGTTTCGGCCCGGGAAGTCCTTCGCGGCCACGCATGGCGGAGATGATACGGAACGCCAGTGCCGCCAGCGTGGTCACCGGTCGGGCGAGCGAGGTCTGTCCCACGTCACGAATCACCCGTAGGCTCAGTTCATCGGCGATGACGCGGTTGGATACGATCATCACGGCACCTGTCGGTGTCGCCTCATCGTAGGCGGTTTTGTCCGCGGTTCCCGGCCTGCCGCCATAGAGCACTTTCAGCGCAAACGTCGTTTTACCTGATCGCGGCGGACCGGCCACCAGCATGGTGCGTGTGATCCGGGCATCCTCGGAGTCCCCAGTTCCGTAGGGAAGCGCCCTCCCCTCCAGCAGGTGCTGGGCCTGCGCAAACGCCTGATCGATCGTCATTGCCTCGTATGGCGTACGTTGTTTCGTCATGCCACCCATCCTATCCTCATCGGGTATGGGTGGCGATTTTCTGCAACTCGCTACGCGGCATCTACGATCCTACTGGTTCATTGCATCCCACACCGTACCGGAGATGGCGCGGATGTTGGCCTGCGCCGTGGAGTTCTCCACGTTTTCGCTCATTACGGTGATCACGTAGTCGCCCTTGGTACCGTATACGATCGCCGCGTCGTTCTCGGCACCGGGAATCTCGCCGGTCTTGTTGGCCACCTTGGTGCCGTCGGGCACGCCTGCGGGGATCTTGGTCCGGCGGGTCTGCTTGAGCAGCAGATCGAGCATCCTGCCGCTCATATCGGCGGAGATCAGCTGTCCCCGATACACCTTGGCCATGAAGGCACCGGCGTCGTTCACCGAGGTCTGCTTGAGGCTGGAATCATGCGTGCCCGAATCGTACAGCAGGTCGTTCATCGCGGTTTCGTTGAAACCATTGGCCTTGGCCGTGCTGTTGACGATCTGGAAGCCCGCCTGCGCATCGCCGCCTCCGAGCGTCTTGACCAGCGTGTTGGTGGCCTGATTCGAGCTGACGGTGATCATCTGGGTGAGCAGTTCGTCGATATTGGGGGTTTCGGTCAGCTTGCCCTGACTGATCTGATCGTAGACGGCGAGCATCACATACAGTTTGATCACCGAAGCGCTGGGCTGCTGATGGTCGTTGATTGAGATGGCCGCTCCGGTGGTCATATCCTCCACGTACAGAGACCAGGTGCCGGAGTATCCGCCAAGCTGCTGTTCGAGCGCGGTTTTCATCGTGTCGAGTTGCGTCTGCTTGGCCTGTTTGGCGACATCCGTCGGGTTTTCACTGGGTGTGGAGGTTGCGGAATCGGTGGGTGACGACTGTTTTTCGGCTTCGGACGAGGCACTGGCCGATGCGTCCGGCACGGTCTTGACGATCAGACGCGTGGATGCCGCGAAGGCGAGTCCGACCACGACGAGGACGGTGATCAGCGCGACCGCAATGATCCGGAACGGATGATGGATCGTGGGATTGGCACGGACGTGTTTTCCCACGGTCACTTCACCTCGGCGGCGACTTCGGCAAGGATGTCACTGGTCAGCGCTGCCGCACGATCCTTGCCCATGTTCTGGGTGAGCACGGCCACGGCGACGTCCGTCTTACCGGTCTTCATCACGATGAAGAAGTTGTATGAGTTCTTGATGCCCTGTCCGCGATGGCCGTTGAGCGTGGTGCCGGATGGCGCGTTCACCCCTTCGCTTGCCAGATCGAAGGACATCAGGTCGGTGCCTCCGGCCTTGGCTGTGGCGGCGAGCATCTTGGTTGCGTCGGATGCGGACGTGTAGTTCTCGTATCCGGAGTTGGATGCGGCCACATCGCCGAACATGCGCTGGAAGTCGGTGTTGCCGTAGCCGGCACCGGACGCCCAGCCGTTCAGGGCCGATAGTCCGCCAAGATCACCGATGGCGGTATTGCCATCGTCGTTGCTCATGGTGCGCATCATGGATTCGGCGGAGGACATCGCGGATGCGTTACCGGCATCCTTCGCGGACAGATACACGGGAAGATAGAATCCGGCGGCCACGAACTTGGAGTTGGCCTGCTGCGAATCGAATTCGTCGCCGTCCTCTACCGGCCGCACGCTGACCGCCGCGTCGGTGGAGGAATAGGAGTTCACGATGGACTGCAGCTTGTCCGCATCCAAATCGGTTGCTGGCGTACCACTGACAGTTGGCGTTGCCGTTGGAGCCTGCGTCTGCAGCGCAGTCTCACTTGGCTGGGGGGATGCCACGTTGCCGTCCATGATTCTGAGTACCTCGTAGGCGACGCCGCCGGTCACGACGAGGGCGGCCACGACCGCGGCGATGATGATCGGAACTATTGCGTTCGTCTTCTTCGGCTGGGTCCCAGCTGTCTGAGCCCCGGTCGGCTGGGTCCCGGTCATTGAAGGTTCCGGAACCGGCTGGTTCGGCATGGTCTGAGTGGGTGACTCCGACGTTGAGCCGGCGTCATCCGGCGGCACCGGTGCCCCGCAATTTGAGCAGAACAGCGCATCCGGTTCCAGTGCAGCACCGCAATGTGTACAAATCTTTGTCATGCCAAACGCCCTTCCCTGAACTACCTCTATATCAGCTCTTCTGAGCGAACATTCTAATCATGAGTCGGCATCGCCTGCCGACTGTGTCCCGGCGATCTCCGATACGGGTGCGGTAGGATGCAGACAGCATGAACCGCGATTCCAAGGAGCTGGTCACTGCATGATGCTCGCCGATCCACCTCATCTTGAAGGCTACGATTTCATCCGCACGCTGGGTTCCGGCGGCACGGCCACTGTGTTCCTGTACCGCCAGCGGGTGCCGAACCGTCAGGTGGCGATCAAGGTGGGCAACCGTCCGATCACGGACGCCGGTGTGCGACGCCGATTCCACGATGAGGCTGATTTCATGGCCAGGCTTTCCGAGCACCCGTTCATCGTGACCATCTATAACGCTGGCATCACCGCCGACGGCCGTGGCTACATGGTGTTGGAATATGCGAGTGCCGGTAGCTGCCGGGATCTGATGAAGCGCCGTCAGCTGTCCGTCGATGAGGTGTTGTCCTGCGGCATCAATGTGGCGAGCGCGTTGTATGCCGCCCATCGTCAGGGCATCATCCACCGCGATCTGAAGCCCGCCAACATCCTCATCTCCGCGCAGGGGCTTCCGTTGCTTGCGGACTTCGGCATCTCGGCCAACGTCTACGCCACCGGCGTGATGGGGTTTTCGATTCCGTGGGCGGCACCCGAAGTACTGCTTGGCAGATCGTCCGGCTCGGAGGCGGCCGATATCTATTCCCTTGCCGCCACGCTGTTCGCGCTGCTCGTGGGGCGTTCCCCGTTCGAGTACGGCTATGAGGTCCATGATCGCAATGAGCTGGCCCAGATGATCGTCAACGCGGATCTGCCGCGCATCCGACGTGCGGACGTGCCCAAGGGGTTCGAGGATGTGCTGCGCAAGGCGATGGCCAAGGATCCGGACGACCGGTATTATTCGGCGCTGGAGTTCGCACGGGACATGCAGCGCGTGCAGATGCGCGAGTATGGGCATCAGACGCCGGTGACGGTGGAGGAGGTGCCGCAGTTTCCTCCGCAGCGGGTCGGTGACCGGTCCGGAAGCGACACGTCGCAGAAGGCCCCTGGCGGTGGTTTCGGTTCCGTGCCGCAGACCGCACCGGAGCGGCATGGCCGGCGCAGGATCGTGCTGGCGTCTGGTGCGGCGATTGCGGCGATCGTTGCGATTGTGCTGTTCATCACGCTGGTGTTGCCGAATGTCGACGCCGTATCGGGAGGGCGTGCCGCTCCGACCGCCGGCGGTGGCATATCGTCGTTGGGTGGATCGTCCCGGTCGCCATCGCCCGACGATTCTTCCTCCGATGGTTCGTCCGATGCGAACGGCACGGATGACGCTGACGGTCAGTCGTCGGAGACGGTTCCCTCCCCTACCGGCCTGAGCGGATCATATACCGGCACGTCGGTCACCTTCACTTGGACGAATCCGGATCCGCGGGACGGCGACCGGTATTCGTGGACTCGCATCACCGGCGATGCGGGAGATCAGGAGGCAAAGGCCACGCTCACGGATTCCACCACGCTGCGTCTGGAGAATGTGACCGACGATCAGACATGCGTTCAGGTGAGCATCGTGCGGCAGGACCGTCGGATGTCGCAATCTCCGGCCACCGCATGCGCAGTACGTCGATGATCAGGGAATGGCGGCGTGACGACGTTGTGCTGACGGTAGTCGGGTAGTGTGCAGGACGGGGGCGGACGGGTGTTCGCCCCCAGTGATTCGGCCTATCATGGCTCATATGATTCCGGCCAACCGGCCGGTAACGGAACAGGGGGTGCCATGGGTCGCGAGAATCGGTCGACCGCACATTCGACGTTACGAGGGGTTCGTCGTCGTGGTCCGCTCGCGCCGTTTCTTCGCAATCGGTGGCTGGCTCCGCTGATCGGCCTGCTGCTGGTCATCGGCATCGTCGTGGGTGCGATCATCGTCGAATCGATCACCCGCCGTCATGTCCAGCTGGACGATGGCACGGTATGGGTCACGTCGATCAGCAATCAGAAGGCCGCACGATTCAATGTCCGTCTCAAGGAGGCCGACGCATCGGTCTCCTCATCCGCCGCCAGCTTCGACGTGGGACAGTCGGGTTCCGACACGGTGCTCACCGAAGACTCTCAGGCGCTGCAGATCATGGCATCCACCGTCGCCGTGGATGGGCACACCGATCTGCGCGCCGATACACAGACCATGGTGGCCGGCTCCACCGTCGCGTTTCTCAATACCAAGACCGGCAATGTCTGGGTCGGGGATGCGGGCAAGGTCGACGCCGTGACCCCTACCACCGGCAGTCCTGTCATGAAACTCGGTTCGGGCGGCCGGATCGCCGTGGACCATCGTGGCGTGGTCTATGGATACCGTCCCGCCGATGCCATGGTGCTGGTACTCGACGATCCTCGTGGATCAGTCCGCGAATGGGGCTCGCTCAATGATGGCAAACGACTGAACGCCGATGATTTCACCGTGGTCTCGGATACCCCGGTGGTCGCCTCGGACACCACGCTGATCACGCCCAAGGGCAAGGCGAAGCTGCCGATCACAGGCAAGGTGACACTGCAGGATCCCCCGACGGACGACGCCCAGCGCGATTGGGTGGCGGCTGCCTCGACCACCGGCCTAGTTCTGGTGGATCTCAACCGGCCGACGGTCGATCCCACCACGCTGGCGGCCGGCGGCCAGGGCGAGGCGGCCCGGCCCGTATCGTCCGGCGGATGCGTGTGGGCGGCGTGGAGTCGTAACGCCGACAACTTCCTCAAGACGTGCGATGTGAACGGCGGGGACGCCTCGGGTAAGGACGCACGATTCGTCACGCTCAAGGAGATCGACGCCACCTCACAGCTCCGGTTCCGCACGAACCACCGTCTGGTGGTGCTCAACGACATGACGGACGGCAAGGTGTGGAATCCGGACGATTCCACGAACGCGATCAAACTGCAGTGGGATCAGATCAGGTCGGAAAACCCCACTACCAGCCGGGAGAGCCAGAACACCGCCGACAATCACCGCGACTTCGCCCAGACATGCTCGGCGGCATCGGGGTCGATCAGGGCGGTGGACGACACGTTCGGCGCTCGCGCCGGGGGCGAGCAGATCCTCGACGTGCTGCGCAACGACGAGCAGACCGACTGTTCGGTGCTCCATATCGAAAAGGTCGAATCCCCGGGCGGCGGCGTGAGCGTCGCGCCGGTCTACGACGGACGGTATCTGCAGCTCGACGCCACACAGGCGGGCACCGGAACCGTACGGTTCTCGTATTCGATCTCCGACGGTCACGGTCAGTCGTCCTCGGCCACCGTGACGTTGAACATCACGTCCGCCGACGGCGATCATGCGCCCGCGCAGACCGACGTGTCCCCTGAGTATCAGGTGGAACAGGGTGCCACGTATACGGCGAACGCCCTGGCCAGTTTCTCGGACGATGATGGCGATCCGATGACGCTGGTGTCGGCGAATCCCACGAACTCCGAGCAGGTGATGGTCTCCACACGACCGGACGGACAGCTCGTGTTCAACACCGGCTCGCAGACCACGGGACGCGTGGCCGTGAACGTGACCGTATCCGACGGCGAGCAGACCGGAACCGGAACCGTCTACTTCTCCATCCGTCCGGCCAACACGCTCTCCCCCGTAATCGACCCGGTGGTCAAGCAGACCCAGCCGGGGACCAGCACCACGGTGGATCTCAAGCCCTACGTGCACGGCAATTCCACGCAGCCGGTGCAGCTCGGCTCGGTCTCCCAGCCCGACGGGGCTACGGCGACCGCCAACGCGGAGACCATGTCGTTCACGTTCACCGCCGCCAACCCCGGCACCTATTACGTGCCCTACAGCATTCTGCAGGGATCGAAGCAGTCCACGGGTCTGGCACGCGTCGAGGTCGCCAAGGCCAGCGGTGATTCGGCGAAGCCCGTCGCCACCAACGATGTGGCGCTGCTTGGCGACGGCAACACCGCGATCGTGGAGCCGTTGTCCAATGACGTGGATCCTCTCGGTGGCGTACTCGCCGTCACCTCGGTGAGCGTGGACCCCGCCACCGGCATCAAGGCGGGGATCGTCGGCAACAAGCGCGTGTATCTGACGGCACGGCAGACGCCAGACAAGCCGGTATCGGTCTCCTATACGGTGGCCAACGCGCAGGGCACTTCCGAGGGGCGCATCGTACTGCAGCCGCCGGCGTCGGCCAGCCAATCGTCGGCACCCAAGGCCGGCAACATCAACGCCCAGGTGCGTACCGGAGGCATCGTGACGGTCGACGTGATGAACCATGTGACCGCGGCTGGAACCGTTACACTCGACACCGATCTGACCTATGACCGACAGACGCTCCCCGGTCTCGTCTTCGTCTCCGGAGACACCGTCCGTTATCAGGCCGGCGATCAGGAGGGATCGTTCCCCGTCACCTATACGGTGCGCGATTCCCTTGGCAATACGGCGTCCGGCACGATCACCTTCGCCGTGCATGCCTCGGACGCCGAAGGCAAGTCGGCCCCCACACCGGCCGATGTGACCGCGCAGGTGGCCGCCGGAGACAAGGTGCGCATCCCGATCGACCTGACCGGCATCGACGTGGATGGCGACGGCGACACGCTGAACGGACTGGGCAACACCGTTCCCTCGCTCGGCCGTGTGACCGAAGTGGGTGCCGACTATCTGATCTACGAGGCGTATGCGGATTCGTCAGGCACCGACACGTTCACCTACGCCGTGGAGGACTGGACCGGGCAGCGCGCCCAGGCGCAGATCCGTGTGGGCGTGTTCCGCGGCGGTTCCGATTCCGGAGTGTTCGCCCGCGACGACACGATCGCCGTGCGACCGGGGACCAAGGTCGACGTTCCGGTACTACTCAACGACATCTCCGGCGACGACGAGAACCTGACGCTGGACAAACAGCTCAGCGTGCAGGGTCTGGATTCGGCCACGGTCAAGGACGACATGGTGGAGTTCACGGCACCCGACTCCCCCGGCACCGCCTACGTGATGTACACGGCCCGGACCAAGGCCGGACTGACGGACACCGCCACGTTGAGTGTGACCGTGGCCGCCGACGCGCCGATATCGCCGCCCACCGCCTACGACTATAAGGTGCCCGCCAGCGCCACGGTGGACAAGCGGACCGTGGACGTGGACGTGCGCGACTGGATCGCGAACCCGTCGGGCAGTGTGGACGATCTCGAGGTGAACGTGGATGCGAGCGCCTCGGACCATGCCCGGCGCAAAGGCGGCACCTCGTCCACGACGATCTCGGTGGATCTGACCGATGCCGCCCGGGCCGTGCCGTACACGGTGACCAATACGCGATACCATGTGACATCCACCGCGTTCATTCAGGTGCCCGCCTATGGCGTGTTCCCGCCGACGTTGCGTCCGAAGGCACCGGATCTTACGGTGCGAGCGGGTGAGACGATCGATATTCCCATCGCCGACCATGTGCGCGTGGGCGCGGGCAAGACGGCGCTGATCGCGTCGAAGGACTCGGTGAGCGCCACCAAATCGGATGGCGGCAACATGTATGTGAACGAGACGACGTTGCGGTTCACCGCGGCCAGGGACTATTCCGGTCCTGCGTCGATCACGTTCACCGCGGTGGACGGTCGCAAAAGCAAGGGGACGATCGTGAACTCCGCCGTGCTGACCCTGCCGATCACGGTCGTGGGCAAGGATGCGCCTGCCCCCACGTTCTCCTCACCCACGGTGGATGTGGTCCCCGGCGAGGATGCGAAGACGATCTCCCTGTCCGCGTTCACCAAGGCACCGGACGGTTCCGACGCGTCGTCGTACGCGTACTCGTCGTCGGGACTGTCCACGCCGGTGAGCGCCACCGTGGCGAAGAACGGCGAACTCACCGTGAGCGCGCCGACGGACGCCAAGCCCGGCACCACGGTGAACCTGCCGTTGACGATCGACTACGGTTCCGGTCAGGTCAAGACCGGCGTGACATTGCGAGTGACGCAGACCGATCGTCCGATGGCCCGTGTTCCCGATGTCTCGGTGAAGGTCAAGGCCGGGGAGACGCAGCAGGTGAATGTGCTGCGGGATGCCTACAACCCGTTCCCGGACACCCCGTTGAAGCTGGTGGGCGCTTCGAGTGAGGGGTCCCACGTCTCGGTGAAGTATGCACAGGATGGCATGGTGTCGATCATCGCAGCGCAGGATGCGCCGGCATCCACGAACCGGGTGGTGGTCACCGCCGAGGACGGCACCGGCGACACTTCACGCAGGGTGAGCGCCACGATCACGGTATCGGTGGTGGGCCTGCCGGATGCGCCGTTGCTGTCCCCGATCACGGATCTGCCTTCGGATGGCACCGTGAGCCTGTCGTGGACGCCGGGGTCGGCGAACGGCAGTCCGATCGTCGAATATCAGGTGGAGTATGACGGCGGTTCCGTCTCATGCGGTACGAACACGTCATGCCGGGTCACCGGATTGGAGAACGGCCGCGAATACTCGTTCACCGTGCGCGCACGCAACGAGGTGGGATGGTCCAAGCCGTCGAACACGGTGAAGGCGACGCCGGATCGCGTGCCAGCGGCACCGGGCGGGGTGACCGTGACCGGCGGCTATCATGCGGTGACGGTGAACTGGTCCGCGCCGGGGGCAGATGGCGGCGTACCCGAATCGTATACGGTGACGATCAACGGTGCCGGAGGGACGCAAACGCAGACCGTGTCCGGCACGTCCGCCACGTTCTCCGTGGACAACAATGCCGGCGGTGCGGCGTTCTCCGCCACGGTGAAGGCGCACAACCGCGCCGGCGACGGTCCGGAGGCGATGAGCGGCCAGCCCGGCACGCCGTGGGGTGACATCGACCCGCCGTCGCTGACCCTGGAGCAGTCCGGGGATACGATCCGCGGCACGATCGGCGAAATCAACGATCATGGCGCGGGTTGTGCGAGCGTGACGGTCAGCCGTGGCGGACCTGTTTCGTGCACGGAGCGCTCATTCAGTTTCACGATCGACAAATCCGAATACTTCAAGGACGTGTCGGTGTCGGTTACGGTCACGCCGTCGCGTGAGGGCACGCATGGTGCCACGGTCTCGCAGACCATCGTTCCGCAGACCGAAGTGGCCCGACCCGACCTGCAGGTGAGCGCCAACGGCAGTACATGCACGGCCACGTGGAAGGCCAACGGCCTGTTCGACAGCGTCTCGGTACGGTTCGGCGACAAGTCGAGCAGTGACGCGAACGGATCGCTGAACGTCGATCTGAGCCCATGGACGAGCTGCCCGACGGCCACGGCCACGCAGTCGCTGAACGGTCACGCCGGTCAGACGGTGACCGCGGGCGAACCCACCGGATACGTGTACAAGGTGGCTCCCACGATTGACACGAATGGCTTCTGGCTGGAATGGGATGGTGCCGACCGCAACCATCTGGTGGTGCGCAACACGAACGGTTCGGCGGTGAACACCTACGGCAAGGAGCCGGTGGTCGAGCTGAGCGTGGACGGCGCGGCCGTGCCGAACGCCTCGGTGACCGACGGCACGGTGATCGACCTGTCGCAGATGAACGCTCCCGCGGACCCGTCCAAGTGGCGGCTCAAGGTGTCGCTCAAGGGCGAGGATGCGTCGTTGAACGCCGACTCCGGCGATCAGACCATTCGCGGAATCCGTCCCACCGCATCGACGGCCTCGTATCTGACCGATGACGGACGATTCGTCACGCAACCGACCACGACCCCGACGGCGGCCTATCTGGTACGCTTCCGGATGTCCTCATGAAGGAGCACGACATGGATGACAACAACATGGATGACGACGCGACCCGTCTCGGACGGTTCCGGGGATTCACCCCGAACCAGGATCAGGAGTCCTCGGACGACACCGATGAGACGCGGCTGGGAGCGTTGCCGCACATCGGCCGTTCCAACACCACCGTTCCCACACAGCCGCTCGGCCAGTCGCCAGTACCGCGGGCGGACTCGCAGCGCACGGCCCACCGTCATCCCCTGATACCGACGGAGCATCCCAGGCGCGGCCAGTCACCCGTTTCGACGCCTACCCGCCAGCAGAGGACTCCCCGGCCGGCCGAGGTTCGCGGCCCCGCTTCGGATGCGTCCATCACGCGGTTCGGCGAGGTGTTCAACGCCATCGTGGACAACGTGTCGGAAGCGGTCATCGGCAAGGAGCATACGATCCGGCAATGCGTGACCGCGCTCATGGCCGGCGGCCATGTACTGCTGGAGGACAATCCCGGCACCGGCAAGACCCAGTTGGCCAGAGCCATCGCCAACTCGATCGAATCGCCGTTCAAGCGCATCCAGTTCACCCCCGATCTACTGCCCGGCGACGTGGTCGGCGTGACCTTCTACGACCAGCAGACCGGAGCGTTCACCTTCCGCAAGGGGCCGGTGTTCGCCGCCACCGTGCTCGCCGACGAGATCAACCGAGCGTCGCCCAAGACGCAGTCCGCACTGCTGGAGGTCATGGAGGAGCAGAAGGTCACCGTCGACGGCGTGACGCACGACGTTCCCCAGCCCTTCATGGTCATCGCCACGCAGAATCCGATCGAACAGCTGGGCACCTACCGGCTGCCCGAAGCCCAGCTCGACCGATTCCTGATCAAGACCTCGCTGGGAGACCCCGGACACGAAGCCAGCCTGAGCATCCTGCGCGAGGCCCGGGTCCGTGATCGTGCCGCCACCGTCCGACCGGTCACCACCGGCGCGGATGTACTGGCCATGCGCGCGATCGCCGAAACAGTGCACGTCGACGACGCGATCCTCGAATACGTCGTCCGTCTGGTCGAAGCAACGCGACACAACGATCGGATCGCCGTCGGCTCCTCCATCCGAGGCGCACTCGCGCTCGTCCGTTCCGCACGCGTATGGGCGGCGGCCGATTCACGCAGTTACGTGGTGCCCGCCGATGTGAAGGAACTCGCCTCGGCGGTACTCGCCCATCGCGTGATCCTCACACCCGAGGCCACGTTCGCAGGCGACACCACCGACAGCGTGATCGCCTCGGTGCTTGACGACGTGGTCGCCCCCACCATCGGCGCATAGGACGCGATCATGGCACGACCGATCCCCCTTTCCCGATTCCGCCCGACAACGGCGCTGCTGCAACGCGCCCTTCTGCGGGATTACGTCTCCCCGCTCGGCTGGACCATACTGGTCGCCGCCGTGCTGTGCGCGGTAGGATACATCGCCCTCGGGTGGAACGAACTGCTCTCCATGACCGTGATCTGGACGATCCTGCTCATCATCGCGATCGTGATGTCACTGGGCAACACCGGCTTCTCGGCACGGCTCGACGTGCCCGCACGACGCATCATGGTCGGGGACGACATCACCGTGAACGTGACGGTGAGCAACCCCGGGCGCGCCACCACGGCACACGCCCACGGCGATCTTCTGATCGGCGACGACCATGAGGGCTTTCCCATCCCCGCACTGTCCCCACGGCAAAGCAGACAGACCGCCATCGGGTTCACCGCCGCGTCGCGGGCCGTGTTGTCCGTAGGACCGTTGCGGGTGCGCAAAGGCGATCCGTTCGGTCTGATCCGCCACGAAAAGACCGTCGCCGACCGGATCGACGTCTACATCCACCCCCGTACCATACGACTGCACACGCTGAACGCCGGAATCCAACGCGATCTGGAGGGACAACCGAGCGGCGACATCGTGGACGACGATCTTGACTTCTACGGACTGCGCGAATACGAACCGGGCGACGACATGCGCAACGTGCACTGGCTGTCCACCGCCAAGGCGGGCACGCTGATGATCCGACAGTATGAAGCCACGCGACGCACCACCACCGCGCTCGCACTCGACGTGGATCCCACGCACTACGCCAGCCGCGAGGAATTCGAACTCGCCGTATCCGTCCACGCGTCGATCGGCGTGCAATGCCTGATGCAGCAGCGTCCGCTGCGAACCGTGGTCGCCGGTCACCGCGACGACCCCCGCACCACCATGACGTTCCTCGACGCCTGCAGCGCCATCGAGCCGAAGGACCGGCCGGAGACGAATCTCGCCGCGTCGACCCTGAACCACTGTCCCGACGCCTCGCTCTACTGCCTCACCGTGGGATCCGGCAACCCCGATGACGACATCAAACGCATGATGCTCACCATGCCGCCAGGCTCATCGCGCATGGTGTTGCGAACCGATCCCAGCGCGCAACGATCCCTGCGACGGTTCGACGGCTTCACCCTAGCCGTCATCGGTAGTCTCGACGACCTCCCGCTGATCATGGAGGCCATGGCATGACCGCCCGCACCACCGTTCCCGGCTCCTGGGCGGATTCGCCCAACCCCACCATCCTCGTCTCGCGCACCGCGGCACCGGGATCACGACTCCCCCGTCGTCGTGTGATGGCACGGCTGCGATCCGATCAGCACATCATCATCAACGCCATCGTCATCATGCTGGCGAATCTCACGGCATCGCTGAACCTGCTCGGCGTCTACGGCACACCAGCCGCATGGGCGGCCGGAGCCATCCCCGCGGCGCTGATCGGCATCGCCTGCGCGCTCGCCGGCAGAAGCGCATTGCTGCGATTGTGGTGGCAACTGCTGCTGCTCGCGATCGCCCAATTCGTCATCGGACCGGTGATCGCCCTGCCCCACACCACGATCGCACGGGTGATACCCACGCTCGACACGATCGCGCAGGGCGCGGCCGCCACAATCGGGGCGTTCAAGTACATCATCGCCATCGAGCCCGCGGTGGGCACCGGAAGCGGTGATCTGATGGCCCTGTGGACCATCGTGCTGTGGGCCACGTTCCTGTCGGGCGTGTTCGCGTTCTCCACGAATCCATTGCTGTCACTGCCATCCCTGGCGATCGTGCTGGTGAATCTTGCCGCCTGTGCGGCGTTGGGCACATCGTCGGGATTCCACCCCGTCGTCATCGGTGTGCTGATCGCCCTGACCATGCTGATCTGGATGAGCTGGCGCATGCGTCTGCTGGAGGCGAACCGTCTGCTCGCCGCCGTACTGATCACGGCACTGGCCACGATCGGTGCCGGCGGCGCCGCGTTCGCCATCGACGGACAGCGTCAGGTACTGCGTGATCATTACGATCCGCCGCTCAGCCCATACGGCTATACGAGTCCGCTGAGTGGTCTGCGATCGTATGTGAAGGATCATAAGGACGACAAGCTGCTCACCGTCACCGGTCTGCCCGCCGGAACGCCGGTACGTCTGGCGGTGATGGATCGTTTCGACGGTTCGGTATGGAATCTGTCCGATTCGTCCGCAGCGTTCGGCTCGTCCGACTACCGCCGTGTGGGCGACACCATCGACGGCGACCGCACTGACCGGAGTGGAAGCAAGCTCAAGAGCACGCCGTTCACGGCGACGTTCACCGTGCACAACGGACTCGGTGACGTCTGGCTGCCCACGGCAGGCGAGGCGTCCTCCGTATCGTTCGGCTCGTCGGATCTGTCACAGTCCTTCTACTACAACGCCGGCACCGATTCCGCGCTGCTGTCGTCCGGACTCGATTCCGGACTCACATATGTGGAACATGGTCGGCTCACCGAGCAACCGAACGCCCAGCAGATCACCGACGCCGACGCCGCGCCCATAAGCCAGCCGAAGGCCCAGGATGTGCCGGATTCGGTGGAGTCCGCGGCCACGTCGTTCGCCGGCGGCGAGACGAAAGGCGGTGCGGCCGCGCAGAAGCTCGCCGACAAGCTCAAGGAGAACGGCTGGTTCTCCCACGGTCTGCAGGGCGACTATCCGTCATTGCCCGGCCACGGCGCCTACCGCATCGATCTGCTGCTCAACGGCAGTGCCATGGTGGGCGACAGCGAACAGTACGCCTCCGCCATGGCGCTCATGGCCCGTGATCTGGGTCTTCCGTCACGCGTGGTGATGGGCTTCCTGCCCAAGGATTCCGACGGCAGCATCTCCGATGAACGCACCATGGTACGTGACGACGGCACCACGAGCATCGACTTCACCGGCAACGACATCGACGCCTGGGTGGAGATCCGACTCGACAGCTACGGCTGGGTGGCGTTCTACCCCACCCCCAAGGAGACGAAGATCCCGAACGACGATCAGAACCTCACACCGCCGAATCCTCAGACGCTGGTCCGCCAGCCTCCCGTGCCGTTGCAGGACCCGTTGCGCGAACAGAACCGTACCACCAGTCAGACGAACATCGGCGGCAGCGACGCGAATGCGAACACCACGGCCTTCTGGCGCATGTTGCGGCTGATCGCCGGGCGGGTGGCGTTGTACGGCAGCCCGTTGTGGATCGCTCTGATCATCGTCGGCGCGATCCTGTTGTTCAAGTCGATCCTGCTGAGACGGGCACGAGGCCGGGGCTCGCCGAGCACGCGCATCGCCCAGGGATGGCGTTGGCTGTGCATGCTCGCCGCCCAGTGCGGCACGCCGGTGTCCGGAACCCGTCGTGAGCAGAGCCGTATGCTGGCCGACCGGTTCTCGCTGTCGGCGGAGACGCTGGACGATCTGGGCAGACGCGCGGACCGTGCCACGTTCTCCGGCGAGGATACGGACGAACGTACGGCGGCCGACTACTGGACGGACGTGGACCGGGTCCGTCAGGCCATGCTGCGGTCACTGCCGAAACGTCAGGCCATGATCGCCCGACTGTCGGTCAGGGGATTGTTCGCCAATCCCGTGGATTCGATGGCCCATGAGGACGCGCCGGGCAAGCCGGGCAAGACAACCAAACCGAATAAGCCTCGTAAGGGCTTCATCCATACTGTTTTCCACACTCACACCATGCAAGGAGCATCATGACCCACGTGTATCTCGACGCGGCGATGATCTGCGACATCGGTCGCAGGCGCAGTACCAATCAGGACCACGGTCTGGCAAGCGGCGGACTGTTTCTGGTATGCGACGGCATGGGTGGCGGCGTTGCCGGACAGGAGGCCAGCGCGCGTACCATCCGTCACTGCGAGTCGTTGATCGACAGGGAACGTCGCTCCAAATCCGACATCGCCGCGGTCATCGACGAAGCGCAACGTGACGTATGCGAACTCGGTCGCGAACTCGGCGGCATTTCCGGCACCACGCTCACCGGATTGGTGCTGTCAGACATGGGCAACGTCGTGACCGGCGAACCATACAGCACCCGCACCGACGTCAGTGGATTCCCCGACGAGGACGACGACACCATCGACGGCATTGCCGCGGTGCCTGATGCCGTGGTCACCGCCCGCCTCGATCTTGAGGATCTGAACGACGACACCATCGACTCATTGCCGGATGCCAACGGAACGGGATTCCCCTGCGTACTCGACTTCGACGCCGACACCATGCCGTCGTGGTATGTGGTGAACATCGGGGATTCACGAACCTATCATCTTGACGCCCAGCCGGGCGGAGGCTGGAGCGCCTCATCCATGGTGCAGGTCACCCGGGATCATTCCCGCCGTCAGGAGCTGATCGACGCCGGAGTGATGCTGCCGGAGCTTGCCGACCAGCTGGTGCCGCGCAATCTCATCACCCAATGCGTGGGCGCACCGGAGGGCATCGACCCCGACTACTTCCGCGCCGATCTGCCCGGACGGTTCATCGTCTGCTCCGACGGACTGCATTCCGAACTGGACGACGATGCGATCGCGGCGATCGCGGCGGTCAACCGTGATCCGCGTGAAACCGTTCAGGCGCTTGTAGATGCGGCGCTCGCCGCAGGTGGCAAGGACAACATCACGGTGATCGTGGTGGATACGGTCTGCTCGTCCACCGACGTCATGGCGTCGCGTGACGATAATGCCGCATGGTCGTATGTAAAGATCGCCCGCAATGAGGACCTTTCCAGCATCAGCGAGTCGACACTGGATACACTGCGAACAGTGGCCGCCCGTCATCGGCCTGACAGCGTTGGGGAGTGAATGTAATGGTTGATTATGATTCCGCCGTCAGGGCGGTGCAGGATCCGAATGCGGACCCGGTGTTTCTGGCACGGATCGCCTACGAGAACCCGGAGTTCGGCGCGAATGTGGCGGCGCACGAGCGGGCGTATCCCGGACTGTTGCGTTGGATAGCCGAATTCGGCGACGACCGGGCGAAGGCCGAGGCCGCGGAACGCGGATATCGGGGAAGCGGACCAGCCACACCCCGCAACGACGGCACTCGCAACAACACCCGTCACAACGCACAGCCAGCGCAGCAGGCGCAATCGGCACAGCCACAATCGTCACCGTCACAATCGGCGGCACCAGCGCAGCCGTCGGCACCGCAATCGGTCGCACCGCTGATTCCCGAGCATCAGCAGAAGCCTCAGTCCCGACCAGGATCCGAGTCTCGCGGCTCTCAGCCTCAACCTCAACTGAACGATGGCGCGAACAGCAATCACGGCAATCCTTACGGATTCACCGTGGAACAGGCGCTCGACCCGCATACCAGTGCGATTACGATCGCGCAGATCGCCCAATACGCGCCCGAGCTGCGTGTCTATCTGGCACGGAATCCCAGCACATATCCGGAATTGCTTGACTGGCTCGCCCGGCAGCACGATCCGCAGATCGACGCCGCCTTAGCCGAGCGTCGTGCCGCAAACGCATAACGCGTTCGCCTTGATCAGCCTTCTTCGAGGTTGAAGAACTGGTCGCCGATCCGCACCGTACAGGGCACGGTTACCCTCACCGGACGTTCCTTCACCGGGATCTCCTCGCCATTGACGATGAGGTAGGTGCCGTTGAGGGAACGGTAGTCCTCGATCCATAGCCGTCCCTCGCGGTCGAAACTCACTGCGGCATGGTTGCGTGATATGGTACGGGTCGGATCGTCGAGTTTCTGCGGCAGTACGCCTTCCGGTACGGCCTTGGTGGGTTTGCGACCGAGCAGTGCGCTGTGATCGAGAATCACGGTCTGCCCGGTGGAGTCGTTGCGCAGCACATACCGGTGTCTTGGCCGCCGATCGATGAACGACGAGGACAGCACGGTGCCGTCCCAGTCCGCGTCGCCGTAGACGCCGGCACTGGTACTGGCGCTGGTATCCGTATTAACGGCATTGGTAGCATTAACGGCATTGGTAGCATTAACGGCATTGGCGACTTTGCCATTGGCCGGTTCCGCGGATGCGGCGGAAGCCCCCGACTCATATGTTCCACCGGTGTTCGTTCCCGACGAATGCCCCTGCATGGTGTCGTCGTCATACCATCCGGGTTCCGGTGGCGGAGGATAGGGAATGCTTCTGCTCATACGTTCAGTCCTACCACATGCGTGGCATTACGACGATGACTGCAGTATCCGATGCCATGACTTGCCGCGCGAATTGCCATATGACTTACCGTATCGATCATCATGCCGGCCGTTACCACTGCCGATTAGGATGGACAGGACGATCACATGCACCGGAGGGGGATCATGACCGCACCGCGCACCACCGCAGACGTCGACGACAACGCAGACGAGGAAGCGGACGCCAACAACGACGAAACAGCCTCGAACGATGACATCATCGACGAGATTCGTCTGCCACTGCTCGCCAAAATCTACGGGGCGCTGTGTCTGATCGTTGGCGCGGTCGCGTTCCCACTGCTGATATGGGCCATCATCGTGGTGGTACGTTCGATCGACATGGCCACCATCCCGCCCACGCTCACCGTGATCCTCACTGTGGTGCATGCCCTGATGCTGGTGTCCGGCAGCGCGGCGCTCATCGTGTTCGGCGTGCTGCTGCTGCGTAACCGACGAAGGTACGCGGCTCGCTGGGCGTATGTGCTGATGCCGATCACCATCCTGCAGGGTCTGTCGAATCTCGCGTTGTTCGGTTTGGGACCGGGTCTGCTGCTGCAACTGCTGCAGCTGGCGCTGTTGGTCGTGATCTCCGTCACCGCCGATCCGCTGCTGGCACTGGAACGACGAAAGCAACGGCTGCTGCGACGGATCAAGGAGCAGGACGAGCTCGCGGCGGCGGCCAGGATCAACATGGTGGGCCGTGATCTGACGGGTCGCGGCTACATCGCATTGGATTTCTTCAATCTGTTCTGGGTGTTCGTCGTGGCAAGCGTGGTGGGACTCGGCATCGAAACCGTGTATCACATGGCGTTGTATCACGGCGAACTGCAGGATCGGGCGGGTCTGCTCTACGGACCGTTCTCCCCCATCTACGGTTTCGGCGGCGTACTGCTTACGGTGTTTCTCAACCGACTGTGGAATCGTAATCCGGTGCTGATCTTTCTGGCCAGTGCGGTGATCGGCGGCGCGTTCGAGTATGCGACCAGCTGGTTCATGGAGGTGGCGTTCGGCGTCACGGCATGGGATTACACGGGTCAGTGGCTGTCGATCGGCGGCCGTACGAGTGGAAAATACATGATCATGTGGGGATTGCTGGGTGTGATCTGGATCCGGTGGTGTCTACCTCGACTACTCAGATTGATCAACCGTATTCCGTGGCAATGGCGGTATGGTCTGACCGTGCTATGCTTTGTGCTCATGTTCATCAACGGCACGATGACGCTGATGGCGCTGGACTGCTGGTATTCGCGGGTGTCCGGTCTTGAACCGAGCTCCCCCATCGAGATGTTCTTCGCGAATCATTACGACAACGCCTATATGCAGCATCGATTCCAGACCATGACCATCGATCCGTCGCTCACCGGTCGCGTGTGAGCGTATGGATTTGTGGGAATTTGTGGGAATGCGCGTTTGTGGGAATGCGCGTTGACGACGCCTACCGCGTGGCGTGAAACAGCGACGTGAAACATGTGAAACAATGGCGTGAAACATGAATCGCGCCTGAATACGACAAGGGCCGTGGCCCCCGAAACGGGAGTCACGGCCCTTGGTATATCGATATCGGCTGTCGTATCGACTCAGTGCACTGCCGAATCAGCTCACTGGGCGTCGCCGGCCGGCTGATCGCCGTCGGCGTCACCGTTGGCGTTGCTGTCGTTGTCGGTGTTGTCGTCACCGAACGCGCCGGACAGATCGCCGAGGTGCGAGCCGTTGCCGTCAGCGTCGCCGCCGAGATCGTTGAGGAAATCGTCGGGGTTGAAGTCGTCGCCAAGGCTCAGATCACCGAAGTCGATGTTGGAGAAGTCCACATCGCTCAGATCGGCGTCGGACAGATCCACCAGACCGTCGGCGTTGTCATCGCTCAGACCGAAGCTCGGGTAGATGGTATCGCGGATGGCCTTGTCGGGCTCCACGCGGGCGTTGCGGTAACGCGCCAGACCGGTACCGGCCGGGATCAGCTTACCGATGATCACGTTCTCCTTGAGGCCCTTGAGATCGTCGACCTTCTGGTTCAGGGCGGCTTCGGTGAGCACGCGCGTGGTCTCCTGGAAGGAGGCCGCGGAGAGCCAGGAGTCGGTGGCCAGCGAGGCCTTGGTGATACCCATGAGCTCGGGACGACCGGTGGCCGGACGCTTGCCAGCCTTCAGGGCGGCCTTGTTGACCTCCTTGAAGCGGGCCTTGTCGACCAGTTCGCCCGGCAGCAGCTCGGTGTCGCCGGAGTCGAGCACGGTGTAGCGACGCAGCATCTGGTGCACGATGACCTCGATGTGCTTGTCGTGGATGTCCACACCCTGGGAGCGGTACACGGTGTGCACTTCCTCCACGATGTTCACCTGCGCGGCGCGGGCGCCCATGATGCGCAGGATCTTCTTCGGATCCACGGAACCTTCGTACAGCTTGGTGCCGCGCTTGATGTGCTCGCCGTTCTTGACGCGCAGCGGCACGCGGGTCGACACCTTGTAGTCGAAGTGGTCCACCTTCTCGCCATCGGCGTTGCAGGCCTCGGGATCGTCCGGGAACAGCGTCACCACGCGACCGGTCTCGTTGTCCTCGACCTTCACGGTGCCGTCGTACTCGGCGATCATGGCCTCACCCTTAGGCGTACGGGCTTCGAAAAGCTCCGTGACACGGGGAAGACCCTGGGTGATATCGGCCGCGGCGGCCACACCACCGGAGTGGAAGGAACGCAGCGTCAGCTGGGTACCAGGCTCACCAATGGACTGGGCGGCCACGATACCGACGGCCTCGCCGGTGTCCACCAGCTTGTTGGTGGCCAGCGACCAGCCGTAGCACTTGGCGCACACGCCTCGACGGGACTCGCAGGTCAGCACGGAACGGGCCTTGACCTCTTCCACGCCGTGGGCCACGAGATCCTTGAGCACGTCCATCGACAGGGCGTCGTCACGGTGGTAGAGCACCGTGGTGCCGTCGGCCGGGTCGATCACGTCGGCAGCGAGCAGACGGGAGTACGGACCACCATCGGCGGCCTTGACGAGCGTCAGGTTGCCGTCCTCGTCACGGTCGGCCACGCGCATCTTCAGACCCTGCTTGGTGCCGCAATCCTCCTCGCGCACGATCACGTCCTGGGAGACGTCGACCAGACGACGGGTCAGGTAACCCGACTCTGCGGTCTTCAGTGCGGTATCGGCCAGGCCCTTACGTGCACCGTGCTGGGAGATGAAGTACTCCAGCACGGACAGGCCGTCGCGGTAGTTGGACTTTACGGGTCGAGGAATCGGCTCGCCCTTCGGGTTTGCCACGATGCCACGGATACCAGCGATCTGGTTGATCTGCATCATGTTTCCTCGTGCACCGGACTGCACGATGATCGACAGGTTGTTCGTCGGGAGGAAGCCCTTCTCGACGGCCTTCGACACGTCGCTGGTGCAGTCGTTCCACAGGTTGATAAGCTGCTGACGACGCTCCTCCTCGGTAAGCAGACCCATGTCGTACTTGCCGTTGATCTTGCTCGCCTGCTCCTCGGCCTTGTCGATGTACTCGTGCAGTTCCGGCGGCTCGATGACGTCGGAGAACGCGAAGGTCACGCCGGACCACGGAGCGCGGGTGAAGCCCATGTCCTTCAGGGCGTCCAGAGACGCGGCCACCTGCTGGGTGGAGTAGCGGGAGGCGATGTCGTCGACGATCTTGCTCAGCTGCTTCTTGCCCACCTGGTAGTTCACATACGGATAGTCCACAGGCAGCGTGCTGTTGAACAGCACACGACCGTAGCTCGTGGCGAACAGGGTGGAACCGTCAACGAAGCGCTCCTCCTTGACAACCTCGGGGCTGCCGGGCTGCGGGTCGACGACCTTGAGCTCCTTCGGCTCCCAGTTGGCGGGCAGCACAAAGTCGGCGGGCACACGCACCAGCACCTCGGCCTGCATGTCGATCTCGTGCAGATCGAGGGCCATGCGGCACTCCTCGAGCGAGGAGAAGACGCGGCCCTGGCCCTTGGCGCCTTCCAGCACGGTGGACAGCCAGTACAGACCCAGGATCATATCCTGGGACGGCATGGTCACGGTGTGGCCGTCAGCGGGCTTCAGAATGTTGTCGGAAGCCATCATCAGCGAACGGGCCTCGGCCTGGGCTTCGGCGCTCAGCGGCAGGTGCACTGCCATCTGGTCACCATCGAAGTCGGCGTTGAAGGCGGCGCAGGCAAGCGGCGGCAGGTGGATGGCCTTGCCTTCCACCAGGATCGGCTCGAATGCCTGAATGCCCAGACGGTGCAGCGTAGGTGCACGGTTGAGCAGCACCGGGTGCTCGGAGATGACCTCCTCGAGCACGCCCCACACCTCGGAATCGCCACGGTCGACCAGACGCTTGGCGCTCTTCATGTTCTGCGCGTAGTTGAGATCCACCAGACGCTTGATCACGAACGGCTTGAACAGCTCCAGGGCCATCGGCTTCGGCAGACCGCACTGGTGCATGCGCAGCTCCGGACCGACCACGATCACGGAACGGCCGGAGTAGTCGACGCGCTTACCGAGCAGGTTCTGACGGAAACGACCCTGCTTACCCTTGAGCATGTCGGACAGGGACTTCAGCGGACGGTTCGAGGCACCCGTCACCGGGCGGCCACGACGACCGTTGTCGAACAGGGAGTCCACGGCCTCCTGCAGCATGCGCTTCTCGTTGTTCAGCATGATCTCGGGGGCACCGAGGTCGATCAGGCGCTGCAGACGGTTGTTACGGTTGATCACACGACGGTACAGATCGTTGAGATCGGAGGTGGCGAAACGGCCACCGTCCAGCTGCACCATCGGGCGCAGATCCGGCGGGATCACCGGAATCACGTCAAGTACCATGGCCTCCGGGCTGTTGCCGGTGGAGATGAAGGCGTTGATCACCTTCAGGCGCTTGAGGGCGCGTGCCTTACGCTGACCCTGCTTGGTCGTGGCGATCACATTGCGCAGGTTCTCGGCCTCGCCCTGCAGATCGAAATCGTGCAGGCGCTGCTTTATGGCCTCGGCACCCATGCAGCCTTCGAAGTAGTCGCCGTAATCGTCGACCATCTCACGCCACAGGTCCACATCGCCTTCCATGTCGCCGGGCTTGAGGGACTGGAAACGATCCCACACGGCGGTATGACGGGCGATCTCGTCGTTGTAACGCTTGCGAATGGCCTTGAGATCACGCTCGGCACCGCTCTTGAGCTTGGTCTTGGCGGCGGAGGAAACCTCGCCGGAGGCCTCGAGCTCGCTGAGATCCTCCTCAAGCTTCACGGCACGCTTGTGCAGCTCGTTGTCACGAGCCTTCTCCAGATTCTGGATGCGCACATCGAACTCGTCCTGCAGGTCGGGCATGTCCTTGTGACGCTGCTCCTCATTCACGGAGGTGACCATGTAGGCGGCGAAGTAGATGACCTTCTCGAGGTACTTCGGCGGGATGTCCAGCAGGTAGCCCAGACGGCTCGGCACACCCTTGAAGAACCAGATGTGGGTCACGGGGGCGGCCAGCTTGATGTGGCCCATGCGTTCACGACGCACGCGGGACTTGGTCACTTCCACGCCGCAGCGCTCGCAGATGATGCCCTTGAAGCGCACGCGCTTGTACTTGCCGCAGGCACACTCCCAGTCGCGGGTCGGGCCGAAGATCTGCTCGCCGAACAGACCGTCCTTCTCAGGCTTGAGGGTACGGTAGTTGATCGTCTCGGGCTTCTTCACCTCGCCGTGGCTCCACTTCAGGATGTCCTCGGTGGTGGCCAGACCGATCCTCAGTTTGTCAAATGCATTAACGTCCAGCACTCTATGTCCTGTCTGTTTTGGTTCTTTACTGCTTCACGTATTGTTTTCGGGCAGGGGCGCGCGTCGGTGCCGCACACTTGCGGTGTGCGACGCGCGCCCGTCTGCATCAGCGGTAGGTCGGTTCCTCGGACTCGGTCGGAGCGCTCGCACCGGCTTCCGGACGGGCACCGATGTTGAAGCCCAGGTCGTCGGATGCGGAGACCGGATCGTCGTCCTCTTCCTTCATGTCGATGGCCACGCCTTCGGCGTTGAGCACCTCGACGTTCAGGGACAGGGACTGCATTTCCTTGAGCAGCACCTTGAAGGACTCCGGAATGCCTGCGGGCGGTAGGTTGTCGCCCTTCACGATCGCGCCGTAGACGCGCACACGACCGTCGACATCATCGGACTTGATGGTCATCATCTCGTGCAGCGTGTAGGCGGCACCGTAGGCCTCGAGGGCCCACACCTCCATCTCGCCGAATCGCTGGCCACCGAACTGGGCCTTACCGCCCAGCGGCTGCTGCGTGATCATCGAGTACGGACCGGTGGAACGGGCGTGGATCTTGTCGTCGACCAGGTGGTGCAGCTTCAGGATGTACATGTAGCCCACGGAGATCGGCTTGCCGAACGGCTCGCCGGTGCGGCCGTCGTACAGCCATGCCTTGCCGTCGTCGCCGACGAGCTTGTCGCCGTCGCAGTTCGGCAGGGTGGTCTTCAGCAGGCCGTTGAGGGCATCCTGACGCACACCGTCGAACACCGGGGTGGCGACCGGGGTGTTCGGTTCGGCCTTCTCGGCGCCGGCGGGGATGTGCTTCTTCCACGCGGCCTCGAGATCCGGGTCGATGTTGATGTCCCAGCCGGAGTGCGCGATCCAGCCCAGGTGCAGCTCGAGCACCTGACCGAGGTTCATTCGGGAAGGCACACCCAGCGGGTTGAGCATGATGTCGACCGGGGTACCGTCGGCGAGGAACGGCATGTCCTCCTCGGGCAGGATTCGCGAGATGCAGCCCTTGTTGCCGTGACGACCCGAGAGCTTATCGCCCACGGTGATCTTGCGGTGCTGGGCGATGTACACGCGGATCATGGAGTTCACGCCAGTGGGCAGCTCGTCGCCGTCCTCCTCGGCGTCCTCGCGGGTGATCTCCTTGACGGCGATCACGGTACCGGTCTCGCCGTGGGGCACGCGCAGCGAGGTGTCGCGCACCTCGCGGGACTTCTCGCCGAAGATGGCGCGAAGCAGACGCTCCTCCGGGGTCAGCTCGGTCTCGCCCTTCGGGGTGACCTTGCCCACCAGGATGTCGCCGGCCTCGACCTCGGCACCGATGCGGATGATGCCACGCTCGTCGAGGTTGGACACGGCGTCCTCGCTCACGTTCGGCAGGTCGCGGGTGATCTCCTCGGCGCCCAGCTTGGTCTCGCGGGCGTCGATCTCGTACTCCTCGATGTGGATGGAGCTCAGCGTGTCATCCTGCACCAGACGCTGCGAGATGATGATGGCGTCCTCGTAGTTGTAGCCGTTCCACGGCATGAAGGCGACCAGCAGGTTCTTGCCCAGAGCCATCTCGCCCTGATCGGTGGCCGGACCGTCGGCCAGCACGGAGCCGACCTCCACACGCTCACCCTCGTGGATGATCGGCACCTGGTTGTAGCAGGTGGTCTGGTTGGAACGCTGGAACTTGGCCAGCTTGTAGCTGGAGGTGGTGCCGTCGTCGTTCATCGTGCGGATGATGTCGGCGGACACGTAAGTCACCACGCCGTCCTTCTCGGCCTTCACCACGTCGCCGGAATCCACCGCGGCACGCCATTCGCCGCCGGTGCCCACCAGCGGGCGCTCGGAACGGATCAGCGGCACGGCCTGACGCTGCATGTTCGCACCCATCAGTGCTCGGTGGCCCTCATCGTGCTCCAGGAACGGAATCAGCGAGGAGCCGACGGACACCATCTGGCGCGGGGAGACGTCCATGTAGTCCACGTCGGAGACCGGGACATCGACCGCCTCTTCCTCGTTGGCTCGGGCCAGGGCGTCGTCGTGCACGAAGCGACCCTCGTCGTCCAACTCCTGGTTGGCCTGGGCGATCACGTGGTCGGCTTCCTGATCGGCCGTCATGTATTCGATCTCGTTGGTCACCTGACCGTCGATCACCTTGCGGTACGGCGTCTCGATGAAGCCGAACGGGTTCACGCGGCCGAAGGTGGCGAGGGAGCCGATCAGACCGATGTTCGGACCTTCAGGGGACTCGATCGGGCACATACGTCCGAAGTGGGACGGGTGCACGTCTCGCACATCCATGGAGGCACGGTCACGGGACAGACCGCCGGGGCCCAGAGCGGACAGACGGCGCTTGTTGGTGATGCCGGCCAGCGGGTTGTTCTGATCCATGAACTGGCTCAGCTGGGAGGTTCCGAAGAACTCCTTGATCGTGGCGGCCACGGGGCGGATGTTCAGCAGGGACTGCGGGGTGATGGCCTCGGCGTCCTGCGTGGTCATGCGCTCGCGCACCACGCGCTCCATACGGCTCAGGCCGGTACGCAGCTGGTTCTGGATCAGCTCGCCCACCTGACGGATACGACGGTTGCCGAAGTGATCGATATCGTCGGTCTCGACGCGCAGTTCGATGTCCTCGCCGTTGCGCTTGCCCGGGAAGGTCTTGTCGCCGGCGTGCAGCGTGACCAGATACTTCAGGGTGGCCACGATGTCCTCGGGCTTGAGGCTGCGATCGTTGATGTCGCCTTCCAGACCGAGCTTGCGGTTGATCTTGTAGCGACCAACGCGGGCCAGATCGTAACGGCGGGTGTTGAAGTAGAAGGAGTCGAGCAGGTTGCGACCGGCCTCCGGGGTGGCGGTGTCGCCCGGACGGATGCGGCGGTACAGCTCGGTCAGGGCGCGGTTGCGGATCTCCTCGTCGCTCGGACGCTGGTCGATCAGCGGGCGGCCGGAGGAATCCTTCGGGGTCACGGCGTCCATCTCGTGGGCAAGGGCGTCGAGCACCAGCGGGTAGCCCTGGAAGGCGTCGTGGATCTCGCGCTCGGTCATGCCGATGGCCTCGAGGAAGATGATGGCGGACTGCTTGCGCTTGCGGTCCACGCGCACGCCGAGCACGTCACGCTTGTCGATCTCGAACTCAAGCCAGGCACCGCGGCTCGGGATGATCTTCGCGCCATAGACGGTCTTGTCGGTGGAGCGGTCGCGGGAGCTGTCGAAGTACACGCCCGGGGAACGCACGAGCTGGGAGACGATCACTCGCTCGGTGCCGCCGATGATGAAGGTGCCGTGCGGGGTCTGGAGCGGGAAGTCGCCCATGAACACCGTCTGGCTCTTGATCTCGCCGGTGTCGTTGTTGCAGAACTCAGCGTTCACGTACAGCGGCGCGGAGTAGGTGTAGTCCTTCTCCTTGCACTCCTGCACGGTGTGACGCGGCTCTTCGAAGTAGGGGTTGGAGAACGTGAGGCTCATGGTCTGGGCGAAGTTCTCGATCGGGGAGATCTCCTCGAAGACCTCCTCAAGACCGGAGGTGTGCGGCACGGTGTTGGTGCCATTCGCCAGATCCTCCTCGACGCGCTTCTTCCAACGCTCATTGCCGATCAGCCAGTCGAAGCTGTCGGTCTGAACGCCCAGCAGGTACGGGACGTCGATGGGTTCCTTGATGGAACCGAAGTTCACGCGCGGCGAGGCCTTGTGCAGCTTGATGTCATGCTCATCCGCACGAGCGTAGACTTTGGTGGTATTGGTTTGTGTGCTTTCGGCAGCCAAGATGGGATAGTCCTTCTCGTTCGCTGTTATTCCAACGGCCAGGAAACGGACTCCGCGCAATCGTGGTATACAATCGTCGCGGGCGTTTCCCCAGTTGATGTATGCCCGCTATATGACACACGTCGCTAATCGTCAAAATATTAGCACGCTCTCGCGTGTCGCGCAACTCGGTATGTATACTTCTTGGACTTTTTCATCCCACACGTCTTCCGTTGCTCATTCCGTTTTCTCTTCCATCCAGCCTCTCTTGTATTCCTTCAAGTCAGGGCTTCGGATTTCGTCACTACTTCTTTTCGGTTCAACGCGTGACGCTCCAACCGGCTGACAGGCGTGGTTACCGTCCGGTATTTTCCCTGCCAAGCACACACAAGAGGCATCATCCATCTTCGTCATAGCGACCGGATCTGGGTATAACCATGTCACCAGCACCCCTATTTTCGCCTCTGCCCTACCCGGCAATAACCAGATCGGAAGCACATGCCTCTGCTTTTCATCTCGCCTGTTGGTATCTGGTCCTTTGCTTCCCATCTATTTCCCGTCCATCCAGTCACGTCGTATTTGGACCCAACCATCCTCAACCAACTCCGACGTCCAGTAACGATTGGCCGGGACAACACCCTGATGACACTTCATATCAGCCATGTCACAGAGCGGACAATCGCAGACAGTCGGATGATGCGGAACGAACAGCCAGACGGCACAGCGGACAACCACGTGACAGACAATCAAGTGGCGGACAACCAAGTGGCGGACAACCAAGTGGCACAGAACGGACAAATAATGGATCGACATTTTCCCTGCCACAAGCTATGGCACAGAACGGCGAAATCCCCGCACGGAGTATTCTCTGCCACGGGTCATGGCAGAGAATGTCAAAATCATCCAAATCGACGTTCCCTGCCACGATTTGCCGCCACACAATGACCAGCAGAGCGTTTTACGCATTCCCTGCCACGATCGTCTGGCAGAGAAAACACGAAACCGGTTCCAGTGGCATTCTCTGCCACGGCCATCACCCTGTTATCACGCCCAAGACCGAGAAAACCACGGATTTCATGCCATATCCATCGGATTTACGCGCGAATATGACGGAATTCCGCGGCAGGGAATGACGGAAAACCTCATATCGTCATTCCCTGCCACACCCTTTGGCAGAGAATGCCAACAACCATTCATACACCATTCTCTGCCACCACAATCGCTGGAACCCGCCATCCCGAAGCCCCCCATAATCCCCCTCCCCAGAAGCGCAACCAGGCGCTCTCTACAATCGATCATCTCCCTGAGTCCAGATCCCCTTCCTTACGTCCAAACCGCATTCCGCGAGACTGTCTCTTTATGTGCGTAACCCCTGATCGCTGGTGATCGACAGGAGCGTCTCGGTAAGTGGGGATTGCCTCGACAGGTGTGTGACTGGTTTTGGCTGCCACCGGTCGTGATGCCGGCGGGAAGGGTCTCCCGCTGAGAGCCGCGCCGATCAAAGCGGTGACGACAGGCAACAAGACGGCTCCCCGCCTCGGTGCGTATCCGACGCACGCATGCGCCGAACAAGCACCGGGCGCACGCCCCGCTACACATATGACGCACAGAGACGTCGAACAAGCACCGGGGACACGCTCCAGTGCTTGTTCGACGCACGTTTGTGCCAAACCCGCACCGAGCCGCACTCCTCGGTGCTTGTTCGACGCACGCTTGTGACGAACCCGCACTGAGGGACACCTCGGTGCGTATCCGGCATCCGTATGCGACAAACCCGCACCGAGGGGCGTGCTTCACTGCGTATCCGACGGACATCCGAGACGAACCCGCAGTAGGAAACCCGATCCAGTGCGTATCCGACACACGCATGCGACCAAGACCAGTTACACATTTGCCAAGGCACTCCCGCATCCCCATATATATTCCCCATACATTCCACGTTCCGCATACGTTCACATTGACGATCTACGCTGGTGATGGAAACGATGATTGGAACGGTGATGATGCCGTTGCGATCATTCGTCGTAGTCGTAGGAATCGCAGGAGTCGTAGGAAAGCGTGAACATCATGATGCCCGACATCACACCGTCATCGCAATCACCGTCATCGCAATCACCGGCACAATCGTCAACCCAATCGCCGCTGCCGTCGGAAACGGAACGGCTCGCCGATCGGATCGTCGACATGATCCGCACACAAACCAGCAAACCGGCGATCGAACTCCACGTGGAGGCTGCGGACGGCACTGCAATCGAGGGTCAGAGACTCCGCGACTGCGGCATGGACGCGCTGGCCGTGCCGGACCTGTTGGACACCAAGTACGGTGGACCGTTCCTGCTTCCCGACGACTACGAGCTCCCGGTCAACCCCGGTAACGGCGTGCCGATGGTACTGCTCGCGCAATGGAACTTCGAACGGCTCCCCCGTCTGGAGGGCTTTCCGCAGAATGGCCTCTTGCAATGCTTCGTGGACGCCACCGACGATGATCCCGATCAGGATTTCACGCAAACCACCGACGACGGCAACGACAGCACTGACGGCAACGACGACAGCGAGAACGACAAGGCGTGGGAGTCGTGGAAGATCCGTTACATTCCCGCCAATCTGCTGTCGACCGATGCCCCACACGCCGCACAGGTGATCACGCCGCACTGGCAGCTTCGCCACGGCTGCGTGAAACCGACGCAGGTGCCATTCGACGACGAGAACATGCAGTTCAAGTTGCACGGCGAACTCACCACAAGCCCCATGGGCGTGACCGATTATCGCTATGAGGATCTGTTGGAATCGTGTCTGGATCAGCTCGACGACGGGGATCGCGAACTGTTCGATGACGAATACGCCGACATGGAGAATCTGCTCTTCCAGAGAATCAGCGGGGATGGTCACCGTCTGGGAGGCTACCCGTTATTCACCCAAGACGATCCACGTACGTACATGGATGAGGACGATGCTGCGGATCTGGTCATGGTGGCGCAAATCAACAGCATCGAATTCAAGATGATGTTCGGCGACAACGGCATCGGACACATTTTCATCCCCTCCGCCGCGTTGCACGACACCGACTTCAGCCAGGCCTTCTATCAGTGGGACTGCTACTGATTCAAAACTGATTCATACTGATTCACTAGTTCAGGTTTCGGCGTGGCGCAACTTGTGCGGCGCGTGCGCATATTCAGGTCGTATATGCCGCCGCGACGAGATGACGAATCAGATTGCCGAGGTATTCGATCGGTTCGATACCGTGAGATCTTCTCGTCGGCGAGCGCCAAGTCGCGATCCCACCGACCTCGCCTGCCGAAGCCGTCGAGCGGCCAGAATCATCAAACTGTCAAAACCATCAGCACCGTCAGAACAGTCGAGCGACCGCAACAGCCAGCACGATCAGAACGACCAACCGTCCGACACGCCCATCGTCGCCCATTCGTCCTTCATTCAGCCCTGACGGCTGATGCCGCCTTTGTGACCGGTGGCTTTGAACGGCGCTCCGCCGCGACGCCCCCCTGATGGGAATCCGCCGTTGCGCCCGCGAATCTTGCCGTCATTCCCCCAGCCTGCGTTCCAGCCGCCCTTGTTCTTGCCCATATTGGGCGTAGTCGTCCTGTTCGTCATACCATCAGTATGCATCCAGTATGCATCAGCAGACATCAGCACGCCGCGCTCCACTGACGGACGCCGGCGTCAGGAACATCGATCACAAGGAGAGCCATGCCACAGTCGGGAGCGCGAGGATTCGCAGTGGTCGATTTCGAAACCACGGGGCTGGTGCCGGAGCGCGGTGACCGGGCCATTGAGATCGGTATGACACTGCTCGCCCCCGACGGCACCATCGAACATGAGGACGAGACGCTGATCCACGTCAGTCGCGATCTGGGTCCGCAGCATGTGCATCATATTCGCGCGGCGGATCTGCGCCATGCGCCGGAGTTCGACGGCATCGCCCGGCAATTGCGCGACTATCTGGCAGGTCGTGTCTTCGTGGCGCATAATGTGGCATTCGATTCGCGCGTGCTGCGTAGCGAATATGCCCGACTGGGGTACGACATTCCCGTTCGCGGAACATCATCAGCCTCGTCAGCACTATCAGCCTCGTCAGCACTGTCAGCATCGCCACGCAATTCCGTCGCACGCAATTCCGCCACGCACTCCTCCACCACGTTGTGCACCATGCGTCTTGGAGGCAAGCTGCTCGGCGTGCGTTCACTCGCCGCGTGCTGCAATCGGTTCGGCATCGGCAATCCGGATGCGCACAGTGCGCTGAGCGACGCCCATGCCACGGCCCTGCTGCTGCGTGAATACATGCGCATGATTCCGGATTGGCCGGGCTGGAACGCCCACCTCGACGCCGCCGAACGCGCGATCTGGCCGCGGATCGGCGAGGACATGGTCCGCTGGACGCCCCGCCCGACGCATACCGACACGGGAAGCACGTTCACCGACAACCCGTTCACCGACAACCCGTTCACCGACGAACCCATTCCCATTACGGAACGCCAGATCGCCGGGAGAGTCGAGAATGTCGGAAACCGTTCCAGCGTCGGTCCCGCGGGAACAGCCCATACCCAGACCACGCCCACTCCCCCGCCGCGACTGCGCGAAGGCGACCGCATCGTGCTGACCGGCTCGATGTCGCAACGCCGATCCGACTGGATCGACGACCTGTCCGCGGTGGGGATCGTCGTCTGGCCGTCGGTCACCAAAAAGGTGCGTCTGGTGGTGGCCGCCGACGTGGATTCGGAATCCACCAAGGCGCGCAAGGCCCGCGACTACGGCATCCCCATCGTCAGCGAGCGCTGGCTGAAAACCGCCATCGAAAACGGCGTCGACGCCTGACTAAGCGTCTCGCAACCGCCTACTCCGCGCGGTCGATCTGTTCCTCGTCCGCCAGAGCGGTCAGACGTCCGTAGATCTCCTCGTAGGCGGGGATGATGCTGCCGAGACCGCGGCGGAACAGGTCCTTGTCGAGGTGTTCGATCTGCCCGCTGCCGTCCTTGAGATCCCACAGTCGGCAGGTGTCGGGGGTGATTTCGTCGGCCAGCAGGATGACGCCGTCGGCGGTTCGTCCCTCCTCGATCTTGAAATCGACCAGTCGCACGTCGATCTTGGAGAAAACGTCCGTCAGCGCGTCGTTCACCGCGTAGGCGATGCGGGAGATTTCGGCGAGTTCGTCTTCGGTGACGATGCCGAGCGCCACGAGTCCGTCGTTGTTGATGAACGGATCGCCCAGGTCGTCGGATTTCACGCAGAATTCGAGGATCGGCTTCTTCAGCGGAGTGCCTTCCTCGACGCCGTAGCGTTTGGCGAAGGATCCGGCGGCGGTGTTGCGCATGATGATCTCGAGCGGGAACATGTCCATCTTCTGGACCAGCTGTTCGGTGTCGGAGATCCTGCGGATGAAGTGACTGTCCACGCCGCGCGCTCGCAGCAGGTCGAACAGCACTGCGGTGATGCGATTGTTCAGGCTGCCTTTGCCGGCGATCTGTTCCTTCTTTTCCCCGTTGAACGCGGTGGCCTGATTCATGTATTCGACCCAGAGCACGTCCGGCTCGTCGGTCGCGTACATTTTCTTGGCCTTGCCTTGGTAGAGCATTTCCAGTTTCTTCATGATTCGCCTTTACGGTTGAGGTTGAGCGGTAATGGCGTTCACCCGATCGACGGAGATCGGATGAACGGGCATCAGCGTATCATCGGACGACCTGCCACGCCCGTGGGTCAGTGAACATCTGTTAACAGCTTCTCCGCGGTGTAGTCGTCGGTGACCAGTGCGGAGATGAGTCCGCCCTTCATACAGGCGCGGATCGCGGGGATCTTCGGATCTCCCCATGCCACGCCGATGACCAGGGGGATGCGCTTCAGCCGTTCGATGTCGATCGATATCGTTCGGTCGCATAGTTCGGTGTGCATGTGGTTGCCGTCCTTGTCGATATGGTGTCCGCAGATGTGTCCGACGACGCCGTGGCGCAAGAGTTCTCCCGCCTTGCGCTGATCGATGTATGCGTCGAAGATGTGTCCGGAGCGCTCGCGGGTGACGGCACCCACGCCCACGATGGCCACGTCGGCACCGCCGCCCAGTGCCAGTGCCGTGGCGATCTGCGGTTCCTTGCGCATGGCGGTGGCGAGTTCGGCGTTCGATAGGATCATCGGCACCGGCAGGAGCGTGAACGTGCCGCCGAGCCGTTGCGCCAGCATACGGCAGATGTCGGGGGGGAATCGGTCATCGGATTGTCGGGGCTCAATGTGCCGATCATCTGGGCGACGTTCGATTTCGGCCAGTCGAGCACGGGGATCTCCCGCACGGTGGCGGCCACCGCACCGCCATTCGAAACGGTGATCAGCGAGTCGGGCGCGCAGATCTCCGTGAACAGGGCCGCCGAGTACCGCGGCACGATGACCTTCGGATCCTCTCCGTGTTTCACTTCGGCCACGCGGGCGTGCTTGAGCCCGTACTTCTTCTTCAGCCCCTCCTCCAGCGTGCGCATACGCTCCAGTACATGGCCGATGCTGATGTGCACGATGCCCATGTCCCGTGATTCCTTGAGCAAGCGGGACACCGTGGGTCGGGAGTATCCGATCTCCTTGGCGATCTCGGCCTGGGTCTTGTCTTCGAGATAGTAGGAACGCGCCACCCGCAGCATCAGATCGACGTGTCGACGGGATGTGGATGTAGCCAGAATCGATTCATCGTTGAACATATGTTTATGTTATCTCCGTTTATTCAAGACACGCAATAGTCGCCAACCGTTTGTCAGTACTGAAAAATCAGCGATTTAGGACTCTTCGATATCACGAACGATCGTGCGTATGCACATATGTTCATCGACGTGATATTGCGCCGCGCGGACGCCGCATAGATTGTGAATCGTCAACGACAACGACCACGGGAACGACCCCGAGGCCTGACGAACAACCAGCCCGTCACGGATGACGGACCCAGACAAAGGAGTACAACATGGCATTCGCACGTACGATCTTCGGCGACGTCGACCCCAGCACCCTTGGCGTGGTGGACTGCCACGACCACCTGATCCGCGTCGGCGCGGGCGAGGTCTACATCGACGGCGACCACCAGCTCGACTCGGTCGAGAAGGCCATCGAGGAAGGCGTCTACTTCGCCGAGGCCTCCAAGAAGTGGAGCCCCAACGGCGGCACCGTCGTCGACATGTGCCCGATCAACTGCGGCCGTGACCTCAACAAGCTGGCCGAAGTCACCAAGGCCGTGGACGGCCTGCAGGTGATCGCCGCCACCGGCTTCCACCGCGAGCACGTCTACCTGGAGACCCAGTCCCACTGGATCAACCGCTACAGCGTGGACAAGGTGGCCGAGCTGGTCATCGCCGACATCCGCGAAGGCATCGACAAGAACGACTACTCCGGACCGATCGTCGAGCGCACCCCGTACAAGGCCGGCGTGATCAAGGTCGGTACCGCCTACGGCAAGATCACCAAGTTCGAGCGCAAGTGCATGGAGGCCGCCGCCATCGCCGCCATCGAAACCGGCTGCCCGATCAACACGCACACCACGTACGGCACCTGCGGCCTCGAGCAGGCCGAGGGCTTCCTTGAGCTGGGCGTGCCGGCCAACCAGATCGCCATCGGCCACATCCAGCGCAACGCCGACGTGTACTACCTCGAGCAGATCCTCAAGCTCGGCGTGTACCTGGAGATCGACGGCACCAACCGCATCAAGTACCAGCCCGACTCCAACCGCATGATGGAGCTCAAGGCGTTCTACGAGGACGGCTTCGCCGACCGCATCCTGCTCGGCACCGATTCCGGCAAGCGCGGCTACCAGAAGGCCTACGGCGCCACCTCCGGCGTGGACTACAACCCGGCCGTCGACGGCCCGCGCATGGTCGACGAGGGCTTCGACCGCGAGTACATCGAGAAGCTGCTCATGAAGAACGCCCAGGAGTTCTTCACCTTCAAGAAGGAAGGCTGATCCACGATGGCAGAGAAACTCGCCCAGCCGCGCCTGCAGATCGCGCTCGACACCACCGACATGCCGAGCGCCCTGCGCCCGCTCAACCAGGCCATCGATCAGATCGACGTCATCGAATGCGGCACCATCCTCATCATCGCCGAAGGACTCAAGGCCGTCCGTGAGATCCGCGCCCTGTACCCGAACAAGACCATTCTGGCCGACGTGCGCATCGCCGAAGCCGGAGCCCTCATCGCCCGCAACTGCTTCGAAGCCGGCGCCAACTGGGTCTCCGTCGTCGCAGGCGCGTCGCTCACCACGGTGGAGCAGGTCGTCAAGGTCGCCGACGAATTCGGCGGCGAAGTGCAGATCGAACTCGGCGAGGACTACGACGCCGACAAGGCTCGCAAGTGGAAGGAACTCGGTGCCAAGCACGTCATCGTCCACCGCTCGCGTGACGCCGAGGTCGCCGGAACCCTCAAGTGGGGCGAAGATGACATCGCCCGCATCAAGGAACTCCACGCCATGGGCTTCACCGTCACCGTCACCGGCGGCGTGAACGTCAAGGACATCCCCTTCTTCGAAGGCGCACCCGTCGGCGTGATCATCTCCGGACGCGGCATCGTCAAGGCGGAGGACCCGCTCGCGGCGGCCACCGAACTGAAGAACACCATCAGGACCGTCTGGCCCGAATAAGCCGATCGGACACCAACCGATCACACCCGATCAGCCAACACCGGACAGACAACGCGGAGCCGATCATCGACGAGGGGACCGGCTCCGCTCCAATCGTCCGCATAACCACTCCGAACAAACACAACAAAAAAATGGGGTGCTCCCTGCCCGGAGCGCCCCATACCGGAAAACCCTTATCCAAAGAATTTTCACCACGATTATAGTCACAAGGAAGTGCGCCATGACTGCCACCGAACCCAAGTACGATCTGTCGACCATCGGCGAAGGCCAGATCCGATTCACCGTCGAGCGCGGCGAACGACTGATGTTCACCCGCTCCGTCCACATGAACCCCGCCTGCTCCGAAGCCAACGTCGCCGGCCTGCTCAGCCAGCTCGGCCGCCAGACCCTGTGGACCAGCTCCCTGCCCGAAGGCGACCTCGGCGACTACATCCTCGCCGAATACCGTTCCGTCGGCGTGCACATGGACACCATGGTCCGTCGCCCCGGCGGCCGCACCGCACTGTACTTCATGGAGCCCGGCGAATACCCGATGCCCGCCAACGTCATCTACGACCGCGAATGGACCACCTTCCGCGCCACCGGCATCGACGACTACGACTGGGATGAGATCCTCAACACCAAGGTCATCTTCCTCACCGGCATCACCGCCGCCCTGACCGACACCACTGCCGAAGTCGTGCGCTACGCCGCCGACGAAGCCGTACGCCGCGGCGTCGAAGTGATCCTCGACGTGAACTTCCGCCGCAAGCTGTGGAGCGGCGAAAAGGCCCGCGAAGTGCTCGAGCCCATCGCCAAGGAAGCCACCGTGCTGTTCTGCTCCATCGCCGATGCTGAAAAGGTATTCGGCATCACCGGCACCCCCGAAGAGGTCACCGCCGAACTGCAGAACCGCTTCGGCTGCAAGTACATCGTCTCCACCAACCACACCGACGGCCCCTACCTGCGCGGCCGCGAAGGCTTCTACCCCTACCGCACCACCCCGGTGAATGTTGTCGACCGACCGGGCGCCGGCGACTCGTTCGTCTCCGCCACCATCCACGGCTACCTGTCCGGCGACATCCGCGAAGGCGTCAAGTGGGGACAGTACGCCTCCAAGGTGGCGCTCACGCACAAGGACGACCTGACCCGCGTCCGCCCCGGCGAACTCGACATCCCGCTGGGCACCGACATCGACCGCTGAGTGGTACGGAAGGAACACGCATCATGTCCAGCACAATGGCAGCTTCAACTAAGTCCGCAGGCCTGACCGCATACGAACAGATCGATTCCCGTCCGCTGAGCGGTCACCAGAAAAGCATCATCGGACTGGTCATCGCAGGTAACATTTCCGAATTCTTCGATATGTTCCTCGTCGGATTCGTCGTCTCTCTGCTTACCAGCGCATGGCACCTCACCGGCATGGAAGCCGGCGTCATTCTGGCCTGCTCGGGACTCGGCACCGTCATCGGCTCGATCATGTGGGGTCGTCTTGCCGACAGGTTCGGCCGAAAGCACGCCTTCCAATGGTGTGTGATCTGCTTCGTGGTATTCACCATCCTTTCCGTGTTCCTGCCTGATCGTGCATGGATTCTGCTCGCCATTCTTCGCGTTGGTGTCGGTATCGGCGTAGGCGGACTCAATATCACCTCCATCCCCTACGTGCAGGAATTCGTGCCGACCAAGCACCGCGGCATGCTCTCCGGCCTCGCCTCCGTGTTCATCCCGCTCGGCCTGTTGCTCGGCTCCGTTGCGCAAAGCGCCATCGGCGAGCACTGGCGAATCCTCCTCGCCCTCGGGGCAGTCCCGGTGTTGCTGCTCTTCTGGCTGCGCGCCGTCCCCGAATCCCCGCGCTTCTACCAGACCAAGGGACAGGACGACAAAGCCCGTGAGGCACTCGCTTGGGCCATGGAAATTCCGGTGGACGAAGTCGGTGCCCTGCCTGAAGTCGAACAGCAGCAGAAGGTCAGCTACTCGGTGCTGTTCAGCAAGCATCTGCGCTCTCTGATCATCGTCAGCGTCGGTTCATTCTGCTTCATCATGGGCGGTTTCGCCATCCAGTCCTGGGGACAGACCCTTATGAAGGACGCCTTCGGCTTCTCCACTCAGATG
Organism: Bifidobacterium tissieri; assembly: GCF_002259645.1. GTDB lineage: Bacteria > Actinomycetota > Actinomycetes > Actinomycetales > Bifidobacteriaceae > Galliscardovia > Galliscardovia tissieri. Next base: position 285,001 of record NZ_MWWV01000004.1, read on the forward strand.
GTCGCCTATCTGTTCATGGGCGTATCCGTCGCCGACTGCATCGGCCGTTTTGGCTCCGCATGGCTCGCCGACGTGATCGGCCGTCGCTGGACCATGTTCATCTTCGGCATCATCGGTGCTGCAGGCTGCTTCTACGCTGCGTTCTTCCACAACTCTGGCTGGCAGTTCTACATCGCCGTGCTCATCATCATGACGTTCGCCGATGGCGTGTTCGGCATCCTCAACGCATTCGGCGGCGAACAGTTCCCGAACGATGTGCGATCCACAGGTCTTGGTCTTGGCTACGGCATTGGTGCCACCGCAAAGATCATCGGCCCCGCTTTCATGGGCGTGCTCGTCGGTGGCGACTTCGTCTCCCAGAACATCGACATCTCCGTCATCACCACCGCCTTCACCTTCTTCGGTGTCTGCCTCGTCATCGGCGCGATCATCTACCTGTTCGCGCAGGAGACGAAGGGCAAGGACCTCGAATCCCTGTAATTCCATTCCAAGCACACACATCAACAGTCAAGGACAACAATCATGACCGTCAACGCCGTCGGCATTTACGAAAAGGCCCTGCCAACCGGACTGACATGGGAGGAGACCTTCGATCTCGTCCACGATCTCGGATTCAACTTCCTCGAATTCTCCATCGACGAAAGCGACGAACGACTCGCCCGCCTCGAATGGACCGAGCGCGAACGCGAGGAATTCCGCAACGCCATGTGGAAGACCGGTAGCCGCATCAACACGCTCATGCTCTCCGGACACCGTCGCTTCCCGCTCGGTTCCGCCGACCCCGCCATCCGCGCCAAGGCACTGGACATGATGGCCAAGGCCATCGATCTGGCCGTCGATCTCGGCGTGCGCAACATCCAGATGGCCGGCTACGACGTCTATTACGAGCCGAAGACCGAATCCAGCCGCGAATGGTTCATCGAGAACCTGAAGACCTGTGTGGAAATGGCCGCCAAGAAGATGGTGATGCTTTCCATTGAAACCATGGACGACCCCTTCCTCAACTCGCTGAGCAAGGTCGACTATCTCAAGACCCAAATCCACAGCCCGTTCCTGCAGGCCTACCCCGACGTCGGCAACCTCACCGCCTGGCCCGAAAACGACGTGGCTCACGAAATCGAATCCAACATCGACAACATCGTGGCCGTGCATCTCAAGGACACCAAGCCCGTAACCGCCAACTTCCCGGGCCAGTTCAAGGAAGTGCCCTTCGGCGACGGCACCGTCGACTTCGAAGCCGTGCTGCGACTCTTCCACCGGCTCGGCTACAACGGCAGCTACACCGTGGAGATGTGGACCAGCAAGGCCGACGATCCCATCGCCGAAGTCAAGAAGGCCAAGGCCTACTTCGACGGACTGTTCGACAAGATCGGCATCGTTCAGGAACCCATCCTGAGCCGTGCCGCCTGATCACTACGATCGTAGAATACACGAAAACACTAGCCAGCAATTGAAAGGATAGGTTACGAGTTATGGCTACTTTGGCTGATTATGGTCCTGAGGTGCGTGCCGAGGTCAAGCAGGTGCGTGAGGTGGTCTCCACGTTGCATCAGCAGTTGATCAAGTGGAATCTGGTGGTGTGGACGGCGGGTAACGTGTCGCAGCGTCTGCATACGGCGGATCTGTTCGTGATCAAGCCGTCGGGCGTGCGCTATGAGAACCTGACGCCGAACTCGATGGTCGTGGTGGATCTGGACGGCAACGTGGTCGACGGCACCGAGGCCCCCTCCTCGGATACGGCGTCGCATGCGTACATCTACCGTCATATGCCGGACGTGTATGGTGTGGTGCACACGCATTCGACGTATGCGACGGCGTGGGCGGCGACGGGTCAGAACATCCCGTGCGGGCTGACGATGATGGGTGACGAGTTCGGTGGCCCGGTGCCGGTGGGCCCGTTCCGTCTGATCGGTTCGGAGGCGATCGGCGAGGGCGTGGTCGAGACGCTGAGGAAGTATCCGAAGTCTCCGGCGGTGCTGATGCAGAACCATGGCCCGTTCACGATCGGCAGGGACGCGGAGGGCGCGGTGAAGGCCGCGGCGATGACCGAGGAGGTCGCGCATACGATGTGGGCGGCGCGTCAGCTGGGCGAGATCATCGAGATCGACCAGGCGGACATCGACAAGCTCAACGACCGCTACCAGAACGTGTACGGCCAGCACTGACGTGATGGAGCGCCTCCCGCGTTGCGCGGGGCTCGGCGTACCGTTGTACGCCTTCGTCCCGCGCGCCTTGGAGTCGCACGCATCACGCCGGTGCCGCGGCCCGCGTCGCCGGTGCGCGCCCCGTTAGTGCGAGGCCTTTCGTTGGTGTGAGCTCACACTAGCGTCGTAGGCCTCCGAATCGTTGGAATTTCAACACCCCCGTCTTTTGGTGTGATCACACTAAGGGACGGGGGTGCTCTCTATTCGGGCAGATTTCGGAATATGGGATCGAACGCGGTAATAGACAGGGGTCGGACACGGGAACGGATCAAGAACAGCCGGCTTGACTACCTAGGACTACCTACTACCGAGGATTATCTACTACCCAAGACTGCCGAGATCCTCGGCTTGTTAAGACAAGCTTTCTCCCCGAAATGCATATATGTCCCATTCGCATTTCGAGGAGAAAGCTGGAAACCAGTTAGCATCCCATCGGTTTTCACAGTACTGTACGGTGTGGCGCGCATGCGACCGACGACCGACGGCATCGACGCCGATCTCACGCCACCGTACGAATGACACATACGAGCAACGTCGTATGGCATACATGAAACGGCAGACGTCATACGCCGCGCACAAACCAACAGACGTCGTACGCCACGCACGAAACGGCAGCGACAGCAAGGGAGGCTGATCTTGGGACTCATCTCCGCGATGCAGGGGTTCTGCGTCATCGGCATCATCATTCTCATCGGCTATATCGCAGCCCGGTTCCGCATCGGAGGCCCCACCGCACAGATGGTACTCAACCGATTCAGCTATTTCGTGTCCACACCGTGCCTGATGTTCGCGATCCTGTCGAAGGAGCACCTGTCCGACGTGTTCAAACCGTCGATCGCGGTGGCAATAGCGTGCGCGGTGATCACCGGCGCGATCTTTCTGGGACTCAATGCCGCGGTGTTCCGCATGGGACCGGCGGACGCGACGATCGGTGTACTGGATTCCATGTATATGAACGCGAACAACATCGGTCTGCCAATCGCCACGTATATTCTTGGCAATCCGGCGGCGGTGACGCCGATCGTGCTGATTCAGCAGGTGCTGTTCACGCCGATCGCGCTCACGTCGCTGGATCTGTCGTCGCGCGGCAAGGTGAGTGTGAAGGCGATCGTGACGCAACCGCTGCATCAGCCCATTCTGATCGGTGTGATGATCGGCATCGTCACGTCGGCCGTCAGCGATGCCGTGGGCTGGTTCGTGGTACCGAGTTATATCTACGATCCGATCAACATCGTGGGCAATTCCGCGGTTCCGTTGATCCTCATGGCGTTCGGCATGTCGTTGCGCGGGTCCAAGCCGCTGGGCAAGGACACGAACCGTGCGGCAACGATCACCGCGGCGCTGCTGAAGAATGCGGTGATGCCGATGGTGGCGTTCCTGATCGCGTATTTCCTGATGGGATTCCGCGGCCCGGAACTGTATTCATGCGTGGTTCTCGCCGCACTGCCCACCGCGCAGAACGTATACAATTACGCGGCCCGCTACGATGCCGGTACCACATTCGCCCGCGACGGCATCCTGCTGAGTACGCTGTCGTCGCCGATCTTCATTTTCGTGATCGCCGGACTGCTGGGATCGTGACACCACACGCACCCCGGATTCCTCTACGATGGAAGTCGTCATACGACTGACAGAGAGCCCCACCACCATCAGCGAGCAGAAGCGGCACAGGAACCATGGTCAACGACAGGGATGAACAACGATCGACAGCGAAACCACAGCAATGGAGACAACCATATAACTATTACGGGCTCCGCAACATCACCGCCCAATTCCACGACGACAGTCAACTGGAATTAGGACATAAATGTGCCATGCTGTTGCTGGGCATGCACCAGTGGATTAACCAGCAGACCACTGAGGTCACGTTCACTCCGGATGGCAATCTCACGTATCGAATCGAAGTCCGTACAACGTTGGATCCCACCAAACATATTCTGTGGGGCAACGACGAAAATGCGGATAACCCCTATATCGCGGTCCCGGTCTGTTACCTGGACAACGGCTATCACACCAACCGCGATCTCACGGATGGGGACGGTCGCAGACTGGTGACCTCCTCATACTCCGAAACCAACTTCATCACCGTTCAGGCGCTCAATTACTGCTGGCATCAGATATCAGCTCCGTGTCGGGAACAGCTTCAGCAGCATATTCGTAAGTGGACTGACACCATCATCACCGTTGATTTTACGAATGCAAAAGGCGAATTCGATTTCACCAGAATGCAGGAAACCATATGGAAGAGTATTACGTCCGATAATCCCAGGAAGGATATCGACGAATCCGACCAACCCAGTATCCAGCATTGGCAAAACGAACGGCTGGCCGAGTTGGCGTACATGCTGGTGGATCCCCAAGTGGCCGATATTACCCTGACACGGGATTATGCAAAAGCACTCAGGACGGCCTGCGAACGCAAGCTCAAGAAGTATTCCGCCAAAGTCAAAGCCTCTCCCGCTACGGACAGCAACGCCGAGCAGAACCGTACCAATCTCGATGGTACGCGTACAAAGCACACGAAACGTGAGGAAAACTTCACCATACTGACGTTCGCCTATTTCCTTGGCATCGCCGATTGCATCACGTCGAATCCCGAGTTGCGTCTTCCGCCGGACAAGAGAACTCATTGGCACTACGAGGAGACCACGAGCAACAACGACACCCAAGCCCTGCTGGCCCTATTGTTGCTGCTGTCGAATCTGTGCGAACAGTATCCGCTGATCGCCTATGTTCCGGCGGACGAGATACAGCAGAAGATGATCTTCGACGTTCGTTTTGACGAACGATACGCCAATGCCGATCGTGGACGAGTCCTTCCCTTGTACGAACGTCTGGGCCGTCACCTGATCGGACCGACTCGGTTGGAGGACCATATCGATCTGGCATTCCAATCCTACGTGTCACGATCCGCAACTCTGGAAATCGCGCCCATCGAGCATGCCGATATCGCCGAGATCAAGGAAATCACCTCGCTCGGCACGGTTGATGAGAAGCATAAAATCAGGGCAAGGGCAGTGGCCGGCCGTATCCAATGCACGCGCAACATCATGCAGCACGAACCGGTCAGCCGTATTCGACTCACCGTTCTTCCCGACTGGAGAACATTGCGGTATTCGTTCCATTGGTCGTTACTGCTGGCACTGCTTTCCATGCTCAATATCGTTGCGTTGTTTGCGAATTCCCCATTATCGAAGCACTTCTCCGAAGATAATCCGATCACGCAATTATCTTCCGCGTTATCGTCGCTGTTCACCGGCGATAATCTGATCGCCGGATTATCCATGATCTTCACGCTGTGGCTTGCCAAAACGTTGTCCGGCATCAACAATTCGATCGGCGATCATATTCGGCAAAAACTGGACGACACGATTTCGAGAGAATTGATCCTGTATTCAGCGTCCTATGCGGCGACGTTTTTGGCAGTCGGATTCCAGAACCAGTCCGATCATTCCAAGGACGCCCCCTCGCCAATCACAACCGTATTGGGCATCGGGTCTGCGTCCATTGCAGTGATTGTTTCCGCGCTGGCTATCGCGATATGGGTCAAACTGATCGTGTGGCGTCATCAATGGAAGGATCTGGACAGGACGGGGAAGGACGGGACGAGTGAGACGAACCCGAAGGAGGGAACGAACCCGTTCATCAACGATGGGGATTGTACGATTGATTCTCTTCCCTCTTCTGGTACGGCTTCCGGTACGGCTTCCGGTACGGCTTCCGGTACGGCTTCCGGTTCTTCCGATACACCATCCGATACTGCTTCCGGTACGGTCGCGGAAACAAGCGACGTACTGGAAAAAGCGCCCTTCGGTATTCTCACCACGCATGAGCATTACGACTATATGCTTGCACAGGAGGACGCTTTCGTCCGCAGCAAATGGACCTGGCAACCGCAGCATATTTCGTAGCGTTCACGGCATATTCCGGAGCGTATTCCGCACTATATTCCGGAGCATATTTTGTAACACCCGAACATGTCAAGGAGCAGATAGCATGATCAACCGGCACGACAATAACAACAATCATGAAAACAATTACGAGAATAGCTACGAAAACATTCCCGAACCTGTGCATGATATTCCGCCGTTGAGCGAGTATGCGAAATCGGTGATCGCGCGACTGGGGTTGGAACCGCATCCGGAGGGTGGCTGGTATGTACGCGACTGGCAGTCGGCGTCGTTCGCACCGGCCGATTTCGCGTCGCCGACGCAGCATCCCGGATTCAGCATGATCACCGGCAACCGTCCGCTGGCGTCGCTGATCTATTTCCTGCTGCCGACCGGCGACTTCAGCGACTGGCATCAGGTGGACGCCGACGAACTGTGGCTGTGGCATGGTCCGGGCAGTGTGACGCTGGAGTTGGCGGGTAGCGGCGACGCACCGGATGCGGCGCAGTCCGAGCGTATCGTGTTGGGGTCGGGACTGACCGGTTCGGGATTAGTGAGGTCGGGACTGGCGGGTCCGGGACTGGCGGGTCCAGGACTAGTGGGCTCGGGACTGACGAGCGCGGCGAATACCGATCCGACCGATACCGATGCTGACGTCGACAGCACGGCCACCGACCCTGTGATCGGTCATGCGATCGTGCCCGCCGGAGTCTGGCAGCGTACCATTCCCGGTGATGCGGATGCGCTGGTCTCCTGCGTGGTCTCCCCCGGCTTCACCTTCAACGGCTTCAATCTCGCGAACGACAACCGCTGACAACGATCACCGACAACATTCTCTGTTTTTCGTATCCGGTTTACCTGTTTCTTCGCCATATCTCGGTTGTACGTCATCGAGAACGGGCGGCATTGACCGCCCGCATAAGAACAAGGAGAAAACGATGGGACGAGTAAACAAGATTGTTGCGGTATTCGCCTGCATGGCAGCGGTGGTCTCTCTGACAGCTTGCGGTCAGCCGAGACGCGACGCCTGCGCTTCCATGTCCACCATAGATGAGTGCTCAGATCAGATGAGGCGCGATCTGGGAATCGAAGGAATGCACTGCGCCCCTGACAGCACGCAGGCTGAACTGAAGGCATGTGGAGATCGAGTCGCCGAAGAGCTGGGAACGAATGACTAAGTCGACGGTCACCCCCTCTCATTACCCCCTATACTGACAATCATGAGAAGAATGTCTAAGGTGGTTACCGCAGTGTGCGCTGCGGCGGCGGTTGTCAACGTCATCACGACCATCATCCACATCGTCAACGGCGAGAAGTCGCGAGCCATAATCTGGGGTCTGACCAATTAATCGGGTCTGGGTATTTCCATGTCACGAAGGACGGTAAATCCCTCTCTTCGTGACATGGTTATACCCAGAGCGCGTACTCATGACCCGGTTTGACCCAGAGCCATGTCCGGATTGACCCAGAACTTTGTCCGTCTAGACCCAGATCCATGTCCTGTATGACCCTGAGCTGTTACTCTGTAACGTCCTCCGGGAAGGCAAAGAGCTTCACCACTTCGTTGGCGAGGAACTCCGTACGGCGCTGAATGTCTTGCGGCGTCCAGCTTGTCTTGGTCTCGATGGTCTCCCCGTTCGCGGTATCCGGAATACTCGCATTGAGACGGAAGGGATGCCTCATACCCACGAAATGACCATTGACGCGATAGTCGCGCTTGGACTTGTCGTACGATTCCATGCCGTCCTCATACGAATCCTCGGCGTTCACGAACGGCTTCTGCTTGAACTCGGAGTTGTACGGCGTGAGCGTGAGGTTGCCCAGCAGATGCACGTACTGTTCCTGAATGCTGGCAGCCGTTTCCGGATCCGGATCATCGGGAGAAATCATCTCCCGCCACCACTTCGGCAGATTCTCTCCCTCCGGCAGAATGTGCTCGATGGTCCAGATCGGCTTGCCATTGTCACCGAGTTCATCCAAATTGTCAGGATGTCCCTTGTCGAAGGAGCTGGTACCGGTCAGACCACGTTCGAGCGCGATCAGCACGTATCGTGCGGTCTTCGCGTTCTTGTCGTACAGTCCTTCCGACTTCAACGCTTCGAGGAACACCGAATCAGAGGAACTGATCTCCTTCAGCGTGGACGCGATCAGGTTGACCGCCGCCTTACCGCGGGGACCGGCCAGCGAGGTCAATTCGCGCACCAATCCCAGCATGCGACTACGTGTATTCGACGACTTCGGTACCAGCGTGATGTTACGACGTACGTAGAAGTCAATCAGTATGTCAAGAATCTGCGAAACATGATCATTGGTCAGTCCGAACGTCTTCTGATCAGCAAACAGCGACAGCAGCAGCGGAATCGCCTGCGTGGAATCCAACCGCTTCAGCGCATCCAGCTGACGGTCGATCCTGCCATCGGCATGGTGATGTCCATCGACCCGTGTGATCATGGCGAACAATTCCGCACGCGACAGCAAGGTATCCAGATAGTTGCTTCCACGACGGTATTCGTCCTGAATGACGGTTTCGTAGAGGCGCAGCGCCTTGCCCTTGGTGATCGACTTGGTACCAGTGGACTCGAAAACGTCGTAGTTGTTCAGCAGGAACTGAGTGACGATCGACACATTCACGTCCTCATCCTTGGCGGTGAATATGCCCACGAATTCGTCCCAGTCCTCAAGGGTCTCGCTTTTATCAATGCCCTTGCGACTGGCCTCACCAATGAACTGCCCCTTGAGCAGATCCACCAAGGTCAACGGCAGGCCCTTGGCATTTAGCGATGAGAACACTGAGAATGCGTCACTCAGCTCCGTGACGGAGATCTGCAAAATAGTCGTGGACAGAAGCTTGTGGTAGAACTGATCTACGGAACTTACATCGGGGAACTTTTCTTCGTCATTGAAGAGTTCACAAATGTGGCGATACCGGTTGTTGAACACCCTGTTTCCGGAAACTTTCTGGGGATTGTCGGTTATCTGGCTCAGCAGCGCATTGTAGTAGTCACGGTCCTCTTTCAGCGGGGTAATGCGTGGCGTCACTGGCTCGTCGTCTTTGTCAAAGATATACAGTCTATGCAGGATATAGTCCTGAATCTTGCCGATTTTCTTGATGTCCTTGCTGACGTTCAAAGTCTGTTCCTCATCAGAGGACTGTGCTTCACCGGACAGAGCCGACAACTGTCTCCACATTATTTCAAGCTTGTTCCAGATGCCCAGCAGAAGCAGTGAGGTCGTAATCAGTCGCTGTTGGCCGTCGATAACGTCCGGACGATCCTTATCCTCGGGATCGTTCGTCACCAACAGATTACCGATATAGTATCCTTCGTCCTCTTCCCAGATATCATTAAACAGTTGCTCAATCTGTTCGTTCTTCCACGAATACCGGCGCTGATACTCGGGAATAATGAATCCCTTTGTTGTCTCTACAGGGAACAGTTCAGCGAATTGCTTGGGATGTGAATCGATCTGCAAAGCTCCTCCTTTGGTCGAGCTTTCTTCTGGCGTGGGCTTTCCTGCAGGTCACATTGGCAGGAAGCCACTAGGAAAATCGTACCCGGAGATTGACGGACCTTGAAGGAGCGACTCACGGATGTGGAGGGGCGTCTGCCAGCGCCGTCACGACCATCATTCACATCGTCCACGGCGAGAGGCCGCAAGCTCTGCTCTACGGTCTGGCCGCAACCCTCGTGACCGCAATCATCGGTATCCGCCTGCATACGGAGCACGAACGCGAGCGCGACGAGATCGACTGATCGCATACTCGGCTCTGGGTATTTCCATGTCACGAAGGACCGTGGATTCCGTTCTTCGTGACACGGTTATACCCAGAGCTGATCGTCATCCCCCGGTTCAGCTCAGACTTCTCTGTCCGATTCGTCCCAGAACACCGTCTAACTAGACCAGACCGCGGACGGCTGGAGATGATTCCAGACCTCGACCATCGCGAAAAATGTCGAGTATAGACGAAACTTTGCCCTCATACTGGTACAAGTTTCGTCTATACTCGACACTTTTTGATACGGAATCAGCATCTCCTTTCACCATCGGAGACAGCAGCGCCACCATCATTCCCATATGCAGGCCCCATCCATATCCCAATCATCTCGAATGGCAAACTGCCCGGCAACATCCGCTCTCAGCAACATCTTCCACGCAACACGCCGATAAATCATTGCAATTGCAACGATTACAAACGTCACATGGCATTCGTCCGGTTCCTATTTATGTCCAAGAAACAACGCCGGCACGATTACAGGCCCGGCTGAGAGAACAGAAGATTCCATAAACAACATGAGCAACCACAACGGCAACCGCATTAGCAAGCACATTGACAAATCCACGATTCTGACCATCGTCATGATCGTGGTGATACTGGGAGCGTTTGGCGTCATGCTCGCGGCAAGTAGTCATGTCGGCCCGTTCGCCGGATGGGACACCGTTCAAGCGTCCACTGCCCGAACCACGACCAATGCCGATTCCACCGACAAGTGGAACGACAACACGAAGAGCGACAACGACGCCAGTAAAACCGCCGCCGCCGACAAGACGACGGATACGACCACCGACACGGCAACGAAACGTCATCCCCGGTCCCCTCTCCGACCGTGACAACCACGCCAGCTGATGTGACAGCACGCTTCCGATACGGTGCACAAGATGAACAATTTTGCGGAATACCAACCTGCACGACGATTCCCCTGACTCTGCCTACGACTTGCTTGTGCAATACAGAGATTCTTCTCCCTCATGAGTGAATAGCGACAACGCACTGACGGACCAGAACAAGGCAGAGCTGCACTTCGATGACTCGCAGACGCCGGAGGAATCCGCCGCTGCCATCAAGAATAAGAATATAGACGATGCCTTCGCTACGTGGGAGAGCAAGACATGGAAGCTACTCAATCATGCCATCTATGAGCAGGCGTCGGGAATGGCGCAATCCGCCACGAATCTGCAGCAGACCCACCCCGGCTATTGTTTGGAACTTGCCACGATCGTTAGGGACCGTCCCGCCACAGGCGAAACCAAGTCCACGTTCGAGGCACAGAACAACTGGTACAACCGCCTGTCCGACCAGTGGGTGCACTGCGAGGCCCGCGCCGCCGACCCCACGAAGTGACGATACGCGGATAAGTGGTTTAGATCAGTTATAGAAAGATTAGGTATCAGCAATATCGTGAATGCCAGTCTCCGGCAAAAGCTGGCCCTGTCGATAAAATGAGAGCTGAATGAACGATTCGGCAAACCTTTCGCATTCAGTAAATACAGCGTAGACATACAAAATACGAAGCCGTCTTGACGCTCTCTCTGTTATTGTTCCAGAGTCTCCTCGACGATCTAAATGTCATTGTGGACAGATGGCTACAGAGAAGTCCGTTAACATGAGCATGTTGCCTGGCGTTATTGTCACAGCCGTCAATGGTTTCCACGGACACGGGCTGGACATCGTCCTTTATCGACGCCATTAACGCCATCCAAGCCGCCTGCCCCGTTAGCTAAGGGCTTTAGTTGACAAGCCAAGTAAGGATACTGCATTGCAGTAATATGAAAGAAACAGCGCGATAGCGACAATCTTCGTATTGCCGTACCCGCATAGTTGAAAGCATTCCCGGTGCTTTCCCGAATTGCTATTGAGGAGCACATCCATGATCGGCGAGCGAGTATCTGCAATGAGCCAAGGTACCTTAGCAGCAAACATCGATGTTTCTGCGAATCCGAATACCGACAAGAAAATTTCCGTACTTGATGAAGCGATGTTCGAGCAGGCAGTCATCCAGCACCTGCAAGTCTTAGGCTATGAATGGTTGTATGGCCCGAATGTGAAGCGTGCCGATGAGACGTATCGAGATGCTTTACTTCCGGGCGTGCTGGAAGACTGTCTGCGACGGATCAATCCTCAAGCCCATTCGGCAGCGCTTGCTGAGGCACTGCGAAAAATTTCGGATATTGAGGGTGTGGATCTTTTATCCCGCAATATCCAGTTCATGGATTATCTCCAGTCCGGTGTTGAAGTGTCATTCTTCGATGGAGAGAAGACTGCCACTGATCATGTGAGAATCGTGGATTTTGAGCACCCGGAGTTGAACGTGTTCAACGTGGTCAATCAATGGACGTATGTCGAGTATGAGGAGAAACGTCCCGATGTGATTGTGTTCGTGAACGGTATGCCGCTGGTGGTGTTCGAGCTGAAGTCACCATCCCGTGAGAATGTCGATGCTTCGGACGCTTACCTACAGCTGCGGAATTACATGAAAGTCATTCCTACGTTGTTCGCATATAATGCGTTCTGCGTCATGACGGATATGAGCGATACACGTGTAGGTACCATTACGGCCAGTGAGGATCGCTTCATGCAGTGGAAGACTGCTGACGGCGATTACTCGAAGATCGCCAACAAGATTGCCGTCCGATGGACCACATTGCTCGACGGCATGTTCCCGAAGGAACGATTGCTTGACATTCTTCATAACTTCATCTGTTTCTCCAAGTCCGAGAACGGGAACGTGAAGATTCTCGCGGCATACCATCAGTATTTTGGCGTGCATAAAGCAGTCGAGAGTACCTTGCATGCCATGCACAGTGACGGCAAGGCCGGCGTGTTCTGGCATACCCAGGGGTCAGGCAAATCGTTGTCGATGGTGTTCTACGCCCATCTGCTTGCCGAGCAAGTGAATAGTCCGACAATTGTGGTGACCACCGATCGCACTGATTTGGACGGGCAGCTGTATGGTCAATTCGCGAAATGTGCGGATTTCCTACGACAGCGACCCCAGCAAGCAACGAGCCGTGACAATCTCATCGAACTTCTGGATAATCGCCAGGCGAACGGCATCGTATTCACGACGATGCAAAAGTTCAGCGAGTCCGATGAGCCATTGTCCGAACGCCGCAACATCGTGGTCATGGCCGATGAGGCGCATCGCAGCCAATACGGATTGGAGGTGAAGCTCCATTCGGACGGCACGCATTCGATAGGTGATGCGCTGAAGGTGAGGCAGGCGCTTCCGAACGCCTCCTATATAGGGTTTACCGGCACCCCCATTGAGACGCAGGATAAATCCACGCGTGAGATATTCGGCGATTACGTGGACGTATACGATATGACGCAATCGGTCGAGGACGGGGCCACCCGGCCGGTGTTCTACGAGAGCCGTGTGGTATCACTCAAACTGGATGAGAACGTGCTCCGTGAATTGGATGAGGAGTACGAGAATCTCTCGGAGAATGTCGATGAGCTCGCCATCGATCGCAGTAAGCATGATCTGGCGACGATGGACAGCATCCTCGGAGCTCCGAAAACCATTGATTCCCTGTGCCGTGACATCGTGAACCATTATGAGGACAACCGCGCGGACGAACTGACCGGCAAGGCGTTGGTCGTCGCCTATTCGCGCCCCATTGCTATGCGAATGTACGAGAAGTTCCTCGAACTGCGCCCTCAGTGGAAGGACAAAGTACATGCGGTCATGACCTCCTCCAATCAGGATCCGGAGGAATGGCATAAGATCATCGGCAACAAGACCCATAAGACCGAGCTCGCCAAAGAGTTCAAGGATGACGACAGCCCGTTCAAGATCGCCATTGTGGTGGACATGTGGCTGACTGGCTTCGATGTGCCGTCGTTGTCCACGATGTACGTGTACAAGCCCATGAAGGGCCATAATCTCATGCAGGCCGTCGCGCGAGTGAATCGCGTGTACAAGGGCAAGGAAGGCGGCCTGATCGTCGACTACATCGGCATCGCCGGAGCACTGAAACGCGCGATGCATGATTACACCAAGCGCGATCGCGAACGCTATGGCAATATGAATGTGGCCGATACCGCCTACCCGTTGTTCCTCGACAAGCTCGGAGTCTGCCGCGATTTTCTGCATGGGTTGGATTACCAGGAACGCATTCATACCGGTTCAGCGGAGCAAATGGCCGAAGTCATCGCCGACGGTGCCGATTATCTGCTCGACCCCGAGCGCGAGGAGAATCGCAAGGACTTCGTGAAAAGCGCCAAGGAGATGGCACAGGCATTCGGTTTATGCAGGAGCATGGTGCCCGACGACCTCAAACTTGAGGAAGCCTATATCGATGTGCTGCGTACACAATTGCTCAAGGTTCTGAACGCGAACCCAGGCAATCCTCGCATGTCGTTAAACGAGGTCAACAAGCGCATTGCCGCCATCATGGAACAGGGCGTGCATAATGAGGGCGTCATCAATCTGTTTGAAGACTGGAACGTCGAAGTATCACTGTTCGATGAGTCGTTCCTCGCCGAAGTCGCACAGATGAAGCAGAAGAATCTCGCCGTCGAGTTGCTTCGTAAACTCATCGACGATCAGGTCAAAGCGTACCGCAAGAAAAGCGTCGTCAAAGCCGGGAAATTCTCCGAAATGCTACAGCAGTCAGTCAACTCGTATCTCAACGGCATGCTCACCAACGCGGAAGTCATCCAGCAGCTGCTTGACATGGCCAAGGAGATCATGGCCGCACGGCAGGAAGGCAAGACGCTGGGCCTTGACGACGAAGAACTCGCCTTCTACGACGCGCTCACAAAACCACAAGCCATCAAGGACTTCTACGGCAACGACGAGTTGGTCGCTATCACTCGCGAGCTGACTGACACCCTACGCAGAAACCGCACGATAGACTGGCAGAAGAAAGATGATGCCCGCGCCCGCATGCGCCGATCGATCAAACGCCTGCTGAAAAAGCACAAGTATCCGCCGGACGAGGTGCCGGATGCAATCGATACGGTGATGCAGCAGTGCGAACTATGGGTTGACTACGGAGAGGACGACTGATTCATGGCGAAGAAAGCAAGCACCAAGGCCCTTGGATTTGAGGAACAGATCTGGGATGCCGCCTGCAAACTGCGTGGCAATATCGATGCCTCCGAATACAAAAACGTCGTGCTGGGCCTGATTTTCCTCAAATACATCTCGGACAACTTCAAGGCGAAGTACGCCGAGCTGGTGGCCGAAGGCGAAGGATTCGAGGAGGACCGTGACGAGTACACGTCCGAAAACATCTTCTGGGTGCCAAAGGAAGCTCGATGGGAGAACGTGGCCGCTGCCGCGCACACACCTGAAGTGGGCAAGGTCATTGACGAGTCGATGCGACTAATTGAACAGGAGAACAAAAGGCTCAAAGGAGTGTTGCCCAAGAACTTCGCCCGACCGGAACTGGACAAGCGCCGACTCGGGGAAGTCGTCGATCTGTTCACTAATGTGAAGATGGCCGAAAACGGGGACACCCATGATCTGCTCGGCCGCACCTATGAGTACTGCTTGTCGCAGTTCGCTTCCCAGGAAGGCAAGAACGCCGGTGAATTCTATACGCCGAAATGTGTAGTGAAGACACTAGTCAATGTGCTCGAACCTTTCAAGGGCCGCGTCTATGATCCGGCATGCGGCTCGGGTGGCATGTTCGTGCAGTCCGCCGAGTTCGTGCGCAACCATCAGGGTAATATCAACAACATCTCCGTCTATGGTCAGGAGTCGAATCCGACGACATGGAAGATGGCCACGATGAATCTCGCTATCCGTGGAATCGATGCTGATTTGGGGCCGAAGAACGATGACACGTTCTTCAACGATCTGCACCGCACCGAACGATTCGACTATATCCTCGCGAATCCGCCCTTCAACCTGTCCGATTGGGGCGGCGACAAACTCAAGGACGATCCTCGATGGGAGTATGGCGTACCGCCCGAGGGCAACGCTAACTTCGCGTGGATGCAGCATATGATCCACCATCTATCCCAGTCGGGTCGTATCGGGCTGGTACTCGCTAACGGCTCGTTGTCGTCTCAGACGAACAACGAGGGTGAAATTCGCAAAAACATCGTGAACGCCGGACTGGTTGAGGGTATCGTCGCCATGCCGACACAACTCTTCTTCTCCACCCAAATTCCGGTATGCCTGTGGTTTCTGCGCAAGGGACGTGCGACCGATTCCAAGACACTATTCGTGGACGCCCGCAACATGGGCACCATGATCAGTCGCTCGCAACGCACGCTCACCGATGACGACATCAAGAAGATCGCCGGCACCTTCGACGCATTCCGCGACGGAACACTTGATGAGGAAAAAGCCTTCTGCGCCGCCGCCAGCATGGAGGAGATAGCCGAGCAGGATTACATCCTGACACCCGGCCGCTACGTGGGCATCGCTGAACAGGAAGAAGACGATGAACCGTTCGATGAAAAGATGAAACGTCTGACCAGCGAACTGACCAAATGCTTCGAGGAGTCTAACCGACTGCAAGCTGAAATCAAGAAGAATCTGGAGGCAATCGGATATGGGATGTAGGTACTCCCTAGGTGAATTGTGCTCGTTCTACCGGGGGGCAAGCACACCGCGTGCGCGTATGTATGACGAAGGCGATTATTTCTACATTCACTACGGCGAGCTGTACAAGGGGTTCGACGTGTCCATCGATATCGAAAACCCCCAGAAACCGATACCGCGTATCCTCTCTTCAGAAAAGCTACGCCCAACGCAGTTCCTTCAGGATCAGGACATCGTGTA
This sequence comes from Bifidobacterium tissieri, assembly GCF_002259645.1. Lineage (GTDB taxonomy): Bacteria > Actinomycetota > Actinomycetes > Actinomycetales > Bifidobacteriaceae > Galliscardovia > Galliscardovia tissieri. The sequence goes on from NZ_MWWV01000004.1 coordinate 301,615, forward strand.
CGTTCTCACTTCCGAGACGGTGGATGATCTTGGGCATGCCTACCTATTTAATAACCCTCGGCACCTTGAGGCGGTAGCCGGCACAGAAACGACCATCATGCGCGTTGAACGACGCGACATCGTCATGCCGGCATATCTCAACTATCTGGCTCAGACACCTCGTTTCCAAGCGTTGCTCAGACAATACGTCAAAGGGATGAAGGTATTTCGCGTCCATCCGAGTGACCTAGCAAGAATTGAGGTCGACCTCCCCAGTCTCAAAGAACAAAGTAAAGTCGTTACACTTATGGATGCCATACGCAGCGAAGAATTGAATCTCAATCGCACAAATGGCTATTTGCCTGCGTAGGCAGCTCAACCTTCGAGACGGCGATCTCCCCGGACATGAGCTTGGGAAGAAGGGCATCACGGAGCTCAGCCAGTGCCTTCGCCTGATGACTGTTGCTTGAGACAAGTGCGAGCACATGATTAGCTTGACTTGCTAACTGCTTGAGAGATTCATCGAATGTGGGGATGCCATAGTGCATTGCTTGATTCTTGTCTCCACGAGGCATTTTGGTGCCCTTGGATCCAGCTACCAGATGCGCAAAGAAATCGTCATTATACAGCGTGAAGAACAAAAGGGACTTGTAACTGGGATTCTTCGCCCGAAATACGAGTACATCCGTAGAGCAAGTTCCATCCATATCTGCGAACCATATCTTCTTAAAGTATGGACGGATGTTCGATACAAGAGTATCTCCAGCTTTGTAGACAGTCACTTTCCCAGACTTAGGCAAGCTTGCCGCAAGTTGTCGTCCTCCTTTACTTGCTATCAGGCTTTCAGTCGAGACATATGTACTACTTTCGGCATTCAATGCCGACGTTTTATCGCCGACATACGAGCAAACGGCATTCAATGCACAATCGCGCTCATTTCCGAATACACTTTTTTTGCAGCGTGCGTCCATCATCTCAAGCAAATAGCCATTTGTCTGATTGAGATTATAAATAGAGTCATCAAATGTCGTTAAAAGAATGGCAGCTCTATCCTGAACTCCTCTTGGAGGCAAAGTAACGGTCTGCTTAGCTAGGGTCTTGACGGAAAGACCTGGCTGAGCAGACTGAGCAGACAGCTGTCCAAGATGCATGGTTGAAAGAAGCGCAGCAAGGTAGCGAGTGTTGACCTTTTCATTGCCTTGAACGACAACAGCATGCTCAGTCATGTAGGCCTTGCCTTTGAAGAAGCGGGTGTTACCGCAATTCGCGCCTTGGCGTCCAACGACAGCACACTCACCATCAAAATTGTAAGTTTCTGTTCGTCCTCGTTCTCCGTTGCCGCCTATTACCGGGTATGCGCCGTTACCAGTAAGTTCACTCGATCGAATTACCTTACCGCTGCTTAATCTGTCGCAGACTTCGGCAAGTTTCCACTCCTTGAAATTACACACGTCACCCAGCTGTGTCATCCCAAGTACCTCCTGTGCGATGCCTTCACGCTGCTCTGGTTGACGAGCGCGTACTCCATAGTCGTGTCTATCTTAACGTGGCCAAGAAGCTTCTGTACCTGTTCTACTGGCATTCCGCGGTTGATGGCGTTAGTGGCCATGGTTCTGCGGAACTTGTGGGGATGGATCCGTGGCAGCCTGAGCTTGCGTCCAAGGGAACGAAGGCGGTCTTCGACGGCACCTACGGTGAGCCTGCCGTGTTTGCCGTAAAGTCCCACGAACAAGGCCTGGTCGTCATCCTCTCGTGCGGCCAAATACTCGGACAGGTGAAGTTTGGCACGTGCATCGAAGTATGCCAGCCGTTCCTTGTTGCCTTTGCCTTGGACTACGCATTCTCTCCCTTCAAGGTCGATACTGTCCCGGTTCAGTCTCACCAGTTCGCCCACGCGCATGCCGGTAGAAGCAAGAAGGTCAATCATGGCGAGGTCGCGCAGGGCCGCGCAGCCGTCTCGGAGGCGTTCCATATCCTCATCCGAAATGACTTCCTTCACTCGGATTGGCGCCTTTACGCGGCGTATCTTGCGAGCCGGGCTTTTGACGATGTAGTCCTCATCCTCCAACCATGAGAAAAATGAGGCAAGGATGCGCCGGATATTGTCTATCGTGACTTTGCCCACGGAATGGGTGATCTGGTAGTTGGTGAGATAGGCGCGAAGCTGCTCGGTATCCACTTGAGGTAGCGGAATGCCGGTGGTCTCTTTGAGATAATGTGTGAGGGTTGCCTCGTAGTACTTCAATGTGCGTCCGCTGCATCCCTCGAGCTCTTTGGCGGTGAGGAATGAGCGAAGCAGGGTCTCCGATTCACTGCTATCGGCGCTTATGGACTCACCAGCAAGCTGGGCCGACAGAACCCCTTTCAGCTGTTTGAGCTGATATGCGTTCAATGCATGCTGCATCGCCTTCAGTATCGATTCGATGGTACTGTGTCCTACCATTGTGGAGCCTTTCATCCAATGCTTGTATCCGATCCGCATAAGTATCGCAAGCCACGGAAAAGAGAGACCATGGGCAAGCAAATGGCTATTTGCTTGCGTAGGCAGCTCGACCTTCGAGACGTCGATCTCCCCGGACATGAGTCTGGGGAGAAGGGTGTCACGAAGCTGATTAAGGGCGTTCATTTCATTAGTATTTGACCTGACTGCTGCATAATAAGGCTCAACCTGGGCATCAAACTTTAAAAGCTCAGATTCGAGTGGGACAAAAACAGGCAGAGCGTCAAGAATTTTGACAGTCATGCTGGGTACTGCAGACCCAGCATTCATTGATGCTAGATCAAGGCCACGCAGAAACTCGTATGTATACTTCGCTGCACCTTTAGTTTGTTGAATTGTAAAGAACATTGTGTCAACAGTCCAAAAGGACTCGTTAACGTACATTACGTTATTCAGGCTGCCCTTTCTTGGCACCAAGACGGACTCGCCCTCGTAGAGAGGTCTATCAACCGAGCGCATGTAGCCGCCCGAACCGTACACAGGGTATGTTCCACTGGCTAGCTTCTTATGGTCTTTCCCATACTTAACAGATAGCAACTCGGAGAGGGTCCCTTCATGCCCAAACCCTTTATTACTAGTTACGTTCCTAAATTCCTTCCACAGTGCGTTCGCACACTCAAGCAAATAGCCATTTGTTCCTCAGTCATTCATTTCGTCGTCCGATGTCAGTAGTTCGCCATCGTGTCTGCCGCTCAGACACGATGGCTCTGGAGAACAAGGAAGTCAGCGACAATCAACGAATCTTGTCAGCGCCCCAAGATGGCGCAATATCAACGAAAATGGGCTTAACGAATCTTAGTTGGACCAAAGAAACAACCACTCAAAAACAGCAAGAGACTACTCAGTCGTCCGGTTAGAACACCCGGTTCCGACGTTCTATACGGGCGCAGGGCACTTCTCAACGAGCAGGCCGCGTTCAAATGCCTGTACCTGACCGTCAAGTCGCTGGACCCCACCGGCAGAGAACAGGTAATATGGACGTCAAGATAGAAGCCCGCATTGAACGCGTTCATCATCGCCTTCGCCGACCGCTGGTCGGACGACAGGAACTGACAATAAAACTGCCAGTCACACACTTAAAGAGACAGTCCCCATCCATGCGCTCGTGTTCGATGAGAGCGAAGTATTTCTCATCGAGCAGCACTTCTTCGCCCTGCAACGTGTACGCAGAATTCTTTATATCAGGATCGCGGAATCTGATCCGTTTGATGTCAGGCAATGGCGTACCATCGGGCCAAGTAACTGACAGTCGAAGACGGTCTCATATTCCCGACTCGGGTTCTCGATCACAACAAATCCCAAGGTGTCACCGAGTGTCTCGTATACACCGAACGAATCGTTCTCATGCTCACGCCATTCGCATGGACGGATCGTCATCTCACCATCTCAGTTACCAGTCTGGAGGGTGGACCAAAAATCAGGCTACATCGTCAAGGTACGTTGGCAAAGATGTACGCACTGTCATCCTTGCCATTTATCAGCGACTTCGCAACCGATAACTCAGCCAAGAAAACTTACGAAGCGTGGATATATGGTAAGGCACCACGTTTAGGACTGCAGCCTAGAAAACGCCACATCCCTCTTGTCTTCCAACCGACGCAAGACCCCATCGACAGCGTCGGCGTGTCGCATGGTTGACAATTCGAAACGTTTCGATATAGGATCTTAGCGAAACGTTTCGACAGTGAGTGTCGGCAACTGTTTCGCCATCGAATCGGCGGTGACGCCGTGAGGATGGGATACTATCGAGGAAGCAAATCGCCGCGACACCATTGCGATGGGTTGCGTCGTTCGCGACCGACGCCGATGGCGTGCGTCGATCCTGGAAGTGCGGAAAGGAGGCGATGATGACCGGAATCAAGGACGTGGCGAAAGCCGCCGGAGTGTCGGTCAGCACCGTATCCTATGTGCTGTCGGGGAAACGCGCCATCTCAGGAAAGACCGCGGACAAGGTGATGGAGGTGGTTCGAAAGCTCGAATATACTCCCGATGCGTCGGCGCAGAAGATGCGCGGCCTTCGCAACCGGATTCTCGCCGTGAGCGAGCCCATCCGAGGCGACATCAACGAAGCGAAGTACAATGCCTACTTCCTGTACACCGCCTGGCAGGCCAAAAACGCCGGCTATGACGTGCTATTGCTGACCGGCGAGAACGCGGTGGACGACATTCAGCGCGTGACCCGTAGCAACATGGTGGACGGCGTGCTGTTGCTCGACGTCGTCGAGGATGACGATCGCGTGGCACAGGTGGATTCGTACGACAAGCCCTGCGTGGCCATCGGTTATCCGGCGGACCGCGGGGACTGCGCGTGCGTCGATATCGATTTTGCGGCCGCCGGAACACTCGCCATGGATTATCTGTACAAGCGAGGCCATCGGGATGTGTTGCTGCTGCGCGACAACGAGCGGGACTATGAGCGTCGTTCCGGCTATGTGGTGGCGTTGCGCCGACACATGCTGGACCGCGCCCACGAGCTGGGCGTGAGGGTCGTCGAGTCAGGCAAGAACGAAGCCGGACGCTTCGATGCAGCGGCATTTGTCCGAGATCTGAAAGCGATGGATCCACGTCCCACGGCAATCGTCAACCAGGCCGATGCCGCCGTCGTGAACATGGTGGTGCAGGAACTGGACGATGCTGGCTTGAAGGTTCCCGATGACATCTCGCTGCTATCCGTTGGCACGTTCTTCGAGAACGATCTGGTCCGCCGGCCGGTCACCGAGATTCCCGTCATGCCGAAGCTACTGTGCGCCAAGGCCGTCGGACTGCTGCTTTCCGCGGTAGAGGATGGCCGTCGTATCTCAGCATCCGGCGAGCTGATCTCCCCCGTGATGCAGGATCATGGATCCGTCGCCACAGTCATCCCATCCGTCGCGTCGACATCCGATGCGACCGGCTCCCCTTCCCCGCATACCTCCCCCAGGAAAAAGCGGACGTAATGCAATGAGGTTTACATCTGCTTTTCCATCAATGTAATCGAATCGTTTCGATTACATTGAAATGCCCCGGCCCTAGGCCGGCCATCACGATATCGGAACTGGACGGCGGTCGACTTCCTCGGCCGGACCGGCCGGACCGTTATCCGTCCCGTTGTCGAAACGTTTCGACAACAAGAATGTACGATCTGGACCGTTCCCACGACGCCGGATGACGGCCGATGGTTTATAGGTCCGGGACACGAGGAAGAAATTCCAGAAAAACCGTTGCCTTCGGCAACATCAGGAAAGGTAAGGAGACAACAATGAACATCAGGCGCGGTATCGCGACGCTGGCCGTGGCGGCGATCTCCCTGACTACACTCGCAGCGTGCGGCAACAGCAGCGCGCAGGACGAGGACAACCCAGACAGCCTGTCCTTCTGGTACTACGAGGAGGAGGACGCGGGACAGACCCAGGCCTGGAAGAAGGCCGCGGAACTGTTCGAGAAGGAGACCGGCGTCTCGATCAAGTTCGAGCGCAAGTCCTTCACGCAGATCGCGCAGAACGGCAGCCAGTTCCTCAACTCCGACGAGGCGCCGGACCTTATGGAGTCCAACCGTGGTAACGGTTCCGCGGGTGTGCTCTCCACGATGGGTCTGCTCACCGATCTCGGGGATTACGTCGACCAGTACGGTTGGGACAAGAAGGTCACCGGATCCAACGCCGAAACAGCCAAGTACGACGAGAACGGCATCATGGGCGGCGACACCTGGTACGGCATGTCCAGCTACGCCGAGTTCCAGCGTGTCTACTACAACAAGGATCTCTTCGCCAAGTACGGCATCGAGATCCCGACCACATACGACGAATTCGTCGACGCCTGCCAGAAGTTCGTCGACGCCGGCGTGACCCCGATCGCCGCTGACGCGCAGGAATACGGCGTGATGTGGCTGTGGTGGCAGCTGGTCTCCAAGAACGCCGACTCCACGTTCATGAACAACTGGCACTTGTACAAGGGCAAGGTGGACTGGAACTCCAAGACCCTGACCAACGCCACCGAAACGATCGGCGACTGGCTCGACAAGGGATTCATCTCCAAGAACGCCACCGGCATGAAGGCCGAGGACACCACCCAGGCGTTCATCAAGGGCGAATACCCGATCTACCAGACCGGCACCTGGAACCAGGGCCGTTTCGCCAAGCAGATCGATTCCTTCGACTGGACCGCCGCCGTCATGCCCGAATCCGAGTACGCGGTCGGATGCGCCGGCAATCTGCTGGTCATCCCCGAACGATCCAAGCACAAGGACCTCTCCGCCAAGTTCATTGACTACGTGCTCTCCGACGAGGTCCAGAACTACCTTGGCAACGCCGGAGGCATCCCCGTCGCCGCCGATCCCGACAAGATCACCGACGAGAAGAGCAAGGCCATGATCGAGGAGTACAACTCCTACGCCAGCGCTAATAAGCTCAGCTACTACCCCGACTACGCCGCATCCAGCCTGACCGATGCCATCCCCGCCTCGTTCCAGGAACTCGTGAACGGCACCAAGGACACCACCGCCGTTCTCAAGGACATCCACTCCAAGTACGACTCCGGTGTCGAGGAGATGGGCTTCTCCAACTGATCCGGCACTGATCGGCCGCATCCCATTCCACGAACGTGGGGATGCCGGGCGCGGCGGGAACCCGCGCCCGGCCCTCCTTCAACCACACGCAGCAAGGAAACAGCAAATGTCAGGCAACAGCAAGCATGTCCGCAGGGAGTCGACCTCTCGACTGCCCGGCAACAAGTCCTCACGTTTCGTGCCCTACCTTATCCCGGGCATTCTGGGCTTGACCATCATCGTCATCATTCCGTTCATCTGGAACATCTACCTCAGCTTCACGCGCTGGCGTGGCGTCGGACCGGTGCGCTTCATCGGCCTGCAGAACTGGCAGCGCCTGTTCAGGGATTCGACGTTCTGGATCTCGTTCCTTAACTCATTCTGGATCATCGTCGCCATCGTGGTCATCCCGACCATTCTCGGCCTGTTCATCTCCTCGCTGCTCACGGACGTCATCCAGAAGAAGTTCGGGGGCAGGACCGCATCCCTCCTACGAGCCCTGTTCTACCTGCCACAGCTGTTGCCCGTCGCCGTCGCCGCGATCATCATGGGCTGGATCTTCCGCCCGGAGGACGGAGCCGTCAACGCGCTTCTCGAACAGATCGGCCTCGGCTCGCTCACCCACAACTGGCTCGGCAGCCCCAACAGCGCACTGCCGGTACTCATGTTCATCCTCGTATGGATCCAGCTCGGCTACCCGATCGTCATCTTCATGTCCGGCCTGCAACGCGTGGACCCGGAACTGTACGAGGCGGCCAGCCTCGACGGCGCCAACTGGTGGCAGAAGTTCCGCGTGGTCACCCTTCCGTCGATCATTCCCGAACTTCTCGTCGTCATCCTCACCGCCACGATCGGTGCATTGAAGACCTTCGCCCCGGTGTACCTACTCACCAAGGGCGGCCCAGGAACCGCAACCACCGTCCCCTCCTACTACTCGTACAACCAGTTCTTCCAGGTGCAGCAGGTCAGCTACGGTGCCGCCATCTCCACCGCGCTCACCATCGTCATCATCGTCTTCTCCGTCGTGTTCACGATCGTGCAGAAGCGCGTCGAGAAGAACCTGGTCTGACACCAGCCACAGACACACCGATTCGAAAACGAGGACCGAACCATGACGCAATCCATGACCGCCGCCGAGGCGAAAAGAGCCTCCCGAAAGACCCAGCACGTACGTTCCACAGGAGACTGGGTGGCGCTCATACTGCTGATCGCCGCAGCGCTGATCGTCCTGTTTCCCCTGCTGGTACTCACCGTCAACGCATTCAAGACTCAGGCCGACTACAACGCCGCCGGACCGCTGAGCCTACCGAAGACCTTCACAATGGAAGGCATCGTCTCCTTCTGGACCACAACGAACTTCCCACTGAAGTTCCTGAACTCCCTCATCATCTCGCTGGTAGTGGCCCTGGCCGCGGTCGTGCTCTCGGTGCTCAACTCCTTCGCTCTGGGCATCGGCAAGGTCAAAGGCAACACATGGATCGTACTCGCCATCATGCTCGCGAACATGATGCCGCAGGAGGCCCTGCTCTACCCGCTGTACACGATGTTCAAATCAGCCGGACTGTATAACACCAAGCTCGCGATCATCATCATCTTCACGATCATTCAAAGCGCGTACGGAACCTACCTGCTCTCCAGCGTATACGGCACGTTCCCGCAGGCTATCCTCGAAGCGGCCGCGATCGACGGAGCTTCCCGCTGGCAGGTGCTGCGCAAGGTCGTACTACCCATCTCCTGGCCGACCATAAGCGTGCTGTTCGTGTTCTTCTTCGTCTGGACTTGGAACGAATACATGATCCCCATGGCGTTCCTCATGGGCGACGACGTGCAGACCATCCCGCTGGCACTCGCCACACTGCAGGGACAGCACACGATGGAGGCCACCACCCTGGCGTCCGCCTCGCTACTGAGCATCATCCCCACGATCATCTTCTTCATCATCTTCCAACGTAAGCTGTCGCAAGGCATCACCGCCGGAGCCGTGAAATAACCGGAAACGAACCCGGGAAGCCCCCGGCACCCCGGACACCACCGAACCCTAATCGCGGGCCGACGAGCCAGTCGGCCCGCGACAACGAAAGCGACATACGCACACCACACGAAAGGAAGTGATCACATGATCAATGGGAATATGACCAATACGAGCCTCGGATTCGGACAGGGAGCACTCGACGCGGTGACGATGCGTTCACAGGGACGCACAAGATGCATCAACGCCGAGAACCCGAACGGCGGGAAGGGACGCGCCGCCATGACACCCAGCGCCCTCGGTCCCTCCCGCAAGGGCAGCCCCTGCATCCGCACGGTCAAGGCCGGGGAAACGGTGACGTTGATGGACGTCGAAGGCCCCGGCGTCATCCGCCACATCTGGATGACGGTGACTGACAAGACCTCCCCTACCGGGCCGGACGTGCTACGCAATCTGATCCTCGAATTCTACTGGGATGGCGAAAAGACCCCCTCTGTGCAATGTCCGATAGGCGACTTCTTCTGCTGCGGACACGCACAGTCGTGCACGATCAACTCGATCCCCGTCATGGTCAACCCGAACCGCGGATTCAATTGCTATTTCGCGATGCCATTCGAGCATGCGCGCATCGTGCTCCGCAACGATCACAACGAGGATGTACCCGCATTCTTCTATCAGATCGACTACACCGAGTACGATGCCCTGCCGGACGATGCGATGCGGTTCCACGCGCAATGGCGCCGCGAACGAGTTACCGAACTCGGCCGCGACTACGTCGTGCTCGACGGAGTCAAGGGACATGGAACATACGTCGGCACATACCTCGCACTCACCGCACTCGAAAGCCGATGGTGGGGCGAAGGCGAATTCAAGTTCTACATTGACGACGACGGCGAATACCCGACATGGTGCAGCACCGGTGCCGAGGACTACTTCGGCGGCGCATGGAGCTTCGCCGACTTCGACGAGGACGGCCGCATGTACGAGCGGACGTTCACCGGCCCCTACCTCGGATTCCCGTTCTACTCGCAGAACCTATCCAACCGCGAAAGTCGATACTGGGACACGGCCACACCGGTGACACGCGGCCTGTACCGCTGGCACCTGCCCGACCCGATGTACTTCGAAAAGAACCTGCGCGTCACCTGGCAGCAGATCGGCACCGAGGAAGGCGGCAACTTCGAACGCCAAGACGACGTCGCATCCGTCGCCTACTGGTACCAGAGCGAACCCCACAACCCATTCCAGCCAATAGGCGACCGCCGGTTCCGACGTCCGAGGTGACTATTTGATAAGAGCGGTCGGACTATCGTCAAATCCGGCCGCTCTCTGCATGATCCGCATCGGCACAAGGGGCCCTTCGCTTTCGCTGATGGAATTTAGCGACACAATCACTCATGCATGCGTGAAGCACCTTCGCACTCATGACCGCCTATCGCCTCAACGACTACGGGATGATTTATATACGGCGCGCAAATACAATTTCCCGAAGAGAGCAACAGCGGAAGGATGGACCGTGACCGACAGCAACGACGACGAAACCACTCGCAACGCCATCGCGGCACCAACGGATTCCGAAGACGGATCGATATCAGAAGCCAAGGCCACGCGGAACGACGACAGCGCTAATGAAGGCAACAGCACCAACAAGGACGGCAGCTCGGCAAAGCATCCCAGACGGAAGGCTATTGCCGCCGGTGTTGGTATCGCGATCATGCTTGCGTTGGCCGGTGGTGTCTATGCTTACATGTCCCGCTCCGCACACGAAGCCGCGCTCTCGGACTGCGAGGCAAGCATCTCCACGGTCACGAAGACCATGAGCCTGTGGGATGACGCCAGGAAGGATGCCGACGAGACGGCCACGATCACCGCGGATCAGGTCGCGGACTCCGCCACAGTCGACACGCTGGCCAAGCTCTACACCACAAAGGATGCCAAGCCGCAGGCGTGCAATGCCTCCGACTCCACGTCGACGCTGCGCGAAACCACCGACCATAACAAGAGCCTCGCCGGAAAGTATTCCGATCTGGTCAAACGCATCGATCCCGCGGTCGACGCCGTACAAGCCAGCCAGGCGCTCAAGACGCTTACCAACACGATCGGCAACGGCCAGTCGCTGCTGGATTCCAGCAACGGTCAAGTGAAGGACGAATCCACTCGTGGCGTTCTGCAGACCGCGATCAACGAGGCCAACGACCTGAGCAAGAACGAAAACGCTACGACACAACAGCTGAGTGACGCGAAAATCAAGCTCGACGATGCCATGAACGCGGTCAACCAGAGCGTGCAGGAGCGTCAAGCCGATGAACAGGCCGCAGCCGAGGCCGCCACCAAGGCCGCCGCGCAGGCGCAGGCCAAGAGCCAGATGTCCACCAACAATTCCACGACCGGCAGCAGCACCGCCAATAACCGGACGACCACCAACAGCACCACAAGCAATGGCCCGTCGGGAAACTCCAACAGCGGTTCCAACGCGGCATCCGACACAGGCACATCCAATGGAACCCAGAACACGACGCCCAATCAGTCAGGCAGTCAATCGTCCGGGAACGGTACGTCCACGCAGCCGCCATGCAACGGCACGCTGGAGAACGGCCACTGCTGGGTCGACTTCGGCCCCGGATGGTCGGGAGACGGCTGGAAAATCGACTGAGCACCAATTGCCGGTATCGATTGCATGCCATGCAATTCATCTGTCCCCACGAGCATCCGGCGGTCCATCCACGATCTCCACGATCAGGTGGCGAAATTTCTCCTCACGAACGCCGCGACGGGTAGCATTGGGCACAAGTGCGGACCGTCTCGTCGCGGATGACGACACACGGAACCGTCCGCATCAGACAAGACCAATGAAAGAAGGCATCATGAGCGCAACAGTCCTCGCATACGCCGAGCCGAAGCCAGACGACAACGGCGAGGTTCCCAGCATCGATCCCGACAAGACGATCGAAGTGACTCCGGTACTCGTGTCTGGGGACTCGTTCACCGGCGACTATTACTTCTTCGATCTGACCACGAACCGCGCGCTGTCCTTCATCCCCGGAAGCGCAGAACAGGGCAAACCACAGTGGCTGCTGCGCTGGTTCGATCCGCTCGAGCCCGACGACGGCGAGCACATCTCCATCGAGCACGAGGGCGAATTTCTCGACGATTACGAGGATGCAGACCGTCAGGCCGCCGACGCCGTACTGGCGAAATACGGATTCCGTCTCGGCGAGGGTATGGATTCGATATTTGCCGACAAAAGCATGTGTATGAATGGCGCCATCTACGACTACTGGACCCTGGAACCGGCGGACGCGGCACCCACCAACGCGTGACCGACGCCGCGCGGAAAGGGGCGCTGCTTCCGACAACATGGTCGGCCATTCCAAGGTAAGCCGCGCCCCGAAAATATCTAATTTGTCTAATTCATAAACTCTGTCTGGAGAATCATGCATCCGGAGACTAGTGTCACTGCAATCATTGAGAAATATCAGATTCCCGACATCGATCAATACGACGGTGATTGCCTGCATGACAAGCTGCTATCCTACATGGCCGCCGAACGCCGGAACACGCCTTGGAAGTATTTGCGCGAGACCAGCAAACGCAGTGACTACCAATCCGAGTGGAATACGGACATGCGGACATATTTGGAGATGATTTTCCCCGGAGACGAATTCGTATATGACAAGTCGATTCCAGCCGATATCCAACGCGATCATGGTGCGACAACCGTACGACGGTATCGTCCCGATGCCCGATGCGAAAAGCGGAAACTCATCGTCGAGTTCGACGGCTTACCGCATTATCAGGAACTGCATTCCATCTTCAATGACCGAGAACGCGACACATGGGCGCGGGATCTTGGCTATAAGGTTGTACGCATCCCCTACTGGCTTCCGCTGAATGTCGAGGACATCGACTTTCTATTCGGTGTGCATGTGCCGGAAGGCTGTCCACTGAAGTTTGGATTGTTCGACAATCCCAATCGTGACTATGGCATCGGCATCAGTCCGGCATCCTTCTGCGAACAGGGAGCCTTGCGCTTTGCCCGTGAATTCGAACAGCTCCCGGCTGTCACGCAGGAGATGCTGCTGGACGACCTAGCGCTCGTTACAGAAGCAAATGCGTACGGTATCGACGCACTTCCCTCCTGCATCAGCTATCTACGCTACGGAGATAACTGAGTCTGCCGTGGATTTCTTCATGGAAATGAATGAGTCCACGCGTGTCCCAATACAGGCTATCTGCGGTTCGCTGGGCGGATCGGGGGCTTTGCGGACGCCTAGCCACGCTTCGCTAGGCACTTGCCCGAGTAGTCGACCGCCCACAACGGCGGAATCATCACGCACCCGGATACGGAATACCTCGCCTCTCCAAACCAAACGACCCAGCGAAGCGTGGTTAGGTGCCTGCCGAACCCGAAATCTGCCTAGCGAAGCGAGGATAGGTCGATGATAAGTAAGGATTCATCCCCCAACGGCACCTAACGGCACCTCCCTACGGCTGAACGTGTTCAAGCAGCTTCTTCAGCTCCGAGCGCAGCAGCTGCCGGTGTCGATACATGCCATACAGGCGCTCGCATTCCTCGCGGACCCGGTTTCCCACATATGGCAGACACTTCCGCAACACCGTGATGATCTGCGTCACGCGTTCCGGCGAATCGTTGCTCAACATCGGGGAATCGGCATCGTGCAACGGAGCGAGCAGGATATCGCAAGCCTCCTCGGCATGACGCTCCGACACAACATCAAACATACGCTCCATGAGCTCGGCGGCCTCACTGGCCAGCGTATAACGCGAGTGACAGCGAACCTTGCAATACCGCCAGGCCGCGTCGCTCAGCCGCTCGGACAACAGCAATTCCTCGTAGGCGAGCTGTCGGCCGGAGAGCATCGGATCCCGATAATACCGCTGATGCACTTCCACCATTCGGCGCACGTCCTCCGGCCAATGCTCGCCGGACAGTGTCTTCAGCTTACGCACGTAATGCGCACTATCGATCTCACGCTCATGCCTCGGAACCCGGCTCGGCATCTGACTCCTGCGATGCCACGGTAGCCGGTCGGTAACGATGTAACAGGCATAGATGCGTCGCAGACCTTCCTCGTCTCCCAAACACTCATACGCGGCTTCGAGCAACGTCCACCATCCTTGCGGCAATCCCGGGGGTGCGGGTGAAGGAACGGCATCCGGCAGGCAACTGTCGGCCAGTTTCCCCATCTCCCGATCCCGAAACACCTGCACGGCGTCGTCGAGATCGTCCATGGCCAGATATCGCTGCAACAGGTCACGGACCATCGCCCACTGCTGATCATCCATGATCAGCCGGTAATCCGATTCGCGCATATCATCCGAATGGTATCGGGCGAAACTGCTCCACACATATTCCAATACGGCACGACCCGCCTCGCCGTCGCCGATATGCCGGAATCCATCGCTGTTGTTGACTTCCGTGTTCACATTCGAGTCACTGCCAGGCGCGCCATTTCCAACAGCCTCAACGCCATTACGCTCAGCATCATTCATCATCGGCATCCTCCGATTCCTTCCCTGACCCCGATTCCGCATCGGGCGCACCCGGCAAGGAATCGCCCTCAGCCCCGGCAGCCCCGATTCCGTTCCCAATTCCGATCTCGGAATCGTTCCCGCCGTTGTCCAAATCCGATTCGTCGTAGTCGTCGAAATCAGGAGGCTCGTTCACTTCCGCAACGTAATCGGCAAGGCACTCGCGCAGTTCCTTCCGCTGCAGGAACATGCCGACGATGTGCTCGGACAACGCACATACCTCGTCGTAACCGATCACCGTGTCAAGCTTGCGCATCCACCGCCCCACACGTTCTGCGGAAGCCTTGTCCTTGTGCTTGTAGATATCCGAATCGGGATCCTTCAGCACGTTACGGAAATACCGCAACGTGTTCTCCCGAGATTCCGGATCCTGCACGATCACGTCGAGCAGGCGCATGGCGATGTCGCCCATCCCGCCAGACCGACAGTAGTCAAACGCCTCCTTGGACAACCGGTCCTCACGCAGCAATCGCTCATACGCGGGATTGACCGCCGGCATCGGACCAAAGCGACGGCACTTCGTCTGCAGGCGGATGATTTCGGCTCGATCCTCCTCCCAGTGCTCGCCGCTGATCGCACGCAGCCGACCCACATATACGGCCTCCGGATCCGTCTGCGCAATAAGAATGTAATACGAGTACAGTAGGCGCAATCCTTCGGCATCATGAAGATGCTCGTATGCGGCTTCCAGAATGGTCATCCACGTATGCGGCAGCTCGTCCATGTGCGATATACCGACGCCCGGCACGAGAATTCGCATGTTGGCGAAATTCCGCTCGACTTTGTTACCTGGGTGCCGCTTTCGATACAACGTCTCACGATGCTGAGTCAACGTCTCGGTCGACACCTGTCCGGAATATCGTCGGCGTCGGCGTTCCTCCCGATCTTCATTCCGGAACAATTCAAGTTCCATCCGCCGAAATATCGTCTCCAAATCAGGAAGACGATACAGCGTTTCAAAGATGTGCTTGACGACACGCCAATCGTCGTCCGTCAGTCGAGGCGCGGATGAAAACTGACTGCTTGCATACCAATGCACCACATCCGACGCATCCCAAGGAAACCCGGGTTCAGTCCCCTGCGCCCGGTCACGCTGACGTTGCAGCCATTCCGACATGGAAATCAATGCGGCCGCCACATGCTTGCAATACGCCGAATGCTGTGCATACGGACAGCTGCACGCCGCCGACACCACCTTGCCCCGGCGCAATCGCACATCCACCTGATAATCATCATTGCCACGGACCACGGTATGCCATAGTCCGTCCACGATCTCCTGGGGAAGGTCCACCTTTCCCGCCGCGTAATAGGCCCGTCCCCGTTCGTAGACATGCGGCTTGAACAGGTTGTAGTAGCTCCCTCGCAGGAACTCGTCCAGATCGGCATCAGACATCGGCATGATCACAACTCCTTCGCATCGCCTCTTCGCAATGTGGTTTTACAGTGTGATGTTACGCTCATCGTACGCCAGCACAGCAATCACAGAAGCGCAAGACACCCGTTTGCACTTACGCATGTTAAGCAGAAAGACCATGGAATGATCCATGGATGTGCGATGGCCAGCCGCAATCGCGACAGGAATCGGAAGGTGCTGGGCAATGCGTTCATCATACCGGGACGGATCCCGGTTGACTCGATCTTTCCCGGAGCCATCGTGCCGAATACGACGCCGGGGCAGACGGGCAGTGGCAGTGGTGATGGTGCTGACACTGTTGGCGGCGGCACGAAAGCCAAAGATCATACCGGACGCTGGTTTCTGCAACATCGTGGTAACGTCTCTCTGGATTTCATCAGCTCCTTCCTCGACACCGGAGAAGAAGTCAACGCCATCGTCAGAATGTTCGAGATGGAACCAGAACAGGCGATCCGCATGTTCCTCGACACCAGCTCACGGCAGGGCAGGCCACTGGACTACCTGAGCGCCATGTTCACGCCGATCAACGGCAGTGAGGAATTCGTGTCTCCCATTGCGGCTTTCCGTTCATCGTCCGCCACGGACTGAGCCAACGGGTTGTCACAACAGGTGGGCCAGCGCAACGCACTGGCCCAACGCACTGACCCATATGAACACCACGAATACAGGCTATCTGCGGTTCGCTGGGCGGATCGGGGGCTTTGCGGACGCCTAACCACGCTTCGCTAGGCACTTGACCGAGTAGACGACCGCCCACAACGGCGGAATCATCACACTCCCGGATGCGAAATACCTCGACTCTCCAAACCAAACAACCCAGCGAAGCGAGGATAGGTGTCTACCGAACCCGAAATCTGCCTAGCGAAGCGAGGATAGGTGATTCACCACTAGCAACCACATTGCCAGAGACACTGAACAAGCCTGAACTCCGATCAATTGCTCACCGACACCACCGTTTTCATGCCCAACTTCCGCCAGTTATTCATCGGCCGGCATGAACCGTTGCGGATCCCCGACATAACGCCGCCGCACCTGCCGTCAGGACGGAAACCGCATGGTGTTCTCATCCAGCCGGTACCCGGTGGCGCGTATTGACTCTAGGTAGTCGCGCATGCCGGCGATATGAAGGTTGCCGGCGCGTTCGGGTCCGCCTTGGCAGATGAGCGGCGAATACGCGTAGCATTCGCCGTACTGCGGAATGGGCAGGCGCCGTCGGACCGTCTTATAGCCACGCATGCCGAGCACCTGGCGTTGGAAGTGTTCGTCCGGAATGTTCGCGAAATAGTATTCGATCATGGAACTGCGGGTCATGCTGTTGCGGAACTGCAACGTCTCCACGCACCGCATCTGCCCGTTCCACACGATCAGGTCGCCGAACGCGGTCGCCAGTATGGGGGTTACCGACTGTTTGAGCCAGAACGGCTGGTACAACAGGTTGGTCAGAGCCATCCATTCACCGGGGTCGATGGTGCGCAGGTAACCGTTGCAGAATACGCCGAGCCCCCAGCGTCGCCAGACGTCGATGATTTGGACGGGAAGGTCCCGCCAGCGGTCGAATGCGCTGGCAGGCATTGGGGCAGACGGGGCGAAGTCGTTGAAGCAGCTGCGATCGTTTGGATCGACCATTCGTGTCTCCCCTCTCGGCGGTTGTACCACTGCAGTTGATTATCCGCCTATCGCAACACCGGATCCGCGAACCGGCGGTTGTCCAGCACGGGAAGCGTTCGGCGGGCATCGGCGAGCGCGGCACGGTCCAGCGTTGCGGTAATCATCTCCGCTTCGGAATCTCCCGCCTGCGCGATCACCTCGCCAAGCGGTCCGATAATGCGACTGCAGCCGATGTTGCGCTTGCTCACCTCGCTGCATGCCAGCACGTAGCAGGTGTTCTCCACCGCCCGGGCCGCGGTCATCAGCGACCAATGGTACTCCTTGGCGGCACCTCGCACCCATGCGGCGCTCACCACGATCGCGTCGGCGCCGCGCACTGCCAGCGAGCGCGCGGTTTCGGGGAATCGCACGTCGTAGCAGGTCATCACGCCGATCTTCCACCCGTCGATATCCACGATTGGCGGTAGTTCGGTTCCGGGCCGGACCACGTCGGATTCACGGGCGGCGAACGCATCGTACAGGTGCAGTTTGCGATACGACGCAATGATCTCGCCGTCGCGGATCACCAGGAACATGTTGGATACGCGGGGACTCCTTGCACGCAGGGGCTCCTGTCCCAGCTCCTGTGCCTGGTCATCGCCACTCCCCACATCCCCAGCGTTCTCCGCGCTCCCATCCGCCTTCACGTCCGGAGCCTCGAGTGCATGCACGGTCCCCATCAACGCAATCCCTCGCTCGGCGCTGATCCGGCGCAACCCCCGCACGAACGACCCGTCCAACGGCTGCGCGTGGGCCGCCGCGAATCCATCGTCATCCCCATCACGCGCGATCAGCCCTTCCGGCAACACCAGCAGCCGAGCACTTCGTGCCGCGGCATCGCCGGCGAATCCGTCGATGATCTCCAGATTCCGATCCGGATCCTGCGCCACCGTAAACTGTGCCACCGCCACTGCCAACCGATTCGTCATTGCCATACACCCATAGTATGACCATGCCAGCGGTATGACCGTGCCCACGAAGCCATAAGCAATCCGCAGACCTACGCCCACGACGCGAACGCCGAACGGAAAGCTTCCGCGGCTTCGGGGGTGCTGCCGTAGGGGCGGCCGATGCCGATCAGGCGTTTGAGGCATTGCATCTGCGGGGCAGTGAGATCGAGTTCGTCGTACCATGCCGTGCCACGCGCGCGTCCCGACTGACGTTCGAGGCCGTCGCACGAATACATGAGATACAGCAGCACGTCGGCGAATCGGGCATGGTCGATGTCGATGCCCATGCCGATGCCGCTGGAATCCGACATATCCGACATGTATCGTGCCAATCCGAAGTCGATCAGCGATACGCGCTCGCCATCGTCCATGATGTTCGACAGGCTGATGTCCCCGTGGATCACGCTACGACTGTGGATATAGGTCAGCACGTCGAACATCTGCGTGCCGATGCGATGGATTTCGGCGCGGGAGAATGATTTGTGCCGGTCGAACAGCCAGGTTTTCAGCGTGATGCCCGGCTGGCATGACAGCACGAAATAGTATCCGCTGCGGTCGTTGATCACGCCCAACAGTTCCGGCACGGACGGGTGTGACAGTCCGGAGAGGATCACCGCCTCGTAATGGTTGTTGCCGGCATTGCGTTTATGCATCCGACGACGGAATCGTTTGAGGACCACACGACGACCGTCCGAACCGTCCGAGTCATCCGAACCGTCTACGCCGCCCGAGTTGGCCGAACCATCCGAACCGTCCGATGATTCCGCCAGCAAACACACGCCGTATCGGCCGCCGCCCAGACGACGGATCACGCGGTATTCACCGATGGAATGGTTGGATCGGCCGGGAACGGGTAATCGGGCGAACGCCCGGGAACGCAGGTCGTCCAGCAGATCGAGCAACAGCCCGAACGTGCTGGACACGACGACAACGATTCTGGACAACATCGATATAAGTCATACTCCTGCGGTTCCGAGGAAAACGCTCACTGTTGCGACGGGGCCCCGCATTCCATGCAGAACTTGGCGCCCGGGCTCAGCGGCTTGCCGCAGCTGCCGCAGAACGTGGCGTTCGCCGTCATCTTCGCGCCGCAACCGAGGCAGAACTTGGATCCGGCGGGAACCACCGTGCCGCACTGCGCACAGGTCAGACCGGCGGCCGAACCGGCACCGGCACCACCGGGCAGACTGCGATGCTGCGGCGTTGCGGGAACCTGCGGCTGCGCATACTGCTGCGGGGTCTGCTGCTGCGTATATCCCTGCGGATACTGCGGACGCTGGCCCTGCGGATACTGCTGATATCCCTGCGGATACTGGGGATACCCCTGTGCCGGATACTGCTGCGGATAGGTCGCATATCCGGCGTCGGAACTCGACATGCTTCCGAACATGCCGAACAGACCCTTCTTCCGGTAGTGATTGCGTCCCTGATACCGATTCGGATACCTTCTGCTACTGCTTGATCCGAAGAAACCACTCATCATGCCCTCCTAACGATTGCGCGACCGGCTCGCAACAACATATCGTCACGAATACGCACCGCGTCGCACATCGGAATGTACGCGGACCATTGCGCACCCCCAATTACCCGTATTGTAACCCACTGTTCGAAATACGAGACCGCAGTACTCTGATCGCGGACATGGGCCACGTCCGGCATACCTCGTCATCGTTTCACTGCGGGTTCGGCGACGAATGGACAGCAACCCGCAGCACAGACAGGGCTACACTGCAGGTCCAACACAATCGATCAACAAACCCGCAGTAAAGGCCGGTCTACACTGCGGATCCGACGCATTCGATCGACAAACCCGCAGCGGAGCATACTCCCACAGCCCCATTCCATTCCACCCCTATCATCAAGGGAAACGCTATACGTCAGATAACGCCGTCCTTCGCTATTTCGTGACGTTGATTACAGGCCGATCGGCCACCGTGTCGAGGACATATCCCCGAACGCACACGGACCTATCCTTGATGCCAATCCGAACACAAAGACAAGGAAAGGAGGTCCGACCGATGAGCGGAAGAACCCCATACGTGTTCAACATCCAGCACTTCTCCACGCACGACGGCCCCGGAGTACGCACCACAGTGTTCTTCAAAGGCTGCCCGCTGCGCTGCGAATGGTGCCACAATCCGGAAAGCCAGCTGTTCACGCCGGAGATCATGACCGACAAGGACGGCAAGATCGAACACATCGGCAAACAGTACACCATCGACGAACTCATGAAGGACGTGCTCAAGGATCACATGATCTACGACCAGTCCGGCGGCGGCGTCACACTGTCCGGCGGCGAGGTGCTGGCCATGGATCACGACTACATCATGGAATTCGTGCGACGGCTTGACGAACAGGAGATCAGCATCGGCATCGACACATGCGGCGTGGCGGCCAGCAAAACCGTCGAAGAGATGTGCGATTACGCCGATTTCTTCCTCTACGATCTCAAATTCATCGACAACGATCTGCACAAGCGGTACACGGGCGGCTCGAACCACCTGGTGCTCAAGAACCTGAAGATCCTCGCGGAGAACAACGCGCGCATCTTCCTGCGACTCATCATGCTGCCCGGCATCAACACCGGCAAGGACATGATCGAACGCACCATGCTGTGGCTGCGCACGAACCACATCCCCGTCGAACAGGTCGACATCCTGCCCTACCACAAGTTCGGCATGGACAAGTACGCCAAACTCGGGCGCAAGGCGATCTACTTCGAGGTGCCGAAGGACGAGCAGATGGAGGAGATCAAGACCGAGATCGAAAAGTTCTACGACAACGTGACCATCGGAGGATGACGCCGGCGGGCGGGAGCAGCAAACGAAAAGCACGGCCGTGTCTCGTACCCATAGGCGATCACCATGGCGAACCAGGCGGGCATAGGCACTCGCCGTCACCTCGTCCAGCATGTTGCCGAACTGTAACATGAAAACGTCGCACGACACATAGAACGGTTCCGTACCGCGCTATGATGACGGCAACGATCCGATGAAACGACCGGGCACGACCCGGCACGGACCAACGGACCAACACATAACCTGACAAACAGCAGACAATCACAACGAAAGGGGGCACGGATGATCACCACGACTGACCAGCGCAACGAGCGCGACGATTTCAGCGGCCACGGATGCAAATTCCAGTCCGTGCGCTCCGACGCATGTTCCGGAAACGGCAACGTGCTGTACTCGCGCAAGCGCAGCAAGGCGCATCCCGGCGCACGCAGCGGGGCTGAAACCATTCTCAAATAGGCGTGATCCGTGCGACGAGGCGCGACACGATCCTCACTTCCCATGGCATTCGGACGATTCAACCGAAATCAACAACTGAAATCAGCAATCCGAATGATCCGAATGCACTCCGGCACAGTACGTATGCAGTACACGTTACGTATGCAGTGCACGTATTGAATACGACGATTCTGATCGGCAATCCCGTCTGAGCGGTTTCAGTCCTTTGAGGTCCCTTGAGGCTCTCAGGGCTCCAGTTCTCAGACCCCTCGGTCGTCCGTCAAGATCCACCGCATCACACGAGCCGCATACGTCTTCCGCCGATCCTCGATACTCACCAACCAGCAATGCTCATTCTCACGAAGGGGAATCCATCATGACCACCGCAACCATCACGCCGACCGACACCGTCACCGGCATCGACTGGAACGAAAAGCGCGGCTCCACCATGCGCACCAAGCGTCTGCGCGAGCTGAGCGAAACCACGCATCCGAGCATCTCGCTCGAACGAGCCCTCATCGAAACCGACGTCTACAAGCAGTACGAGGGAAAGGTGCCCACGCCCGTACTGCGCGGCCTGTTCTTCAAGACGCTCATGGAGCAGCGCACGCTGTACCTGGGCGACGACGAGCTGATCGTCGGCGAGAAGGGCGTGGGACCGCAGTCCGCTCCCACGTTCCCGGAACTGTGCTGCCACAGCCTCCAGGACTTCGACAACATGAACAACCGCGAGCACGTTTCCTTCTCCGTCACCGAAGAACAGAAGGAGATCCAGCGCGATGTCATCATCCCGTTCTGGCAGGAGCGCGCCACCATGACTAAGATGATGGACGCGCTGCCCGAATCCTGGCACCTGCTGTTCGAGGGCGGCATGTTCACCGAATTCATGGCCCAGCGCGGACCGGGCCACACCGTGGCCGACGGCAAGATCTACCACACCGGATACCTCGACTTCATGAAGCGCATCGACGACGAGCTCGCCGCCATCGACTACAACAACGACATGGAAGCCGAACACAAGGAGGCCGAGCTCAAGGGTATGCGACTGGTGTGCGAGGGCATGATCATTCTCGGCCAGCGCTACGCCGCGCTCGCACGCGAGAAGGCCGCCGAATGCGACGACCCGGTGCGACGCGAGGAGCTCGAGCAGATCGCCGCGGTGTGCGACTGGGTGCCCGCCCACGCGCCGCGTACCTTCCGCGAGGCCATCCAGATGTACTGGTTCACCCACATCGGCGTGACCAGCGAGATGAACAACTGGGACTCCTACTCCCCCGGCAAGTTCGACCAGCACCTCGAGCCCTTCTACAACAAGGAGATCGCCGACGGTACGCTCACCCGAGAACAGGCGCGCGAATACCTTGAGTGCCTGTGGGTGAAGTTCAACAACCAGCCGGCACCGCCGAAGGTGGGCATCACGCTCAAGGAGTCCGCCACCTACACCGACTTCTGCAACTTCAACACCGGAGCCCTGCGCCCGGACGGCACCTGCGGCGTGAGCGACGTGAGCTACCTGATCCTCGAAGTCATGGACGAGATGAAGCTGCTGCAGCCGAGCTCCAACGTGCAGATCAGCCGCAAGACCCCGGAGCACTTCCTGCACGAGGCCGTGAAGATCAGCCGCAAGGGATGGGGACAGCCGGCGTTCTACAACTCCGACGCCATCATCCAGGAGCTGCTGAACATGGGCAAGTCGCTCGACGACGCCCGCGAATCCGGCATCGCTTCCGGCTGCGTGGAGACCGGCACCGCCGGCAAGGAAGCGTACGTGCTCACCGGCTACCTCAACGTTCCGAAGGTGCTCGAACTGGTGATGTACCGCGGCTACGACCACTACACCAACAAGAAGATCGGCATCGACTGCGGCGACCCGCGCGACTTCGCCAGCTTCGACGAGCTGTACGCCGCGTTCGAGAAGGAGCTCAAGTACGTCACCGATATCAAGGTGGCCGGCAACAACTTCATCGAGCGTCTGTTCATGGACACCATGCCGGTGCCGCTGCTGTCCGTGATCACCGACGACTGCATCGCCAAGGCCAAGGACTACAACTGCGGCGGCGCTCGCTACAACACGAGCTACATCCAGTGCGTGGGCATGGGCACGATCACCGACTCGCTGACCGTGTTCAAGAAGCAGGTGTTCGAGGACAAGCGCTTCTCCATGGGCGAGGTGCTCGACGCCTGCGAGGCCGACTTCAAGGGCTATGACGACATGTTCGATCAGGTGTTCAACCACACTCCGAAGTACGGCAACGACGACGACTACGCCGATGACGTGCTGCGCTCGGTGTCCGAGTCCCTGCAGAAGATCGTGGCCGGTCGTCCGACTCCGAAGGGCTCCAAGACCATCGTGGAGTTCCTGCCGACCACCTGCCACGTGTACTTCGGCCAAACCATGATCGCCTCCCCGAACGGCCGTCACGAGCACATCGCACTGCCCGACGGCATCGCCCCGGAGAAGGGCGCGGATGTCAACGGCCCGACCGCAGTGATCCGCTCCGCGGCGAAGATGGACCAGCTCAAGACCGGTGGCGCGCTGCTCAACCAGAAGTTCACGCCGCAGGTGGTGGCTGGAAAGAAGGGCATCCTCGGCATGAGCGCCCTGATCCGCAGCTACTTCGCCATGGACGGACACCACATCCAGTTCAACGTGATCGACCGCGCCACGCTGATCGATGCGCAGAAGCACCCGGAGCAGTACAAGGACCTGATTGTCCGCGTGGCCGGTTATTCCGACTACTTCAACAACCTGGACAAGGCCCTGCAGGACGAGATCATCGCCCGCACCGAGCAGTCCCTGTGACGCACCACCGGCATTCAGGATCGGCACCGAGCTGAGATAAGCATCAGGTGCTGCAACTTCATGTTGTACGCCGTGTAAAGTGCCGGAATCAACTCGTAACCAGTTCCGGCACTTCTCAGGCCAGAAGAGACAGCCGAATGAAGACGATAGCTTCACACGCGAAACAGCACCGTCTTCATTCGGCTGTTTCTTTTCTCGTAAAGGCAAGAAACAAGAAAGGAGAAGACGACATACCCAAGTCCAAGTCCCAGATCAGGGCATGGCACAAGGCTCCCCAAGGAAGATCCCAATCCGAATCGAAAGTGCGACTTCCGGCAACGACCTGCCATAGCACAGGCGATCACGAAGGCTTGAAGGCGGAACAAATCCATGCGGTTTCGGATAAGTCACTAGGCTATTCGGCAATCCAATTAGGAAAAAACAACCGCAACAACCGCAATTCTTCGCAGCAATACCATATTCATTCGGCTTTTACCTATTGAGAACTGATCAATCTGCGAGTTCTGTGCGGATTCCGCGTCGTGCAGACACCAATCTGCGAGTTCTGTGCGGACAATTCTTAATATTTGAAGTACGAACCTTGAAATTCCAACGCTCATACTTCAAATATCACTCTTACAACGCACAGAACTCCGAGATTGGTGTCTGCAACATTAAGAAATCCGCACAGAACTCGAAGATTGCCTGCTAAATCCCCTAGCGTTCAGGTTCAACTCCAGTGATTCCGAGAATTTACCCACCACCTTGCCACCGGAGCAAGCACCCGCTCTTGACTACACCTACCGGCATGTTCCCAGACATCGACGCCATCGACCAGTCGCAGCATTGCAGTTCGGCGTACCGCCTTCTTTTCCGCCTTCCTTTACCCTTATGCTTTGTGAACATGCCATAAGGTCCACAAGGCAGCCATATCTCCTACGAACGCACCCCATATCTCCATAGACGCCCATCAGCCAGCTGCTCCAAGCTCCGGTATTTCAGTGGAACGGGCTTCCTCGTCACCTGTTCGACACGACTTGCTACCCTTTGGGCCAATCTCCCCTTGGCTTCCTCATCACGTAAATCCTCATGAAACACCGTGATGATCATCCAACCCTGTTGTTCCAAAGATTCCCTGCGCCGACTGTCTTCCTTCCAGGAATATCGATGGTGTTCCCCGTCATATTCAATCCCGATCCTCCATTGCGGGTACGCCATATCCAGATATCGAGTCTCCCCGTTGACTTTGACCGGATAGTTCACTTCCGGACAGGGCAATCCGAATTGCATTGGCACCAATCGGGTCCGAGTCTCCCACGAAGAATCCGTTCCTTCCTTAGCGAGTCGGAGTGCTTGCAGACAACGCTTCTTGCCACGAAACCGCCCTGCGGATTCCAGTTCGCGAACCAGATACTCCAAGGTAAGACGACGGAGCCTCCCATCACGACGCATCAGCGCATCAGTCAGAACCACCAACTCCTCCAAGGACAAAATGGCAGCATAATGCATCCATACATCCGCAAGCGCCACACAACGAAACCGACGTTCCACCAAAACCGTGGAGAACGGCCTCGAATAGCAATGCCAGCGAACTCCTCGCAACTCATGCCGTTCACGGGTATTACGCACCGCAACATGACACATGGTCTTGTTCAGAGTTTGTTCTTGAGGAAGCTCCACGGCTTGCAGCTCAAGCGATGTGCACAAGTCAAAGACCAGCTCATCTTTCGTGCGCTTGGCAGTATCCTCGCATGCCTGCATTCTGCCATATTTTATGGCGGTCAAATTCTTCAACGATAAGGATTCTGTGCTCATATCCTGCACGCTACTGGTCCTGCAGATGCACTGCCAATGCATCCATGCAATGTGAGCGAACAGACACCCCTTGAAGTAAACGGAATGAACTTCGAGTCTTACATTCTATTACGATGCAATCCGCTCCGTCTTCCGTTCACTCCAACATGGAACCTGACAGGACTCAGCCTCCGGCAACCCAGCCCAGCCCGTCCACGCCCCCCATTCGCCACCTCACAACACCCAGCCCGAGAATCACACCAGGAAGCCGCGGGGGTAGATGTCGGTGGCGTCGAGCTCGAAGGTGCTCACACCGGTGATGAACGCCTTGCCGGTGATCTGCGGCACGATGGCGTCATGCCCGGCCACCGTGGTGCGCGAGGCCGCGCATCCGAGGAACTTCGACCCGGTGATGGACTCGAACACGCGGGTCTCGCCAATGCTCATATCGCCGCGCGCCACCAGGGCCGCGAGCTTGGCACTGGTGCCCGTGCCGCATGGGGAGCGATCCACCTGCCGCCCGCCGAACACCACGCCATTGCGGTAATGCCCGGTTTCGGCATCGAACTGCCCGAATTCGACCAGATCCACGCCGCTGATGTCCACGAGCGGATGCCGCACATCGATCTGCTCCCGTGCCGCGCGAAGAATGGCCATGCCAACGTCGGCGATCTCCTGGGAGTGCGCGGCCTCGATGTCATATCCGAGTCCAAGCGAATCGAAGTCAACGAGCGCGAAGAAGCTCCCGCCGAACGAGATGGTGGCATCCACGTCCCGCACGGGGATCCCGGGTTCATCCACATGAATCGTCACGGAATCCATGGCCACGAATGCCGGCACATTGGTGAGCGTGGCATTCTCCACCTGGTGACCCCGCACGTGCACGGTCACGGTGATCAGCCCCGCCGGGGTGTCGAGATGCACGTCGATGTCATCGTCGGCGATCTCGGCAAACGAGTCGTATCGCCCGGTCACCAGCCCGGATTCCACGGCGAACGTGGACACACCGATCGAACCATGCCCGCACATGTTGAGGTATCCGCCCGAGTCGGTGAACACCGCGCCCAGATCGGCGTCCGGACGGGTGGGCTTGAACAGGATCGCCCCGAACATGTCACGATGCCCGCGAGGTTCGAGCATGAGGATTCGTCGCACGTCGTCGTACTGGTTGATGAGCTTGTCCCGCACCGCGATGGCGCTGGGTTCCGCGTCGACGACGGACAGTCCGCTGACCAGAATGCGCGTGGGCTCGCCCTGCGTGTGCGATTCGACGGTCACCAGCCGCGGGCTGTCCCGGAACATGGTGTCGTTGAGCACCGCCTGCGCTGCGGCAAGGGTGCGGGTGTGGAAATTGGATGGGGCTTGTATGGTACCGGCCACGTTCATGATGCATCTCCTCGGGATTTGGAATCACGCTGATCACGCTTCATTGCGTGCCGAAGGATCGATGCACAGGCTTACGATCAGCCAGTCGCTGCGGTCAACCGGCAACCAACCGTTGCGGCTAGTCGCCAATCAACCGCCAGCCACCCGCCAGCCGCCATGCAACAGCCAGCCACCCGCCCAAGGATCTCAGATGCGCCGCACGAATCGCGACAGCACCTCCGCCACGATCCTCGTGGGCTCCCCCACGAGCGGCTGTGACCCCTGATGCAGGCACCAGTCATAGAGCATCGATCGTTCCGCCATCGCATAGAAGCGGACGATGTCGTGCGTGGAATAGTCCCGCGTGATTTCCCCACTCTCCTGCCCGCGGGCGAACAGCCTGCGGTGGATGGCGAAATAGAAGCGGTCCTGATTCACCAGTGACCGGTCTCCACGCTCGTTGAGCTGCGACGCCAGCTGGGCGCTGAGCAGTTCGACCGGCACATGCTGTTCGATCCATCCGAACATCTGCACGTTGAGATACCGCACCTGTTCGGCAACCGTCCCCTCCGGATCGAGCGTGGCGTCGAGTTCGCGATACTTCTCGTCGAACACGTCGCTCAGCGTCCCCAACAACGCCGACTTCCCCTGGAAATGGTGGTAGAACGTGCCTTTGGCTATGCCGGCCTTCTCGATGATGTCATCGATCGTGGTCTTCTCGTAGCCCTTCTCCTTGAACAGTTCCCAAGAGGCATCGATTATGCTGCTTCGTGCGTCTCGTACCATGGACTGGTTCCGCCTTTCATATCAGGTCCCGTATGGAGAAGTGACTCCATCATAGAACCGTATAGTTTGGACGTGTTCCGCGTCATCTGCACGAGTCCGCACGCGCCCGCACGCGTCGGATATTGGTTGGAACGGATGGATCTATTGCGAATCTATTGCGTAGTGAAAGGCCGGTGCGGCATCGGTCGGTTCCGACGTCGCACCGGCTGTCGCCCGGCCTGCGACTGTGGCTTTCGCGGCCGGACGAGTCCTGATTCCGTCACTTGTCGGTTCGGTCCGTCAGCTGGTCTGTCGGTTCGGTCCGTCAGACCAGACCGTCAGACGTTGTGACGGTATTCGTAGGGCAGCGCCTTCATCTGGCCGAAGTGGTCGAACTCCTCCATGGCGTTGAGTGTGTCCTTGAGGATGCCCATCTGCATCTGGGGGTTGTTCGGCTCGCCCGCGTTGGACCCGATCGGCACGAGCGGCGCGGTGATGCGCGGCGCTCCCTGCTGTCGTGCGATCGGCGGCAGTGCCGCGATGATGCAGGTGCTCATGCCGGCCGCCTCGCAGCAGCGTAGCACCAGCGTGCAGGATCGGTGGCAGGTGCCGCAGCCGCCGGTGGCGAGCACGATGTCGGCGCCTTCGGCCTTGAGCTTCTTGGCGATCTCCGGCCCGGTGACGTGTTCGAACTTGTCGACGTTGCCGCCGCCGCCCATGAATCCGAAGAACGTGGGCACCAGCGATCCGATGAATCCCTCCTTGACGAGTTCGCGCAGTCGGTCGATCGGCAGCATGGCGTTGACGTCCTTGTTGATGTCGGAGTTGTCGAATCCGCCGTGGGTCACCATGAGCTGGTCGGACGGGGTGTCGGACGGGATCTCGCGGTAGCTCCAGTCGCCGGCGGTGTTGAACGGCGTCTGGTCCTTCTTGTGGATGCCGCCGGAGGTGATGAAGGCGACCTTGCATTCGCTCAGCGGTTTGGTGAGCGGGGTCCAGACCGGCTTGGGTGTCCAGGGAACGTAGATTTCGGACTTGAGTCCCTTGGCGGTGGTCAGTTTGAATGCGGTAGGCATGATGTACTCCTTGGTTTCGGATGTGATGAATGATTACGCGGATACGGCCGGTCGGGGTCGGATGGCCCCGGCGTCAGATGACGTTGACGTAGCTGAGGTAGAACTCGCACTCCTGTCCGACCGCGAGCGGCTTGTCCGTGTAGATGAGCCGCAGCGGCAGCGAGAGTACGCCCATGCGCCCGTTGACGCCGATGCGTACGCCGACTTCGGTGACTTCCTTGATGACTCCTTTGAGCAGGAGTGGCTTGAGTTCCACCTGCATGCTGTGTCCTCCGTTCGGTTTGCGATTGCGATCCGTACCGGCTCAGATGCCGTTCCGGCTACTTGACGAGCTTCTTGTTGGCTTCGATCACGGCCTCGTCCCACTTGTGCTCCGGGGGCTCGATCGGGATGCCGGCCATCTTGGTCTTGAGCATGAGGATCGCGCGGGCGGCGTCGTCGGGCGTGGTGGTGTTGTCGGCGAGGATCTCGTTCTCGAATCCTTCCGGGTCCTTGTTGAGTTCGATCATCGCGTCCATGTACTTGTTGCCGACGACCAGCTGTCCCTGGTAGGCGGCGAAGGTGACGCCCACGACCGGCACTCCGCGCGAGCCGATGGCCGCGATGTTCTCGGAGAAGTCGATGTGGTTGTTGCCGAATCCTTCGGTGGTGATGATCGCGCCGTCCACCTCCATGGCCTCGATGAGCGCGCCGAGTCGTTCGGAGACGAAGGTCTTCTCGTCGTTGACCTGCGGGGATCCGATGAACACCACGCCGGTCAGGTCGAGTTCCTCATCGGTCTGCAACGCTTCGACGAGCGGCTCGCGGAAGAAGTGCCTGGTGATCTCCTTGGTGGCGGGGCCGATGCAGGCGAGCGCGTGGATGCCGCCGTCGAGCACTTCGTTCGGGCTGAGCACCACGGGCACGTTGCCGAGGTCGACGTTCTTCTGTCCGCCCTTGACACCGCAGGGTTCGGTGGGGACGAGCAGGTTGTCGTGCATGGCTCCCTGACCCATGATCTCCTTGACCAGCACCACGCGCGGACGGTCGGCGCGCCTGACGTCCTTGAAGGTCTCCTCCTTGATCGGCTTGACGCCGTCGAGGTTCTTGATGGCCTCGCGGCAGGCGTGCACGATCACGTCGCAGGCACTGTGTGCGGCGAACGGTCCACGGCGTTCCATGCCGGTGCCCTTTTCGATCTTCACGTCCACGCGGATCATGATGTCGTCGGCGTCGGGGCAGCCCGGGCGGCCGTAGCGGATCTTCTCGTCCATGTAGCCTTCGCAGGAGCCGAATTCGTGCACCTGTACGCCGGCCTCGTCCATGCCGGTGAGCACGAACACCGCGCCGGAGAGCACGTTGGTCACGCCTTCGCCGAGCTTGCCTTCGGCCTTGGCGGCCACGGGGATCACGTCCATGATGGTGTTGGAGTAGACGTGGCGGTCGGCGGGGTTGATCACGGTCATCTCCACGTCCTTGACCAGCGGGTCCGCCTTCTTGGCGGCGTCGACGAGGGCCTCATCCACGGTGAGCACGCCGTCGGCGTAGGAGGTTTCGCTGCCGATCACCACCTTGGTGACCGGGTAGTCCTTCTTGACGAGGGTGCGCAGCACGCGGTCCGCGGGAACGTCCTCAGCTGCGGGAGCCGGTTCCGCCGCCACGGGTGCGGGAACGGGCGCAGGCGCTGCAGCTGCGGCGACCGTTCCGCCCGCCGGGAAGACCAGGTCGAGTCCTTCGGCCTTGTCGAGGTGCAGGTGCACGTAGCCGGCGGCCGCAGCGGGAACGGCCGGTGCCGCCGGAACGGGAACGTCGGGTGCGGCACAGCACGAGCATGTGTCCGGTCCGCTTTCATCAGCGCTGGGCTCGGCCTCGTCAGCGGCCTCGTCAGCCGGCTCGTCGGTGTCGGCCGGCACTTCCTTGACGCCGTCGAGCAGGTCGGGCGTCAGCTGGGTCAGGGCCTCGCCGTCGTTGATCAGCGTGGCGCCGAGTGCCTGCTGGATGGTCAGGCCGCCTTCCTTGAGGGTCATGAGGTTCGAGTCGACGAGGTCGGGGAAGATCGTGGGGTCCTCGAAATCGGCGGCGCTGAGCACGGTGCCCGCGGGGCGGCGGCAGCACAGCACGGCCGGATCGTTGAGGTGGGCTTCAAGCGTTTCCTGGGAGAGAGACATTGCTGGTCCTTTCTGTGGTTCTGTGATTCTGTGGGTTACGGTTCGGTTCAGTTCGATTCGATTCGGGTTCCGTATTGCCTTACGCGGCCTTGACGGTCTTGCGGAAGGCTCGGATGATCGGTTCGTCTCCGGCGCGCATGAACGCATCGGTGGCGTGATGCACGCGCATGCCGAGTTTCGGTGCCACCTGCATCACGGTGTTGGAGCAGTCCGTGCAGTGGGAGATCAGTACGCTTTGCGCACCCTCCTTCTTGAGGGCGATGATGTTCTGCGCCTGCCCGGGGCAGATGCCTGGGTTGCGGCACTTGAGTCGCCCGTTGGGCAGACGGCAGGCGTTCTTGCACAGGCGGACGTCGACCAGCGCGGCGCCTTTGGCGGCCACGATCGCGCGGAGTCGGTCCTCGCTGGCACCACATGCGCAGACGATGATGCCCATGGGTCCGGCGTCGGCAAGTTCTGGACCGGCGATGATGATGCCGCCGGAGGTCTTGGAGATCGTGTCGTCGAGGGTGCCAAGATGGCCCATGTACGGTCCGCCGATCATGATCTGTTCGTCGTCGGTCGGCTCGTGCACATGCAGGGCGGCGAGCACGTCGCGTACGCTGGTGCCGATCGGCACGTCGTAGACGACCAGACTGATGTCGTTGTCGTATCCGCTGCCTTCGATGTGTCCCGCCACGGTGATGTCCTTGGTGGTCACGGCGAGGTTCTCCACGACGGCGTTGTGCACGCGCATGAGCGATTCGACGTTCATGACCACGGCTCCGGCCGCGCTGGGTATGGCGTCCGGCGGCAGCAATGTGCCGAGTACGTCGCGCACGATGGCGCGTTCGTCGCCCGCCGGGTAGCGGTCCTTGAGGAATACGATCTCGATGCCCGGATCGATGTCAAAGTCGTAGGCTCCCGCCGCAGCGGAGTCGAGCGCCGCCTGCAGGCTGCGCACGGCGTTGGCGTTCTTGGGCTTGATCGCCACGATGCCGCGCGAGGCCCCCACTTCGCGCATGGCGATGGTGAGTCCGGAGAGTATTTTTTCGGGGTCGGTCTCGGCCCTGGCGGTGTTGTGTTCGAGCAGCGGTTCGCATTCGGCGGCGTTGGCGATCACCGTGGTGCAGCCTTTGCCGAACTTCAGCTTTTTGAATGTCGGGAAACCGGCCCCGCCCATGCCGACCAGCCCGGATTCCTCGATCTTCTCCAGCGGAGCCGCGTCGGTGTCGATCAGCGTTGCGACCGGCACATCGGCAAACAGTTCCGTGGATCGAATGACGTGATGGAGACGTGCGGTCATGAGATCCACCCCTTTCTTCTGACGATCACGTTCTGGTCAGCATCAACTATTTATATTCAACGTTCTAGAACGTGTTCTATTTTTAAAGTATATGAATCCTTGTTACGACTGGTTTTTTGTCTGTGTTAGCACTGCATTACATGACGAAACATATAGAACATAGTCCAATAGAAAATGCAGTCTTCCCCTATGGGAAGACTGCATCGGCACAATCGAATCCGTCACCCGGCCGTCGTCGTCAACGACCAACGGCGCTGAGGAACTGCTTGGTCCGCTCGTTCACCGGATGGGCCATGATCTCCTTCGGATCACCCTCATCGATGATCGCACCGTCGGCCATCACCACCAGATGATCGCCGACGTCCCTGGCGAAGCTCATCTCATGCGTGACCACGCACATGGTCATGCCGCCCTCGGCAAGCTCCCTCATCACATTGAGCACGTCGCCGCTGACCTCGGGGTCCAGCGCGGACGTCGGCTCGTCGAACAGCATCACGGCCGGATCAAGCGCCAACGCACGGGCGATGGCCACGCGCTGCTGCTGGCCGCCGGACAGCTGCGACGGCTTGTGGTCGGCGCGGTCCTCCAGCCCCACGCGCTTGAGCAGCTCCATGGCACGCTCCTCGGCCTCCTCCTTGCTGCGGCCGAGCACATGCTGCTGGGGGAACACCACGTTCTTCAGCGCGCTCATGTGCGGGAACAGGTTGAACTGCTGGAACACCATGCCGCACTTGCGACGCAGCGCCATAAGGTCGCCCTTGGTGAGGTTTTCGGTGAAGTCCACGAACTGCCCGTCGATCATCATGTTCCCGTCGTCGGGCTGCTCCAGCAGGTTGATGCATCGCAGCAGCGTGGACTTGCCGGCGCCGGACGGGCCGATGATCGAGCACACCTCGCCGCGCTCCACACGCAACGACACCCCGTGCAGGATCGTGTTGCCGTTGTATGACTTGACCACACCACCCAGTTCGATCATGTACTTGCTGTGGTCCTCGTCCTCGGTGGAGGACACCGTTTCCGAAACCAATGATGCCAGTGTCATCGTCGTCTCCTTGTTGTCGCCGTTGTATCGTCGTTGGTCATTTGCCGGTTGCCGTGGGGCGATACGCACCTACGGAGGCCTTCGATCCCCGATCCCACCCTTAGCGGGCCGACGATCGAAGGCGACCGTCCGTTCATATCGCAGACGTCATAGCGTCATAACGCTTCGTCGGAACGTTTTGTCATAACGTGGACGTCATCCATGAATCCTCACTTGGTAATCGGCACCACGTACTGCGTGTCACGAATATCGGCAAGGCCTTCGTCCAGTCCGTACTTCTTCAGCGTGGGCTTGACCTTGTCGTCCTTGATGATCTTCTCGATGCCCTTGTCGAACGCCTGGCCAAGCGAGCTGTTGCCCTTGGTGTACGGGTAGCTCACCTCCGGGGGCTCGACCAGCGAGTTGATGCGCTTGTCCGGGTTCTTGTTGGCGTATTCCACGACGATGTTGCTGTTGCCCTTGAACTCGTCGACCGCGGTGCCGTACGCCTCCATGATCATGTCGACGCGTCCGGCCTCAAGATCCTGCTTCATTTCCACGGAGCTCGGGTAGGTCTTCACCTTGTCACCGAACACCTTCTTCATGTCCTCGAGCCAGCCGTAGCCGTCGCCGATGCCGATGGTCTTGATGCCCTTGGCGTCGATGTCGTCGAGGGTCTTGATGTCCGTGTCCTTCTTGGAGGCGTAGCCCACGCCCTCGAGGTAGATGGACTTCGGGAAGTCGACCACCTGGGCGCGCTTCTCGGTCACGTTGATATCGCCGGTGGCGGTGTCGATCTGGCCGGACGCGATGGCCTGCATGGCGTTGGCGAACGAGGCCTGCTGCCATTCGACGTTCAGGCAGTTGGCGTCGGCGATCTGCTTGATGAAGTCGATGTCCATGCCCTCGGGGTTGCCGCCGTTGTAGCTCGAGTACGGCGGCTGATCGATCACACCCACCGTCAGCGTGCCGGACTTGATGGTGGTGATATCCGATACCAGCGGCGTACAGTCGCTCTTGGCGGAGCTGGACGAGCCCGACGAACCGCTGCCGCATGCGGCGAGCGCGCTGACGCTCATCAACGCGGCACAGGCCGCGGCCATCAGCTTCATTCCTCGTGAGATCTTCATGATTGTTCCTCTCTGTGTGCGGTCGAGGTGTCGCCACGACCGATGACCTTGATGTGGGGACGGCGCGCGCAGGAAGGTCGGGCCTGCGGCATGTCGTGGTGAGAATTGCGGGATTGCAAGAATTCAGCGGCTCAATGCCGATTCAGTAGCTCAATGCCAGACGGCGTTCGAGCCAGCGGGTGATCCAGGATGCGGGAAGCGTGATCACCGCGTAGCACAGTCCGGCGAGTACGAAGACGCGCAGATACTGGAATGTGGTCGATCCGTAGGTGTACGCCTCCTTCATGAGCTCCGGCACGGCCACGGTGTAGGCCAGCGACGTGTCCTGGAACAGGAGGATGGTCTGGCCGAGCAGTGCCGGGATGATGGATCGGAAGGCCTGTGGCAGGATCACGTAGAGGAACGTGGTGCCGCCGTCGAGCCCGAGCGCATCGCCGGCCTCGTTCTGTCCGTTCGGCACCGCCTGGATGCCGGCTCGGAAGATCTCCGAGCAGTAGCAGGAGTAGTTCCACGCCAGGGCGATGATGGCCGAAGGGAAGCTGTCGAGCAGCACCCCGAAAGTGGGTAGACCGAAGTACACGAGGTACAGGATGATCAGCGCGGGCATGCCTCGTCCGATTTCGACGACGACCAGACCGAGTGCGCTGACGAACCGGTTGTGGCTCATCACCATCATGCAGAACAGCAGTCCGAGCGGCAGGCCGATGATCATGGACACTCCGGCGAGCGTCACGCTGACCTGCAGTCCGTGGAGCATGCCAGGCAGTCCTTCGGACCAGAACTGCAGCAGGGGTTCCTGTGTCGTCATGTCAGATCACCGCCTTGCGAAGGTTGGCGTCGAGCTTGCGCGACAGCATGGCCACGGGAATGCTGAGCACGATGTACAGCACGCCGGCGATGGCATAGGGCAGTACGCCTGCCACGGAGTTGATGTTCTGCCGGGCGTATCCCTGTGCCATGAACACCATTTCGGCCACGGCGATGGTGGACGCGATGGACGAGTTCTTGAGCAGTCCGATCAGATACGTGGCGATGGACGGGCTGACGATACGTGCGGCCTGCGGCACGATCACGCCGAAGAACGATACCGTGCCGGGGATGCCGAGCGCCGCGGCGGCCTCATATTGGCCTTTGGGCACCGCCTGCAGTCCACCTCGGTAGATGTCGGCGAGATATCCTGCCGAGATGAGTCCCAGTCCGACGATCGCGGCCTCCAGTGCGGTGATGCGGAACGCCGGTGTGGACAGACCGAATTTCAACAGGAACAGCCATACGATCATGGGAATGCCGCGCAGCAGGTCCACGATAAGGCGGACGATCCAGCGGATCGGCGCTATGCCTGTTCTGAGGCCCAGCGCCATGGGGATTCCGAGTACCGCGCCGATCGCGAATGATGCGACGGTGATCAGCAGTGTCATCGGAAGTCCGGAGAGCACCACGAGAAGCGGCTCCATTCGAGCCCCCTTCCTCTAGCGAGTCGACTTTGAAGGGGTCGCGAACGGGAATTCGTTCGGAAACGGTCCGGCTGTATATCGTGATCGAGATGATGCGGATTCGTGACGACATCGATGATGTCGTTCAACGTTCCCAACCCCTTACGTTGATTCAGTATTTAAGGGGTGGAACAATTCCCGGAATTTGCTCAGTTGTAAACGAAAGTGAACCGCGGTCTGATTCGTAGTCTATTTGTAACGCCGTGGAATGCCAATCGTCATTAACATTCCACGGCTTGTCCTATCGTTCTCATCGTCTCACCCTTGAGATGATGGGAATCGGCGGCGTGGTTTAGTAGTCGGCCTTCTCCGGGGTGTTGGCGTCCTCCACCGGGTTGCCGTTCTCCTCGTACTTGCGCAGCAGGCTGGTGGCCTCGATGTCCGCGGCGATGGCACGTGCCTGTTCGGCGTCCGGACCGGGCGCGGGCTTGAAGAACGCCTCGCGGTAGTAGCGCAGTTCGTCAAGCGATTCGATGATGTCGGCGAGCGCGCGATGGCCGCCGTGCTTGGCCGGCTTGTTGCGGTACACGTCCGGATACCAGCGGCGGGACAGCTCCTTAAGGGTGCTCACGTCGATCACGCGGTAGTGCAGCAGGCTCATCAGGTCGGGCATGTAGCGGTCGAGGAACTTCTTGTCGCTGCCCACGGAGTTGCCGGCGAGGTGTGCCTTGCCCTTGGCTGGCAGCCACTGCTTCACGTATTCGACCACCTGGCGCTGGGCCTCGTCGAGCGGCAGGCCGTTGGCGTTCCATTCGTCGATCAGTCCGGAGCTGGTGTGCATATGACGTACGAAGTCGTTCATCTGGGCGACGGCGGCGTCCGACGGCTTGATGACGAGGTCGATGCCTTCGTCGAGCACGTTGAGGTTGAAGTCGGTGGGCACGACGGATACCTCGCACAGTTCGTCGTGGAAGATATCAAGTCCGGTCATTTCGCAGTCGATCCAGATCATGCGTGATTCGGACGGATCGAACGTTTCGATGTCGTTATGCGATGCCATATTCAGCCTTTCCCCTATCTATGGAACAGGTAAGCGTACCGCGACCGCGGGATTTTCAGTCGTCTTCGGGGGCGGGACCCGTGGTGCCGCGCAGCACGAGCGAGGTGGGCACCACGCCGTACGGATCGGAGAGCGTTTCCCCACGCATGAGTGCAAGCGCCTTGTTGCCGGCGGAACGTCCAAGTTCGGTGGGGTCCTGATGCACGGTGGTGAGGTCGAGGATCGGCGCGCGGGTGTCGTCGTCGAATCCGATGACCGACATGTCCTCCGGTATTTTCACTCCCACGCGAACCAGTTCTCGTACCAATGCGACGGCGACCTTGTCGTTCTCCACGCAGACCCCGGTCGGACGCGACGGCGAGCCGACCAGCTGGGCGGCGATGCCGGAGTAGGCATCCATCTGACTGCGCATGCCGGTGTAGACGATGGCGGGAACCGTCATGATCTCGTCGTCGGCATAGCCAAGTTCGCGTGCGGCCGAGACGAATCCCTGGGAGCGGATGCGGGATGAGCTGACGAACGGGGAGGTGTCGGGCTGTTCCACGTAGGCCAGACTGTGGTGTCCCAGCGAATGCAACAGTCGGACGGGCGCATACATGGAGGTGTTGTCATCGATGCGCGCGGTGGCACCGTACCCGTCATCGCTGGGGGTGTTGACCCCCACCACGGGCACGGTGAGTTCCTTGAGCACCTGTTTCTTGGCGTCGTCAAGGTCGAAGGAGAACACGATCACGGCGTCGACGTTCTGATTGCCGGGCAGGGTCTGGAAGAAGTTGTCCAGGGACTGTTCGTCCCAGATCACGTAGGGGATCACATCATATCCATGTACGGACAGTGCCTCGTACACACCTTCGAAGGCGTGCGAGTTGAACCATCCGCTGATGCGATCGGCCAGCAATACACCCACGCGCATGGTTTTGCCGCTGGCGAGCGATGACGCGCTCTTGGAGAAGGAGAAGTGGAGCTTTTCCGCGGCATCCTCCACTCGTTTACGCGTGGACGGGTTGACCTTGTCCAGTCCGCGCAGTGCACGCGATACGGTGGAGACGGATACGCCAGCCGCTTTGGCCACCTCTGAGATCGTGGTTCGTGCCATAATCGTTCGCCTCCTTATATATATGTCTACCGCCTTCATGGTCATCCACGGATGATGGACCACGGAACGGTCGAAAAGGACGACCGACCATTCGTATGGTATATCACAGGCACACGCCCGCCACATCGCGGTCGCATTCACCCCATGGGTACGTTCACATGATCAGTATAACCCATATACAAACGTTTTTGCTCATTTTCATAAAAGCGCTTGCAAGTCATCAAACACTTGTATTTCCAACGATTTCTAGTACTTAGAAATACGACACGCCGATAACGTTTTGACATAGTTAATGCAAACGCTATTATGAATACCAACACAACACCTCATCAACCACGGTGAGGGATGGGATACCACCTAGGCCAACGAGTCAATAGGGAGACAAGGAAACCTAGGCAATATACGACTTTCAACCGAACGGTCGGTTTGCGCGCATCAAAAGTGCAAGCGCTTTTATTGACCGCTCGGAGAGCGTCAATGGAACAAGCCGGTGCAAACCGACTCGACAATGGGAAACAAAGGAGTATTTCATGGCAGAGAACGCGCTCAATGATCCGGCACTGTGGTGGAAGCAGGCCGTCGTCTATCAGGTCTACCCCCGCTCGTTCAAGGACTCCAAGGGCTCCGGACTCGGACAGATCGCCGGCGTGACCGAGAAGATCGACTACCTCGCCAAGCTCGGCGTCGACGCCATCTGGCTCAGCCCCTTCTACCCCTCCCAGCTCGCCGACGGCGGCTACGACGTGGACGACTACCGCAACGTCGACCCCAAGCTCGGCACCATGGACGACTTCGACGAACTCGCCAAGGCCGCCCACGCCCACAACATCAAGGTGGTCGTCGACATCGTCCCCAACCACAGCTCCAACCTGCACGAATGGTTCCAGGCCGCACTCAAGGCCGCCCCCGGCTCCCCGGAGCGCGACCGCTACATCTTCCGCGACGGCAAGGGCCCCAATGGCGACCAGCCCCCGACCAACTGGGACAACCACTTCGGCGGGCCGGCATGGACCCGCGTCCCCGACGGCCAGTGGTACCTCCACATGTTCACCAAGGAACAGCCCGACTTCAACTGGAAGAACCCCGAAGTGCGCGAGGACTTCATCAAGACCCTGCGCTTCTGGCTCGACCACGGCGCAGACGGATTCCGCGTGGACGTGGCCCACGGCCTGGCCAAGGACCTCGACCGTGACGACCTCGACAACTACGTGGTGTGGTGCACCTCCGACCAGCCCGACGACGGCTCCCACCCGGTGATCGACCGTGACGAGGTCCATGAGATCTACCACGAGTGGCGCAAGGTCTTCAACGAGTACAACCCGCCGGCATTCGCCGTGGCCGAGGCCTGGGTGCAGCCCAACCGCCAGTACCTGTACGCCAGCCCCGACGATCTGGGCCAGATCTTCAACTTCGAGTTCGCCAAGAAGGACTGGATCCGCGACGCCATGCACCAGGCCATCGATGAGGGCATCGCCAGCGCCGAGCGCTCCGGCTCCTCCGCCACGTGGGTGATGAGCAACCACGATGTGGTCCGCCACGCCACCCGCTACGGCCTGCCGCAGGTCCCCACCAGTGAATACCACCAGCTGGCCAAGGACTGGGTGCTGCGCGACGGCACCACCTACCCGCTCAACAAGGAACTCGGCACCAAGCGCGCCCGCGCCGCCATCCTCATGGAGATGGCCCTGCCCGGATCCGTCTACGTGTACCAAGGCGAGGAGCTCGGCCTGTTCGAGGTCGCCGACATCCCGTGGGATCGCGTGGAGGACCCGTCCGGCCACCGCACCTCCCAGGCCGCCAGCACCAAGGGCCGTGACGGCTGCCGCGTGCCGCTGCCGTGGGTCGCCGCCGACGCCCCGAAGCTCGCCAACCCGGACGATGAGTTCGGCACCGACGGATCCTTCGGCTTCTCCCCCGCCGACGCCACCGAAGAGCCGCACCTGCCGCAGCCGGCTTGGTACAAGGACTTCGCCGCCGACGTGGAGGACACCGATCCGGACTCCATGCTGAACCTGTACCGCAAGGTCATCGCACTGCGTCACCAGCTGCAGACCACCGACCTGTCCATCGAATGGCTGCCCGAGGACCGCTCCAGCGGCAAGCCCGACGGCGCCAACGGCTTCACCGGAGGCACGATCGCCTACAAGCGCGCCAACGGCTGGGCCTCCATCACCAACTTCGGTGCGGACCCGGTCGATCTGCCCGCCGGTGAGCTGCTGCTCACCTCCGGCCCGCTGACCGAGGATGGCAAGCTCCCGCAGGACACTTCCGCCTGGGTCCAGCTCTGATCCGCGATCCGGGCCACGGGTGAGCCGGTCAGCCGGCCGACTCACCCACACCAGACTTACCCTTCCCTTCCCTAACGATTGTGCCGGGCGTTTCCCCATCCCCGCCCGGCACAATCCCCATCAACTCTTACCTCTCCACATAACCGATCTCAAAGAGGAGAAAAGAAAATGACCGTAGCAACAGCGACTCCCACGAGTCCCAACAAGACCAATAAGTGGCGGTACACCGCCGGCTTCATGGCCTTCGCCATCCTTTCCGGTGTGGCGTTCTTCGGCACCATGTCCGTGCTCGTGCCGCAGCGCCTGCGCGCTGACCTCGGCATGGGCGCCACCGAGTCGACCGCAGCACTCGGCGCCATCAACTCGGCAGGCTCCATCGCCTCCATCTTCATCGCGCTGTTCATCGGCGCCCTCTCCGACCGCACCGCATCCCGTTGGGGCAAGCGCACCCCGTGGATCTTCACCGGCGCGTTCATCTACGGCATCTGCTTCTGGTCGCTGAGCCGCCCGTCCACCGCCGTGCTGATCGGCGTCTTCTACGTCATCGCCCTTATCGGCCTGAACATGGTGCAGGCTCCTATCTACGCACTGATCTCCGACCGCGTTGAGGAGGAATCCCGCGCAACCGTGTCCGCAGCCATCGGCGGTGGCGGTGTGATCGGTCAGGGTATTGGTACCCTCATCGGCTCCCGCTTCATCGAGAACGTCGAAGTCGGCTTCATCTGCACGGGTCTGTGCGCACTGGCCGCCGGTGTGCTCGCCGTACTTATCGCCCCGCGTGAGCCCTCCTCCAAGGACATGGTGAAGGACACCAGCAAGTCCACCTGGAAGGTCATCATCGAGTCCCTCACCCCGCCGCTGAAGGATTGCGGCGACTTCTACCGCGCCTTCATCTGCCGTACCTGCCTCATCGTCGCCTACCAGATGA
The DNA here is from genome assembly GCF_002259645.1 of Bifidobacterium tissieri. Taxonomy (GTDB): domain Bacteria; phylum Actinomycetota; class Actinomycetes; order Actinomycetales; family Bifidobacteriaceae; genus Galliscardovia; species Galliscardovia tissieri. Next base: position 343,552 of record NZ_MWWV01000004.1, read on the forward strand.
TCTTCAGCTACCAGCTGTACATCCTGACCGACCACATCGGCGAATCCACCCAGCAGGCCGCCGTGTCGATGTCCGTGATCTCCGTGCTCACCATGGTCGCCTCCATGATCGCATCCCTGATCTCCGGCCCGATCGCCGACGCCCTCCACCGCCGCAAGGCCCCGATCGCCGTCGCCTGCGCCGTGTTCGCCATCGGTCTGGCCATGCCGTGGATCTTCCCGACCCAGATGGGCATGTTCCTCTTCGGCGGCATCGCCTCCTTCGGTTACGGCATGTACCTGTCCGTCGATCAGGCTCTGAACGTCGACGTGCTGCCGAACAAGGAGACCGCCGGTAAGGACCTCGGCTTCATGAACATCGCCACCTGCGCCGGTCAGGCCATCGGTGTGGCGATCACCTCCAGCATCGTCGCCGCCACCAGCTCCTACAACTTCGTGTTCCCGACCGCCATCGTGATGGCCGCCATCGCCGCCATCTCGGTCCTCGGCATCAAGCGCGTCAAGTAACCCCCAAGGTGTGGTTTCGAGACATCATCGAGGCCACACCCCTTGGCAAAAACCGAACTACTCTCCATCCTCCTTCCCCAATCCCCCATGGTTCACAAGACCGTGGGGGATTTTTCATATGCCGGCACAAGGTCTAGTGATCCGGCAGTCTGACGGCATCACCCACCATCGTCATTCCCAAACCGCGCACACGACTCATCCCGCAGCGCAGAATCATCCGTAAAGATGATTGCAATCTGCCGTTCATCGTTATTAGAATATTTGGCCTGTTTTTTCACTGTCCTTTCAGGAACGATCCAGACGCAACGAAGCGCCCGATCATACATTGTCAGTGGTTCGGCAGCGATCCAGTCCGAATCACCTTTTCAACAGACTTCCCCCTGAAAGGCCCTGCCATGAAAACCACGGTTCAGACCATATGCAGCGCAATCGTCGTTGCGATCCTGATCGCAACCATGGGCGCAGTGACATTCCTCTCCCCGCACACCGCATCGGCAGGATCCGACGTATCGGCGAAGATCGCCAAGATCTACACCGAGGACTATCAGAACCAGGTGCAGAGCACACTGGACGCCAAGAAGGCACGCGGAGGCTGGACCGTCGACAACATGCTGGTCGAGGAGAATCCGTACGGCACCAACACCACGTCGCTGTACGTGTATTTCACCACCAACGACGTCACCCAGGTCTCCTACACGGTAAGCACGCCCGACACCAGCTATCCGGACTTCTCCGCCACACCCGTAGGCGGCAACGACTACTCCACCGAACATGAATTCCAGGTCATCGGACTCATTCCCGGCAAGGACAATGACATCACCGTCACCCTCACCTCACAGAACGGCGAGACCGTCACCCGCACCATTCACAAGAAGGCCGCGGCGACCATCGGCGGCGAACAGGTACAGCTTAATCATTCCGTCACCCAGACCGGTGCCAAAACCGAATACGCCGGCACGATGGGCAACGGCCTGTACGCCGTGCTCGGCAACGACAGCGCCGAGCAGGATCTGGTCTATCTCTACGACGACTACGGCGTGCTGCGCGGTGAGATCCCGATCCTCTACTATCGCGCGCAACGATTCGTGTTCCGTGACGGACTCATGTACTACAGTACGTCCACGCACGACATCGTGGCCATGAATCGTCTCGGCCGCATCGAGAAGTTCTACAATCTCGGCGATCAGTACATTCTGCATCACGACTACGTGTTCGACAACAGCGGCAATCTGCTCGTGCTCGCCACCGACATGACCAGCAACACCGTGCAGGATCGCATCGTGCGCGTGAACCTTGCCACCGGCAAGACCACGCTGCTGGTCGACATGGGCGATCTGCTCGGCGACTACAAGTCCACCACCAAGCATGACGACAACGCCAAGGCCACCTCCACCGACAGCGGTTCGGACGCATGGGACTGGATTCATCTCAACACCATTCAGTACGTGCCCGACGACAACAGCATCATCGTCAGTTCGCGTGAAACATCGTCGATCATCAAGATCGACGACATTGACGGCACTCCCACACTCAAGTACATCATCGGCGAGAAGACGTTCTGGGATGAGACCGCGTATGCGAACTACAATCTCACGAAGATCGGCGACTTCCCCAGCTCCGGCGGACAGCACACCGTCACGTACGTCAAGGACGATTCCCTGCCCGACGGCCAGTACTACATCTACATGTTCAACAACAACGGCGGCGTGAGCGCCACGAACGACTACGACTGGTCGCAGATCCCCGGCATGGTCACCACGCTCAACAGCAACGCCACCGACGTGCATTCGTACTTCCAGAAGTATCTGGTGGACGAGAAGGCCGGCACCTATTCGCTGGTCAGCAGGTTCGAGGTGCCGTTCTCCGGTTACATCAGCAGCGCCGAAGAGTATAAGGACGGCACGATCATCACCGAGTCGGGTATCAAGGGCGTCTGGGGCGTCTACACCACCGACGGCACGCTGCTGCGCAACTACACGATGAAGATCAACTCCGTATTCATCTACCGCGTCTTCAAATACGATTTCCAGGGATTCTGGTTCGCGTGACGTGGGCCGCGGTACGTTACGTGGGCCGTCAGCCCCACATAACCAGTCCTCGAAAACGTTGAAATTTCAACGTTTGTACAACACCGTTACGAGAGCCGCCCGGCCCACGTAACAGCATACGGCCCACGTAACGATGTCCCCTCTCCGTAATCTTGAGGCACCCCCTATACTGGAGGAATCATTCAAGCGAAGGAGCCAACCATGGGATTGTCAGATTTTCTGGGAACGCCAAAGAACAATGTCGCCCATCCATACGAAGCCAACGGCCATGCGGTCACCTGTACGCAGTGCGGCGGACGATCGTTCGTCAAAGGCGAGGCGTTGCTCAACACCGCAGGCATGACCTTGCTTGACCTTGATTTCCTCAACCGATCCGCCGACATCCTTGTTTGCGAAGAATGCAGTCACGTTGAGTGGTTCGTCAACCACGTCCGCCAGACCGACCTGTAACCACATCACGCATAACGTACATTATGTAAGAAACGGACGTGGCTGTGTGCGATTATGACAATACACGCGTTCATGCACTTACTCTACGCCCAATCGTATGGCGAAGGATGAGTGAGGGAACGACGACTCCATGAGGCACAGACAGCGCCTCGCATAAGCCGCACAACGCAGTCCGCGTGACGCCGCGGAAACATCGCCATATATGGATATATACGACGATCGCCGTTGGTTCCAGCCAATAATGGACTGGGACCAGCGGCGATCGTTTCGTTTGCGATTCCCCGGTCAGTGCATGATCAGGGGAATCAGTGAGCTGAAATCAACGAAATCAGCTGTGGAAGCCGGTGTAGTTCGGGGCCTCCTTGGTCATCACGATGTCGTGCGGGTGGGACTCACGCAGCGCGGCGTCGGTGATGCGGATGAACTTGCCCTTCTCCTTGAGCTCGGCGATGTTGTGGGCACCCACGTAGAACATCGTCTGATGCAGACCACCGACCAGCTCGTACAGCACGTAGTTGAGCGGTCCGCGGTAGGGCACCTGACCTTCGACGCCTTCCGGAACGACCTTGTCGCTGCTGGTGACGTCGGCCTGGAAGTAGCGGTCCTTGGAGTAGGACTTCTTGCCACGCGGAGCCATGGCGCCCAGCGAGCCCATACCGCGGTACAGCTTGTACTGCTTGCCGTGCAGCAGCACCTTCTCACCCGGAGCCTCCTCGCAGCCGGCGAGCAGACCGCCGAGCATCACGGAGTCGGCACCGGCCACCAGGGCCTTGCCGATGTCGCCGGAGTAGTGGATGCCACCGTCGGCGATGCACGGCACGTTGGCGGCCTTGCAGGCGCGGGCGGCCTCGTACACGGCGGTGAGCTGCGGCACACCAACGCCGGCCACCACGCGGGTGGTGCAGATGGAGCCGGGGCCCACACCCACCTTGACGGCGTCGACACCGGCCTCGATCATAGCCTTGGCACCGTTGTAGGTGGCCACGTTGCCGCCGATGACCTGCACGTTGTTGAAGGCACTGTCGGCCTTGATGCGACGGATCATGTCGAGGGCCAGACGGGCCTCACCGTTGGCGGTGTCGACCACGAGCACGTCCACACCGGCCTCCATGAGGGCGGTGGCACGCTGCCAGGCGTCGCCGAGGAAGCCGATGCCGGCGGCTACGCGCAGACGACCCTGCTCGTCCTTGGTGGCATCCGGGTACTGTTCGGTCTTCACGAAGTCCTTCACGGTGATCAGGCCGGCGAGCTTGCCGTTCTCATCGATGAGAGGCAGCTTTTCGACCTTGTGCTGGGCGAGAAGACGGTGGGCGTCCTCCTTGGAGATGTCGGCCGGACCGGTGACCAGGTTCTCCTTGGTCATCACGTCGGAGACACGAAGACGGTCGTAGTCCTCGGAGGCGATGAAACGCATGTCACGGTTGGTGATGATGCCGACCAGATGATCGTCGTTGTCGACAACCGGCAGGCCGGACACATGATAGGCGGCGCACAGCTTGTCGAGATCGGCGAGCGTGGCGTCGGGGTGCACGGTCAGCGGGTCGGAGATCATACCGGACTCGCTGCGCTTGACGATATCGACCTGATTCGCCTGATCCTCGATGCTGAGGTTGCGGTGGATCACGCCGATGCCACCGTTACGGGCCATCGCGATGGCCATCTGGGCCTCGGTGACCGTATCCATGGCGGAGGACAGCACCGGGGACTTCATGGTGATGTCACGGGTCAGGCGAGTGGTGGTATCGACCTGAGAGGGGATGACATCAGTTTCATTCGGCAGAAGCAGAACATCGTCATAGGCCAGACCAATCTGCTGGAACGGTGCTGCTACGGGATTGTAAAGGGACTCTTGTTCTACAGAAGTGTTAGAAGCCATAAAGTTACTTTATAGTGCCACGTAGACCTCGGCAAATTCGTGTGTTGTAGCTTTATCATGACTCAAGAAAAAACGCTGTCCGACGTCCGGAATCCGGGCATCGAACAGCGTCTCGCAGCATGGCAAAACCGATCGATCAGATGACGACAGTCATATTGATCACGTCATCAGTCACTTGATCAGTCGTCGTAGTACTCGGTGTTGACGTCATCATCCCGATCACGCTTGGCCGGCGGATCAACGTATGGAACACGTGACGTGGCCGCCGTATGGATCTCCGCACCCAGGATCACGGCCGCACCGATCAGCATGAAGATCGCGCACAGCTTCGGATTGAGCCACGACGCATGCTGTACGCCCATGAGGATTACGACCACGATGGCGATCTTGAAGATCCAACCCAGCAGGAACCACGTCAGATACGCGGCCGGACGCAGATGCATACGGCTCAGCACCGCCACCAGCACCGGATTGGTCAGACACAGCAACACCACGGCCACGATGGCCACCAGCGCCGACCATACGCCCAGGATACCGGAGAACATGTATCCGGCGATGGCGCTGAGCACGGCGAACACCAGCAGGAACATCACGCTCTGGTAGATCGCACGATACATCAGGTCCCACACGGTCTCCTCGCCGGCACGACGCGGCTTGGCGAAAAGACGACGTCCTTCCTGACCTGATTCCTGACCTGATTCGGAGTTCGGCGCCGCAGCGGCCCCGGCATTCGTCTCCGTATTCTTCTCCTCCGTCATGTCTAAGCCTTCCCTTCCTTAGGCGTCTGCTCGTCCTCGATCACGGTATCCGTACTGTGTTTCGGTCGCCCGTTCGTCGCGCGGGCGGCGGCCAGCGCCGCGTTCTCCTCGCGGATCTCCGGAATACGCCGGCGAGCGTACGGATACAGCGTGGCCACGGTCAGCAGAATGGTCGCGATCGCGAATCCTATGGCAACGTACTGCGCCTTGAAGAACAGAATCATAATCGAACCGAATGAAATCAGCGCGGCCCATCCCCACAGGATCAGCACGGCTCCCTGCACGGTATGACCGATACGCAGCATGCGATGATGCAGATGCATGCGATCGGGGTGCATCGGCGACTGTCCCTTGCTCACGCGGCGCACGATCGCCAGGATCATGTCGAGCACCGGCAGGAACAGCACCAGAATCGGCAGCAGGATCGGCATGAACACCGGCAGGTAGATGCTGGCGTGAATGGTGGTGGGGTCGAGTCGACCGGTCATCACGATCGATGCACAGGTGACGAGATATCCCAGCAGCATGGAACCGGAATCACCCATGAACAGCTTGGCCGGATGCCAGTTGTGCAGGATGAACCCCACGCAGATGCCCACAAGCGCCACGTCGATCATGGTGGCCATGGATGCGTAGCTGGGCGAATTGCGCGCGATGATATACGAATATATGGCGAACGCGATGCCGCCGATCGCCACGATGCCGGAGGCGAGTCCGTCAAGACCGTCCACGAAGTTCACCGCATTGATCGAGGCGACGATCAGTATGGCCGTGACGGCCATGGATATGCTCGGCGATGTGGCCACAAGCGAACCGAATGGCAGCGAGACGACCTTCAGGCCGCCCCACGCCACGAACACGGATATGATGAGCTGCCCGGAAAGCTTGAGCATCCAGTCGAGATCCCACCGGTCGTCGCATACGCCGAGCAGGCAGATCAGCACCGCACCCACGGCGATGACCACCGGCTGCAGATTGTCGTGAAACAGTCCCTCGGTCAGTGACAGCTGGCTGGCGAAGCACATGGATACCAGAAAGCCGAGCATCATGGCCACGCCCCCCATGCGCGGGGTGGGCACCTTGTGCACGTCTCGGGCGCGCACCTCGCCCACCGCGCCGAATTCTATGGCGAGATGTCTGACAAGCGGCGTCAACAGAAACGTTGCGCCACCGGCGATGGCCGCGATGAAAAAGTAGATCCTCACGCCGTAATACCTCCGTCGTCGTTCGCGTCGGAATCCGCGAGCGGCGAGGCGGCATTGTGCAGCCGCTGCGATTCGCTGTGCAACCGCAGCGATCCGTGCAGAGCCTCTCGAATGCGGGACTGCGGTATCACGCCATCGCGGAAGATGGTGATGCCGTCACGCCCGTGCGGGTCCGACGCCACCACTGTACTCGAGAGTGGTCCCGGAGTGGGGCCGCCGTCAAGATACAGAGCGATCGCATCGCCGAGATCGGCGGCTGCCTGTTGCGCGGTCTGTGCGGAATCATGACCGGAAAGGTTGGCGCTGGACGCGGCGAGCGGACCCGTGGCCCTGAGAATGTGCAGGGTGTCCGCCGAATCCGGCACGCGAATGCCCTGTGTGCGCGACGGATGCGACTGCGGGTCCACTCGTACGGTGGCCAGTGCGCAATCATCGCGTGCCACGCAGATCGGCGAGAACGCGCCGGGCAGGAACTCGTTGGACAGACGGTCGAGCGGCACGGGCAGATCAAGACCGAGCGCATCGATGTCGTTCACGGATGCGAGCAGCACCTGCAACGACTTGGCACGCGGACGACGCTTGGCCTTGAAGATGCGATCCACGGCGTCCGGATTACGCGGGTCGCAGGCCACGCCGTACACCGTATCCGTGGGCACCACGATCAGTTTCCCCGCCTGCACGAGTTCGGTCGCCAGCGCCAACGACTCCTCGCAGATCGGCATGATTCGCACCATATGAGGCTCCTCCACTACCGGATAACTACCGGATGATCAATTTCAGATGATTTCAGCGATACCGTTCAAGCCTCACCATTGCATCACCGCATACCGACGAAAGCGATCAGGGACAAATCAGGGCAGGTCCTTTTCGGACAGCGTGCAGGTGTTGATCATTGTGGATTTATCCGCATACCATTGCACGAATTCCGCGTCGGAAAGCCGGTCAAACCGTCCCTGGAATTCGGAGTACACCGGCTTGCCGCTCTCCTCCCCCACACCGACGGGGATCCGGGAACCACCGCTACGGAATGCAATGGACGATTCCAAAGCCATGACAATCTCATCACGTGCCATATCCTCGTCTGAGGATTGCTCATTGACCGGGCATTCCTCCTGCCCGCTCAATCTATATGCCAATGACGAAATAATGACGTTCTGCGACTCATCCACGTTCTCTTCACCAGTGAACATTATGTACGTTGCACGAATATCGGATCGGGAATCAGAGCCATCAATCCGCGACCCAGAGTCTCCTTCGACCACCTGTAATCGTACCGATTCGGGAACGACTGTCAGCGTTCGTTTCATGGCCTGAGACAGCATATCCTCCATAATCGCATCAGCAGGATGCATACAAAGTTCAGCATTCTGTGTCACGGCTTTGCATACCAATCTGGCAGCGTCGCGCCTCACCAGAGGCGCGGGATTGACGAGAGAACCCACAACAATAGCTAACGACAGTATTGCGCATAGCCAAGCGGTTGCATCAGTCAATATTCGTTCGCCGTTGAGGTTCCGCCAGGATAGTCTGACTACAGCGCAGGAAAGCAATAGATACAACGCAATGCGCATCAGATTAGTCTGTGCAGTGACAGCCCAGCCCAATGTAGGGAAATCATCCATCCACACCGGCGCAGCCTGCAATGACGACAGACCCGTATTCACCAATACGGTCTGATTGACAAGCACGGGTAGCAGCACAATGAACCCCATGATGGTCGGCACCAATACGACAGCCCACCGAGTGGAAAGCAACGCCCCCAGTGATATCGAGCAAACTGCGACACAGCACAGCACCAGGCAGCTGGATGACAACGACAACACATCTACGCTTCCCCACGAAGCACGATTCGCGACATGGATCGTCAGAGGTAGCAGTCCGATGATAAATCCGGAAACTGCGACGAACACCAGTACCATCATTCGCGGAAGAAAAACACGAGAGTATCCTTGATATGCCATTCTCCCTACAACGACATTACGACCGCTGTGAGCTATACCCAGATATCCTCCGATCATTCCAAGTATCAATATGCCAAACAACATACCTTCTCGACTAACGGTGACAAGAAATGACCATCGCGCAAATCCACCACTTAGATAACGCCAACCAGACATGACATAAGCGAAGGAAATAATAACAATTGCAAGTCCATAAAGACACCACTCACGTTGATTAACCCAATGATATTTCATAAACAGTCTATTCACAATAAGACCTTGTCTTCGCTATTTACACTATCTGATTCGCATTGTTGCACATTGTCAATAACTCCAGATTCACCGGAATATAGACGACCATTCATCAGCATCATGATGTTATCAGCAAATGATCCTAACTCCTCGACCAAATGAGAACTCATCACAATTGCCGATTCTCTACCCATCACAGAGATCACATGGTTCATTTGCCTTCGATGGGATTCGTCCAAGGCCACAGTAGGTTCATCAAGCAACAACACTTTAGGTCTATGAGCCGTGGCGCAAGCGAACCCCAAGCGCTGACGCTGACCTCCGGACAGCGTTTTTGCTCTCACATTGGTCACATCCAGCAAATCGACATTTTTCAAGGCATGATGCACCATAGTTGGCATGTCATCCTCAGCGACGCCATGCGCCCATGCCGCATAGGCCACATTGTCCAAAACCGTAGCGCCACGTATAACATCGAAAGTCTGAGGCAGGTATCCCATCATGGATCGGATTTTTGTCCTTCCCTGCTTATCAGCTATGTTCAATCCGTTAACACAAATCGTCCCAGTTTGAGGACTCCCCATCGTCGCCAGTACGTTCAACAACGTGGTCTTTCCGGAACCATTCGCCCCGACGAGACCGGTAACCCCTAGCGAAATATTGAAATCAGCATGATCGATTACACGACGACGGCCATATGAAATCGAAAGATCATGACCACTGATCATTACTGTGTTTTGCTTCATTATCCAGACTCCTAATTTATGATTTCATTGCAAAGAAATCGCCAATCAAGTTTCTGCTACTCCATTTCCAGTAGCAAATCAACGCAAGTACATACAAAACAGCAACAATCAACATCCAAAGCATTACCAGACCATCCTCACTGACGCCAGTCAACGACAGAGGCGAACATGGTGCTATTGACGGAATGAGGGATAGCACTACATTAAAGACATATAGCATTACAACTATCAACGATCCAAGAATCTTTCCCAATAACGAAATAGCAGCAATCGCACAGGATAGGAAAAACATCGCAGGTATTACATAAACGGAAAATCGATAATCGGAAATTACTTCAGAGAAAGACGCCGAACCTGTAGCATCCATGGAATCAATACCTGGAACATATTTTCTAGGCAAAATCGACAGTAATCTAACCGGGAGCAATACAGAGCCGATTATCAAAGCTCCAAGTACGACGTATGCTGCCAATCCCACAAATCTTACATTTTCCAAAGCAATACCATCTATCCACGGCATGGGCGACGCCAGCATTGCTGCGGATACGACCCCCAGAACGATCGGCAGCACGTTCACGGCCCTCAACCAAAGTTGCACACCGCTCACTGAAATTTGTATGGGCACGCCAATATGCCATCCATAGAAACAAGCCACATATGTCATCGCCATCATTAACGCGATCCACTCCACATGACGGCTCTTCGCCCACACCCAGACACCACTCATATCCTCTTCTCCAGCCGTACAAACAATCCCAGCTTTTCTGCAATGACAACAGATGAGTGAAGAAGATGGCAAGGCTTGCCGTGGGAGACACGGCAAGGGGTGATGCGGTAGGGCAAATCGGGAATAATGAGGACTCATGAAATCAGCGAGCGCTATTGGCTCAGCAAGTCAGAAGGTATGTCAGGAAACATGCAGCAGAGTCAGACACCGATCAGCGTAGGCATTGTGGACAACGATCCCTGTGCGCTACGCATATTGACTGCGATCGTCGCAGCAATCCACAATTGCAGACTGCTGTGGACCTGCGGCACGGGAGCGACCGCGATTCAGCGATGTCTTTCCCAGAAGGGGCGAACGCCCGACGTACTCATCGTGGATATGTCGCTCGACGACATGCCGGGAACCACCGTATGCGAGACCGTAAAAACGGTCTCCCGCAATATCACGGTAATCGCAATTACCGCATACTCCGCGCACCGATATCAGGAAGCATCATCCAGAGCCGGCGCATACACGCTGATCACCAAGGATCACCTCAATACGGATCTCCCCAAAGTCATCCACGATATAGCAAATGGCCTTCCCTCAGACATGATTCCACACTCCCCCGAACGATCGATCAGCCATGCGACCTCCTCGGAGGAACACCATGACTACGACAAAGCGCTATCGGAACGCGAACAGAAAACGCTTGGACTGTATGCCGAAGGCTATTCCACGCGCGATATCGCAACGACCATGAACATCAGCGAATCAACCGTGTATTCCTATCAAAATAGAGCCGTCAGCAAACTGCACGCCCGCAATCTCGCCCATGCGATTGCCTTGGGAGCCAGAAAAGGATTGTGGTAGACATGGCCTACGTTCCCGATAATTCACATACACGTGCACACGCACGACGATCTTCATTCAGACAGGCCCTGCACCGTCTGATATCACGGCATTGGCGCAATTGGCATGTCATCATCTGCATCGCCCTTGCCGTAATGACGGTTGTGGAAACGATCGGATTCATGATTTACGGCATCGTATCTGCCAAACCAGCCGTCGCGCTCTGTCTTACGTCGGCCTTGACCGTGGCATTGCTTCCGCGATTGCCGCGGATCACGCCGTGGTTTTTGCTGATCCTGTATGCATTGGGCGATATTTCAGCACTCACCATGCCCAGCGCCATGTTTTTGAGTGCATTGTTTTCCATCGCATGGCTCACCTATCATTCCGCGTGGCGGGGATTCATCGGCGCACTGATACCGGTGACGGCATCGATGACCGTCATTCTTTCCGAAGGCGGATATATCCCATGGATTATCGCTTCGACGACCCAATATGCATGTTGGTATTTCTCCTTTATGGGCGTCGGATTATGGGTGCGGAAAACCAGAGCATACGAATTACTGAAAAATCAGCAGCAACAGAGGCGACTGTCGGAGCAGTTGCAGATGCATCTCCACGACTCCGCCGCGAACGATCTGGCGTATGCACTCACGATGATCGATCTGCGAACGTCGAACGGCGATGCCGATCATGCTCAGGATCGGGAGACGCTGCTCGCGGTCCGGGATGCCTGCGAGGATGCCTTGCAGCAGGTCCGTAGGGCGATCGACGTGGTCCGGGACAGTGATGGAACAGTCATGGATTTCTCTGATACCGCTACCAATACTGCGACGAATGTCGATTCCTCCGACTGGCTGCATCAGATCCGCATCATGATCGACGACTGCGAGCGGCAGCTTCAGGAGCTGGGATTCCGTGGTACCGGCATTGTATCCGGCGAGGGGCATACGACTCCGAGCAACGACTCACGCGATATGATCATCTCGTTCATCCATGAGATCTATGGCAATATCCTCAAGCACGCAGATCCGAAGGAATATCACATCGTCGCCATACAGCCCATGCCGAATGGCGTCGTTATCTCGTCCTCGAACATTCGTCGTCACAAGGGGTTCGGTCCGTCGGCATGCGATCAGGGAGGAACTGGACTGCAACGCTATGAGCGCCAATTGGCTCAGGTCGGCGGAACGTTGGACATTCTCGAGGACGACAATGAGTGGTCGATAACGGCGCTGATCCCGTATTGTCAGTCGGGACAACACACAGGCGGATCGCAGATGCTATGATTTAGATCGTTCAAGATAATGCGTACGAACGTACACATTTGCCATGTCGCCATGTCCGACAGGCAGTTGGATGGCAACATGATACAAACGCCACGACAAGGAAGTGAACGATGAGCGACGAAGCCACGCAGACGAACACGAACGTGCAGAACACGCCGAGCGCACCCGCGCAGCCAGAGCCCTCCGCACAGACCGCATCGAAGTACCCTCCGGTGGAGTTGCGCACCCCGCGTGCCAGCGAGCGCGAGGAGATGCTGAACGGCAAGCTGTACGACGCCTCCGATCCCGAACTGGACGCGTTGCGCCGCAAGGCCGGCGATCTATGCACCAGGTTCAACGGCCTGTCTCGCGACGACACCAAGACTCGCGCGGCCGTTCTTGACGAACTGCTGCCCGGTCACGGTGAAAACCTCGATGTGATGGGACCGGTGTTCTTCGACTACGGTTGCCACACCACGATCGGTGATCGCGTGTTTGCGAATTTCAACTTCACCGTGCTGGATTGCGCGCCGGTGACGATCGGCAACGATGTGCTGTTCGGGCCGAATGTGTCGCTGCTGCCGCCGATGCATCCGCTGCGCTGGCAGGATCGTAATGTGCGTACGCGCGAGGATGGCACGGCATATGACTATGAGTACGGTCGACCGATCGTCATTGGTTCGAACTGCTGGTTCGGCGGCAATGTGACCGTGCTGGGCGGTGTGACCATCGGCGACGGTTGCGTGATCGGCGCAGGTGCCGTGGTGACGAAGGACATTCCGGCGAATTCGGTGGCGGTAGGCAATCCAGCGCGTGTGATCAAGACGATCTCCGACGCGGATGCCGCGGAACTGCAGGAATACGCGCAGTAGCAGGAATACGCGCCGCAGTGAAGTATGCACGGCAGCAGGAATACGTGCGGCAGTGGCGTGACTGCACATTCGTCAATGCCGTCAATACATGCATGAACCCCCGTTCGGTGTTGGCCGACGAGGGTTCTGCATGTTCGCGTTGGTGTTATTTCGCCGCCGCTATTTCGCCATTTTCAAGGCGAACAGGTAGCGCGGTCGACCGGTGAGATCGTTGCCGGTTCGAGCCTCGCCGAATCCGTGCGTCAGCACGTACTCACACAGCGCATCGCCCTGGCTGATGTCATGTTCCATCACCAGTGCGCCACCGTCGCGCAATAGTGTCGCCGAGCGGTCGATGATGCGTTCGGGGATGCGCAGTCCGTCCGCCGATCCTCCGTACAGTGCGAGTTCGGGATCATGGTCGCGCACTTCGGGCTGTTCGGGGATCTCGGATTCGGGGATGTACGGCGGGTTCGTGATCACCAGATCGACGCTGCCGTCGAGATCACGCAACGTTTTGTCCGCAGTGGCGTCGCCGAGTACGAGATGATAGCGGTCCACCACATCGGGATGGTCGTGAATGACTCGCTGTCGATTGCGCTCCGTCCACGTATATGTGGTTTCACTGAGTTCCACGGCCCACACGTCACCGTTTGGCACCTCGACCGCCACCGACAGGCCGATGATGCCGCTGCCGGCGCACAGATCGACCACACGAGGATGCTGCACGTCGACCGTCGCCAGCCAATCCAATCCGGCCTGCACCACGATCTCGGTCTCCGGACGCGGGATGAACACGCCGGGACCGACCTCGACCTCAAGATATCGGAAGGGCGCGATGCCGACGATGTACTGCAACGGCTCGCGCGCGGCACGCCGTTCGATCATGGCACGGTATGTGGCGCGGTCGAACGACGGCGGCAGATCACGGCCCATCAGCATGATCATGTCGAGATCACGCAACGATATTCCGGCCGCGTGCGCCATCAGCAGTTTGGCATCATGCTCGGGCGTATCCACGCCGGCGCGACGCAGAACGTCGGACGCGCTGTGCATTAAGCGCGCGGCATCGGTCGTCTCACTCGAAAATGTCATGCTTCCAGAATCCCACCTTCTTAGTGTGATCACACTAAAAAAACAGGACCCTTGGAATTTCAAGGATTTCAGCCTGTTCAGCCAGTTAGCGTGATCACACTAAGGAAGTTGCTTTACTGCTTGTCGGCCTGGGCGAGGCGTGCGGCCTCGTCGGCCTGGATGTCGGAGTCGATCACGGCCTGCAGGTCGCCGTCGAGCACCTGGTCGAGGTTGTACGCCTTGTAGTTCGTACGATGATCGACGATGCGGTTCTCCGGGAAGTTGTATGTGCGGATGCGTTCGGAACGGTCCAGCGAACGCACCTGCGAGTGACGCATGTCGGCGGCCTCGGCGGCCTCCTGCTCGTGCTTCATGGCCAGCAGTCGGGACTTGAGCACGCGCAACGCGGCGGCACGGTTCTGGATCTGCGACTTCTCGTCCTGCATGCTCACCACGATGCCCGTAGGGATATGCGTCATGCGCACGGCGGAGTACGTGGTGTTCACGGACTGTCCGCCGGGGCCGGAGCTCATGAAGATGTCGATCTTGAGGTCCTTCGGATCGATTTCGATCTCATCGTCATCGTCGTCGGCTTCGGGGAACACGATCACGCCGGCCGCGGACGTCTGGATGCGCCCCTGCGATTCGGTGACGGGGATGCGCTGCACGCGATGCACGCCGCCCTCGTACTTGAGCGAGGCCCATACGCCGTCGGCGGGGGCCACGGTTCCCTTGGCACGAATGGCGATCTGCACGTCCTTCACGCCGCCAAGCTCGGTGCCGTTCTGGCTCTGGATCTCGCACGACCATCCGCGGCGTTCCGCATAACGCGTGTACATGCGCAGCAGATCGCCGGCGAACAGTGCGGCCTCCTCGCCGCCGGCACCGGCCTTGATCTCCATGATCGTGTCACGGGCGTCGTCCGGATCGCGCGGAATCAGTGCGGTACGCAGCTTTTCGCGTGCCTCGGGAAGTTCACTCTCCAGCTTCTTCGCCTCGTCGGCGAAGTCGGGGTCTTCGGAGGCCATTTCCTTGGCGGCCTCATAGTCGTCGTTGATCGTCATGTACCGCTGGTATGCGGAGACGATCACGCTCAGCTCGGCATGGCGACGACCGAGTTTGCGCATTTTCTCGGGGTCGGACGCCACTTCGGGCTGGCTCATTTCCTGTTCGATCTTGTGATATTCGTCAACCGCGGTCTTCGCCGCCGGGAATTCTTCCGCCATGTTCGCTTTCCGTTCTCTGTGCAGGTCGTGTCTGCGGTTCCAATCGTGGTCAACCTGCCGTGGTCAAACCTTGTTCAAGCATACAAAAACGCCAGTCCCGCGGATGGGCCGAAAGGGCCCGGACGGGACTGGCGTTGCAACGTCTGCTACTTGGCCTTCTTGCCGTAACGACGCTCGAAGCGAGCCACGCGACCACCGGTGTCCAGAATCTTCTGCTTGCCGGTGTAGAACGGGTGGCACTTGGCACACACGTCGGCCGTGATGTGGCCGGAGGTGATGGTCGAACGGGTCACGAAGGTGTTGCCGCACGAGCACACGACCTCAGTGGGCACGTATTCGGGATGAATACCCTGCTGCATGATTACTCCTAGGATCTATTTCAGGACCGGGTCGCCGTACCCCAATGGCATGACGTGAACCGGAACCTATGGGATTATACGCGCAAGTCTGGATTACGACAAGCCGGCATAACGACGGCACGATAACGGTACGATAGCGGCACGATAACGGCATGAAAAACGCCCCGGCAGGGATTCGAACCCCGTCGAGGCGCTGCAATTCTCATTAATCCGGCCCGAGGCGGCGGAGAGAGAGGAGATCCAGTCGCTTCGGGCAAGTGTGTGATATGGGCCGTATGGCCCGACCGTCACTCGGCGAGGTCGTGGGCCATTTCCTCGAAGGCGGCGAGGTAGGTGTCGCAGGCCTTCTCGTCGTGGGCGACGGACAGGGTCCATTCCTCCTCGCGACCGGGGGCCATGTAGACTCCACGGTTGGCCTGATACAGCCATGCGAGCTGGTTCAGCGCCGCGTTCTGGCCCTTGCGGAAGCTCACGTAGTCGGTGATCTTGTGCGGGGAGAAGGTGACGCAGCCCTTGGCACCGAAGCCCTGGGCGTAGCCGGGGAAGTCGTACTTCTTGATGATCGCACTGCAGCCGTCCATCAAGCGCTGGTTCATCTTGTCAAGATGTTCGTAGGCAGCGGGCGTCAGCACCTTTTCCAGGCTGGCACGGGCGGCGGCCATCGACAGCGGATTGCCGGAGAAGGTGCCGACCTGATAGACGGAACCGTCCTCGACCACGCTCATGACCTCATCGTTGCCGCCGATGGCACCGGAGGGCAGACCGCCGGCGAGCGACTTGGCGATGGTGACCATGTCGGGGGTCACGCCGAACAGCTTGGTGGCGCCGCCAGGGCCCACGGTCAGGCCGGTCTTGACCTCGTCGAAGATCAGGACGATGCCATGCTTCTTCGTCACCTCGCGCACACCCTCGAGGTATCCGGGCTCCGGCGGCACGATCGACATGTTCATCAGGCAGGCTTCCATGATGAGGCAGGCGGGAGCCTCACCGGCGGATTCCATCTCCTCGATGCGGTGCTCTAGCGCATCAAGATCGTTGAACGGCACCGGCACGGTCAGTTCGACGGTGGCCTTCGGGATGCCCGCGCCGTAGGGCAGGGACTTCAGGTGGTAGCGGTCGCCGATGTTGTTGTAGTCCTCGGAGATGGAGATCATCACGGCGTCGTGATGGCCGTGGTAGGAACCGAAGATCTTCATGATGTGGTCGCGGTGCGTGTAGGCGCGGGCGATACGGATGGCGTCCATGGTGGATTCCGAGCCGGAGTTGTTGAAACGCCACTTCGGCAGTCCGAAGCGTTCGGTCAGCTCCTCGGCGACCACCACGTCATCCCAGTCGGGCATGGCGAAGTGCGATCCCTTGGAGAAGCGGTCGTTGACGGCCTCGGCGATGATCGGGTTGGCGTGGCCCTGCAGCATGGCGCCGAATCCGTTGTTGAAATCGTAGTATTCGTTGCCGTCGACGTCCCACATCTTGGCACCCTGGCCGCGATCCACGTAGATCGGCCACGGATCGCGCAGCTGGTAGGAGGACGCGACGCCGTTGCACAGGTGCTTGCGTGCGCGTTCGTACATGTCACGGGACTTGCCGAGCTTGGCGTTGAGCTTCTCACCTTCCTTCTCGGTGAGTTCCTTGATTCGGGTTTCATCGATCGTCGTTGTCATGGCCAACTCCTTTACTGCGTTTTCCCTAATGCCTATAGAAAACCACCTATTTATTTCGCAGTTATTAACTAATTTATCTACGATTTACATATCCATATCGCCGTAATGACGACGACAACGTCATAACAGCACCGTGACGATACCGATACCGTGACAACGCCGTCCGAGACAACAAAAAGCCTCCCCGGTGTGGGGAGGCTTGGCGACGATGGCATTGGGAACGACACCGGCAGATGCCGAACAATGCCGGGCACTATCAACGACGTCAGCTACGGAAGTCCTCGAACATCATGGTGTAGTTGTCGTTGAGCTTGTTCGAGCAGCGTTTTTCCAGAATCGCGTGCTTGAGTTCGTCGGCGGACGGCACGATCACGTTCTTGTCGCGCATGTCCTCGGGCAGCAGTTCGTCGCCGCCGTCCAGCACGCTGCCGGCGCCGGCGCTCTGCTCCACCGCGGTCTTGTTCTGCGGGTCGAGCATCCAGTTGATGAACGTCTTGGCCTGATCGATGTTCGTCGCGCCGCGCGATATCGCCACATTGTCGACGAACTTGTTCGCCCCGTCGGACGGGAACACGAATCGCAGGTCGGGATTGCTCGACATGGCCTGATAGGCGTCGTAGCTCCATGCCATACCGACCTTCTGCTCACCAGACGCCAGACGATCGGCCACACCCTCCGAACTCAGCACGCCCACCTTCGATTTATACGACTGCAGCAGATCGCTGGCGTTCTGATAGTCCTGCGGCTTGGTGGCGCACTGATCACTGCCGACCGCACGCAACGCGGCGTTCACGATCTCAATCTGATCGTTGAGCAGCTGCGTCTTGCCCCACGACGCCTTGGGATGGAAGAAATCATTCCACGACGTCGGCGCATCGGACTGCGGAATCGCCTTCGCGTTGTACACGATGCCCGTGTAGCTCACGATGTACGGGATGGAGTACTGCATCGTCTTGTCGTAGTAGGGATTGCGGAACTCCTGCTTGATGTTCTTCGCATTGGGCAGCGAGTTCACGTCGAACTTCATGAGCAGCCCCTCGTACTTGAGTTGCTCGACCATATAGTCGCTCGGCATGACGATGTCATAGCCTTCGCCGCCCGTGGACTGCAGCTTGGCCTCAAGAGCCTCGTTGCTGTCGAAGGTGTCGACGCTGAGCGTGATGCCCGTGTCCTGCTCGAACGCCTTGATCACATCGTCGGGCATATAGCCGGCCCATGTGTAGATGTGCAGTTCGCCGCCGTGCGCCTCATGATATGGTCCAGTCGCCTCGGCCGTGCCGCCGCTGACTGATACGTCACTCACGCCGCCGGAGCAACCGGCCAATCCGAACACCAGACCGGAGCATAATGCCGCTGCGAAAACCTTTACACAGGAACTCGCGATCTTCGAAATTCGAAATTGTCTGCGCGAAGTATCCGAATCCGACAACGTTCCGTTCATCGCACACGTATTCATAGGCATGATCATGATTCCCCTCCCCTACTTGCTACTTGCTCTTGCGGTTCGTCAGCACCGTGGACGTGACCGTGATGACGATCGCCAGCAACAGCAGCAGCGTGGCGACCACGTTGATGCTCGGGTTCACGCCCTTGCGGATCAGCGAGAAGATGTAGATCGGCAGCGTGGTGGTGCCGGCGGTGGTGAGGAAGTTCGAGATCATGAAGTCATCCATGGACACGACGAACGCCATCAGCGCGCCGGAGATCACGCCCGGCGTAAGCAGTGGCAGCGTCACGCGCGTCACCGTGGTGAAACCGGGTGCGCCCAGATCCTCGGCGGCCTCGAAGCACGCCCTGTCGAGCGTCTGCAGTCGCGCGCGGATCGGCATGACCACGAACGGAATGCAGAACGTGGTGTGCGCCAGGACCAGCGGCACGTATCCGGGGGCCATGCCGATCAGTCGGATGAACGCCATGGTGGCGACACCGAGCACGATTTCCGGGATCAGCATGGACGCGTTGATCAGTGCGGTGGCGAGTTCCGAACCGGCTCGGGACATGTGGTCGATGGCCAGCACGTAGAGCACGCCGAGCAGTGTGGACAGCACGGTGGCGATCAGCGCGACGATCAGCGATGTTTCGGTGGCTTTGATGATCGCACCGTTGGTGAACACCTCGCCTTACCAGCGGAACGAGAAGCCTTCCCATAGCAGGGCCTGTCGGCCGCCGTTGAACGAGAAGAACACGACGATCGCCATCGGCACGTACAGGAACGCGAGTACGAAGACGCTGAGGAATCCGACGGCCGGGAACCGTTTCAGTGAATTGTCGCGGTTGCCGGAGCGACGGGTGCTGAGCGGCCGGTCGGGTTTCTTCTCCTCCAGCCAATCCGGCATCTGCGCACCGGAATCGGCGCCATCCGCCGCACGCTCGGCCTGGGCTCGGGCGACGAGCGCACCGAACTCGTCACTGTCGGAATACTTCACGGCCTTGGGATCGACATCATCATGCAACATGCTCATAGCGTCATACCCGCCTTTCGAGAAGCCTTGCCGCCGAGTACGGTCGCCAGGAACGCACCAAGCAGGGTGATGGCCAGAATCACTGTGGACAGCGCCGCGCCGAACGGCCAGTTACGAGCCTCGGCGAACTGCGAGGCGATGAGGTTGCCCACCATGAGCACGCGTCCGCCGCCGAGCAGCACGGGCTGCACGTAGGAGCCGAACGCAGGGATGAAGCACAGTGCCACGCCGCTCATCACGCCGGGCATGGCGGCGCGCAGGATCACACGACGCATCACGGTGAGCTTGTGGGCGCCCAGATCGTAGGCCGCCTCGACGAGACGGAAATCAAAGCCGGACAGTGCGGAATACATCGGCAGGATGGCGAACGGCAGGAACGTGTAGATCAGGCCGATCACCGAGGCGAACGACGTATACAACAGCTGCTGCTTGCCGATTCCCAGCAGGTTGGCGGCCCAGTTGATCGGTCCGTTTTCGTTGAGGATGAGCATCCACGCGTAGGTGCGCACCAGCAGGTTGGTCCAGAACGGGATGGTGACCAGCAGGACGAGAATCTGCTGGACTTTCGCGCTTTTCATTGACATCCACAGGGCGATGGGGAACGCGAGCGCCACGCATACGGCGGTGGTGAGCAACGCCTGCCACAGGGATGTGCCGAAGACCTCGAGGTATCGGGTGTCGAAGAACCGGTTACCGAAGAAGTCGTGGCGGAAGAGCAGTTTTTCGTAGGCGTCGGTGGCGAACTGGAACTTCACGCCACCGCCCATGTCGGGGCGGCTCATGAACGAGAACGCCACGATCACGCACATCGGGCCGAGGGTGAACAGCAGTCCGATGAGAATGGACGGAATGGCGTAGGCGCGGTGGAGCAGACCAGGTTTCACGGCGTGCGGGGAACCGAACCAGCGGTGCCATGCGGATTCCGTGGGCGCGGTCGCAGTCGCGGCGGATTCCGTATGCACGGTCGCGGTGGTCACGGTCGCGGTGTTGTCCAACGCCGTCTTCTGGTCGATCGGCGGCTTGTCGCTCTTGGTGTTGGAATCGGAATCGTTGCCGGTCATTATCGTTCCACCACCCTCATATGTTCGGCCTCCACGTGCACGCTCACCGTGGCCCCCTGATAGAGGACGCTGGTGTCGAACGGCGGTGAGACGCGAACGAGCAGCAGCGTGCCGTCGCCCAGTCGCACGTGACAACGCACGTCGGCGCCCATGAATACGACGGTTTCCACGGTTCCCTGCAGTGCGGTGTCGTCCGGCGCGGCCAGATTGATGCGTTCGGGGCGCACGGCGGCGCAGATCTCGGCACCGTCGGCCAGATCGGAGATGTCCTGCTTGACGTGGAACGGCACGCCTTCGACGGTGATCACGCCGTCACCGCTCTTGACCGCGTCGAGGAAGTTGATGTCGCCGATGAAGTCGGCTACGAACCGGTTGGATGGCTCGTTGTAGATCTGTTCCGGCGTGCCCACCTGTTCGGGACGCCCCTTGGAGAAGACGGCGATGCGGTCGCCCATCGAGAGGGCCTCCTCCTGATCGTGGGTGACGAAGATGAACGTGATGCCGGTCTCACGCTGGATGCGCTTGAGCTCCACCTGCATCTGACGACGCAGCTTGAAGTCGAGTGCGGACAGGGATTCGTCGAGCAGCAGCACCTTGGGACGCTTGGCGAGCGAACGGGCCAATGCCACGCGCTGCTGCTGGCCGCCGGACATCTGGCTGGGTTTGCGGCCGCCGAAATCGCCAAGGTGCACAAGGTCGAGCATCTCCTGCACGGTTCTGGCGATCTCGTCCTTGGGCTTCTTCTCCATCTCCAGACCGAACGCCACGTTCTGCGCGACGGTCATGTGCGGGAACAGCGCGTAGCTTTGGAACACGGTGTTCACCGGTCGATCGTAGGGAGGCAGAGGATCGATGCGCTGGTCGCCGAGGTAGATTTCGCCGGCGTCCAGACTTTCCAGGCCGGCGATCGACCGCAACAACGTGGTCTTGCCGCAACCGGACGGGCCAAGCAGAATAAAGAACTCGCCCTTGTGGATTGCCAGACTCACGTCGTCGATGGCATGGACCTCCTTGCCTTCCGCCGATATGAACGTCTTCTTCGCATGATTAATCGTCAGACCGGATTCACGCAGCTCGACCTCCGGGTCGCGAGCTACCACCACCTTCTGCGCAGCACTCATCGCGCCTCCCTTGTTGGTTCACATCACGAAGCCTATACAAGGGGACTGTGGTTTCAGTAAGGTAAACAAGACATTGCGACTGATTTCGAGGATTTACATACGGCAGACGGCAGAAACCGTATTAGCATGTGTATTTTGTGGCGGAAATCGTATGATATAGGCACGCCGAGGGAGGGTCCAAGATTCGAACCCTCCTTGTCTCATTCTTGCGCATCAGACGTAACGTGTCATGACACCGGTCATGCCGAGTACACCACGTCGCCGTCCACCACCGTGCCGAGAATCGGCATCGTGCCGATCTCCTCGGGAGTGAGCGCATAGGGGTCCGCTCCGAACACGGTCAGGTCCGCCGTATACCCCGGGGCCAGCTGTCCGGATGTCGCGCTCTCCCCACGAGCCACAGCGCATGAACGGGTGTATCCGTCGAGCAGCTGCGGAACGGTCAGCGACTCATCCGGCACCACCGGGCCCAGATCAGGACGATCAAACGGACGACGCAGCACGCCATCGGCGATGGTGAACCTCGGATCGTAGGGAGCCACCGGCCAATCGGAACCGATGGCCAGCACGGCACCGCCGTCGACCAGACTACGCGTACGGAACGCATACCCCTCACGAGGTTCGCCAAGCTTGCGGGACCAGTTGTCAGTGTGATCCGCCAACAAGAAGCGCGTGCAATGCAATGGCATCATGCTCAAAAACAGCGGGCTGGACGTCACCGTACGCACCACGTCATCATCCATCATCTCCAGATGTTCGATCGAATGCGAACCATGCGAACCACCGTTGACATCCCCCAGTTCGTCCAGCAACGCGGACACCACACGCACATGAGTGAGCACACCCTCATCGCCAATCGCATGCGCCACCGTATCGATACGCGCCTCGATCAGATTGCGCATCAGATTCCGGTAGGCATCCAGATCGGTCCACGCACCGAAATCACTGTCTCCGTGCACATCCGGCTTCTGCAGCCATGCCGTACCGCCATCGATACTGCCATCCATGAACAGTTTCACGCCGGTGACCGCCCAACGACGACCATGACGCCCGATCAGCTCCTGCAGGTAGGAGATGTCGGAACCCATGGCCTGGCGCGCCACCGGATGGATCCGCAGTTTGATACCAAGATCAGTGGTCTCCTCGGCCTTGGCAAGCAGCGCAAGATCCTCCGCGCTCATATCCATCACATGGGCACCGGTCAGGCCAGTGGCCGCCATACCGTTCAGCACGTCAACGATACGCTGGACCTTCTGTGCCCCCGTCAACGGCGGCATTACGGCATAGATCAGATCCTTCGCCTCGAACTCCAGAACATGCCCGGTGGGCGTACCATCTGGATAGCAGGCGATGCACGCCGACGAATTCGGAAAATCAACAGGGCCGGAAATTCCTGCGGCCTTGAGCACAGCAGGAGACACCAGCAACGAATGCATGTCTGCCAGAGCGATCACGCACGGGCGCTCGCCGATAATCGAGGCAAACGGTTCGAACACGATTGGGCCTCCATGGTATAGGGTCGGGTCCAATCCCCATGCATACACCCACTCCCCTGCGGGAACCGTAGCCGCATAATCCGCAAGACGACGCTGAGCCTCCTGCATGGAGACCGATCCGGTCATGTCCACGCCGAGAGCGTCGGAGGTCGCGCCGGAAATGGGATGGCTGTGGGAGTCCGTAAGCCCCGGCGTGATCACGCCACCGCCGAAATCGACGATCGTCACGTCGTCTCGCTGACGCAGGTCATCGACCGCGCCGACCGCGGTAATCGTGGAGCCATCCACCAGCACGGCGTTGGCATTGCGATCATCGGCAGCGGTCATGGAATGGACGGCGTCGGCCACGAATAATGTCGACATGATGCTTCTCCTTGCTTATTCGTCGAAATTGGTTCGTATTGATTCGAAACGGTTACGGTTATGCAGCGATTGAAAACGCGGACGATGGCAGGACCTGCGCACAGGATTATGCGGTTACTATGCGGTTAGGCGCCGAGCCCTTCACGACGCAGCAAACGCCCATAGGATTCGGGACGGCGCGTCTTATAGAACGGAAACAGTGTAATCCAGTCGTCACGTTGCGCCAGATCAAGATGGGCTACCAACACGGCGTCACGATCACGCGGCGCCTGCACGAGCACGCGACCGAACGGGTCGGAGATGAATGACGATCCATAGAACGTGACCTTGCCCTCGTTCCCGTATCGGTTCGGCACCACCATGAACGTGCCGTTGGCAATGCCGTTGGCGCGAATCGTCTGCTCCCACAACGGCTCGGTGTCGAAATCCGGATAGTCCGGTTCGGATCCGATGGCCGTGGGATACGAGAGGATCTGCGCACCCTGCATGCCGTACATACGAGCGGTTTCGGGGAACCACTCATCCCAGCAGGTGGGCAGCCCCAGACGCGGCTCACCTTCGATAGGCAGCGTCACCACCGGATATGGGTTCTCCGCGGTATCGTCGTCTGCCGGTCCGGGAGCGAAATATTCGTCCTCGTAGTATCCGGCGGTGATAGGGATATGCATTTTGCGAGTGCGCTGGACCAGCGTGCCGTCAGGAGCCACGAGTACGGCGGTGTTATACCCGCGTTCGGAGTCGGCACCGGTTTTCTCGAACACGGATCCTGCGATATACACGTTGTGCGCACGGGCCTGTTCGCGGAAGAACGTTACGCTCGGACCGTCTTCAAGACTTTCCGCCATGGCCGATCGCGCCGATGGATCAGGACGTACGTCAGCCATGTAACGCAGCATGGTCAGCTCCTGCAGGAACACGATGCGTGCACCGGCTAGCGAAGCCTGAATGATTCCAGCCGCCAGGACGGACCGGTGTTCTTCCGGGTCTTCATGCCATTTCGTTTGCACCAGTCCCACGCCCACGACGTTGGGTTCACGTTCGACGCGAGGGCAAAGGCTGGGCAGGTTTTCCGCCGTATACAGATCCATGATGAGCTCCTTTTCAACGTTATTCGAATACTGAATGCCGGTCGCCAATACAGCCGATTGGTATTGGGACTGCGACTAGTCGACCGCCGGCTGCTGCTGGGTGATGCAGTGGATGCCTCCGCCGCGGTCAAACAGCGGTTTGGCGTATATCGGCTCCACGTGACGGCCCGGATACGCCTGTTCCAGTACGGCGAGCGCCTTGTCATCGTTGGGATCGTGAAAGGTGCAGGCAACCACGACACCATTGGCCGCGTAATGATTGATGTAGCTGAAGTCCGTAGGAGTGCCGTCCGTCTCATACCCCTGTT
Source organism: Bifidobacterium tissieri (assembly GCF_002259645.1). GTDB lineage: Bacteria > Actinomycetota > Actinomycetes > Actinomycetales > Bifidobacteriaceae > Galliscardovia > Galliscardovia tissieri. Next base: position 369,229 of record NZ_MWWV01000004.1, read on the forward strand.
GCGGTGCCGGTACGGGAATGACGGTGAATTGGCGCCCGGTCGCGTCACGGGCTTCGGACAGCACACGTTCGATCTGGCGCGAGACCTCATAATCGGGGTGATTCCGGTCCTGCTGATCATGGAACAGCACGACGCCGGGCTGCGGCATGCATGCGACGATGTCCACATGCCCGCGCGTGCCGAATTCGCCGTAGTCCCGGGTCAAGCCGCGTGGCAGCCAGATGACCTTCTCCACGCCAAGCATGTGATGCAGTTCCCGTTCGATGTCCTCACGCGTCTTGCCGGGATTGCGATGCGGGTCCAACGCCACGGTTTCAGTGAGGATTGCGGTGCCTTGACCGTCCACGTGGAAGCCGCCGCCTTCGAACACATAGGAGCTGCTGATCGCATCAACGCCGGCCGCATGTGCCACGCGTTTGGCGAGTAGCTCGTCCTTGTCCCAGGTGGACCACTGCTGTTGCCCCCAACCGTTGAATACCCAGTCGACGGCTTTGAGAGTGCCCCTGACGATTGGAGTAGACGATGTATCGGAGCCGTGTTCGATGACGAATGTGGGGCCGCTGTCACGCATCCAGCAGTCGTTCAGAGGACATGAGTGGAGTGTCACGTCATCATCCAGCACGCCTGCGGCGATCGTTTCCAATGCGGGATCGACCATCATCGACACTGGTTCGTACCGCGCGATGATGTTCGCCACCGAAGACCATGTGCCGATGGCCTCGTCCCGCGATTGTGCGGTACTACCCAGCACATAGCCTTCGGTCGGGAACGACATCCATGTGCGTTCGTGCCTACCTGTTTCTGCAGGCATTACATAGGTCATTGCTGTCACCTTCCGGTTCCGTTTTGCTCCGGATTGCTTGGGTTGCTTTCCGGGTTTTACACGTTGGCTCGAATGCTCGTCATCTCGCCAGCTTGGGTGCGGCTGCCAGCAGTTCGCGCGTGTAATCGTTACGAGGATGCGAGAACATCTCGGATACCGGCCCGGATTCAACAAGTTTTCCGTTGTGCATCACCACGGCCGAATCACATAGATAGCGCACCAGATCAAGGTTGTGGGTCACGGTGAGGATCGTCAGCCCGGTCCGGGCACGCAGGTCCTTGAGTACGTCGAGGATCTGCGCCTGCACCACCACGTCCAACGCACTGGTCGGCTCGTCAGCCACCAACAGTTTGGGATTGAACGCCAGCGCGCGAGCGATGGCGATACGCTGCTTCTGTCCACCGGACAAGTCCTTCGGATAAGCGTCGGCCGTATCATGCGGCATGGCGACCATGTCAAGCAGTTCGTTGACGCGATCGGGGATGGCGTCAGCATCGACGATTCGATGGACACGCAGCACTTCGGCGATGGTCTGGCCGGCCGTCATCATGGGGTCGAGCGCGGTTCCCGGATCCTGGAACACCATCTGCATGGATTTGCGCAGATCGGAGTATGCGCCCATGTTGAGAATGGTGCCCTGATAGCGCACGTTGCCCGAATCAATGGGATTCAGCCCCATGATGGCACGCAGCAACGAGGATTTCCCTGACCCGGATTCGCCGACGATACCCACGGATCCCCCGGTGGGCACATCGAACGACACGTGGTCCACGGCGGTGAATCGAGTGTCCGGCTTATGCCGCAGACGATCCAACAGGGTCGGCTTGTCACCGTACTTAATCACCAGGTTCTCGATGCGCAGAATCAGCGGATTCAGCATGACGCACCTCCATCCTTTGCTGCGCCGTCATCGCCCATATGCCGCATGCGATAGTCGAGATCGGCGTCAAGTAGTTTCTTCGTGTACTCCTGCTGCGGATGATGGATGATGTCCTGAGTGGACCCCTGTTCCACGATCCGTCCGTACTGCATGACGATCACCTGATCGCAAATCTCGGAGATCACCGCCAGATCATGACTGACGAAGATCAGGGACAGGTTGTCACGTTTCGCAATATCCTTCAGCAGCTTGAGAATCTGCGCCTGAACACGCACATCCAATGCCGTGGTCGGTTCATCACAGAACAGGATCGCCGGTTCGGCGGCGAGCGCTGCGGCAATCATAATGCGCTGTCGCAGGCCACCTGACAGTTCGAACGGCCATACGTTCATCTTGTCCTTCGCATCCGCGATACCAACCTTGCCCATGAGGTCGATCGCGTGCGCGCGGCAGGCGTCCCATGAGTCCTGTGGATGATGCATCTGCCATGTCTTGGCGACGAATCGTCCTACGCGCATCGTGGGGTTGAGGCTGGTGGCCGGCTCCTGGAAGATCATGGCCGCGTCAGCCTTCGTCACCGGTTCCACATATGTCATATCGCCGGTGGTGTGCAGAGACGACGGCAGGATGCCGACAATCGCTTTCAAGGTCAGGCTTTTGCCACTGCCGGATTCACCGACGATGCCCAGTCGTTCGCCACGGGCCAGCGTGAAGCTGGAGTCGTGGACGAGCACGTCTCCGTAGTCGTTGACAATCGACAGGTCAGTGACCGTGAGTACCGGACGAGCGCCCGGCACGGTCTTCGCCGTCGTCTCGGCAGTTGTTGCCGCCGTCGTTGCGGTCGCTGTCGTCGCAGTCATCAGTGCACCATCCTGTCCTGCAGGGCGTCGCCGATGAGGGCGAGGCCGAATGCGAATACCGTCAACGTGAGTCCCGGAATCACGACGAGCCAAGGGGCGAGTCCGAGGAACTTCTGACCGGAGGAAATCAGCGATCCCCATTCGGGGGTCGGCGGCTGGATGCCGAATCCAAGGAAGCTGAACGCGGCGAGCGCCACCACGGAGAACACGAGATCGGAGGTGAGGTAGATGGCCACTTGTCGGATGACGTTTGGTGCGATGTGACGGAACAGGATGCGTTCGGTGGAGAATCCGGACGTCCGCGCCGCCATGATGAACTGCGATTCCTTGATGCGCATGACTTCGGTGCGGGTGAGTCTTGCGTAGACCACCCAGCCGACGATCGTGAAGCTGACGATCAGCGACGGCACACCTGCGCCGAGCACGAACACGAGGACGATCATGAGCACGTACTGCGGGAACGCCTGCAGCAGGTCACCCACACGAAGGATGATCATGTCCCAGGTCTTGCCGAAATATCCAGCGATGAGGCCGAAAATCGTGCCCAGTACGCAGGGGAGCACGGTACATACGAGGGTAACCGGCAGGTCGATCGCGGCAGCGCGCATCACGCGGCTGAACAGGTCACGGCCGAGTTCATCGGTGCCGAACAGATGCGCCGCATTGGGCTGCTGCAACACCGCGGTAAAGTCCTGTTCGATCGGATCGTACGGGGTCCAGATCAGGCTGACGATGGCGGCCGCCACGAACACGACGACGATTGCGAGACCAACGACGAGCTTGCCCGTCGACGGCCTGCGACGGCGACGACTGTGGACCGTTGACAGACGGGATGCGACGGATGATGCGGCAGCCGGTGCTGTTGTTGCTTTGACTGAGGCGGTCATGATTCGATCCTCACTCTCGGGTCAATAACGGATGTGATGATGTCGGCCACCAGATAGATAACGACGATGGCGATGGCGAATACGAAGGTGTAGCCCTGTACGAGAGGAAAGTCTCGCTGGCTGGCCGCTGTAACCAACCCCTGTCCGATGCCGGGCAGGCTGAACGCGACTTCGACGACGGTGGTGCCGAATAGTGCGTACCCGGCCTGGGATGCAGCGACCACCACAAGCGGGCCAGCCGCATTGCGCAGAATGAAACTACCGGTCAGGTTCCAACCCGTGAATCCCAGTGTGCGGGCGGCGAGTACATAGTCGGAGTTGCGCACGTCAAGCAGTGTGGCCCTGAGACTACGGGTCATGGGTGCGGTGAGCGATATGGCCACGGTGAGTATGGGCAGGATCATCGCCCGGATGTGGTCGGATATGCCATCACCGATACCGGCGACGGGGAACACCCGTGTGGGAAGCGCCACGTAGCTGATGAGCATGATGGCGATCCAGAAGCTCGGCAGTCCGATGCCCACCACGCACAGGATGCGCACGATCTGGTCGGCAAGTCCGTCGGGCTTCTGCACGGACAGCATGGCCAGCAATACGGACAGCAGCAGAGCCACAAGAATGCCACCCACGGCGATGCTCAGCGTGATCGGCAACTGCTGTGCGATCTGCGTGCTCACGGTCTTGCCGGTTTTGAACGATGTGCCGAAGTTACCGTGCAACACGTTGATCACGTAATCGACGTATCGAATGAGGAACGGTCTGTCCAACCCCATCTGCGAACGCACGTGGGCCACGTCCTCGTCACTGGCACGCGGTCCGGTCACCAGTCGTGCCGGATCGCCCGGAGTCAGATCAAGCAGCAGCGTAGTCACCAGCAAGATACCCAGTATCAGTGGGATCAACGTCAACAGTCGTGTGACGATAAAACGATATCGGTTCTTGGTCATGGTCTCGTCTCACCTCGTTTCGGTTCGCGATCCGACAGTCATACAGGTCAGTGCGAGAGGGTGTCGTAGTAGTAGCAGCTCCATGGCTGCACCTCCAATCCCTTGATGTCCGGTTGTTTCGCGACGATCACCTTGTTGGCGTTGAGCACCACGTATGGCACTTCGTCTGACAGGTAGTCGTCGATCTGTTGCACGATCTGCTGTTTGGCCGCGGTATCGGCGCTTTCCTTGTACGAGGCGATAAGACCGGCGAGAGTATTGGTGTCCATCTGGGCATACAGCATCTTGGTGCTTACCACATAGGACGGTGCATCAATCAGGTCCGGGGAATTCGCATTAGTGGCGAAGGTGCTCATGTCGAACGTGCCGGCCGACAGGGATGACGACCATGTGCCGCCGTCCACGGATTTCAGTTCGACATTGATGCCTACCTTCTTCAGATCTGATTGGATGATTTGCACCACGGCGGCCGAGATGCCGGACGTCGGGTAGGTCAGTGTGATCGATTCCGGAATATCCACGCCCTTGAGCAACTGCTTGGCCTTGTCGATGTCCTGACGGTAGTACCCGCCTGTGGTCTTGGGCGAGCCTTCCAGATTCGGAGGCAACGAACTGTTCGGCAGTTCTCCGAATCCATAGAAACCGTATCGTTGCAGGGATTCGTAGTCGATCGCGTAGGCAATGGCCTGACGCACGCTTTTGTTCGCCAGGAACGCGTTCTGCGTATTGAGAACCAAGGTGGGAGTCTGGTGGGCCGGAACCTTGGCGATGTAGCTTGAGTCGAGCAGTTTGGCGGTGATGGAGTCCAGCTGGTTGACAAGGTCGATCTGACCGGCTTTGAGCTGCAATGCCACGGAGTTGGAATCGGGCGTATAGGAGTTGATCACCCGATCGGCTTTCGGATATCCCTTCCTGTAATAATGGGGGTTCTTGTTCAGCACGATATCGCCGTCGGTGCTCCACGATTCCACGGCGAATGCCCCGGCTCCCACCGGATGCTGGTAGAACTCCTTAGCCGTCTTGCCACCGTAATCCTTGGGGATCACGCCGGCCACGGCATACGAAAGGAACGCGGGGATGGAGCTGTCCGGCTGGGAAAGATTGAAGACGATGGTGTGATCGTCTTCAACCGTCGCCGACGCGATGGACGAATAGTTGGCGCCATAGTTCGGGCCGGACTTCCACACTGACAGGCTGAACGCCACATCGTCGGCGGTCACGGGCTTGCCATTGCTGAATGCGGCATCGGGATTGAGCTTGATTGTCAGCTGGGTGTCATTGTCGTTGTATTGCCATGATTGAGCGATTCCCGGCTGGAGTTCCTTGCCTTCGTTGCCCACGCGGATCAGCGGTTCCATCACCGCGGTGGAGATGGCGTAATCCTCATTCAGCAGTTCCTGATCGAGCGTGAAACCGTCAAACACCTCGGTACGACCGATATGGATCTGATTGGCGGAGTCCGCGGACCCCGAGCCGTCCCCGCACGCGGCAGTGCCGAACACCAGTGCCGCAGTCAGAGCGAGCGCTCCGATCTTCTGCATTGCCCCCATGATCATATCCTTCCTAATTCGTCCACACATATTGTTTTGGAAGTTATTCACAAAGAGTAAGGGCATAAAATTTCGAAATCTTAAGTAAAGTTACGCTTTTTAGTTCGATTTACATTGTCGATATCTATAATTCACAGAGATAACATCATCATCTTCGGGAAGCCACAACGAAAACGCATTGTAACGGCTTTTCCTATAGTCTTGCAGTATGAAGAAAAAGCAATCCACAGTCCCTTCGGGCAACGGAAACGAATCACAGCCCACTCGCGAAGGCACACTTGACGACGTCAACAAGAAGATCGTGGCCCTGCTGCAGGAAGATGGACGCCGATCATATGTGTCGATCGGTAAGGAGATCGGACTGTCGGAGGCGGCGGTGCGATTGCGCGTACAGAAGATGCTCGACGACGACGTGATGCAGATCGTCGCCGTGACCAATCCGATGGAGATGGGCTTCCGACGTCAGGCCATGGTGGGCATCACCGTGAACGGCGATATTGAATATGTGGCGCAGAAGCTCAAGGACATCCGACAGATCGACTACATCATCATCACCGCCGGACGGTTCGACATCCTGGCCGAGGTGTTCGCCGAGGACGACGAAAGCATGCTCGAGCTGGTCAACCGTCAGATCCGCAAGATCGACGGCATCGACCGCACCGAACTGTTCACCTACATGCGCTTGGAATCCCAGCGCTACGACTGGGGCGTGCGGTAGGCGTGTTGTGCAATTGGCGAAGATTAGTAGATTCTCAACATGTGGGTACACATATGTGGGAGCCGCGCACTAACTACTCGGCTCCCACAGTCATAAACGTACGATACGGATTTCGTATGGATACATCATTCAAAATCCGGTATTCGCAATATCAGACGGACTGATTCTTCTCTCTCCATGGCACGCTGATGTCGTAATCACCTCCCGGATATTCGACATCATCAGAGCCCGGTAGTCGCAACACAGCAATGGCCCCATAAGGGACGGTCAGATGAATCGACATCAGACCATCATCGCAACCTGCAGTCTCTGCACGATCCGCATCCTTTGCAGATGTCACACTCCACTCAATACCGACCATGCCATACGGACTCATGTGCGAGGTCGCCGCGTGCGTGATGCCACCGCCCGGTCGAGGTGCCACAAGAATCCGTTTCCACCCCGGTTCCATCGGCGCAATGCCACCAACCGTGGTATGCACCCAATCGTTTACCGAACCCAGAGCGTAATGATTAAACGACGTCATGCCACCGGGGTTAACCTCACCATTCGGCAACATGGAATCCCAACGTTCCCATGTAGTGGTGGCACCCATGGTGATCTGATACATCCAGCTGGGACATTTGGTGGACAGGAACAGCGCATACGCCTCATCCATATGCCCGGTGCGGGTGAGCGCCGGCAACACGAACGGCGTGCCGGCGAATCCGGTACCGATTCTGCCGTCGGCAAGTCTGACCAGTTCGGCCAGTCGATTGCCGAACGACCGCTCCTGCGCAGCACCATCTCCCAGACCGAACATGATGGCGAGCGCATAGGCGCATTGCGTATCGGACGTCATGCGAGCATCGGAGCCGGTGCCTGTCACGATGAATCGAGCTCGGAATCCACGACGTGCATGTTCGGCCAATTTCATAAAGCGCTCCGCATCATCCCGCCGTCCCAGCGTGTTCGCAATACGTACCATCAGATCACAACTGTGTACATAGAATGCGGTGGCCACAAGTTCCTTGGCGGTCATGGCACGATCGGGCTCTTCAGGCGGAGCCTGCGGATCGAGCCAATCCCCCAGCTGTCCGATGGCATAGTCCGGCCGTCGGTCCCATACGCCATCCGGGGAAAGATATCCCGTGACCTCGTTCATCCATGCGATCGAGCAATCATAGCTTTCCGACAGAATCTGCGTATCTCCGCTGGACATATACACTGCCCATGGCACGAGTACCGCCGCATCGCCCCACAGCGCAATGGCCGCAGGATCAGACCAGATCCCCATAGGCACGTAGGGAATATAGAACGGCACGGTTCCGGTCTTGCGTTGTTCAAAAGACACGTCACGCATCCAGTTGCGTAGAAATCCGGTGGCGTCATACAGGTACAGCGCAGTGGGTGCGAATACGGCAATGTCAGCGGTCCATCCCACACGTTCGTCACGTTGCGGACAGTCGGTGGGGATGGACATGAAGTTGGACTTCATGGCCCATACGGTATTTCGGTGCAACGCGTTCACCATGGGGTTTGAGGATTCGAACCAGCCTGTGCGTTCCATGGCCGTGTGGTATACGGTGCAACGCACATCTGCGACGGTGAGTTCCGGAAGCCCGGTGATGCGTGCGTAACGGAATCCGTGCATGGTGAACCGTGGTTCCCACCAGGAATCGCATCCATTGGACGTGTATCGGTCACGTTGCACTCCACGGTGGAGGATACGCTGAACCGGCTCGCCGTTCCCGTCCAACACTTCGACGTGTTCGATGGTGACGTTCTGTCCTGCCGAAAGTCCTCGGAAGTGGATATTCATCCGTTGCGAGCAGTTCTGCCCCATGTCGATCATCCAGATGCCGCGACCATCATCGGTCTCGCCGATGCGTTCGATGGATGATGGCGTATTGGTACCGTCGGGCTGAATGGCTTCCATGACGGGGAACTCGATACGATGCTCGTCAAATGGGATCTCGCTGACGGGCTTCCAATCGGAGTCATCGAATCTAGGCATGCTCCAACCGGACTGCTCGAGTCGGGCGTCGTAATACTCTCCCTCGTACATGTTCGATCGTGTGATCGGTCCGAGAGTGATTTTCCATTGCTCGTCGGAGGAATTGGAATACCATGATTGCCGCGTACCGTCAGCGTAGGTGACTTCGAGTTGTGCGAATACGCCGATACGGTCTCCCCACACGTTCGCTTCGCCGCCATCAAATCCGACGCGTCCGCGATACCAGCCGTCGGCCAGCCAGAATCCCATCGCATTGCGACCGATGTTCAGCTGGTCGAGCACGTCGTAGGTCCAGCATTCCACTCGATTGTCGTAGCTGGTCCAACCGGGGTTAAGCACGTCATTGCCGACCTTGCTACCGTTGAGTTCGGCTTCAACCAAGCCAAGTGCGGTGAGGTAAAGCCGGGCGAGCACGGGCTTGCGTGGCAGATCGAATTCGGTGCGGACGATCGGCTGGTGTCGGTGGTCGGTCTGGAATTCCGGCCAGGATGGTCCGATGAAATCGGCCACGCGCTGATGCGGCTGGAGTAGGCCGACGTCGAAACGTATTGGTTCGGACCACTCCCCCACATCATCCGTCGTGATAACACGTACCATTGCCTCGACGAGTTCGCGTGAGTCAAGTGGCGCGAACTGCCACGGCAGAAGAACATTATCAGCGACGGAAATGATGGCGTGATCTTCTCCAGTGCCGTGACGCGGTTTACGTCGACAAATACGCAGTTCGACTTTGGCGTTAGTCGGCAGTGTCTGCGTGTATTGCCACGACAGTCGCGGAGTCGCCGTACCGATGCCTAGTACGTCACCGTCGAAATGCTCGACTTTCATATTCACCGGGGCCGCAATCATGATGTTCCTTCCTTACGATTGTGACGAGATCATTCCGAAACGCTCATTTGGTGCCGTTAAGGGCCTTCGGATTAAAACGCGGATCCGGAATCTCGTGGTTTCGAATGAATTTCATGGCACACAGTGCAGTGACGAGCGAGAGCACGAGCACACCGACGAGAATCCACAGCAGCAATGACGGCGAATATGCCATCAGGGACGGAGTGACGAATCCGAAGATCGCGGTGAGGAATCGCACGATCGCATAGGTGAATCCGGTGGCCGTGGCGCGCGCATTGGCGGGGAACAGCTGCTGACTCCAGATCTTGTAGATGGGTTCGCCATGCAGGGTGTTGGTGATTGAGTAGATCACATAGCAGATGGTGAACACCATCCACTGTCCACCGGCGAACGCGGACACCACCCAGGAGAGGATGCCGCACGTCACACCCACGATCATGACAATGTAGCGCTTGGATGTGTCGGCGAACCGCACGAACACCGCGTAGGTGGTGATGATGGCAAGTACGTTGGCGATGAATCCAACGGCCGTGGCATAGGACTGGCTACGACCGCCGATGGTGACCATGAAATAGGTTTGGAACGAACCCCACGTGTTGGCCGAGAGATTCCACATCAGGTAGTACACGGTGAGGAAGATCAGCGGAACAAGGAAACGCTTGTTACCCAGCAGTCCACTGAGCGGATACGCCTTGTCTCCATTGCCACCGTGCGCCGCGTTCTCAGCCGCGTTTTCAGCCAGCAGTTCGTCTTCAAGCACCTTGAAACTCGGCATAGCGATACGGACGAGCCACGTGATCAAGGCGATCAACGCGATCAGTCCGAACATGACATAAATGCCCGCATAACCGATGCCTGCCACCAGGAATCCCACGCCTTGAGGAATCACGATGCCGCCCAGCCAGAACAGCTCGGTGGACGAAATGATCTTGCCTTGGAACCGTTCAGGAACGCGTTCGGATATCACGGCCAGCGATGTGGGAAGGTCCGCGCCTGATGCCAGACCGACGATCACAATGCCAGCGACCAGCACTGCGAGGTTGGGCGCGAACGCCACGACAAGCGCGCCGATCACCACAAACAGAATATCGAGGTTGAAGACCATCACGCGTCCAAACCTGTCGGACAGTCGTCCTCCGAAGAAGGACCCGACCGCCACACTCAGTGTGAGGATGGTGCTCAATGCACCCACCCACCAGGTATTCATGGAGAATCGCTCGGTCCACAGCGGCAGAGCGATGCCGGCAGAGATCAGAATGGCCGCATCCAGATACGAGGCCATGGATGCGTTGATGGAGAGTTTCCAATATCGAGGGTCCAATTTCACCGGTGTGTTTGTCATTTCCGCTCCTTCGCGTTGGCGTGCAGTACATCCGGCAGGGTCGAACAACATCGTCTTCCCCCTTCACCTGTCATCACTGTTCAAGATGAAGTTGTTTGAAATCATATCGACATTTTATTGAAATTGTCAAATCTTGGTTTGAAATTTCATTTCATTGCCATAGCACCCTCGCGAAATCACAGAACCATGCACTTCTCCTGTACTATGGAATCCAGTATTTTCAAGGCAACAAAGGATACGAAAGCCCATGGCACAAACCAGCGAACACGGCAACGATCAGCCCAACACCACGCCACGGCATCGCCCCAACGTCACCGATGTCGCCACGCTGGCCAACGTATCCATCGGCACAGTTTCAAATTATTTCAATTACCCGGATCGCGTTTCGGATCTCATGAAACAGCGCGTCGAACAAGCCATCGAACAACTGGGATACCGCCGCAGGCAATCCGAAACGCCGACCGTCAAGCGCAAACCCATCGTGCCGTTCATCATGTCCAGCGTGGAGAACTCCATCTACACCTCAATCTTCCAAGGCGCCCAGGAGGTCCTTAACGACAACGGCATGATTCTCATGGCGTCGAACTCCCTCACCGACGAAACGGAACAGCGTCGCCTGATCGACGCATTCCTTTCGCTGCCGGTATCGGGATTACTGCTCAGCACATCGCGCGATTCGTCCGAGGACATCAGCAGAATCCAAAGCCACGATATCCCCGTCGTCGTAGTCGACCACGTGGAACGCACAGACGACATATCCTGCTGCAACGTGGCCGAAGACAATACGCAAGGCGGATACCTTGCGGCAACACACCTCATCGAGCAAGGATGCCACACCATCATCTACGCCGGACACGGATTCGAATTCCAACCCGTCGAAGAGCGTTACGAAGGCATCGGACGCGCGGTACGACGAGCCCCCAACACCACTCTGGAATTCCTCGACTCCCAAGGATTCCTGTTTGAAGACGGCCTCGATCTGGGACACCGCCTATCCGAACGGTACGCCAGCCACGACAACGCCGATCACAGCACCGACGAACACCACCCAATCGGCATCATCTGCTGCTCCGACGCCGTGGCCAATGGCATCATCGAAGCGCTCGCCAATCGCATTCCCCACGACTTCCTTGTCGCAGGAACGGAAAACAACACCTTCGCCGAACGCGGACCGATACGGCTGACGACCGTCAACAATCCCGGCGAAGACATGGGCCGGCGCGCCGCGCGACTATTACTCGATGAGATCCGCAATCCCGACGAGCACATTCATTCCACCGTGCTCTGCCCGCCCACAATCACACTTCGAGAATCCACGATCAGATAGTATCTTGGCCGGCTGCAACGCACACTGCAACCGGCCAAGATTCTGCACTCACACCCAAGCAAACGACAACACAAGCAAACCTAGAACCGGCCCACCGCGTTGGTGCAGACGAGCTTGAGGTTCACGAACTCGCCCATGCCGAGCGATCCGAGCTCACGGCCGAATCCGGAGTTCTTCACGCCGCCGAACGGCAGTTCGCACGAGTCGGCGCCGACCTCGTTGATATAGGTCATGCCGGTCTCCAGTTCGTCGGCGATGCGCTCGCCCTGTTCCTCATCGGTGGTGAACACGTAGGAGCCGAGGCCGAACGACGTGTCGTTGGCGAGCGCCACGGCCTCCTCCTCGCTGGACACCCGGTAGAACTGGGCGACCGGTCCGAAGAATTCCTCGTAGCGCACGGGGGAATCTTCGGGGATGTTCGTGAGAATGGTGGGCTTGAAGAACGCTCCGTCGTTCCTGCCGTCGCCGTATTCGAGGGTGGCACCAGCTTCCACGGCGCGGGCGACCTGTTCGGCGAGGCGCTCGGCGGCTGCCTCGGAGCACAGCGGGGCGAGTTCCACGGTCGCCGACGCCTTCTTGAACTTGTCGAGGAATTCGTCGTACAGGGAGTCGATCACGATGAATCGCTTGGAGCCGTTGCACACCTGACCACAGTTCTCGTAGCGTCCGGCCACGGCGGCTTCGACCACGGCGTCCATGTCGTTCGTGCTGAGCAGGATGAACGGATCGCTGCCGCCGAGCTCGCACACCACTTTCTTGAGTGCCTTGCCGGCTTCGGATGCGACCGCGGTGCCGGCACGTTCGGATCCAGTGAGGGAGACGCCGCGCACGCGGGGGTCGGCGATGATGTCGGCGGCCTGCTCGTTGGTGGCGTACACCTTGGAGTATGCGCCTTCCGGGAAGCCTGCGTCGAGGAAGATCCGTTCCATGGCTTCGGCGGACTTGGGGCATAGCGGTGCGTGCTTGAGGATGATCGTGTTGCCGAGCATGAGGTTGGGGCCGGCGAAGCGCGCCACCTGATAGTACGGGTAGTTCCACGGCATGATGCCAAGCAACGGTCCGACTGACTTGTGTCGAATCACCGCAGAGCCCTCCGCCTCGCGCTTGATCGGCGTATCGGCCATGAATGCCGGGCCGTTGTCCGCGTAGTACCGGTAGATGGCGGAGGAGAACTCCACCTCCACTCGGCATTCGTCGAGTTTCTTGCCCATTTCGTGGTTGATGATCTCGGCGAGTTCGTCTTCGCGTTCAAGATACAGGTCGGCCACTTTACGCAGCAGTTCCGCGCGCTCCTCGGCGATGGACGTCTTGCCCCAGGTGGCGTAGGCCTCCTGCGCCTTATCCACGGTTGCGGCAATCTGTTCGTCGGTGAACGTTTCGTAGGTCTCCTCGACCTCGCCGGTGGCCGGGTTCGTTACCGCATACATGCTCATGTCGACTCCTTTCGCGCCATGACGCGTGCCTGACGACCGGTCATGACAAATGATTCGCGATTCGTTGCTGGAATCCAGTTGTATGCTCACTTGGTTTCGATTTCGTTATCGTTATACGAGATTTATTTTCTTATTCGAAACAATATAGCGATTGCCATTCGTAAACCGAATATCAATCGCCGTGTTGAGTGCAAACCAATCGTTGACCGAAAGCGAACCGCCGGCCGGCCCCAAACCGCCCTTACCGTTGCAGGCTAGTTTGTTTTAGCTTGCAGAACGCTCTTGCGAGTGTTCGCTCCAAGTCTCACGCCGTGTGTGCGGCTGCTTGGTTCACGTTTCACTGCGGATTGCCCGCCACCCCGGAGGGTGGCGGGTCTTACGCCCGCTCCACGTGCGTTTAGGGTCTCCGGGGCACTCCCGGCGACCTTGATGTTGATCGCGGCGTTGAGGTCGCGGTCGATGATGAGACCGCACCCGTCGCAATGGTAGACACGCTCATTGAGGGAGAGTTTGGCTTTCACTTTCCCGCAGTTCGAGCAACGCTTGCTTGACGGATACCAGCGGTCGATGACGTGCAGTCGAGTGCCGGTGCGTGCGGTCTTGTATTCCAGTTGGCGGCGCAGCTCGAAGAACGACGCGTCCATGATCGCCTTGGCGAGCCGATGGTTCCTGACCATGCCGTTCACGTTCAGGTCCTCGATGCAGATGTCCGAATACGTGACGGCGAGCCGTGTGGTGAGCTTGTCCAGCAGGTCGCGCCTCTGGTTGGCGACGCGCGCGTGCAGACGCGAGACCCGTTCGCGCGCCCTATGGCGGCGGTTCGAGCCTTTCGTCTTGCGGGACAACGCCTTCTGCGCGTGTTTCAACCGGCGTTCGCCCATGTTGAGCGTGCGCGGGTTGGCGATCATGGTGCCGTCCGACAATACGGCCAGTGTCCTGACTCCCAGATCGATGCCGACCGCGCCGCCCTTGGATGGGATGGTCGGCGTGGGGTCGGCGCGTTCCACGGTCAGCGAGGCATGCCAGCGTCCCGCGTGTCGGCTGACGGTCATGCGCAGCACCCGAGCGCCGCCGACGCGGGCGGTGACGTTCTCCATGCAGTGCACGCGGCCAATCCTCGGTAATTTAAGTGCGTTCGCGTCACCGTCGATCAGACCGTATGAGCCGGTCGTGTACGCGAACCGGGGTGTCGTCCGATTCCTCGCCCTGAACTTGGGGAAGCCGACGCGACGGCCTTTGCGTCGTCCCTTCCGGCTTTTCGACCAGTTCATGAGCGCGTCGGACAATGATTCCAGTCCGCTGTTGTACGCCTCCTTGCTGTTCTCCGGCCACCACGGCACACCGTTCCCGTCCACGGCCAGCGTGTTCTTGTTGGCATTCCACCAGCGTCGCAGCGCATACAGCGACCACTCCGGCTTCTCCTGCGAGTCGATCATCGTCTTGACATGGGCAAGACCTGCGTTGAATGCGAACCGTGCCGCACCCGCATGCGCGACCAACAGACGCTCCTGCACGGGGGTCGGGTCCAACGCCACCTTGACCGCCTCAAGCATCACGAGCCGCCTTCAACGCGGCCTCCGCCTTGTTCCGTGCGGCACGCCGACCGTAGAGGCGCGCGCAGAACGAGGTCAGCACCTCGGTCATGTCACGCACCAGATCATCATCCAGCTCCGTGTCATCCACGACGATCAGCCGTCGTCCCGCCGCCTTCAACGCGCTTTCGACCAGTCCCGCGTTCATGCGGGCAAGACGGTCGCGATGCTCCACGATGATCATGCCCACGGTCGGGTCCGCGAGGATGCGGTTCAATTTGCGCCGCCTGTCGTTCATGCCCGAACCTGTCTCCGTGACCACCTCCGGGGATTCGACGCCCATGTTGATGGCGAACGCCTTCAACCGGTCCGCCTGACGTTGCAAATCCGTCTTCTGGTCGGCGGAGGAGACCCGCGCATAGCAGACGGTGCGGTTGCCTACGGCGGGGACGGCGGGGGTCTCGTATTTCGGGTCGTGGATGAGCCAAACGCTCCCCGACCGCTCGAACGGGACGGGCATACGATTCTCACGACACCACTTCCACACCGTCTGCTCGTTCAAACCCTCACGAGCCGCCCATTCCTTTGCACGCATGACACAATCATAACACACCAAAACAAGGAAAAACAAATCAACACAGCATCAGGTGACAGCCCTTTTCGGGGAAGCGGGTGAATTTGCAGGCGAACCAGAGTTCGGCGGTCGTCTGCGGGTCGGTGAGGTCCACGGATAGCGCCTTGGCGATCTGGGTCATGTATTTGGTCACCGTATGGCGGTGGATGCCCAGCGTTCGGGACACCTCCTCGGTTTTACCGCGGCACTGCAGCCAAGTGCGCAGTACATCCACGGCATGCAGACTCATGCCGTCCGGCTCACCCCAGTCGTCGGGCTGCACGGACGCCGGGGAACCATCACGCCCACCGTGCGGCCCCACGGACAGATTGAACACCAGCGACGATATCGGAGCGAGTTTCAGATCGGCGAAGGCGCGCATCCTCGACGGCTCCACCATGCCCTCCAATGATCCCGCGCCCTCACGCTGCCCATATCGCAATGACTGCAGGCCCGACGTCATGGCCTCGGACGCCGCCTGATACGCCTCATGTCGAGCCCTCGGCAGATCCCTCCAAATGCATCCCGACGACAATCCGACGATCACACGGGAGTCACGGAGCAGACCCTCCACCCACTCCCCCACGTTCGACTGGGAAACCACCACCCATAGGTCGTTCTCGATCATGCCGAACACTGCGGGATTCATGTTCTTGGCCAAGGATTTGCGGAACGGTTCGAACAGGCGCTGTGCAGCCTCCAACGCCTCCTGCTCCCCGGTGACGCGCAGCACGGTCAACGGTTCGGCAGGCATGCCATCCCACAGATCGGAGGCGTACGGACGCACGAGTTCGGCACCGCCCTCCAGGCACTGCCGCATCATGGCCGCACGCAACCGGCCCAGCGCGCGATTCGCGTCGGCCGAACCGCTGATGGCCAGCGACAGCAACGCCGCCGCCTGCGCCGCCAACGGATGGTCAAGCGTACCCTTCTCACCACGATGGCCGGCGACCAGATACCCCAGGGTCTGACCGGTCGGAGACGCGATGTGAAACGCGGCGATGTCATAGCCGCGCATGGCCACGAACTTCGCCTCGCCAAGCACACTGAACGTCAACGCATCACCAAGAGCGCTCATTTCGACAGGCAGGAACCGATGCGACGATTCGATCACCGTGCCCGCCGGATTCAACAACGCCGCCCAACCGCCGATCAGCTCGGCGGTCTTCGACACGATCGTGCTCACCGGATCGAGCGTATGCACCGAGCGCAGCAACTGCTGCTGATTGCGATACAATCTGGCGAACCCCTGCTGCTTGTCGTCGGCGATACCACGGGAGATGGTTTTCGTGATTGCGATGAACGACACCTCCAACGGCACGGAGAACAGCGGGATCTCACTCGCCTCACACTGCCGGACCAGCCATTCGGGAATGGCCGCATGATGCACGCCCACGCCGAATCCAATGCCACGGATGCCGCATTTCGCCAGCCGGTCCGCATACAAACGAAAATCCTCCCCCGGATCATCCTCGGGCATAAGCAATCCGGTGAGCAGCAACAGCTCGCCACCTTCCAGATATGGCGTAGGATCGGCGGATTCCGAGGAATGCACCCACGAGATCGGCGTATCCAAACATCCCGCAGCCCCCTCCACCACAAGGGAAAGATGCAGGGATCGTTGTTTCAGCAAGGCATTCACGGTGATCGACATGTCTTCACCATACGCCGAAAACCGTTATTGAAGACAATTCGTCCACGATTTTCGACTATTTACTCCGTATTGTCCATAACATTCTGTTGCAACCGGTCATATCTTTGGGAACCAACGACGAACACAGACGTCGGAACACCCCCGTCGGGACTGACGAATCCCAGTAGCGAGAACGATTTTCCCCGTTCCGCACAATCGATTCAACCCCCGACCCCAACCTAAGGAGAAGGCAATGACCGAGCTCAGCGCACTGACCATCGCCATGGCTCAGTACAGCCAGCTGCCGACCGGCAAGCCCTTCGGCAGGTTCGCGAATTCCGTCCGGCACATCGTAGACGTCCATTCCACCGCAGGCGCTCGCCCCGAACTCGTGATCTTTCCCGAAATGCACCTGTTCGGCACCGGTGACCTGCCACAGGATCAGGCGCGGCGCAGCGAAATCGCCGCCGCCACCGATTTTCACGACGAACTGACCGAGAACCTCAAGGCGCTCGCCCGGGAACTCGACATTTGGCTCATCCCCGGAACCGTTCCCGAACAGGATGGGCACGGCGGAATCTTCAACACCGCCCCCGTGTTCTCCCCGGCTGGCGAACTGGTGGCCGCCTACCGCAAGATCTGTCCGTGGCGCCCGTTCGAGCAGTACACTCCCGGCGATTCGTTCACCGTATTCGACATCCCCGGCAAGGGACGGATCGGACTGACGATCTGCTACGACGCCTGGTTCCCCGAGATTTCCCGTCAGGTGGCATGGCTCGGTGCCGACATGATCGTCAATCTGGTACGCACCACCACGCCGGACCGCCGTCAGGAACTGGTGCTGGCCCGTGCCAACGCCATCGTCAACCAGACGTTCCTGGCCAGCATCAACGCGGCGGCCCCGCAAGGCGTCGGGGAATCCGTGCTGGTGGACCCGGAAGGCAACGTCATCCGACAGATCACCGGCAGCCAGGAGGGATTGATCACCGCCACCGTGCAACTCGATCAGGTCCGGCGCATTCACCAGACCGGCACCAGCGGCACCAACAAGGTGTGGGAGCAGTTCCACCCCGGCGACACCCCGGTTCCCTTACCGCTCTATGAAGGCCGAATCGACCCGGAGCGTTGGAGCGCACCGGTCGACTAAGCCGGCCAAGACGCCCAAGCCCTGCCATTGCTCCACAGCAAGCCCGCAATTCTCATTCTTCAATTCCATCTCTCATCCCCATATCCCGATCGCAGTATTCGCTACAACGAACCGCTCGCACAATATAGAGAGGACATCGCCATGACCACGCAGACCATTACCGGCACGGCCATAGATGCCACACCGGTGACAGCCACCGTATCCACACCCCAACTCCAGCGCACCATGGGACTGCGTTCCATCGTGCTACTCGGACTGGCCTACATGTGCCCGATCATCGTACTCGGCACGTTCGGCGTGATCTCCGCCACCTCGCGCGGCGCCACGGCCATGAGCTACGCCGCAGCCACGATCGCCATGCTGTTCACCGCCGGAAGCTACGGCCGTATGGCGGTGCTCCACCCGGAGGCCGGCAGTGCCTACACGTATGTCGGCAAGACGATCAGCCGCAAACTCGGGTTCCTTGTCGGATGGGCGGTGCTGCTCGACTACATGTTCCTGCCTATGGTGGTGTGGCTGATCGGCGCGTCCTATCTGTCCGCACGATTCCCCGCCGTTCCCATCTGGGCATGGGTGCTTGGATTCATCGTGATCACCACCGGCATCAACATCGTTGGCCTGAGCGTGGCCGATAAGGTCAACTTCGCCCTGATGACCTTCCAGGCGCTCGTCATCATCACCTTCGTGGGACTGTCCATCCACTCCGTGGTTGACGGCGGCAGCGCGACCGCTCTGATCAGCACCGACCCGTTCATCGGACAGGGATCATCACTATCCGCGGTCGTGGCCGGCGGTGCCATCGCAGCCTACTCGTTCCTCGGATTCGACGCCGTGACCACGCTGAGCGAGGAAACCCGCAACCCGAAGAAGACCATGCCTCGCGCCATCCTGCTCATCGCCGGACTCGGCGGTCTGATCTTCATCGCCGTCTCGTACTTCACCCAGCTGGTGCACCCCGGCGGCGTGTTCATCGACGAATCCTCCGCAGCCTATGAGATCGCCGCGCAAATCGGCGGCAACCTGTTCACCTCCGTGTTCATCGCCGGCCTGTGCTTCGGCCAGTTCACCTCCGGCATCGCCACGCAGGCCAGCGCATCCCGACTGCTGTACGTGATGGGCCGCGACGGCGTGCTGCCGAAGAAGTTCTTTGGCCGACTCAGCGCCAGGTTCGATACCCCCGTGCTTTCCATCCTGCTGGTGGCGGCCGTCGGCCTGATCGCCATGTTCCTTGACGTGGCCACGTCCACGTCGTTCGTGAACTTCGGCGCTTTCACCTCCTTCACCCTCGTGAACGTCTGCGTGATCGTCGCCTATCTCAAGGCGAATGCCGAACAGCGGAAGAAGGACTTCTCCGGCGGCGCACTCCGCAACATCCTGCTGCCGATCCTCGGCGCACTGTTCTGCCTGTATCTGCTCGTGCACCTCGACGTCCACGCACTGGTTCTCGGACTGTCATGGCTGGCGATCGGCGTGGTGATCCTCGCCGTGCTCACCGGCGGATTCAAGCACAACCCGCCGGAATACACCCACGACTGATGGCCGACAGGCATCAGCAGCCAGAGCAAACACCACTGCAGCAAACACAACACTTGGGTCGCCACATACCTGGCAAAACCGTACGGCGACCCACCAACTACACCAATTCACCAATTCACCAATTCCAACAACCAAGACAACCAATCAACACCCTGTTTTCATCATCCAGAGAAAGGAATCATCATGTCCGTTCCTCAGGTAGCACGCAAGCTCGTCACCGCCATCCCCGGACCCAAGTCCCAGGCGCTTGAAGAGGAGCACCACAAGTACGTGAGCGCCGGCGTCGGCCAGGGCATGCCCGTGTTCGCCGAATCCGCCTCCGGTGCCACCATCACCGACGTGGACGGCAACCGCTTCATCGATCTGGCATCCGGCATCGCCGTCACCGGCGTGGGCAACTGCGCCCCCGAAGTGGTCAAGGCCGTGCAGGACGAGGTCGCCAAGCTCACCCACACGAACTTCGCCACCACGCCGTACGCCAACTACATCGAAGTGTGCAAGAAGCTCGCCGAGCACACGCCCGGCGACTTCCCGAAGAAGAGCGTGCTGGTCAACTCCGGTGCCGAAGCCGTTGAGAACGCCGTCAAGATCGCCCGCAAGTACACCGGCCGTTCCGCAGTCGTGGTGATGGAGAACGCCTTCCACGGCCGCACCAACCTGACCATGGCCATGACCACCAAGTCGATGCCGTACAAGCGCGGCTTCGGCGCCTTCGCTCCCGACATCTACCGCGTGCCGTTCAGCTACCCGCTGCGTGACGAGTTCGGCACCGACGGTGCGGCCGCCGCCAAGGCCGCCGCCGCGAAGATCGAACTGCTGGTGGGACACGAGAATGTGGCCGCGGTGATCGCCGAGCCGATTCAGGGCGAGGGCGGATTCATCGTCCCGGCCCCCGGCTTCCTGTCCGGACTGGCTGACTGGGCGCACGACAACGGCGTGCTGTACATCTCCGATGAGATTCAGGCTGGTTTCTGCCGCTCCGGCAAGTGGTTCGCCTGCGAGTACGACGGCGTGGTCCCGGATCTGATCACCACGGCCAAGGCGCTGGGCGGCGGTATGCCGATCGCCGCGGTCACCGGCCGCGCCGAGATCATGGACAGCGTGCAGCCCGGCGGCATCGGCGGCACCTACGGCGGCAACCCGGTCTCCTGCGCCTCCGCACTGGCGGCCGTCAAGCTCATGGAGGGCAAGGATCTGCCCGCCCGCGCCGCGCACATCGGCGAGGTGGCCGACGCCGCTCTGAAGCCGCTGGTCGATGAACTCGACACCGTGGCCGAGGTCCGTGGTCATGGTGCCATGATCGGCATCGAATTCGTCAAGCCCGGTTCGATGGAACCGAACAAGGAGCTCGTGGGTCGCATCGCCAAGCGCACCATTCAGGAAGGCCTGATCATGCTCACCTGCGGCATCTACGGCAATGTGATCCGTCTGCTGCCCACGCTCACCATCACCGATGAGGAGCTCACCGAGGCGCTCGACGTGCTCAAGGAGATCATCGTCGAGGAAAGCGCCAAATAGGCGATCCCCCCAACGCTTCCATCCATCAGTTCAGCGCACTATCTATCAGTTCAGCGTACTAAGGACATCATTATGAAGTTGCTTACCGTGGGACCGAAGGACATCTTCCAATTCCCCACCGTCAAGGATTTCGCCGACGCGTTCGATCTGGGGCCAAAGGATCTGGTCGTCAGCATCGCAATGATTCACGACAAGTTCCTCAAGCCGTATCTCAACGGTGCGAACGTGCTGCTCGTCGACAAGTACGGCAATCAGGAACCCACCGACGTGATGATCGACGAGATCATCGCCGACGCCGGCAAGTTCGACTACGATCGCATCGTCGCCATCGGCGGCGGCGCGGTGATGGACATGTCGAAGGTGGTGGCCGTGGCGAACGGCGCCAGCATCGACGACGTGATCGATCATCTTCCCGATTTCAAGCGCACGGTCGACCTGGTGCTCATCCCCACCACGTGCGGCACCGGCAGTGAGGTCACCGAGATCGCCGCCATCAACCGCACTCGCCTGGGATGCAAGGCCGGCATCGCCAGCCCCGAGATGTTCGCCGACCACGCCGTGCTCATCCCCGAACTGCTGTACGGCCTGCCCGACCACGTGTTCATGACCAGCTCGCTTGACGCACTCGTGCACTCGGTGGAATCCACGCTCTCCCCCAACTCCACGCCGTACACCAAACTGTTCGGCTACGAGGCCATGAAGACCATCCTCAACGGGTACAAGGCCATCGTGGCGGCCGGTGCTCCGGGCAGTGATGAGCGTCGCGCCAAGCGCAACGAACTCATGAACGACTTCCTGATCGCATCCGACTACGCGGGCATCAGCTTCGACACCGGCGGGTGCGCGGCCGTGCACGCGCTGAGCTACCAGCTGGGCGGCAAGTACCACGTGCCGCACGGCGAATCCAACTACGCGATGTTCACCGGCGTGCTGCGCAACTACATGGAGATCAAGTCCGACGGCGAGATCGCCAAGCTCAACGCCGTCATCGCCGACGTGCTCGGCTGCGACGTGGCCGATGTGTACGACGAGATGGAGAACCTGATCAACCAGCTGCTGCCCAAGAAGGCGCTGCACGAGTACGGCGTGACCCGCGAGGATCTGCCCGAGTTCACCGAGCGTGTGATGACCACGCAGGAGCGTCTGATGCGCAACAACTTCGTACCGCTTGACGCTGATCGCGTGCGCAAGATCTTCGAGGAGCTGTACTGATCGGAATACTGCCGACCAGTCGTTGATCGGATCGCCGAGCAGTGCGATATCGACAGCGATACGAACAATGGGTTTCAAGCCATCGGGTTTGAGACCCATTGTTCGTCGATACGTCATGGATTGCGTCACGCCGACGACACGTTCTATTCCAATACACCCACCTTGCTATTATGGAAAAGTTGCCTCGGCAACGTGGGGCTGTAGCTCAGTCGGTTAGAGCAGCGAACTCATAATTCGTCGGTCCAGGGTTCAAGCCCCTGCGGCCCCACCACCTTCACTTCACATTCCGCGCGATTCCGCAATACGCCGCGCGATTCCTCAATACGAAATACACTCCATCCGCATACCCCATCCATCTGGGTTACTCTGGAATCATGAATCCGTCAGAGCCGACGACGAAGTCGAATATTCCGCCGCGATCCCCACAGCCGCCGCGATCCCCGCAACCTCCACAGCCCCCACAGCCCGTATGCCATCCCCGCCGCCGCATCACACTCGACCAGTGGCGTCGCTGGACCGAGTGGCCCATGACCGGTGCCGCCGTGGTCTTTCTGATCGCCTACTCGTATCAGGTGCTCGCACGACCTGCCAGCACGCTGCTCACCGAAGGCATCATGAACGTGATCTGGGTGCTGTTCGTGGTGGACTACGTCGTGTCGCTCATCCTGTCCGACAATCGTCAGTTCTGGTTCTTCCGGCATCTGTTCGACCTCGCCACCGTGGTGCTGCCGATGCTGCGACCGTTGCGACTGCTTCGGCTGTTCATGGTGCTCAAGGTGCTCAACCGCACGTCCGGCATGGCGTTACGCGGCCGAATCGCCATCTACGTGGTCGGCGCGGTCGCCATGATGATCTATGTGGGCGCGCTTACCGTGTACGACGTGGAGCAGTACTCCCCCGACCGGCAGATCGACGACTTCGGCGACGCCGTATGGTGGGCGTTCGTAACGGTGACGACGGTCGGCTACGGCGACTATGCGCCCGTGACATGGCAGGGGCGTCTGGTCGCGGCGGCACTCATGCTCGGCGGCATCACACTGATCGGTGTGGTATCGGCCATGGTGGCGTCATGGATCATGGAACGCGTACAGGTCGGTAATCAGAAGATGTTCACTCAGAATCTGGAGGCGCATATCGAAGCGAATCTGGAAGCGCAGCTGAGTCGTGAACTCAACGAGGATGCCAAGGCCGACGCCGCCCGCGACGCCCAGTTGGAGGCCAAGATCGACGCGCTATCCGCCCAGATCGCGTTGCTCACCGCCGAACGAAACGCACACAAGCCCTCGTAGGTACGGTCAACGGCAGCCGGTGATCTCCTCGCCAAACGCGATCATCTCCCGCATCGCCTGCGCCCATGCCCGACTCTTGGGAATATGCCCACTACGATCAAGCCGCACATACCGCACGTTGGAACGGCGAGCAGCGAGCGCGGACAGTTCGTCGGGCAATACGTATCGTTCGGCATCCCCCTGCAGATAGAGGATGGGCATGTCGAGATGTTCGGCAAGCGCCCACAGGTCGATGTTCTCCATGGAGTCCCAGAGCGTGTGGAATCGGCGGGAGAGGCGACCGTATGGCAATGTTCCCATGGCCGCGCCGATCAGGTCGATCGGATGGTAGTCGCCGGATGTGATCAGTCGCAGCAACCAGCGGTGGAACATGGCATCGTCGTGAATCATGCCGCCCTTGCCTCGGTCCTGGCCTCGGTAATGGCAGCAGTCCGTATACGCGCCGGCCAGTCGTTCCACATAGGCGGCGTAGGGATCGTATCGGCCGCTGTTCCTCAGTCGCAGCATTCGTTGTCGTTCACGATCGGTCAGATACGGTTCGCATGCTGTGCGGAAATGTTCGGTGGCTTCGCGCATGTTCATGATTGGGCCGAGGTTGATCGCGCCTGCGATGTCCGTTTCCCGGGCGGCGGCCACCTGCATGGTCAGATAAGTGCCGAACGAATAGCCGTTGAGCAGGATCGGACTGTTCGGGAATCGACGGCGTATCTCATCGGTCAAGTCGATGGCCATGCGCGCGAACGTCTCCACGCTGATGTCGGCGGGGATGTCGTGCAGTCGTCGGGCGTTCTTGCCGCAACCGTACTGATCCCACCATACGAGTGTGAACCGGCTGGACAGTTCCGGATAGAAGCCGCGGTAGGCGAGTCCGTAGATGAATGGCGCCCACGGTCCGCCGTGAAACATGATCATGACGGGCGCGTCGCCTCCGGGGCCTTCCACGGAGATCTTCTGCGGCACTCCCCCGAGCATCACTGTGTGCCGTGCGCTGATCGCCGGCTGCCATCGTCCGAGACCGGCATGTTTCATTCGTGTCGCCATCTGTGACAATACCCGTTGCGGTTCCGATAGCCTCTGCATCGACGTCCGTGTCGATGCCTCGGATGTTTTCCTGCCTGTCATATCTGTATTGTGCGTCGGCCGCACTCGGCAGGGCGTTGATCTTGCCGTAAGCTGGAACGGTCAACGGTCCGGTTGTGACAACCGTCACCAACCGGACCGTCAGCACGTATCGTCACCATCCATCAAGGAGCTCCTATGCGTCGACCGATCATGACTTCCGCGGCCTTCCTGTCGCAACCGTCCGCTCTCGCCACCAGAAACGATGGCAAGGTGGCTCAGGATCTGCTGGATACGCTTGCCGCGCACGCCAACGAATGCGTGGGCATGGCGGCCAACATGATCGGCATCGCCAAGCAGGTGATCGTGTTCGACGACAACGGTACCGCCCGGGCCATGTTCAATCCTCGGATCACCGCCCAGTCGGAACCGTACAGGACCCGCGAGGGCTGCCTGTCGCTGATCGGCGAGCGCGAGACCACACGGTATCGTCGCATCACGGTGGCGTTCGACGATATGACGTTCGCACATCGGTCCGAGGATTTCGCCGGCTGGACGGCACAGATCATCCAGCATGAGATCGATCACTGCAACGGCATCGTGATCTGATCGCACGAAAGCGGTCACGGCCCGTCATCGCTTTCGTGTCGGTAGAGCGTCTACTCGGCTGAGCCTTCCGCCGATTTCTCGGACGGCTCAGCTTCCATCACCTTGTCGAACGGCGGGTTGAATCGGCGGTCGCGCCAGTAGTATTCGTCGTCGTGTTCGTTGATGTCACGAACCACCGTGCATGGCGTACCGAACGCCACCACGTTGGCGGGAATGTCCTTGGTGACGAGACTGTTCGCGCCGATCACGGTGTTGTCGCCGATGGTCACGCCCGGCATGACCGTCACATTCGCGCCGATCCACACGTTCCTGCCAATGTGAATGGGGAACGAATACTGTGCGCCCTTGAGTCGTAGATCGGGACGTACCGGATGTCCCGTGGCCACAAGCGTCACGTTCGGTCCGAGCATCGTATAATCGCCGATGAAGATCTCACCGTCGTCCACGAGGGTGAGGTTGAAGTTGGCGTAGCAGTGCGCGCCCCAGTAGGTGTTGCACCCCCAGTTGGCGTATACCGGGCATTCGAGATAGAGATCCTCGCCGGCTTCGCCGAAGAATTCGGTCATGAGTTCGGCTTTGCGTTTCTGATTGCTCATCGGCGTGGCGTTGAGTTCCATCTGCAGGTCGCGCTGCGCCGCCTGTACCGGGAAGAAGCGCGGATCGGTGGGCAGGTAGACGTCGCCGCCGAGCATCTCGGCAAAATGTTCGCGCATTTCCGCTTTTTCTTCAGCGTTCATCAACATCCTCGTTTCATCGTCATGTGGTTTCACAGCAGTGTTTCACGACGTCGTCTCATTGCCATCATGATCACGCCAACCATGGTACGACAGAGCGAGCCGATTACCGATTTCATCGATACCGGCGGCGTTTGCCCACGTCGATGAACAGGTACCACAGGGCGTAGGAGATCGCGGGACACACCAGAAGCGAAGTGAGCACGTCGGTGGGGAAATGCAGGCCGAGCACCAGTCGGGAAAATCCGACGACGACTACCAGCAGAATGCCGATCGCCACGACCGCGTGTCGGATGCGTCGTTTCATGCCACGCGTCATCAGTACGCCCATGGTGGCCACCATGACCGCGCCGGCGGTGTGCCCACTGGGGAAACTCGGATCACCGGGCAATAGTGACGAACCGGCGGACGTGGAAGGACGCGGACGTTCCACCACCTGCTTCACGCCGGTCACATAAGCGGTGGGGCTGACGGACACCACCAGATTCCGCACCACATTGCGCACCGACCGGCTGCTGCGGTACGCCACGTACGCGAGCGCCGCCATAATGATCACGCATCCGATGCCGGAGAACGCCCATGCCAGTATCGTGGAGATCACGTCGAATCCGACGGGCAGATCACGCAACGACTGTAGAAACTCCGTCTCCTCCAGCATCGTTTCCGTCGAATCACGCAGTCCGGTGCCGATGGCCGGCATGATCGCGCATAATATGGCTACCATGGGCACTAGAATCGTGCTGCGCGAGTTTCGCCACAGCGTTCTCCAGACCATTCGAAATGTTCGTTTTCCCAATGTTTTCATTCGCACGGGGAGCCATTATTCCCCATGCGCACTGAGATGCTACCAAGATTCATCAGACCATACAGCAACCACACACGTTGTTCGATTCACCGGTCAGTGCGCAGATATTCCGCAAGATACCTGCCGGTGATGCTGTCCTTGGATTCCGCGATATGGTCAGGCGTTCCGGTCGCCACGATCCGGCCACCTGCCGCTCCCCCGCCCGGTCCCATGTCGATCACATGGTCCGCGTTGGCGATCACATCGAGATCATGCTCGATGACCACCACGGTGGCACCATGATCCACCAGACCATCGAATACGCCAAGCAGCACCTGCACGTCCAGCGGATGCAAGCCGATCGTCGGCTCGTCGAACACGAACACGGCATCCGACTGCGCACGACCCATCTCACTGGCGAGCTTGAGCCGCTGTGCCTCGCCTCCGGACAATGCCGGCGTCGGCTCGCCAAGTGTCAGGTAGCCGAGACCGAGATCGTGGAGCACGCCAAGCTTCGCGTGCACCTTGCGCAGATCACCGGTGACACGCATCGCCTCGTCCACGCTCATCGACATGAGCTGGGGCAGGGTCAGCAGCGTGCCATCCTTGGACCGGCGATGGATACGCCCGGCCTCAACCGAATATCGCGATCCACGGCAGTCGGGGCAGTCGATATCCACGTCGGGCAGAAACTGCACGTCAAGACTGATCTGACCGGTGCCGTCACAGGTCGGGCAACGCAACCGTCCGGTGTTGTAGGAGAAATCGCCGGCCTTGTACCCGGCGGACTTGGCCTCCTCACCACGGGCGAAGGCACGGCGAAGCTCATCATGGACGCCGGCGTAGGTGGCCACCGTGGACCGCACATTGGCGCCGATCGGCGTGGCATCGATCAGATTCGCCCGGTTGATGCCCTCCGCATCGATCGCGCGCACATGACCGGGCAACGGCATACCGTCGGCCATCGCCTTCAACGCCGGAATCAGCGTTTCCAACACCATGGTCGTCTTGCCAGAGCCGGACACGCCCGTCACCACGGTCAGCCGGCCCTGTGGAATATCCACCGACAACGGTCTGACCGTATGCAATGGACCGGTATCCATATGAATGCGCCCATGGTCGAACATCCGACCGTCTGCCACACATTCCCGGATCCGTCTCGCAGCCCCTTCGCGCAGGAACGGCGCAATGCGACTGGCGGGATTCGCTTCCACATCAGCCACCGTTCCCTGTGCGATCACATGACCGCCGTCGGCACCGGCGACCGGTCCCATTTCGATGAGGTGATCGGCGGCCTTGAGCACACGGACATCGTGATCGACCACGACCACGGAATTGCCGTCGGACACCAGATCGTCCATCACTCCGAGCAACCCGTCCACGTTCGACGGATGCAGGCCGATGGACGGCTCGTCAAGCACATACAGCACGCCCGTGGTGCGGTTGCGCACGGCACGGGCGAGCTGCACGCGCTGCCGTTCGCCCGTGGACAGCGTCGAACCGGCACGATCAAGCGAGAGGTAACCCAATCCCAGTTCCAGCAGTCGTTTCGCCACGTCGAGGAAGGATTCGCAGATGTTCGTCGCCATCGGTCGCATGTCCTCATCCAACGATTCCGGCACGCCCTTCACCCAGTCGACCGCCTCATCTAACGTCATGGCGGTTGCCTGTGCCAGATTCAGATCGCGCACCTGCGGATCGCGGGCCCGTTCGGAAAGCCGTGTACCCTGGCAATCCGGGCAGGGGCTTTCTTTGAGGAACCGTACCACCCGTTTCAGGCCCTTCTCGTCCTTGGCTTTGGCGAGCGCGTTCTCCACCGTGTACACCGCGTTGTAATACGTGAAGTCGAGTTCGGCGAAATCGTCACCCTTCTTCGGCTTGTACAGAATATGTTTTTTGATGGCGGGACCGTTGAACACGATGTCGCGTTCCTTGTCGGTGAGGTCGTGGAACGGCACGTTCGTGCGCACGCCCATGGCCCCGCAGACCTGTTTCATGAGATCCCACATCAGTGACCCCCATGGCAGGACCGCCCCGTCGTCAATGCTTTTCGACTCGTCCGGCACCAATGCCGCCCGGTTCACTTCCCGGACGATGCCCGTGCCAGAGCAGGTGGGACACGCCCCACCGGAGTTGAAGGCGAGACTTTCCGCACCGGGACCGAAGAACGTACTGCCGCATCCTGTGCACACGATCGGCTGCTCGGCGGCCACGTTCAGTGTGGGGTCGTTTCTGGTGCCGCAATGGGGACAGGAGTGTGAGCCGACACGGGAGAACAGCAGTCGCAGACTGTTGAGCAGTTCGGTCATGGTGCCGAATGTGGAGCGGATGCCCGGCACGCTGGGACGCTGATGCAACGCCAGCGCGGCGGGCACATGCAGCACGTCGTCCACTTGAGCGCGCCCGGCCTGGGTGAGGCGACGTCGGGTGTAGGTAGACAGTGCTTCCAAATACCGTCGCGAGCCTTCCGCATACAGCACACCCAACGCCAGTGAGGACTTGCCCGATCCGGATACGCCGGCGATGCCGACGAGTTCACCCAGGGGAACGTCGACATCGATGTTCTTGAGATTGTGTACGCGGGCACCTCGTATTTCGATCGTCGATGGACGATGCTCGTCTCGTGTCATACCGAATCCCCTCCCTGCCGCTTGTAGCGTGCGCGACGGCGACTGTGATCAACAGATCACGTGGGATACCGCAATATCGCACGCCATGAATCAGTATAGAGAGGGCGAGGTCATGCCTACAGGTTCAGGCCGCCCGCCCACTTGGCGAGCGCGGTTTCGCTCTCGTTCGCGGCGATGCGACGTCCATCCACCCAGTTGGCGTTCGGCGCGGAGTCGTGCAGTTGCACGCCGTCCGCTCCACGCGTGCTGGATCCGGAGGTGGCGAAGGTCACGATGGTCTTGCCGGACCAATCCTGGCTTTCCAGGAACGTGCGTACCACGCGGGGCGCGGTCTCCCACCACAGCGGATAACCGACGAATACCACGTCGTAACCGCTCACGTCGATCGGATCGGCCAGTTCGGGACGCAGGGACCGATCATGATGTTCCACGCTTGACCGGCTTGACGAGTCACGCCAGTCAAGATCCGCGGCGGTATACGACTGGGCGGGCACGATTTCCGTGATATCGGCACCGATCGCCGACGCCAGACGTTTGGCCACCTTGCGTGTGGTGCCCGTGGCGGAGAAATAAGTGACAAGAATGCGCTTGCTCATGGCAGGTCTCCTTCCAATATTGCCGTTTGCGATCATCAACGATCGTCGTACCGTCCATCGTGCCGACTTCGAGTGCTCGAAGTCAATATCACTGTCGTCATGGCTTCGCCGTCAGCGCAATACACGATCATCGCGTCCAGTGGACGTTCAGAAAACCTCCGGTATTTACATTCCGAATATCGAGTACCCCTTTCGTTCCCCCGAAGACACCCTTACGGCAAGACCTGTTCAATGAAGACATCACGCAGAAAGGGTAATCATGAGCAGAACCAGACCCGCGGCGTCAGCGAATACGACACGACAGGCCGCTTCCTTGAACGCCGACAATCACAAGTCCAGTCATCTTGGTCCGAACCTTGCCCGTCCAGCGATCGCCACGAAAAAGCTGGCTGCGATCGCCGCCGCGGTCTCACTGGCCGCAGGATTCGCAGGCGGAGCCTCCGGAGCATTCGCCATCCAGCATTTCCCATCATCTGCGATGTCCCAAAACGGCATGCCCGGCGGCATGGGAGGGGCAAACACCATGGAATACGACTATTCCGGCTCCTACTCGGCCACACTCACCGCCGACGGTGCCGATAAGACCTCCGACGGCGAGACGATCGACGCCTCCGAAGCCGATACCAACGTCACGCTGGCGCAGAACGGTGGCACACTCGCGCTCACCAACGCCACCCTCACCAAGTCCGGCGACAGCGATAACGCCGACAACAACAACTTCTACGGCACGAACTCCGTATCGCTCACCGTCGGCGAGGATTCCAAGACCGTCATCAACGGCAGCAAGATCACGGCTTCCAGCTCCGGATCAAACGGCGTATTCGCCACGGACTCAGGTACCGCGCTGGTCAATGACACGACGATCAGCACCACGGCCGACAATTCCCGAGGTCTTGATGCCACGTATTCCGGAACGATTCTGGCGGGTACGGTCACCGCGTCCACGCAAGGCGATCACAGCGCCACGGTCGCCACGGATCGCGGCGGCGGCAACGTGTCGATCACCGACTCCACGTTGACCACGGAAGGGTCCGGTTCGCCGCTGCTGTATTCGACGGGCGACGTACAGGCGAACAACGTAACCGGCACCGCGTCGGGTAGCCAGATCGCCGGTATGGAAGGATACAACACGATCCTCATCAACAATTCCACATTGGAAAGCACGAACACCGACAAGACCGGATCGGACCCGATCGCCAATGGCGTGATCATCTACCAGTCCACGTCCGGCGACGCGGAATCCTCCACCGGCGAGCATGCCACGTTCCAGGCCAAGGATTCCACGCTGAAATCGGCCATCGAATCCGGCTCCATGTTCTATTTCACCAACACCACCGCCGACGTGGTGCTACAGAACACCACGCTCGATTTCGACACCTCCAAGGCCACGCTGATCAACGCATCCGGCAACGATGCGAACAACTGGGGCTCGGCAGGCTCGAACGGCGCGACCGTGAACTTCACCGGTCGCAGTCAGACGCTGGAAGGCGAAGTGACCGCGGACACGATCTCCACGGTGAACCTGTATCTGCTCGATGACACCACATGGACTGGTTCGGCATCGATTACGGAGAACTCGAACGCGACCGATGATACGACCAGCGACGCCCCGATCACCGTGAACGTGGATGGCACCTCCACGTGGGTGGTGACCAAGGACACGACGATCTCCGCACTCAACGTGGCGAACGGCGGCAAGGTGATCGACTCGGATGGCAATACCGTGACGATCAAGGCCAATGGCAAGACGGTGGTTTCAGGAGACAGCGACATCACCGTGACCGTGACCGGCGACTACTCCACCACCGTGAACGCCAGTGAGGATACGGAACTCGCCGACAGCACCATCGACCGCAGCGACTTCGATACCCAGTTCAACACCAGCACCTCCTGGTCCATGAGCTGACCAACAACAACCATCATCACAACAACTCACCAAGGAGCATCATCATGACAGGAACCAACCCCAACAACTCCAACAACCCCAACAACCCCAACAACCCCAATATTTCGCAGCAGGGATCCGTCCAATCGCAGTCATCCTCTCAGCAGCCGGCGCAACCCGTGCAGGCAACGCCCGTCCAGCCGCAGCCATACGGGAATCCCGCATCCGCCGCGTTCCCGCAGCAGCCTTCGAACACGCAATCGTATTCGCAGCCGTATGCCCAGCAGCCACAACCGCAACAATTCGGTGCCACGCAATCCCCCAGCACAACACAGTCCCCTACCCCCACGCAACCGGCAGGTGCCGCGCAAAGCCCGTTTACGCAGAACGCCACACAGCCGACTCCGTCATCGCAGACATCCGACGGTCTGCTTCATCCCCAGAATGGCTCGCAGCCGGTTAAGGGACCGGGCACTGCATCCAACGGCAAGGTTCCCGGCAATGGGCTCAGCAAAAAGATGTGGGGCATCATTGCCGGAGTCTCCCTGCTGTGCGGTCTGATCGGCGGCGCCGCAGGTGCCGGCATCGTAACCGCACTGACCGTAAACGATCATGATGGTCCCGGAAACAACATGCAGATGCCCGGCGGCAATAGCGGCAATTCCCAGCAGGGAGGCGGCATGGGCCAGCCGCCGAGTGGAGGCTTCGGCGGCTCCAATGGTGGGCAGAGCGGCAATGGCATGTCCGGCTCCGACACCAATTCCGGCAATTCGGACTCCGATTCCGGTAGCGCCAACTCCAGCGGGTACACCAGCTCCTCCGAATCCTCGCTCATCTGATCCCATCCACCGATCGCCGGCTGGCGGAGGCACACGGTCCTGCATCCGCCAGCCGGCATATTGTTTTCTACCGTTGCCGGGAATCATCGAATCGCCTTGTACGGCATCATGATCGCACCTGTCGCGTTTGCCGTTAATGTCATCATTCGTGTAGCGTCATCACTCGTTTCGATACGATCGGTATCATCGATGGCGTCAATCATCGTTTCACGATTTTCAAAAGGTGATTCCCCATCATGACATCGCATCTTGCCGAAGCGGGACGCACACTGATTCCTCGGAACAATGACCGGTACGGTCTGCTGTCCCCCGCGCTGGTGATCCTCACGTTCGTCGCCGGACTGGTGGACGCGTTGAGTTATCTGGCAATGGGGCGCGTATTCGTGGCCAACGTGACCGGCAACATCGTCTTTCTGGGATTCTCCATCGCCCACGCCCAGGGCTTCGTCTGGTGGACATCCACGCTGGCGCTGCTGGCGTTCATCGTGGGCGCGCTCATCGGGGGCCGTATCATCCGCAGATTCGGCGACAATCACGCCAAGCATCTGCTGGTGGCGACCGGCGTGCAGACGCTGTTCGTGATCGCCGCCCTGATCGGCATCTATCTGCTGAACCATTTCTCGTCCGAACCGACGATGGGCGGTACCGCAGCCGCCGCTGCCGCGCGGGCGACGCCGAGTCTGATTTTTCCCACGGCCAGTCATATCGATCTTCACATCATCATGCTCATTGTGCTGTTGGCACCGGCCATGGGCATTCAGAACTCCACCGCGCGCAAGCTGTCGGTGCCCGATCTGCCCACCACGGTGATGACGATGACCCTGACCGGCATCGTGGCCGACACCTCGGCCCGCGGTCATGAGCATTCCAAACTCGGCCGTCGTGCGGTGGCGATGACGGCATTGGCCCTCGGCGCGTTGACGGGTGCGCTGTTGCAGACGCACGGTCATGAGGATGTGATCCTCATCGTGATGATCGTCTGTCTGCTGCTGGTCATCGCAATGATGCTGCCACACATCCACTCCGACGCCTCATGGACGATCGCCGAAAAGAGTCCGGTTTCCAAGTAACATAACGGCCGCGTCACATATGTCGTCATAATGTGACGTGGCCGTTGTTTTCCATTGCGTGTGATTGCGTTCAGCAACGAATCATCGGCGAATGATCAGAACCGGATCAGCGCCTTGATGACCTTCCGCTGGTCCATCGCCTCGTAGGCGTCCTGAATATGATCGATGTCATACTCGCCGGTGAACACCCGACCGGGGTTGATGTCACCGTTGAGCACGGCGTCGAGCAGGCCGTTGAGATCATAATGACGTACCGGTGCCGGACCGCCCTTGATGCCGATGTTGCCGTAGAACGTGCCTTCGGCGCTGATCTCCACATCGTGCGGCAGACCAACGCGGCCGATCACCGCACCGCGACGGGCCAGACCGATGGCGGTATCGAACGACTGCTTGGAACCGACACACTCGAGCACCGCGTCTGCGCCATAGCCGTCGGTCATGTCCAGCACCTTGTCGATGGCGGCCTGATCACGTTCAGGCACGATATCGGTGGCACCAAACTCACGAGCCAACGCGGCACGATCCTCATGACGGCTCATCGCGATGATCCTGGACGCGCCCAGCATCTTGGCAGCGATCACACCGCACAGGCCAACGGCACCGTCACCCATCACCACCGCGGTATCGCCCGGCTTGACCTCAGCGGACACTGCGGCGTGATAACCGGTGGACATCACGTCGGAAATGGTCAGCAGCGATGCCAGCTGCGCGTCGGAATAGTCGGACGGACTTCCCGGCACCTTGACGACGGTACCGTCAGCCTCGGGCACGCGCAGATACTCGGCCTGGCATGCGGAGAAATAGCCACCGTGCGGGCACACGGATTCGAATCCCGCCTTGCACACCGGGCACTTGCCGCAGCTGAACGGGAATGGCACCACCACGAAATCACCGACCTGCACGGACTGCACAGCGGAACCGACCTGCTCCACCACGCCGATGGATTCGTGGCCGGTCTGGCCCCCGACGGTCTGCGGGGTCAGCCCGCGGAAGAACCACAGATCAGATCCGCACACGCAGGCGCGGACCACACGAATCACGATGTCATCATCCTGTTCCAGCTGCGGCTTGGGCAGTTCCTTCACGGCCATACGGCCGGGCGCCTCGAATACGGCTGCCTTCATCATGTCGGTCATGCGAACTCCTTTGTCATGGTTGTCATGGTGTATTCGGTTGTCATGCGGACCGGACCATCACGCCGCCACAAGTGTCGAATTGCCGTCGCACTGGCATAATGTCCGTTTCGACTTCCGTTGCTCTTTACGCTACGCACTTCAAGCGCTCGAAGTAAACCACGCGACACGCCCATGCCTGCGCTCTGGGTTATTGGGTTATAGGCCAAAATGTGTGTCTGTTTCGGCTTGCTTTCCTTTATGGCAGTAGGCGTTTCCCCTGTTCGAGTTGTATGGGCGGGGAACTCGAAGTCGGCCAGAATGTGTGTCCGGAA
This sequence comes from Bifidobacterium tissieri, assembly GCF_002259645.1. GTDB lineage: Bacteria > Actinomycetota > Actinomycetes > Actinomycetales > Bifidobacteriaceae > Galliscardovia > Galliscardovia tissieri. The sequence continues at coordinate 404,974 of NZ_MWWV01000004.1, forward strand.
CAGGCTGTGAGGCCTTTCGGGACAACGGTTGAGCGGCTTTCGAGTTGGCGTGGCAGATTGGGTGGATGAACACACCCAGTTGCGCCGTGTGCGGCGAGCCGATGAAACGGAACGGAAGAACAAGCTCGGGGCGGGTCAGGTGGCGGTGCCGGGACGCCGGCTGCGGGAGCTCGCGCACCCAGTCGCGCGACAACAGGGCCCGTGACCTGCGGTGCGGACTGGACTGGCTGTTCTCCAAACGGTCGCAGGCCGAGCACGACCTGCCCTCCCGCACGTTGCGCCGCCGGTGCGAGCTGATGTGGGGCCTGTGGCCGCCGGTGCCCCTGGTGGACGAGGTGCGTCACGTGGTGCATGTGGACGGCATCCACCTGCACCGCGACGCCGTGGTACTGATCGCCATCGCCGACGGGCACGTGATCGGCTGGCACATCGCCAAAAGCGAGCGGTCGGCGGCGTGGCAGAGCCTGATGGCGCGCATCGCGCCACCGGACGTGCTCGTGTGCGACGGCGGGGGCGGCA
>NZ_MWWV01000005.1 GCF_002259645.1 Bifidobacterium tissieri
GCCTCGAACCTCGCGTACGAGGACCTGGGCCGCTTCCTCGGCTCGGGGCGCACCAGGCCCGCCTGCTTGAGGATGCGGTGGATCGTGGAGTTCGCCGGAGGCCTGACGCCCTCGCGCTCCAGCCTGGCGGCGATGGACTCCGGCCCCGAGTCCAGACCGGCGGCGTCCAGCTCGCGCCGGAGCGCGACGATCCGCTCCCTGGTCTCCTTCCCGGTCCTGTTGGCGATACGGCGCGCGCGCCTGGAGCGGGGCAGGAGACCTTTCTCTCCCTCCTCGCCGTACCTGCGTCTCAGCTCGTTCGCCCACTGCCTGGTGACGCCGTGGCGCCGGGCGGCCTCGGCGACCGGCATGCCCGCGAGGATCGCGTTGACGATGGCTTTGTTGCGCAGGAACTCGCTACGGGCCGCGGGGCCATCATCATTGGAATGCGCTGGTGTCTGCTGCTGTGATTGTGTGTCCATACACCAATCAACCAGCACCGACCTGTAAACCATGCCCCGAGACATACGTCAACCATGCCCTAGGACACCCCGTCAACCATCCCCCGAGACATACGTCAACTATCCGCTCGAACTAGACACGTTGCAATTCCAACACCGCTCTTTTTTAGTGTGATCACACTAAGGGAGAGTGGTGTTCGGTATGCGGGCATATTTTGGGATGTGGGATGTGGTGTGCTGGTCGCCGTATGACTGTATGAAATTGCGTCACGTGGGCCGAGGCGCGTCACGTGGGACGGGCGGCCCGTGTGACGATCGCTCAAAAACGTTGCAATTTCAACGTTCTTCATGACGGCTTATTTTGGGTGCCCGTCCCGTGTGACGTAACCCGGCCCGTGTGACGGTAAAACCCGGCCCGCGTGACGTCAGCTGCGGTGGTCCGCGTCGACCGACCCCGATCCCACCCACAGAATCAACACCCGATGCCTAGTTGTCAAGAGAATCGGCGAATCATGCTGAGAGTCGAAATCAGGTCCACCTCGATCCGGCCTGTGGAATTATACTGACTTTGGATTGGCGACTACGGGGCCGGCGACTGCTGGGCCGACCGCCCGCGCCGCCACACCCAATCATCGTCATCATCCGATGCGAACGGCAGATGGCCGAAGCGACTGATGGTCGGAGGCGGTAGATGCGCATGATCGGGCGGATTTTCACACGAGACGTTCTTCGACTCCTCAGAAATCCCGTCGCCATTGTCATCACGCTCGGCGTTGCGCTCATCCCATCCCTGTACGCGTGGTTCAACATCGTCGCCAACTGGGACCCGTATTCGAACACCGGCAACATCCAGGTGGCCGTCGCGAATACGGATGCCGGCACCCACAACGATCTGGTCGGCAAACTCAACGCCGGCGAACAGGTCGAACAGCAGCTCAAGGCCAATCATGATCTCGGCTGGCGGTTCGTCAGCGAAACCCAGGCCAAGGCCGGCGTGGAATCCGGCGAATATTACGCCGCCATCGTGATCCCCAAGGATTTCAGCGCGCAACTCGTCAACACGATCGAAGGTTCCGGTCAGCCGAGGATCACCTATTACGTCAACGAAAAGAAAAACGCGATCGCCCCCAAGATCACCGACACCGGTGCCAGCACGATCGACGAACAGGTCAACCAGACCTTCATCTCCACCGTCGCCACCACCGTGGTCAACGCGGTGAAACAAGCCGCCGCGAATACCAGCGACAAGGCCGGCGACACTCGCACCGCAATCGACAATGACCTCGACCAAGCCTCCACCGACCTCGCCGACGCGCAGAAGGCGATGACCGACACCGCAGCAACCATCGACGCCTCCACCAAGGCGCTCGACGACGCCAACACCACACTCACCGCGCTGACCAACCAACTCACCAGCACCCAGACCGCCCTCGCCAACGCCAACACCGCACTCGGCGAAACCCGCAAGGAATCACTCGGCTTCGCCAACACCCTCGACTCCACGCTCGGCACCGCCGCCGTCAACCTCAGCGGACTCGAGGTCTCGGCCAACAACGCGGCGGGCGGCATCAGCGGCGGGTTCACCACCGTGCAGACCACCATCGACCAGACGCTGAACGGCCAGGATTCCGCGCTCTCCCAAGGTCGACAAGCCATCTCGAACGTGCGGCAGACCGTCAACAACGCCAACCTCCCGGCCGCGCAGAAACAGAACATCCTCGACCAACTCGACAAGCTCGACAACCAGCTCGTCGACCAGCAGAATCAGGCCACCAACTTCCGCAACAGCGCATCCACCATTACCGGCTCCGGCATCACCGCCACCCAGAGCATGGCCAACGGCGTGACCACTCTCACCCAGAACGGCGTCGCCACGCTCACCGATACGCGCGGCAACCTCAACACCACCGTCATGCCATCGCTCCTCGCCGCCATGGACTCGTTCTCCGCGTCCACCGGCAGCATGGGCGGCACGCTCGGCGGACTCAACTCCACCATCGGCCAGACGCAAACCATCATCAAACAACTCAAATCCACACTCACCAGCACCAAATCCACGCTCGCCGACACCGGCAAATCCCTCAACGACGTCAAAACCGGCCTCGACACCACCCGCACCGATCTGGCCGCACTCGAAAGCTCCGACATCTGGCAGCAGCTCAACACCCGGCTCAACCTCAACGCCACCGAGGCCGGCGCGTTCATGGCCTCACCCGTCAACCTCGTCACCACCACCGTGTACCCCGTGGCCAACTACGGTTCGGCCGTCACCCCGTTCTATACGAACCTGGCGCTCTGGGTGGGCGGATTCGTGCTCATCGCCATCTACAAGCTCGAAGTCGATAAGGAAGGCCTGAACCACGGCAAGCGCGTCAACGCCATGCAGGCCTACATCGGCCGCGGACTGCTGCTCGTCAGCGTGGGCCTCATGCAGGCGCTCATCGTCACCATCGGCGATCTGATCATCGGCATCCAATGCAAGAATCCGGTGGCGTTCGTGTTCTCCGGACTCGTGATCTCATTCGTCTACGTGAACGTGATCTACGCGCTCGCCGCATCGCTCAAGCACATCGGCAAGGCCGTGGCCGTGATCCTCGTGATCATTCAGATCCCCGGATCGTCGGGCATGTATCCGATCGAAATGATGCCCGACTTCTTCCGTAATCTCTATCCGTTCCTGCCGTTCACCTACGGCATCAACGCCATGCGCGAGACGATCGGCGGCGCATACGGCTCGCACTACTGGCACGATCTCGGTTCGCTGCTCTGGTTCCTCGCCGGCGCGCTGATGCTCGGACTCGTGGCCCGCCCGTACCTGCTCAACCTCAACGCGCTGTTCGACCGTCGCCTCGGCGCCACGGATCTGATGGTGGCCGAGAAGAACAACATGCTCAACGAACGGTTCAAGCTCACGTCGGTGATCAAACTGCTCATGGGCGTGGACGAGGTCCGTCCGCAGATCCGCCGCCGCGCGCACCGCTTCTTCAAGCTGTATCCGCATCTGATCCGTGCGGGACTCGCGCTGATCATCGTGCTGCCGGCCCTGTTCCTGGTGCTGATGTTCAGCGTGGAGTCGAAGATCGTGATGCTTACCGCGTGGATCACGTCGATCATCCTCATCGACATCTATCTGATCGTCGTGGAATACATGTATGAAAGCTTCGCGCGTCAGTTGGGCATCAGTGCGATGGACAGCGATGCGCTGCGCAAGGCGATGTCCCGTCGATTCCATATTCCGTTGCCGTCGTTGCCGATTCCGCCGATGCCGTCACTGCCGGATTTGGGTGGTCGACATCACGGCGCGCATACGGCCGGTGGTGCTGGTTCGGCTGGTGCTGGTTCGGCTGGTGCGGGTGCGCACGCTGCCGGTGCGGGTTCGGGTGCGGATGATCCGGAGAACGACGATGTGTTCAAGGCACTGCGTGCCGCCCGGCAGGCCACGCCCGGCGAGCCGATCGACGATGCGCATGACAGTGGTGTGCATGACAGTACGGCCGCATCGCATGGCAGCGGTCATGGCGGTGCAAACGGCACTTGCGACGGCAATGCGAACGGCACTCACGACGGAAAGGAGACCCGCTGATGCGCAACATCCTGCAGATCTTCATCCGTGACGTGCGCAACGCCGTCAGCAACGTGATCGGTGTGATCGTGACGATGGGTCTGGTGATCGTTCCATCGCTGTACGCATGGTTCAACATCGCCGCCAGCTGGGATCCGTACAGCAACACCGCCAGTCTGAAAGTTGCCGTCGCCAGCGCCGACAAGGGATACCAATCCGACCTCATTCCCGTGAAAATCAACGTGGGTGAGACCGTGATCTCCACGCTGCGCGCCAACCATCAGCTCGACTGGGTGTTCACCGACCCCGACAAGGCCGAGGACGGCGTGCGCTCCGGCGACTATTACGCGGCCATCGTGATTCCCGAAAGCTTCAGCGCCGACATGATGACCCTGTTCTCGCCCAAGGTGAAGCACGCGAAACTCAAGTACTACACGAACGAGAAGATCAACGCCATCGCGCCGCACGTCACCGACGAAGGTGCCGACACGATCACCAATCAGATCGACAGCACCTTCGCCAAAACCATCGGACAGGTGGGACTCGACCTGGCCACCACGCTCGCCAAATACGCGCAAAGCGACCAGATGCAGAATTATGTGGCCAACGCGACCGGGCACATCAACGCGATGGGCGACCAGCTCGCGTCCGCGTCCGCGCAGACCGCGTCGTATTCGAAACTGCTCGGCGCGACCGAGGGCATCATCGACTCCACGTCGAACCTGATCAACTCGTCCGGGAGTGCGGTCGCCGACGCGAAAAACGGACTGAATCAGGCGCAGGACGGCGTGAAATCGCTGGATGGCGCACTGTCCGGTGCGGCGAACACGTTGAGTGCGGCGCTCAGTCGCAGTGAGCAAAGCTACGATTCGGTGAGCGGTCAGATCGACACCGCATTCGACGCGATCGGCACGCAGTCGGACGAGGCGGGGAAGCAGCTGACCGATCTGTCCGGCAAGGTGTCCAGTGCGGCGGACGGATATCAGTCGCTGATCGACGCGCTCAACGATATGAAGAACGCGACCGGTGGTTCGGGTGGTTCGGGTGGTTCGGGTGGTGCTGGTGGTGCGAACGGCGATGTGCAGACCGCGCTTGACGACGCCATCACCGCCGTGACCAACGCGCAGAAGGCGCAGAAGGATCTCGCCGGACAGCTCTCCAACGCCGCCGGCACGATCAACGGCACCAGCGACGACGTCACCGCCAAACGCAACGATCTCAAGAACCAGATCGCCGATGCCAAGAAATCCGTCACCGACGTACGCAACACATACGACAGCGGACTCAAGCCGAAACTCGCCGCGCTCGCCGACTCCATCGACACCGTGAACTCGCAGACCCGCGGTGTGGCCGACGGCGTGAGCGCCACGGTGAATGATCTGAAGAACGTCTCCGGCAGCGCCAACACGTCGATCGCCGGCATTCGCAAGATCCTCGACAGTGCCACCCGGCGACTCGCCTCGGCGGGGGACAGCATGCACGAACTGGGCAAGCAGATCGCGGGGATCGCAGGGAGTGGGGACGGAACTGGAACCGGTGATGCCGGCGCGAACGGCGCGAACGGTACGCAGTCCGACTCGAACGGGGACTTGTCCTCGTCCACGGATTCGTTGACGTCCGCGCAACTCGATCAGCTCGCCAATCTCGACCCCGACGCGCTCGCCACGCTGTTGTCGTCGCCGGTGAGCGTGAACCGCGTGGCCGTCTACCACATCGCCAACTACGGTTCGGCCATGGCGCCGTTCTACACGATCCTCGCCATCTGGGTGGGGTCGATCGTGCTCGTCGCCATGATGAAGGTGGCCATGAGCGATCGCGGGCGTAAGGAGGTGCTCGCCGCCACGGGCGCGCCGCGACTGCGTCTGCACCAGCAGTATTTCGGACGCTATCTGTTCTTCATGCTGCTCGCGCTGCTGCAGGGTGCGCTGGTGGGACTTGGCGACCTGTATTATCTCGGTATCCAGAGCGAGCATCCACTGCAGTTCCTGCTCGTGTGCGAGGTGGCGGCGATCGTGTTCTCCAACATCACGTACACGCTGGCGCTGTCGTTCGGCGATATCGGCAAGGCGATCGCGGTGGTGCTGCTCGTGATGCAGGTGGCCGGTTCGGGTGGCACGTTCCCGATCGAAACGCTGCCGCCAGTGTTCCGCGCGCTCTACCCGTTCCTGCCGTTCCCGCACGGCATCGCGGCCATGCATGCGGCCATGGCGGGCGCGTTCGGTGCGGAGTTCTGGCGTGAGACGGCGCTGTTGGCCGCGTTCATCGTGCCGTCGCTGCTGCTGGGACTGGTGCTGCGCAAGCCCGTGATCCGCCTCAACGACTGGATCATCCGCAACCTCGAAAGCACGAAACTCATGTAGGCGTCACGTGGGCCGGCTTGCCGGTTGCCGGTTGCGTTACGTGGGCCGCGGTCACGTAACGTGGGCCGTGCGCGGCCCACGTAACAGTTGGTAAAAACGTTGCAATTCCAACGATTTGTTGATACGTTACGTGGGCCGTGCGCGGCCCGGCTAACGGCCCACGTAACGCACGCGGCCCACGTAACGCAACAACCCGGCCCGTGTGACGCACTCACGCGTGCACCACGGCCTCACTCCTCCGTCAGCGGCGTATGCAGGAACTCAAGGATGCGCTTCACATACTGCTGCATGATCTCGTTGCGCTCGGTGGTCATTTCGTGACGCGACCCCACCAGCCGCACCAGCTGCACCGGGCACCCGCCGGCCCGCACCTGCGCCGCGAACTTGTTCTGCGGCTTGGGCAGCACGTACGTGTCATTCTCCGCTTGGAAGATCAGCAGCGGCGTCTCCACCTGCTCGCACGCCGACTGCCGCATGATCGACTTGTACATGCGCAGTCCCTCGCGCACCCAGCCGAACGTGGCCGCACTCGTGTGATATTCCGGATGCTTGAGCCGCAGATCGTGCACCCAGCGAGCGCGCGGCAGACTCAGCGTGCGGTAGAAGTCCTCGTCGAAGTCCTCGCTGAACGCCTTCTGCCCGGGTGCGGCGTGCTGTCCGAGTCCGATTGCGCAGGCGAGTTCCGCCACCGTGGGCGCGATCCAGAGCGGCATGCCGGATTTCAGTGCGATCATGGGCGCGCTGAGCACCGCCTTGTCGATGATCGTGGGATAGCGTTCCAACATTGCTGCCGCGATTCCTCCGCCCATGGAATGCCCATACAGGTAGATCGGCTGTCCAAGCGCGTAGTCCTGACCGATGGTGGAGCAGAACTTCGCGAGATCGTCCACGTATCGGTGCCAGTCGTCGATCCACACCAGGCTTTCGTTGTCCACGTCGCGTGGCGAGTATCCGTGACCGCGATGTTCGAGAATGCACACGCTGAACCCGTCGAGTAGCAGATACCAGGCGAGTTCCGCGAATCGTTCCGCGAATTCGGTGAATCCATGCGAGATTACGACCGCGCCGCGGAATGTCGCCGTGGCACCATTTTCCCGTATGGCGTCGAATTTGGCGGAGTCGTAGCACACGTAGTGTAGTTTGCCGGGCGTTGGTGCCGGAATGGTGTGGGCGCGCGACGGCTCCATCCATCCTTCCCTGCGGCATGCGGCCAGTGCGGGCAGCACGGTCCGGTCCATGGTTTCGGCGTAATGACGGTCGTCGATCAACTGCACTTCCATGCTTTCGAGCCTACCGTGGGGGCTGACATGCCGTCGGACTTTATCCATGAGTTGTTTCATGGACGGGCGATCGGGAACCAGGTCCTTGTTTGTGGGGTTGTGCTGGGTCTTGGGTGCCGGAACCGTTTTCCCGTTTCCCGCTGGTAGGAAGTTGACAAGAATATGCGAAAGCCGGCATTTCAGTTCAACGGGAAGCGTTGCCGTGGTGTCCTGTATGCGGCGAACCCAGCCCTCTTATTCCTCTCATTTCAGCGGGAATGCCGGATGATAGGATCGACATTCCCGTCGCACGTATCCGACTGCCCGATTGTCCGCACACCGGATTGTTCGTCGTCCCGCACGGCATGATGAAAGAGAATCCTTGCAATATCGCCGAGACGAGACCGCACGGGAACGTCGCCTATTCGTCTATTGTGTGAGTCGAGGTGTCGTTGTCATCGGGGTTGGCGTCGATGTGTTCGGTGGTACTGACGTTTTCAGCGCCGTCGTCGTGCCCGCTATAGGGGCTGTTCGTTTCATGGTCTTCGTGGTCGTCTGTTTCGCGACTGTCCGTTGTCGACTCGTCGCGGCGCTTTCGGCGGTCGGCGTCGCCCACGTATCGCAGCTGGGGTTTGGCCTCCATGCGGGACAGGCCGTTCCATGCCAGATTCACGATGTACGCGGCGAGCTGCTCCTTGCTCATCTTGCGATGTGTGGCCCAGTACTGGCCGGTGAACACCATGAGGCCGACGAGCATCTGCGCGTAGTAGGGCACGCCCTTGGCGGGGATCTTGTGCCGTTTGAATGCGCGCACGAGCAGGTCCTCCACGCGGATGCTCACGTCGCCGAGCAGGGAGTTGAACGAGCCGGACGGATCGGTGGTCGGCCGATCGCGCGCGAGCACCTGGAATCCTTCGGTGTGCTCCTCGATGTAGTTGAGGAACGCCATGGCCGCGTTCTCCACGATCTGCCGCGAGCCCTGGGCTGGCGCGGCGAGCGTGTCCATCATCGCGCCCGTGAGCGTCTGCATCTCGCGGTCCACCACCACGGCGTACAGCCCTTCCTTGCCGCCGAAATGCTCGTATACGATCGGTTTGCTGACCTTGGCCGTGGCGGCGATCTCCTCCACGCTCACTGCCTCGAACCCCTTGGCCGCGAACAGCGAGCGCCCTACGGTGATGAGTTGTTCGCGCCTCTGCAATGCCGTCATTCTGCCTGTTCCGCTCATGATCTTTAGTGTTTCACGCCGGTTTGACTCGGGTGGATGGGGGTGTGAATACTGGTCTGATGTCAGAGGTTTTGGTGGGTGTCAGGGGAGGTGGTTCAACGTTTGTCTCGGGATGTAGACAATCAGCGATGATTATGGGTGTTGACGGGGGAAAAGTCGCGGCTGCTGAGAGAATTAATCCTATGCCCATGCTCCTCGTGTTTCTGTTCTGGATCGTCCTTGTCGTCGTGCTCGTTGTTGCCGTGTTGCGCTACGCCCGACAGGATGCGCACCGTACTGACTTCTTCTACAGCTACGACAAGCGGAACGAGGAACACAAGCCGCGCGTGGTGAGCACCAAGGTGGCGTTTCAGCCGTCGGGTGACGCGAAGCGGGGGGCTTCCAATCATGAGTCCACGTCCGAGACGCCGGTGTATGTGAATCATTCCTCCGTGGTGGAGGTCCACGGCATGCGTCGCGCCGATGGGCTCGATGAGCATGATGAGCCTGAGGGCGGCGACGGCAAGTAGGGCCAGAACGATCCGATAGAGCGTTAATAGAGCGCTAGCACTAACGGTGCAGTGAAACGGTGCAGTGAATCAGACGTGACCATGGTGCGTGTTTCTCCGGGCATCGATATTCGGCTCAGCTGTGTGCGCGTGGGCAATATGGACTGAACGTCGGGGCCGGATTCTAGGGGTTGGGTTCTATCTTCGAGTTCTGTGCGGATTGCGGGGGCTTGCAGACATCAATCTTCAAGTTCTGTGCGTCGAGAATGGGAAAACCTGAGTAGAGGCGTTGGAATTTCAAGACACATACTTCGTTTTCTCGCCGTTGTCCGCACAGAACTTGCAGATTGGTGTCCGCACAGGGGCTGAATCCGCACAGAACTCGAAGATTGGTGCCGAAGCCGCGGGGCACCGGGCCTCGGGTGGTGGGGGACCCTGGTTGTGCCTGACTTGGATTTGCCGTCAACTAGCCGAATCGGTCGGTCGGGCGTTTCTTCCGCCGATGTTAGGGTGAAGGCATGGATCAAATGACATTGTGGATTATCCTTGGCGTTGTCGCCGTGGTGATCATTGCGGCCGTTGTTGCCGTGGTAATGAAGAAGAAGGGTACTCCCGCCGAGGCTCCGGCGCCGGCGGTTCCGGCCGTGCAGCCTGAGCCGACACCGGCGGCCCGGACCGAGCCCGCCGCAACGGCGGAGAAGAAGGCGGCTGATGAATCCGCCGCCGAAGCTCGCGAGGAATCCGAGCCTGAGACCGAGGGGAAGCTCGCGGCCCGATCCGAGGTCCCAACCGCCGAGCTGGACGCCGCTGAGAAGGCCAAGCCGGGTGCTGCGCCGGGATCGGCTTCCGAATCCGAGCTGGACGCCTCTGCCTCTGCCTCCGCCGCTGAGCCTGAGCCGGCCCCGGTCCCTGAGTCCGAGCCCGCTCCCATCGCCAAGCCCGAGCCGGCAGCTTCCCGCTTTGAACGCCTCAAGGCCCGTCTGGCCAAGAGCGCGAACCCGTTCGGCAAGGCCCTGTTCTCCATTCTTACGCAGGACAATCTCTCCGAGTCCGATTGGGAGGACGTGGAGGATACGCTGCTGCTCGCCGACGTGGGTGCCGAAGCCAGCGAACAGCTGGTCGACGAGCTGCGCAAGGACGCCCGCATCACCGGCGAAAAGGACCCGGAGGCCGTGCGCGCCATGCTGCGCGAGAAGCTGCTCGACCTCGTGGGCCGTGACATGGACCGCTCGCTGGTCGCCTCCCGCCCCCGTCCGACCGGCGCCGGCCCGTCCGTCATCATCATGGTGGGCGTGAACGGCACCGGCAAGACCACCACCGCCGGCAAGCTGGCCCGTCTGTTCGTGGCCGAGAACAAGAAGGTGGTCATGGGTGCCGCCGATACATTCCGTGCCGCCGCCGCCGATCAGCTCGAGACGTGGGGCAGCCGCGTCGGCGTGCCCGTGGTCCGCAGCGACAAGGACGGCGCCGACCCGGCTTCCGTCGCGTTCGAAGCCGCCAAGGTCGCCAAGGAGCAGAACGCCGACGTGCTCATCATCGACACCGCCGGACGTCTGCAGAACAAGTCGAATCTGATGGACGAGCTGGGCAAGATCCGCCGCGTCACCGAGAAGACGCTGCCCGTGGAGGAGGTGCTCCTCGTCCTCGACGCCACCACCGGCCAGAACGGCATGACCCAGGCCAAGGTGTTCGCCGAGGTGATCGGCATCACCGGCATCGTGCTCACCAAGCTCGACGGTTCGGCCAAGGGCGGCATCGTGATCAGCGTGCAGAAGGCGCTGGGCGTGCCGGTCAAGCTCGTCGGCCTCGGCGAAGGCCCGGACGATCTGGCCCCGTTCGACCCCGAAGGCTTCGTCGACGGCATCCTCGGCTGAGCCGGGGTTCCTGGCCCGGACCCTTTCAACACCAACGTCCCGTTCACAGCGACACCAGTCCTTCGTGAACGGGACGTTTGCATTTCACCGGCCAGGGACCGACGACAGCTATAACCGGTATCCAGCCTTGTGACAGTGGCTGTGTGGGCCCGATGCCGGAATGAGGTGATATCAGCAATCTCCAAGTTCTGCAAAGAGCCGTAATTACTTCAGAACTCGAAAATTGATGTCGGCGTAGGTGCTGGACTGCACAGAACGCGAAATAACAAATAGCAATTGGGGTCACGGACCCGAACTCGCCCCCCAACTCCTCCGAATATCGTGGTGAACGCCATGGTGCCATTGCGTTTTCCATAGTCTGAGCCTATGTAACGGTCTCAGTTCCGGTTAACACCTCCGTAACACTATGTAATCGAGCGGGTAATCCAAGCGTCGTTTCATACAACCGTTGGCTTTCATGACCCGACTTGCGACATCGACCGCGCACAACGCATACCGATCGTCACACGTCATGAAAGTCGAAATAGGTTACTTTCAGTCGGGTTCGCCCGGCTCATATGAACAGGATCGCCGGCGCGTGCAGGGCCGAGCGACCTGCAGAGAGGGAGGTAGACATGGGTGACGCAGGCAATGCAGCATGGATGTTGACTTCAGCGTCCTTGGTTTTCCTCATGACGCCTGGTGTGGCGTTCTTCTACGGCGGCATGGTTCGTGCCAAGGCCGTGCTGAACATGCTGATGCTGTCCACGGCGGCTCTGGCCGTGACCGGCGTCGTGTGGACGTTCTGGGGCTGGTCGATCGCCTACGCCGGCACTGACATCGGCGGTATTTTCGGTGATCCCGCCACCGGATTCCTGCTGAAGGACACGATGGTCGCCACCGACGGCGTCTGGGGCTCGGTTGACGGCGGTGCCGATGCGGCATACCCGCCGAGCATCAACGTCGCATTCCAGGTCACGTTCGCCATGATCACCGTCGCGCTGATCACCGGTGCCCTCGCCGAGCGCATCAAGTTCAGCACGTGGATGATCTTCGTGGCCCTGTGGATCACGTTCGTATACGCTCCTATGGCCCACATGGTGTGGAACCACGGTCTGCTGTCTCCCGACGGCGCCATCTCCCAGGCCATCGGCGCCGCGGCGCATGATTTCGCAGGTGGTACGGTCGTTCACATCAACGCCGCAACCGCCGCTCTTGTCACCGTGCTGATCATCGGCAAGCGCAAGGGCTTCGCCAAGGAGCCGTTCCGTCCGCACAACGTTCCGTTCGTGATGCTCGGTGCCTTCCTGCTGTGGTTCGGCTGGTTCGGCTTCAACGCCGGTTCCGCCTTCGCCGCCAACGGCGTTGCCGGCTACACGTGGGTTTCCACCACCGCCGCCACCTCCGCCGCAACGCTCGGCTGGCTGTTCACCGAGAAGATCCGCTCCGGCCACTACACCGCCATGGGCGCCGCTTCGGGTATGGTCGCCGGTCTGGTCGCCATCACCCCGGCCGCCGATGTGGTCTCCCCGCTGTGGGCCATGGTCCTCGGCTTCATCGCCGGTATCCTCTGCTGTTTCGCTGTCGGTCTGAAGTTCAAGCTCGGCTACGATGACTCGCTCGACGTGGTCGGCGTGCACGGCGTCGGTGGTCTCACCGGTACCATCCTCATCGGCTTCTTCGGCGAAGGCACCGGCCTGTTCGCCGGTGGCGACTACAAGCAGCTGCTCGTGCAGATCGTCATCGCACTGGTCGCCATCCTCTACTCCGGCGTGCTCACCGCGATCATCTCCTTCGCCCTTGAGAAGACCGTCGGCTGGCGCGTCACCGAGGCCCAGGAAGTCGGCGGTGTCGACTTGGCCGATCAGGGTGAGCGTGCTTACGATTTCGCTGGTACCGCCAGCTCCATCCTGAAGGGAGTGAAGTGAAATGAAGCTCATTACCGCAATCATCCAGCCTCATAAGCTCGACGAGGTCAAGGAAGCGCTCGCCGCCGCAGGCGTGCACGGTCTGACCGTCTCCGAGGCCAACGGCTACGGCCGTCAGCGCGGCCACACCGAGATCTACCGTGGTGCCGAATACACCGTCGACCTGATCCCGAAGATCCGCGTCGAGGTGCTGTCCGACGACGCCGACGCCGAGACCCTGGTCGACGTGATCTCCAAGGCCGCAGGCACCGGCACCATCGGTGACGGCAAGATCTGGGTCGCCCCGCTCGACTCGGTCACCCGAGTCCGCACCGGCGAAACGGGTTCCGCCGCGATCTGATCCAGGATTTCAGGACGGTTCCCACACCGCTCTGATTGGTGAAAACAGTCCCCGTGACGGCTCGTCCGCCACGGGGATTTTCCATACCCATTCCATATTTTCCATATCCATTCCATCCGTTTTCGTTTGTTGTGATTGTCATCGTGATTTCCCTCACGATTTTTCTCAGTTCTTACGTTCTAAGGAGAACAATTGGCTTCTGCGGTTGATGGGCTCAAAACACGACTGGTGGCCGCCAGTCAGCCCGACGACGACGGCGTCTACCGCAACGGCGCGGCAAAACGTGCCGCCCGCGTGGAGATCGTCCTCGAATCATTACGGCAACTCTGGTCGGACGCCATCGCATCCATGGGCGCCGACGCCCCGGATCACGGCGTGGGACTCGCCGCGGTCGGCTCGCTCGCCCGACGACAGATCGGCCCCTGCTCCGACCTCGATCTGGTCATCATCTACGATCCGCATGCGATCAACGACCATAATGTGACCACGCTCGCCGACAAACTCTGGTATCCGCTGTGGGATTCCGGACTCGACCTCGACCATTCCGTACGCACACGTCAGCAATGCGAAGCCGTCACCGACAACGATCTGCCCGCCGCCATGGGCTGGCTCGACGTGATGCCCGTGGCCGGCGACACCGAACTGATCCGAAAAACCGCCGACTCGATACTCGAACGCTGGCGCAAGGCCGCACGCAAACGCCTGCCCGAACTCACCGACTCCGCCAAGCAGCGATTCGACCGGTTCGGCCAGCTGCCGTACCTCAATCAACCAGACATCAAGGAGGCGCGCGGCGGTCTGCGCGACACCGTACTCGTCTCCGCGCTCGCCACGTCATGGCTGGCCGACCGCCCGCACGGCAGCTACGACGACGCCGTGGAACATCTGCTCGACGTGCGCGACTGCATCCACTTGGCCGCGAACAAGGATACGAATATGCTGCTGCCCGCCTATCAGGTGGACGTGGCACGCATGATGGGTCTGAGCGATCCGACCATTCCCGACGAGGACCAGCGGGCCGCCGAATCCATCGAAAACATGCAGACCATCCTGGCGCGATACGGTCGTCGCATCGCGTTCGCTCTGGACTCCACGGCGTCGCGTGCCGCGCATTCGCTCACGCATGAACAGCCGCGATTCTCGTTCTTCCAGATCTTCCAGCCGCGCGGTGGCGGACGTCGTGAAGCGCCGACATTCGACATCATCGCGCCCGGCGTGGCCCGGCATGAGGGCGAGGCCGTACTCGCACCTGGTGCCGATCCCAGCGCGGACAGCACGCTCGCGTTGCGCGTGGCCGTGGCCGCCGCCGAACACGATCTGCCCATCGCGCCGGGTACGCTGACCAATCTCAAACGCTGCCCGATCCACGACCGCGACTGGAACGACGACAGCCGGTCGGCATTCGTACGGCTGCTCGCCACCGGCCCGGCGCTGCTGCGCACGTGGGAGGAGCTTGATTTCGTTGATATTCCGGGCCGTTGGATTCCCGAATGGCTGGGTATCCGCAACCGTCCGTCCGTGTCCGCAGTGCACCGGTACACGATCGACCGGCACATGCTCGAGGTGACGTCACGACTCGACCGCACGTCGCCCACCGGCGAGCGCTACGACGACGAGCATTACACGGTGCTGCTCATGGCCGGCGTTCTGCACGACATCGGCAAGCGTCCGCGTATCGTCGATCATGCGGCGGAGGGCGCGCGTCACGTGCCGGTGATCATGAAACGTATGGGGTTCCCGCAGGATCAGATCGACATGACGACCACGCTGGTGCGTGAGCATCTGACGCTGTCCGACTTCGCGTCCGGCAGGAGTCCGGATGACGATGCGGCTGTGGATGAGCTGGCCGCGCGGCTGGGGAACGATCCGCTCATGCTTGACATGCTGTTCGACCTGACGCGTGCCGATGGGTCGTCGCTGGGTGCCACGGCGGGGGAGACCATCACCAAGAAGTACGGCTGGTCCAAGTGGCGTGCCGCGCTGGTGGGTGCCATGTATTCCGCCGCCCGTGCCGCTGCCGCTGGTGCTCGTGCGGGTGCGTGAGTGGCAGGGGCGTGAGTGCATGTGGTGCGCAGAGCATGCAAGCGCCGCATGGGTTCTCCGGTGTTTGTTTGTTGCATGCGCATGGCAGACAAGCACGGACGCTGTTCCCCGATGCTTGTTCTACGTACATGTGCGTCGTTCGAGTACTGTGCCGCTTCCCCGATGTTTGTATGACGTACATATGCGTCCGATGAGCATCGAGGATGATCTCTGGTGTTTGATTGCCGCGTGTGTACGTCAAACAAGCACCGGAGCTGGCGTGGGGTGCTTGTTTGACGCATCGATACGTTGTGCGAGCCAGTTAGTGCGAGCCAATTCCTTAGTGTGATCACACTAAAAATGGAGGGTGTTGGAATTTCAACGTTTTGAAGCCATGCGCCGTTAGTGTGAGCTCACACTAACGGGTTGGAGGCTCACACTACCGTGGGTGTGGGTGTGGGTGTGGGTGTGGGTATGGGCATGGGTGTGGGTGTTAGCCCGCGGCGGCTACCGCATCCAGATGTCCGATCGGGCGCGCAGGCCGTTGGCCACGCCACGTCCGCCCATGAGCACCACGTTGAAGGCGAGCCACAGCACGGCAGTGCGCGCCACATCGCCGGGAATCAGCGGAATGCCGAACGCGACCAGCAGTCCGAGCGCCACGATGTAGGCCACGGCGGTGATGGTGCACGTGGCGGCCAGATACCGGAAGTCGCGCGCGCCGATCAGGATGCCATCGAGCGCCATCATCCATCCCTGCAGCGGGAAGAACACGCCCATGGTGACCATGCCCACGGCGGTGAGGAGCTGGATCTGCGGATTCGGCGAGAAGAAGTGTCCCGCCGCCAGCCCCACCACGGCGAACGCGATTCCCACGCCAAGCCCCACCACGGCTCCGGCACGCCCGGTGCTGCGAGTCAGGGCCCGGGCACGCTTCCAGTCGCGGGCACCAAGTGCCGAGCCCACCAGCGTCTGCCCGGCGATGCCCACGGAATCCAGCATGTTCATGGCGAAGTTCCACGACGAGTTCACGGCCTGGAATCCTGCCAGTACGTGCGTTCCCATGCGTGCGGCGCTCGCCACGGTCATCACCATGGCCGCGCGGATGGCGAGCGTGCGGATGAACAACGGCAGTCCGTCCCCGCCGGCCGCCATGATTCCGGCGAGTTGTGGCCGCAGTGTGACGCCGTCGGCCTTGGCCCACAGCACCGCCGGTACGACCAGGAACAGTCCCATGAACCATTGCGCGATCAGCGTGGCCGATCCGGATCCGGCGATGCCCCAGCCGAATACGAGCACGAACAGGACTTCGAGCAGTGTGTTCACCACGGCTCCGCTGACCGCCGCGATCAGAGTGATCCGTACTTTTTGCAGGCCGCGGAAGATGCCGTTGGCCGCGTAGACGAGCAGCATGCCGGGGGCGCCGAGCACCACGGCCCGGGTGTAGGTGACTGCTTGGTCGAGCACGTCGCCGCGCCCTCTGAGCGCATGGCAAAGAGGTTCGGCGAACGCGAACAGCGCTACTCCGAGCGCTACTCCGATCAGCAGGGCGAGCCAGAGACCGTCGATTCCGGCCTGCAGTCCCTCGCGCCTTCGGCCTGCGCCGAGCAGATGCGCCACCTGCGCCGTGGTGGAGTAGGCGAGGAATATACACAGGCCCACGGCGGTGAGAATGATGGTTGAACCGATCGACAGTCCTGCCAGCGACGCGTCGCCGATATGTCCCACGATGGCCGTGTCGATGAGGATGAACGTGGGTTCGGCGATCAACTGCCCGAAGGTGGGAATGGCCAGCGCCGCCAGTTTCCGCGCGGTTCCCGTTTCCGGTTCGGCTTTCGATGTAGGGTCCTGATCCGTCGTTCGCCCGGCATTGTTTCCGGTTTCTGCCTGTGTTTCCGTTTCCGGTTCGTCAGGTTTCCCTTCCCGCATCATCTCTCCCCTCCCGTTAGGCCGTATTTCTTCGTGATCGTCGCTCCGCCTATGGTATTACCGGACTGCGTACCGGACTGGATCGTGTCCCGGACTGGACCGGTCCTCGCATCAGACTGGACCGTGTAACAATGAGTGAACAATTGCCGCTGGAACCGACCGTGAGGATCATGTCATAGCGGAGAGCATGCCGCAGAGGAGATCATGTCACGCTGATCCGTTCGTCGCACTGACCCAATGCATCGGCATATTGCCGTATGGTCGCGCGCCCTGCCGTCCTGCTACCTGCTGTCCCCCTGCCGGACGCCTTGCTGAGCGCTCCTGCAGAGCGACCCGCCGTCACGCTGCGCCATTCTCGCATACCGCGATCGTCGTCCGCATATATTCCGTCTTATATCCCGCACGCATCCACAGCGAGTCCCATATAGGCATCGGTTCAGCCGTCATCGACAACCGCAACAGCGTACAAATCAAACAGGAAAAACCGAACATAAGAAATGTTAGATTTTATCCCGAAGCGCCCAATACCATATATTTGGATGTTGGCAACTTCGATAGGTGACGTCGGTGAATTATCCCCAGGTTTTCCACACAGTTATCCCCATGATGTGGAAAAGTGGGTGAATTATCCACGGGGACACGCCTAAAATGTGGATAACTTACGATTTTTATCCACAACCGGTGGATAAGTCGGTGTACGACTGGGGATATCCTCCGCTCAAGGTTACGCACCGGTAAACGCAACATGCCATCCCCGTTCAGTCCCATACCAATACCTGCTGCGATACCTCGGTGCCCGCTGCCTTACTCCACACTGGATCCGTGCACGCTTACCATGTTCACAACCAAGCTCCGGTCCGGTCGTTGTCAGATCTGCGGATACGAAAACGCCCGCACGGCCTCTATTCGCCAAGAATCGAGGCCGTGCGGGTGTCTAATACGTTGCGGATTTATGACTGTAAGTGCTGGAACGTTGTGAATATTGCTAACGCTGTGAGTGCTGTGATTGCCGCGAGTGCTGGTGACGGAGACCGTCGCAATAAACTGATGCGCAGTTTCCCCTGCAATGTGCGGGCGCGCGAAATCGCGGTCGCGCATAACCGCGGTTCGCACGCGTCTGGCTTGCGGCAACCTCACACTTGCAGCAGCCTCACAGCCTCACAACCTCACAACCTCACAAGACCGCAGACCTTACAGGATCTCCGGGTCGATGGTGGTGGGGGAGGGCTCCTGCGGGGCGGCCGGCTGGGGGTTCTCCGCCTCATTGACTGCGGTCTCCGGGTCCACGCCGGCCAGGCCCACCTTGAGGTAGCCGTCGCCGTAGCGCTCCCACATCATGATTCCCACGAACACCACGCGACCGATCGTGTGGATCGACGGCAGGTTGTTGTCATCGGTGAGCATGGCGCTCCAGTAACGGAGCTCTCCATCACGGAAGTCGATCTGGAAGTTGCCCTGCACCAGACCGTAGTTGGCGCGGGCGGTGTACTCGGCCAGAGCGTGCATGTTCTCCGGATCCTGCGGATCGCCGCCGAACTGCGGGAATGAGACCACGCTGAAGTTGTCCTCATCCACGAAGATACGTACAGTCACGTTACGCACCTTGGAATGAATGTTGATGCCGAACTGGAAACGACCCTCGTCCGGGAACTCGTCGTAGTGCAGTCCGTCAGAATCGAGGTATTCCTTGACTCGTGCGTACAGTGCGGATGAAAATGCCATGTTGGCTCCTTCCCCCTGCAGTCGCGCCGGCCGTGTGCCGGCAACGGAACGACGGGCATCTTCGCCGTCGTCCGCATGACCGCTGTTGTTAATTCCCATAGTAATGGCCCGCACAAACCGCGGTACTTTTCTGCCACCGATGGGTATCGGATCCGCATCTCAAGGGGACAGGCACAAAAAAGAGATATCTCGGCGTGCAGATCATGTCCCATAGTGGTCATCATGTTCCATGAAAACGAACGGGGGCATCTTTGATGCCTATCTGTGATATCGTCGAAATCATCATATCGACCTATTCCCTATTGCTCCGAAGTCAAATGATGGTGTAACGACTTTTCTGCATGAGGCTGGTATGAAACGGATGTCCGGACGCACGGGAAGGGCGTGATCATGGTATGGTTCGGTATGTTACGGGGAGTCAAAGAGGACAAGGTCGCCCCGGAAGGAAGCATGCGGATCTATGAGGATGCCCGAAAGGTCTACGCCAACCAGCCATTGGACAGGTCCGCCAATGGCGATCGGATCGCTCGCCTCCGATCCGTGATCGAGGCAATGGATCGCGAGACGCATGCATGGCATGAGGGCCGGAATGTGAATGAGTTCAGCTTCAGCATTCTCAAGAGCGCGTATCTGCTTATGCGGAATGAATCGGTGCCGACGCAATGGCAGCCGACCGCGTTTGACCTGTACTATCTGCTCAACGGCCTGTACCAGAAGTGGAACGGGGCGGACCCCTCCGCGATTCTCAACACCGGCAGCCACGCTAACGATATCGTGTATCTGTTCACCGGGGCGGTCACCTCCGATGAATGGACGCGCTGCTTCGTCGACATGTTCCAACAGCTATCTCGGCACAACCGAGCTCAGACCCGAGACGGTATGTCGTTGATGGCCGCATTGCGGAAACTGTGTGAAAGCCAAGGACTGACGAGCCGTGACCACCATGCCGACGGTGTGACGACTCGTGTGTCCCGCGCCGGTCATGATGACGAGTCCACTGTGCGACTGATGGACGATCGGATGGGTACATGTACGCCCGGCGATGCCCCGACGGTGAGGGTGGCTGAGGAACCGAAGTCGGTGCCTCTTCGCAAGCCGCGCCGTCGCGATGCTTCGGCGCAGCCCACCGTCGAACCGCAGAATGCGCGGACTCTCGTCGAACAGTGGAATGTCACGCAAACCGAATGGCAGACCACCATGCGGCAGATGCAGGGCAGCGCCCGCGACCTTGTCAAGAGCATGCGTGATTTTCAGGACCATTACATCGTTGAGGAGTCCATTGCGCACGCACGGCAACTTATCGGAATCTACACCCTTCTCGACGGACAGTACGAATACCAACGCAAAGCGCTCGCAGGCAAAAACGAGAATGGGGTCCCATCTCCAGACGGAGACTATCTCAAGGCCGTGGAAGCCCTTCGTGTGATTCGGAACACAGTGCAGCGCCAGCTGAATGTGTGCGGCGTCACCGTGGTTCGTTCTCGGCCGGGAACGTCGTATGATCCAGAGCTGCACGAGATCAACGGTGTCGTCGGCGGGACCGTTGAGACTATGAATCCCGATACTGCGACGGTCTCCATGAGCGTGGCGCCGGGATTTCATTCCGATCAGTTCGCACAATTGAATCGCAAGGAATTCGTCGTGCTTGCCGTAGAACGCTGAACGACGACTGAGGGCCATAAGTCCGGACGAGGCAGCGACGTTGCTATGCCGCCAGAGACACGATGTGAAGTAAGAGAAGGACAGGGAACAAGACATGAAGATCGGCATTGATTTCGGTACGAGTTTCTCCGAAGCCGCAGCCGTTGACGAGGAACTGGGCACCGGCACGACGGTATTCAAGCGGCAAAACGACTATGCCGTGCCCTCAGTGTTCTACTACGGGCGAGAGCGCGGCGTGCTCACCGGCAAGGAGGCCGAGAAACGAGCCTACGGCAAAGAGTCAGAACAGGTGGTGCGTGCGATTAAACTCCAGCTCCTCGACGAGCAAGGCGGCATTGCCGCGCGCATGATCGATGGACGACAGTTCAGTTCGGTGCAGATCACAGCCGCGATCCTCAAGGAGGTGGCCAAGCTTGCCATCAGCGTAGGGGCGCAAAACGGTTTCGACGATAGGATCGAGGGCGTAGTGCTGTCGGTACCGGCCAAGTTCACGGATATGGAGAAAGAGATCATCCGTCAGGCGGCGCGTCTGCCACTGGAGGAAGGCGGCCCGGGACTGAACGTGATCGGACTGATCAAGGAGCCGGTGGCGGCGGCGCTCGACCATTTCCGCCAAAGCTTGAACGACGATACTCGTGTGCTGGTCTACGATCTCGGAGGTGGTACGTGTGACGTTGCCATGGTCGCAGCCGACGGTAGTAAGGACACCAGATTCGATGTGCTGGCTTCCGAGATGGAACGTTGCGGAGGCCGGGACTGGGACAATCGTTTGGAACGATATCTCATCAAGGAATGCGAACGCGAATATGGGCCGTTGGAACTATCTCCGATGGACCGGAACCGCATTCGGAACGCCGCCGAACAGGTGAAATGGGAGTTGTCGGATAAAGATACGGCGACATCCGTGCTGTACCTGTCGAACGGGGAAACGTATGAGATCGATGTGACCCGCGCCAAATTCGAGGAAATCACCCGCGATCTTCTGGAGAGGACGATGGCCAAAGTGGACGAGGTGATTGCCAAGGTGGACGGCGGTCAGGTGCAGCGCATCGTCTGCGTTGGCGGATCGTCGAACATGCCACAGGTGAAGGCAGCCATGCAACGACGGTTTCCGAATCTGCCGGTCATTGTGGAGCATCCCGAATATGCGGTGGTGTCCGGTGCCGCGTATTATGCGCAACATTGCAACCCGAACGCGCGTGACAATTCGTTCCTGCGTGACCGGGCTCCTCTGTCGTACGGCGTTCGCGCCCATGAACACATGGGTTCCGACAGATGGATCATCTCCAATCAGATTCGCAAGGGCATGGTGCTGCCGGCGACCGGCGTTAACACATACGTCACGCACGCCGACGGCACGGAGATGAGGATTCTCGTATTCGAAACCGATGAGAATGCCGAGACCAGCGAGGTATATAACTCGCTCAGCGATAAGGCCATACTCGAGGTGAAGTTTGACTTCGGCGTGAAAATGCCCAGAGGAACAAGGGTCAACGTGACGATGACATTGAACACCGATGGGCTGCTGGAGCTTGAGGCCAGGGACGAACATGGTCATGTCACGCAGGGGAAGACCCGGATCTCCGGCGATGGATTCGAATTTCAGGTATAGGAACGGACGGACAGCCATGATGCTGCACAGGATCCTGCGGCGTCACGACAATATGAGGAAGTGGGGAACATGATGAAGAGTGTGAGTGCGGAGACACGTGTGCGCAGGAATCCGGATCGGTATCTTCAGGCCGTGTCGTACGTGCGGCACGGGCTGAATTGCGATACGGCGGAGGTCGAATGGAGCCTGGGCGATTGCCTGTACGTGCAATCGAATCCGAGTCGCGCCATTTTCGCGGTCAGCGCCGGATACGGTAATAGGCTGAAGGGTGCCATCAAAATCATCGAAATGTTCTCTGAGGACCTGTCTCATCCGCTGACGGACGAACAGAAGACCAAGTGTGTGCGCAAGGCTAGCTTGGAATGGCGGCTCATGGAGAACCTGCGAGGGCAATCGCACATCGTGCAGATCTGGGCCCACGCCACCGTGCCATGGCGGGATGGCGATTGTTCCGGGCAGGATCTGGTGATCCTGATGGAATACCTGCCGCAGACGTTGACGAAGACCATCGAAGATGGTCTTGGTCCGTACGATGAAAACAGGATCATCGCAGTGGGACTTGATCTGTGTGAGGGACTGCTGCAGTGCGCCACCGCGTCGATGAGGACCGACGACGAGATGAAACATATTCTGCATCGTGACGTGAAGCCGGCCAATATCTTCTACGATAAGAACGGTAAGTGCTACAAACTTGGTGATTTCGGTATCTCGCGTCTGCTCGCCGATGGCGAGAATGCTCCTACGGCCGTGGCCACCATGCCGTATGCGGCACCGGAACGGCTACGGCATCAGCCGTATGATTCACGCGCCGATATCTACAGCGTGGGCATCATCCTGTTCCGCATGTGCAATGATGGGGCCTTGCCGTATGCCGGTCTGTCTCAGGAAAAGGCGATGATTCGTCGGTGTACCGGCCCATTGCCCGAACCTGCCCATGGGAGCGCGGCATTATGTGAGGTGATCGCCCGAGCCACTGCGGTGCGGCCGGAGGACCGGTATCAGAACGTCGCCGATCTGCGGCAGGCGTTGCAATACGCGCAGCACAATCCGCAGGGTCATGTGGAGAAGCATCCTGTGCAGGAGCGTCCGGAGTCCAGCGAGGACGTGTTCGGCGAGAAGCGTGTTCGACTGCGTCAGGATGGCGGCGCGACTGTTCCGCGGAATGACGCGGCGGGCGAGACCGAGAAGATCGCCACGGAAGAGAACTCGAATGTGGTCCACGACGGATCCACGCGAACCCGTTTGATGGATACGGTGCCAATGCCTGAGGAAAAGCCTACAAGGAAGATGCCGAATCCACGATACCCTCAGGCGAAAAGCGAGCAGGACGACATCGCCACGTTGGATGTCGAGGAGTTCCTTCATCGCCAGCGGGAAGACGGCGGGCCGCGTGGCGTGCGCAGTACGAATCGTGCAGCCGATGACGGTCCCAGTCCGGTGGAGCGGTCGAAACGAGAGCGTCGCAGGCAACGCAGGAACAGGATCCTTGCCATCATTCTGGCGGTGCTGGTGATCGGAGCCGTGTGGAAGATAGGCGGCGGGTATCCGTTCTCCGCGGCTTCTGTGCTGAACGCAGACGCGGGCGTCGACACGATGGATGCCATTATGGCTTCCCTGTGATCGTGATCTCCCTACAATCGTGAGTATGGCAGAACAGACGTTTGAGAGGAACGAGCGCGGGGATAACGCCGCGCGCTCCGAGCGCACGGATCGTGACCCGATCTTCGACCGCGTCCCCCCGCACGACGACAACGCGGAAATGGCCGTGCTCGGCGGCATGCTCATGAGCAAGGACGCGATCGGCGAGGTCAGCCAGATGATCGACGTCACCGACTTCTATCAGCCGAAGCATCAGACCGTATACGAGGCGATCATCACGCTGTTCTCCGCGTCGCAACCGGTGGACGCGGTGATCGTGGCGAACGAACTCCTCAAGGAGGGCAACCTTGAGAAGGTGGGCGGCGCCGACTATCTGCACAGTCTGGTCGCCTCCGTGCCCACCGCCGCGAACGCCACGTATTACGCGGACATCGTGCACCAGCGCGCGATCCTGCGCAATGTGATCGCCGCAGGTACCAAAATCGCCCAGATGGGCTATTCGGCCGAAGGATCGCAGGCCGAAGACATCGTGAACCTCGCCCAGGCCGAGGTGTACGAGATGAGCGTGGGCAAGGTCCGCCAGGACTACGAGGCCATCGGTCCCGTGGTGGAGGAGACGCTCAACCAGCTCGACGCCCTGCAGAACGGTCTGATCCAGAAGGGCGTGCCCACGGGCTTCCGCGACATCGACGACGTGACGCAGGGCCTGCAGCCCGGCCAGATGATCGTGGTCGCCGGCCGCCCCGCCATGGGCAAGTCCACGCTCGGCATCGACTTCGCCCGCCACGCGGCCCTGCACGCGAACATGACCACCGTGGTGTTCTCCCTCGAGATGAGTAAGAACGAGCTCGCGCAGCGTATCATCGCCGCCGAAACGAACATCCCGCTGGGTGCGCTGCGCCGCGCCGACGAGATCACGCCGGAACGGTGGAACACGCTCAACAACTTCTGGGGCAAGCTCTCCAACGCGCCGCTGTTCATCGACGATTCGCCGAACATGAGCCTGATGGAGATTCGCGCGAAATGCCGACGACTCAAGCAGACCAACGATCTCAAACTCGTGGTGATCGACTACCTGCAGCTCATGAGCTCCGGCAAGGCAGTGGAATCCCGCCAGCAGGAGGTGTCCGAGTTCTCGCGAGCGCTCAAGCTGCTCGCCAAGGAGCTCGAGGTGCCTGTGGTGGCGCTGTCGCAGCTGAACCGTGGTCCGGAAATGCGTAACGACAAGAAGCCACAGCTGTCCGATCTGCGTGAGTCCGGTTCGATCGAGCAGGACGCCGACGTGGTGTTCCTGGTGCATCGTCCCGACTTCTACGACAAGGAGGATCGTCCCGGCGAGGCGGACATCATCATGGCGAAGCATCGTAACGGTCCGACGGAGACGTTCGGGCTGGCGTTCCTTGGCGCCAACTCCCGATTCCAGGACATGCCGCAGGACTTCCAGCAGGGCGTGTGATCGGTCGGTCGTGATACGACGATCGGCGTCGCAACGTGACGTGGAATTGGTATGGTTGTGGGCGATCGGGCACGTCGTCGGCGCAGTCGGACGGACAGTACGACTCGGCGGACGGCGTAATCGAACCCGGATCAATACAGTCGAACAGCCAGCACAGTCGAACAGAACAGAAGGCAGTGAACAGTGAAGAGTAATGGTCAGGCCGGTCTTTCGGCGAACGACAATGCGACCGCAACGGGCACTCCGCGCACGCCGTGGAACGCCTTCGCCACCCCGCTGATCGGCAAGTGCGTGCGTCTGGCCGCCCGTCTGACGCATCACGGCGGCAGCGCGTTCCCCGGCAAGGTGATCGAGGGCATCGACCCCGGTTTCCTCGCCCGCACACTCAGCCGACTGCCGTACGGCGTGGTGCTCGTGTCCGGCACGAACGGCAAGACCACCACCACGCGCATGGTCGCGTCCATGTTCGCGCAGCTCGGACTCAAGGTGTTCACCAACCCCACCGGATCGAACTTCACACGCGGCGTGGTGTCCGCGCTGCTGCAGCAGGTGTCGATCGCCGGTCATCTCAACGCCGACATCGCCGTGCTTGAGCTCGACGAGGCGTACGCCGTGCACTTCGTGAAGCAGGTCCGCCCGCGGTATGCGCTGCTGCTCAACGTGATGCGTGACCAGCTTGACCGGTTCGGTGAGATCGACAACACCGCCCGACTGCTCGGCCATGTGGCTGCGGCCACCGACGGCACGGTGGTGCTCAATCGTGAGGATCCGCGCATCGCCAAGCTCGCCGAACTCGTGCCGGACGGCACCAAGGTGCAGTATTTCGGACTGTCCGACGATCTGCGATCGTTCTTCCCGACCGACGACGACATGCATGCCGCCGATATGCGTGATACGGACGATGCGGATACGACTGCGGCTGAGTCCGTTGCGCCGGCCGATTCTGCGACGGTGTCTGCTGTGTCTGCCGCCCCCTCCGCGACCGCGACTGACGGTTCCGCCGCGGCCGCCACGCCCACTCCGATCTCCACCAATCCGCTTCCCGCCGACGTCACGCTCACCGCGGTCGGCGATCACACCGCCGAATTCCTCATCGACGGCACCGTCCGGTCTACCGGCGTGAAACTCGAAGGCATCTACAACCTCTACAATGCCGCCGCCGCACTCGCCGTGGTGCGCGCGGCCATGATCGACGCCACCGCCATGGAATCGTCGAAGCTCGCCAAACCGGCCGCCCGTCGTCGTATCGAACGGTTCGCGAACGCGGGCACCGACGATCTGATCAACGCCGTGGCGCAGGTCACCCCTGCGTTCGGCCGCGGCGAATCCATCGACGTGAACGGCACTCGCGTGGAACTGCTGCTCGTCAAGAATCCGATGGGCTTCCGTATGTCACTCAAGTCGTTTGATCCGGCCGGTCACGACACGATGATCGTGATCAATGACCAGTACGCCGACGGCCGCGATATGAGCTGGCTGTGGGACGTGGATTTCACCGGTCTGCGCGGTACGGGCGTGCGCATGGTTTCGGGCGTGCGCGCGTGGGATATGGCGTTGCGTCTTGAATACGATCAGGTGCCGGTCGGCAAGGTCGAGCAGGATATCGACACGGCCGTGGACGCGTTCGTCAAGGCGAATCCGGGTACGCCGAAGCGCATCTACTGCACGTACACGTCGATGCTCAAGGTGCGCGCGCATCTGGGCCATCTGACCAAGGTGTCGGACGCCGGCGTGGGCCGCTGATCCGGCGAGCACGCGACAGAACGAACGAATCGAGGACTGACGATGACCAACGAAAACGCGACCTCCGCCACGAACGTTACGAACGAAAACGCGAACGACGAACCCCGAGAGGATCGCCGTCTCGACATCATGAGCCTGTATCCGAAGGACATGAACATCTACGGCGACTCGGGCAACGTGCTCACCATACAGCGTCGCATGGCGCTGTACGGCTACGAGCCGGTCACGCACTACTACAATCAGGGCGATCAGTGGCCGATCGGCGTGGATCTGATTCTTGGCGGCGGTGGTCAGGACACCGGTCAGAAGAAGATCATCAAGGACTTCTTCGCCCGTGCCGACCTGATTCGCGAGCTTGCCGCCGACGGTGTGCCCATGCTCATGATCTGCGGCATGTACCAGCTGTTCGGTGAGTATTTCGAGACCAGCGAGGGGGAGAAGCTGCCCGGCATCGGCATTCTCGACGCGCACACGGTGGGCGAGTCCGTGCGACTGATCGGCAATCTGGTGGAGGAGTCAGACGATTTCGGCACGGTGATCGGCTACGAAAACCATTCCGGGCAGACGTTCCTCGGCGAGGGCGCGAAGCCGCTTGGGCGCGTGCGCGGCGAGGGCGCTGGCAACAACGGCAAGGACGGATTTGAAGGTGCGCGCATGAACAACGTGATCGGCACGTACATGCACGGTTCGCTGCTGCCGAAGAACCCGCGCATCGCTGACTTTCTGATCGCCAAGGCCGCCGAGCACCGGTACGGCGTATTCGATCCGCAGGTGACGGCGTCCGCGCGCGAGGAGCTGGACCGTCTCGACCAGTTCGCGTCCGAGGCCCGACGCGTGGCCGAATCCCGCCCGCGGTAATCACACCGTCAGCTATTCCGTGCCGACACTGCGCACATTGCGTTACGTGGGCCGTCTCCATAACGTGGGCCGTTACGTGGGCCGTGCACGGCCCACGTAACACGCGTTGAAAACCGTTGATTTTTCAACGTTTTCGCGGTTTCTCCCGAAATGCTGCAACGGCCCACGTAACGGCCCACGTAACACAGCGCGGCCCACGTGACGGACGACAGGACACCCGGTTGTGTTCAGGGGCGAACGGGGGTGGCTGCGGTAAAGTTGAAGTCGATACGAGATGGGTTGCGATCATGACAACGCGTGTGTGTCAGGTGGTTTCGTTGCGTGACACGCGACATGCGATGCACGACGTACGGCGCATGGCATGCGACGCACGTTATGATCGCCCCGACGGACTCGTACGTTACAGCCGATACAGCCGGATCCGCCGGCGGATATGAAGGAGTGTCATCATGGCTGATTTCAACTTCAACGGTCTGGGTGAAGGCCTGCGCACCATCTTCCTCGCGGGTGTGGGCGCGGTGGCGACCAGTGCCGAAAAGAGCCAGCAGATCATCGACGAGCTTGTGAAGAAGGGCGAGCTGACCGTCGATCAGGGCAAGGTGCTGAATTCCGAGCTGACGCGCAAGGCGCAGGGTGCCGCCAAGGGCGCGTTCGCCGGTGCCACCGACGCCGCTGCCAAGGCCCGCGATGCCGTGGACGACGTGAAGGACGCCGCGCTCAAGGCCCGCCTGTCCGTGATGAGCGACGAGGAGCGTGCCGAATACGTTGCGCGTGTGGCCAAGATCGCCGAGACCGTGAACGCCGAGAAGGCGGCCGCCGCCGAGGCCAAGGAAGCTGAGGCCGACGAGTCCGACACTGCTGATGCCGCCGACGTTCCTGCCGACGCCGATTCTCCGGCCGATCAACCCGCCGCTGATGCCGCCGCCGACCCCAAGGCCGAGTAACGACAAGTCCGCAGGTCACCAGTATCCGGCAATACGTCCGACTGCATGACCACCACGAATACGGCTGGACCTCGGCATCGTCAGTACCGTTCGAGGCCCAGCCGATCGTCATAACTGTGCGAGCGCAACAGTCGGGACACGTACGATCGAGACCGTACGACTGCGACCGCAGCAACGGGACATCGTGATCGGATATGGTTGATCGTGACGTCTGCGATACGATCCCGCGAACCGTTCCTCACAATCGAATCCCCTCGTCACGAATACCGAATGTCGAATACCGAATGTCGAACCAGCACGAATGCCATCACGAATCGTGCCACGACTACGACACGAATACGATCGCGAACATACGTGAATATAACCGCAAACATAACCGCGCACTATCATTGGTGAACTATGGCACAGGCACACAAGGCGCAGTCCCAGCATCGGAAGAAGCACAATCAGTACCGTCGACGTCGGTCGCGTATCTCTTCCGTCGACCAGCCTGATACGTCGGCAGCCGCTACCAGCACGACCGCCGGTACGACCGAGGACGCGACTGACTCCATCGTCGGTGAAGCCACCGCCACTCCGGCATCTACGGCAACCGCCGCCAAGCCCAGCTCCGCCACTTCGGCAGCCGATACCTCGTCTACTGCGTCCGCTGCGTCCGCTGCATCCGACACGCCCGTCACCCCTGCCACCCCTGTCACCGACGCACCCAACGATCCGCTGCTCACCGACGAACAGGTGCTCGACGCGATCTCCGGCACCCCGGTCACCGAGGAGGAGGACAGCCTCACCGATCACGCCGGCACCCGCGCTCGCGCCAGCGCAACCGAACGCACGATCGGCCTGTTCGGCAGCAACGAGCCCACGTTCGCCCAGCAGTACCATCTCACGCGCAAGGGGCGCATCCGTCGAATCCGCGAGATCTTTGGCATCGCCCGTCAATTCGATATTTTCCACGGGCTCACACCGGTCAAGATGCGTCTCATGTTCGAGGCGCTCGGCCCCACATTCGTCAAGGTCGGTCAGAACCTGTCGATGCGAAGCGAGATCCTGCCGCAGGAATTCTGCGACGAACTCGCCAAACTGCGCGCCGACGCCGACCCCATGCCCTACGAGATCGTGCTCGACACGCTGTCGCACGAATACGGCCAGCCGGTCGACCAGATCTTCGAATCCATCGACCGCACGCCGCTCGGATCGGCGTCGCTCGCCCAGGTGCATCGCGCCAGACTCGTCACCGGCGAGGATGTGGCCGTCAAGGTGCAGCGTCCGGGCGTGCGCGAGACCATGGCGCAGGACATCGACATCATGCGTTCGGTGTCGAAATACATGACGAAATTCGTCAAATCCGCGCAGATCGTCGATCTCAACGGCGTGATCGAGGAGTTGTGGGACAGTTTCCAGTCTGAGACGAACTTCCTTATCGAGGCGCGCAATCTCGTTGATTTCCGCGAGTTCGCCAAGGACTACAAGTACATGGACTGCCCCAAGCCGTACATTCACCTATGCACCGAGCACGTGGTGGTGATGGACTACGTGGAGGGCATTTCCGTCTCGCATCCGGACCGTCTGATCGAGGCCGGTTACTCGCTGGAGGAGATCGGCAACAAACTCGTCGACAACTACGCGGCGCAGGTGCTCGACGAAGGCTTCTTCCACGCCGACCCGCATCCGGGCAACATCATCATCCATGACGGGCAGATCGTGATGATCGACCTTGGCATGACCGGCCGTCTGTCCGCACGCACGCGGTCGATCCTGCAGGACATCATCTTCGCCGTGGGCAAGCAGGATTCGCCGGCGCTGGCCGAGGCGTTCCTGCGCTTCGCCGGCCCCACCGACACCGCGGAGGTGAACTATCCCGGACTGCTGTCCGACCTCGACGCGATCGTGCAGGACTTCGGCACGGTCAGTCTGCAGGATCTTGACATCGGCGCGTTCGTGAATGCGCTGATCCAGCTGTCCCGCAAGCATCACGTCGAACTGCCGGGCATCGTGACCACGGTGGCGCGCGGACTCGTCACACTGGAGGGCGTGCTCGACGAATTCCTGCCCGACACCGATATGATCGCGATCATCACCGCGCATATCGCGAATACGAGGGGCCTGCGTTCCGCCGCCAAGGAGGAGGCGAAGACGATCGGCATCGAGGGGCAGAAGGCGCTGCATGGCGCGTTGGGTGCGCTGTCCGAGTCACGTACGGCGATGCGCATGCTCACGCGTGGGCAGATCAAGGCGAACGTGGAGATGGTCGGTTCGGAGGAGCCGATTCGCCAGATGAGCTATATGGTGGACCGCCTGACCATGGCGTTGATCGTGGTCGGCCTGTTCATCGGCTCGTCGATCGTGTACTACGCGGGTATGAAACCGGTGGTGTTCGGCATCCCCGTCATCGGGTTCATGGGATACGTGGTGGCGTTCATGCTGTCGTTGTGGATCGTGATCGACATTTTCCGCAAGAACCGGCCGAAACGACGGATGTAAGTGGATGTAGGCGGATGCGGCCGGATTCGACGGTGCAGGCGTGGCTGGTGTGCGGACCACAGGCCTACGTAAAGTTGGAGGCATGGCGAATACGACTGCACCGAAGACGACCGCGAACGCAACCGACGCGAACACGAAGCTGCCGCGTGCCGCGTTCTGGGATATGGACGGCACCCTCATCAATTCCGAACCGATCTGGCATGAGGCCGAACTCTGGTTCGCCCGGCAGTACGGCGGCGACTGGAGTGAGGAGATGGGCTGGAAGGTCACCGGCACGCCCGTGCCCCAGGTGGCGCAGATGATGATCGATCGTGGTACGAAGCTCGGCGTGGAGGAACTCACCGCCGGTATCATCGACTTCGTGGCCAAACGCGAGATGGAGCAGATGCCGTGGATGCCGGGCGTGCTTGACGTGCTTGTGGCGACGCGCGACGCCGGCATTCCCAACGTATTGGTCACCGCCTCGCCGCGTGCGATGGCCGAGTCGGCCGTGGCGCAGGCTCCGGAAGGCGTGTTCGCGGCGTACGTGTGCCACGACGATGTGACGGAGAAGAAGCCTCACCCCGCTCCGTTCCTTGCGGCGGCGGCCAAGCTTGGCATCAAGGGCGATGAGATCCGCGAGTGCATCGCGTTGGAAGATTCCGCAGTGGGCCTGGAGTCGGCGGCTCGTTCCGGTGCCACCACGATCGCGTTGACCGGGTACAT
The DNA here is from genome assembly GCF_002259645.1 of Bifidobacterium tissieri. Taxonomy (GTDB): domain Bacteria; phylum Actinomycetota; class Actinomycetes; order Actinomycetales; family Bifidobacteriaceae; genus Galliscardovia; species Galliscardovia tissieri. The sequence continues at coordinate 32,192 of NZ_MWWV01000005.1, forward strand.
TCGTTCCGACAATCCGCCGTCGAAGAACGGCCCGCAGTTCGCGTGCATCGAAACGTGGGACGGCGTGACCCCGCAGATGTTCCACGATCTGGTCGAGTTGCGCCTCAAGTCCGGCAGGTAACGTCAACGCTGCCCGTGTCCCCGTTACGTGGGCCGTGTCTTGTTACGTGGGCCGTTATCTGGGCCGTCGGCGGCCCACGTAACGCAGTCATATATCGTTGCAATTTCAACGTTTTTTGACCTTGTTACGTGGGCCGTTGACGGCCCGCGTAACGTAGCGCCGCGGCCCGCGTAACGGCCCACGTAATGCATACGGTCACGTTTGTGTAACGTGGGGCGAATGCGGGGCGGCTGCACAAGAAGGGGGCAAGGGCGTCAGTCGCGCGTGAGCACCTCGGTCAGCGCCTGGATTACGCTCTGCGGCATGTGCGATTCGCCGAATCGACGGTCGTCGGCGCCGCGCATGTCCTCGAGCGTGGCGAGGCCGGGCAGTGCCGCTACACCGAGATCGTCGATCAGCGTCTTGGCCTTCTCCTTGGTCAGGTAACGCATCTGGGCATCCCGCAGCACGGCGAACACGTCATCGGCCGTCGGATTGTCGGCGATCGTCAGACCGTCGGTCAGGGTGATCGTGATCGATTCCGCCGTCGACGTGGACGGGACGGACACGGTCAGGCTCAACGTCTGCGGATCGTATTCGGTACGGGCCTCAACGGCTGCCGATCCGTCGACCGACACCGCCACCGCGGAATCCTTCACGCCGCGGAACACCACGGTCCATGCGCGCTCGCCGGGCACCACGTCCGCGGCGCCGTCGACCGCGTCGATCGTGAACGTGGACGTCTGCCCGGCACCGCTGCCGTTGTGCAACGTGAACCGTGTGGTCGCCTTGCGCACCGCGCTCGCCGCAGCGCCGTCGTCCTCCACGAGAGTGAACTCGCCGTCCGTGCCGGGGAAGACGAGCACACGCAGCGCCGCGGGATTGGCGACATCGTTCAGTGGGGTCACGTCGGCGTTATCGCCGTTCTCCGGCACCTCCTGCAACGGTACGATCGCGCCGGCCTTGGCGAACACAGGCATGCCGTCGAGACCGCGCCACGCTTCGAGACGACGTCCGTTCGCCGGACGGGACACGTAATGGCGACCGGTGAAGAAGTCGAACCACGTGCCCTGCGGCAGCCATACGTCGGCCTTGGCCATCTGCACATCGCGGTCGGCGGGGGAGACGATCGGCGCAACCAGCAGTTCGGTGCCGAACGTGAACTCGTCGACCAGCTTGTAGGCGTCGTTGATCTCCGGGTAATCCCAGTACAGCGGCTGTACGATCGGTTCGCCCTCCTCGGCCGCGCGCCAGTTCATCGTGTACAGGTACGGGATCAATGCGTGACGCAGCCGCAGCGTGGCGGTCATGGCGTTGCGCACTTCGGTGTGGAAGTTCCACGGTTCCTTGCCGTTGAACGGCGAGTCGGTGGAGTGCAGGCGGTTGATCGGGCTGAACGTGCCGAGCTGGTACCAGCGTGCCTCAAGCTCCTCGTCACGGTAGCCGAACATGTGGCCGCCGATGTCGTGGCTCCACCAGCCGTAGCCGATGTTGCTGGCCGTGGCGGTGAACTCGGGCTGGAACTGCAGCGATTCCCAGGTCACGATCGTGTCGCCGGAGAAGCCGATCGGGTAGCGGTGCGAGCCGGGGCCGGCGTAGCGCGAAAACGTGAGCGGACGCGGGTCGGCCTTCTGTGCTGGATCGGCGTCCTCGCCCTCGCGTACGGCGTCGGTGCGTGCGGAGTCAAGATAGTGCAGGTGGTTGAGCATCCACAGTGGGTCGAGTCCGCGCTGGCGGGTCACGCCGCCCTGCTGCCAGTCGATCCACCAGAAGTCGACGCCCTCGTCCTCCATCGGGTGGTGCAGCCTGTCGAAGTACGCATTCATGAACGTCGGGTCGGTCAGGTTGAACTGCACGGCCTCGCCGGTCTTCGGATCGATGCCCACCGCTTCGGCAACCTCGGGGTACAGCTCCTCGAACGCGCGCACGCCGTCACGTGGATGCACGTTCAGCGTGGTCTTCATGCCGTGATCGTGCAGCCAGTGCAGGAAGCGCTGAGGGTCGGGGAAGAAATCCTTGTTCCACGTGTAGCCGGTCCATCCGGAACCGTACTTCGGGTCGACGGCGTCCACGAGATGCCAGTCCATGTCGATCACGGCGGTGGTGAACGGGATGCCTTCCTTCTCGAATCGCGTGACGAGCTCCTGATATTCGGTCTCGGTGTAGCGGTGGTAGCGGCTCCACCAGTTGCCCAGCACGTAGCGCGGCAGCAGCGGCGTGGGGCCGGTGAGCTTGTAGAAGTCGTGCACGGCTTCGCGGTAGCGGTGGCCGTAGCCGAACAGGTAGAAGTCCTCGGTGGGTTCCGGCTTGGGCGTGACCCAGGTGCCAAACGGGTTGTCGTGACCGTTGACCGTGTCGGTTTCGATGATGATGTTGGACTGCGAATCGTCGATCACCGCCCAGCCGTCGGTGTTGATCACGCCGGGACCCACTGGCGTGCGGCCGTCGACCGTGTCGAGCGTGCGGGCTGTGCCGCCGAGATTGCGCGTCTGCTCGTCGCCGTAATGCCAGGTGTTGTCGGTGGATTTCACGCCCTTGACCGTGACGTACAGGCCTTCCTTGGTGAACGGCTGCTGGTTGTAGGAGATGTGCAGGTGCGGGGTGTCGATCTCCAGCCATCCGTCGCGCTCGATCGCCGTGAACTGCGGCAGGGCGTCGCCGTACGCGGACTGGAAGTCGCGTACGAACGCGGTCTGGGTGGGGACGTCGATGAACTTGCCGGAATCGGACCATTCAAAACGGATCAGTGATTCGGTGATGATGCCGATGCGCCAGCGCTTGCCGTCGGCCTCGCCGCCGAGCGTGACGGACGGGCTCATGCCGGGCACTGTGCCGAGTGTATCGAACGAGAAAAGGGATTTGTCGACCATATGAAACTCCTTTGTTGCATGTGTGATGCATGTCAGCAACTGATTGACGAATGCATTGCGTTATTATGCTAGCGCTTGCGCATATGATATGCAAGATATTTGACGTGTTGTCATGATTACGTGTGCAAACGTTAATATTTGTGACATCGTATATGACGTCAGACGTTGTGCGGGAACGCGGACGGTGGCTTGCGTGTCAGGTTGATATGCTGCCGTGCTTTGTCGTCAACTTGCGCAAATCGCTTGCGCAAGCCTATGCTTGGTGACGGTCCGCTCACATATTTCGAGCGGTACAAGCGTTTGAATTTCGGATAAGCGGTCATGTGGCACGCGATTGCAGTGGAAGCAAAGGAGTGGGGGCGTGGCAAGTCTCAAGGAAGTGGCGGAACAGGCCGGAGTCTCCGAATCCACGGTTTCGCGTGCGTTGCGTGGCACCGGTCGTGTGAGCGCCAAGACGCGTGCCCACGTGCAGGAGGTCGCCAACCGCTTGCATTTCACGCTGTCGCGCAGCGCGTCGTCGCTCGCCAGCGGCAAGACCATGCGCGTGACCATGGTGTTCACCGATACGCTCAACACATGGTTCAACGCCGCTGCACTCGAAGGTGCCTACGAGGTGCTCAGCGAAGCCGGCTACGATCTGGTGCCGATGATCGTGCGTACGCAGGCCAACATGCAGCGCTTCTTCGAACGACTGCCCGGCAATCGTAATCTTGACGGCATGATCGTCGTGTCTATCATGCTCGACAACACGCAGGTGGGCATCCTCGAGGATCTCACCATTCCGTCCGTCGGTCTCGACGCACGTGCGATCGGCGGATACAGCGCCACCGTGCGTGTGGACGACGCCGACTCCATGCATCAGGCCGTGCAACTGTTGCATTCGCTTGGCCACGAACGCATCGGATTCGTGGAGATGCCCGACAATCCCGACTTCCTGTTCAGTGCCAAACTGCGTTCCGGTGCCTTTATGGACGCGGCGCGGCAGATGGGATATGACGAGAACGATCTTGCATTGTTCGAAGGCCGTGATTCCAGTAAGTTCCGGAGTTTCCAGGACGCCGTTTCGGAGACCGCGAACCGTATCATTTCACGACCGAACCGGCCGACGGCCATCTGCGTGGAGACCGATGACTTCGCGATCGCGCTGATCTACGCCATGCGTCGTGTGGGCATCCGCGTGCCCGAGGATCTGGCGATCATCGGCTTCGACGACAACGATCGTTCCTCCATGGCCGAACTGACCACGCTGCATCAGGATCCGGTGATGATGGGCCGTATGGCGGCGGAAAAGGTCGTCGCGCTCATGCACGGCGAGACCTTGCACGAGCCCCACAGCATGCTGCGTACCTCCCTGATCATGCGCGCCACCACTCGCCGTCTCGGCCAGTGAGCGTTCGCGCGTCCGCTCCGGGTTCTGGTCTGGCATCCATTGACTTATAGGCCGAACACGATCGTTGGAATTCCAACGCGCATACTTTGCATATCCGCTTCGGGGACTTCAGAACATGGAGATTGATGTCCGCAAGGGGGCCGAATCACTGCAGAACTTGGAGATAGGTGTTCGACATAACGTAAATGCGACGGAACGGGTGCGCGGAAAATGAAAAAGGCCGTCCGAGGTGGAATTCGGACGGCCTTCGTGGAGCTAGGGGGAGTCGAACCCCCGACCTCTTCGATGCGAACGAAGCGCTCTACCAACTGAGCTATAGCCCCAAAGGTTGCGTCGCCATATCTGGCAACTCGCCCTAATATAGTACGACGCGCGGAAATGCGCAATTCATTATCGTGTCACGTTCACAAACCGTTCGCATAGTGGATGCGCGCTGACGGGGCCGGCAACGCAATGCCGTAACGCAATGCCGTAACGCAAAGGACCGGTCCGGGGAAACTCGATTTCCCGGACCGGTCCCAATGATTCGATCCGCGCGCGCTACGCGAAAACTCAACGCAATCGTACGGATCAGCCGTATATCACGCCGCGTGATGCGGAGTGGAATCGCTGAACTCGGCGGTTTCGATCGTTTTGGCAGCGTTGCCGGTCGTGGCGGTGCCGGCCGGTTCGGCCTTCTTCTTGCCGAACTTGGCCTTGAGCAGACCGATCACGGTCGGCAGCAGCGACACCAGCAGGATCAGCACGATCACCAGTTCGAAGTGCTTCTGCACGGCCGGAATATTGCCGAAGAAGTAGCCGAGGAAGGTGAACAGCGACGACCAGGTCAGGCCGCCCAGCACCGAGAACGGGGTGAAACGGCTCCAGCGCATGCCGGAGATGCCGGAGATGAACGGCATGAACGTACGGATGAAGGGGAAGAAACGACCGAGGAACACGGCAAGCGGCCCCCACTTGTCGATCATGGCCTCGGTCTTGGCGATGCGCTCGGGCGTCATGGCCTTCACCTTGCCGGACTTGATGATGCGACGGCCGAAGAAATGACCGATGAAGTAATTGCACTGGTCGCCGATGATCGGGGCGCACCACACCACAGGCAGCAACATGCCAAGCGGCAGGGCGGACTGGCCGGTGACGGCGTCGGGGGCGGCGAACACGCCTGCGGCGAACAGCAGGGAATCACCGGGCAGGAACGGGAAGAACACCACACCGGTCTCGATGAAGACGATGAGGAAGATGAATCCGCAGGCCACTCCCGGGCCCATGGCGATCCACGCGGCGATCGCCGCACGGGGATCCTTCAGAAGTTCAAGAATGAAATTGACGAAAGCCATACTGTTGCTGTTTCCTGCCGCTCTACTCGCTATGACGCCATGACTGCCGTCACGGCTCGTGTCTCTATTGGTGGTGTATCGGTGGTTGTGGGGTATCCCCACGATTCCCCGGGCGGAATGCCGACGGCGTATTTCCGCGGCTCCGCAAAACCACTACCACACCCTAGCAGCAGCGGTACGACGGGGGTTTGCGGCGTTTCCTATGCGCACAAGTCCCGCAAAACTGTTGTTGTGTTACGTGGGCCGGGCTGTTGCGTCACACAGGCCGTGACATGCGTTACGTGGGCCGGGTTCCGTTACGTGGGCCGGGTTGCTCTTGTGACGCAGTTTAAAAAACGTTGCAATTTCAAGGTTTTGGCGTGTGCGTTACATAGGCCGGGCGGCCCACGTAACGACAGACGGCCCACGTTACGTACAATCCGGCCCGCGTAACGCACGGCGGTTGTCTCATTTCGTTGCGACATGTGGGTGACCGCGACAATACGAAGCGATTCTCTGAGTTATCGCCGCGATGGGATAAGCGCGGCAAGCGGGTCCTCCGCGGCGGGCCGTTGGCTCACCGGTTGTGTGTCCGTTCCCGGATCAGTGCCGTCGGAGTGCGTGGCTCTGTTATCGGTCTCGTTGCCCATACCGGTGCCGTCGGGCCCATTGCCATGAACGCCTTCGCTCCCATTCCGGATGGGATCATGACTATTGGGATCATTCCCGCGGTCCCGTTGCCCATGCCGGTCGCCGCCATCCTCCTCCGGCACATACCGGTACGTAGCCGCCGGCCGGTGACGTCCTTCACGCCGCTTCCGACCAGTGCCCTCAAGCTGTCCGGATGCGAGCATCTTCCGCCGGAAATTCGCCAGATCGATCGTTTCCCCGGTAATCGCCTCGTACACGCCATGCAATTGCGCAAGCGTGAACTCCTCGCCCACAAGCCTCGTGGCCACCAACGGGTATTCGATCTTGGTACGTAGCCTCTGCAGCGCGTAGTCGATGATCTCCCGATGATCGAATGCCAACCCGGGCAGCCCGTCTTCCGGGAACCATTGCACATTGACATCCCCGGTTTTGAACGCGCGCGCCTCGGCCTGCCCCACCAGCGCCCAGTACACGATCGAAACCATCGGCAATCCGCCACGTGATCGTGCCGGTCCCCCGAAGGTGTACAGCTGCTCAAGATACCGCGGATGCAGATCGGTGGTGGACTCCAATGCCGCGTACGCCGCCTGCTCAAGTGTGCGGTCGGCGCGCAGATTGCCGCCGGGCAGCGCCCACATGCCCTGAAACGGCTGACGGACACGCCTGACCAGCGGCAACCAGAGACGGTTGCGGTTCGCATCCTCATTCGTGCCATCCGTGCCAAGCGCCAAGATCACGACGGATACGCCCACCTGCGGCGGCTGACTGCGCCGCTCCGAAACATTGCCGAGTCCCATGCTGCGTTACTTCCTTTGTGGGGATAGGCACCGATCATATGGCACCGATCATATCCAACTGTCGAACCACATATGCGACAGCCAGAACGAATATGGAACGGGAATGGCCGTCCAGATCGGGTAGAAGAACAGTGATACGACGGCGATGATCACCAGAACGCCGCCCATCACCCACCAGAATGTGAACGCGTCGAACAGTTCGTGCAGCCAGTCGGCCACGTAGATGAATCCAAGAATGATCCACGGCAGGATCACGATGGCGTAGAACGTGAACGTGGTGCGATTCAGATACTGCGCCCACGGCAGCCATCCGCCAAGGAATCCGGCGAGCACGGCCCAGATCCGCCAGTCGCCGCCCTTGGCTACCACCGCCACGATCACGCCGAGTACCACGCACACCGTGCCGAGCCACCAGATGAGCGGATTGCCGAGCGAGGTGACCGCCGCCACGCAGGTTTCCTGCGGTCGCAGCGCGCAGAGTCCGGGATGGTCGGCGAGCTCCCGCCAGTAGAAGCTGGTGGGACGCTGCTGGATGGGCCAGGTGAGCGGGTTCGCCTTGTAGTCGTGCGGCGCGTCAAGCGTGGTGTGGAACTGCCACATCTGAACGTGGTACTGGACGAACGATCGCAGATCCTCCGGCAGCCATGTGATGCCCTTGCCGGGGTTCGTGCGAGCCCAGTCATGCATGTACGAATCAGGGTGGATGAACCAGCCGCTCCATGTGGACAGATACGCGGCGATGTACACGGGAATCATGTAGAGCGCGGCGAGGATGCCGTCCTTCCACAATCCGGTGACGAACCATGCGCGGAAACCGTGCTGATGCCGCAGCCACGCATCCCAGAACACGCTGATCAGGCAGAAGACAGCGAAGAAGTAGGCGCCGGACCATTTGACTCCGGTGGCGAGACCGAGCAGAATCGCGGCGGCGAGACGCCACCAGGAGAATGCGATGACCGGTCCGGTGGAGTCGAGGACGAATCGGATGGGTGCCATGGCCTGCGTGGCGTCGGGATCGAATTCGGATTCGGCGGATTCGGCGATTGTGCTGGTGTTGCCGCTAGTGTCAGTGCCGCCGCGTCTTGATCCGTTGTCGTTCTGCATCCGCGTCCGCCAGGGGACGACGGGGATCCACTTGGCATGACGTTGGCGTGATTGCCGCCGGTAGGCCGCCGCGAGACGCTGATCCGCCCAGTCTCGGTGGGCGAGCAGACAGCAGAATGCGCCGAGCGCCAGCACCATGATGAAGTTGTCGAGCAGTCCGGTGCGGCTGAGCGTAATGCCCATGCCATCGATGGCCATGAGGAATCCGGCGATGAGCGCCATGGGCAGGGACCGGAAGATCCGCAGGACCACGCGGCAGAGGATCAGGATGGCGAGCGTGCCGACCGTCGCAGTGGCTACACGCCATGCGAACGGATTGCCCGCGCCGCCGAACAGTTGCAGTCCCAGAGCGATGCACCACTTGCCGAACGGCGGATGCACCACGTATTCGGCGACGGGCAGCCAGTCGGTGAGATTCCGACCGCTGGCGAAGAGCTCGTCGATCTTGATGCCGCCGATGGTGACGGGCCAGTCGCGTGGCTCACCCGTCTTGAGCATGGCCCACGCGTCCTTGACGTAGTAGGTCTCGTCGAAGACCACGGCCTGCGGTTGCCCGAGTCGGATGAATCGCAGCAGTCCGCCGAACAATGCCATGAGGATGGGCCAGACCCAGCCGGCGATCCGCTCGGACGTGGTACGCGGGTCGATTACGCCGGCAAGCGTTCGCGCACGCTCGGACATGCGCGGCGGTACCGCGTCGCGTCGTATGTGTGCGCCATGACTTCCCCTGATGCGTCGTGTGCGAAGCTTCGAACCCATGGTTCCAAGGGTAGCCCAGTGCCGTACTGGGCGTCGAACGGCGAATAGTGTTCGATGAAGATTGCCGATGATCGGCGAATGACAGAATCGACAACGATATCCAGGGATATTCAGGCAAACAAAAACCGGCCCCCATGCGGGGACCGGTTCTATGTACAAGCTCCACAGTTGCGGAATCTCTACACAACATCATCGTCGTAGCGGTAAGTCTTAATAATCCGCCCAACTTCATTGACCATACGCGGCCTTTCAATTTGTGGGCTCCGCTGTTCTGTTTTGCTTGTACATCTATTATGCCCCATGGTTCCGCGTACACAAGCCAAAATCAGGAAAAAAGTCCGAATTTTTTGTGGTGGTCTGCGGGGGCTCCATTCGACCACAATGCCTGATGATCCTTGCGGCGGACCACGATCGGCTGGTTGGGTCGAATCATGACTATGACCAATGACATGACCAGCGTAAGACCTCCCGCAAATTTCAGTCCACCCGCACGCGAACCGTCGTCCGCGGTCGCGTATCCGGCCCCTCGCGTGGCCTATGAGGAATCGGGATCGGTGCCGCTGCCCGACGACGCACGGTATATTCCCATGCCGCAGCCCGAACGGTTCTACACCATGCCACACACTACGCCGCATACTGCGTCACAACGTGGTTCCGTTGCTTCGCCATCGTCGGCGAATCAACTCGTCGCACCCGACCAAGCCATGCAGGTACAGCAGTCGGCACCTCGTCCATATCAACAGGCTGCGCCGGCGTATCACATGCCGCAGCTGATGCAGCCGCAGTTGCAGTCCCAGTCTTACCAGCCGCAGTCCCAGCAACAATCACTGGCGCAGGTACAACTCCAGCCCCAGCCTTACGCGCAGTCCCAGCCACAATCTCAGCCACAATCCCAATCCCCGCCCGCATCCACGTCGCAGGAACTCGTCCGGTCCGGTTCGCGCGCCCGTTCCCGTCATCGGGATCCCACCGTCAGACCCGGGCGCGGTGCACTGTCGTCGTTCGCCGCCGCCGGTGGTGGTGCGGGCAACGGCGTCATCATGTTTCTTTCCTCCAGCGGCGGTGTGGGATCAACCGTACTCACCGCACTCTGCGCATGGCACCTCACCATGCGCAATCGCACCTGCGCACTGGTCGACGCCGACTTCACCGCCGGCGGCATGGACGTCACGCTCGGCATCGAAACGGAACCGGGCATGCGGTGGAGCTCCGTCAGCGCCCCGCTGGGGAGGATCGAACCGCGCTCGCTGATGCATGAACTGCCCGAATGGGAGGAGACCGTCGTGCTCGCCGCAGACCCCTGGAACGACGGCGCGCCGGACTGGTGGGAGGTGGATGCCGCCATGCGGGCGCTGTCGGAGGCGTGCGAACTCGTGCTGGTTGATGGCGGCCACGCGGATTCGGAGCATACGCTACGCATGCAAGCCCGCGTGCGCGTGGTGGTGGTCGAGCTCAGCGTGCTGGGGTTGGCCCGCGCTCGCGGACTGCTGATGCGGTTGAAGGAAAGTCAGGGTGGCGGTGGACGACATGGTGGTGGCCGCCACGGCGGGGGTGGCGGGAGCGGAGGTGCGCGCGGCGGCTCGGCAGGTGCCCGACAAGGCGCTCGATCCCGGTCCGGTGGCCGTCATGGCGGTCCCGGCGGAATCGTCAGCCTTGCCAGTACCACCACGCTGCTCGTCGGGATCAAACCGGCCGCCGCACCACGGTCCGGAGTGGTGACCCTCGATGAGGCCGAAGGATATCTCGGCTCACCGCTGGTCGCCATCTTCACGCATGACCGGTCGATCAGCCGATCGGTGCTGTCCGGCACCGGCATTCCCGCGGTCCCCCGACGGTACCGGCGGTCGCTGAATACGCTCTGCGATCGGTTGGAGATGGAGTGCCGCAATGAATGACGAATACGGGAACAGCGAATACGGGAACGACATGTCCTCCATGTCCACCTACGCGGTCACATCCTCCGGCGAGCGCCTGTTGTTCGGCCCGTTGGGCGAGCTCGCCGAGGAGGAGGGTGTCACCGATGTGGCGGTGACCTGCGACGGCCGTGTGTGGGCGGATTGCGGTGCGGGTATGGAGGAACGTGTGCTGTCGGTGGGGTTTCGTTCCCCTCGCATCGTGCGGGAGTATGCGGTGCAGTTGTGCGCGCAGTTGGGGCATCGGCTTGATGATTCGCATCCGATCGCGGATGCGGCCACGGTGGATGGCGTTCGTATCCATGCGGTGATCGAGCCGTTGGTGGCGCAGGGGGCCGCGTTGTCGATCCGTTTCCCCGATCGTACGTTGGCGCGTCTGGATTCGTTGGCCCAGTCCGGTTTGTTTCCTATGCAGTGGCTGCCGTTGCTGCAGGCGTTGGTGGCCGGTCGGGCCACGGTGTTGATCTCCGGCGGCACGGGTACGGGCAAGACCACCCTGCTCAAGGCGTTGCTGGCCGAGTGCGATGAGCGTGAACGCATCGTGAGCGTGGAGGAGATTCGTGAGCTTGGCGGGCTGCGTCACGGCAACCATGTGTCGCTGGTGGCGCGTGAGGCGAATGTGGAGGGGCAGGGGGCGATCGGGCTGTCCGATCTGGTGAAGGCGACGTTGCGTATGCGTCCGGATCGTGTGGTGCTGGGGGAGTGCCGTGGCGAGGAGATCGCCGATCTGCTGCGGGCGTTGAATTCCGGACATCATGGCGGCATGGCCACGGTGCATGCGGATGGGGTGAGTCGTGTGCCGGCTCGACTGTCCACGTTGGGATTGCTGGCGGGGCTGAGTCCTGTGGCGTTGGCGATGCTTGCCGAAGGGGCGTTCGACGTGGTGATTCATCTGGAACGTGAGCATGGCGTGCGCAGGATCGCGCAGATCGGCTGTCTGCGGGCGGCGGATGACGGCAGCCTAGTCGGACGCCCGATCTGCGAGTGGGACGGCAGGGATCCGCCGATCTGTCATCGGCCGCTGTGGGACGAGTTCGTTGCACGATGGCAGGTGCCCGGTGCACGGTCGGAACCCATCCTGTCGCGTTCCGGGCGATCGAACCGTGGGCGTTCGGAACCCGTACGGTCGGGGCGTGCACGACTGGCCCCCGCATTGCCTCCCCGCAGGGAGGGGTGATCATCATGATGCCCGTGATCGCCGGCGTGATGATCGGCGTTGTGACATGGATGGCATGCGCTGCGGGAGCGGATCGGGCGGAACGGCTCTCCGGGCTGAGTCCGTCGCCGGCGCGTCCGTCGTCCCGCATCGGCATCGTGGCCGTACTGTCGTCGATCACGGCGTTTGTGCGCAACGGCGGAACGGTGGTGGAGTCGTTCGAGGAACTGGCCGGACGATCGTATCCGTCGCCGACGATCACCGTGGATCGTGCGATGGAGGTGTTCGACGCCAAACGCGGCGATGATGAGACATCGGATCGTGCGTGGCAGGTGGCGGTGGATGTGACCATGGCGTGCCGCGTAAGCGAACTGTTGGGATGCGAGACCGCGCGATGCTTGTCCGCGGTGTCGGCCGCATACCGTCGCGAATGCCTGATGGAGGCGGCGCGATCACAGGCGTTGGCCATGCCGGAATCCACGATGAAACTGCTTGCCGTGCTGCCGGTCGTTACGGTGGTGCTGGGTGAGATCATGGGTGCGAGTCCGCTCACGTTCCTGTTCGGATCGCCCTACGGGTGGGCGTGCCTGCTCGGCGGGCTGACGTGTTACGGAATCGGATTGCTGTGGATCGACGCGTTGGCCGAACCGTTGCGCGGACATGGCGCCGCTTCCCGGAAGGACGTGCGAGGAACCGTGCGAAAACCCGCGCGGGAACGGGACCTGTCATGACGGCGGAACTCTGGGCGTTCGCCGCGTCCGTCGTCGTGACGGTGACCGCATACGTGTGTGTGGCAAGCGTACGATGGTCGCCGCTTGTCGGCGAGGGCGGGAATGAACGACGTTCACGGCCGGCGACCGCGTTGGTGCTGGAGATGATCGCCGTGGCCGTACGCCAGGGTGCGTCGATTCCGCGGGCGTTGGATGTGATCGGCGGTGTGTGCGCGGGCGGCGGAGGCGGTGGTCGTGAATGTGATGAGGACGGGTCGGACGCGCATGATCTGGGCAGTGAGATGATTCTGGTGGCGCGGGCGCTGAATCGTGGTGCGGACTGGGATAACGCGTGGGGCGTGGCCGATCCGGATGGTCCTGATGCTGTCGCGCTCGCGGTGATCCGTTCGGCGTTGGAGCCGTCGTGGAAGCATGGCATCTCGCCGCTGCTGCGCATCGAGACGACGATCGAGCAGATCGATCGTGATGAGCGGCGTCGGATCGAGGAGGCGGCGGCGAAGATGTCGGTCAGGGTGCTGGTGCCCATGGGATTGTGCTTTCTGCCGGCCTTCATCCTGATCGGTGTGGTGCCGTCCATCGTCTCCCTCGCCACGGGCTAGGCGGTCATGGGTTGGATGTTGTGGGTCCGGATGCCGTTACGGGCTAGGCTGCCGATCCGGCAGGGGGGTGCATTCGACCACATCGGACGAAAACCGTGGACTGACCGCGACCGATCCCGCAGACTGGGAACAACTCCGGAGCTACCTCAATCAATCAGTCAATCAATCATGTCCACCTATCAACGGAAAGGAATCATTATGGACACGATGTCGGATGTCTCGCCGCCGGTCGCGACGGGCATCGTCAACCGCATGAAAACCATGGCCCAACGCGTGAACGAGCAGATCTGTCTGCTTGACGCACGTGGCCGACTTCGTACCGTCACCGAACAGCCCGAATCCGGTCTGGCCACCGCCGAATACGCGGTGGTGATGATCGCCGCCACCGGTTTCGCCGGACTGCTCGTCGTGATTCTCAAATCAGGTACCGTGGAAGGCCTGCTGAACGGCCTGGTCGAACGGGCGTTGAGCGTCGGCGGCTGATCGGAGCATCATGGCGAACACGAGGGGACGTCGCTGCACGTCACGCAGACATGGACGAATACGAGACCTGATGGACGGTTTACGGCATGCGCTGATACGTGACGATCGGGGAACGGTCACCGCGGAGTTCGCCGTGGTTCTCCCAACGGTGATGGTGGTGGCATTGCTGCTGCTGTCATCGGCCCGGGCGGTGATGGTATCGATGAACTGTCAGGAGGCCGCCCGGGTGGCCGCCAGAGAGATGGTGATCGCTTCAGACGGGGATGCGAACCCGTCCGATGTGGTCGCCCGCATAGCAGGACCCCGCGCAACGGTGCGTATTACCGAGCAGCGGGACCAGATCACCGTGATCACACGATGTCCGGTGGGCCCCGGTCCGCTTGGCGTGCTGCCGGTGGCGGTGGAGGGCGAGGCGGTGGGGCTGCGATATGGGTGAACGCGCGAGGGGAATGGGAACGGAACGGGATGACCGTGAATGGGCGTCGCGGGGAACATGGACTTTCGTGGGAACGCGGACTTCCGAGAGAACGCGGACGATACGGAGAACGCGGACGATACGGGGAGCCGGGTGGATGTCCCGTGACGATGAAGGATCGGGAACGATGATGGGTGTCGGACTGGTGCTGATGGTCGGTGTGCTGTTGACGGCGGTGTTGGCGCTCGGCAACGTGCTGCATTGCAAGGCGGTCGCCGGTACGGCCGCCGATTCCGCCGCGTTGGCCGGTGCGACGTCGTTGTATGAATCCGTTGGAAACCCGTGCGCGGTGGCGAAACAGCTGGCGAAGGCGAATGCGGCGGTTCTGGACCGGTGCGAGATCGTCGGCGAGGATGTGACTGTGACGGTTCGGGTGAAGCCACGTGTTCCGTTTGTCGGTGACATCCTCGCCGCATCCCGCGCCGGTCCCAGGGATTGCGTCGCTGCGGATCCCTAGTCGAGGAGCCGAGAGCCGGTTCGTTGCCTGATTGGAGTCCTTGGCTCCGTCATATGCCGGGTCATATGCCGGCTGGTCGGAGCTAGTTGTCGGCTCAGGCGTTCTTCTTGGCGTTGACGAACCAGTAGGCCAACGCCACAAAGATCGCGCCACCCACGATGTTGCCCAGCGTGGCCGCGGACAGGTTGTACAGAATGCCCTGCACGCTCACCGCGTCCGCACCGGCCGCCTGCGCGCCGAATCCGAACATCTTGGATACCAGACCGATCGGAAGGAAGAACATGTTGGCCACACAGTGCTCAAAGCCCATGGCGACGAAGCCGGCGATCGGCAGCAGGATGCCGAGCACCTTGTCGCCCACGGAGCGTGCGGAGAAGCCGATGCGCACGGCCAGGCACACGAGGATGTTGAACAGGATGCCACGGAAGAACAGCGTGAACCAGTCAGGGGTGATCTTTGATGCGGCGGTTGCCACGGCGGTGTCGCCCACCGCGCCATCGTTGAGCCCCATCGTTCCGGCGAGCGCGATCAGCGTGACGAGCACCAGCGCGCCGGCGAGATTGCCGAACCAGACGATCACCCAGTTCTTCAGCATGGCAGGCCAGGAGATCTTGTGTGCGGCCAGATCGGATGCCATCAGCGAGTTGCCGGTGAACAGTTCGGCGCCGCAGCAGAGCACGAGCACCAGGCCCATGCAGAAGGCGAGACCGCCGACAAAGCGCTTTGGCCCCCAGGTCATGGCGGGGTCGCTGGTGACGATGAGGAAGAACAGCGCGCCGAAGCCGATGAACGCGCCGGCGAACATGGCGGAGACGAACGCCTTGCCGCCGGTGAGCTGGGTTTTGGCCACGCCTGCCTTCTCCACGGCCTCTTCGGTTTCGGCGGGGGTGAGGGCGTTCACGTTGACGATCGGTGTGAGGATGGAAGGCTGGGTGTTGTCGGCGTTCGTTGCCGGATTGCCGTTGTTCGGCATGAGGGTTCCCTTCTCTAGGAATCATGTGAATGCGTCTGCCGTGTCGTCGCCGACTCCGGCCGGGCGTCGTTTGCCGCTCACCATATTCGTCCAAAGCGTTGACGGGCCGCGACGTTGTTCCCATTATTTGCAACGAGTCGGAGAGCCGTATCGGCGGACGTGCCGACGATCGCGGGCGTGGATTCGTCTTCGAGCCGCGCGCGACGATGTCGAATCCGCCGCCATCGTGCAGTTCGCATAGTATGGTGACGGCGTTTCCGGCTGTTGGTTTTGGCGATTTGGGATTGGATGTGGATTATGGCTTTGGCATTGTATCGGCGGTATAGGCCCGACACCTTCGACGGCATTGTGGGTCAGGACCAGGTCACCATTCCTCTCTCCCGCGCCCTCGACGAAGGCAAGCTCACCCATGCGTACCTGTTCTCCGGCCCGCGCGGTTGCGGCAAGACCAGCTCCGCGCGCATCCTCGCCCGTTGTGTGAACTGCGAGCAGGGGCCGACATCGCATCCGTGTGGTGAATGCGAGTCGTGCCGTGATCTGGCGACCGGCGGCCCCGGTTCGATCGACGTGGTGGAGATCGACGCCGCCTCCCACAACGGTGTGGAGGACGCCCGAGAGCTGCGTGAACGCGCCGGCTTCGCTCCGGCCCGCGATCGGTACAAGATCTTCATCCTCGACGAGGCGCATATGGTCACGCCGCAGGGTTTCAACGCGTTGCTCAAGATCGTGGAGGAGCCCCCGGAGCACGTCCTGTTCATCTTTGCGACCACCGAGCCGGAGAAGGTGATCGGCACCATCCGCTCCCGCACCCATCATTACCCGTTCCGTCTGGTGCCGCCCGAGATCATGGGCCCGTACCTGGATGATATCTGCGGCAAGGAGCATATCAAGCCGGAGCCGGGCGTGCTCAAGCTCGCCATGCGCGCCGGCGGCGGTTCGATGCGTGACACGCTGTCCGTACTTGATCAGCTTATGGTCGGCGCGGCCGACGGCGTGATCGCTTACGATTCCGCGGTCGCATTGCTTGGTTTCACCCCGGACACGTTGATTGCCGAGGCGATCGACGCGGTGATCGATCGCAATGGCGAGCAGTTGTATTCCGTGATCCAGAAGGTGATCGTGGGTGGGTTCGATCCCCGTCGATTCGTGGAGGATCTGCTTGCCCGTGTCCGTGATCTGCTCGTGCTGACGATCGCCGGAGACCGTGCCGAATCGGTGCTGAGTGATGATGCCGAGGCCGAGGACCATGACGATATGCGTCGTCAGGCGTCCGCGTTGGGTCTTGCGCGGCTGACGCAGATCGCCGACGTGATCAACGACACGTTGGGAACGATGAGTGGCTCCACATCGCCGCGTATGCGTCTGGAACTGCTGGCCGCCAAACTGCTGGTGCCGCCGACCGTGATCATGCCGAACGCCGTTGCAGGCGGTGCGGCTCCCGCTTCCGCGGCCGCTGGAACCGCACAGTCCGCCGCAGCGCCCGCCGGCGGCAATACCGGAACCGGTGTTCGGGGCGGCGGCTTCGCGGGAGCCAAGCGCAATCAGCGTGCGGCGTCTCCCGCCGGTTCGACGTCCGCGGCCCCTACTGCGGCACCATCCGCTGCCATGCCTTCCGCATCGGCATCCGTCGAACCGCTTCCCACCGCTGCCGCACATGTTCCGTTCACGACGGCATCTGCTCCCGCATCCTCGCCGGTCGCCGATGCGGAAACGCACGCGGCCGATGCCCATACGCCCGACACGCGTACGCCCGATGAGAAGTGGGACGCCCTGCTGGCCGAACTGCCCGACGACGTCCGCAGGTACGTAACCCGCGATCGCGTGCCACGCATCACCCTCAGGCCGAATAAGACCGGCAGGATGTGCCTGTGGATCAAATTCGACAAGGCCATCAACAAGTACGCCTTCGCGCTCGCCGTCACATCGGAGAGTGTGAACGGGCGCAACAAGGTGGTTGACATTCTGCGTGAGGCGACGCATCGCATGTTCGGCGACGACGTTCAGCTTGCGCCCACCAAGAAGATGGCGGACGGCCAAATGGCGCCGCCGTTCAGCCAGCTACCGCCGAACAAGCAGCAGCAGGTGAAGGCCAAGCTGCTGCAGGCCAGTCTTGGCGGTGCGATGGCGGGAGTCGGCGCTCAGACGTCGTCCCGCGCACATAATGATGCTGCGGACGGCCAGTCGGCCGTGCACGACGCCGATACCGACGTTCACCGAAGCGGCGCGCATGTCGCCGGTCCGGATGCTGACGCCGAGCCGGATGGTTGGGGTGTGCCGTCGACGTCTGTGGACGTCGGCCATACATCGGTCGATACGGTTGGTGGAGTAACGGACAGTGCCGTGAATGGTGCTGTCGTGGACGACGCAGTGTCGAACGATGTTGCGTCGAACGGTGTGGCACCGAATAGTGCCGCGGCGAACGACGGCGCATGGGGTGATGATCCGTGGGCGTCCCCGGCTCCCACCGCATCCGATTCGTCGGTGGACGATGATCCGTGGGCCGCACCGGCCGGCGGACAGACGAATGGCGGATATCAGGATCTGTCGCAGCAGCCGCATAAACCGCTGAACGAACATCACATCAAGCATGTGGCGGTGCCGGACCTGTCCGACGGTGAGGATCCATGGGGGCCCGCGGCTCAGCCGGCCCAGACCGTACCGTCGGGCACTGCACAGTTGGGCACTGCACAGTTGGGCACTGCGCAATCGTCCCCGTCGGCCCAGTCGGTTGTATCGGCCCAGTCAACACAGTCAACGCAACCGATGCAATCGGCACAACCGGTTCAGCCAACGCAGTCAAGCCCTGCGGCCCAGCCGTCGTCGCAGACCGAACGCCACTTCAATCCGAATGCGCGTTTCGATCAACAGACCGCGGGAGGATTCGGAGTCCAATCGCAGACCCAGTCCGTCGGCACACCGTTCGAAGGCGCACCATCTGGCGGTATGCAGCCCAATGGCATGTCCGGTCCGGTCCCGAATACGCAGCCGGTGCCGCAGGTCGATCCGGACGAGGACGAATACTCCATGTCCGACGAGTCGCTCACCGTGCACAATGCGATGAATCTCGATGATCTCAAACGGTTCTTCGACGTCAAGAGCGTGGAGACGCTTGCTCCCGACGATCCGAACAATCCGCGCAACATCGTGGCCAAGCGCAAGGCGGCATCCGACGAGGAGTGACAGCAAGACACAGTGACACCAGACACCGTGGCAAACCAGACACAGTGACGACAACGACACAGCGACAACAAGGAGCGGATGATGGCATTGGCGTATGACGGGGCGATCCAGAATCTGATCGACGCGTTCTCGAGACTGCCCGGCATCGGACCGAAGGGCGCGCAGCGTATCGCCTTCTACATACTGAGCGCGGACGAGCAGGAGGCGCGCGAGCTCGCCGACGCCATCACCGAGGTGAAGGCCCAGGTGCGGTTCTGCGAGATCTGTGGCAACGTCTGTGAAACCAGTCCCTGTCCGATCTGCGAGGACCCGCGCCGCGACCGCAGCATCATCTGCGTGGTGCAGGAACCCAAGGACGTGATGAGCATCGAGCGCACCCGCGAATTCCGCGGCCTCTACCACGTGCTCGGCGGCGCGATCAACCCCATGGCCAACGTGGGGCCCGCCGACCTGAGGATCCCCCAGCTGCTGCAGCGACTCGGCACCGGCGAGGTGCACGAGGTGATCATGGCGCTCAACCCGAACATCGAGGGCGAGGCCACCACCACGTACATCTCCCGTCTGCTCGGACCGCTCGAGGTCAAGGTGACTCGTCTGGCCAGCGGTCTGCCCGTTGGCAGCGATCTCGAATACGCCGACGAGATCACTCTGGGCCGTGCCCTCGCCGGCCGCCGTGAGGCCTGACTGCCCGCAATCCAACTGCGTCGGATACGGCTTGCAAAACGTCGCCAACATCGTCCGCGATCGTTCGTAGAACGATTGACGACTATCGGATGTCCAAATGTTGGCGACGGTATGATTTCGGAACATTCAAGCCCTTATAATCTTGCCGTTTGCGTACACTGTGTGACTACTTGTGCACCAAGCGACCGAAACATGATCCCCGCGGCATGCAGCACGTCGGCGGGAACACGACGGCAATAACGAGATTGGACTGAAGTGGCACTTATCGTTCAGAAATACGGTGGCTCGTCGGTGGCTGACACCGATTCGATCAAGCGCGTGGCCAAGCGCATCATCGACACCAAGAAGAAGGGCAATGACGTGGCGGTCGTCGTCTCTGCAATGGGCGACACCACCGACGATCTGATCGATCAGGCACTTGACATTGACTCCCAGCCGCCGGAACGCGAGATGGACATGCTCATGACCGCCGGCGAGCGCATCTCCATGAGCCTGCTCGCCATGGCGATTCACGCACAGGGTGCCCGTGCGCACTCGTTCACCGGTCAGCAGGCCGGCTTCCTCACCGATGCTCGCTATGGTGCCGCGCATATTCGTGCCGTGAAGCCGAAGCGTGTGGCCGAAGTGCTGTCGCAGGGCGATGTGGCCATCGTAGCCGGTTTCCAGGGCATCAACGCCAAGGGTGACGCCACCACGCTCGGCCGTGGCGGTTCCGACACCTCCGCCGTGGCGCTGGCCGTGGCGCTTGAGGCCGACGTGTGCGAGATCTACACCGACGTGGACGGCATCTTCACCGCCGACCCGCGCATCGTGCCCACCGCCCGTCGCATCCCCGCGATCTCCTACGAGGCGATCCTCGAGATGGCCGCCTGCGGTTCCAAGGTGCTGGCGCTGCGCTGCGTGGAATACGCCGAGCGCTTCAACATGCCGCTGCATGTGCGCAGCTCCTTCTCGCATCGTCCGGGCACGCTCGTGCTGCCCGACGGCGTGGACCCGCGCAGCATCCCGAACCTGCTGTAATCGCGCGCTACTCGCGACGGGAATCGCTGTAGGACGATCCCCGATCCAAGCAATACAACAACACGACAATCACGAACCACGACAATCACGTAAACATAAAGGTGACAACAATGAGCAACGACAACCAGTCCATGGGCGATCTCTTCCCCGATCTCGGACCGGAGGATCCGATCGTCTCCGGCATCGCGCACGATCGTTCCGAAGCGCAGATCACGCTGCGTCGCATCCCCGACCGTCCGGGCATGTGCGCGTCGATCTTCACTCAGCTGGCCGACGCCGGCGTGAACGTTGACATGATCGTACAGGCCGCCGCATCCACCGGTACCGCCGACGTGTCGTTCACCGCCTCCGAATCGCAGATCCGCGACGTGGAGAACGTCCTTGAGTCCAAGCGCGACGAGATCGGCTACGAGTCCGTGGACTTCAACACCGCCGTCGGCAAAGTCGCGCTCGTGGGCGTGGGTATGAAGACCCACTCCGGCATCGCCGCCACCTTCTTCCGCGCGCTGAGCGAGAAGAACATCAACGTGCTGATGATCTCCACCTCCGAGATCCGTATTTCCGCCATGGTGCCGCTCGAGGATCTCGACGACGCCGTGCGCGCCATCCACACCAAGTTCAATCTCGATGCCGATCAGGTTGAGGCCGTGGTCTACGGCGGCACCGGCCGCTGATTCGCGTCGATTGAACGAGACGACGTTACAGCCGGAAGAAAAAGGAGCCACACAATGGTACAGATCAATGACAAAGGCGTGAACGTAGCGGTGCTGGGTGCCACCGGACAGGTGGGCATGGTCATGCGTCGCATTCTCGACGAGCGCAACTTCCCGGTGAAGGATCTGCGTTTCCTCGCGTCCGCGCATTCCGCCGGAACCGTGCTCAACTGGCGCGGTCACGACATCATCGTGGAGGATGTGGCCAAGGCCGATCTTTCCGGCATCGACATCGCCATCTTCTCCGCCGGCGGTGGCACCTCCAAGGTGTGGGCGCCCAAGTTCGCCGAGGCCGGCGCCTACGTGATCGACAACTCCTCCCAGTGGCGTATGCACGACAACGTGCCGCTGGTCGTGGCCGAGGTGAACCCCGAGGATCTGGACGACGTTCCGGACCGCATCATCGCCAACCCGAACTGCACGACCATGGCATGCATGCCGGCCATGAAGGCGCTGTCCGACGAGTTCGGTCTCAAGCGTCTGATCGTCAGCTCCTACCAGGCCGTGTCCGGTGCCGGTCGTGCCGGCGTGCTGCAGCTCATGAACGAGGCCAAGGCCGCCGTGGAGCAGGGTGCCGACAAGCTGGTGTTCGACGGTTCCGCCATCGACTTCCCCGAGCCGACCAAGGTGGTGCGCACCATCGCCTTTAACGCCGTGCCGTTCATCGGCGCGATCGTGGACGACGGCAGCGAGGAGACCGACGAGGAGCAGAAGCTGCGCAACGAGAGCCGCAAGATCCTGCACCTGCCGGACCTGAAGGCCAGCTGCACCTGCGTGCGCATCGGCGTGTTCACCTCGCACGGCATGAGCGTCAACGCCGAGTTCGAGAAGGACGTGACCCCGGATCAGGCCCGTGAGGTGCTGGCCAAGGCCCCGGGCGTGGAGCTCAACGACATCCCCACCCCGCAGCTCGCCGCCGGCAAGGACCCGAGCTTCGTGGGCCGCATCCGTCAGGATCAGGCCGTGGACGGCAAGAAGGGCCTGTCCATGTTCATCACGAACGACAACCTTCGTAAGGGTGCCGCACTCAACGCCATCGAACTTGCGGAGATCGTGGCGAAGAAGCACTTCGCCGATCAGCTCTGATCTCTGGCCAACGCCGGCAGCCACCGGATTGGCATATCGGCTCCCCGTTGCGCGATTGCACAGATTGCGTAACGGGGAGCCGATCGTTTGTGTTGTTTGTGTTGTTTGTGTCCTCGTTGGTTCGCGTCTGTTCGGAATCGGTTTCCGCTCGTCTGGGATGACGTCGAGATCGGTCCGGGTCGCCCGCAACATCATCCCGCAACAGGCCGGCCGACGTTGCGGATGTCTGCCCGGCTGAGATACTGGGGATATGTCTGAAGCATCCGTGGAAGCGCAAAAGCAGCTCGACCGAATCGTGGCGCTGGGATACCCCGACGTGGCCGATATGACGGCCGCCGCATTCCGTGCACTCGCCACGCCGATCATCAACGCCCTGGCCAAATCCGATCTGGGCGCCAACATTCTTCTTGTCCCCACGCGCGAACTCGTGTCTCCGGAATCGCTGATCGCGCGAACCAGCATCAATCGCATGGCCGGATTCACCACCATGCCGCCGCGCGACATCGCCAGTTTCCTGCCGCAGGACGGCTTCGAGCCGCCGGAAGGCCCGTTCTACATCGTCGTGGACCCGCACACCGGCACCCGATACACGAATCGTGAGCCCGACATCGCGCGCAAGCTCGTCGAATCCGACGGCCGGCTGCCGTTGACGCTGGAGGAGGGCCTCGCCATCGCCACCCAGCATCCCGATTGGCTGGTGCACAAGAACGGATTCAACCTGCTCGGATCGCGTAGCGCCGACGGCCGTGTGCCCAGCATATGGATGAGCCAGAACGCGCCGCGACTGGGTGCCGTATGGCCCACCAGCAAGCACACGTGGCTGGGCAACGCCTACTGCATGGGTCGTCGAGGCGTGTCGCTGTTCCACTACCTGTAAGTCCACTACCTGTAAGTGATGTGCTGTCTGCCGTTTTCGACAAATGAAACGCCGTGTCTTCATATGGAGTCATAAGAGTCATATGAGGACACGGCGTTCGATGTTGAGGGTGGGGAGCGGAATCGTTGGCGGGAGCCTCCGCCCGTGACGTTCGATGTTCAGACCATGATGTCTGACACCGCCGATCAGGCCTTCGGTGCTCCCGTCGCGCCCGGTGCACGCGTCTTCGGTGTGCGTCCGTTGCCGTTCCTGCGTCGCATGGCGGCGGCGACGCCGCCGATCACGAGCGTGACGCCCATGACCACCAGCGCGACGATTGCGAAGATCGTCCACATGCTCAACGACATGGAGAATCCGAACAGCCAGCTGCCGCCGAGCCCGCCGAGCGCGAACAGTGCGATCAGCGCGCCCCAGATGATCGTGGGCGTGCTTGGGCCCTTACGATATTCGATGCGCGGCGGATACTGCTGGCCGATGTTCGGCGCGTACTGGTTCCAGCCCGGATAGTTCTGATACTGCGGGCCCGCCGTGGCCTGCGCGGTGTTGCCGGAACCGGGGTAGTTGTTGCGTTGAGCCTCGTTCGCGTAGCCCTGCGCGGCGGCCTGTTGCTGGCTCCACGCGGCCTGCTGCGGATTCATCGGCTGCTCCGGCGACGCGGACCATGCCTGTTCCGGGCTCGGTGCGGGTGTGGGCGTTGGGTTCGGCATGGGTGCCGGCGTGGGGAACGGTGTTGGAGAAGCGGGGGCGGCGGGCGCGGTTGCAGGGCCTTCGGCAGCCGGCAGCGGTTCCTCGGACACCGACGACGGCGTGGTCTCCGGCGAGAACGGGCCCGGCTGCTCGTATTCCGTTCCGGCAAGCGTCACGTCGGGCTTGCCGACGATCGGCTGCGTCGGCAGCGTGTCGGCGGTATCGCCATTGCCGTCAGTCGTGCTGGCGATCGGCGTTGCGCCCACCGGCGGCATGGTCTCCGTCGGTGCGTTCTGCGCCTTGATGCGATCAGGGTCGAGCGTCTGCGTGGGTGCCTCGCTGGCTGAATCGCCGACCGTGCCGGTGCCGTTGACCGTGGCATTGCCATCAGCCGTGCCGTTGCCGCCGACCGGCATCACCGTTGTCTTCTGATCATTCTGCGGATCGATGGTGGTCATGATGTCTCCTTAAAAAATCTCGTCGTCGAAACTATTGATGACTGCGTGTGTGATGATTGTGCGCAACGGCTCAGTCGTCGTATCCGTTGAAACGACCATCGGACGTGCCGACGGAGATGTTGGAAAAGGCCGAGTCTCCGGTGAGCACAAGCGCGTTATCGTGATCGGCGTCTTCCCACGTCTTCAGTGCGCCGTAGTTGATGGTGGAACTGAACGTGTTGTCGACGTTCGACACGACCTGGCACCCGGCGGGCAGTTCGATCTCAAGGTCAGAGAAGGCCATGTCAAGGCCCAGATCGCCGGTGGGGCAGTTGGACCCGGGATGGGTGCTGCTCCAGTCGGTCAGGTCGAGCTCGACGGACGAGAACGCGATATCCAGTCCGGTGCTCTGCAACGTGTCGAGATCACCGGAATAGTAGGTGCGGTCGGAGAACGTCACTTCGGTGCCGTAGGTCGATCCGGCCACATAGTTCGCGCCGGGCAGGGCGACGTACGCGCACATCGAGGCGATCAGTGCCACGATCGTCAGCGGAATCAGGCCTCCGGACTTGCGGCCGGTGAAACCGACGACGATCGTGATCAGGCCGAGCAGGAACGTGACCGCCAGAATCCAGAGGGACACCATCGTGATCACGTTCGGCAGTTCGAAGCGGCGGACGAACGCCATCAGCGCGATGAGGCCGGCCAGCGACAGCAGGATCAGGCCGGAGACGACGCCCACCACCACCGGGCCGGCGGGCTTGCGGCGGTAGATCACATTGGGCTGTGCGGGTTGCGGCGCGGTGTTGTAGTACGGGGCCGGGCCGGGCTGCGGCGTGAACGGCTGCTGCGGCATCGGACCGTAGTTCGCGCCCGGCGTGCTGGGGTTCGGATTCGGCGTGGGCATCGCAGGGCCTCCCATCGGAGTCGGGTTCGTTGAGTTGGTCGGGTTGCCGGGGTCGGTCGCGCCGCCACCGAATCCTCCGAAATCGGGGCCGGGACCGGCGTCGGGATTCGGCTGACTGCCTCCGGGGTTCTTGTTCTGGTCGCGGTTGTACAGCAGGATCGCGGCGACGATCAGCGCCACGAACAGCGGGATCGAAATGAACGGCACGGCGAACACACTGCCGGGGCAGCCGACGAGCATGAACAGGATCGACATCCAGAACGGCGCGGGGAACCGGCCGTTGATCAGCGCGTCCTCGGCGATGATCGTGCCGTCACGCTCGTCGGGGAGCAGAAACCATGCCAGACCGTAGAGCAGTGCGCCGAATCCGGCCGCGCAGAAGAACGCGAACCAGATGATGCGGATGATCAGCGGATCCCAGCCGAGACGGTTGGCGATCGCGCCGGATACACCACCCACCCAGCGGTTGGTGCTGCGACGGAGCCCGAGCGAACGGACCCAGTTGAAGAACCGGCTGCCCGCCGGAGGGTTCGGATTCGGATTGGCGTACTGGTTCGGATTGAATGGATTGCTTGACGTCATGATGCTCATCTCCCTGAGGATCCCAGAGGATCGTTCGCTCGTGATTCCTTGTTGATTCCATTCCACCGCAGAATCGTGTCGACCGCTATGGGGGAACACCCTGAAAGAACCCTGAACCATGGGGGACGCACCCCGAATCCCCCATATCACCCCGAACGGCATTGCTACGCTGGAGTGCAGGATAACCGCGACGACACCGATCGTCGTTCCTGAATCATGACGACTCGTGATGATCATGACGGTGATCCGCAACTGAAGATATGCAAGGGGGATGTGAATGAACGGTCAGCATGGCATACCGCCGACGCAGCCGCCGACGGATCGGCAGGATCCCAGGCCATCACAGACCCCGCCAACCCCTCCGGTATTCGATTCACCGTTGCGCCGCACCACGCTGAGTTCGCTCGTCGACGCCGCCAGCCGTGCGGCCAACGCCACCCGACCGGTCCGGCCGGCCACCATCGGTGTGGTCATCGCGTTGATCGGCGTACTCGCCGTCGGACTGGGCGTCTGGGGGATCCTCTCCGGGCTGCCCATACAGATCGTGCTCGGCCTCGCCCTGGTATTCGTCGGCGTGGCCGTCGGATGGGCACAGATGAGCTTCATCATGGACGACCGGCTCCACCCCGAAGTCCACACCGGCAGATTCGCCGTCGTCGTGACCGCGGGCAGCATCGCCGTCACCATCGCCGGTGTCCTCGTCATGTTCAGCCTGACCATGCAATTGGGAACGCTGCTCAAAGGCGCGCTCGCAGGACTCGTCATGATCGCGGCGCTCGCCGTCATCATCGCCCCCTGGTGGATCAGCCTGATCGCCGATCTAGGTAAACAACGGGCGCAGACCGCCCGCGAGGAGCTCCGCGCCGACATCGCCGCACGACTGCATGACTCCGTGCTGCAGACGCTCGCCCTGATCCAACTGCAATCGTCGGATTCCGCCAAGGTGGCGGCGCTCGCCCGCGCACAGGAACGTGAACTGCGCGAATGGCTGTACGGCGATCCGGAATCCACCGCGGCATCCGCGGCAGCGGCGTCTTCGGGTGCGGGACCCGCTGGTATGAGCGCTGCGGCAATGGCATCCGGGGCGGGATTTCCTAGTACCTCGCCGATCCCTCAACGGCCGGCATTCCCGTCGGCATCGTCTACGAACGCGTCCGTGACCGCGTCTATCCCGGCCGCATCCATGCGCAATGCCGCCGCTCCGGAACCGTTCTCCCGCGTACTCAAACGCGTCGTCGCCAATGTGGAGGACTCGTGCGAGCGCCCGATCGATGTGGTGACTGTCGGCGAATGCGCGACGGTGCAGGAATTATCGTCGTTGCTCGATGCCGCCGCCGAGGCCATGACCAACGCGGCCCGGCATGGCGCTCCGCCGATCTCCGTCTATATGGAGGCGAACGATGTCAAAGTACAGGTGTTCGTGCGCGATCACGGGGACGGTTTCGACGTGAACGCATTGCCGGCCGGGCACCTTGGGGTCAAGGAGTCGATCATCGGCCGCATGCGGCGGTCTGGGGGCACGGCCGAGATCGTCTCGCGGCCCGGTTGGGGTACGGAGGTCCGTCTTTCCCAGCCGTTGCAGCGGTAAGGAAACGTGACGCGGTCCGGCGGCGCAGTAAGGTGAGGAATGATGTCGAGGAACGACAAGGAGGAACGGGGAATGACGCAGTCAATGGGGACGGATGCGGCACAGTCAAGTCGGTTGGCACAGTCGGATCAGTCGGCGCCCAAGACGACCGCAATCCAGTCGGATACGGCAGTCAAACGATCCGTGCGCATCGGCGTGGTTGATGATCATGATCTGTTTCGTGCGGGGGTGATCGCGGCCATCACCGCCGGCTCCGACGACATTGAGATCGTCGGACAGGCGGGGGACGTGCAGTCGTCGGTCCGTATGATCGCCGAAACCCGTCCTGACGTGGTGCTGCTCGACGTGCATGTGCCCGGCGGCGAGGGCGGCGGCGGATCCGAGATCATTCTGCGTAGCATGCCGTACGCGCCGCATACCCTGTATCTGGCACTGTCCGTGTCCGATTCGCCGACCGACGTGGGCGCGGTGATCCGTGCCGGCGCCCGCGGCTATGTGACCAAGACGATCACCGCGCCGGACCTCATCGCGTCGATTCATCAGGTGGCGGAGGGCTATGCGGTGTTCAGTCCGAAGCTGGCCGGATTCGTGCTCAATGCGCTTGGTCCGGGCAGTCCGCAGGGCGGTGTTCAGGGTGCCACGCCCGACCCGAGCGCCGACTACAACCCTTACGCACAGCCGACGCCGACTGCGGCACCGGTGCCGGACGACGACATCGATATCGACGTGCTCAGCCCGCGCGAACAGGAGGTCATGCGGCTCATCGCCCGCGGCTACTCCTACAAGGAGGTGGCCGCCGAACTGTTCATCTCGGTCAAGACCGTGGAAACGCACGTCTCCAAGGTCTTGCGGAAGCTGCAGCTCTCCAACCGCGGCGAACTCGCCCGCTGGGCCGCCTATCGTCGCATCGTCTGATGCGGCACCGGTGGTCAGCGGCCAGTGTCAGTGGTCAATGAGCAGTGGTCAGTGGCCACTAAGCAATGGCCAATGAGCAACTGAAACGTTCCATAAGCAACTGAACAGCCGAAAAGTGAGATAGACCACCAAAAATGAGACCGCTCCCTCTGTAGTGTGATCACACTAAAAAATGCGGGTGTTGGAATTTCAACGTTTGGGGGGCATTGGTCACGATAGTGTGATCACACTAAGGAATGGGGAGGAGTGTAAACCCCCAGCGTTTCTGTTGTTGCCGGCTTGTAGACTGGAATTTTGGTTACACCACAACAATCAGAAAAGGAGGAAGATATGGGCCAGGATCACAACCCCGACGTGGAATCGGTATTCGATCTTGCAGCTGCTGCGGCGGCATCCAACGGAGGGAACAACGACCCGCTGCTGCCTCCGGCTCGTTTCATCGGCTCCCCGCAGAAGCCGAGTCGCATGCCGTACAACAAGTACGCATCCTACGAACTTCAGGTGCCGTTCAGCTTCCCTGAGCGCACATGGCCGAACAAGACGTTCAAGCGTGCGCCGCGCTGGTGCTCCGTCGATCTTCGCGACGGCAACCAGGCACTGGTCAATCCGATGGATTCCGAACGCAAGCTGCGCTTCTGGAACCTGCTCGTCTCCATGGGGTACAAGGAGATCGAGGTGGGCTTCCCGTCCGCGTCCGAGACGGACTTCGACTTCATCCGCATGCTCATCGAGCGTGAACTGATCCCCGACGACGTCACCATCGTGGTGCTCACCCAGTGCCGTGAGCACCTGATCCGCCGCACCTACGAGGCGCTTCGCGGCGCCAAGCGCGCCATCGTGCACTTCTACAACTCCGTCTCCGTGCTGCAGCGCGAGGTCGTGTTCCGCAAGAACCGCGAGGAGATCAAGAAGCTCGCCACCGACGCCGCCGAACTGTGCAAGGATCTCGAGGGTGAGGCCGAGGGCATCGACCTGTACTACGAATACTCTCCTGAGTCGTTCACCGGTACCGAGCCAGAATACGCCGTCGAGGTGTGCAACGCCGTGATCGACGTGATCAAGCCGACGCCGGAGCACCCGATGATCATCAATCTGCCGGCCACGGTGGAGATGACCACGCCGAACGTGTTCGCCGACGAGGTGGAATACGTGTCCACGCATCTGAAGAACCGCGACGCCATCGTGCTGTCCCTGCACCCGCACAACGACGAGGGCATGGGCGTGGCCGCCACCGAGCTGGGTGTGCTGGCCGGCGCCGACCGCGTCGAGGGCTGCCTGCTGGGCAATGGCGAGCGTACCGGCAACGTCGATCTCGTCACGCTGGGTCTGAACCTGCTCACGCAGGGCGTGGACCCGCAGATCGACTTCTCCAACGTGCCGGAGATCCGCAAGACGGTCGAATACTGCAACCAGATCAAGATCTCCGAGCGTCATCCGTACGCGGGTAACTTCGTGTTCACCGCGTTCTCCGGCTCGCATCAGGACGCCATCAAGAAGGGTCTGGAGGCCCGTCAGATGGCTGCCGACCGCGCCGACGCCGATCTCGACAAGTTCGTGTGGCTCGTGCCGTACCTGCCGATCGATCCGAAGGACATCGGCCGTACCTACGAGGCCATCATCCGCGTGAACTCGCAGTCCGGCAAGGGCGGCATGGCCTACCTGCTCAAGACGAACCACAACCTCGACCTGCCGAAGCGTCTGCAGGTGGAGTTCGACAAGATCGTGCAGAAGTATGCCGACGACACCAAGAAGGAAGTCAAGGACGAGGACATCTGGCGCCTGTTCAAGGACGAGTACCTTCCGGTGGAGTCCGGCGGCACCACTGCGGCCGGTCATGTGGTGGGCGACACGTCCGATGCTTCGTTGAAGCAGTGGGGTCGTCTCAAGCTGCTCAAGGTGTCCGTCTCGTCCGGTGAGGACGGCTCCGACACCGTGCTCAAGGCCCGTCTGCTCGATCGCGGCACCACTCCGGATGCCGAACCCGTTGAGCGTGACCTGTCCGGTGTGGGCAACGGCCCGATCGCCGCGTTCATCAACGCGATCTCCTCGCTGGGTATCGACGTGTCCGTGATGGATTACGTGGAGCACACGATGACCGCCAGCACCGACGCCATGGCCGCTTCCTACGTGGAGGCCGAGATCGGTGAGAAGCCCGAATCCCAGGTGATCTGGGGTGTGGGCATCGATTCGTCGATTATCACCAGCTCGCTGAAGGCCATCATCTCCGCGGTCAACCGCTCCGAGCGCTGATGTTCCGATAGGTTCCGCCGATGCCGCGCTCCGTCGTGCTTGACGGGGCGGCGGCTGAGGAGCCCACAATACGATATGAAAACGCCTGAGGGGCCGATCCTGTAATGGGATCGGACCCTCAGGCGTTAGTCGTTAGCCGTTAGGGCTGTGTGCGTAGACGTTGTGGGCATGTCTCGGGCACTTGGCACTTGACGGCTGGCACTTGACGGCTGGCACTCAGTTGACTGGTTGTGAATGTTCGTTGACGTGCACAACCAGTCAACCAATCAACGTGCACCCACAACCAGCCTCCGGATCAGTTGCCGATGTTGATATCGGGAACGCTGATATTCCCGTCTCCGATTCCGGTGTTGCCGGTTCCCGTGCCACCGCCCGTTCCCGTGCCGCCGGTGTTGCCACCAGTTCCGGTACCGTTCTCGGTGCTGCCGGTTCCGGACCCGGTGCCGGTTCCCGTGCCGCCGCCCGTGCCGGTGCCACCGGTGCTGCCGGTTCCGGTGCTCGGCGTGGTTCCGGTTCCGGTGTTGCCGGTTCCCGTGCCGTTCTCAGTGCCGGTTCCCGTACCACCACTGTTCTCGGTTCCGGTGGAGGTGCCTTCACCGGTGGTGTCGGTGCTGTCGGACTGGTTCTTGCTGGTGCTGCCGGACGACGAGCCGGACGACGAGGAGCTCTTCCTGCTGCCGGTTCCCCAGGTACCGTCGGGGCCGCCGATGGTACCGGTGTCCTTGGCGGTGGGGAAGTCCTCATCCTTGGCATCCGCCAGCGCCTGCTTCATGTACTGGGTGAACATATGCGCCGGGTATCCCGAACCGTGGCTGTAGCCGGCGAAGGTCGGGACCTCCTGTGCGGAGCCGTCGCTGCCCGGATACCAGATGGCCATGTAGGTGAGCACGGAGGGCGTGAAGCCCACGAAGCTCGCCGCCTTGCTGTCGTTTGCCGTACCGGACTTACCGGCCATGGTGATGCCGATCGACCTGGCTTCCTTACCCGTACCGGACTGGATGGTGCCGGTCATGGCCTTGGTCACCAGCGCCACGTCGTTGGCGTCGAACACGCGCTCGGACGACGTGGAGGACGTGTACAGGGCCTTGTTGCTGCCATCGGTCACCTTGTTCACGATGTGCAGCGACACCTTCTGGCCCTGATTGGCGATGGTGGAATAGCCGCGCACCATGTCGTACACGGTCAGGCCGGAGTTGCCCAGCACCGTATAGGAGTCATCGGTGATCGTGCCCTTGATACCCGCGGTCTTAGCCGTGTCGATGATCGTCTGCGAGCCGAGATGCTGCGCAAGATCCATGTACACGGTATTCACGGAGTTCGCGGTGGCCTTGTACAGATCGATGTAGCCGTAGCTCACGCCGCCGGCGTTGTTCATCGGCGTGGTGAGTCCGGGGAACGATCGCGGCGAGTTGCCGTTGAACGTGGTGCTCAGGTTCACGTCTTTCTGCACGGTGGCGAGCAGCGCGAACGGCTTCATGGTGGATCCGACCTCGAACGTGGACTGGGTCACGTTGTTGAGGCTGTGCGTGAGGTAGTCCTCGCCCGCGTACAGCGAGATGATCGAGCCGTCCTTCGGGTTCACGCTCATGCCGCCAGCCTCAAGTCCCTCCGGCACGGTGTCGGAATTGGCCGTGGGGCTGACCACCTTGTACATCTCATCCTGCCGCGTCTTGTCGATCGTGGTGATGATCTTGTAGCCGCCGGTGTCGATGTCGGTTTCGGTGAATGCCTTGGACGCCACGAGCTCGTTGCGCACCATCTTGAGAAGGTAGCCCTTGGTGCCCTGATAGATGTTGTCGGTGGACTGCTGCACCGTGTCGGGCATCTTCGCCTCGCTCTTCTCCTGAGCGGTGATGTAGCCGTCCTCCTGCATGATGCTGAGCACGCGGTCGAAGCGCTGCTGGGCCATCGTCTGATTCACGGCCGGATCCCAGTTGTTCGGCGAGGGGATGATGCCGGCGATCGTCGCGGCCTCGGACAGCGTGAGATCCTTCGCGTCCTTGCCGAAGTACGCCTGCGCCGCGGCCTGGATGCCGTATGCGTTGCGTCCCAGATAGATGGTGTTCATGTAGTTGCACAGCACCGTGTCCTTATCCTGGGTCTGTGCGATCTTCAGGGCCAGGAACGCCTCCTTGACCTTGCCCTTGTACGTGGTGGTTTCGCCCAGATAGTAGCGTTCCGCGTACTGTTGGGTGATGGTGGAGCCGCCCTGACGCGTGCCCTTGGTCACGTTGTTGATGAGTGCGCGGCTGATGCCCTTGATGTCGATGCCGCGGTCCGTCCAGAACGTACGGTTCTCGGATGCGACGATCGCGTTGCCCACATAGTCGGGCAGTACGGAGCAGTCGATGATGTCTCGGTTCTGCTCGGCGAACGTGCCGATCTCGGTAGTGCCGTCGGAATAATAGACGCGTGTCTTCTCCGCCAGAGCCACATCCTCCGGATTGGGGACCTTGGTGGTGATGTACATGAACGCGAACAGTCCGATTCCCGCCACGAGGCATGCGGCGATGAAGATGAGGAAGCCCTTGAGGATACGATGCTTCTTCTGCTTCTTCGGCGGCCTGTGCGAGCTATGTCGCCTGGAGGGGCGAACGGTCGATGCCGCTTCGCCGGTCGCGGCCGAAGAGCCGGATCGTATGGATCGAGGAGTCTGAGAAGCCATAAGGGTCAGGCTACCCCCGAAAACTTGCGATTTCATGGCGAATTTTGGGAATGTTCATAGGATTCGTACGTTTTTCGGGCGTTTGCACGGCGTGTTTTGCCAATCGGTGTTGCGCCGGGCTGTGGAAGTTCATGGGGTATTCAATCCGCCGCGTAGCGACTGACCACTCGGTGGGCTAACGTTGGTGTGTTTAATTGCCTGTTGATCAGAATGTCAGCCGGCGTTAACCTGACGACGATGATAAGGAGTGCCGCGAGTGACTGAGGTACGCGAAGAAACCGAGATGGAGGCCACCACCGGGGATACCGCCGCCGATGGCGTGATCGACTCGTCCGACGTGGACATCGCCGACTTCGACCTGCGACGACCCCGTACCAGGCCGTTCGGATGGCGGTTCTATCTCGTCTCCTTCCTCATGGTCGACATCGTCGCGGTGGGCCTGCTGCAGTGGAGCGTGTGGACGGTCGAACCGCTGCGTGGATTCGGTGGATTCATCTCCAAGATGTGGACGAGCAACGAGTATCAGTTCCTGCTTAATCTGCTGATTCTGGCGGTGGTGTATCTGATTCTGATCGTGCTGGTCAATCGGTTCTGGATCGCATCGGTGGTGTTTCTGTCAATCGTCGGGTTCTGCGCCGTCGCGGATCGGTTCAAGGTGATGGTCCGATACGAGACGATCAAGCCATCCGATCTGGGCTTCCTGAAAAGCGACGCCGGCAGCATGCTCGGGTTCATCCCCACGGGATCGTCCCGAGTATTCATGGATGCGGCCATCTTCTTCCTTGCCATGATCGTGATCGGCTATTCGCTGCATCAGCGTGACGGACGACGTGGATTCATCGATCTGCACGGTCGGGCGAAAACCGCCGTCGCGCGAGTGGTGCTCATCGTATGTCCGGGACTGTTCCTCGGTCTGTTCACCGCCGGTCTGGCCAACACCGGATCGTGGTCGTACAACTTCGCGCAGACGCTGGGCGATTCGCCGAAGCTGTGGGATTCGGTGATCGATGCGCAGGCCAACGGCACGCTGATCGGCTTCCAGCGATTCGTCAATCCGAAGGTCATGGACGAGCCGGCGAACTATTCGGAGAAGACGATGGCTCAGGTCGCCAAGCGGTACACGCAGGCGGCCAACGAGATCAATCAGACCCGGGAAAGCAATCTTGAGGACAGCACGGTGATCATGGTGCTGTCGGAATCGTTCTCCGATCCGACGCGAGTGCCGGGACTGGCGCTCAACAAGGATCCGATGCCGAACGTGCGCGCCATCAAGTCGCAGACCACGTCCGGTCTCATGCTGTCCGCAGGCTACGGTGGCGGTACGGCGAACATGGAGTTCATGGCGCTGACCGGTCTGTCGATGGCGAACTTCGACGCATCGCTCAGCTCCCCGTACCAGCAGCTGATCCCCAAACTCGGCTGGACGCCCACGTTCAATCAGCTGTGGAACGACGGCAAGGATTCCGAGGCGTTCCATCCGTACGAATCGTCGATGTACTCACGGTCGTCGAACTACAAGAAGTTCAAGTTCAGGCATTTCTGGACGTTGAACGAACCGGACGTGATCGCCCACCAGTCGAAGATCGACTCGTCGCCGTATGTGAAGGATTCCGACGCCTACCAGAGCCTGCTGGAGAAGATCGACACGAGCAAAAGCCAGTTCCTGTCCGTGCTCACCATGCAGAACCATATGAGCTACGACAACTGGTATTCGAATAACGAATTCCAGGCCACGAGCACCACCGGTGATCCGCTGGGCCTCGATGAGACCACACAGATCCAGACGTATGCGAAGGGCGTGGAATACACGGACGAAGCCACCAAGGCGTTCCTCGACCAGCTTGACAACATCGACAAGCCGATCACCGTGATCTTCTACGGGGACCATCTGCCCGGCGCATACGCGTCCGCCTCGGAAAACACCGACAATTCGGTGGCGCTGCACGAGACCGACTACTTCATCTGGTCGAACAAGGCGTCCGGATCGCACGGCACCAAACTGCCCGATTCGACCACCGCATACACCTCGCCGAACTATTTCATGGCGCAGGCGGCCGAACACATGAACGCGAAGGTGAGCCCGTACCTGGCGTTCCTCACCCAGCTGCACGACAAGGTGCCCGCGATGGAACCGCCGGTGGTCAACAAGATCCAGAGCTGGTCGCGCATCCCCGACGGTCAGGCGCTGTACCTCGACAAGGACGGCAACCGCGTGGACATCACGCAGGCCGACAAGGCGACGCGGCAGCTGCTCGAGGACTACAGGCTCATCCAGTACGACATCACCGCCGGCAAGGGGTACCTCAAGGATCTCGACTTCATGTCGCTGCCCAAGACCGAAGCGCTGGAAGACGCCGAGGAGGCTGCCAAGCTGCCGGTGGGCACCAAGAACGCAGGCGAGGTGCCGATGGTCAACGGCAAGCTGGCCGCCGCTGCCGCCAGCCAGCAGGAGGGGCAGAACACGCAGAACTCCGCGCAGTGAGCGCGGGGTGTCGGCGTAATGGCGTCGGCATGCAACTGATATAACAGCAGACGGCCTTGCCGGGAGTTCGATATATCCCGGCAAGGCCGTCTCGTTTTAGGTGTTTTAGGGGGGTCTGCGTTCTGCGTCACCAGCGGTTGAGCAGCGGGGCGACCTCCTCCACGTAGGCGGTCAGCGCCGTGTCGATCACCTGATGCATGTCGTAGTACTGGTACGTTCCCAGACGTCCGCCGAATACGGTGTTCGGCTCGAGCTGCGCCTTGGTTCGATACTGATCGTAGGTGTTCCGGTCCTCGGGGGTGTTGATGGGGTAGTAGGGCTCGTCGTCGCGGGTCGCGAACCGCGAATACTCCTCCCACACCACCGTCTTGCCTGGCGCATACGATGCGGCGCGTTCCGGGTTGAAGTTCCTGAACTCGATCGCACGCGTGTACGGCACGTCCGCGTCGGAATAGTTCATGACCGGGCAGCCGAGGTGGTCATCCTCGTCGTAACGGCGTTCCGTGAAGTCCACGGTGCGCCAGCGCAGCGCGCCCAGCTCATAATCGAAATACCGGTCGATCGGGCCGGTGTAGATCACGGGAACACCGGCCTCGGCCAGCGCGCGCTTGTTCAGCGGCTGCGACTCGTCGAAGAAGTCCACGCCAAGCTTCACTTCGATGCGCGGATCGGCGATCATTCGCTCGAACCACGCGGTATAGCCGTCCTTCGGCAGTCCCTCCCACGTGTCCTTGAAATACCGGTTGTCGTAGTTGAATCGTACGGGCAGTCGCTTGATGATGGCGGCCGGCAGTTCACTTGGATCGGTCTGCCACTGCTTGGCCGTGTAGTTCTTGATGAACGCCTCGTACAACGGCTGGCCGATGAGCTTCCGACCCTGTTCGTCAAGGTTTCTGGCTATGCCGTGTGCGTGCTCGCCGGCCTGGCGCTCAACCAGCGTGCGGGCCTCGTCGGGCGTGTAGTGCGCGCGGAAGAATTGGTTGATCGTGCCCAGATTGATCGGCAGTGGGTAGACCTCGCCGTCATGCGTGGCGTACACGCGGTGCACGTAATCCGTGAACTCGGTGAACCGGTTGGCGTATTCCCACACGCGACGGTTCGAAGTATGGAACAGATGCGCGCCGTACTTGTGGATTTCGATGCCGGTCTCCTTGTCGAAGTACGAGTAGGCGTTGCCGCCGATGTGGTCTCGTACGTCGATGATCAGCACGCGGGCGCCGGCATGTTCGGCCGCCTGCTGTGCGATGGTCAGGCCGAACAGGCCCGCTCCCACGATGACGAGATCGGCGTTGACGGGGGTGGTGATCATATATGGTCCTCGACTTCTCTCATGGCAGACGCGCGGTTATGCGCGATTGTGTTTGAAACCGTGCCGTTCCATCGTACTGGGTATTCCAATGTGGGCGGGGGCGTGGGCCCGCGTGGGCCTGCGTCATGCCGCGCCGGAGTAGCGATGTCCGTGGATGTGCGGTATAGTGTGAATTCGGCTCCTACGCGGCGTCATGCCGCCCAACTCCCCCAGGGCAGGAATGCAGCAAGGGTAAGTGGTCTCTGTCGGGTGCGTAGGGGTCTTCTCTTTTTCTCTTCTTTTTTATTCTCGGCTGTAGTTGTTCTCGGACGTGGCTGTGCCGTGGCCAGATGCCGGTGCGGAATGTGATCTCGGTGGCCAATCCTTGAGTTCTGTGCGGATTCGCTACCTATGCAGATATCAATCTTCGAGTTCTGTGCGGTCTGAATCGGAAATCCCGAGTACAAACGTTGGAATTTCAAGCCTCATACTTCGCATATCTGCTTTGGAACGCACAGAACTCGAAGATTGGTGTCCGCAGGGTCCTGGAATCCGCACAGAACTCGAAGATAGGCCTATGCTTGCGGTGTTTGTCGTGAGAATGATGCTGTGTTCTCGGATCCGATACTGTTTTCTACCATGTCGTCCCCTGTGTTGTTGTGCGTTACTGGGACCGGTCGTGTCGTACTATAGTTGGTGTAACGTTTTATCAAGCGGATTTCCGTGATGTGATTCCCGGTAACGACTATAAATGCATCAATGGCAGTGACGTAGTGCACGTGATTCGTGAAGGAGCGAATATGGCAGAGAACCCGACGAAGATCATTCTTGATTCCGACCCCGGCCACGATGATGCGATGGCGATTCTGCTGGCGCTGGGCAATCCGAAGATCGAACTGCTCGGTGTCACCACCGTCGGTGGTAACCAGAGCCTCGACAAGGTCACCTACAACGCCCGCGCCGTACTCGAGGCGGCGCACGCCACCGACATCCCTGTGCACGCCGGTGCTGATCGCCCGCTCGTCCGTCCGCTCAAGGTGGCCGCCGCAGTGCACGGCGACACAGGCCTCGACGGCGTGGAGCTGCCCGAGCCCACCCGTCCGCTCGACCCTGGCCATGCCGTCAACTGGATCATCGACACGATCATGAACGCTGAGCCGAAGACCATCACCCTCGTGCCCACCGGCCCGCTGACCAACATCGCGCTGGCCGTGCGCATGGAGCCGCGCATCGTCGATCGCGTCAAGGAGGTCGTGCTCATGGGTGGCGGCTATCACGTGGGCAACTGCTCGCC
The DNA here is from genome assembly GCF_002259645.1 of Bifidobacterium tissieri. Taxonomy (GTDB): domain Bacteria; phylum Actinomycetota; class Actinomycetes; order Actinomycetales; family Bifidobacteriaceae; genus Galliscardovia; species Galliscardovia tissieri. The sequence continues at coordinate 70,618 of NZ_MWWV01000005.1, forward strand.
GGTCGCCGAATTCAACGTGGCCACCGACCCCGAGGCCGCACACATCGTGTTCAACGAGTCCTGGCCGATCACCATGGTGGGCCTTGATCTCACGCATCAGGCGCTGTGCACCCCCGATGTGCAGTCGCGCATCGACGCCATCGGCACTGATCTGTCCAAGTTCGCCAGTGGGCTCATGGACTTCTTCCGTGAGGCGTACAAGAACAATCAGGACTTCGTTGATCCGCCGGTGCATGATCCCTGCACCGTCGCCTACCTGATCGACCCATCCGTGGTGGCCACCCGTCGCTGCCCGGTGGACGTGGAGATCCACGGCGCGCTGACCACGGGCATGACCGTCGCTGATCTGCGTGGGCCGGAGCCCAGTGCTGAGGAATGCCACACGCAGGTGGCTGTGAAGCTGGACTTCGAGGGATTCTGGGGTCTGATCATCGACGCCATCAAGGCCATCGGCTGACTTTGCCGTCTGATGTGCGGTGCCGTTGCTGCGGTTGCCGCAGTTGAGCGATAGCGCCGCCCGTCGGGCATATACCCGACGGGCGGCACCCTTTCGGCTGCCATGGATCCGGCACGGCTCTCTTAGTGTGATCACACTAAGAAATGGGGATGGGGTCAAGCAGCATGGTGTCGGTGGTGGGAAGGTGACCGTATGTTATCGCTCTCAGGCGGAAACCATTGGGATTATTGGCGACACTCCGTACGTAACATCGAATTTGCATAAAATTCATCTGGGACTTATTGTATTCGAGTTGCTTCACGAAGGGGACTTCGGGAAGGCGACATGCGCCAGTAGCCCAGCGGATTAGAGCATCTGACTACGGATCAGAAGGTCGCAGGTTCGAATCCTGTCTGGCGCACTTAAGGCCTCGGAAACAATAGTGTCCGAGGCCTTTCCAATTTTCAGCGTTGTTTTTTGGGTTACAGGCCAGAACGTGTCCGTTTTGGGGCGTAGGGCCTTGTCTCGGCTGGTGTGAATGCAGGCGACGTGACCCTTTCGGAGTCGAATGGGCATCCGTCCCCGGACACACACTTTGCGGCCTATGACCTTGGCCATCACCGGTGCTTGTTCGGCATAGGCGTGCGTCCGATGAGTACGGAGTATCCTCTCCGATGCTTGTTTGCCGTATGCGTGCGTCCGATGAGCACTTCCACCGTTGGGTGCCCTTCGCGGTCCTGCCGTTCTTCTTCATCGCCCGACCGCAGATCGGGCACTTCTTCGCCTTGCTGGATTTCGTTCTCACGACATCCAGCCCGCCACCCGACCCATGGCACAAGCCGGCTATTTTCCCGCCGTCGAAAATAACCAGCCGACACGCCTACTGTCACAAGGCCAGATGCCAGTTATAAGCACCACAAAAGTTCCTATAACCCGGACTTCCATGATTCGTACTCCTACAATGAGGCGCATGACCAATACCGTGACAAACACGACAAACACCGAGTACGATTTCTACGCCGCCGGCCCGTTCTTCAACCCCGCCGAGGTGACCAGCATGGAACGCCTTGAAGCCACGCTGGAATCCCACGGCAAGAAGCTGTTCAAGCCGCGTTTCGAGTCCGATCTCGCCGCCATCGGTGCCAAGGCCTGCTTCGAGGCCGATGTCGAAGGCATCCGCAGCGCCAAGGCCGTGATCGCCAATCTGATCGACGACGATCCGGGCACGATGTTCGAAATCGGCTACGCGCACGGCATCGGCAAACCCGTGTACGCCTACCTTGACGGCCTCAAGGATGGTGGCGCCGTGAACATCATGATCTCCCAGTCCGTGGATGCCATCTTCACCTCCGCCGAGGATCTGGCACGATTCCTGGAGACCGGCGAGCATACGGACCCCGTCCTCAAGGATTTCTGATCGTCTCGCTCAATCTTGGCCAGATGGAGGCGTCGCCGCGTCGTCATCGCAAGACGTGATGGGTTCCGTTCCGCCTTGTCTCCCCACCCTGCCGTCCTATCTCCCGCTCGCTAGGTCTTTTCGCGGCTTTGCAGACTTCTAACCCTCGTTCGGTAGGCACCCAAGCCAGGAGAACCCCGGTGGGATCGCACCACAGCCGTTGAATAATGGCCAAACCATGCCGGTTACCGTCGGAGCGTCTGCCTAGCGAAGAGGGGAAAGACCTCGGCGATTCGTATATTCTGCCTAGCGAGCGGGGGATAGCCTCACGGACAGCGGTTCTGCAACGGTTTGGGCCCCGTCGGCTCTAAAGTCATGACTATGAGTGACAAGAAGCCATCGAATCTGTATTTCGAACCGTTGGATCCGGAACCCGACGATTCCTCCGCCACGCAGTCGTTCCCGCCGGCCGCTTCCTCGGGCAATCCGGGATCGGCGGGAATGGCTCCAAACGTGGCGAACACGTCGGGTCCCGGAACTCCCGGCGCCCTGTCCCCGCTTGAGGCTGAGGCGCTTGGACTGCAAGGGGAGCCGTCAAGCGCTCTCGCATCCCTCGCACAGGTTGCAGACGACGATGACGATGCATCCGTCACCAGACGCGGTAAACGAGGCCGCGGCCTCAGTCAATCCGCGGCGACCGACGATTCCGTGGACCCTCGCATGCCACGCGACCGGTCCGATGACCTGCTCATCAGCCGTCCCCGCATATCCAGCGTGGTGCTCTGCGTGGTGTTCGGTCTGGTGCTGCTCGCCATCGCCGCCGTCGTGTATCTGGTGGGCGTGGGAACCGTGGGCGGCCAGGAATACGACAATCTCGCCGTCGACGGATTCGCCAACGCGCTTCCGGGCTGGCTCGCCGCCCTATGCGCGCCGCTTGCCGCATCCGTGACACTTGGCCCGACGTCCATCCCGGTCATGGCTTTTGCCGATATCGTCTTCGGCGTGGTGGCGCTCATCGTGGCCATCGCACGCAAACGCTGGCTCGTGATCGGACAGCTCGTCACGCTCGCCATCGTCGCGTTTGCCGCCGCCGAACTGCTGAAGAAACTGCTGCCTCGCCAGGTCTACGACGTATCGATGATCAAAACCGAAGGCAACACGGCCCCCTCCGGTCACATGACCATGGTCGTGGTGGCCGCGCTCGCCCTGCTGTGCGTGGTGCCGCGCGTCTGGCGCGCACTGGTCGCCGTGGTCGCCGCCGTATACGCATCCCTGTCGGGCATGGCGCTGCTGGTCGGCGCATGGCATCGTCCGTGCGACGTGATCATGGCGGTCGCGCTTGCCTCCGGACTGGCGTTCCTGGCATTGGCGGTTACTCGTTCGTCGGGCATGGACGAGCCGGGCACTCGTGCATCGTCGGCCAGCATCCAGATCGTCGGCACGGTCATGATCGCCGGTGGCATCATGGCGCTCGCCTACGGCCTGTACGTGGTCTGGCAGTTGGCGCCCGGCCTGCAGTACAGCGCCAAATGGGCATCCTCGGCGGCGCACGGATCGGCAGGCATCCTGATCTGCGGGTCCGTGATGCTCACGTTCGGACTCATGCTCGCCATGCGTCACATCACCGCCGCTCCGCTGTCCAAGATCGGTCTGGTGGGTGCCCCGCCCGCGCCGCCGCGCAAGCGCTGACGCTTCGATCGGCCCGCCCGCGCCGCCGCGCCGCCGCGCCGCCACCTGCCGTGATCGGCATCACGCCAACGACGTGTTCGAACTGCCGATTCGTCAAACCGGGCGAGGTCATGGTTATTATGCACTGTAGTTGACCAAGAAGGAGAGACCATGACTGACGGCACCAAGCTCGTTATCGTCGAGTCGCCCACCAAGGCGAAGAAGATCGGCGGTTACCTGGGCAAGGGGTATGAGGTGATGGCGTCGGTGGGCCACATCCGTGATCTGGCCCAGCCCTCGCAGGTTCCGCCCAGCCGCAAGGAGAAGTTCGGCAAGTTCGGCGTCGATGTGAACGATGGATTCGAGCCGTATTACATCGTCAACGACAACAAGAAGTCCACGGTGGCCGAACTCAAGTCCGCGTTGAAGAACGCCGACGAACTCTATCTCGCAACTGATGAGGATCGCGAGGGAGAGGCCATTGCCTGGCATCTGGTGCAGACGCTCAAGCCCAAGGTGCCGGTCAAGCGCATGGTGTTCCACGAGATCACGCCGGAGGCGATCAAACGATCACTCACCGCCACGCGAGACGTGGATGGGCACATGGTCGACGCACAGGAGACCCGTCGTGTGCTCGACCGACTCTACGGCTACGAGCTGTCCCCTGTGCTGTGGCGCAAGGTTGGGCCGGGCCTGTCCGCCGGCCGCGTGCAGTCCGTTGCCACCCGACTGATCGTCGAGCGCGAGCGCGAACGCATGGCGTTCGTTCGCGCCTCGTACTGGGATGTGCTCGCCACGCTGGTGGCCGCGGACGGTGATGTGGACGCCGGATTCGATTCGCGTCTTGTCTCACTTGGTGGCCGTCGTCTCGCCGTGTCCAAGGATTTCGGTGCCGACGGGCAGCTCACCGACGCAGCGCGCAAGGACGAGCCGGTCGTCATGGACGAGTCGCTGGCCAACGCCGTCGCCGAGGCCGTGCGTGACGTGCCGTTCGTCGTGCGATCTCTGGAGACCAAGCCGTATCGTCGTCGTCCCCAGCCGCCGTTCACTACGTCCACGCTGCAGCAGACGGCCGGCAATCGTCTTGGATTCAGTTCTCGTGCCACCATGCGTGCCGCGCAGGGCCTGTACGAGAATGGTTACATCACGTATATGCGTACCGATTCGGTCACGCTGTCGCAGGAGGCCATCGCCGCCGCTCGCGACGAGGTGAGCAAGCGGTACGGCGAACGGTTCCTGTCGGACAGCCCGAAGCAGTATGTGACCAAGACCGCGGGTGCGCAGGAGGCGCACGAATGCATCCGCCCGGCGGGTTCCACGTTCCGTTCCCCGGAGGAGTTGGCGAGCCGTGTGCCGCCGGACCAGCTGAAGCTGTACACGCTGATCTGGCGTCGTACGCTCGCCTCGCAGATGGCCGACGCCACCGGTTCCACCGCAACCGTCCGTCTGGGGGCCGACTCCGGTGCCCACGGCGAGGCGCTGTTCCAGGCGTCCGGCACGGTGATCGAGTTCCCGGGCTTCATGGAGGTGTACGGGGGAGTGCGTTCCGCGTCCGGTGCCGCCGGCAAGAACGGTGGTGATGACGGCAAGGGCAAGACTGCGAAGGACACCGAGAACGTATCGCTGCCGCCGATGGCCGTGGGCGACGCGCTGCATGCCGTCGACGTCGATTCCGCAGGCCACGAGACTCAGCCGCCGGCGCGCTACACCGAAGCGTCGCTGGTCAAGACGTTGGAGGCCAAGGAGATCGGTCGCCCGTCCACGTATGCGAGCATCATTTCCACGATCATCGATCGCGGGTACGTGTATGAGAAGGGCCGTGCGCTGATCCCGTCCTGGCTGGCGTTCTCTGTGGTCAAACTGCTTGAGACGAATTTCCCACAGTATGTGGATTATCAGTTCACCGCGCAGATGGAGAACGGTCTTGATCAGATCGCGCGCGGTCATGAGAGCGGCCGTGACTGGCTGACGCGATTTTACTTCGGCACCGGCGAGGGTACGGTGGATTCGCCCGAGACCGCGCATAAGGGCCTGCAGCAGCAGGTGGCGCAGCTGGGTGACATCGACGCGCGTGAGATCAACACGATCGACATCGGCGACGGACTGCATGTGCGCGTGGGACGATACGGTCCGTATCTTGAGGACACGAAGAACCTTGACGACGAGGGCAATCCGAAGCATGCGTCGATTCCCGACACGCTGGCCCCCGACGAGCTGACGCCCGAGGTCGGTCATGAGCTGATCGCCACGAACTCCGGTGGCCCCCGCGTGCTGGGCACGGACCCGGTCACCGGTGGAACCGTGGAACTGCGCAAGGGGCGGTTCGGTCCGTATGTGGCGCTGATCACGCCGGAGATGCAGGCGCAGGCCGAGGCCGAGAAGGCTGCGGAGAAGGAGGCTGAGGAGAAGGCTCGCAAGGCCGCCGAGGAGGCCGCCGCCAAGGGTGAGCCGGCTCCGAAGCGCCGCACTACGCGCAAGAAGAGCGCCGCACCCAAGCCGAAGATGGCCTCGCTGTTCAAGACCATGAATCCTGAGGCGCTGTCGCTGGACGACGCGCTGAAGCTACTCAGCCTGCCCCGATTCGTTGGCACGCTTGAGGAGGCGAATGCGGAGACCGGCGAGATCACGAAGGCCACGGTCGAGGCCAACAACGGTCGTTACGGTCCGTACCTGACCAAGACCGTCGAGGGCGGCAAGGCCGAGACCCGATCGCTGGGTAGTGAGGACGAGATCTTCACTGTGGATCTGGCCAAGGCGAAGGAACTGTTCGATCAGCCCAAGTACGGTCGCGGACGTGGTCGTGCGGCGGCCAAGCCTCCGCTGCGTGAACTCGGTCCCGATCCCGACACCGCCAAGCCGGTGACGATCAAGGATGGTCGTTTCGGCCCGTACATCACCGACGGTGAGACGAACCGTACGCTGCCGCGGCAGTTCACTCCCGAGTCGATCTCCCCGGAGGAGGCGTTCCGTCTACTCGCCGAGAAGCGTGCCGCTGGTCCGACCAAGCGCCGGACCGCGCGCAAGTCGACGAAGTCGACATCGACCGCGAAGAAGACCACGACCCGGAAGACGACCGCCAAGAAGACGACCAAGACCACGGCGTCGAAAACGTCAACGTCGTCGGCGTCGAAGTAACCGTAACCGTTACGTGGGCCGTATCTTGCGTTACGTGGGCCATGTATACCCGAGCAATACAGTTGTATAAACATTGTAATTTCAACGTTTTCGGGCACTGCGTCATCTGGGCCGGACGGCCCACGTAACGCAACACGGCCCACGTAACGGCCCACGTAACGCAAGTCGGCCCGTGTGACGCGCCTCGGCGAAAGTTGGCACGCGCCGATACGGTAGAAGGCATGGCTGGACTGTTCATTTCCTTTGAAGGCGTTGACGGCGTGGGCAAGACCACGCAGGTGGAGCGACTGCGGCAATATCTCGAATCCCGCGGGCGTACAGTCGTCATGACCCGCGAGCCGGGCGGTACGCCGTTGGGCGTGGCCCTGCGCAAACTGCTCCTGCACAACGTGTCGTCAAGCAACGTGTCGTCAGGCAACGTGTCAGACGGTGCGTCGCCGGATTCCGGCACGGCAGGCAATCCCCTCGCCGACATCGCCCCGCGCGCCGAAGCCCTGATCTTCGCCGCCGACCGAGCCCAGCATGTGGCCGAACTGATCCGCCCGGCATTGGACCGCGGCGATGTGGTGATCACCGACCGGTATCTCGATTCCTCGTTGGCGTATCAGGCCGGCGGCCGCGAGCTCACTCCCGCCGAGATCCGCAATCTGAGCCTGTGGGCCACGAATGGTCTGCTGCCGGTCCGCACGTATCTGCTCGACATGGATCCGTCCGTCTCCCATACCCGTCTGCAGCATGAGGCCGATCGTATGGAGTCCGCCGGCGACGACTTCCAGAACCGTACGCGTCGCGCGTTCCTTGATCTTGCGTCGGCCGAACCGGATCGTTTCCGTGTGATCGACGCCGCGCAGTCCATCGATCAGGTCTGGTCAGCGATCCAGTCGGATATCGACGATCTGCTCCGCACAATGCACAATATGCACGACGATCGTGTGAACGACGACTGCAGTGTGCACGACGTCCCTAGCACACACGACGACCGATCGGAGAGCCGATGACCAGTAATGACACGTTCACCGCGCCGCAACCACAGTCCGCAACGACTGTGCTCGTCCCGCAGCCGCAGCACACGCCCGCCGTCTGGTCAACGATCGTCGGACAGCGTCCCACCGTGGAACTGCTGTCCCGTACGGCCGCGACCACCGCCGACATCGCTCAGTCCTGGCTGATCTGCGGTCCCGCCGGCTCCGGCCGTTCCAACGTGGCCCGCGCATTCGCCGCCGCGCTCGAATGCCCGAATCATGGCTGCGGCGAATGCTCTACCTGCCGCCATATCCTCGCCGGCACACATCCGGACGTGACCGTGCTCGCCACCGACAAGGTGACCATCGGCATCGATGAGGTCCGTGGCATCATCGAGAAATCCGAGCAGATGCCCAGCACCACGTCGTGGCGGATCATCATCATCGAAGACGTGGATCGTATGCTCGAACGCACCACTAACGTGCTGCTCAAGGAGATCGAGGAGCCGGCCGCGCACACGATCTGGCTGTTATGCGCGCCGAGTGCGCAGGACGTGCTGCCCACCATCCGTTCGCGTACGCGCGTGGTGAATCTCGCCATTCCCAGTGATCGTGCGGTCGCCGAATTCCTGATGACATCGGTGAATCCCACACTGCCGGATGACAAGCGCTTCACCGAGCATGTGGCGGCCCGCGCCGCGCGACTGGCCGAGGGGCATATCGGCATCGCCCGGCTGTACGCCACGAACGAACGTGTGATGACCGACCGTGACACGCTCGTGGTGGGCGTGCTCAATTTGACCAAGGCGTCGGACGCGGTATTGCTCGCCGATCATCTGATCTCCGACGCCAAGGCGCAGGCCGAGGCGGAGATCGATGCGCAGACCGCGCGCGAACAGGCCGATTTTCGTCGTGTCAACGGATTGGGGGAGAAGGACCGAATTCCGCCGAAAATCCGTGGTGCCTACAATGCGATCGGCAAGAAGGGGGACGTGCGGCGGCGCGTGACACGACGCAGCCGTGACGTGCTCGACCGCGGGCTCAATTCCATCGCCAGTGTGTATCGCGACGTCGCCGTGCTGCAGAATGATGCCGAGGGGTCCGTCGGCATCGTCAACAAGGAGAATCGCACGGCCATCGCCGAGCTTGCGTCGCGTCTGAGCCGTCAGCCGGCCATCGAACGACTGGAATACGTGGCCGAGGCCCGCCGTCGTCTCGCGGGCAACGGCAATCCGCTGCTGGTGTTTGAGGCGCTGTTCTGCGCGTTGATTGTGTCGTGACGTTGATCGCACGCTGATCGTACGGTGATCGCGACGAAAACGGACAACGGAGTCCGCCACAAAGGAGAATCCCATGAACATCACTGGTGTTGGCATCGGCCACGGTGTTGCGATCGGTCCGGTCGTTCGCATGGCTGCCGCGCTGCCGGAGCCGTCCGATATGCCCCGCTCCGAAAGCGTTCCCGCCGCAGTGGAGATCAACAGAGCTGCCGTTGCGCTTGCTGCGGTGAACGCCGACCTGCGTCGTCGCGCCGAAGAGGCCGCCAACGGCGATGACGGTGCCAAGCAGGCCGCTCCGATCCTGCAGGCCATCGCCATGTTCGCATCCGACCCATCGATGGCACGGAACATCGCGACGCTTATCACCAACGGCAGGACCGCCGAACGTGCCGTGTTCGAAGGATTCGGCGCGGTTGAGTCCGTGTTCGAATCGCTCGGCGGCCATCAGGCCGAACGTGCGGCCGATCTGCACGATGTCGGCCAGCGCGTCATCGCCGATCTGATGGGACTTCCCGCCCCCGGCATCCCGTACAGCGAGACCCCGTTCGTGCTCGTGGCCGAAGACCTGTCGCCCGCGGACACCGCCTCGCTTGACATGACCAAGACGCTTGCCATCGTCACCTCGCAGGGTGGTCCCACCTCGCACACCGCCATTCTGGCCCGCGCCCGCGGCATCGTGGCGGTGGTGTCCGCCGCCGGAGCCGAATGCCTGACCGACGGCGAGATGGTGATCGTCAACGCTGCCAAGAACACCGTCGTGGCCGATCCGACCGACGACGAGATCACCGTAGCCGAAGCCGCGCGCGCCCACGCCGCCAAGACCAAGGAACTGCGCGGCAAGCCCGGCTCGCTCAAGGACGGCACCCACATTCCGCTGCTCGCCAACGTGTCAGACTCGACCGACACCGACACCGCACTCGAATACGGTGCCGAAGGCGTGGGCCTGTTCCGCTCCGAGTTCCTGTTCATCGGCAACACCGAACCGCCGACCGTCGCGGAGCAGACCGCCGCCTATGCCGAACTGCTCAGTCGTTTCCCCGGCAAGAAGGTCGTGATCCGCATGCTGGATGCCGGCGCGGACAAGCCGATGCCGTTTCTCACCCCGGAGGATGAGCCGAATCCTGCGCTGGGACTGCGAGGTCTGCGCACCCTGCGCGTGCATAAGGACATCATCGAAGGCCAGCTCAAGGCCCTTGCCGCTGCCGACGCCCAGACCGACGCCGACCTGTGGGTCATGGCGCCGATGGTGGCCGACGAGCATGAGGCCTCCTACTTCGTCAAGCTTGGCAAGAGCTTCGGCCTGAAGAAGGTCGGCGTGATGGCCGAAGTGCCGTCCATCGCCATGGTGGCCGACAAGGTGGCCAAGGTGGCCGACTTCGTGTCGATCGGCACCAACGATCTGACCCAGTACACGCTGGCCGCGGACCGTACGCTCGGCTCGGTGGCCAACTACCAGACCGTATGGCATCCGGCCGTGTTGCGTGCGATCGCGATGATCGCCGACGCCGGCAACGCGAACGGCATGCCGGTCGGCGTGTGCGGTGAAGCCGCCGCCGATCCGGATCTGGCCGTGGTGCTCGCAGGTCTTGGCGTCAACTCGCTGTCGATGACCCCGGTGGCGTTGGACGACGTGCGTGCTGAACTCGCCAACTGGACGCTTGAGGAAGCGCGCCAGAAGGCGTCCGAGGCGCTGGACGGCGCCTTCTACAAGCCCGCCTGGGGAGACTGAACGAATCGTCTGCCGCCCGCAGCGTGGCAGACCGTCAGAGCATCACCGTGTGATGCCCGTAGCCAAGTCCGCCACCCGTCGTTACGCCGTGCGGGGACTTCAGATACGCCGTGGCATGCGCCGGCACGTCGATGTCCACACGCAATCCGTACCGTACGCCGGCGTCGTCCAACGCCACGCGTGCGGCATCCACCACGATCGGCCCGCGCACGGTGGGCACAACGGCCCGCGCCTGATCCACCGACCCACGCTTGCCCGGCTCGCCCAACTGCGGCTTCACCGTGAACGTGGCATACCCCGGCGAGGTCGGCCGAATGCCGAGCAGACCCTCCGGCAGCAGGAACGCCGGCGACGCGGCCCACGGATGCGAATACGTGGTGTTCGGCTTGAGCTCCACATCCCACGCCTCCATGGTGGCACCGGCCCCCTTGTCGATCATGTTCATCCAGGTACGCAGCCCGTCATGCGCGGCGATCAGCGCATTGGCGTCCGCGCCGAGTCCCACCTGGTACAGTCCGGTCAGGTACACGCTGGCCGCATACACACTGCATGCCATGCCCTTGCCGCGCAGGAAGGCACCCACCGCGGCGATACGATCCCGCGGCACCTGCGCAAAGGCGAGCGCGAACGCCGAAGCGTGCAGCGAATGATGTCCGATGCGCTCGCCGTCGGCCCCGTCGGTCAGTCCGTCGATATAGGCCCCGGCCTCGGCGTCGTACAGGCGATCATGAATGGCGGCGCGCATACGATCGGCGATGTGTCTGAACCGGTCGGCGTCCTCACCGCGTCCGAGCGCACGCGCAATATCGGCCATATCGGCGAACGTCTGCGAGGAGAGCGCGTTGATCACCGTGTTCACCCGACCGAATTCGAATCCGTCACGTTCCACCGGCGGCCAGTCGATCAGATCGCCGTCGGTCACGCTGGACTCGCCGGGATCCTTGACGATCAGTCCGGATTCCTCGTCGAAATGACCGAGCGGCAGCAGCGCGACCAACTGATCGTAGTGCGTGGCGATCTGCCGCATGGACCCGGTGCGCATCCATGCGTCGTGCGCGGCGAGAATCAGATACAGCGGCCATTCCGTCGGCCAGGTGCGGTTGGCGATCAGCCAGTCCACCGAATATTCGGCGAGCGCGGGAGCGTCGTCGCAGATCAGATGCGCCTGCTGCTGCAGCCATGCGTCGCCCTCGTACGGTGCCCGTTCACGCGTCCACGAATCGGCGTAGATATTGCCGTTGGTCGATTCCATGGTGTTGCGGCAGAACGCCCACACCGTGTTCAGCGTGGCGTCAGACGATGAGAATGCCGCCGAACGGTCGAACGGATAGACGAGTGCGGCGGCCTCGATGCTGGTGTTGCCGCCGTCAGCCAGTCGACGCAGCAGAGCTCGTGACGCATCGTCGTTCGCCGGAATGATCTCCACGTATCGGAACACGCGCAAGCCCCACGTTTCCATGGACGCGGTGTCGCCGGTGAGATGCCAGATGTCCTCGTACGTGTTGAACGCGCTGAGATGGTATTTCACCGACCCGTCGGCATTGAGCACCTCACCGTAGCGGATGCGCAGCGTCGGCCGTGCGTTGCCGTGGACGTTCTCTTGTGCGTTGCCTTGTGCGCTCTCGGTCTGGGACGTGCCGTGATCCGTGTCGGGCACTGCCTGCGTGATGCGCACGCCGCCCTCCCACGTGCGGCCGAAGTCCAATACCAGATGGCCGTCGTCGGTGGTGCGAATCGCGGCCGGCGCATGATACTGCACCTCGGGCTTGTCCGTAGGCGTCGGCGCGAGCGCGGCGAACGACTCGCGCACCGCCGCCGGCGACCACGCGGCATCGTCGAAACCGGGCTCGCTGAATCCGAACGGATAGTTCGCCGCCTGCACGTTCTCCGCCGGCGCCTCGAAATACTGCGTGCCCACGGATGCCGAATCCGGGTAGATCGTGGTGCCGGGCAGCGCTCGCCAATTCTCGCCCGTGCCGAAACGGGCTGTCGTCCCGTCGTCGAACATCACGTCAAGCTGGGCGAGATACCGCTGATCCTCCACCGTGTAGGCCAGTGCGCCGATGGCGTTCCGGCCCGGGCGCAGCAACGCCGTCACATCGTAGCCGTCGTAGCGTGCCTCGTTGGCGATGGGGAAGACGGGACCGTATCCGACGAACGATCCGTTGACCCAGCTGCGATGTACGAACTGGCGTGCCGCGCGCGTGCTCGATGCGGTCACGTTGAGCGTGGCCCAGCGCACCGGCTTGTCCGGCAGCGTCACCTCGCCGCGCAGGAACGCCCATCCGCGGGAATTGTGCGGGTCGGCGGCCTTGGTGTTGCCCACGAAGAACGAGTCGTCGGTCGGCGCGGTCTCTTCGTCGGGCAGGTTGAATTCGGCGGACTCGTCCACAACGCCGTCCGCCGGGGCGTCGGCCGGGACCCAGATGGGGACGGCCTGCCACCGGTCGCCGGCACCGCTGCCGAACGTCACCGGATCGGACCAGGGGGATACGTGACCATGGCCGTCCCAGACGCGCACCTCGAGCCAGTATCGGCTGGATACGGGCAGTTCGAATCCGTCGAGCGTCACGCTGACCGTGCCGTCATACGGCTGGCGTCCGGAATCCCAGACGGTGATGCCTCCTCCCGGACGATCGGTGACGATGATCTGCCAGTGCGTCCACTCGGATGGGGACGACGGTTCGGTATCGATGCCGCCATCGGCGGTGGCATCGGCGGTGGCGTCATCCACCCACCACCGCACGGTCACGGGGGTGCCGGACATGAGATCCACCGGTTCGATGCGATCGTTCACGCGGATATGTCCCACGTGGATATGGCCGAGACTGGGGGAACCCGTTCCGGGCGTATCGGCGGATTCCTGCGTCGTGGTGTTTGCCGTGGCGCTTACGGTGGTGTTTACGGCCGTCGTGTCTGCATGTGCCGGAGTCGTCATACTATGCTCTTTTCGTCAACATCATTGTTTGTGGTACGTGCATTGATGGTAGATATGACCGTGGGTTAGCATGGCTGTTGCCTGTGATTTGCGTTTTTTGCCGGTTTTGCAGACGACATGGCTAGGCGTATACGCGCATTATGCACGTCGTGAGGGAGGTTGGATCGATGACGAGTCCGGAATCGCCCATGGAATCGCCCGCGGAATCGCCTGTGGGTCGACGTGCCACCCTTGGCCGTGAGGTGCGTCTTGTGGATGTCGCCGCGGATGCGGGCGTCGCCCCGTCCACGGTGTCGCGCGCGTTCCGCAATCCCGATCGTGTGAATCCCGCCACGCTGGCCGTGATTCGTGAATCAGCGGAACGACTCGGCTACGTGCATCGGCCATATCGTCGTCGCATCGGTAAGACGGCCGGCGTGATCTCACTGGTCGTCAAGGACACCGCCGCATCGTCGTCGTTGCTGCGCGGGGCCCAGGACGAGGCCTACGCCTCCGGTCTTGCCATCAGCGTGATCGAGTCGAACCGCACCGGCCAGTGGGAGACGTCGTTCACGGAAGAGATTTCGGAGACGTCCAAGGGAGTGCTGATCGCCTCCGATCGTGTGGATTCGCCGCGTCTGGCGAAGTTGGCCCGTCGTGTGCCGCTGGTGGCGCTCAACCGTCCGGTTCATGGGGTGTCGAGTGTGGTGCCGTATGCGTTTTCCGGCGTGCATCAGGCGTTGGCGCTGCTGATGTCGAATCGGCACGCGGAAGTCGTGTACGTGTCCGGTCCCGATTCATGGGCGGACAGGTCGCGTTGGTACGCGGTCGAGTCGGTCGCCAAGTCACGGGGGATGGCCGTGCGACGCGTGGGCCCGTTCGAATCTTCCGCGGAGGGCGGCGGGCAGGCGGCCCGTATGCTGCAGGGGCCGTCGTGCCCGAGTGCGGTGATCGCCTACAACGATGTGATCGCGGCAGGTATGATCGCCCAGTTCGCACGTGACGGTGTGAACGTGCCAGGCGATGTCTCATTGATCACGTTCGACGATTCCCCGCTGGCGTCGATGATGATGCCGCCGTTGACATCCATCGTGATCCCCCGGGAGCGGATCGGCGCGATCGGTGTGCGCACTTTGCTGCGTATGAACAGCATGGGCCTGTATTCGCTGTCGTCGTTCGGCGTCGACGATCTGGCCGCTCTGCATCTTGACGCCAGCACGGTCCGTTCCTTCGAGGACCCGGACATGCTGGCCCTGCCGACTTCCCTGATCATCCGCGAAAGCGTGGGGCCGGCCCGCCGCTAGCCGTTCCTCGTTGCCGCCTATTCCAGATAGTCCGGCATCGCCGTCCATCGATCGCGCAGATAGTACGCCGCCATCTTGGGCTGACGATCGCGCGTGAACAGGCCCTTCTTGTTGCCGTTCACTCGCATAATGCCTTCGGTGGTCTGGAAATCGTTGAGATTCCACGCCTGCTCGCCCACGATCCAGTCGAATGCGTCGAACAGCGTGGCCATCTCGGTGAGGTTCTCCACCTGATACTCCTCGCTCCACATCACGCTCGGCAGCTTGTGCACGCCGGCCATGGTGTCTCCGCCATATTCAGTGAACAGGAACGGCTTGTTCGGCTCGAGCTCATGCCACAGTTCCAGCTCCTCGCGCTGATGGCGTGCCGCCTCGTGAATCAGCACGCCGCCCTCCACATACCAGCCGTTGTACCGGTTGAGCATGATCACGTCGCACAGATCATGGCATTTGTCCTTGCCTGCGCCGCACGCCGTCACGTTCGTGTACGACCTCGGGCGCTTCTGCGGATCAAGATCCAATGCAAGATCGAACACCTTGCGGAAGTACGGCACCGCTGCATCGGACGCCGAATCCGGCTCGTTGAACAGGCTCCAGATGCCCACGCACGCGTGACGCTTGTCACGGTCGATCAGCTCCCGCACCGCCTGCAGATGTGCCGCCAGCGTGTCCGTCTGCACCACCGGTTCGTCGAAGAACGTGACCTCCTTGGTCTTGCTTGCATCCGTAGCGTCGAGGAAATTGACGAGTGACTTCATCATGCCGACGGCCGCCACCTCGTCGATCACCAGGAATCCTTCGCGATCCGCCTCGTACAGCTGTTCCTCCGCGTACGGGTAGTGGCTGGTACGGAACGAATTCGCGCCGATCCATTTGAGATTCTCGAAGTCGCGTTTGTTCATCACCGGATCGAATCCACGGCCGTGAATATCACTGTCCTCATGACGACCGAATCCCTTGAGATAGATCGGTCGGCCGTTGAGCAGAAGACGCGTGCCGTCCACGGCGATCGTGCGGATGCCGATCTCGTCGTAATATTCGTCGATCACGCGGTCGTCATCGGCGTCGTCGACGATCCGCACGGTGAACGTGTACAGATACGCGTTGCGCAGCTGCCACGGGATCACGTTCTCGATGCGCAACGTTCCCGCCTTGCCTCGTCCGCGGGCCACGTCCATGCCATCCTCGTCCGTCACGACGATCTCCACGTCATGATCGCCGTTCGTGTCCACCGTGTAGTCGACGAGGGCGTCGTCGCCGTCGAAACGACTGACGACGGCGAAGTCCTCGATGCGCTCGCGCGGCGAAACGACCAGTCGTACGGGACGCTGCAGTCCGGAATAGTTGTAGAAATCAAAATACGGTGCGCACACCTTCGTGCCGTCGGACAGGATCTTCGTCTCGCCGGCGGGAAGCGTGTCAAGACCGAGTTCGTTGTTCATCTTCACGACCACGGTGTTGACACCGTTCCAGTTCACCACGTCGTTGATCGGCGCGACGAACGGGGTGAATCCGCCTTCGTGACGCGCCACTTCAACGCCGTTGACGTATACGGTGGCGCGATGCGTGGCCGCGTCGAACCGGATGCCGACGTTTGCGTCACGCCATTCGCCGGGCACGAACAGGTCGGTTTCGTACCAGAAGTCGCCGGTGTATTCACGGGACGCCTTGTCGGTGAACAGGTCGGCGAAGCTCGACGGCACGGGTACGTCGATGGGATCGGGCAGACCGTGTTCCCATCCTTCATATACGCCTTCGGAGCGTGGATCGAACTGGAACCGCCACGTACCGCACATGTTCTGTATGCGGCGGGTTGCGGTCAGACGTGGATACAACGAATCAAACATGATGTGCTTCTTACTCCTTATGCATTCCTTAGTGTGATCACACTAAGGCCACATTGGTTAGTGTGATCACACTAAAAAAACGGGTTGTTGGAATTTCAACGATTATGAGTGGTTGCGTTCCTTAGTGTGATCACACTAAGGAACGGGTGGGGTGTGATGGGGGCGTGTGATCAGCGATCCGTTACCATGCGCTTGGCCTGCAGAGTGGCGGCGTTGTCGTCCACGCGCTTCTTGGTCAGCGGATACACGACGATCAGGAACACCACGGTCAGCGCGAGGAACACGGCCGGAATCAACGTCGTGTACATGTACAGGCCGTTGATCGTGCCCTCGGACTGCACCGCCGTGGCACCCGCCTGGTATCCGATCCACGTGAGCGAGATACCCGACAGCCATCCGGCGAACGCCTGGCCGAGCTTGCGGGAGAACGAGTATACGGAGTAGCAGGTGGCGTCCTCGCGGATGCCCTTGGTGGCCTCGATGTCGTCGATCACATCGGTGACCATCGCCCAGATGATCAGGTTGAACGTGCCGAGACCGATCTGCGCCACGCCGTACCCGGCGAGGAACACGAACGGGTTGTCGGTGTGCAGCAGGTACAGCGTGAACATGGCGATGGCGGAGATCGTCATGCCGACGACCGCCATGGTTCGATGGCCGAACTTCTTGGCCAGCGGCATCACCGTCGGCGCCAGACACAGCATGACCACCGTGCCGATCGTGGTCGCCACGGATGCATAGGCCGCGTGACGGTAGAAATCGGCGAACAGGAAGTTGATCATCTGGCCGAGGAACAGCTGTGCGAGCATCAGCGACAGCGCCGCGCCGATCAGACCCACCATGGCCCGCGACGAGAACGCGGCGCCGAGCATGTGTGCGATGCCGCGACGATCGGCGTCACGGTCGGCTTTGACATGGTTCTCCGCCTTCACTCGTTCGGTCACCGACAGATAGCAGATCAGGTACCAGACGAACGCGAGCGCGGAGAACAGTCCGGCGGCGATCGCAAAGATGTGGCTGCCCTCGCCACCGCGGATGATCTGGTTGCCCGCGGCGTCGGATTCGTAGATCACCAGCGGTCCGACCACGCCGATGAACATGCCGGCGAACGATCCGCCGATCGAACGGAACGTGGACAGCGAGGTGCGGTCCTTCGGCTCGGGCGACAGCACGGACGCCATCGAACCGTAGGGGATGTTCACGCACGAGTACAGGATTCCCCACACGATGTATGTCACGTACATGTACGCGGTTTTCACGCCCATCGACGAGTCGATGAACACCGTCTGGTACATGAGGAACGAGAAGATCGTCACGGGCGCGGCGAATTTCATCATCACCACACGGTACTTGCCGTTGGGATGCGTCTTCGCGCGGTCCACGAGCACGCCCACGGTCACGTCGGCGAACGCGTCGATGATGCGTGCCACGAGGAACAGCGTGCCTACAGCCGCGCCGGGGATGCCCATCACCTTGGTGTAGAAGATCATCAGGAACGAACTGGCGAACATGAACGTGAAGTCGTTGCCGAAATCGCCGAACATGTAGCCGATCTTGTCGCGCAGTCCGAATGGGCGGATCGGTTTCGGTTCATGTCCCGGCTCGATCGCGTTGCCGGCCGCGGTGCCGTCAGCGTCGGACGTGGTGGTTGTCATGGTTGACATGGCGTCGCTCTCCTTGTCTGTAATCGGTGCGAGAACGCGGACTCCGTTGTTCCGCGGCTCGCGATTGTCAGATTAATGTGACCGACCGGTAGGAAGGTTGGCTTTCCGAATCTTGCCAGACTTTCCGTTTATTGCCATTGCCGTCGACGATTGCTGGCGTCGATCGGTGCGTTGAGGGCATTCTTCACCGTGTTTGTCGTGTTTTTCGCCGTGTCGCGGGGGTATGCCCATACGATGGTGCGCATGAAGGATTCGGAAAACGGTCAGGTCGGCGGTCGCAGCGCCCGTGTGCCTCGTGTGCGGCTCAAGGACGTGGCCGAAGCGGCCGGACTGTCGTTGACGACGGTGTCCCGCGCGTTCTCCCGCCCGGGCAGGGTGAGTGAGCACACGGTGCGGTACGTGCACGAGGTGGCGAATCGACTGGGCTATATCCCCGATCAGATCGCGCCGGTGGAGGACCGCCGTACGTTGCATTCCGTGATCGCCGTACTGGTGGCGAACCTTGACAATCCCGTGTTCGTGGACATGCTGCACGGGCTGGATCGTCGGTTCGCGGAGTACGGATTCGTGACAAGCGTGGTGGATTTTCAGGAGGACCCCGTCCGCGAGATGGAGGTGGCCGAACGGTTGGCACCGTTCGTGGATGCGCTGATATTCGCGTCGCCGAGAACGTCGAGTACGTCGATCCGCAAGATCGCACAGGTGGTGCCCACGGTGGCGGTTGATCGCGTGGTGCGCGGCGTGCCGTCGGTGGTCGTGGATGATCGTGCCGCCACCGCCGACGCGATGGAGCAGCTACTGCGGCTTGGACACGGCAAGGTGACGTATCTGTCCGGTCCCGAAGGGTCGTGGCAGGATGGCTACCGCTGGAATTCCATGCATCTGGCCGGCCGGAGGATCGGCATGACCATGCGCCGGCTTCCGGGGGAGAGCTTCGTGCGCGACGGTGGCCGCATGGCGGTCGACGAGTTTCTGCGTACTCCGACCACGGCGTTGATCGCGTACGACGATCTGATGGCGATCGGGTTCATGGAGGAGATGCGCGCCCGCGGATATGCGGTCCCCGAGCGTTGTTCGGTAGTCGGATTCGACGGCATCGTGCAGGGTGCGGAATGCGCGCCGGCATTGTCGACCATCGCCATCGACTATCACAAACTGGGGGAGGCCGCGGCGAACCATCTGATCACACGGCTGCTGCACGTGGGGGAATCGGCTGGCCCGATCGTGCATATGCCGGCCAAGTTCATTCCGCGCGCCAGTATCGCACCGGCCCCGCCTATACTGAAATCATGAAGATATCTGCCGATTTCACTGTGATACCCGATGTGTTCGCCAAGGCCGCCGACCCGGAGTACATCAACGCCGGCGTGCCCGTCGTGTCGTTCCCGTTCTACGTGGACGACGTCAATCCCGAAGCCCAGTACCTGCACTGGACGTTCACCGACCCCGATTCGATTCCGGTATGCGGTTTCGAATGGATTCACTGGACGGTCGCGAACCTGCCGATCGCCGCGCTCATGTACGACTTCAACGATTCGCACGCGCTGCAGATTCCGCCGGACTTCTCCCGTCAGATGGTGGCCATGATCCCCGAGGCGTTGCAGGGCCGCACCTCCCAGGCGTCGCGATTCGTCGGCGGCACCGATCCCGCCGCGACCATGCGATACAACGGACCGCAGCCGCCGGACAAGGACCATGACTACTACCTGCACGTGTACGCCACCAAGCAGCCGCTCAAGGGGCTCAACGGCGGTTTCTGGATGAACGAGATGATCCACGCCCTGCGTGACGCCGCCGCCAACGGCGATGCCGCCGATCAGGACGCCATCTTCCTCACCGGCAAGGCCTGATCCCGAATCCGACCGCACCCGGCACGGCCGAGTGATCAAAACACCATCGAACGCAATCGAAGATAATCGAACACCAAACAAGGAGAGCGCACACCCACCATGGCATGCACCACGATTCTGGTCGGCAAGAACGCCAGCTACGACGGCTCCACGATCATCGCCCGCAACGAGGACTCGCAGCAGGGCGAATTCACGTCGAAGAAGTTCGTCGTCGTCAAGCCCGAGGATCAGCCCCGTCACTACCGTTCCGTCATCAGCCACGTCGAAATCGACCTGCCGGACGATCCGCTGCAATACACCGCCGTCCCTGACGCCGTGAACAAGCAGGGCATCTGGGGCGAAGCCGGCGTCAACGAGGCGAACGTGGCCATGAGCGCCACCGAAACCCTCACCACCAATGAACGCGTGATCGGCGCCGATCCGTTCGTCGAGCTCACTCCCGCCCGCGGCAAGGAAGGCGAGGACGGCTACGAGCCGGAGATCCCCGGTGGCATCGGCGAGGAGGACCTGCTCACCATCGTGCTGCCGTACATCCGCTCCGCACGCGAAGGCGTGGAACGGCTCGGCGCGCTGCTCGAGGAATACGGTACGTACGAGATGAACGGCATCGCGTTCTCCGACGTCAACGAGATCTGGTGGCTGGAAACCGTCGGAGGACATCACTGGATCGCCAAGCGCGTGCCCGACGACGCCTACGTGACCATGCCGAACCAGCTGGGCATCGACGAATTCGACATCGACGACGCGCTCGGCGACCAGGAGGAGCACATGTGCTCCGCCGACCTGCGCGAGTTCATCGACGACAACCATCTCGATCTCGCCGTCGAGCCGGTCAGTCCGCTCAACCCGCGCGACATGTTCGGCTCTCACTCCGACCGCGACCACGTGTACAACACGCCGCGCGCCTGGTACATGCAGCGCTTCCTCAACCCGTACGACGAGGTGTGGGACGGCCCCGACGCCGCCCACCGCCCCGACAGCGACGACATTCCGTGGGCGCGCCAGCCCGAACGCAAGATCACGATCGAAGACGTGAAGTACGTGCTCAGCTCGCACTATCAGGGCACCCCCTACGATCCGTACGGCACGCTCGGCGACGAATCCACGCGCGGCAGTCTGCGTCCGATCGGCATCAACCGCCAGAGCCAGCTCGCCGTGATGCAGATCCGCCCCTACCGCCCTGAATCCTGCCGTTCGATCCAGTGGATCGCCTACGGATCCAACGCGTTCAACACGCTCGTGCCGTTCTACGCGAACGTGGACGATACGCCCGCATACTTCGCCGACACCACCGATCACGTGGACTCCGGCAACTTCTACTGGGCGAACCGCATCATCGCCGCGCTCTCCGACGCGCATTTCGCTGCCACGTCGCCGCTGATCGACCGGTATCGCGAGAAGACCGGCGGTCTCGGCCACCGCATGCTCGCCGCGGCCGACGAACAGGTGGTCCGACTGGACACTAACCCGGTGGATCTGGACGATCTGGCCGACGAGGAGGAGGCCGTCGACGACGTGCGTGACGCCGACGCGATCATCGCCGCCGTGCGCAATCCGGAGGTGCGTGGCATTCTCGCCGCCGCCAATCAGACGCTGTCCGATCAGGTGAAGACGGAGACCGACGCGCTGCTGTCCGACGTGCTGTACACGGCCAGCATGAACATGCGCAACGATTTCCACCTGTCCGACAACTGATCCGTTGATCCGTCCCGCTTGCGACTGCGTGGAACGTTCGACGTTCTTTCGCCAGCCGTTGTTGTACGCTGGAACACGTTGCAGTCGCAAGCAATTCCGGTAATCACCAGCAATCGCAAGAGGAGAAACATGGCCATCTTCGATGATTTCGTGAGCCAGTACGGCATTGTGAAGAAGATCGATGCCTTCGGATACCTCGACTATCTGAAGAACAACCCCGACGTCCCGCGCAAGCACGGCAAGGTGGTGCTCGTCACCGCCGACACCCCGCTCAAGGCGAGCCGCGGCGAGGGCAAGACCACCACCACGATCGCGCTGATCGACGCCCTGCGCAAGCGCGGCATCGACGCCACCGCCGTGCTGCGTCAGCCGAGCATGGGCATCACCGCAGCCGGTTCCAAGGGCGGCGCATCCGGCGGCGGCAAGGCATCCCTGACCCACCCCGAGATCATCGACTGGGGTCTGTGCGGTGAAATGGGAGCCATCGAGGCCGCGCAGAACCTGCTGGTCTCCTTCGCCGAGAAGGCCGTGGACGAGGGCAAGCTCGACACCGTGCTCGTGCCGCGAGTCTCCGAAGTGCCGTCCCGCTCCCTGCGCTCCATCGCCGTGGACTACGGCAAGGGCAACGTGGCGGAGAAGATGGTGCTTACGCCCACCTGCGAGCTCATGCAGATCGTCGTGTTCTCCCGTTCCATGGATGAGATCGCCGAGCGTGTGAGCCGCATGATCGCCGGCACGCTCGACGGCAAGCCCGTCACGTTCGCCGAGCTCACCGACATGTGGCGCATCACGAACATTCTCGCCGATGCCGTCAAGCCCGCGCTCACCGAGACCGTGAACGGTTCCCCGGTGTACGTGCACGGCGGTCCGTTCGCCAACGTGTCCGTCGGCATCCCCACGCTCGTGTCCGTGGAGATGGCCTGCGCCCGCCACGATGTGGTGATCGTGGAGGCCGGTTATGGTGCCGACGCCGGTGCCCAGAAGTGGCTCGACATCGCCTCCCGCGAATACGGTGCCCAGTGGCCGTCCGCCGCGCTCGTGGTGACGCGTGCCACCACTTGGCGCGATGATCCCGATCGCCAGTGGCGCTACCCGTTCCATGTGAACCGTCTGGAGAAGCTTGGCATCCCTACGTTCCCGCTGATCAACCTGTGGGAGGGCGAGGACGATCAGATTCCGGCGCTGCGCGAGACCGCCGCCGAGCTGGGCTTCCGTACGCCGATCATTGGCAACCTGTTCCGTGATGGCGGCGATGGCCTGACCGAGCAGCTTGATGACTTCGTCACCGCGCTTGATTCCGCCGGTGTGCCGGGTGCGCAGGCCAGCCACAAGGGCGAGGACGTGGTCGACACCGTGCGTTGGATCGCCGCGAACGCCTACGGCGTGCCTGCCGAGCGCGTGGTGTTCAAGCCCGGATTCGAGGAGTCGCTGGCCGAGGCCCGCGAGCTCGTCGCCGGTGTGGGTCGTGATCTCAACGACTTCGCCGTGTGCGCCGTGAAGTCCCCGGCCACCATGACCGACGACGACACCGCCCCCGCCGAGGAGCGCACCGTGACTCTGAAGAAGGTGGAGGTGCGTGCCGGTTCCGGCGTGGTGCAGGTGAACCTCACCAAGTCCCTCACCACCCCCATGCCCAAGATCGTCTGATCTGACTCAATCGGTTCTGGGTCCGGTGACCATTCCGGCCCCTCGGGTGGTCCGTCTCAATCGGTTCCGGGCTCGGGGTTCTGGGTATTTCCATACGTTTGATATTGGTTCTGGGTATTTCCGTGTTATGAGGGCCTGCTGTTTGGGGTTCTCGTGATACGGAAATACCCAGAGTCGTTTATATGTACGGGTTTGACCCAGAGTTATCGTCCGGGTTTACCCAGATCGTTGTCCGTTCTGACCCAGACCCATGTCCGGGTTTACCCAATGTCGGTCATGACGCCCATGTGACACGCCGATGATCGTCTCCCTGGCCCCCAAAATTTCGGCGAAACCGCCGCTCTACTGACTTTCCGTCGTAAGATCCACTTCTTCAAAACCGTTGCAATTGCTTGCGACACGCCGTGACTTGCATCGTTTCTGAATCCGAGTATATTTATCACTCGTTGCAAGGAACACAGACAACAACAGCAACGCCCCTTTAGCTCAGCTGGTTAGAGCAGCGGACTCTTAATCCGCGTGTCCAGGGTTCGAATCCCTGAGGGGGCACGGATTGAACCTCATCTTCGGATGAGGTTTTTTCTGACAGATATTCCTGCGTAGCTCAGTTGGCAGAGCATCCGACTGTTAATCGGACGGTCGCTGGTTCAAGCCCAGCCGCAGGAGCCAGCAAGCCTCGGATCGGTTCCGAGGCTTTTTTCGTTTTCCCTACCATCCAGTCCATCGCGCAGACCGGCTATTGGCCTATAACCCTATAACCCCGTATGCGTACGTCAAAGAAGCACCGGAGGAAGTCTTCGATGCTTATTTGACGCACGCGCGCGTCAATCAAGCATGGAGGGCGAGCTTCGATGCCTATCGGACGCACGCATATGGCAAACAAGTACTGGGGGAGACGCTCCGTGCTTATTGGGAGCATGTATGTGTCAATCGAGCACTGAGGGCGGGCTTTGATGCTTATTGGACGCATGCATGCGACGAACAAGCATCGGATGCCGGACTGCGCGCTATGGAAGCGTCGCCATCGGCAAGTCTCCTTGGTGTACCTGTCGAAGATGCCCATGGCACAGTTCATTCTCCACGGTTTGCCCCTTCCCATTTTTCGTCTTCGGCGTGGGTTACTACACTGGTCTGAGTGCGTGGACGGCGTGGGAGCCGGACCATTGCAGAACATGCAGAGCATGTAGAACACCGTGCAACAATGCAGGAAGCAACAACATAAGGAGCAGGCAGTATGACCAACGTAACGGTACTGGGTTCGGGCGCATGGGGCACCACCTTCGGCCAGGTGCTCGCCGATGCGGGCAACACCGTGACGATGTGGGCCATCGAGCCCGAGATCGTCGCCGACATCCGCGACAACCATCGCAACTCGTACCGTCTGCCCAGCGTCGACCGTCTCTCCGACAGCATCACCGCCACCGGTGACCGCGCGGAAGCAGTGGCGCACGCGGAGATCATCGTCGTGGCCATCGCCGCACAGGCCGCCCGCAAGGCGCTCACCGAATTCCAGGGACTCATCCCGCATGACGCACTCGTCGTCTCACTGATGAAGGGCATCGAGCGCGGCTCCGGCAAGCGCATGGACGAGGTCGTGCGCGAAACCCTCGGGCTGCCCGAAAACCGCTTCGTTGCCATCTCCGGCCCGAACCTGAGCAAGGAGATCGCCGCCCGCGAGCCCAGTGCCACCGTGATCGCCTCCGCAAACCCGTATGCCGCCGCCCGCGTGGCCCAGGCGTGCTCCACCCATTACTTCCACCCGTTCACCTCAACCGACGTCATCGGTCTCGAACTCTGCGGCTCCCTGAAGAACGTAGTCGCGCTCGCCGTGGGCATGGCCCGTGGCGCCGGCTACGGCGAGAACACCGCCGCCATGATCGAAACCCGCGGCCTGGCCGAACTCACCGCACTCGGCAAGGCGTGTGGCGCCGACCCGAAGACCTTCTCCGGTCTCGCCGGCGTGGGCGACCTCATCGCCACCTGCGGATCGCCGCTATCGCGCAACTACACGTTCGGCTCCAACCTGGGCAAGGGCCTGACCGTCGAGGAAGCCACCGCGGCCAGTGATGGCGTTGCCGAGGGCGTGCCTACCACCGCGGTCGTGGTCGAGCTGGGCGATCGCTACGGCGTGCCCACCCCGCTCGCCGCCGCCATGTCCCACGTGCTCGAAGACGGCATCTCCTGCGCGCAGATGCTCGCGGAACTGTTCGGCACCGAAATCACCGCTGAGTAGTCGCCTGATCACCGCGGAATGATCACCAACACAATCATCGACGAATGAAGACTCCGCCGCGGAGTACGCTATCTACCGTTATTGCGTTTTGCGTTAACGACGGCTGAATTTCGGAGGACACAAGGATTATGACCAAGAAGCGCATCGTGGTGCTGTACGGCGGCAAGGCTGACGAGCACCCGATCTCCTGCATTTCCGTGGCGAGCGTGCTCAACGCGATCGACACCGAGCGTTTCGAGCCGATTCCGGTGGGTATCACCAAGAACGGCTCCTGGATCGTCGACGGTGAGGACCCGCGCGGTTGGAACCTCGACAACGGCACGCTGCCCGAGGTCAAGGCCGTGGAGGGCTCCCGCGAAGTGGTGCTCGATATCGCCCTCGGGCAGGACGGCTTCTTCGCCAAGAACGGCGATTCCCTCGAATCCTTCGGCCACGTGGACGCCGTGTTTCCCGTGCTGCATGGCCCGTTCGGTGAGGACGGCACCGTGCAGGGCCTGCTCGAGATGATGAACGTGCCGTACGTGGGTTGCGGTGTGCTCGCGTCCGCCGCCTGCATGGACAAGCACTACACCAAGGTGCTGCTCGCCGCGGCCGGCATTCCTGTGGCCCCCGGCATCACGCTCGACGCCCGCTCCTACGACAAGGATTCCAAGTTCGCCGCGAACGGTGCCGACATCCTTGCTCAGGTGCAGGCCGCCGGTCTGGAATACCCGCTGTTCGTCAAGCCGTCCCGCGCCGGCTCCAGCTTCGGCGTGACCAAGGTGGAGACCGAAAACAACGCCGACGAGCTTGCCGCCGCCGTGTTCGAGGCGTCCAAGCATGATTGGCGTGTGCTGATCGAGCAGGGCATCAACGGCCGCGAGATCGAATGCGCCGTGCTGGCCCCCAAGGCCGGCGAACAGCCGCGCGTGAGCTGGCCCGGCGAGATCGTGCTCGACTCCCGCGCCACCGACGAGGACTCCTTCTACGACTTCGACAGCAAGTACATGGACTCCAGCGCCTCCCACGTGGAAGTGCCCGCCAACCTGCCCGCCGAAACGCTTGAGCGCGTGCGCCAGACCGCCGCCAAGGCATTCGTCGCCGTGGATGGCATGGGTCTGAGCCGTGTGGATTCGTTCGTGACGCCCGACGGTGGCGTGATGGTCAACGAGATCAACACCATGCCCGGCTTCACCTCCATCTCCATGTACCCCAAGGCGTGGGAAGCCACCGGCGTCGGCTACTCCGCTCTCATCACCGAACTCATCGAGGGCATCCTCCGCTGATTCACATGATCAGGCCTGATCCGCACGATCCGGTCTGATCCAGTGCCCATCGGCTCCTCCCACTGACCTCCATCAAGTGTCATTGAGAGGGGCCGATAGTTGTTTGTGTTGACCACCAGACCGTGTTGACCACCAGACCGCTCCACCCCGCCCGACCACGGACTACGATGACGTAGTGAGGCGGTGATTGCGATGAAACTCACTGAAAACATTCGTCACGCGGCAGTGGCCGGCGCGTTCTACCCCGCCAATCCACGTGAACTCCGTACGATGATCGATCATCAACTTGATTACGCCCGCGGACTGCTCAACGAACTCCCCGCACACGCGCTGCCGCAGGGCGCGCCCAAGGCCGTGATCGTGCCGCACGCCGGATACGTGTATTCCGGAACCGCGGCCGCGCTTGCCTACGCGCTGCTGGAACGCGGTCGCGGCACGATCCGCCGGGCCGTGATCATCGGCCCCACGCATCGCGTCGCGGTAAGAGGCGTCGCGATGTGTCGCGCCACGGCGTTCGCCACGCCGCTGGGTGATGTGCCGGTCGACATCGCCGGCGAGGCGCAGGCGTTCGGTCTGTCGACCGCCGACGCCGATCCGGCCACGTGGCGTAACGGCATGCGCGCGTCCGACGATGCGCCCGCTCCCGCGATGCTGATCAACGACCCAACCCACGCCCGCGAACATGCGGTGGAGGTGCAGATCCCGTTCCTACAGACCGTGCTTGGCCCCGATCTGCAGATCGTGCCGCTCAACGCCGGCGATGCGAGTCCCGCCGAAGTCGGTGATGTGATCCGCGCCCTGTGGGGAGGTCCGGAGACGGTGATCGTGATCAGTTCCGATCTATCGCATTATCATCCCAACGAAATGGCCCGCGCACTCGACGATCGCACGATCGAACGCATCGTCAACCTCGACGGTCCGATTCATCCGAACTTTGCGTGCGGTGCCTATCCGGTCAATGGCCTGCTCGACGTGTGCCGTCGCGAATCGCATACGAATCCGCTTGATCTGCGATTTCTGGGATGCTCCACGTCCGGCGACGATGGCGAGGTCGCCCTGTCCCGGTCACTGCTCGATCCGTCTCGTCGTGCGCACGGTGACGTGCTCGCCCACCGTCCGGTGCCGCTCAATCCGGATGAACCCGTGGTCGGATACGCGTCGTTTGCGGCATGGCCGATCACATCGGATGATTCGGATGAGTCCGCGGAATCCGCCACGGCAGAGTCTGACAAGTCCGCTGCAACGACCGATTCCGTGGCAACGACCGACTCCGCCCGCGCCCGCATCGCCATCAACCTCGCCCGGCTGTCCCTGCGCCGCTATCTTGGCATCGAGGACCCCGACGACGTCGATCCGCAAACCATCGTCGACGAATATGACTGGCTGCGTCAGCCCGGTGCCAGTTTCGTCACGCTCACCGAGGGCGGCCATCTGCGCGGCTGCATCGGCACGTTGGAGGCGTACCGTCCGCTCGGCCGTGATATCGCCGAACACGCCATCGACGCCGCCAGCCGGGATCCGCGATTCCGCCCGGTCACGGCATCCGAATATCCGCTGCTCGACGTGGAGGTGTCGGTGCTCGGCAAACCTGAACCGATGCAGGCCAGCAGTCGTGACGAACTCGAAGCGGAACTCCGTCCGGGCGAGGATGGGCTGATCATCGACGACGGTCATGGCCACCGCGCCACATTCCTGCCGCAGGTGTGGGACGACCTGTCCGACCCGCATGACTTCGTCTCTCATCTGCTGATGAAATCCGGACTGCCCGCGACCACTGTCTGGAACGGCTCCGCCATACGTTGCCACCGGTACGCGGTGACCGCCTACAAGGAGTGAACGATCATGAGTCGGATCTTGCACCAGCCGCAAACCCAGCCACTGCATACCCAACCGCGCTGGCAGCACCCGCTACCCGACGGCCGCGTGCAATGCGACCTGTGCCCGCGCGGCTGTTGTCTCGCCGACGGACAGCGCGGTTTCTGTTTCGTCCGATCGAACCACGGCGGTCGTATCGTCTGCGATACGTATGGGCGCAGTTCCGGTTTCGCGATCGATCCGGTGGAGAAAAAGCCGCTCAATCACTTCCTGCCCGGTTCGCGCGTGCTGAGTTTCGGCACCGCCGGCTGCAATTCCGGCTGCCGTTTCTGCCAGAACTGGGATATCTCCAAGGCCCGCGACTGGGACCGTCTGGGTGTGGAGGCGTCGCCGGACCGGATCGCCCACGTGGCCGACGACTATGGCGTGGAATCCGTGGCGTTCACGTACAACGATCCGATCGTGTTCGCCGAATACGCGATCGACACGGCCCGCGCCTGCCGTGAACTCGGCATCCATCCGATCGCCGTGACCGCCGGATACATGAGCGCCTGTGCCCGCCCGGAATTCTACGGGGCGATGGATGCGGCGAACATCGACCTCAAAGGCTTTACGGAGGATTTCTATCGCAAGGTCACCGGCACGCACCTGCAGGACGTGCTCGACACGATCGATTACGCCGTCAATGAGGCGCGTACCCCGTCCGGCAGCCACGTGTGGGTGGAACTGACCACGCTGCTCATCCCCGGTCTCAATGACGACGATGCGCAGCTGCACGCCGAATGCGCGTGGATTCGCGAGCATTGCGGTGTGGATGTGCCGTTGCATTTCTCCGCATTCCACCCGGCATGGCGCATGCTCGACGTGCCGCCGACGCCGCCGGAGACGCTGACCCGCGCTCGCCGCATTGCGATGATGGGGGAGGGGCTGCGATACGTCTACACCGGCAATGTGCACGACGTCGAGGGCGACACCACGTTCTGCCCGAATCCCGCGTGCCGTGCAGCGCTCGTGCGTCGGGACTGGTATCGGATTCTGGAGAATCGCATCCGCGTCGACCATGATGACGATCGTGCTAATCGTGATCATGCCGGACATTGTCCCGACTGCGGTACGCTGATCGCCGGCGTCTGGTGATCCCGTCGGGCCCAAGTGCGTTCGGCTTCCAATCCGTTCGGTCCGCCAAACGACGGTCGGGCCCGACGGGTTGGATTACAGAATCGTCTCCATCCCCACCTTCTGCGGCGCGAGCCCGCAGTGCTCATAGAACGCCATGGCGCTCGGATTGCAGCTCCACACGTTGAGCGTTACGTTGTAGCAGCCCTGTTCGCGCGCGAAATCAAGCACATGCCGATACAGCGCAGTGCCCACATGCCGGCCGCGCGCGGACTCGTCCACGCACAGATCGTCGATGTACAACGTGGTGATGTCGGTGAGCACATGGCTGCCATCGTGCCGCTGGAATACGCAGAACGCATAGCCGAGCACGCGATGCGGTCGATCGGATTCGCGATCGTCGTTGTCTGTGTCGTCGTCCGTGCCGTTATCGTTCGTGCCGTCATCGTCATATATGAAAATCGGTCGTTCGTCATCCGCGATGATCTCGGCCAGCTCCTCGTCCGTGTACTTCTTCGCGTTCGGTTTGAACAGATCCGGGCGTCCCTCGTGATGCACGGCCGCCACCTGGAACAGCAGCCGGTCCAGATCCGGAATATCCGCGATCGTCGCCCTGCGAATCATACCCATGCCGTCACTCCTCGACGAGCGCCGCGTTCTGCACCAGGAATCCCTCGCCGGCCAGCGCCCGCGTCGCACGATCCTGCATGGTCGACAGCAGCACGCCGGGCTTGGTGAACAGCAGCACCTTGCCCTCAATGCCGTACGGCGAGAATCCGTTGAACTTCACGATCGGCGGGTTGTCGGGCAGCATAATGTCATCGGTGGCGGCCTGAACCGTTGCGACGATCTGCCGGGCCATGGCGTCGGTGTCCACGCCCTCCTTGCCGCGGGCGGTGAACGCGATCGTGGTCATGCCCTCGCTGACTTCGGTCATCTTCTCCAGCGCGGCGGTGTTGAGCACGGAATTCGGAATCCACATGGTGTCGCCCGAACGCTCCTTGACCACGGTGTGACGCCAGGTCACGTCCTCCACAAGTCCGGTGATGCCGTTGATGGTGACCAGATCGCCGGGCTTCACCACCTTGCTGAGCATAAGGCCGAAGCCGCCGATCACGTTGGAGATGGTGTCCTTGAGACCGAAGGAGAGGGCGATACCACTAACGCCAAGCGCGGTCATCAGCGTGGTGGGGTTGATGCCGAACACCGGTTGCAATACGAAGCTCGCGGCGACCACCCAGATGATCGCGCGCACGATGTTCACGAAGATCGACGCACTGGGGATTTCGGTTTTGTCGAGTGCGATGCGCATGGCCTTCGAAATGATCTTGTCCGCCACGAACGCGATGACCAGCACCACGACGAGCAGGAAGATCTTTCCTGAGTTCACCTTCAGCCAGATCAGGGGATCATCGATCAGTTCCTGCACGTTGCCTCCTATGCACTGTGTTCGTCTGCTGTGTCTGCCCGTCGTTGCCCGTCGTGTTGCCGGTGTTTCGCCGTGCGCGGCTGCTCTACGGGCCGTTGTGGGTTCCGTATCCGCACAGCCCTTCCCTGTGGGTTCCTTAGTGTGATCACACTAAGGATGAGGGTTGTAAGGATGCGGGTGGAATGTTCCCATCGTACGGGTTGAATCTGTGCGGCACGTGAAGATACGCGATGATATTCGATGATATTCGTTGACATGTGATATCTGCTGCCGTTCTGCATATCGGTCCTTGGCTGCCGTCTTCGTAGCCGGCGGTGGCATGATGAGTCGCATGACCGAGTCCGAAACCACCGCCGTCCGTATCGTCAACGCCCGTCTTGTCGACAACGATCGTCTCGTCGACGTGACCGTCGAGAACGGCGTCGTCACATCCGTATCCCCATCGGATGATCACTCGTCCACAGGCAACGTCGGCAATGGCGACACCGGCGTTGCCAGTACCGACACCGCTATCGGCCCCACGCCCATCGACACCGTTGACGCCGACGGCCGTTGGATCATTCCCGGACTGTGGGACGGCCATACGCATTTCACGCAGTGGGCGGCCACGTTCGGCCGTCTTGATCTGCTCGCCGCCACAAGCGCAAGCGAGGCGATGACCATGCTGCGCGATTATCTCGATGCGCGGCGAACATCCGCAGAAGGATTGGACCCCAACGCCTTCGTCGTGGGTATGCGATTCCGCCACTCATTGTGGTCGGATGCCGAACAGCCGACGCTTGCCGCCATCGACGCGGTGTCCGGCGACCAGCCCGTGGCCCTGTCCAGCGCCGACATGCACTGCGGATGGGTGAATTCGGCCGCCGCGCGTCGACTTGGCGTGCATGTGGGACCGAACGGCCTGGTCGGGGAACTGGAATGGTTCGACGCCTACTGCCGTCTTGACGACGCGACAGGCAGCGAACAGCTGCGCATGATCGACGCCGCCGAACGTGACGCCGCAGGCAAGGGCGTCGTCGGCATCTGCGACTACGAAATGGCCGATACGATCAGCCAGTGGACCGCACGATTCGCCGCCGGGCTCGACCGGTTGCGTGTGCGCGCGGGCATCTATCCGGAACGTATCGAACAGGCCGTGGCCGACGGGTGGCGTGGCGGCGACGAGATCCCCGGCAGCCACGGTCTGGCCCACGCCACCACGTTGAAACTCATCTCCGACGGATCCCTGAACACACGATCCGCCTACTGCAGCCAGCCATACTCGAACATCACGCCCGAAACGTGCGGCGTGCTGAGCTACAGTCCCGAGGCGATCGAACACTATATGACCGTCGCCCGCGACAACGGATTCGACGTGGCCTGTCACGCGATCGGCGACGCCGCCAACGCCGTGGTGCTCGACGCATTCGCCCAGTCCGGCGCCCACGGCGCCATCGAACACGCGCAGCAGCTGCAGCCGAACGACGTCACACGATTCGCCGGTCTGGGACTGACGGCCAGCGTGCAGCCGCAGCATGCCGTCGACGATCGTGATGTCGTATCCCGATACTGGGCGGGCATGGACGCCATCCCCTTCCCGTACCGCACGCTGCACAACGCCGGTGTGCCGCTCCGATTCGGCTCCGACGCGCCCGTGGCCGTACTCGACCCGTGGGTGGCCATGGCCGCAGCCGTGTACCGCACCGACGATGATCGCGACGCCTACCAGCCCGAGCAGCGTCTCGACCTGCGTACCGCACTGGCCTCGTCCACATTCGGCCAGGGCGTGGCCCCGCATGTCGGTATGCCGGCCGATCTGGTCCTGCTCGATAGGAATCCGCTGGCCATGTCCTCCCCGGCGGAACTGCGATCCATGCCCGTCGCCGCCACCATGTGCGCCGGCCGCTGGACCCATTTCGCTCTCTGACGATCCCGCCGCCCTACAATGGATCTCGAAGACAACGTTGTCGCAGCACTGTCCAAGGAGGCAAATGATGAACATCATGCAGACCATTCACGCACGCAAGACCTGCCGTGAATTCACCGACGAACCGGTGACCAGCGAGCAGATCCAGACCATTCTCGAAGCCGCCAACGCCGCACCGATCGGCATGCACGACTACGAGGCCATCGAATTCTCCGTCATCACCGATCGCTCCGTGATCGACAAGATCGACGCGCTCGCCGGTCCCAACGCCGGACGTATGGGCACCGGCCCCACCTACAAGGCGCCCGTGCTGATCCTCGTCTCCGGTGAGGAAAGCGGCCTCGAACGCGGCACCGCATACTGCAACGCGGCCGGCATCATCGAGAACATGGCGCTCGCCGCCACCGATCTGGGACTGGGCAGCGGCTACATCCTCGGTGTGATCAAGGCCCTGCAGTCGCATCCGGAACTGTTCGCCGAACTCGGCGTGGACGAGGGGTACGTCCCTGTGTCCGCCATGACGCTCGGTCATCCGGTCGATCCCGCCATCGTCACCGAGCAGCGTGAACCCACCGTCAGCAATTTCGTCACCCACTTCGTCGAGTAGTCGAACGGGCGGGCGCGGCCTCGATCGCCGTTGTGATCGCCGTTGTGATCAGCGACGTTGGTCCCTGCTGCACCCGCGTCCACACTCCAAAACTTGAGTCTCTATGACTCAAGTTTTTTTGCTGTGAGTAAACATCGCTTGCATCGGACGCCAACACGCCTATACCAGAAGATGCAAGGCAAAAGGTAGGAGCCCGGGAAGGGTTCCGGAAGCGGCCCACGAAAACAGTCCGCAAGGGCTGAAGCCAAAGCCGCTTTTCCTCCATAGTTGAGGAGTACCGATTATGGCAATGTTTCCGGCTCTGATGAATGACATGATGTTCTCCGATCTGTTCGATGATCCGTTCTTCGCTTCGTGGCGCGGCGATCGTAACGCTCGTCCGGCCGGTTCCGACATGGCCCCGATGAGTGGCATGAACGGCATGATGACGACGAACATGATGAACACCGATGTGCGTGACATGGGCGATTCCTACAAGGTGGACATCGACATGCCCGGCTTTGCCAAGGACCAGATCAACGTCGAGCTCAAGGACGGCTACCTGACCGTGTCCGCCCACAACAGCTCTGATTCCAACTGCGATTCCTGCAACTGCGCCAGCGATGCCAACGCCAACACCACCGCTGATCATGCTTCCGCCAACGCATCCGACACCCAGACCAGCGCCTCCGGCTCCCAGAAGGCCGACGAAGGCAAGTGGCTGCGTCGTGAACGCTACTACGGCTCCTGCTCTCGTAGCTTCTACGTGGGTGAGGATATGAAGGAATCCGACATCCACGCCAAGTTCGAGAACGGCACGCTGACCCTGACCCTGCCGAAGCAGGAGGCTCAGCCGGCCGTTGAACAGAAGCACACCATCGCCATCGAAGGCTGATTCACTGTTTTCGACTGTCCAGGCCATTTCGCCTGATCGCGGCCCCCGGGTCCCGGATTCATTGCACCGGAGCCCGGGGGCTTTGTCGTTTGCTGTTTCGTGTGAATTCACATGAACGTACACGCGAATTCACATGGTGAATCCGTTCGAATCCACGAATCCGCTAAGAGCGGTAAAGATGGCGTTTCGTAT
Source organism: Bifidobacterium tissieri (assembly GCF_002259645.1). Taxonomy (GTDB): domain Bacteria; phylum Actinomycetota; class Actinomycetes; order Actinomycetales; family Bifidobacteriaceae; genus Galliscardovia; species Galliscardovia tissieri. The sequence continues at coordinate 105,585 of NZ_MWWV01000005.1, forward strand.
CCGGAATCGTCATGATGGAAACGATATGCTTTTGCACGCAGTCAAGGATGGAGGACTTTCATGGCACGACATGCAACCGGCAGCAAGCACACCACGCATCGCGAGGAAGCCACCCGTACCGAACACGACTGCATCGGCGAACTTCAGGTTCCCGAGCGCGCCTATTGGGGTATTCACACCGAGCGTGCCATCCGCAACTTCCCGGTATCCGGCCGTCCCGACTCCGAGCATCCGCAGCTCATCCAGGCCTACGCCACGGTCAAGAAGGCGTGCGCATCCGCCAACGAGGAGCTCGGTCTGCTGACCGGCGTGAAGGCCGGCGCGATCCGTCAGGCATGCATGGAGATAGAGAACGGCCGCTTCCTCGACCAGTTCCCCATCGACGTCATGCAGGGCGGGGCCGGAACCTCGCTTAACATGAACATGAACGAGGTGATCGCCAATCGCGCGCTCGAGCTGTCCGGCCATCACCGCGGTGAATACTCGTACATTCATCCCAACGACGACGTCAACAAATCACAGTCCACGAACGACACGTATCCGGCGGCGAGCAAGATCGCACTGATCGACATGCTCGGGCCGCTCGCCCAATCCGCGAAGAAGCTGTCGCGCGCGTTCCATGCGCTCGCCGACCGTCATATCAACGACGTGACGATCGGTCGCACGCAACTGCAGGACGCCGTGCCCATGACGTTCGGTCAGGAGTTCCACGCGTTCGCGAGCTTCCTCAAGTCCGATGTGGCCGCAATCGAGGCGCTGATTCCGCGTCTTGCCGTGCTGAATCTTGGTGCCACGGCCATCGGCACGGGTATTTGCGCCGATCTGCGCTTCCGCGAATCCGCCACTCGTCATCTGGCTCGTGTGACGGGTCTGCCGATCACCGCCGCGCCCGATCCGGTGGCTGCAATGACCGATATGAGCGTGTATGTGTCGGTGAGTGCGGTGCTGAAGAATCTCGCCGTGCATCTGAAGAAGGCCGCCGACGACTTGCGTCTGCTCAATTCCGGTCCGCACGCTGGACTTAACGAGCTGACCGTGCCGGCACGTCAGGCCGGATCAAGCATCATGCCGGGCAAGGTGAATCCGGTGATCCCCGAATGCGTGGATCAGTGCTGCTTCGTGATCTTCGGCATGGACACCACGGTGAACTGGGCGGCCGGTGAGGGCCAGCTGCAGCTCAACGCCTTCGATCCGGTGATCATCCATTCGCTGCTCGACGGCGTTTCGCTGCTAACCCGTGCCATGGGCACGTTCCGTCGCCGTTGCGTCGAGGGTATTACCGTGAACGTCGAGGTCGGCCGTCGTCATGCCGAATCCTCGCCGTCCATCGCCGCCTCGCTGAATGCCGACATCGGCTACGAGCATGCGGTCGATATTGCCAAGGAGGCGTCGGAATCCGGCCGAACCGTGCGTGACGTGGCTGCCGAGCGCGCCGATTTGTCCGCCGACCGTCTCGACGCCCTGCTCGATCCGATCACCCTCTCCCGCCGCCTCGGCCAAACCTGCCGCGAACAGCACTGATCACTGATCACTACCGGTTGATTACCGGTTGATGCGGCAGTGCTGTTCGCGGGACGCCGCAGGTCCATGAAACTGTGTCTTCTGGAATGCGGATTATATGCGGTTTGCTGTGATTAACTTTGATCATCGTGACGTGAAATGTAAAGCTGCATGAATTAAAAAAAGATTTCGAAAAACGCTGGTGTCTTTTGTAAATGGGTGTATGCTGAAAGTATCCGTAAAGGCGGATGGGTGCCCTTCACAATCCTAAGAAAACAAAAATAGCAAGAAAAAGTAACAATTTCTATGTTCGTTTTCGAATTCGGACAATAGTCATAGACGATTATTGCCGATGCGGTAAAGGAGATAGCTATGAGCCCCGGTTTGGCGATCACTGTCGGTGTTGCACCGTCGGCGATGGCGGACGAAACGGTCTCTTACGCGCAGGTCGAGGAGCGTAATGCTCAGGAGCGTCTGCGTGCTAACTGCTCTTATTTCCAGTACGACACCCAGTGGGGCGATCACCGCTTCGCAATCAACTACACCTGCGATCAGGGGTTGCAGCACTGGTTCTCTATCGGTGGGCACAAATATGTAGGGGGTAGGGTAACGCCCGTTACGACTTCCGACCATGAGTGCACCATGATAAGCGGCAACGGTGGATATCCTGTTCCCCGCAACGGCGGTAGCTGTGCGTGGGTAGATGAGGATCTTGTTCCCGCAATCACCGATTGGGGTAACTACTTCGGTTGATCTGCATTTTGGCTGCAAGCGTTTATATGACATCATAAAGGCGCTTGCAGCTGCCTTGTGATCTTGTGAGGGGAGGGATGTGCTGATGAAAGTCTTGCGTGTATTTGTATGCTTAGCGGCGATAGCATCTTTTTCTATTTCATTTGCTGGTTGCGGAAGTCCTGTTGCGGGAGCTGACAAAAGAGAGGGACATGAATCTGTTAGTGCTCCTATAGGTTCTGATGCGCAGACAGAATACATGGCATATACGGAAACGGCAGCATTAAACGATAGCTATATGACGCAGTTGAATAACGAACTGTCTGGTGTAAATGTCGACGCTGATTTTGTGAATAGAGTGACTGAAGACCGTCAGATAACTGCAGAGGAAATGAATGAGGCAGAGCGTAGGGCGATTAATTGTCTTTCGAAGTATGGTTTAGTTCCCAATGAGAACTTCTGGTTTGGGAAAAATACCGGATTCATTGTCGATGAGAATGCTCTTTCCGATTCTGATACCAACAAAGTCGACGATGAATGTCTTTATAATACTGGATATGCGGCATTGAAATCTGTGTATCTTAATGCCGTACGTAATCCTAACAATATAGATCTTGATCCCTATCGTTTCCAATGCTATAAGGATTACAAACTCATTGATCAGGATTATTCCTATGAGCAATTCAAGCAAGAGCTTGATAATGGTAAGAGCCCATTAAGCTACATTCGTTCATCTTCTACTCCTGGTTATGATGATTTCATGGAGTGCGTTACCGACCCCCTTCACCACATGAAAAGCAAGTAATGACTGGTCAGGTGAGTGGTGATGAGTATTCTGCATATCCGTTCACGGAGCAAGAATGGTGGAGCGAACGCCAATGACAATGACGGCGGTACAAAGCGGGGGGCTTCGTTGCTGAAGGTGAACCGGTCCGTTGTCGTCATCGGCAGTGTCGCGTCCTTGCTGCTGGGTATAGGCGTTGGGGCCATTGTTTTTGCTCCTCATGCGCCGGAGGTCATTGATTCCGGCAACGTCACGGCTATGGTCTCGATCGAGAGGCAGGATGTGACTGATGCCAGATCGGTGACGATCGAGGCGGAAGATGTCGCATTGTCCCCCGTTGCCGCACCGCGATCGGGTATGGTGAATACCTCGTCATGCAAGCCTGGGGAGTCTTTGCATTCCGGGCAATCCCTATTGTCGATTGAGGGCAGAGGAATACTGATGCTGTCCACGTCGGAGCCGTTATGGCGTGATCTGCATATCGGCGATCGGGGGACTGACGCCAAGTCCTTGAACGATGCGTTGGGGGCGTTGGGGGAAGAGGTCCCCTCTGACGACATCGTGTCCGATCGGACTGTTACGGCGTTTGTGAACGTCGCGGCCAAGGCGGGAATCGATCTCGGCGACGGCTACACGACGATCACCATGTCGGATGTGACATGGCTGGCCCGTGATGGAGTCGTCGTTTCCGGATGCCCGGCACCTGTAGGGCAGATCGTGGGACAGGGATCGGCGATTGCCGAACTGCCGACCACAGCCACATCGGCGCGTGTCCAGAAACTGCCAACGGACGCGGTATCCGGCACACGTGTGATCCAGATCGACGATACGACCATTGGCGTGAGTGATGACGGTACGGTGGAAGATCTCGATGCCCTTTCTCGCACCAGAACCTTCCTTGCCTCGGAAACGCGTAGTGGCGGTACCCGGACAATGAACGCACAGTGGAAACTGAAGGATCCGGTCACCGTCGGCGTGGTTCCGGCCTCCGCAGTGGGCACCACGGGTGGTGAGCACGCTCAGGCATGTGTGGTAACCGAATCGGGTCCCACGCCCATACGCGTGGTTGGTTCCATGCTCGGCAGAACGTACGTACAAACCGCGGACGGTGGTATCCCCGCAGGGAGGGTCAGCGTTCATCCCAATGACAAGGCATGCTCATGACCAGTCACGTGGAGCTGCGTGATCTGGGCCACGCCTACGATAATGGACATTTCCTGTTCCGCCATGGCAATGCAGACCTGAAGTCCGGACGCATCACCGCGATCGTCGGGCCATCGGGCTCGGGGAAAAGTACGTTGCTGGCCATTCTCGCCGGTTGGGTCGCTCCGACCGAGGGCGAAGTGATTCGTCATGAGATCAAAGATCTGGGTTGGGTTCCGCAGCTGCCGATCGGGGTCAGCAGGAGAACCGTTCTCGATCATGTCATGCTGCCCATGTTGATTCGGGGTTTCCCTCGTCGCCGTGCGCAGGTTCGTGCCGAGTCCATCCTTCAGGAATTCGGTCTTGCCGACATTGCGGACAAGCCCTATGGCCAACTTTCCGGCGGTGAAGCCCAACGACTCATGCTGGCACGAGCCGTGGCGACGGCACGTGACCTGATGCTGGTGGACGAGCCGACCGCGTCCCTCGACCGGGCAAGCGCGCGCACTGTTATCGCCAGCATCCGTCACCTGGCGATGCAAGGCAGTGTCGTAGCCGTCGCCACGCACGATCTTGAACTACGTGACGTATGCGACGACGTCATCGATTTGGGACGATGGGCGGACAACATATGAAAGGCCTGAGAAAGCACCCATCCTGGAGATGGATACGAGCGGAAGCGGCACGGGATCTTGCCTCCGGCGTGGGAAACCCCGCGCTATGGTGCATGGTCATCCTCGTCGTGATGCTACTGTGCGGCGGTGTTGACGCATTGACGGTCCGACAAATGACGGACAGAGCATGGGCGTATCGTGAAGCCGGAGGCGATCTGCTCATGGTCAGTGTTCCCAATGGCGTGGATGTGCGTGCATGCGAGAATCTCGCCGAACTTCCCAACGTGCAAGGATCCACGGCCATGCGCTCCACCGATCTGGTCGCACCCATGGCATTACCCAGCTCGCCATATACCGCATACGAAACCACACCCGGCGCGAAACAGGTATTCGGTATTCACGGCGACGAAGGATTCGCCATATCCGGCACGATCTCAGCCCAGCTGGGAATACGCTCCGGAAATGCCATGACCCTGAAAAGCGGCGAACAAGCCAAGGTCACCGGAACCTTCGACTGGCCGAGCGATGGGCGACTGCCCCAATACGCCACCACGGTCCTGCTGGCCATTCCAAAGACCGAAGTCCAAGGGGCATTCGACAGCTGCTGGGTTCGAGCGTGGCCACGTACGGACGCGGTATCCGACGCCCTGCTCGCCACCGTCATGCAATCCTCTTCACAGTCCGGTAGTACCGTGCCAGGCGTGACGACGGTCAACCCCACGCTGGGCAGCGTTCCGCCGAATGAAACGGACTACCGACAGCGGATCACCCGATTCGCCACGATACCGGCGTTCATCCTCGCCATCGCCGTCGGCGCATCCTACGTGGCACGACGACGGCTGGAACTGGCCATGCTGCGCCATCTCGGTGCATCAGGGCCGCAAGTGGTCGTCCAGATGACGGTGGAAACCGCGGTATGGGTGTTGCCGGCAGCCATGATCTGCGCGGGAATATTCGCCGTACTATTGGCACCAATCGCCGAAAGCGTGCAGGATGCGCTGACGGTATGGGCTGATGTGGGACTCCGCATGATCCTCGTCACCTACTGCGGCACAATGCTGGGCACAATGGCCATATCGGCGACCATTCGTGTCGACGCGTTGCCGCGTCTCGTACGAGGACGATAGCAAATGGAAACAGGGCAGCGACCAAAACGTAGCGAGTCAACTAGGAAGCCATCGGAAAGGAGCTCATGATGACACGCTCAACACCATCCCCGATTCGGACCATGGCCGTGATTGCGGCCGCGCTCGCGTTCATGATGCCACTTACCGGATGTGGCGATTCCGGTGCTGGTTCGGCGTCTCCGTCGGCGTCGGAACCGTCATCGTCGTCGACCACGTCGTCGCGATCCACCAATGTCGCGTGGTCGCACATCAATGGCACTGATGTGCAGACCGCATACGCGGCATACACGCAGAACGCCACGCTGGGCGATCATGCCAGGCAGGTGCTGGGGGAGCGGGTGGCGTCAACGCCGAATATCGACAAGACCTACGTCGATTCCGTCACTGCCGACGGAACGATCACCGCCGACGAGATGAATGATGCCGAACAGCGTGCGGTCGACTGCTTCGCCGGGCATGATATGACCGCGGGCAAGGACTACTGGTTCGGACTGGACAGTGGCCTTGTCACCGATGCGTCGAAGAACACTCCCGCCGAGGACAACGCGATCAGCACCGCATGCATGGATACCAACGGATACAACGCGTTGCGCGCCACGTATCTCGACGCCGTGCGCAACCCGGATGGCGTCGATCTGGAACCGTACCGTTTCCAGTGCTACAAGGACTACAAGCTCATCGACACGAGCGTTTCCTACGACGAATACACGAAGGATCAGGATTCCGGCAAGTCGCTGCTGAACGCCGTGGACCCGGCCACGCCGTCCTACCGCGACTATGTGGAGTGCTTCACCGATCCGTTGCATCATATGACCAGTGATCCGTCGGCGGCTCCCACAGTGCAGTAGCCACAGTGCAGTAGCCATACAGTAACCACAGTGCAGTAGCGGGCGGCTCGGTATCGACAATACGGTGCGATAGTGCGAGTCTGACAGTGCCGCCCGCCCCGCATCTACTTGCCGCGCGACAACGACGTCTTGAGCAGCAGGTTGAACACGTACCGTAGGTTGCGCCTGTCCTCATCCGACAATCCCACATACGAGTTGATGATGTCCGGAATCGCGCGCGGTATGGTCTTCATCATGCCGGACAGATTGTCGGAACCGCTTGCGCCGAGCAGCGTGAACAGTGCATCCACCGCATGCTCGCGCTGCTCCGTGGTCAGCCCGGCCAGCCAGTCGTTGAGCTGCGTATTGAAATACTGCGAGCTCGACGACAGATGCGGCAGTCGCTCGAACTCCCAATGATCGTCGAGCTGCCACGAATACGTCATATGCTGCATGATGCCCTTTTGATCCGACACCACCACCGTGCACGGTTCGGGCGTCTCCAGAATCATGCCGACAATCGACGAATCCGGCACGATCTTCTCCACCTTCGGCATCGCGGCCGTGTATGCGGCGCTGTGCACCACGTCGGCAGGGAAACCGGGACCGTCGAGCGAATATGCGCGCGTGATGCGTTTGCGGATGCGTTCGCTGGCGTTCATGGCGGCATACACCGCCACGTTGCCGCCCTTGGAATGGCCGGTCAACACCAGCGGATGCGTGCCGGGATAATGACTGCCGTCCGCCGGGCGAGCCATTCGTCCAAGCAGGCTTTTCAATCCGCGCGGCCATAATTCGGCGACGGCGGCCACGTATTCCGCAGCGGATTCCTGCGCCGGCACCGGATACTGGAACGACATGTTGAAGTCTTCCTTCCATCCGGCAAACGAGTCGTCCGTGCCGCGGAACGCCACTACAAGCGTGCCGTCCCGGTCCGGCAGCAGCATCGTTCCCGCGGCGAACTGCGTCTGTTCGGTCGCACTGAACCGTTCCTCATACGCGCTCACACGGATCCCGCCGAATCGCGGGCTGTCGACAAGCACCTCGAACAACTGCTCGTCGAATTTCGGATCGCCAAGCCCGGTATGCCCCTCGCGAATATTGAATTCACTGCCGGCGCGCGTAAGCTCCGTTGCCACATCGCTGAGCGTGGGACCATCGAACGGCGCATCCCACAGCGCCTGCACCCACGCCTGCAGCCGGGGCCAGAATGAGTGTCGTCGGGCGAGCTGATCGGTGAGCCTCGGAACGGACGGTGGCATCGTCTGATACACGACCGATGCGAGCACCAGCGCATCCACATCGCCGAACGGACGTTCGTCGAATCCACGCGTCTCATCGCGCACGTAATCAATGATGTTCCCCATCGTCACTTCCGTTCACTGCGCACCTGCCCGCCGCCGGCACGTACGCCGGTTTCGCTCCGCGTATCGGCGGACGATACCGCGGATGACATCGTGGTCGTATCAGCCACGACATTTCTACTCTAACGCGAGTTGTTCAGTGCGGAATTGCACAGTCATCGCCGGGCCGTTGGATTAATTTGGCAAGTTGAATTGGCCGCAATGATCGCATGGGTCGATCGCATGGATCAATAGAGTCGGCAAACGAATATGCCTGACTGATCATCCGTCGGAACGATGCGTGCTCAGCGTGTATTCAGACAATCATGCGTGTTCGCCAAGGTGACTGTGGCCTCATCCTGAGTTCCACCCAAGTCGATCCCATGAATGATCCGGTGTAATGAAATCACTCGACGATCATCGCCGACGAATATCTCCAATGATGACGCGATGACGACGAGGACGACATTACGCAGCATTGCCCATCTTTGCTCATTATAGGAAGGATCATCATGGCTATCATTCAGCAGTCCGCCATCATTCAGCAGCCCAACGCCGATTTCCTGCCCACCTGGCACGGCACCATCGCCCAGCAGGGACGCGAACTGTCCCTGCGCCACATCTCCGCCTCCGTGGCCTACACGCCCAGCCCGAGTGCAAACCACGGTCCGGCAACCCGAACCAGCAGCCGCGCCCACGCCGGCGCTCGCCGTCGACTACCGCAATCTGATTCGCGGCCGCTGAGTTAGTCCGCGATCTTCGTCTCGGGTGTTGTTTTCGACTTTCGTCTTCCATTGCACAGACCGACGATGGGTGTGGGATATCCCGAGTGATATTCCACACCCATCGTCATGCTGTGTACGGGGTGTTGCGCTAGGCCTCTTCCGGGCGTACGCCCTCGTCGATCACGCGGTGCAGTTTCCGCTCCAGTTCCGCGGCCTTGGCTTTGGCCTTCGGGATATCCAGCGGACGATCCTCGTCGTAGTACTCGATATATGGGCGGATGCGCTTGCGGAATTCCGCGTCGTCGCACGCCCACAGCACGGTGTCGTCGCCGTTGAACAGGGCCTTGTACTGGATGTACGATCCGGTGGTCACCGGCAATACGGTATCCGTGCGCTCCTCCGTGATCGCGAAGACGCCGGGCACGCCCTGCGTCGGGTCATCGGTCAGCAGGCCGCGGTTGGTCAGCACGCTTTCGCCATACGAATCCGTGGAGTACTGGTACTTGATATTGCCGGTGTCACCGTCCCACAGCGTCCACAGTTTGGGGGACATGAAGCCGCGCTTCTCGAATCCTCGGGCGAATTCCGGGTCCCAGGCCACCGGACCGTCATCCGGATTGTAGAAGTTGAACCGTCCTTCCACACTGTGCTCCTTGTCCCAGTGAACCTCCATGAGCTCCATGGAGAATCCGTCAAACGACGTGAAGTGTTTCACGTGAAACACGTTATGGCCAAGCTCCAGTCCGTCCAGCCACTGCTGCAGATCCTCGGCGGTGGTTTTCGGCGTCATACGCAGATCGTCATAACTGCCGCGATAGACCTGACCGCCGATCTTCTTGAGCTCAGCGTCCAGATCGGCCTCAGACATGTCGTCGGCGAGTTCATCAAGGCCGGGCGCGTCATCGTGATCGTGACCGGCGTTCGCCTCACTCTTGGCATCCTGCTCGAACCTGCCGAAGCTGGCCGCATGTTCGAGCGCCACCTGCTTGATCTCCTCGGGCGTATGCGCCTTCCTCATCGCAGGGCAGGTCCTGAGATGATCGAGCTTCAGCCCAAGACTGATGACGTAGTGACGCAGGCAGTACTTTGACATGTGATCGTACTTGCAGTTCGGATCGTTGCAGTACTCCAGAATGTACCCGTCGCAGAACTCGGTGCAGAAGCCATCCTCCCACTGACAGGTGGTATCGTTGCCACCGCCATCGAAGAAATCCGGCAGGTCGGGATCGTCGAAATCGTTCTGCGGGGTCGTTGCGTCCGTATGCAGATCCAGCACGGTACCCGTGTCGGTTCCTGTGGCCGTGTCGGTGTCGGCATCAACGGTCGTGACGGTTCCTGCCATGTCCTCCTCCATCATGTCAGTCAGGTCTTCCGCCATGGTGATTGTCGTGGTCGTGGTCGTCGTGCAAGTCGTCGTCATCGTCGCTCCTTCTCTGTTGTCGTTTCCGTTGTCGTTGTCCAATGGGCGGCGTCGGTGCCGTACCTCATTTCACCCCTCTATGGTCGGTGCCCGCTCGCCCTGATGATTCCATTGTCCTCCGGAATACCGTTATCGGCAGAAAACTGCCATATTGCGGCGTACCATGAAACCATGGCGACGGCAAAAGGAAGCACGTACTCCAAGAACGCGATCATCGAGATCTTCGAACTGCTGTGGCGGGAAACCGACGATTCCCATGGTCTGACCGCAAACGAAATCATTGAACGACTCGAGGAACAGCACCGTTCCCATGGCGACGACGACTACAAGGCGCCATCCAACCGTACGGTGCGCGAACAGCTCTACTGGCTGAAGGACAACCCTGTGCTGGGTCGTACGGTGAATCGACTCGACGCATCGGAAATGCCTCAGCTGCGCAAGCGATGCTCCGATCCAAAGCCCGGCTGGTACATGGAACCGTATCTCAGCGCCTCGGAGATGCGGCTGCTTGCCGACAGCCTCATGCTGTCACGACTCAACGAGGACACGTTGGGTGATCTCGAGAACAAGATCGCAGCACTGTCGGGCGGCCGCGAGGGCCAGCCGCGCGAAGCCAGCCATATCGATGCGTATGAGCATTACAACAACGATTTCCTGCACACCATCGAAGGCGTGGACCGTGCCATTCACGAAGGGCGGGTCGCCACCCTGGACGAGCCGTCTCCACGATTCCCGAATGGGCGGGCGGTGCGTTTCCAGTACTGCGACTACACGCTTGGCGGTGCGCTGGAGCCTCGCCGATGGCGGGACGGCAACGCCCGCTGGTACACGCTCGACCCCTATCGTTTGGTGTACAACACCGGCCGGTACTATCTCGTCGGCTACCTGCACCACAAGCACTATCCCACCACCAAGCCGCATGAGGAGAATCTGATCTGCTTCCTCGCCGAGCGCATTCGCAACCTGTACGTGCTGGACCCCGCCAAGGTCCCCGTAACGTACACGCTCGATCGATGGCGTGCCGATGGGTCATTGCGCGCCGATGATCAGCCGTCGGATCCGAATGACGTGCTTGACCCGGTCGAATACGTGCGTCAGCGGCCGTATCTCGTTACCGGTGCGGCAGTGCCCATCACAATGGTCGTTCGTCGTGGCATGCTCGGCACGGTATACGAATGGTTCGATGCCCCCGATGTGAGCGAATCCGGGAAGAACGACGGCGACGGCAATCCGCTGTACCGGGTCGTCGTACGTTGTCCTGAACTGGCGATGCTGTGGTGGATTCTGCAGTATTCCGCCAACGGTGACGTGCAGATTCTCTCGCCGCAGAGTCTGCGTGACAGGCTGTATGAAGCGGGGTGCCGTCTGGTCCGGCAATACCGTCCGGAGCATCCGGAGTCAGGATCGTCCCAGTCCCATGCCTGACGCCACAGGACTTCGTCGTATCGATCACCTTGATGCATGGTGCGCGTTATTCAGGGCAGACTGCGATGTCGAACGACACTGCAGTCTGCCCTGATCGTATTGGAATCGTATTGGGGGGCGCCTACTTCGTCAGGTTCGCCACGAAGTCCTTCGCGGCCTGGTCCAGTTCGGCGTCGGTGATGCCGGACGTGTTCTGCACTAGGAACGGGTCGCGCCACGTCAGATCCACGCGGAACGCCATGAGCTCGAACGGGCTGAGCAGTTCGGCCATGGTGTGCTTGTATTCTCCGTCCTTCTGATAGCGCGAAGCCGGCGAGCCGGTCGACACGGCCAGCTGCAGCGTCTTGCCGTCGAGCGCATTGCCACCGGCGTAGGCCCAACCGGGCGTAAGAACGGCGTCCTCCCACTGCTTGAGCAGTGCGGGGGAGCTGTACCAGTAGAACGGGAACTGCAACACAATGTGATCGTGCTGTTCGATGAAGGCGTGCTCGGCGTCAACGTCGATCTTGAAGTCCGGGTACAGGGCGTATTCGTCGCGGACGTCCACACCGGCGGAATTCTGCGCGGCGAGCTCGTCGAGCAGACGACGGTTGATCTTCGAGGCTTCGTAGTTCGGGTGGAACAGCAGTACGGCAGTGGACATGATGGCTCCTTCTGCGTGGAATGCGGATTGACGATGATAACGTTCAGCGTTTCACATGAAACGTTGTCATTGCTGACGGACAGGAGTTTCCTGACCTGCGACCCAGTGTACGGCCGTTCCTTTGCTGTGCGATAGATCTGTTCATTCTCGGCTTTGCCGTATTTTGTGAAGAAACTGTAACGAGACGTGGTGCATCGTAGACGGTTGTACCAAGGTCGGTGTAAGTTCTCTTTTTGTTGCCTTTCAGGGCGACATGCGGACATAGCTTAGTTGGTAAAGCGCGACCTTGCCAAGGTCGAGACCGCGGGTTCGAGTCCCGTTGTCCGCTCGCTTCGGGTGATTGGCGCAGCGGCTAGCGCACTTCCTTCACACGGAAGGGGTCGTAGGTTCGATTCCTACATCACCCACGAGCCGCGGTTCCCATCGCGACGATGCATAACTCAATACGGGGCTATGGCGCAGCTGGTAGCGCATCTCCATGGCATGGAGGGGGTCGGGGGTTCGAATCCCCCTAGCTCCACGATCAAGGTCCGGGACCATATGGTTCCGGACCTTTTCTGTTTTCTGCTTCTTGCGTTTGCCGTTTCCGCGGGTTATAGGCCAAATTGTGTGTCCGTTGTGGGGCGTAAGGCCTTGTCTCGGTTGGTGTGCCGCTGGCTTGAATGTAGGCGGTGCGGCTTTCGAGGTCGAACGGGCATCCGTCCCACGCGCATTGCGGCCGATACCCAGTAATCACCCGCCCCATAATCAACCCGATGCCTGTTCGACACATGCGTGCGTCCAACGAGCATGGAGTATCCTCTCCGGTGCCTGTCTGCCGTATGCGTGTGTCCAATGAGTATTGTGCCCCGTCCTCCGTGCTCATCGGTCACACGCATGAGTCATATGGGCACGGAAGCTTCCACCCGGTGCTTGTCCGGCATACGCGTGCGTCAGATAAGCATTTCCCGGTTACGGTGGTGACGATCGAGGATCTATACATGCCGGTGTCGGCGCTTCACAATACGAGCAGGATCGGCGGGTTCCATACCCGGACCGAGCAGCCAAGCCGCCAGACACACAATTTGGCCTATAGCCCGGATACGTCGCTGTGTCGCTTGTGTCGCTTACCGCTGCTCGATGCGGTCCGTGATCACGCAATTGTCGCAGTGAATCCTCCATACAGCTGGCCGGACGATGAAAAGTACATGAACAGGCTGTCGTTTCCAACGATATCCCCCTATTCGCGTCGTACGCTGAACATACTTGAACCTAAACACAGGATGGTGCGCAATGGCGGGCAAAAAAGACAGGTCGTTCAACTACTGGAGTATGAACTACAAGGGCAAGCTCCGCCGTACATGGGTGATGCTGCCGATCTGCATCATCGTCGGTATCATCGCGCCGTTTTGGACGGCCAGCGAATACGGCAGCATGATGGTGGGCATTGTCATTGACATAGTTATGGCCGTCGTATGGGTGCTGCAGCTGCTGTACAACATGCGCAAGGCCCGCGAGGAGGAGCAGCAGGAACTGGGACAACAGTCCGGTTCGGGGCAGGCGTCGCCGATGTCGAATGCGCAGTACGGCGGTGCTGCGGCTGCCCCGGCCCAGAATGCGCAGTCGTCTCAGTCTGCACAGTCATATGTACAGCCGATTCCGGTGTCAAACACGTCTCCGTCCGGCACGTCTGCCGCTGCGCAAACGAGCCCCGTGCCGAATCCCGCTCAGCCGTATACGGTACAGACGACGGCGACTCCCGATTCGAAGGGCTTTGAACAGGAGACGAGCCGACTGCAGATGCAGATGGCGTATCTGGCGGTGTCCCTGCTCGACGGAGCGGCTGTGGCCGACGGCCGTGTGCGGTCAGTATACGTTCACGCCATGGTGAACAAAGGGCAGTCGGCATGGGACTGCTTCTTCCGCGTCGGTGATTCCCTGGTGGCGTCCGGCGACCTGATGAAGAGCATGCCGCAGGAGCCCCGCAGCCGGTTCTTCGCCTCCGGCCGCTCCCTGATGGATGACTACCGCAATGTCTGCGCGCGGTACGGCATCGATGCCCCGACCGAGCTCCGAATCACCTACGATCCGAAGAACCATGGTTTGCACACCGATGTCAGCTACGATCCGATCGGCGACAACGATCCGTTCATGGCGTGGGCGTCCCAGGTGTATCAGAGCTTCCACGCCTGATCCGAGGTTGCGGGGTCTTTTCCGTTTCTGACTCTCAGCTCATCTCGAACGATCTCCCACCGACAAGCTTGTCGGTGGGAGATCGTCGTTTTCCGGTTCTCGGTAATAGACCGGATCTACAGCATGCCTGAACTCGCGCTGTCTGAACGAGCGGTAAATGCTCGACATCGATCGGCGAAAAGGTTGGTGTATGGGTGTTGTGGGGTGTTGTGTGGTGTGGTGTTGGTGGGTGTATTGTCTCGGGGCATGGTTGACGGGTGTCTCGGGGCATGGTTGACGGGGTGTCCTGGGGCATGCTTTACTGCTGTCCTGGGGCATCGTTGTCGTTCGCCGGTGGCCTGCGGTATTGGTATTCGCGTGTGGTGTCGAGTCTTTGGTCGGCGAGGATCTCGCCGGTGGCGGTGTCGGTGACGGTGACGATGCCGTGGTCGATGGCCAGTTCCACCGTCCTGCCGGCGTTCTCCCTGCCGATGTTGACGATGATGCGGCGCAGCGGAGCGACGCCGCCCTGCTGGGTGACGCATCCGCGTCGGTCGGTCTTGTGCGTGCGGGCCGGGACGGTCACGTCCACGGGCTCGGGCTCCGTGCGTTCGGCGGCCGGGACGGGCCTGCGTCTCGGGGCCGTCACGCGTTCGGCCTCGCGGTGTTCCTCCTCGTCGCGTCTGGCCTGTTCGCGGGCGGCGATCTCGGGGTCGGGGCCGGCCTTGCCCTTGGCCTCGTACGCCTCCTTGGGGGTGCGGCGGCCCAGGGCCCGGTGGGGGCGTTCCTCGTTGTACTCGCGGCGGAACTCGTCGAGCTGGGCGTTGAGCTCGTCGAGACCGCGCGCGAGGTGCCGGGCGGCGAGCCATTGCTTGAGGGTGCGGTGCCA
>NZ_MWWV01000006.1 GCF_002259645.1 Bifidobacterium tissieri
GTTCGCCGGGCGCGAGCTCGTCAATCCACGAGGCCAGCAGCGTCTTGCTCGGATACCCCATTTGGCGGATCGTACGGCTCGCTCGCCGCCCGTGCGTCAGGTAATGGTCCACCGCGGCCCGCCTCTGCTCCAACGTGTAGCGCGAATACCGCTCGCCACGCGTCGAGGGTATTCCCGTCCTCTGTTCCTCGAGCCAGTCCCGATGCCACATACGCAACGCCTCACGACTGGGATACCCCAACTCCCGGATCGCGTCCGCCGCGCAGCACTCATACCTCACATACAACTCCACCGCACGCCGACGCTGCTCCCTCGTATACCTCGCCATGATGACTCCTCCCGGATCACAGTCCAAGAAAACGTCACCACCTCGATTTCATAGTGGTCATCGGCCCATATTCGCTAAGAATGTAGGCGGCTACGTCCACGATTCCTGCCATGATTATCCTCCTTTCCGGGGTTATATTGTAGAACATGAGTTCAGACAACGTCGTGCCTTTCATCAGCCGAAGCCGTGCCAATGCTGCTGGCAAGATCCTTCGTGCCGATCAGGGGCAGGACGGTGCGGAGTATGTTCAGGCTAGAGAAATCGCTCAGCGGTGGCGAGCCCAGCATATCGATCCGACTCAGCAATGCTTCAAACAGGTGTTGGAATGTTCAAAGCGGATACCGCAATCCGTGGCGACTTACCGACTGAAGCGTATGATTTCCATCATTCGTAAGCTTCAGCGTCCGAATGCCCATTTCAAACTCGGCGAGCTTGACGATATTGGCGGATGCCGGCTGATCGTGGAAACGAACGAAGAAGTCAATGAAGCTGCCGACTGGCTTATTTCGCGATTGTCGTTAAAGAATGGATCGGGCGACAAGGATTACATTGCTCATCCGCAACGTAGTGGATATCGTTCCCGGCATCTCCTCTGCAAGGCCGAAGCCGGTTCCGCTTCGTATCATGTGGAAGTGCAGATTCGTGTACGAGACTGCAGCATTATTGGTCCACGGCAGTGGAGACGGTTGGGGAGATTTACGGAACCGAGTACAAAAGTCCCACGGTAAGTGCTGCGGCGCAAGGCGCTGATAAGGAACGGCTAATACTTTTCAAGATAGTCTCCAGCCTGTTCGCGTTGGAGGAACACACTCCGCAGATACCGGATTTTGAGGGTGATCAGGCATCGTTGGTTCGTCAGCTCAAGGAGCTTTCCTGTACTGACAGGTTGCTGACCGATCTAGAAGCGTCTGTTGACAGTGTTTTCAGCGCGGACGTGCCAAAAAACACTGGTGAATTGTTCCTCATGAAGTTTTCCCGAGAGAACCAGTACCTTGATGTCGATGCGTTTCCTATGAGTGAATTAAGCGAAGCGCTTCGACAATATGACGGCATGGAATGTTCCATGAACGATGCCCTTGGAACAGGAGAATATCCTGCAATTGATGTCGTTACGACAATATCGTATTGGCATATGCCCATGATGCTGAGCAGCTTGCCGTTGCGTATCCGAACTATTCGACGAATGTGCAGCACTTTCTCGAAAAAGTGGAATCGTATCTGTAACCGCTGGCAGGCGGGTTCTTTCCATTACGCCCCTACACACGCGACGAATCCTCCAAAAACGTGCACAGATGCCTGTTCGAGGGGTGGGTGCGAGAGAGTAGAACCAGACGTGCCGACCTCCGGTCATCGGAGGCGCGCGCTGCATGTGTCGTCGTGCGCCCATGCCTCCGACATGCGTCTTCGGACTGGGCGTATAGAATGCGTGTCGTGCTGAAACGTCGGAAAACACGAGTGCCGCAGCCCGGTGAATGGGGCTGGGTCAAACGCATGAAGGTCAGCGTGCCCATCTTCATCATCCTGATGGGCATACTGATCTTCGTGTCCCATGCCACCACCGTGCCGTGGAACAACAATCCCATCGATCAGAGCGTCGACACGCTGGCATCCGACACCGCCGTCACGTTCAACAATCCCGGGGAAGCATTGCCGGCGCTGGACACCTACAAGGTGGCGACAAAGGACGCGTGGATCGATCTCAAACGGCCGTCCACGGGGGAGACGCAGCGCGCCCACGTACTGATCCGCTATCCGCAGAACGCGGGCGGCACGGACGAAGACAATACCAACGCCACTAACAAACTGCCCGGCGTGGTGTTCATGCATGGCGCCGGCTATGGCACCGCCGACAATTCGTTCGGCGACGTGGCCGAGGATCTGAGCTCGGCCGGATTCGTCACCGCCACCGTGGACAAGCCGGTCTGGTCCACCAACGACATCACCCGCGACTACCCGGGATCCGCGCACGCCTACGGTCAGGTGGTGGACTATCTGCGATCCATGGACATGGTCGATCCTCACAAGGTCGGCCTGTACGCCACGTCGGAAAGCACGTGGATATCGCCGTATCTGGTCCGTGACGACGGCGACATCGCCTTCCAGATCCTGCTGTCGCCCATGGTGCAGACGCCTCGTCATGCGCTGGGATTCTTCGTGGCGCAGGATTTCGCCATCGTGGGCGCCAACCCGGGATATCAATCCATCGTGAGGCGTGTGTTCAGCGCCGATACCGCGCAGTTTGGCCTGACGAATCTTGATTTCAATCCCATGATCGCCGAAGGCTACGCCATCCCCACATTCGTGGCCTACGGGTCCAAGGATGTGATGACCGCCCAGGTGGACGGTGTGCGCGACATCGAGCTCATGGCGCATCGGAGCGGCAACTGGAACGTGACCGTTCGCAACTATCCCGTGGCCAACCATGTGATGCGTCTCGGCGACGAGGCGGAGGAGGGCACTCCGCTGGTGGATCGGTACGAACGCGACATGGTCGACTGGGCGGTGGGCACGTCGCGCGGCCTTCAGGAGACATCGGCGTCCATCGCCGGAACCACCATCTATCAGTCCATCGCCGTGCCCACCAACCTGTATGGGCATCCGAAACTCACCGTCTACGGCGTGGGCGTGCATGTGGCCGCGGTGGTCACGTTGCTCATCGCGTTCGTGCTGGCGCTTATCGCTCTGGAACGCAAAATCCGCTATATGATCCGTGGTCAGGGGCCGGCGCTCGGATTCGTGCGCGGATACCAGCGCGTGCTCATCACCATATCCGCCACCACACTGGCGACGCTGCTGTTGTTCTTCGCCGGCATCGGCCAGATCGTCTGGCGTGTCGTCACGCTCATCTGGGGAGCCGCGCCCGAATCGCCAGGCATGATCTACTGGAGCTGGTACGCGATTCAGGTGGTCTGCGTACTGGTCGTCTGGGCATGGTCGCGCGTGTTCTGCCAGCTGTTGGAGACCGCCTCGCAAAAGGGTCTGCTGCGGACTCCCGACGAATGGCGTGCCGACTTCGAGATCAAACGACTCACCGGCAAACCCGTGCTGCGCATCCGCGGCGTCCATACCGGCCCGGTCGTCGCCTCCACCAGACTCGGCGTGACGCTGTTCGTCGCCACCACGCTCGCCATGTTCTGCGTGCTGCTCGTGTTCGCCTTCTGGGGACTGTTCGTCTACTAGATTTTTCGTCTACTAGGTTTACTGGACGGGAGAGCTGATGCCACTGTATAAGGACGAGGGACTCGTGCTGCGCACCGTGAAACTCGGCGAAGCGGACCGGATCATCACGATCCTCACCCGCGATCATGGCAAGATCCGGGCCGTGGCCAAGGGGGTGCGCCGGCTGAAGTCACGGTTCGGCGCACGACTCGAACCGTTCATGCGCGCCTCGCTGCTCATCGCCACGGGACGGTCGCTTGATGTGGTCTCGCAGGCGTCCACGTTGGGTGCGTACGCCGACGGCATCGTATGCGACTACGACGCCTATCTCAATGCCAGTGTGATCGTCGAAACCGCCGACCGTATTTTCAGTGCGCTCGAGGAGCCGTCTCCGCAGCAGTATCGTTTAGCCGTCGGTGCCATATCGGCGTTGTCGCGGCATTTGCACAGTCCGCGCGACATCAGCGAGTCCTATGTCCTGCGAGCGCTTGCGCTTGCCGGATGGCGTCCGCGACTCGACGCATGCGTGGTGTGCGGCGAGCACCGCAGTCCCGTGGCGTTCTCCATTCCCGCCGGTGGGGTGATGTGCGCCATGGATCGCACCCCCGAGGCGTACCGCGTGGGGGAGAGGGGCGTGACGAGACTGCGCGCGCTGCTCGCCGGCGACTGGAATGCACTCGATGCGCGAACGGATTCATCCGCTGCGTCCGCGGACGTCAATGCCGTCGACGCGCATGATGGCGATGATCAGGTGGCGGAACTGGTGGAAAAATGGGCCGAATACTATCTGGAACGGCCGATTCGTTCCGCTCGCTTGCTACATTCGTAATCATGGCTTTTGAAAACGTCGATTACACGTCGCTCTCCATTCCCGCGGCACCGTTCTCCGATCCTTCGATCATCCCCGATTTTCCCAAGAACAAGGTCCCCCGTCACGTCGGCGTCATCATGGATGGCAATGGACGTTGGGCGCAGCAGCGCGGACTGATCCGCACCAACGGGCATCAGGCCGCCGAACCCGTGGTCTTCGACACCATCGCCGGTGCCATCGAAGCCGGTGTGCGCTATCTGAGCCTGTACACGTTCTCCACGGAGAACTGGAAGCGCTCGCCGCAGGAGGTGCGGTTCCTGATGGGTTTCTCCCGTGAGATCATTCACCGCCGTGTGGCGCAGATGGATGATTGGGGGGTGCGTGTGCGTTGGTCCGGTCGCCGTCCGAAGCTGTGGAAGTCGGTGATCGACGAGCTTGAGGTGGCCATGGAGCGCACCAAGAACAACAAGACCATCGATGTGGTGTTCTGCATCAATTACGGCGGTCGTGCCGAGATCGCCGATGCCTGCGCCGCCATTGCCCGTGAGGTGCGTGATGGTCGTATTTCCGGTGATCGTGTGACGGAGAAGATGATCGCCCAGCATCTGTACAATCCCGACATTCCCGACTGCGATCTGGTGATCCGCACGTCCGGCGAGCAGCGCACGAGTAATTTCCTGCCGTGGGAGGCCGCCTACGCCGAGCTTGATTTCGTGCCCGAGCTGTTCCCCGACTGCGGCCGCGAGGTGCTGTGGCGTTCGATCGACCACTACATTCACCGTGACCGTCGTTTCGGCGGCGTGAAGCGCTGACTCAGTCCGCGCTGACCGGGTCGGCGTGAAACGAGACTGGGTGACCGGATTTCAAAGGAGAGTCGGCCACCCAGTTTGATTGTTCGGGCCTACATGCAGTCCCAGTGGAAGAGCACCTGGGAGAAATCAAGACGACGAAGCTGATCAGGGCGAATGAAGAAGTTCGCCACACCGGAGTCGGCGAACATCACGTCGTCGATCGAATCGATCTGCAGCAGCAATGTGTCGGCACCATGCCATGGGCCATTGGGACGGGGATCCCATTGCGTGAACAACGGATATCCGCCGATCTGATGACCACCGTATGCGAGCATATCGTTGATCGTGTCGAGGATCTCGCCCTCGTGCGTGCGATAGAAGTCACGATCTCGGTCGTTCATCGTGCTGAGGCAGCGTTGCAGCGCGCCGTCGAAACGATAATCCGTCGTGTTGATCACTTTCGCGGTGAGCGTCGGGACCAGTTTCATTGCGTAGTTCTTGTCGGGCAGCGGCAGATCGGTGTCGGCCCTCCAGGATGGATGGGCCACGTGGGTCGGCGGGACGGTGTCCGGCACGGTGGGGATGTACCGGATCCGCCATTTCTTCTGCGACTGCGGGTGGTCGAGGTTCATGCCGTACAGCGGATCGTCACCGGCGATGAAGAACTGAAGCAGCCCGTGCTCGGGAAAATCCGGAAGGTGGGGCAGTTCGTCGAAGTTGAGTTGTGCGAGCAGATACAGCGGCTTGCCGGTCTCGTGGTTGCGCGGCGGGCGCATGCCCGACGGAACGTAGAATTCGCCGCCGATCTTGGTGTCGAGGACATTCGGTGGCGTATCGGACGCGTCGAGCTCGATCATGGGCGCGTCGGTTGAGTGTCTGAGCATGGAAACGATCATCTGCGCCACGTAATCACTCAGTTGCGGTATGAGTGAGGTGTCGGCATAGGCTTCATCCCGTTGGATGCCGGTGACGGATGCATCGATGGGGTTTTGAATTCCGTGGGCCAGCCCTTCCTGCTCCGCCGAGGGCTTTTTGCCGAATAACCTGTCCAACAGACTCATGGCACTCCTTATTCGAGATGATGATACAGGCGTTACTCAGAGTAATCGACTCACGTTGATTTCGTTTATCCGAATGGTGAAGAAGCCGTGTCGGGTGACGCGCCGCATCACATATAGTCATTGTGACTATATGTGGTATGCTCTTATCTGATTTCGCGCGGGCGATGATTCGGACATGCCTTGGAACACGTCCGACGACCCGCGTCGACCACAGACGTGACTGAAGGAATAAGGAAGGAGCCAACCATGAGCGTGGCTTCCGTCAATGACATCATCGAACGACTCGGCGCGACCAGCACCTGCGACGCCGGACTGACCAAGGATCCATGGGCATTCGACACCACACGGCCCTCCTACGGACCCGGCGCATCCGCCCTCGACATGATCCCGAGGAACGCCCCCCGTCAGCAGCCGCTGCCGGAGGAATACCGCGACGCCTCCGACGATGAACTGCAGCAGCGCATCCGCGACGCCAAGGCGCGCCTCGGATCCAAGCTGCTGATCCTCGGCCACTTCTACCAGCGCGATGAGATCATCGTGCACGCCGACTACGTGGGAGACTCCTTCCAGCTGGCCAAGAACGCCACCCAGTGTCCGGATGCCGAACACATCGTCTTCTGCGGCGTCCACTTCATGGCCGAAACCGCCGACATCCTGTCCAAGCCCGAACAGAGCGTGACCCTGCCGAACCTGTCCGCCGGCTGTTCCATGGCCGACATGGCCGACATCGATCAGGTGGAGGACTGCTGGCAGCAGCTCGGCGAGATCTGCGGCACCAAGCCGGACGCCGACGGACTGCAGCAGATCATCCCCGTGACCTACATGAACTCCGCGGCCTCGCTCAAGGCCTTCTGCGGACGCAACGGCGGCATCGTCTGCACATCATCGAACGCACGAGCCGTACTCGAATGGGCCTTCGCCCGCGGCAAGCGCGTCCTGTTCTTCCCCGACCAGCATCTCGGCCGCAACACCGCCCGTGCCATGGGCATCCCGCTGAGCCAGATGCCGCTGTGGGACCCGTACAAGCCGCAGGGCGGCGCCAGCGACCCCGCCGACTACGCCAAGGCCAAGATGATCCTGTGGAAGGGCTTCTGCTCGGTGCACCAGCGCTTCACCGTGGACCAGATCGAACGCGCCCGCAAGGCGTACCCGGGCGTGAAGGTGATCGTGCACCCCGAATGTTCCATGCAGGTCGTCGACGCCGCCGACGGCACCGGCTCCACCGCCTACATCGTCAAGGAGATCGCCAACGCCCCCGCCGGATCCGTCATCGCCGTGGGCACCGAGATCAACCTTGTGAACCGACTGGCCGCGCAGTATCCGGACAAGACCGTGTTCTGCCTCGACCCGGTGGTCTGCCCGTGCTCCACGATGTACCGCATCCACCCCGCATACCTCGCCTGGGCTCTGGAGAACATCGAACAAGGCAACATCGTCAACCGCATCACCGTGGATGACGACACCGCCCGCGAAGCCAAGGTCGCGCTCGAGCGCATGCTGCGCGTCCATCCGTGAACCGCCCGTGAACCGTGTCCGCGAATCCACGGACGGCAAACAGATGCCGCTGGCAGCAGACAACTGGCAGCAAGCAGCAAGCAACAAGGCGACGTCATTCCAGACCGTCGCAAGCACCCGCCGATGGCGGGCCAAAGGGAAGTGAAACCGTGAATCCTCACAATGCCAACAGCGCCAACAGCGCCGACATCGTCGTGATCGGCGCGGGCGTGGCTGGACTGTCCGCCGCGCTCGCCGTGGCCGGCACCGGTCATGATGTGGTCCTGGTGACCAAAACCGAACTCGTGGAATCAAACACCTACCACGCGCAGGGAGGCATCGCCGCGGCCATCTTCCCCGACGACGACCCGAAGCTGCACGCCCAGGACACCATGGCCGCCGGACACGGTCTGTGCGAACCGAAGGCCGTGGAGATCCTCACCCGCGAAGGTGCCGATCGTGTCCGCGAATTCGCCAAGGCGGGCGTGCGATTCGATCGCGATGCCGAAGGCCACATGCTCCGCGGACTGGAGGCGGCCCACTCCCGTGCCCGCGTGGTGCATGCCGGCGGCGACGCCACGGGAAAGATCCTCGAGCTCGACGTATCCGCCATGGTGCGTTCCAACCCGCGCATCCACGTCATGGAGCACGCCTTCCTCAAGGACCTGCTGTTGCGCGACGGTGCGATCAGCGGTGTGCGTCTGCTGGTCAACGACTCCAACGGCGATCCGACCACGACGGACCTCGCCGCGAGCCGTGTGATCCTCGCCACCGGCGGTGCCGGACGCCTGTACCCGTACACCACGAACCCCCAGGTGGCCACCGCGGACGGACTCGCCGCGGCACTGCGCGCCGGAGCCCAGACCGCCGATCTCGAGTTCTACCAGTTCCACCCCACGGCGCTTGCGGTGGGCGAGCACTTCCTCATATCCGAGGCGGTGCGCGGCGAAGGGGCCGTGTTGCTCGACGAGCACGGCGACCGCTACATGACCGCCGTGGATCCGCGCGCCGAACTCGCTCCACGCGATGTGGTGGCCCGCGAGAACTTCCGCGTGATGCAACGTCAGCAGGGACGTCCGGTCATGCTCGACGTCTCCCCGATGCGCAAGGACAACCCCGATCTCGCCGCGTTCCTGAAGCATCGTTTCCCCACCATCGACGCCTATACGCGCTCTCTCGGCTTCGACTGGAGCCGGGAGCCGATTCCCGTGGCACCGGCCGCGCACTATTACATGGGCGGCATCCGCACCGATCTCAACGGTCGTGCCAGCATCCCCGGCCTGTATGCGGCCGGCGAATGCGCCCGCACCGGCGTGATGGGATCGAACCGTCTGGCCTCGAACTCACTGCTCGAAGGACTGGTGTTCGGTCGCCGCGCAGGTCTCGCCGCGGTTTCGGACCCGGACGGCACCGTATGGGATCCCGTACCATTCTCGAACTCGGCGACCGGTCAACTGACCGACAACAATCCGATCCCGCTGGATACGCCTCGAATGTCGGAACCGGCACGGACCGCATCGCTCTGGGATCGCGATCGCATCGAACAAACCATGTGGCAGGACGTCGGTGTGCTACGCGACGACCAAGGACTACGAGACGCCATCGGGCGGCTCGGTAATGCGCTTGCGGTGGCGAACACCGCTGCGAACACGGCTGATACGGCGGCTGCGACCGATGAGAACAATGCAGCCGATACGACCGATACGGTCATCCGGCTTGAAAACCGCAACATGCTCACCGTCGGCTATGTGGCCGCGAACGCCGCACTGGCCCGCACCGAATCCCGTGGCGCCCACGCCCGCACCGACTATCCGGATGCACATGACGAATGGGCCATGTCCACGGCCTACGTGCTGCGGTAGTCGTAGCGCACCCTGGTACAGGCCTGATATCGGAACTCTCTGGTATCGGCACAATCCGCAATCCTCATCACAGGAATCAGGAATCCCATGCTTACCGAACACATCATCCGCACCACCATCGAGGCCGCTCTGGCCGAGGACGCTCCCGCCGGCGATATCACCTGCGAATCGACCATTCCCGTCGACGCCGTAGGTATGGCCGCCCTGACCGCACGCGAACCCGGTGTGATGAGCGGCATCGGCGTATTCGCCGCCACGTTCGTCACCCAGAACCCGAACATCCGCGTCGACGCGTCCATCAAGGACGGCGAACGGTTCGAGGCTGGCCAGCGTCTCGCCGAGGTCAGCGGCCCGGTGCGTGACATCCTCACCGCCGAACGTGTGGCGCTCAACATGACCCAGCGCATGAGCGGCATCGCCACCATGACGTCCGCATTCGTGGCCGAAGCCGCACGAGGCAATGCCCGACCCGACGCCGTGAGCCCTCGCCGGTACGCGCGCACCCGCATCGTCGACACCCGCAAAACCACGCCGTTGCTGCGGCCGTTCGAGAAATACGCGGTCGTCTGTGGCGGCGGGTTCAACCATCGATATGGGTTGTCCGACGCCGTGATGGTCAAGGACAACCATCTGGCGACGCTGGCCGAACAGGGCATCGACCTGGCCGGTGCGATCCGGCATATCCGTGAACGCGTGAGCCATACCACCCACATCGAGGTGGAGGTCGATCGACTCGATCAGATTCCGATGGCACTCGACGGCGGCGCGGACACGATCATGCTCGACAATTTCTCGATCGACGACACGCGCACGGGTGTGGCGCGCATCGACGGGCGGGCGATCGTGGAGGCCAGCGGCAACATGACACTCGACCGCGTGGCCGACGTGGCCGCCACCGGCGTGGACATCATTTCGGTGGGTGCGCTCACCCACAGCGTGCGTAGCATCGATCTGGGACTCGACTATGAGTGAGCCAGAATCCGAACGCAACGACGATGGACGTACCGACGGCGAACTCTATCTTGACGCCGCATCCACCGAGCCGGTGAGCCGTGACGTCATCGACGCCATGCTGCCGTTCATGACCGACGCGTACGCGAATCCGGCCAGCGTGCACCGGGCGGGAAAGACCGCCGCACAGGCGTTGGATGCGGCACGCCGGTCGTTCGCCGCGAATCTGGGTGCGCGGCCGGATGATGTGATCTTCACGTCCGGCGGCACCGAATCGGACAATCTGGCCGTCAAGGGCATAGCGCTCGCCCGGATGGAACGCATGCGGCGGGATGGGGTGGTGTCTGACCTCCTCCTTGGCACGTCGCATGCGGAGTCCGCCGCATCGGGCCGCCGCCCGCGTATCGTGATCTCCGCGGTGGAGCATCCGGCCGTCGCCGAATCGGCGGCATGGTTGGAACGGTTCTTCGGGTTCGACGTGGTCCGCGTTCCCGTGGATGACGCGGCCCGTATCGATCTGGACGCCCTGAAACGCGCAATGGATGTCGCTTCCGAACGTACGGCGCTGGTGTCGGTCATGCTGGCCAACAACGAGGTGGGTACCATCCAGCCGGTCGAGGACGTGGTGCGCATCGCCCACGCGGCCGGGGTGCCTGCGCATGTGGATGCCGTACAGGCGGCAGGACAGGTGCCCATCCGCATGCGGGAATGGGGTGTGGATGCGCTCAGTGTTTCCGGACACAAGTTCGGCACCCCCAAGGGACTTGGCGCTCTGCTGGTGCGTGGCAGTACCCCGATCGAGCCGTTGCTCAGCGGCGGCGGGCAGGAACGCGGACTGCGCTCGGGTACGCAGAACGTGGCCGGGGCCGTGGGACTGGCGATCGCATTGGATGAGTCGATCGCGTTCATGCGCGAACATGCTGCCGAACTCGTCGCCTCGCGTGACCGCCTGATTCAGGCGGTGCTGGACGCCGTACCGCAGGCCCGTCTTACGGGGG
Source organism: Bifidobacterium tissieri (assembly GCF_002259645.1). Taxonomy (GTDB): domain Bacteria; phylum Actinomycetota; class Actinomycetes; order Actinomycetales; family Bifidobacteriaceae; genus Galliscardovia; species Galliscardovia tissieri. The sequence continues at coordinate 11,456 of NZ_MWWV01000006.1, forward strand.
ATCCGCGGAATCGCCTGCCCGGGCACGCGTCGTTCATCTTCCCCGGAGTGACGGGGGAGGCCCTGCTGGTGGATCTGGATACGCGCGGCATCGAATGCTCGTCCGGTTCGGCATGCGCGGTGGGAAGGCATGAAATTCCTCCGACGCTGCTGGCCATGGGATTGGAGCCGTCCATCGCCAAGTCGGCGCTGCGGTTGACGTTCCGGCGGCCGTTGTCCGATGACGACATCGACCGTACCGTGTCCGCGATCCGGCGCTCCTGTACCGCGCTGGGTTTGCGTTGATGTCGGTGCCATCGTTGATGTCAGGAACGGTCGCGGAACAACGATAGCGGCAGCAGCGGAACAAATAAAGGACTCCGGTGGGAATGCATCCCACCGGAGTCATTTGGTTATCTGGGCTATCGAGCTAGCGGCTGTATCGGGTTATCGCTCGATCAGCGCTGTGCCCGCTTGCGAAGCACCAGAGCGGCACCCGCACCGAACAGCGCGAGCATCACGACCACGCCCACGGCGATGTTGACGCCGGTCGTGGCGAGGTGCGACTTCTTCGTGTCCTGCTTAGCGTTGTTCTTCACGTCCTTGGTGGTCGTGTTCGGCGTGCTGGCGGCAGGCTTGTTCGTGTTCGGCGTGTTGGTGTTGGTGTCGTTCGGCTTGACGGCACCGTTGTTGTTGCCGTTGTTGGGCTTGTTGCCGTTGTCATTGGTGCCGGGCTTGTTGGGTTCGTTCGGCTTGGTCTCCTCGTTGGCGGGGACCGTGACGGTCAGCGTGGCGGTAAGTCCGTCGGCGGTCACCGTGACAGTGGCCTTGCCGGCCTTCAGCGCCTTCACCTGATAGTCGGCGGTCGGGTTGGCACCCTGATCGACGGCCTCGAGCACCTTGTCGGCTCCCTCGGATGTGATGGTCCACTTGAGATCCTTGCTGGCGAGGTTCTCGGCCTTGGCGTTGAGCTTGAGCTCGTCGTTCAGCTTCAGCGTGGTGGCGTTGTTGTCGAATGCCTTGTTATCGGCGCCCACGATGTTCAGCGACTTGGTCGGAGCCGGGGGATTGGGCGTGTCGCCGCCATCGGTGCGGACCAGCTTGAGGGTGCCGGCTTTGAGGGTGTCGTTCGGCAGGCCGCCGAGGACAGTCAAAAATGCTCCGGCATTCAGCGTCACATCTTTGCTCTTGTCGAGAGGCTTGTTGTCAATCGGCTTTGCCCACGAGGCATAGATGGAGAAAGATTCGTAGTTGTGATTGGGGCCGGCGTGGAAAATGCCGTCCTCGTCGGTTTCGGACGTAGCGTAGAAACCACCCTGAGCGGCCATACGGTAATTGCTGTTTTCAGGGGCCTCGTAGGTGACGGTGTACTTGCCGGGCTTGACGCCTACGTACTGGGTTTCGACAGTGTGCGGCTGGTTGTCGTCGGTCGGGTTCACGGCTTTCGGGGTGTCCTTGGGGTCGTTGACGGCCACGATGCCGAGGCTGCCGCTCAAACCGGAACGGGCTTCGACCGGAACTTTGGACAGGTCGAAGGTGTAGGTGTCGGTCTCCACCGCCGATGCGGTCGGACCCACAAAGCCGGCCATGCCGACGATAGTTGCCAATGCAAGCGCGCCTGCGGCCAGCTTGCCGATCAGACCCGTCTTCGTTCCCATGAGTGTCATGGTGATGAACTTCCTTAGTATCTCTATGGATGGGGTGGCCGCTCTCAAACCTCGCGAGCGGCGTCGCGGTATTATCCGTCACACAACACACCGATAAATCCCACAACCACCCCCTATCCTACTGTCGTTGAAAGGGCGGTACAAGGTCCAAGGAAACTACGTAATTCCAACGGTTATCGTGCGTAAGCCACCCCTTAATCACTAGGGGGTATCGGGAACAGACATTTTATTCATGACAATGGCTGTTGCTGCGTTGTCAGATGATCATGCCGTCTGATTCATAGGGGTTATGCAGCGTTTGTCCATAAAAACATAAGGTACGTAGTTACGGTACGGGAATTCCATGTGAATGACATGGCCTCGGCGCATGAATGCGTCGAGGCCATGGTGATGAGTAACTGATATTCACGGTGACGGATATCCGCGATCGGAATATCAGCGGTCCGCCGTTACTCCACTACTTCCACTACTCCAGACCGATGGACTTGAGATTGTGCAGGGTCAGGGACGCGACCGAGAGATCACCGGATTCGGCGACCAGCTTCACCGCACGCGGACCGTCGGCGGCATAGCTGTAGGAGCTCATCGCCTGATGGCCGTCGTTCACGTACACCTCCACGGAACCACGGTCCACGTAGATGCGCAGCGTGAGCTGGTCGGCCGCCAGCTCGTCCGCCGTAAGCGGGGCCACGCGGTAGCCGCGGTCGCCGAAGGCATTAGCCTGACGGTCGAGCACGATGCCGCCGATCTGATCGTCATAGGCCACGTAGGTGTAGGCGCCGTCGGGGGTGGCGTGCACCTTGATGCCGGCACGATCGGCGGTGGTGTTCTTCAGGTCGATCGTCATCTCGATCTCCATGGCCTCCGCGTTCTCGGCCACCACGGTTTCGGTGCCGGACTTGACCTCCACAACGCCCAGATCGGTGGAATCCTCGCGCAGACCGGCCATTTCAGCCGCCGGCACGGTGTGGATGTCGCCATCCTCGTCAAGGAACACCTCACGAGGCAGGGTCAGCTGGCCGCACCAGCCCTCGTCGTCCAGCGGGATGGGCTGCACGAACGGGCTGTACCAGCCGTACATGATCTGACGGCCGTCGGTGTTGTCATCGGTGTCGCCGGCGACGGTGTTGAACGACTGCGGGGCGTAGAAGTTGTGACCGCAGTCCCACAGACGGAATTCGGTCTCCGGCGTGAACTGGCCACCCGGCTCCCACGTGCCGATCATGTAGCCGGCGTTGTTCGCGTTGCGGTTCATGAAGCCGCTCGGCTTCGATCCCATGGCGGAGAAGCCGATGACCCACTTCTCGTTGCCGTCCTTGTCGGTGACGGGGAAGAAGTCGGGGCACTCGAGCATGAACACGTCCGGATCCGGGTGCTCGAACAGCACTGTCTTGAACGTCCACTCGACCATGTCCTCGGAGGTGTACAGCCACATCTGGCCGCGCTTCTCGGCGGAGGACACGCCGAACGTCATGTACCACACGCCGCCGGTCTTCCACACCTTCGGATCGCGGAAGTGCGAGTTCACCTTGTCGCGCGGGCAATCGACGACCATGCCTTTCTTCTTCAGAACGTTGAGGCTGTCGTCCGTCGGCTCGGCGAGCATTTGCACCTGCCATTCGCCGTCGCTGCCGTCCACGCCGTTGGCCCAGCGGTGACCGGTGTAGTAGAACATCGGCTTGCCGTCGTCGGCGATCACCGCGGAACCGGAGAACACGCCGTCCTTCTCCTGCTCGAGGCTGGGGGCGAAGGCGATGGGTTCGCGCTTCCAGGTGATCATGTCGTCGCTGGAGACATGGCCCCAGTGCATGGGCCCCCACTGGGTGCCGTAGGGGTGGAGCTGGTAGTAGACGTGCCAGCGTCCCTGGTAGTAGCACAGGCCGTTGGGGTCGTTGATCCATCCGCCGTTCGAGGCGATGTGGAACTTGGGGTACCAGCGGTCGTTACGCGTGGCGGCCAGTTTGGCCACACCGGCCTCGGCCCTGGCGAGTTCCTCGTCGTGGTCCCTGATGGGGGTGTAGATGGGCTTGAAGTCACTCATCGTTGAATTCCTTTCTGGTTCTGGTGTGGATGGCGGTTGCGAGGATGGATGGTGTGCGTGATTGCACGAGTCCGGCTCCCTTGTACTTGACGAAAGAGAGCCGGACAACGCGGATCAGTGCTTGGCCTCAGCGGCCTCGGAAGCCTTGGCGGCCTCCATCTGGCGCAGCTGCTTGTCGGTGTAGAACGGGTCGCCGCCGACCTCCTGGTCATCGCGCTTGATGACGAAGAAGCCGTAGATCAGCGCGCAGAGCACGATGGCGGAGATGACCCAGAAGGTCACTCGGGAGCCCATGTCATCGTTCGGCATCATCTGGGCCATCTTGTCGTGGAAGGCGCCCAGCGGGGTGGAGAAGATGACCTGACCGACCTGCGAGGCGATCTGGAAGCCGACCATGTACAGCGTGGCGGAGAGCTTGGTATCGAAGTGCAGGGTGAAGTAGCGGAACGCCGGCAGGCAGAACAGCGGCACCTCGATGGAGTGGAACAGCTTCACGATGGAAACGGTGATCGGATCGTGGAACACGCCGCACAGGCCGATGCGCAGGAACATCACGGTGGCGCCGAGCAGCAGGGCGTTGCGCACGCCGATCTTCTTCATGATGATCGGCACGACGCCCATCATGGCGGACTCGAGGAACACCTGGAAGCCGTTGAGCGTGCCGTAGGTGGCGTTGCCGATGGCCTCGGTGGGGAAGAGGTTGGCGTAGTAGGTCGGGAACATCTGCTGGTCGAACACGGTGTAGAAGGTGTTGGTGAGCAGCATGAAGACGATGAGCACCCACAGGGTCGGCATCTTGAGCACGGCCACCATCTCCGCGAAGGAGGGGTTGGTGGGGGCGGCGTTCGGATCGGCTTCCTTCTTCAGCTCGTCCTTCTGCTCGGACGGCACCCAGAAGGCGTAGACGAGCAGCATGCACACGCCGAAGGCGGAACCGACCCAGAAGTTGATGAGCGGGTTGATGTTGAAGAGGAAACCGGCGCACAGGGCGACGATGGCGTAGCCGAAGGAGCCCCAGGCGCGGGACTGTCCGTATTCGAAGCCGAACTTACGGGAGTAGCGTTCGGTGACCGCCTCGAACAAGGAGCAGCCGGCCATGAAGCCCGCGGACAGCACGATGGAACCGATGAACGAGCCGATGTAGCGGGTGGTGCCGCCGGCGAGGATCATCGGGGCGTAGATGAACTGGACGAACGGGCCGACGAGCGCGGCGACCAGGGAGACGAAGATCACCAGCTTGCGCTTGATGCCGAGCTGGTCCTGGATGGCGCCGTAGACGAACATGATGATCAGCGTCGCCAGCGAGTTGATGGAGTAGATGGTGCCGACCTCGGCGTTGGTCAGACCGACGCCGGAGATGAGCCAGCGCTGAAAGAAGGACCACCAGATGCCCCAGGAGCAGAAGAAGAGGAAGATGCCGAAGGAGCTCTGCAGATACGACGGGTTCTGCCACACCTTGGTTTTGTTAGCCATTTCGTTTTCCGTTTCTCTCGTTTCCTTGCGGATCGCTGCCTTGCGATTCGCGGATCCGTTGTGTGACCGTTGCGTCGAGGCTCCGGTTTGTGACTGTGCCTCATTGCTGTGGTCGTATTAACGATGTTAATGCGTCAAACGATCTACGTCAAACGATTGACGCTATGTGTTGCAACGGCTTTGGTATTGCAAATGTTTGCATGGTTGTGTTTTCAACGAAAACTCATCGAACGGGTTTGATGTGATCGGCGTGTCGTACGCTCGGTGCATGCGATTGCAGACAGGCGCAATCGTGTACGGAGTGGTGCGACCTTTCCCGTTACGGACGGCATCGTCATTGATGCCGTGGAGACCGGTCCGGCTTGGTACGTACCGGACCGGTCGACTATTGGTTGGGGATATCGGCTGCCGAAAGGCGGAGGACGGTATTCGGCTATTCCTCCAATCCGATGGACCTGAGTTCGTGGATACGCAACGACGGAATGGACAGCGTGCCGGATTCCGCGGTGATCTCCAACGCTCGCGGACCGTCCGACGGGAAGCTGTAGGAGCTCATCACCTGCTCGCCGTCGTTCACGAACACCTCGATCGAACAACGGTCCACAAACACGTGCAACTTCAACGTATGACTGGTGAACGGTGCCGCACGGTAGCCGCGATCACCCCGCGCGTTGGCGTGACGATCAAGCACCACACGATGGGTCTGGTCGTCGTAGTACACGCAGGTGTGCGCATTGTCCTCGGTCAGCATCAGTTTAAGGCCCGCACGTTCGGCTGTGGAATGACTCATGTCCATTTCGAGCTCGATTTCGGCGGCCTCCACGTCATCAAGCAGACGGAAGCTCTCATTGACGCCAAGCATGAATGGATCGTATTCCATCGTGGTCTCTCGCAGTGACTCCAGTTCCCGGGCCGGTTCGGTACGAATGCAGCAGTACGAATCCAGACTGATCTCACGCGGCACCGTGAGCTGCCCGCACCATCCATCATCCTGCATGGGCACTGGTGGTACGAACGGACTCATCCACGCATACTGCAGACGACGGCCGTCAGGTGTGACCATGGACTGCGGCGCATAGTAGTTGTGCCCCCAATCCCAGAGGCGGAACTCGGTGCGCGGCTTGAACTCCTCGCCGGGCTCCCACGTGCCGATCACGTATCCGGCGTTATGCAGATTGCGGTTGGCGAATCCGTTCGGGCGCTCGCCCATGGCAGAGAAGCACAGCACCCAGTACTCGTTGCCCTCCTTGTCCCGGAGCGGGAAGAAGTCAGGGCATTCGAGCATGTAGACACCAGGGTTCGGATGCCTGAACAGCACCTGTTCGAAATGCCAGATGCGCATGTTCTCGGAGGAATAGAGCAGCACCTCTCCTCGCCGATCGGCGGTGCTCATGCCGAAGACCATGTACCACATGCCGTCCTGCTTCCACACCTTGGGGTCGCGGAAGTGACGGAACCCCTCGGGGTTGTCTATGATCACGCCCAGCTTCTCAAAGTGCACGCCATCGTCGCTCATCGCCGCGCACTGCACCTCAAGATTCTCATCCGCATCGTCCACGCCGTTGGCCCAGCGGTGGCCGGTGTAGAACACCCAAAGCCGACCATCGTCGCCGGTGATGGCCGAACCGGAGAACACACCATCCCGGTCGGCCTCGAGGCTGGGGGCGAAGGTGATGGGTTCGCGCTTCCAGCTGATCATGTCGTCGCTGGAGACATGGCCCCAGTGCATGGGCCCCCACTGGGTGCCGTAGGGGTGGAGCTGGTAGTAGACGTGCCAGCGTCCCCGGTAGTAGCACAGGCCGTTGGGGTCGTTGATCCATCCGCCGTTCGAGGCGATGTGGAACTTGGGGTACCAGCGGTCGTTGCGCGTGGCGGCCAACTTGGCCACACCGGCCTCGGCCCTGGCGAGCGCCTCGTCATGGGATACGAATTCGCGATTGATGTCATTCATCGTTGAATGCCTTTCTCTCTGCAATCGTCAAACGATTTACGATTATAGTGGACGACATCAAGAGGGCCAGTGATTATTCAGTATTGTTCGATTATGTGTGGTTTATGAAGCAGCCGTGTCCATGACGACAACGTACTGTGTCATGAACACGGCGGATAGACGACTGGATGAAATCCCAGTCGGTAGGCTCAGCCCTTGGCCGCCACGGATTCCTTGCTGATCAGCGTGCAATGGATCTGTGCGGGCGATGCGTCCAACGGCGGCAGGGGAGAACGACCGCCGGCGGGGGTCATGGCTTCAGGCTTGGGGGCGTGCCCCTCGATCATCGATACCAGCTTGAGCGTGCCCCAATATCCCATCTCATAATGTGGGAGATCCACAGTGGTCAGCAACGGTGCCAGCGTTTCGGCGAACACGCGATGATTGTCCACGCCGACCACACTGATGTCCCGGCCGATGGTAAGACCCCGCTTGGCTGCACACTGATAGACGTACCAGGCGCGGGCATCGTTGAAGCAGAAGATGCCATCCGGATGGGCGCGATCGAACATCGCATCCACGGCGTCGAGCGCCGGACGGTTGAACGTCACGCCGATGTCAAGCGCCTCGTCATAGTCGATGTTGGCTTCCGCAAGCGCGCGACGATACCCGGCACGACGTCCCAGATCGGCCACGTACACGCGATCCGAAGCGCCGATGTAGGCGATACGACGGCAGCCTGCGTCGATGAGATGCCGCGTGGCGTCATATCCGATGGACTCCTCGTCGGGCACGATATACGGCACGCGACCGGTGTCGTCGATGCCGTCCAGCAGTACGGTGGGCAGTTTCAGCAGGCTTTCCGGAACCGTCGTGTGCTGATCGTACATGCGTGCGTACATGAAACCGTCCACGCCGTACTGGAGAAGCGTGGCGATTTCCCGCTCCTCAAGCTTGCTGTCGCCGTTCGTATTGACGGTGAGCAGCATGTATCCCATGGCGCGCGCGGCATCCTGCGCGCCAAGAATCAACCGTCCGGCATACGGTGTGGTGGCGATCTCGTCACTGACGAATCCGATGATCCGCGTCCTACTGGTCCTCAGGCTTCTCGCCAAAGGATTGGGCTTGTAGCCCGACGCCTTCGCTTCCGCGCGAACCCGCTGCGCGATCTCAGGCTTGACTCTTCCGGCATCGCGATCGTTCAGTACCAAAGAGACCGTCGATACCGAAACCCCCGTACGTTCGGCAATCTCCTTCATCGTAGTCATAATTACTACGTTATACCGCATCGTACGAGGGTTCGGTAGCGAGGTATGGACTTAATCCCGCTCTTCGTCCAGAATATGGTCCACAAGCTCCACTTTTTTACGGATCTGCCCACTGAATCCCGGCCGCATATCCATCTGCAGACTCACCTGGGTACGGTACCCATGGTCATACAGCACGAACGCGGCACGCTTGACCATGGCAAGCACATCGTCATAGTCGCCCTCGATATCGGTACTCATGGCATGAGTGCTGTTGTCCAGACCGGATTCGCGGATCACACGGATCACCTGCGCCACATATTCGCTTAGCTCCTCGCCCACGCCCGTCGGCCAGATCGTCAACTGGGCCATCGTATTGACATAGTCAGGGGAGTCCGGACCGGTCAGGATCCCGCCCTGCGGATGCGGGGCCGGAGAGTGCGCGGCATCCCCCTTCACATCCTTCCACGCCTTGACCAGTTCGCTGGTCGCCGCTTGTGGGTCGTCGGCGCCTGCGATTGCCGACACCACGAACCAGCCGGCGGCCCCCGCACGGGCCAGCGGTGCCACATCGGCAAGTTTCACACCGCCGCCGGCCACCACCGGATAATCGCTGATTGCGCACAGGCGGCCGATCGCCGCAATCGAATCCGAATCATCCGCGGCCTTCTCGATCAGCGTGGCCTCCGGCTTGGTGGTCGTCGGATGCACGGCGCCCGCGCCGATGTAATCCACCACACCGGCCGGCAGCTCCTCGATGATGTCGAACAATTCGGTGGTGTTGGCCGACAGACCCACGATCGCGTCCGGGCCGAGCAGCCTGCGGCATGCGATGGCGGGAACATCGGTCTGGCCCACGTGCACGCCGTCCACCTTGATGCCCATATCGCGGGCGGCGAGCACCGCGTCCAGACGATCGTCGATCAGCAGCGGCACGGTATCGCTTTTGCCGGCATCCGCGATCACCTGCGCGATATCCCTGGCCATGGCGATGATCTCGCCGGCATCGGAGTGCTTGGCGCGCAGCTGCACGATGGTTACGCCGCCACGCAGGGCCTGTGCCACCACATCGGTGACCGGGCGGCCGTGCGTATCATCCGGGCCGAGCACCAGATAGGCGGATACATCGAGAATGTCGCGCATCGACGCGTACGGGAAACGGTTGGTCATGATTCGCTCCTTGCAATATGAACAATGAATCGACAATGAATCAGGGAATCAGGCGTAGATCGCCGACTGGGCGATCTCATCGGACGTGGTGTTCCACAGCGCATCGAGGAACGCCACTTGGAACGAGCCAGGACCCTCGGCCACACGTTCGGCGGCATCCGCCGCACGGTTATAATGCAGTGCCGCAGCCAGCGCGGCGACCAGCGGGCGGGCCACACAGGCGTACGTCGCCGTGACGCCGCCCAGCGAACAGCCCGCGCCCGTGATCTTCGTCATCCACACGCTGCCGCCGGGCAGACGGAAGTCGCGCTCGCCGTCGGTGACCAGATCCATGGCCCCCGATACCGACACCACACCCTTGGTGAACCGAGCGAGGGCATGGGCCGCGGGAATTGCCGCATCGATCTCATCATGAGCCTCCACACCGGCGCGTGATTTGGAATCGGCTCCCTCCAGCCCCCAGATCCCGGCCAGCGCAATCGCCTCGGACGCGTTGCAGCGGATGATCGTGGGCGGGGTCTTCCGAAAGGCGCGAAGAATCTCGCCGCGCAGCTCGCCCGCTCCTGCTCCCACGGGATCAAGCACCCACGGCAGACCGCGGTCCACGGCATCGCGCGCAGCGGCCGGATACTCGTTGCGGAATTCCGCGAGCAATGTGCCCATATTGATGTAGGTGGCCTTGGAGGCTCCGGCGGAATCCAGGGCACTGGCCTCTTCGCCGCTGTAGTGCATGGCCGCCGTGCCCCCTACGGCAAGCTGGGCGTTGGCGACGAAATTGATGGTGACGAAGTTCGTCAGCGACTGGGCGAGTGGCGTGGTCTCGCGTACGGCGTCCACGGCCTGCGCGATCTCGGCGCGCAGCGGATCACCGACGGTGAGGTTGCCGGATTCGAGGTTTTCGGAATCGGAACTCATATGAAGAATGCCTCCCTACGATGGTGTTGACCAACAGGTTCCAAGGGTCAGGCCGGCGCCTTTCTCAACCCGTTACGCGTCGATCCGATGGTGTTGCGACTCGAAACCGTCGAGTCTTGGCCGAGCCATCGCGCCGTACGCCGTACGGGTTCCCCTGCATTGTGCCATTGACGCTATGCCGTCGTTCGGACAACTCCGGCAACTTCAAGTAGTATGCGCGTATTGTGCGTCTTGTACTTGCGTCGCATCGTCGTTGCACCGTCGTTATGTGCACGGCGATTCGACGGTGTGTTCCGGTCGTTCCGTCGTTGGCGTTGACTGTCAGCGCGTACGGATAGACTCAGGGGCGCAAAACAAGACCCCAAACCGTTCAAACCAGAAGGTGCATTGTGGCTCAGTCCAAACTTGATGAAGTCGTATCCCTCGCGAAGCGTCGCGGTTTCGTATTCCCCGCCGGTGAGATCTATGGCGGCACCCGTTCCGCATGGGATTACGGCCCGCTCGGCGTGGCGCTCAAGGACAATATCAAGCGCGAGTGGTGGCGTTCGATGGTTGTCACCCGTCCCGACGTCGTGGGCGTTGATACGTCCATCATCCTGCCCACCCCGGTGTGGGTCGCTTCCGGTCACGTCGCCGTGTTCAACGACCCGCTGGTCGAATGCCTGAACTGCCACAAGCGCAACCGCGCCGACAAGCTGCAGGAATCCTACGCCGAGAAGCACCATGACCAGCTGCCGGAGAACGGCATGGCCGACATCGTGTGCCCCGACTGCGGCACCCGTGGCAAGTGGACCGAACCGCGCGACTTCAACATGATGCTGCGCACCCATCTCGGCCCGGTGGAGGACGAGAACAGCCTGCACTACCTGCGTCCGGAGACCGCGCAGGGCATCTTCGTGGACTTCAAGAACGTGATGACCTCCTCGCGTTCCAAGCCGCCGTTCGGCATCGCCAATATGGGCAAGTCCTTCCGCAACGAGATCACCCCCGGCAACTTCATCTTCCGCACCCGTGAGTTCGAGCAGATGGAGATGGAGTTCTTCGTGGAGCCCGGCACCGATGAGGATTGGCACCAGTACTGGATCGACGCCCGTACCCAGTGGTACCTCGACCTCGGCGTCAAGCCGGAGAACCTGCGCCACTACGAGCATCCGAAGGAGAAGCTCGCCCACTACTCCAAGCGCACCGTGGACATCGAATACAAGTTCGGCTTCCAGGGATCCGACTGGGGCGAGCTCGAGGGCGTGGCCAACCGCACCGACTTCGATCTTTCCGCCCACGCCAAGCACTCCGGCGAGGACCTCAGCTACTTCAACCAGGCCACCGGCGAACGCTACGTGCCGTACGTGATCGAGCCTGCGGCCGGTCTGACCCGCTCCCTGATGTGCTTCCTCGTGGACGCCTACGATGTGGACGAGGCCCCGAACACCAAGGGCGGCGTGGACAAGCGCACCGTGCTGCGTCTCGACCCGCGTCTGGCTCCGGTCAAGGCCGCCGTGCTGCCGCTCAGCAAGAAGCCCGAACTGCAGAACGTGGCCCAGAACCTGGCGAACGATCTGCGTCAGAACGAATGGATGATCGACTACGACGAGTCCGGTGCCATCGGCCGCCGTTACCGTCGTGAGGACGAGATCGGCACCCCGCTGTGCGTGACGGTCGACTTCGACACCCTCGACGATCAGGCCGTGACGATTCGTGACCGCGACACCATGAACCAGGAGCGCGTGGCCCTTGACAAGGTGGCCGACTACGTGGCCGCCCGCATCGGCGAGCACCGCACGCATGTGCCGCTCAAGCCCGTCGCCATGGGCGGCGAGGCATGGCCGGACAGCGTTCGTATTCAGGAGGCCGGCGGTCTGTACTGATCGCTTACGCCGTCATGCCCGGCTGATGTCGTTACGGTCACGGGCATGACCTGATTCCGTCTGATTTCGTTGCTACGCTGCCGAAACATCTGGAACGTCTGGAATGAAATCCGATGGATATGACATTTATGACATTCGACTGGTGGGATGCGCCTTGAGACGCTTCCCGCCAGTTTGTTTCACCGGCAGTTCCCGACGGAGCCGCTTCGGCGGTCGGGGCCGTCGCGGGATCATCAGGATCATCAAGGGATCATCAAGAAAAGGAACCATGGAATCAAACGCCAGCATCATGCCATCGTCCGCACCATCCGTGACCATGCCACCGGTGGATCTCGGGCCCGTTCATGTGACGACGCCGGTGGTGTTGTCGCCTATGGCGGGGGTGACGAACTGGCCGTTCCGCGTGCTGTGTGAGGAATACGGTCCCGACGGCCTGTATGTGGCCGAGATGATCACGGCCAGGGCATTGGTGGCACGGAATCCCAAGGCATTGCGACTGTGCCGCTTTGCGCCGAGTGAGCGGATCCGCTCACTGCAGTTGTATGGTGTGAGTCCGGCGATCGTGGAGATGGCCGCCCGCATCGTGGTGGACGAGCATATGGCCGATCATGTGGATCTGAACTTCGGTTGCCCGGTGCCCAAGGTGACCCGTCGGGGCGGCGGCTCGGCGCTGCCGTGGAAGACCGAGCTGTTCCGGGAGATCATCCGTCGCGTGGTGCGGGTGTGCGCTCCGGAGAACATTCCGGTGACGGCGAAGATCCGCGTGGGTATCGACCACGACCATGAGACGTTCCTTGAAGCCGGGCGTATCGCCCAGGAGGAGGGCTGCGCCGCGGTGACGCTGCATGCGCGCACCACGGCGGAATACTATGGCGGGCACTCCGATTGGAGTCGCATCGGCGAACTGGTGGATGAGCTGGACATCCCCGTATTCGGCAACGGTGATATCTGGAGTGCCGAGGATGCGCTGGCCATGGTCCGCCAGACCGGATGCGCCGGCGTGGCCATCGGCAGGGGGTGCCAGGGGCGTCCGTGGCTGTTCGCCGACCTGAAGAACGCATTCGCCGGTTCCCCTGAACGGGTGAATCCCACCTTGGGCGAAGTGGGACAGGTGATGATGCGTCACGTGCAGCTGCTTACCGAGTTCTACGATGGCGACGAGGTCATGGCCGTACATGATCTGCGCAAGCATGTGGCCTGGTACCTCAAAGGGTTCCCGGTGGGGGGCGGTACGCGCCGCGCATTCATGGAATGTGAAAACTTGGAGGATGTTCGCCGGCGAATCGATGAGCTTGATCCGAGCATTCCGTTCCCGGAGTCCGCGGAAGGTAAGCCTCGAGGCCGGGTCCGCTATGCGAAAAAGGTCCATCTTCCCTACGGATGGCTGGATTCCCGGGAGCTGACCGAGGAACAGCGGCGGGATGTGATCAGTGCGGACCCGTTGGATGCCTCGTACTGATCAAAACTGCGTACACGCTATAAAATAAACACGTTTAGACGGTAATACTGCGATAGAGTTAGACATAACCGTGAGTGACAGGAGCATACAGTGAGCGACATTGCCCAGGCTGAGAACTTCAGCGATAAGACCCTCATCAAGGTTGTTGGTGTGGGCGGGGCCGGTGGCAACGCGGTGAACCGCATGATCGCCGAGGGCCTGCAGAATGTGGAGTTCGTTGCCATCAATACGGATGCCAAGGATCTGTTACGCTCCGATGCCGATGTCAAGATCTCCCTTTCCGATGCGTCCAGCCGTGGTCTCGGTGCCGGTGCTGACCCGGAGAAGGGTGCCAAGGCCGCCCAGGACCACCAGTCCGACATCGAGGAGGCGCTCAAAGGTGCCGATATGGTCTTCGTCACCTGTGGCGAGGGTGGCGGCACCGGTACCGGTGCCAGCCCGCTCGTGGCCCGTGCCGCACGTCAGCAGGGTGCGCTCACCATCGCCGTGGTCACTCGTCCGTTCAGCTTCGAAGGCCCGCGTCGTTCCGCGTCGGCCGACTCCGGCATCGAGAACCTGCGCAAGGAGGTCGATGCCCTGATCATCATCCCGAACGATCGTCTGCTTGACCTGTCCGATCGTTCCGTCAGCGTGATCGATGCCTTCAAGACCGCCGATTCGGCACTACTCGCCGGCGTGCAGGGCATCACCGACCTGATCACCATGAACTCCTACATCCACGTGGACTTCTCCGATGTCACGGCGATCCTCAAGGATGCCGGTACCGCGCTGTTCGGCATCGGCTCCGCCCGGGGAGAGGACCGCGCCAGCCAGGCCGCGGAGATCGCCATCAGCTCCCCGCTGCTCGAGGCCAGCATCGAGGGTGCCCACGGTGCCCTGCTCAACATCGCAGGCCCGACCGACCTTACCCTGCAGGAGGCGAACGAGGCCGCCGAGCTGGTGCGTCAGGCCATTCACCCCGAAGCCCAGATCATCTGGGGTCTTGCCCTCGACGACTCCTACGGCGACGAGGTGCGTGTCACCGTCATCGCGGCTGGCTTCGACGCCAAGAAGGGTGTGGAAAGCTACCGTCCGGCCGATCGTTCCGATGTGAAGGTTCCTCAGCTTCCCGAGCTGCACCTGACCAACGGTGCCGTGCAGTACGCACAGCAGCCCGCCACCGACGACACCTCGTCCCAGCCGGCGAGCAAGCCGGCGGCAACCCAGGCCACCGCTCCGACGGCCGCACAGCCGGCGGCACCGGCCGTGGCTCCGGTGAACCCCACGCCGCAGCCGCAGGTTCAGTATCCCGCGCCGGTGAACCCCACGGCAACGCCGTCGTCCACGTCCATGCCTGCCGTTCCGTCGTATGACGATGCCACGAACGAGCATGCCGCCGTCCCGCGCACCCCGAGGATCCCGGACTCCGAACTGGGCGATCTGGACATTCCCGACTTCCTGCGCTGATCGATAGTACTGGAGGGTTATCATGGCCGGTTTCATGAAGAACGCGATGACATATCTTGGCATGGCCGATGTCGTTGACGACGATGACGAGGTCGTGCCCGAGGACACCGACGCGGACGAGTCGCCGTCGTTCGATTCGGATCGCAGCGTGACGCCGGCCGCAGCTCCCACGCCCACACCGGCGGCGGCCCCCAGCCGTTCCCGTACCACACCGTTCAAGGGACAGCTCAATCGGATCACCACGATCCATCCGAAGTCCTATGAGGAAGCCCAGCTGGTGGGACGCGCCATTCGCGATGGTGTGCCGGTGGTGCTCAACCTCACCGGTGTGGAGGAAAGCACCGCATATCGCATCGTGGATTTCTCCGCCGGTGTGGTATTCGGTGTGCGAGGATCCATCGAACGTGTGACGCCTCGCGTGTTCCTGCTCAGTCCCGCTCAGGTGAATATCAAGGTGGAGGAGTCTCCGTCCTCATCGAATTCCGATATTTTCGGTGCCTGAGCTTTATTGTCGAAGACCATTGCTGATCGTTCCCATTAAGCGAACGATCAGCTGAGTTAAAGTCTTCCCTGATACGGTGAATGCATGACTTTCATTTATCTGTTGCGGTTGTTGCTGAGTCTGTTGATCAATGCCTATATATTCGTACTGTTCGTGCGGATGATTCTTGATTGGGTACGTGTATTGGCACCCCGATGGTATCCCCGGGGCGTGGTGTATTCCCTGATCGATGTGGTATATCGTCTCACCGAGCCGCCACTCAGATGGCTACGGCGGTATATCAAGCCACTGCCGCTGGGTGCGATCTACCTTGATGTGAGTTTTATCGTGCTGTATTTCGCGCTGGTCGTGCTGCAAATGCTGATTTAGCACCTGCGGATTTAACGCGAATTCAGAGCGGGGAATATACCTCAATCGCCTGTCGAATGAATTCGATGCGATATGGCACCGATGAACACCCCCGAACACTGCGTGTCGTCGGCGTAGCGCCTAGACAGTCACGGGCTACGTGCTAGCATGGTTCCGATACGTAATTTCATAAGCTCCCTACGAGCTGAGAGTGAGGTTGGGATCTGCAATGGCCCTGTTGACACCGAATGATATTCGTAACCATATTTTCCAGACGGTACGTTTCAAGGAAGGCTACGACATCGACGAGGTCGATGACTTCCTCGATGAAGTTACCGAAACGGTGGAGGCGCTGGGCAGTCAGGCCGCTCAGTCTGGTTCCACCCAGTCGCTGGGTCCCGATGTGGCCGCATTGAATGAGAAGATTTCCCAGCTGACCAATGAGAACAGCCAGCTGAAGGATCAGCTTGTCCAGGCCCAGCAGACGGCTCCGGAAGCGAAGGCGAATGATTCCGAGCAGGTGCAGGCGCTGGCCAGCCAGAATGCCCAGCTGAAGAGCCAGGTGGATCAGCTCAATGCCCAGATCGATCAGCTGACCGCCCAGTCGGCCAAGAGCGATGGTGCCGCCAGCCAGCTTGATGCCGAGCGTCGCCGTACCGCCGAGGTCTCCAACCAGCTGCAGGCCGCCAATGGTCAGCTACAGGCTCTGAACGGTCAGCTGCAGGCCGCCAAGCAGCAGATCGCCGCCCTCCAGCAGGCGCAGAACACCGCCAACGGCCAGAGCAACGATCAGATCGCCGCCCTGAACCGCGAACTGGAGGCATCCAAGGCCCGTGAGGAGCAGCTGCGTCAGCAGCTGGCCAAGGTCGAGCCGTCCACCGAGACCGGTAGCCTGCGCAAGATCGCCGGTGCCGGTGCCGGTGCCACCACCGAGCCCGAGCGCGCCACCGCCATGCTGGCACTGGCCATGCAGCTGCACGATCAGTATGTGGACAAGGGCAAGGCTCAGCGCGATCAGCTCATCGCCGATGGCCAGGCCAAGCACGAGGACGTCATCCAGAAGGCCGACGCCTACTCCAAGCGTATCCATCAGGATGCCGACGCCTACTCGCAGCGTGTGCATACCGAGGCCGACTCCTACGGCAAGAAGACCCGCAACGACGCCGATGTCTACCAGGCCAAGACCCGTAACGAGGCTGACGACTACTCCGCCAAGACCCGCAAGCAGGCCGACGAGTACTCCAAGAAGACGCACTCCGAGGCGGACGCCTACAGCAAGCAGACCCGTGCCGCCGCCGAGCAGTACGATGCCCAGGTACGCAAGGACACCGAGGCCGAGGCCAAGAAGATCCGCGACGTGGCTGACGAGTACGATCACCGCACCCGTAGTGCCGCCGATGACTACGCCCAGCAGGTCAAGGACAAGCTGTACACCGACTCCAAGGTCATCGAGGGCAACATCGAAGGCCTCAAGCAGTTCGAGGCCGAGTACCGTAGCCGCCTGACCGAGTTCCTCGGCCAGCTGACCACGCAGATCTCGGACACGAACAACTACCAGTCCATGCAGGACTTCAACGGTGGCAACCGCTGATCATTCCGACTGTATGACTGAGAACACTGTCGCAAGACGGCCGCGTATGTGCGTGGCCGTCTTCGCATGCGTGGCCCTTGTCGCACTGGTGCTGGATCGCATCACCAAGAACATGGCGCTTTCCTCGCTGACCACCGATCACGATATCAGTGTGATTCCCGGGCTGCTGTCGTTGCGTCTCCTACACAACCCCGGTGCCTCGTTGGGCATGGGATCCTCCACCACGTGGTTGATCTCGCTGTTGGCCATCGTCGCGTCGATCGCACTCTTCGTTGCCGGTGTCATTACCACGGACTGGCGTTGGGCGGTATGCCTTGGACTGGCGTTCGGCGGAGCCGTGGGCAATCTTATCGACCGTGTCATGTATGCCACAGGATTCCTTGACGGCAGAGTGGTCGATTTTCTCAACTATGGATGGTCCGTGGGCAACGTGGCCGATATCTGGCTGATGGTGGCAGGTATCGGACTCGTACTGCTCATCGTGCTTTCCGTGCCGTTCCGGCCGACACGGGAAGGAGCGACCGACACCACATCCAATGACGATATGACGGAGACACGCTGATGCCCATCGTTCCAGCACCCGACGCCCTCATCGGCAAGCGTTTCGACGTGGCCGTGGCCAAGATGACGGGGGAGTCCCGTTCCAAGGCCAGCGATCTGATCACATCCGGCCAGGTGAAGCTGCTCGGCCGCTCCTGCGACCGTTCCACCACCTTGCTTGCCGGAGACATGGTCGAGTTCGACCTCGTCAAGGAGGAGAACAAACCCGAACCGATTGCCGACGACATGGCCATCGTCTACGAGGACGACGACGTGGTGATCGTCGACAAGCCGGTGGGCGTTGCCGCCCATGCCTCCGTGGGATGGACGGGCCCGACCGTGCTGGGCAGTCTGCTGCATCGCGGTGTGCACATCACGGATTACGGAGCCGCCGGGCGTCAGGGTATCGTCAGCCGTCTTGATGTCGGCACCAGCGGTCTGATGCTGGTGTGCAAATCCGAACTCGCCTACAAGGAGATGCGCCGACAGTTCTCCGAACACGAGGTCGTCAAGACGTATCACGCGGTAACACAGGGCGATCTCGCCCAGGACAAGGCCACCATTGAGGCGCCGATCGGCCGGGCCAAGGTATCCGACTTCCGGTTCACGGTCACGCCAAGCGGCAAGGCGGCCGTCACACACTGGGATGTGCTGGAACGATTCGGTGAGGCCACGCTGGCCAAGATCAATCTTGAAACTGGTCGCACCCATCAGATCCGTGTGCACTTTTCATCGATCGGGCACCCTCTGGTGGGGGACCACATGTATGGCGCCAATCCGAAACTTGCCGAGGAACTGGGACTCGAACGCCAGTGGCTGCACGCCATGGAACTCGATTTCCGGCATCCCCGCACCCGTATCTGGACGCACGTGGCCTCACATTATCCGGCCGATCTGCAGCATGCGCTCGATGTGCTGCGCACCCGTCACGAGGATCGTACGGATCAGTCGTGATGGCGGAGCCGGTCAGATCAGCGCCAGAGAGTTCAGCAATGCCAGAGCAAGCATCGGCATCACGCTGATCACCATGCCGATGAGACCCAGCCACCATCCATGGGCCCGCTGTTTGGTACGGGGATGGGGAATGGCGCATTCGAGAATGCCCGCGACTCCCGCGATCAGCGCACCGATGCCACTCGGTCGGATGATCAGCGATGATGTCGTGGATGCGATCGTCGACAAGGCGAACAGACTTACGGTGCCCTTGTGCCCGATACCAAGGAGATATGAGGCCATCAACCCCATGAAGCCGAACGATACGGAACACAGAATACCCAGCATGAGCGCGATCACCGCGAACACGGACAATCGTCGTTTTGCAATGCCGGTAGTTGTTGATGCCTGATCGTCAATCGGAGGAACGCCCAAGCGGGCAAGCATACTGTTGCCTGGCGCCGTTGCCGGTATGCCGTCGGAGATGCCGGTGACAGACACGATATCGGCACCTGCGGCATCGGCGTGATCGACATCGTCAATGACTTCGCTAGGAACGACGCCGGTCCGAACGAAGTCCATATAGGCGGGAGCCGGCTGTGGGCCCTGCACATCGGGCCACGGATCCGGTCTGGAAGCATCCTCGGTCTGCGGTGAGCCCGTTGACGGACAACCGGCCGAAACGAGCGGTGTCGTCACCGCCACGGATGGTGATGCAGTGCGTGTGATGGTCTCGTCCATGAGATCTCCTTTCCTGGATGATCATTTTCGCGTGATCATCCATGCGACTATGCAGGTGTACGCGGTTCCGTCATTGGAATCGGTGACTCCCATCGTCACTCGTAGGCACCGGCAGGGGCAAGCATGTGCGACCAATGTGGTCGAATGTGAATTACGCTTGGAATTGCAACGAAAACGAGCACGCCGAGCCCGTACGGTATGGTGGAAACCATGGCTGAATCGGGAAAGAACTTCGTACAACTGCACAACCATACGCATTATTCGCTGCTCGACGGCGCGTCGAAGATCCCGAATCTGGTGAACCGCGTCAAGGAACTCGGCATGCCGGCCGTGGGCATCACCGACCACGGCAACATGCACGGCGCATACGAGATGTGGAGCACCGCCGTAAAGGCCGGAGTCAAGCCGATCATCGGCATCGAGGCGTATGTGACGCCGGAAACCGCCAGGCAGGACAAGTCCCGAGTCCATTGGGGCACCGAGGCGCAACGACGTGACGACGTCTCCGGCGGCGGTCTGATCACCCACCTGACCATGTGGGCGGAAACCGACGAGGGACTGGTGAACCTGACCAAGGCCAGTTCCGTGGCCAACCTCGAAGGCCGCGTCATGCGCTATCCGCGTATGGACAAGGAAGTGCTGTCCACATATTCGAAAGGCGTGATCGCATCCTCCGGCTGCCCGTCCGGCATCATCCAGACGAGGCTTCGTCTCGGCCAGTTCGATGAGGCGTTGCGCGCCGCCGGCGAAATGCAGGACATCTTCGGCCGTGACAACTTCTATATCGAGCTCATGGACCACGGGCTGAAGATCGAAACGCAGGTGACCAAGGATCTGCTGACGATCGCGAAGAAGCTCGGTGCGCCGCTGCTCGCCACCAACGACTCCCACTACGTACTCGAGGAGGATCGCGGGGCGCAGGACGCCATGCTGTGCATCAACTCCGGCAGCCGTCTCGACGACCCCGACCGGTTCAAGTTCGACGGATCCGGCTACTACATCAAATCCGCCGAGGAGATGCGCGAACTGTTCAAGGAACTGCCCGAGGCGTGCGACAACACGCTGGAGATCGCCGAACGCTGCAACGTGATGTTCGACGACAACGAGGACGGCGCGTTCATGCCGCAGTTCGACTGCCCCGAAGGCTGGGACGAGACCTCCCTGTTCCTCAAGAAGGTGGAGGAGGGGCTCGAGAAGCGCTACGAGGGCAACGTGCCCGAGCACGTGTCCAAGCAGGCCGACTACGAGTGCGGCGTGATCTGCCAGATGCAGTTCCCCGGCTACTTCCTGGTGGTATCCGACTACATCAACTGGGCGAAGGAGCACGGCATCATGGTGGGTCCGGGACGAGGCTCCGCCGCAGGCGCCATGGTCGCCTACGCGATGGGCATCACCGAACTCGACCCGCTTGAGCATGGTCTGATCTTCGAGAGGTTCCTCAACCCGGAACGTGTGTCCCTGCCGGATATCGACGTCGACTTCGACCCCGAAGGCCGCATGAAGGTCCTGGAATACGTGGCCGACAAATACGGTCACGACAAGGTGGCCCAGTGCGTGATCTACGGCACCATCAAGACCAAGCAGGCGCTCAAGGACTCCGCACGCATCATGGGATACGAGTTCTCCGTGGGCGAGCGCGTCACCAAGGCGCTGCCCCCGGCCGAGACCGGCGGCAAGGACATCAAGCTGCACGACATCTTCGATCCGAGCGCCAAACGCTACGCCGAGGCGCGCGAATATCGCGAACTATACGATTCCGATCCGGACGTCAAGCGCATCACCGAAGAGGCGATGGGCATCGAGGGCCTGATCCGCCAGACCGGTGTGCACGCCTGCGCCACGATCATGGGATCCGAGCCCATCACCAACACGTCGCCGCTGCTGGAACGCACCGACGGTACCGTGACCACCACATTCGAATACCACACGTGCGAAACGCTCGGTCTGGTCAAGATGGACTTCCTCGGCCTATCCAACCTTACGGTGATCCGAGACACCCTGCGCAATGTGGCGAACAACGGCAAGGAGCCGATCGACTACACCAAGATCCCGCTGGATGACGAGCCGACCTACCAGCTGCTGTCCCGCGGCGACACGCTCGGCGTGTTCCAGCTCGATGGCGACGGCATGCGTTCGCTGCTGCGCACACTCAAGCCGACCAACTTCAACGATATCTCCGCACTCATCGCCCTGTACCGACCGGGCCCGATGAGTATGGAATCGCACACCAACTACGCCAAGCGCAAGAACGGCCTGCAGAAGATCGAGCCGATCCACCCCGAACTCGACCAGCCGCTCAAGGAGGTGCTCGACGAGACCTACGGTCTGATCATCTACCAGGAGCAGGTGCAGTCAGCAGCCCGAATCCTCGCCGGCTACTCGCTCGGCAAGGCCGACGTGCTGCGTCGAGCCATGGGCAAGAAGAAGCCGGAGGTGCTGGCCAAGGAAAAGGTGCCGTTCTTCGCCGGAATGAAGGAGCACGGCTACTCCGAGGAGGCGGCCGAGGCCATCTGGGAGATCCTGGTCCCGTTCTCCGGCTACGCGTTCAACAAGGCGCACTCCGCAGCCTACGGACTGATCTCCTACTGGACCGCCTATCTCAAGACCCACTATCCGGTGGAGTTCATGGCCGCACTGCTGCAGGGCGCGTCCACCAACAAGGACAAGACCGCGCTCTACCTCGGCGAAGCGCGTCGCATGGGCATCCAGGTGCTCTCGCCCGACGTGAACGAATCGGTGTACGAGTATTCGGCAGTCGGCGACGTGGTGCGATTCGGTCTGGGCGCCATCCGCAACGTGGGCGAAAACGCCGTCAAGGAGATCATCGAGGAACGCAACAGTCCGCGTGGCAAGTACGTGAACTTCATGGACTACATCAAGCGCGTACCGCTCGCCGCGCTGAACCGCCGACTCGTCGAATCGTTGATCAAGGCCGGCGCATTCGACTCCATCGACCCGAACCGTCGCGCCCTCTTCCAGATCCACGAGACCGCGATCAACCAGATCGTGCCGCTCAAACGCAAGGAGGCCGAAGGCCAGTTCGACCTGTTCGCCGACCTCGACGGAGGAGACGACGACGGCGGGGACGCCATGGGCGATGCCGACGTGCAGATCCCCGACGTGGAGGAATGGGACAAGAAGACCAAGCTCAACTTCGAACGCGAAATGCTCGGCCTCTACGTCTCCGACCACCCGCTCAGCGGCATGAGCGCCGTACTCGCCGGACTGCGCGACATGTCGATCGCCCACCTGATCGACCGGGCCAAGACCATGCCCGAACGCGAACAGGTGGCGCTCGCCGGCCTGATCACCGGCATCGACCGGCGTGTATCGAAGAAGGGCAACCCATGGGCGATCGTGACGATCGAGGACCTGGAAAGCTCCATCCAATGCATGTTCTTCGGCAAGGCATACGAATCGGCCGCCGCCGAAATGGCGCTGGACACCGTGGTGCGCATCCGCGGGCAGGTGGAGGTACGTGACGAGACCGTATCGTTGCGTGCCACTGAAATGGAAGTACCCACGCTGGAGGCGGAGGACGAGCGCTCGCTGGTGATCATGCTGCCCGAAGCGGCCATCGACCACGCGCATGTGGAGCGGCTGGCCGGCATCCTGCATCAGCATCCCGGCTATTGCGAGGTGAAGCTCGCCGTCGTGGATGCCAAGGGAGGGGTGACGATGCTGACGCTCGGCGATGGATTCCGCGTCAAACGCGACACATCGCTGTTCGGCGAGATCAAGACCGTGTTCGGTCCGGCCTGTCTGGCGGCGGCCTGAGCCGGTCAACCGACGGACAGCCGCGCAGAGCGGACACATCGCGCGGCTACAATGACGCACGGAAGGGGAAAGCCATGAAGAACGCTGCCGAAGATCATGTGAGAACCGTCGCCGATCTGTTCGTCGAATGCCTGGTCAACGAGGGCGTCGACACGATCTACGGCATTCCGGGCGAGGAGAACATCCCGCTCATGGAGGCCATCGAACGGAACGGACGCATTCGGTTCGTGCTCACCAGGCATGAGCAGGGGGCCGGATTCATGGCCGCCACGCACGGCCATCTCACCGGCAAGCCGGGCGTGTGTCTGGCGACGCTTGGGCCAGGCGCGCTCAACCTCACCCTGCCGGTGGCGCAGGCGAACGCCAGTACCACGCCGCTCGTGGCGATCTGCGCGCAGGGAAGCGTGGGCCGTCTGTACAAGGAATCCCATCAGATCGTCGATCTGGTGTCGGTATTCAAACCGTTGACCCAATGGTCGGCGATGATCATGACACCGGAATCCACGCCCGAAATGATCCGCAAGGCCTTTTCGATCTCGCAGCGCAATCGTCCCGGTGCCACCTGCCTGGTCCTGCCGGAGGACGTGGCCGAAATGCCGGCTCCGGAAAACGCCAAACCGTTGCCGTTGCCCAAGCCGACCCATCTCATGCCCGCCGACGACACGATCGACGAGGCCATATCGATCATCCGCGAGGCGAAACGTCCGGTCATTCTCGCCGGCAACGGCGTCACACGCGCCCACGCGCAGGATCGACTGCGTGAACTGGCGGACCTGCTCAACGTGCCGGTGGCCACCACGTTCGAAGGCAAGGGCGTGTTCTCTGACAAGCTGCCGAATGCGCTCGGCGTGGTCGGATTCATGCACAAGGACTACGAGAACTTCGCGTTCGACACCGCCGACCTGATCATCGCCATCGGCTTCTCGATCCAGCAGTTCGATCCGAAGAAGATCAACCCGAACGATGACAAGACCATCATCCACATCAACACATTCGTGGAGGATACGGACGCGCACTATTCCACCGCCCTGAACATCATGGCCGACATCGACCAGACGCTCGCCGTGCTGATCGGCCGTCTGCGCTGGGAGGGTATCACGTTCGACGACTCGCACCCGGCGATCCGCGAACTGCTCAACCGCGAATACGAGTCCTGCGCCGACGACGACTCGTTCCCGATGAAGCCGCAGCGCATCGTCTACGATACGCGTCGCGCGGTGGACGACAACGGCGTGGTGCTCGTCGATACGGGAGCGCTCAAGATGTGGATGGCGCGCCTGTACCCCACGTATCATCCCAACACCTGCGTGATCGACAACTCGCTGTCCACCATGGCATGGACGCTGCCTGGTGCCGTGGCTGCGTCGATGGCCAATCCCGACCGTCCCGTGCTCGCCGTGATGGGCGACGGCAGCTTCATGATGAACGTGCAGGAGATCGAAACGGCGGTGCGTTGCGGCTGCCGCATGGTGATTCTGGTGTGGGTGGACGAGGCCTACGGTCTGATCAAGTGGAAGATGGACATCCACGACGGCACGCACGAATACGTGGACTTCAACAACCCCGATGTGGTGGCGCTTGGTGCGAGCTTCGGCGCCAAGGGCCACGAAATCGAAAGCGCCGACGAGCTGTATCCCGTGCTGCGGCATGCGTTGCGTTCCGGCAGCGGTGTGGACATCATCTCCTGTCCGGTGGATTACAGCGAGAACATGCGACTCATCGACAAGCTGGGCGACATCGACTTCTCCGGCTGATTCGGTTTCGGCTGGCAATGTCCGATGTTCGTTCCGCGAGTGATGGGTGCTCATGCCGTGCAAGGCTCGGGCAGAGCCGGGGCTAGGATGATCCAGTCGTTCGATCCGATCGATTGCGCGCACTCGGTCGGACGCTGGAAAACGGGAGAGGATCAGAACCATGCGGGCAGGCAGTGGCGGAGCAACCGGACGGGGACGCGGCGGAACCGTTGGCCGGGCGTTTCAGGCGGCGTTCCCGCTCACTGTGCCGATCGCTGCCGGCTTCCTGTTTCTTGGCTGCTCGTACGGTCTGCTCATGCATGCCAAGGGGTTCGCGTTCCTGTACCCGGTGTGCATGGCGTTTTTCATCTTCGCCGGCTCGATGGAGTTCGTGACGGTGAACCTGCTGCTCAGCGCGTTCAATCCGGTCGCCGCATTCATGCTGGCGCTGATGGTGAACGCCCGTCACCTGTTCTACGGACTGTCGATGCTCGGCAAATACAAGAACATGGGATGGAAGAAGCCATACCTGATCTTCGCGATGTGCGACGAGAGCTTCGCCATCAACTCCAGTGCGAGGATTCCCGAGGACGTGGACCGTGGATGGTTCATGCTGTTCGTGAATCTGCTCAATCGGTGGTATTGGATCTTCGGCACGGCGCTCGGCTGGTTGGTCGGCGGACTGCTGCCGGTGAGCACGCGTGGCATCGAATTCGTGCTTACCGCGCTGTTTCTGGTGATCTTTCTCGATCAGTGGATGGGAACCGACGGCGGGTTGCGCGCGCATCTGCCGGCCATGATCGGCGTGCTCGCTTCGGCCGGATGCCTGATGGTGTTCGGCTCGGATGGATTCATGATTCCGTCGATGATCGCCATGCTTGTGCTGTTCGTGGCGTTGCGTCCATGGCTGGATGAGCTGAAGACGGGCGGGGACCATGATAAGCGTGATGATATGGAGGTGACGGCATGACCATGACCGTATGGCAGAGCGTGATCACCATCGCCGTGGTGGCATTGGGCACCATGATCACCCGGTTCCTGCCGTTCATCGTGTTCCCGGAGTCCAAACAGCCGCCGCGGTTCATTGACTATCTGGGGCGCGTGCTGCCGTTCGCCATGACCGGACTGCTGGTCGTGTATTCGCTGAAGGACGTGTCGCCCATGACGGGGAATCACGGTATTCCCGAACTCATCGCCATGGCGGTGATCGTGGCGTTGCACGCATGGAAGCGCAACATGCTGCTATCGATCGCCGGCGGAACGATTCTGTACATGGTGCTGGTGCAGCTGGTATTCGTCTGATCGAATGATCAATCGGATCGCTGAAATCATCAACTTGCGATGAACTGTCGAACATTTTGATTTGTTTTTCGCCCATGGGCAAACATCGGGAATACGGGAAAAACGACGGACCTAAACTGCCAAAAGACGTAATTGTCAACGAGCGCTCGAAAAAGAGGCGAAGTATGAGCAGTGGCAAGTCGATGTTGGTGAGTGAGATGGTGGGGGAGTTCATCGAGTCGAATCCGCACCTGAGGGTTGATGCGTTCGATGGATCCTCCTTCGGCCCCGACGATGCGGATCTGGTGGTGAAGGTCACGTCGCCGGCCGCGGTCTATCAGTTGCTCGCCCACCCCAATGAGATCGGTGCCGTACGCGCCTACGTGCTGGGCGATTTCGACATTGAGGGCATCGACTACGCCGATCCGTATCCGGAACTGCGCAAGCTGCTGTCGCTGGCCCCTTACGTGAAGAAGCCCTCGCCGGCCGCCGTCGCCAAGGTCGCCGCCGCGGTACTGTCCCACGGACTGCGCCGTCCGCCGGTGCCCGAGACCGAAGGCCCTTCCAAGTTCGCCCGTATCAAGGCCGGTCTGCTGCCGCACACCGAGAAGGCCGACTCCGAAACCGTGAGCTACCACTACGACCAGTCCAACGAGTTCTACGCCGACTTCCTCGGGCCGTCCATGACCTACACCTGCGCAGTGTTCGACAATGAGAAGATGAGCCTTGAGGACGCGCAGGCCAACAAACTGCGTCTCATTCTCGACAAGCTTGGACTCAAGCCCGGCGAACGGCTGCTCGACATCGGCTGCGGCTGGGGATCCATGGTCATCACCGCCGCCCGCCGCGGCATCAAGGCGCTGGGCGTCACCCTGTCCAAAGAACAGGCCGCCTACGCGCAGGAGTGGATTCGTCGTGAAGGACTCGAGGACCTGGCCGAGGTGCGCGTGCAGGACTACCGCGACGTGCCCGAGCACGACTTCGACGGCATCTGCTCGATCGGCATGATGGAGCACGTGGGCGTGAAGAACTACCAGAGCTACTTCGAGGAGATGTTCCATCTGCTCAAGCCCATGGGACGCCTGCTCAACCATCAGATCACCATCAGCCACGACAAGCCGGACGGCAAGCCCGGCACCGACGAGTTCCTCGACCGGTACATCTTCCCCGACGGCGATCTGGGCGCTCCGGGATTCATCGAATCGTGCATCCACGACGCCGGTTTCAACGTGGTGCATCAGGAGAACCTGCGTCAGCATTACGCACTGACCCTGCACCACTGGAACCATAATCTGTCCGAGCATTGGGACGACGCCGCGAAGCAGGTCGGGTTCGAACGCGCCAAGGTGTGGGGTCTGTACATGGCTGCCTGCGCGCTCAACTTCGAGATCGACGGCATCCAGATCCACCAGTTCCTCGCCATCAAGCCCGATCGCGTAGGCCACCCCGACGGCAAGTGGTACCCGCTGCGTCCCTGGTGGAAGGCCTGAGCCTGCCCACTGCCCCTGCCCCCGTCCCCGTCCCACCGTCCTTAGTGTGATCACACTACCGAAGGTAATTGCCCCAAAACGTTGCAATTTCAACACCCTCATTTTTTAGTGTGATCACACTAAGGAGAGGCGGTGATCGAAATGCGGGATGGTGGTCACATTCCGGATGAATTGCGGAAGAATTGGGCTGCTGTTTGCTATGACAGTGTCGGTTGATCGACGTCATCTGCGTTGGTGTGCGCGCGGAACCAGTCGACGATTCCGCTAATGATGTCCATCGTCCTTGAACGCAATAGTATGAACCATGATGGTGCCACCGTGCCACCATAGGCTTCGATGGAGAGCCCCGCCAAATTCGACCGTGCGGGGTGCCGCGACGACAAAACGGTCTGATTGATCCGAGTCCGAAACGTATCGCAAACAGTTGCGATATATCGTCGGAATCGTGTGTTCTTGCCGGAAGCTGTCCTCTGAAGATGGCAATATTCCGCGAGATGCTTGACCAGGGATTTGTTGGTCTCGATACTTGAAGTATCGGCAACAATGCCGATGATATTCAAAGGAGAATATTATGTGTGGGTATCTCAGGAAGGCCGTAGCCAGTGTGGTGTCGGTTGTATTCCTGTTCTTCGGATTTGCTGGCATCGCAAATGCGAAGGATATGACAGGGGCGACCGCAGCAACTGTTCATGTGCAGGATTCCGGCAATTTGCCGTCTGCCGCAGAGGTTCAGAAGATTCAGGCCGCACTGCCTAATGGCGGATACGAGTATATCGGATCAATTGATGGATTCGATATCTACGCTCAGAAGGATCCTCAAGGCGAGTCATCTCTCCGGGCGTTGCCTGAAGGATGGACTCCTGATAATGGTGATGAGCCTCAAGCATATGGTGCTTGTACCGTCGCGGTCACTGCCGCCGTGTTTGGGCTAGGAGCTGCCGTGATCGGCCTTGCTGCTACAGCAGGCGGCTTGTGGGTGGCCGGTGTTTTCCTATCGCCTCAGGTGTTAGGACTTCTCGCAGGAGCGATGGGAAGCTATTCTGCAGTAGAAGCGATAATCGCAGAATTTGTTTGCTGATGCTTGATGTGGTTCTGGGATTATTCTCAGAGCCACATAGTTTCATCTATTAAGGAGAAAACAAATGTGGGTATTGTTCCGTGTCGGTGAGGTAGCATTAGCAATCGGTCTGATTTTAACGGTTATTACGTTGGTCTCAAAAGAAAGTGACCGCACGCAGATTTTTCGAATTGCCACTTTTATGTGTTACCTCACAGCAGGCGTTTTTATGTTAATAAGTCAACTTTTATCTTAATGCAATGTCTAAAACCATAATTGACATCTGTAGATGTCAATCTTGTGTGAAACTGTGTCATTTTTTTTAATCCGTCACTTGGTGTACCGGATTTGTAGTTGATCCTTTCCAGGCTCATGCTTGGGTCGAAGTGAGCGGACAACCTGTTGACGAAGATGAGGATATTGGGAAATATACCCTTGTTAAGAAAATCTAATACTTTTCTTATTGACATTATATTGGTAATTTGATTTATTGTTTCCCAATTAGATTGTAGTTTCAGCTTGCTAACATTGAAAAATATAAAACTCTTATGAAAGAGCTTTCCGTAGTGAAGCAGAATATGCTTCAATGAAGATTTCTATTAAATTAGGGGAGGGGGATAGGTCGTGTTCCCCTTGAGTTACGCTTATCCCCCGATTCGGAGTTGTTTGCGGAACTAGTCCTCCTCGTGCCAGTGCGGGTTCTGGCCGAAGGTGTAGCCTTCCGGATTATCCATCGCGGCGATGTCGCGCATGTCCTGATCGTCGAGTTCGAATCCGGTCAGATCGAGATTGGCGCGCTGGCGTTCGCGGTTCATCGACTTCGGGATCGCCACATCGCCCAGCTGCACGTGCCAGCGCAGGATCACGGCCACGGGGGAGACGCCGTGCTTCTCGGCGATGCGGACGATGTCCGGGTCGCGCAGCATCTGGTTGGCGCGGCCCAGCGGACTCCACGCCTCGGTGATGATGCCATGTGCGTCGTCGTAGGCGCGCTGCTCGTTCTGCTGGAAGAACGGATGCAGTTCCACCTGGTTGACGGCAGGTGTGACGCCCGTGGCGCGGATCAGCAGATCGATGTGGCCAGGCAGGAAGTTGCTGACGCCGATATGCTTTACGATGCCCTGCCGCTGCGCGTCGACCAGCGCCTGCCATGCCTCCACGAACTGGCCCTGTGACGGGTTCGGCCAGTGGATGAGATACAGATCGATGTAGTCGAGACCCATGCGTGCCACCGACTCCTCGATCGTGGCACGGGCCTGATCGTACTGATGATGACGTCCCGGTAGCTTCGACGTGACGATGATGTCCTCGCGCGGCACGTCGGATTCGCGGATCGCCTTGCCGACCACACCCTCGTTCTCATAGTTGAACGCCGAGTCGACCAGACGATAGCCCACTTCGAGCGCCGACTTGATCGCGTCAACGCCCGCGAAGCCGTTGACCTTGTACGTACCGAATCCGATGACGGGCAGTTCCAGTCCGTCATGCGCCTTACGTACGGGAATGGCCGGTGGTTCCATCAATGCCATGATCGCTCCTTATCACTAGCGGTGACCTGCGGCGTGCCGATTTGTGTATCGGTACACCTCCGCTCTCCACTGTACGCCTGCCGCGGGTGTATTCCACGAACGGCGAACAGCGATGCCTCTCCGAACTGTGAGACAGACGGCGAAAAGTGGCGGGTTTCGTCACAGCCGGTTTCTACCATCAGGAACATGGCAGAGAATATTATGCGAATCATCGACCTTCGTGGTCAGAACCTGTCCCGTGCCGAACTGCTGGCCGCGATGCCGCGTGCCGCCATGGGCACATCCGAGGCCACCGATCTGGTGCGCCCCATCCTCGAGGACGTCAAGGAGCGCGGCGCGGCCGCCCTGCGTGACTTCGAGGAGAAGTTCGATCACGTGCGTCCCGCCAATCTGCGTGTGCCCAAGGGGGCCATGCAGGAGGCCGTCAAGACGCTTGATCCCGAAGTACGTGCCGCCATCGAGGAATCCGTGCGCCGCGCCCGCGCCGTGGCTGCCAATCAGGTCCCGAAGGACTTCCACACCGATCTCGCCCCCGGTGCCCGCGTGGCCGAACGCTGGATCCCGATCCAGCGTGTGGGCCTGTACGTGCCCGGCGGCAAGGCCGTTTATCCGAGCTCGGTGATCATGAACGCCGTGCCGGCACAGGCCGCTGGCGTCGAATCGCTCGCCATCGCCACCCCGCCGGCACGCGACAACAACGAGGGTCTGCCGAACAAGACCATCCTCGCCACCTGCGCCATCCTCGGCGTGGATGAGGTGTACGCCGTCGGCGGCGCCCAGGCCATCGCCATGTTCGCCTACGGTGCCAAGGGCTCCGAGCCGCAGGACGGCGACGTGCTGTGCGATCCGGTCGATAAGATCACCGGTCCGGGCAACATCTTCGTGGCCACCGCCAAGTCCCTCGTCTCCGCGTTCGTGGGCATCGACGCGGTCGCAGGCCCCACCGAGATCGGCATCATCGCCGACAAGGACGCCAACCCGAGCCTGCTGGCCGCCGATCTCATCGGTCAGGCCGAGCACGACGAGCTCGCCGGTTCCGTGCTGTTCACCGACTCCGAGGAGCTTGCCGCCAAGGTGCAGGAGAGCCTCAACTACCGCGTGCCTCGCACCGAACACGCCGAACGCGTGCACACGTCCCTGTCCGGCACCCAGTCCGCCATCGTGCTCACCGACGGACTCGACCAGTCCATCGACGCCGCCAACGCGTACGCCGCCGAACACCTCGAGATCCAGACCGCCAACGCGGACGAGGTCGTCAAGCGCATCAAGAACGCCGGTGCCATCTTCCGCGGACCGTACTCGCCGGTCCCGCTGGGTGACTACATGTCCGGCTCCAACCACGTGCTGCCGACCGGCGGCACCGCCCGCTTCGCCGCCGGCCTCGGCGTGCACACGTTCATGAAGCCGGTCGAGGTCATCGAATACGACGAGGAGGGCCTCAAGGAGCTCGCCGCGCGCATCAACGCCTTCGCCGTCTCCGAGGATCTGCCCGCCCACGGCGAATGCGTGCTCAGTCGCTTCGTCAAGGACCCGTACGACAAGGCGACCCTGGACGCTCAGGAAAAGGAGGCCGGCCTCAAATGAGCATTCCGGCAAACCTGCCGCTGCGCAACGATCTCAAAGGGGAGGAGCCATACGGCGCTCCCCAGCTCGACGTTCCCGTCTGCCTCAATGTAAACGAGAACCCGTATCCGCCGGCACCGGACGTGGCCGACACCATCGCCGAACGCGTCCGTGAGATCGCTCCCACGCTCAACCGCTACCCGGATCGTGAGCACATCGCCCTGCGCAAGGCCTTCAGCGACTATCTCGCCAAGGAATCCGGCACCCGACTCGCCGTCGAACAGCTGTGGGCCGCCAACGGTTCCAACGAGATCATGCTGCAGCTCTTCCAGGCGTTCGGCGGTCCCGGCCGCAAGGCGCTGAGCTTCACGCCCACCTACTCCATGTACCCGGAGTACGCGCGCGACACCTTCACCGAATGGGTCACCGTGCCGCGCAACGACGACTTCACCATCAACATGGACGCCGCCATCGAGGCGATTAAGACCGTCAAGCCTGCCATGGTGCTCGTCACCAGCCCCAACAACCCCACCGGCACGCCGCTGCCGATGGACCAGACCAAGGCCCTGCTCGCCGCATGCGAGCAGGCCGACGTCGACGGCGCGGACGAAGGCGTGCATCCGATCCTCGTGGTGGACGAGGCCTACGTGGAATTCCGCACGCCCGGCGTGCCCTCCGCCGTCAGCCTGGTCAACGAGCACCCGAATCTGGCCGTCAGCCGCACCATGAGCAAGGCGTTCGCCTACGCCGGCGCACGCGTCGGATACATCGCCGCGGATCAGGGCATCATCGACTCCATGCGCATCGTGCGCATGCCGTACCACCTGAGCGCCGTCACCCAGACAGCCGCCCTCGCCGCCCTTGAACACACCGACGAACAGCTCAGCACGGTCGCGCATCTGCGCGAGACCCGCGAGGCCACCGCCGAATGGCTCTCGTCGCTCACCTACAAGGGACGCAACATCACCGTGGCACACTCGGAATCGAACTTCGTGTACTTCGGCACGTTCGACGACCGTGATTTCATCTTCAACGAGCTGCTCAAGCGCGGCGTCCTCATCCGCGACGTCGGCCCCGAAGGCTGGCTGCGCGTGTGCATGGGCACCGACGAGGAGATGGCCACGTTCCGCAGTGCGTTCCTGGAAGTGCTCGAATTGGCCCAGAAGGCCTGAAAGGAGTCACCAATCATGGCAAGAACCGCTACGATCAAGCGTGAGACCAGCGAATCCTGCATTGAACTGTCGCTGAATCTCGACGGCACGGGAAAGACGAACATCGACACCTCCGTGCCCTTCTACAATCACATGATGACCGCGCTCGGCAAGCACTCGCTCATCGACCTCGACATCAAGGCGCATGGCGACACCGATATCGATGTGCACCACACCGTCGAGGACACGGCCATCGTCTTCGGCGAGGCCCTGAAGCAGGCCCTCGGCGACAAGCGTGGCATCCGTCGTTTCGCCGACGCCACCGTGCCGCTCGACGAGGCCCTGGCCAAGGCCGTGATCGACATCTCCGGCCGTCCGTACGCCGTATGCACCGGCGAACCGGAAGGCTTTGAATACGCGATGATCGGCGGTCACTTCACCGGATCCATGGTCCGTCACGTCATGGAATCCATCGCATTTCACGCCGGACTGTGCCTGCACCTGCAGCTGATCGCCGGACGTGATCCGCACCACATCGCCGAAGCCGAATTCAAGGCCGTGGCCCGCGCGCTGCGCTTCGCCATCGAACCCGATCCGCGCATCCAGGGTCTGATCCCCAGCACCAAGGGGTCGCTATGACCGACAACAACGCCGACAACAACGCCGACAAGAACAATGACCGCGATCCCGATTCGCTCAGCGAGGAAGAGATCAACGCCGCGTTGGCCGGATTCGAAGACGAACTCAACGATCTGGACAGCGGCCTTGGCAACTTCGACGACGAGCTTCAGGGGTTGCTGGGCAACAAGGCCAAGGCCGCGGTGCTCATCACCCAGCTGAGCGCTCCCGACCTGCTCGCCGCGTTCTGCCAGCTTTCCGACATCTCCGCGCACTGCGTGGGATCGGATCAGGGAGCCGTCGCCGTGCTGCGCAACGTGGACGGTGACGGTCCCGAGTCGGCGGCACGTGACCTGACCACCGTGGTCTCCGGACTGTCGGTGGTGCTGGCGGTCAACCGTGCCGACAAACTCGAAGCCACCTTGTGGGTGAACGGCAAACCGGGCAACAAGTTCGCGCCTCCCGTGCTGTTCATGTCCACGCCGTCGTTCGTGGAGGATCTGCTGATCGGCACGAGCAATATCGACGACGTTCGCGCCGCCGGGTATCAGATCGCCGATTCCGGCGACTACGATCGTGCGGCCGCTCTGCAGGTGATCGCCAAGCATACGAAGTTCGGCCGCGGCGGTTCCACCCGGAACTCCAGCGTGAAGTGACGTTCCGCGCCTGTCTCGTACGAGCTCGTGATATGACGAACCGTGCGAGACGGGTCCGGCTAATCAGAAAGGCTTGAAATGACATCGGTAGTTGTCTTCGACTACGGATTCGGCAATGTCCGTTCCATGGTGCGCGCCCTGGCGAATCTTGACATCGATGTGACCCTGACCAGCGATTATCGACAGGCCATGGAGGCCGATGGTCTCGTGGTGCCCGGCGTGGGCGCGTTTGCGGCTTGCGTGGAGGGACTGAAGACCGTGGGCGGCGATCGCGTGGTGCATGAACGGCTCGAAGCCGGGCGTCCTGTGCTGGGCGTGTGCGTGGGCCTGCAGGTCATGTTCGAAAGCGGAGTCGAAGGAGGAACGCCCGCCGACGGCCTCGGTTACGTCGGGGGAGTGGTGGAACCGCTTGACGCCGACGTGGTGCCGCACATGGGTTGGAACACCGTGGACGCCGCCGAGGGATCGACGCTGCTGCACGGTCTGGAGCATGAGCGTTTCTACTTCGTGCATTCCTACGCCGTGTCCCACCCCACACCGGATGGGAAGAATGCGTCCGTGATCGCCGGCGACCCCGACACCAAGTTCACATGGTGTGAATACGGTCGCAGCCGTTTCGTTGCGGCAGTGGAGAAAGGGGCGCTCAGCGCCACCCAGTTCCACCCCGAAAAGTCGGCCGATGCCGGGGCGCAGCTGCTGCGCAATTGGATCGCCACGTTCTGATTGACGATCGTAATCGTCTGATCATCTGAAAGGAAAAACCATGCTTACCCTTCTTCCCGCCGTCGATGTGCGTGACGGCAAGGCCGTGCGTCTGCGTCAGGGCGAATCCGGTTCGGAAACCGATTACGGCAGCCCGCTTGAGGCCGCTCGCACCTGGGTGGAATCCGGTGCGAAATGGATTCACCTGGTGGATCTCGACGCCGCGTTCGGCACCGGCGACAACCGCGCGCAGCTGCGCGGCATCGTCGGCGAACTCGGCGACAAGGTGAACATCGAGATGAGCGGCGGCGTACGCGACGACGCCTCGCTCGACGCCGCTCTCGACGCGGGTGCCGCCCGCGTGAACATCGGCACCGCCGCACTCGAAAACCCCGAATGGACCGCCGAAGTCATTAAGAAGTACGGCGACCGTGTGGCCGTTGGACTTGACGTGCGCGGCCACACGCTGGCCGCCCGCGGATGGGTCAAGGAAGGCGGCGACCTGTTCGAGACCATGAAGTTCCTCGACTCGGTCGGATGCTCCCGCTATGTGGTCACCGACGTGGCCCGCGACGGCATGATGAGCGGCCCGAACATCGACCTGCTGCGCGAGGTGGCCGAACGCACCGACGCCAAGGTGACCGCATCCGGCGGCATCTCCAGCCTCGACGATCTGCGCGCCATCAAGACGCTTGACGGACTGGGCGTGGACTCGGCCATCCTCGGCAAGTCCCTCTACGCCCGTGCCTTCACGCTGGAGGAGGCCCTCGAGGTCGCCAACGCCTAGTACATAACCGTACATAACCAGAAAACGGGATATACGAAACCGGGGTGGATGCGTGCTGCATGCAGGCATCCACCCCGGCTCATTCTCCGGATGAATCAGACCGGATTCGGAAACCGGTGCGCCACGACTCCGTTATCGCACTGATTCCGCGGCTTGTACGCTACTTCGCACAGGGCAGATGACCGGACCTGATCTGGTCCATGAACACCTTGTAGTCCTCTTCGTTCTGATCGGCGTACTGCTTGGCGAACGTGATGATCGCATCATCGAAGTTCGTCTCCTCGCCCATGTAGCCATCGATGGCGATGGCGTCGCCGGTACGGGCATGCGCGTGCGCCAGCGCCCAGGCGCTCATGCGCGCGGTGTTGATGATGCCTTCCTTGCCGGCGTTGTCCAGATCGATCGACCCCTTGCCATTCCACAACTGGCGTACGTAATAGTCCTTGCGAAGGCCATCACGCGTGGTCATGCTCGTCCAGCCGAGCAGCACATCGGCCGTGGTCTGGATCAGCTTCTGCCCCTGCACCACGCGCTCGCCGTGCGTCGCATATCGACTGACACCGACGAAGCGTTCCAGCACCGAGGCCTCCGCCTCCTTGATCTGCAACACCAGGGCGTCGTCCACATCGCGACCGCTGAGCAGCAGCACCCATACGCGTGTGCCCACACTGCCCACGCCGACCACCTTGCGTGCCGCATCATGATAACGATGGTAGGAATCCAGCACGCGCAGACGGTCATGATACAGGTTCTCGCGATATCCCTCGAACAGCGTCTTGATCGTTTCGTCGAGCGGACCTTCGTGATCATATCCCGTGAGCTTGTCGATCGGCACGAGTTCCGGTGGCATCCAACGGAACTTCGGCTCGCCGTTCCTCATATAGGCGAATTTCTGCGCGGCATGGTTGGAATCCTTGGCCACCGCCTTGACCACCGTACGGCGCAGCGTCTTGCTGGGCATGCCGTTGCGTTCGAAGTCCTGAATCGTCCTGGCCACGTCCAGATGCGCGTACCAGATATCGAGATTGTCCATCTGTGAGAATTCGTGAATCGCCTCATGATAGGCGCGAATGCATTCGGACACCGCACGCTTCCTTGTGTCGGTGTCGAATCCTCGATCTCGCGCGCAGATCTCGACGCTGGTGACCAGACGCTTCACATCCCACTCCCACGGGCCGGGCAGGGTCTCGTCGAAATCGTTCACGTCGAACACCAGATGCTGCGTGGGGGACATGAAGATGCCGAAGTTCGCGATATGCGCATCGCCCACGCACTGGACGGGGATGCCGCTGATCGGCGTCTTTACCAGATCAGAGGCCATGATCAACGCGGTGCCGCGATAGAACGTGAACGGCGAGACGCTCATTCGCGCATACCGCAATGGGATCAATTCCTGCACACGGGCCGCCGACTGCTCCTCCAGCAGCGCGATCTTCTCCTCACGACCGGGAACCACCGTCCATGCGGCATGCGATGAGCGCGGAGCGTTGCTACGGGCAGTCAGACCGGCGGCTCGCCGGTCCTCAGGGTTGTCGGCCTGTTGCCAGTCCAGGACTATCGGCGGTCGTGTCTGTGTGCCTGTCGAATCGGCCATTGCGGTACTATCCCCAATCTTCAACATCGAAACAGCGAAACAATTCCCCCACTACAATACGCGTCTGAACGGCACGAGAATGACGGTTTGACGATCACCCCGGATTTTTCACGCCGATTACCTCGGATTTGCCACTGATTCATCTTGTGATGTGAGGAAACTCATAGTTGTTCTGATGAACAACGGCCGTTTTCCGCATCTCACGCTCGATATAGTGATTTGGTATGAGCGAAGAGCACAATGAAGTCAACGGTATGATCGGACGGGAGTCGACGGTGGTCCCTGGACGGTTCGGCGATCCGTTCGTCATCGATGACAAGCATGTACTGGTATCACGCGGTGACGGCAGAACGGTCCGGTCCCGTCCGCTGTTTCTCTGCCTGCACGGCTGGGGCGCCAACGAGGAGGACGCCGAGGACCTGATCCAGATGGTCACGCCGCTCAGCGATTACGTATCGCTGCGCGGACCGTACACGCTTGAGGAGCCCAAGGGCACATACATTCCCGGCGCCTACGCGTGGTTCCACGACAACATTCTCAGCGGCGACGATCTCGACTACGACGTCTACGCCGCGGCCAAGGCCATCGACGACTGGGTGACCACGCATGTGCCCGCCGATCGTGACGTCGTGCCATTCGGCTTTTCGCAGGGCGGCACGATTGCCGTGCACCTGCTGCGTCTCCACCCCGAACGCTATCGGGCCGCGGTCTCGTTCTCCGGCTATCTCGCCCCCGGACGCGTGCCCGGCACGGCTCCGGCCGACGATCGCCTTATCGAACTCGACCGTCCGGTGTACTACTGCTACGGCAAGAAGGAGTCCGTCGTCCCCAAATACGAACTCTACGCCTGCGCCGCATGGCTTGAGGAACATACGTGGCTCAACACCAAGAGCTACCGTGGTCTCGATCACGCGGTGAACCTCGACGAGTTCAACGACATCCGCGAATGGCTGATCACCAACGATCTCGCCTCCGGTGTCATGTGACGAAAGCGACACGCGTGACGTTCTGTTAACGAGTCGCGAAACAAACCCGTGAAACCATGTCCGTTATGGACAGACAGCAAGAGTTTGCTTTGCGCACGGTCGAGGAAC
Source organism: Bifidobacterium tissieri (assembly GCF_002259645.1). Classification (GTDB taxonomy): domain Bacteria; phylum Actinomycetota; class Actinomycetes; order Actinomycetales; family Bifidobacteriaceae; genus Galliscardovia; species Galliscardovia tissieri. The sequence continues at coordinate 50,334 of NZ_MWWV01000006.1, forward strand.
GCGACGTGCGCTTTATTCGTTTGTGGTTCACCGACGTTCTCGGTACCCTCAAATCAGTGGCCATCGCCCCCGCTGAACTCGAGGCCGCGTTCGAGGAAGGGCTTGGCTTCGACGGATCGGCCATCGAGGGTCTCACCCGTGTCTCCGAAGACGACATGATCGTCAAACCCGACCCCTCCACATTCCAGATCCTGCCCTGGCGTGGCGGTCCGCAAGGTACCGCCCGCATGTTCTGCGATGTGCTCACCCCCGAAGGCGAGCCCAGCATGGGCGATCCGCGTTACGTGCTCAAGCGTACCCTCGCCAAGGCCAAGGAAAAAGGCTTTACCTTCTACATCCATCCCGAGATCGAGTTCTACCTGTTCGAGCAGCAGGACGACTGGTCGCAGGCTCCCAAGCCCGTCGATGAAGGCGGCTATTTCGATCACGTGCCGCGCAGCCCCGGCATGGACTTCCGCCGCGCCACCGTGAACATGCTCGAACAGATGGGCATCTCCGTCGAGTATTCGCATCACGAGGCAGGCCCCGGTCAGAACGAGATCGATCTGCGCTATGCCGATGCGCTCACCATGGCCGACAACATCATGACCTTCCGCACCGTGGTCAAGGAGATCTCCCTTGAACGCGGCATCCACGCGAGCTTCATGCCCAAGCCGCTCGCCGACCACCCCGGTTCCGGCATGCACACGCACCTCAGCCTCTTCGAAGGCGACGCCAACGCCTTCTACGAGGCGGGCCAGGAGTTCAACATGTCGCTCACCGCCCGTCAGTTCGCCGCCGGTATTCTCCACCATGCGGCCGAAATCACCGCCGTGTGCGACCAGTTCGTCAACTCCTACAAGCGCCTTTGGGGAGGCAACGAGGCCCCCAGCTACATCTGCTGGGGCCACAACAACCGCTCCGCCCTCCTCCGCGTGCCGCAGTACAAGCCCGGCAAGGGCAACTCCTCGCGTATGGAGTTCCGCGCCCTCGACCCCGTCACCAACCCGTACCTCGCCTACTCGCTGCTCCTCGCCGCCGGCCTCGACGGCATCGAAAAGCAGATGACCCTCGGCGAGCCCACGAGCGACGACGTCTGGGAGCTCACCGACGAGGAACGTCAGGCCATGGGCATCCAGCCCCTCCCTGACTCCCTGGACACCGCCCTCAAGATCATGTCCAAGTCCGACTTCGTCGCCGACGTACTGGGCGAGCACGTCTTCCGCTACTTCCTGCGCAACAAGCGCAAGGAGTGGGACGACTACCGTATGCAGGTCACGCCCTATGAGCTGAAGCGGTATTTGCCTCGTCTGTAGCGTCTAGAGCAACCGGCCGAAAACTGTCCGGAAGCTGAGCAGAAACTGCCCAACGTGTGCGGTATCGGTGTCGCAGAAGATGAAGGCGTACGCCGGTACGTCGATTCTTCTACAGTGCCGATAACGCTCCGTTGGGCAGTTTCTGTATGGGGCGTGGACGATAGGTGGATCAAGGCTTTCGTGAATATATCGGCCGTGTGTAGCCGATATGCATAACCGGTAACTGTGGTGAACATCACGGCATCGGAAGTGGCACGGGGATGGTGTTCGGGCCTAGGGTGGATATGTTGCATAAGGAAGAAAAAACCATTCACCTATGAGGATAGAGAGTCCCACCATGTCTTCTGATCAGACACCGGAAATCCAGGCACCGGCACAGCCGGCTCCGACCACCACTCCGGAAGCGGCCACCGCTGCGGCTGCTGCCGCCGCTACCGCCGCTGCCGCTGCAGCCACCGCGGCGGCCACCGCAGCCGACGCGGCGAACAGTGCCGCCACCACAGCGGCCACCGCCAGCGCGGCAAGCAGCGCACCCCAGCCCGCCTCATCGCCACTGACCGCAGCTCCAAAACTCGACCCGCTGTTCCCCGGTAACATCTTCGTCAGCACCGTACTCGACGCGCTCAACAGCAAGAAGACCATGACCGGTAATCTGGTGAGCAAGTACATGCAGCGCGCCATCATGGCAGGCCTGTTCGTCGGGATCTTCTTCACCGCGTTCTTCACGGTCTCCGCCACATTCGCCGCCGCCGGGCCCGGCATGGCTCTGGCCGGCAAGGTGCTGGGCGCATGCACGTTCGGATGGGCGCTCGTGCTCATCTACTACACGAATTCGGAACTGCTCACCTCGAACATGATGATCGTGTCGATCGGCGTCTACCATCATCGCATCGGCGCGCTGCGAAGCCTGTACATCCTCGGTCTGTGCCTGATCGGCAACCTGATCGGCGGATTCATCGTTGCGGTCCTCATGCGCGGATCAACCATCATCAGCGGTGACATCTTCACGGTCATGTCCACCGCCGTCGCCACCAAGACCGGATATCTGACGCAGGGATTGCCCGGCATCATCGACCTGTTCGTCCGGGGCATCTTCTGCAACTTCTGCATCAACATCGCCATGCTCATGTGCTACAACGGCAAGCTTGTCAACGACTTCACCAAGTGCATCATCATGATGGTCGCCGTGTTCGTGTTCGCCTACCTCGGATTTGAACACTCCGTGGCCGACTCCGTGCTGTTCCTCATCATGGGACTGTTCGGCGTGGGCGATCCACTCATGGAGGTCGCCACAATCATCGTTGTGATACTCGGCAACTTCGTGGGCGGCGGTCTGCTCATCGGCATCAACTTCGCCGTGATGAACGACCAGCACCACCACGGTCATGGTCATGGCTTCGGTCATGGTCACGATCTGCACAACATCGGACGCCGCTGAGCCAGACCGTCACCCATGTGGAAGACCACGGTTCGTTGTTTTCCACGTCGATCGAATAACGAACGGCCCTTTTCCAAGACCGCGTACCGCCTACGCGTATCACGGAAAAGGGCCGTTCTCATACCCGTGCCGAGCATCCGACGCCGACGGACCAACCGTTACCGCACTACTGCAGCACCTTGGTGATGCGCTTGAGACTCACCGGTTTGGGCGTGCCAAGCTCCTGCGCCCACAGGGACACATAAAACTCCTCAAGCATCCAGCGCGCATCGGTGGCCTTGCCCATCATCTCGTCATGACGGGGGCCGGCCGGCTGCTTACGCGCCTTGTCCAGCGCCTTGTCCACCAGCTGTTTCGCCTCGTCGGCCTGCCACGCCCAGTTCACATCACGCGACTTGTCTACCTTCGCCTTGTCCAGACGCAACAGATCCGCATGCAGATACCGTTCCATGGAACGCAACGCGTCCGGCGGCACACTGCCGATGAATCCCGGACACACCAGCGTGGCGATATGCTCGCGAATCGACTGCAGCACGGACAGCAACGGCAATGACGCCGGGCCCGACACCGCCTTGTCCACTTCGGCGTACCGACGCAGAATCGCGATCACATCGCGGGCCACCTGATAGACCGTATCCTCATACACCTGCATCACATCGCTCACCGCATCCGCCAGCTGCGCATCATCACGGACCGATCCCACATTCGGCAGCAGCCGTTTGACGGCGGCCAACTGCAGATCCTCCACAAGATCAGCCGTGGACGAATACGGGGCGGACGCCAGCATCAACGACTCAGAGCCCAGCCAACGCGAGGACACACGCTCGGACGGCAGTCGCAACGCATCCAGCGCCGCGCTCCACAGCATCGACGACCGTGACACCGTGGTCGCACCCGCCTTGTGCAGCAGATTCGCCGACTGCACCACCTTGCCCTGATCGGCCGCGGCAGTGGCCTGCTTTCTCACCGTGGCGCGCGCCGACTCCGCGGCCTCGGCCGCGAACCGCTGCTGCAGCTCCAGCAACGACTTGCCGGTGGCGATCACCTGCATGCGCTGCGAACGTCCGCGGCGTCCATGGCCGCCACGCCCACGACGATCCGGCACCGGCTTCTCCACGGCGAACGTCATCTTCAGATGCTTCGGCAGACGCTCCCACTGCTCGTCACCGAACACCTCGGGATGCAGCTGCGCGCCCACCACATGAATCGCCGCCTGCGTGAACACGTGTGCGAAGTCAGGCCATGCCGCCACGCCGGTCGTCTCATCCACCGGAGCGGGGGAGGGATGACCCTGTTCGCCGGAACCCGGCAGCGCATCATACCGATCGTCGATCCACGCGCGGATCGCACGAGCCGTATCCGGAGCCGGCACGAACTGCACGCGCAACGCCTTGGGCAGCGACTTGATCGTCGTGACGATCAGCTCATCCAACAGACCCGGCACGGTCCACGTGAACTGTTCCGGACTGATGCGCGACAGGAACTTCAACGGCACATGCACGGTCACGCCGTCATTGTCCGCGTTCGGATCATACACATACGTGAGCTTCAGATCGATCGGCGTGCCATCCGAGCCGAGCGTATGCCAGCGATCCGGATAATCATCCAGACTCACCTCCTCGGCGGTCTGCAGACGCTCCACCTTCGACGGATCGAAATCCAGCAGCGTCGGATCCTCATCATGATGATGACGCCACCACGACCCCAGCTTCGCCATCGACGTGATATCCGCAGGCAGACGGGCATCATAGAAATCAACCAGATCCTCATCCGTCACACGATCCGCCATATGGCGGGTACGACTCGACTCCTCGTCGGCGGCCTCCAGAACATCACGATTGTTGTCGATGAAATCGTCATACGGGAAGCGCTGCTGCACGTCACCGCCCACCAGACCCTCACGGATCAGGAAACCACGCGCCTCCACCGGATTGATCGACCCCCACAGCACCGTACGATCCTGCACGATCGGCAGGCCATACAGCAGCACCTTCGCGCTCGCCACCGCGGCGCCCTTCGACGCCGACCAGTGCGGTTCGGCATACGTGGTACGCGTCAGATTGCCAGCCAGCGGCTCCGCCCACGCCGGATCGATCGCTGCGGACGACCGCGCCCACAGACGTGACGTCTCCACCAATTCGGCCGCCATCACCCACTGGGGCGTCGACTTCGCCACCGCGGACGCGGGGAACAGCGCGAACCGGGTGCCACGCGAACCGAGATACTCGTTCCGCGACTGCTTCTGCGCACGCTTCATGGCCTTCGCACGAGCCGCACCATGCAAGCCGGCGAAATCCGACGCCTTCGGCTCACGGATCTGCTGCATTCCGATACTCGACAACAGGCCCGACAGCATGGCCTTATGAATGCCATCCGCATCCCACGAACAATTCAGCGAATGCGCCGCCTGCTGGTTGATCGGCAGCTGCCGTACCTCCAGCGGAGGACGCGACGACGGCTGCGGTTCACCCACATTAAACTTGAACTCGCGGCACATCTGCTCAAGCTGACGATACAGATCCTTCCACTGACGCATACGCGGGAAGCTCATGAACTCGGTCTTGCACAGTCGGCGCAACGCCGAATTCGACGGATCACCCTCCGCCTGGAAGAACCGATCCCAGATGTTCAGCGCCGTCAGAAAATCACTCGACGGATCCGCATACCGGTTATGAACGCGGTCCGCGTCCTCCCGCTTGTCCTCCGGGCGCTCACGCGGGTCCTGAAGGCTCAGGAACGCCACCACCACCAGAATCGCGGCCAGCGTGTTCGGCGTATCATTCGACGCCTGCACCACCATGCGCGCCAGACGCACATCGATCGGCAACCGCGCCAGCTGACGGCCGATGCGGGTAAGACGCGCATCGCCCTGCTTGCGGGAGATGGCCCGCAGTTCCACCAGATCATTGAAGCCATTGGCCACCGACTTGGTATCCGGCGGATCGATGAACCCGAAGTTCGTCACATCCGATGCGGTATGCGCCACGCCCACCGACAGCATGTGCAACACCACTGACGCCAACGCCGTACGGAGGATCTCCGGCTCGGTGAACCGGGGACGCGTCTCATAATCCGTTCGCTCATACAGACGAATGGCAATGCCATCCGCGATACGACCGCATCGACCGGCACGCTGGTCCGCGCTCGCCTGGCTGATCGGCTCGATCGGCAGACGCTGCACCTTCGCAGCCTTCGAATACCGGGAGATACGCGCCATACCCGGGTCCACCACATAGCGGATACCCGGCACCGTCAACGACGTCTCAGCCACGTTCGTCGCCAGCACAATGCGCTGATGGGCATGGGCCTCGAACACGCGATGCTGCTCCTTCGACGACAGCCTGGCGAACAACGGCAGGATCTCGATCGCATCCGGTCGGCGCATATCAACCGCACGCTGGCCGAAATGACGACGCAACGCCGTCTCGAACTCATGGATGTCGCGCTCGCCCGCGGCAAACACCAGAATGTCACGAGGGCCACGCTCATGCGAGGAATGAATCACCAGCTCGGCGCAGGCGCGGGCCACCGCCGTGGGCATATCCATATCCGCATCATCGGACTCCTCGCCGGGCAGCACATCCTCGAATCCAGGCACATGACGCATCAATGCGGGAGCCGAACCCAGCGGCTCGTACACGATCTGCACCGGATACGTGCGGCCCGACACCTCGATCACCGGCACATCTGTATGCAGCACCTTCGCAAAATGCTCCTGGAACTTCACCGAGTCGATGGTCGCCGACGTGATGATCAGCTTCAGATCACGACGTTTCGGCAACAACGCCGTCAGATAGCCAAGGAGAAAGTCGATGTTCAGACTGCGCTCATGCGCCTCATCGATGATGATCGTATCGTAGGCCGACAGCTTCGGATCCCGCTGGATCTGCGCCAGCAGAATACCATCGGTCACCACGCGCAACCGGGTCTTCGGCGAGGACTCATCCGTGAACCGCACCTGAAAGCCGACCTCGTCGCCCAGACGCACCTGCATCTCCGACGCGATGCGCTCGGCCACGGTACGCGCGGCGATACGCCTCGGCTGCGTGTGCACGATCTGATGGCCATGACTGCCCCGGCCCATTTCCAGCAGTATCTTCGGCAACTGCGTGGTCTTGCCCGAACCCGTCTGACCGGAGACGATAACCACCTGATGGCAACGAACCGCCTCGGCGATCTCGTCCTTCGCGGCACTGACCGGCAGTTCGGCTGGATATTCGAATTTCACTTGACCCTATTCCCTTATCAATCCCTTATTCAAGTAACCACGACATTCCGCAGCGTCTACGCGCGCAGCACCTCGATGACACGATATCCCTTGGAGGATGCGTATTTGCCCACAGTGAACCCATCGCCCAACTGATCGGCCAGCCACGGGATCAACGAATCCGAACCCAGATTGCGCTGCACCACCAGATACGCCTCGCCGCCATGATTCAGCCGAGGCAGATACGTCATCAGCAGCTCATGCAGTGCCTCCTTGCCGATACGGATCGGGGGATTCGACCAGATCACATCGAAACCGGCATCGGACGGAAACTCCTCCGCAAACGCATCCGGCGTCACCGCATGCACGTTCTCGCATCCATTGCGCTTCGCATTGCCCGCGGTCAACTCCAGCGCGCGCTCATTCACATCGACAGCCCACACCGTGGATTCAGGCGACTCCAAAGCCAGAGACAAAGTAATTGGACCCCAGCCGCAACCCAGATCCAGAAACACGCCATGCTCCGGCGGCTCCGGTGCATGCCTGAGCAGCACCGACGTGCCCAGATCCAAACGGGAACCGGAAAACACGCCATGACTCGTCTCCACAACGACCTCGCGTCCACGAAGCGTCACCTGCAATTCACGACGAACATCCTGCGACGACGGCGTCGAGGAAAAATACTGCTCATTATCTGCCATGCCACTTACTCCTTGATTGCTTCCTGCCTGCGTCCACGGCCGCGGACCCATCCGTATCGATCACGCCGACAATTGCCCGCATCGACTGTTCGGCGACTGTTCGGCGACTGTCCGGTCGCACCAACGCCCCATGTCTTCTCACATGATGATAATAAGAAGCCGGAATAGAGCGTACAACGAGAGGTGCCAGTGGCCAACAGCGAAATAAACGGCAGAGAACAGCAAACGGAATACCACGATCAGGGGGAGGTCGCGGAACGATTCGCCGGGACGGCCATGGCGGATCGATCGACGGCAGGCACGCCGGATGTGCTGGCCGAACATTCCGAAGTACTGCAGGACACGACTAGGGACGCGTTCGGGCCGGGCAGTGAGGAATGGGCGGAACGCGAATCCCGCAATCAGCTCAAACACGTGGTCGGACTCGGCGAACTGCAGGACGTTACCGAAGTCGAATACCGACAGGTGCGTCTTGAACGCGTCGTACTCGTCGGCGTATGGTCCAGTCTGGAAACCACGCAGGCCAAAGCCGAGGAATCCCTGCGAGAGCTTGCCGCGCTCGCCGAAACCGCCGGCGCGCAGGTGATGGATGGCCTGCTGCAGCACAGATTGCGTCCCGATTCCGCCACCTATGTGGGCTCCGGCAAGGCCAAGGAGATCGCCGGCATCGTCGCCCAGCTCGACGCCGACACCATCGTTGTCGACGCCGATCTGCCGCCATCGCAGCGACGTGGCCTTGAGGACGTGGCCAAGGTGAAAGTGGTCGATCGCACCGCCGTGATTCTCGACATCTTCGCCCAGCACGCTACCAGCCGTGAAGGCAAGGCGCAGGTGGAGCTCGCCCAGCTTGAATACATGCTGCCCCGACTGCGCGGCTGGGGTGGATCGTTGTCCCGACAGGCCGGTGGACAGGCCGCCGGCCAGGCAGGCGGCATCGGCTCCCGAGGCCCCGGCGAAACCCAGATCGAAATGGACCGTCGCGTGATCCGTACGCGCATGGCCCGACTTCGGCGGCAGATCGCCCAGATGGCACCAGCCCGTGAGGTCAAGCGCGGCTCCCGGCGTCGTCACGAACTCCCGTCCGTGGCAGTGGTCGGCTACACCAACGCCGGCAAATCCTCGCTGACCAACCGTCTTACCGGATCTGCCGAGCTGGTCGAGAACGCACTGTTCGCCACCCTTGACACTGCGGTCCGTCGTGCCCGCTCGGTCAATGGCCGCCACTATACGTTCGTCGACACTGTCGGATTCGTCCGCCGTCTGCCCACGCAGCTTATCGAGGCGTTCAAATCCACGCTGGAAGAAGTGGGGGAGTCCGACGTCATCCTCCACGTCGTCGACGGATCCCATCCCGATCCCTTCTCCCAGATCGACGCCGTCAACGACGTTCTCGCCGACATTCCCGGTGCCGAGGATATTCCCCGTATTCTCGCGTTCAACAAGATCGACATGATCGACGATGTGGCCCGCGAACGTCTGCGCCAGCTCGAGCCCACCGCGTATCTCGTCTCAGCGGCCACCGGAGAAGGAGTCGACGCCCTCCGCGACGCCGTCGAGGCGCTTCTCCCCGTCCCCGACGTTCACGTCAGCGCACTGCTTCCCTACGATGCCGGTTCGCTCGTCTCCGAAGTCCGCGAACGCGGTATGGTCGACCATATCGACTACCGGCCCGACGGCGTATACGTCGAGGCCGATGTCGACAGGCGGCTCGCCTCCCGCATCGTGGATCGTGCCATCGACGACGAGTGAAGTGACGACGAGTGATGTTCCCAGTCCTGTTCGCGAGCAATTCCCGCCCCGACTCCCGATGTTGCAATCCCGCGCATGTTCGCGCTAACGGCATGATGTCGCGGCTTCGGGATTTGCGGGCATAACCGTGGCAACAATAGTCAGATGGTGACGTTATAGTAATCTCGAAGTTGGCTTGATTTGCCGATGTTTGGAGTTATTCAAAGAGAGGTGCCTTCTAATGGCAGAATCAACGATTCGTCCCACAAAGCTTGCGATCATTGGTGCCGGTGCCGTCGGTTCCACCATGGCCTTCGCCGCTGCTCAGCGCGGCATCGCCCGTGAGATCGTGCTGGAAGATATCGCCGCCAAGCGTGTCGAGGCTGAGGTGCTGGACATGCAGCACGGTTCGAGCTTCTATCCCACCGTCTCCATCAGCGGATCCGACGATGTCGAGATCTGCCGTGACGCAGACGTCGTCGTCATCACCGCCGGTGCCCGCCAGAAGCCCGGTCAGTCCCGTCTTGACCTCGCCGGTGCCACCATCAACATCATGAAGTCCATCATCCCCGGTGTCGTCAACGTGGCCCCCAACGCCATCTACATGCTCGTCACCAACCCCGTTGACATCGTCACCCACGTGTCCATGAAGCTCTCCGGCCTCCCCGCCAACCAGATCTTCGGTTCCGGCACCAACCTGGACTCCGCCCGTCTTCGCTTCCTCATCGCCCAGCAGACCGGCGTCAACGTCAAGAACGTCCACGCCTACATCGCCGGCGAGCACGGTGACTCCGAAGTCCCGCTCTGGGCCTCTGCCACCATCGGTGGCGTCCCCATGTGCGACTGGACCCCGCTCCCCGGCCACGAGCCCCTCGATGCCGCCAAGCGTGAGGAGATCCACCAGGAAGTCAAGAACGCCGCCTACCGCATCATCGAAGGCAAGGGCGCCACCAACTACGCCATCGCTATGTCCGGTGTCGACATCATCGAATCCATCCTCAAGGATTCCAACCGCATCCTCCCCGTCTCCTCCCTCCTCCACGACTTCCACGGCATCTCCGATGTCTGCATGTCCGTCCCCTCCGTCCTCAACCGTCAGGGCGTCAACACCCGCATCAACACCCCGCTCTCCGATCGTGAGCTCGCGGCCCTCAAGCGCTCTGCCGAGACGCTGAAGCAGACCGCCGCCCAGTTCGGCTTCTGATAAAAAACCGCCCCACGGAGTGTCATCTTCGTTGCAGAGAACTTGACGTACCTTTGTACGCCTGCGTTCTCTGCGTCTTGATGACACACTCGTGGGGCGGTTTTTTATGTGATCCGTCCCTATGGAGTGTCGTCTGTGTTGCGGAGGATCTGACGTACCTTTGTATGCGTTCTCTGCGTCTTGATGACACACTCGTGGGGCGGTTTTGTGGTTGAGGTCCCACGGGGTGTCATCTTCGTTGCAGAGAATGTAACGTTTGTACGTTTTTTTCGATTCCTGCGTTGGGTGGCACTCGCGTGGGGCGGATTGTTATGTGTGGTATGGCCTCGCAAGGTGTTAGATCTTGCGGAGGACTGTAACCACCTTACCCATGACCGTGGCGTTGGTGCCGTCAATGGGCGTGTATGCAGGATTATGCGGAATCAGCCAGATGTGGCCCTTGTCCTTGCGGAACGTCTTCACCGTGGCCTCTCCATCAAGCAGGGCGGCAACGATATCACCGTTCTCTGCCGTATGCTGTGAACGCACCACTACGAAATCCCCATCGCAGATGGCGGCATCCACCATGGAATCGCCATGGACCTCCAGCATGAACAGATTGCCATCTCCAGTCAAGCGCTTCGGCAGACGCATCACATCTTCAACATGCTGTTCGGCGGTAATGGGCACGCCGGCCGCTATACGTCCCACCAGCGGCACATCGCGGGACTGGGCAAGGGATTCCTCCCGCTCCTCAATGGCCTCCTGACTCGGGAAACGAACGATTGCTGATCCGTTCGGAGTTCGTTCGATCGTATCGCCATCCCAATCAGCCAGCAGCTCGATGGCACGACCCTTGTTCGCATTGATGCGAATATAGCCTTTTGACTCAAGGGCGTGAAGCTGGTGCTTCACTGACGAAGGGCTCTTCAGTCCAACGCTTTCGCCGATTTCACGAAACGAAGGGGCGAAACCCTTCTGAAGAATATGCTCGCGAATCGCCTCCAGCACACGTCGTTGCCTGTCGGTGAGATCCTCCCCGCCGAATACGGGACCGCCATCTTCCGGCGAAAAGGGTATGGTACGCACGTCGGACTCCTTTCAGTTGGTTCAACTGTACATCGAAATGTTCGAAATGCAAAACAGATGTTCTATGTCCGCTTGCATCGGTCGTACACATGTGGCACAATTGCAACTAACGTTCGATAGAACGTGTGTTCGAGAAAGGTGTGTCATGACGGATATGCATTTCACATTGGAGGCAAAGGGCCCGAATTCCAAGGCTTTGAGACGTCGGATGTCGCAGAAGGCGATAATGTCTTCGGTTGCGACGAATGTTCGATCGACCGCTGGTGATGTTCGATCGATCATGGCTTCCTGGGCACGCGTGGTGGTTGGCGTGCTGGCCATTGTCATATGCTGCCTGATGGTTTTGGCGCTGAACGGGCCGAGCAATGCGGACTCCAACGCCGAACCCATGGAAGTCACCAGCTATACCGTGGCTCCGGGAGATACCTTGTGGTCCTACGCCGAGCGGATCACGCCGAGAGGTGGGGATGTAAGCGAGACGGTGGATGAACTGAAACGGATCAATCATCTTGATACGTCGTCGCTGCGGGTGGGGCAGCGCATTGTGGTTCCGGTGCGATGACATGTCCTGCAACGATGAGGCGTCCATAGCGGCGGTAGCCGTCCGTAATGAGGACACGCAGTTCGATTTCGTCGATGGTTTGTGCAAGACACGCGGGTGGTGCGCCCCAACGTTTACTCTTGATGGTATGCATTGTCCTTTCTGTAAGAACCCGGATACCAAGGTCGTCGATACCCGTGTGGGGGAGGATGGCTACTCCATTCGACGTCGACGCGAATGCCCGAAATGTTCGCGTCGCTTTACCACAGTGGAAACAGCCACATTGATGGTGATCAAACGATCGGGGAACGTTGAACCGTTCAACCGTGACAAGGTGATCACCGGAGTGCGCAAGGCGTGCCAGGGGCGGCCCATCAAGGAAGAGGATCTCAAGCAGCTGGGCCAGAGAGTCGAAGAGGATCTTCGCGCCCGCGGACTTGCTCAGGTGCCTTCCGATGAAGTCGGCCGGGCGATACTCGGCCCGTTGCGTGATCTGGATGAAGTCGCTTACATGCGTTTTGCAAGCGTGTATCAGGAATTCAACAATCTCGAAGATTTCGAACGAGCAATCAAGGAACTGCGCGATCAGGAATCGAAGGAAGGGAACGAGTCCCACGACTGAATGAGGAACCGACAGATCGGTTGGCTGATATGGAATGAGCTTCACCGTGAAGCCTATAGTTCGTGAAAGTTCCGTTATCGCGATACGTGTAGATATACATGAAGGGTGTCCCCGGGCAGAGGGGGACACCCTTCATGTTGGTTGTCTCGCAAGGAACGAAATACGCGAATCTACAGCACGCGTACGCGAATCGTGCCCTGCAGATTCCGGAGCTTCTCCAGCGACTCGTCGCTCGGGCGGCTGGACACATCGGTGACTACGTAACCGAGCTCGTCCTCGGTGGCCAACGCCTGTGCGGTGATGTTGATGTTCTCCGCACCGAGTACATGATTCACATTGGCCAGTACGCCGGGCAGGTTGTCGTGCAGGTGGGCGATACGCACAGCACCCTGACAGGGATTCATGTTCAACGTCGGCATATTGACCGACAGCGAAGTGACGCCATTGCTCCAGTAGTCAAGCAGCTTATGCGACACGAAGTGGCCGATGGCCTCCTGCGCCTCCAGCGTGGATCCGCCGATATGCGGGGTGAGGATTACGTTGTCCTCCTCGCTCAGCGGGGTGGAGAACGCATCGCCCGACTTCTTCGGCTCCACCGGGAACACATCCACTGCGGCACCGGCGATATGACCGGAGTCCATATGGCTCTTCAGCGCATCCAGATCGGCGACGAATCCACGGGACAGGTTGATGAATACCGCACCCGGCTTCATGCGGGCGAACTGAGCCTCACCGAAGAAATTGGTGTTCGACTTGCGGCCATCAACATGCAACGTCACCGCGTCGGACTGCTCCAGCAGCTCATCGAGGGTCTCCATACGCTCGGCATTGCCCAGCGCCAGCTTCTCCTCGATGTCGTAGAACACCACATGCATGCCCAGAGCCTCGGCGAGGACGGACACCTGCGAGCCGATGTTGCCATAGCCGATGATGCCCAGCGTCTTGCCGCGAACCTCGTGGGAACCGGCAGCGGACTTGTCCCACACGCCGCCACGCACATGATGCGAGTGGGCGGGCAGGCGGCGCATCAGCGAGATGATGTCCGAGATGACCAGCTCAACCACGGAGCGGGTGTTTGAATAGGGAGCATTGAACACGGCGATACCGTGCTTGCCCGCATACTTCAGATCCACCTGGTTGGTACCGATGGAGAAGCATCCTACGGCGGTCAGATTCGGCCTGGCGGCAAGCACCTTCTCGGTGACGCTCGTCTTGGAGCGAACACCGAGAAGATCCACACCATCAAGCGCTGCGATGAGTTCGTCCTCATCCATGGCACCTTTCGTGGTCACCACTTCGAAGCCGTGCTGTCGAAGATTCTCGGAAGCGAACGGATGAATGTTCTCGAGTAATAAGGCTTTAGGCATACAGCTACCCTACATCGGCAGGTGGTCCGCGTCATCCTGCGTCCGCACGATGACCAATTTCTGAGTCGGACGGGTCATCGCCACGTACAGATCGGAGGCGGCGACCTGACGGGCCGGCGCATTGTCCTCGATCAGACCGGGCTGTACCACCACGACGGCGTCGAACTCGAGTCCCTTGACATCCTGCGGCGTACACAGGCTCACCTGCGAGTCCCATACCTTCTGACGACGCAGAATCTGGGCGCGATCCTCACCCAGACGCTGGCTGACAGACGACCACACGCGTTCGCCCAGAGCCGTGATAATTTCGGGGTCTGCGATCACGGCGATGCGTCCGGTGCCATCGGCGGACACGAACCGGGTGGCCAGATCAGCCGCGTAGTCGGCAGCCGTGTTCAGCATGTCATCGTCATCCTGGACCACGATGCGTTCCACGGAGTCCTTGATCTTACGAACCGCCTTGACGGTGGAGATATACAGTCCCTCCTGCTCGGCGAATCGGGAGGCCAGATCGGAGACCTCCTGAGGATTGCGGTAGTCGATGGTCAGCTCATTGAGATCCCAGCCATCCTGACCGAACAGCTTGTCAAGCGTGCGCTGCCAGGAACGGGAGCCGGCCAATGCCGACGTCTGCGCCACGTCGCCCACGATGGTGAACGAACGCGATGGACAACGGCGCATCAGCATACGCCAATCCATGGGGGTGAGCTCCTGTGCCTCGTCCACCACGATATGCCCGTAGGTCCATTCGCGCTGTCCGGCGGCCTTCTGCGCGGCGGTGCTGTCATCCAGCCCGTTGATCTGATCGAGCAGCATGTCCGACGTGACGATGCCCGAACCGATGCCGGCCTGTGCAAGCGTGTCTTTGGCGAACTGCTCATCCTGCAGACGCTGCGCGTCCTTTCGTGCACGGGCGTCGTACTCACGAGGGTCATCGCCGAGCAGTTCGAGCGCCTCGTCGAGCAGTGGGATGTCGGACGGCGTCAGCGGCGATCCCTTGGGACGGAACAACTCGTGCAGATCGTCATCGCGCAGCCAAGGAGCGTATCGGCGCAGTTTGTTCGGCTTGGCCCACATATCCTCAAGCAGCCACTGTGCGGTCATGGGCAACCATGCCAGATTGAGGGTCCTGCGTACCTGATCGTCCATACGCAGCATGGAATGAGCGGACGCCAGTTCGGAACGGTCGGGATCATAGTCCAACAGCTCCGCGTAGCGGGTCACCATGGAGTGCAGCATCGACTCGACGAAGGTTTCGCGGGCCTTGTTATGCGGCTGTCGGGTACGCTTGGCGTCGTTCTGCGCCGCAATGATATCCGTGGATCGCATTGGCACTTTGATGCCATTGACACGGACGACCGGCAGATCCTTCGGAACGCGGATACGCGCCGAGACGGCATTGGCGATGACGGCGGCCATACGACGATCCCCCTTGAGCGCCGCCGCCCGTGGTGATTCGACGCCTGTGGCCTGAATACCCGGGATCAGATTGGCGATGGTCCGGGAGACCACGCCGGTCTCGCCCAGCGACGGGAGCACCTGATCGATGTAGTGCAGGAACGACGCGCTGGGGCCGACCACCAGCACGCCGGAACGCTGCAGCTTGTTGCGATGCGTATACAGCAGATAGGCCGCCCTATGCAGCGCCACTGCCGTCTTGCCGGTGCCGGGCCCGCCCTGCACGACCACCGCACGGTTCAACGGCGTGCGGATGATGCGATCCTGTTCCGCCTGAATGGTGGCCACGATGTCGGTCATCTTGCCGGTGCGACGGGAGCTGAGCGAAGCCAGCAGAGCACCTTCGCCGGTCAGCGTGCCGGAGGCGGACGCCTCGCTCACCTGTTCCGAGTGCACGTCGAGCACCTCGTCCTCGATGCCTACGACCTCTCGGAATCGCAGCGTGATATGACGACGCATCACGATATCGCCCCGATGGGCCGGTGTCGCCTCGTAGAACGGGCGGGCGGCCTCGGCTCGCCAGTCGATGAGGATGGGATTGTAATCAGCGTCCGACAGGCCGATGCGTCCGATGTAATGACGAACGCCATTCTCCTCGTCAAGCCTGCCGAACACCAGACGATCCTCCACCGAGCGCAACTGGGTGAGACGATTCTCGTACATGGTGGCGAAGGAATCGCGTTCGGCCCGCTGGGTGGGGGAGCCGTGCGCTCCCGTAGCCCTGACCTTGTCGAGACTGTCCTTGGTCTGCTTGCGCATCTCATCAAGGCGTCCGTAGACACGATCGACCGTCTGCTGCTCGTCGCGCAGCTGCGAGGAATAGTTGGACATGAAAAGATCGCTCCTTGGCGGGGCCGGAAAGTTCGGCATTTCACTATACTCGCAGGCCTCTAAAACCCGATGGATTTCCTCGGATGCATGCATTTGTGGCGTTATTGGGGCGGAAAAACCTATAGTGGGGAAGATTGGGGATAAGTGGGGTAAAGTGGTGAACTGTTGGTCGCGACTCATGGCAAACGGGGCAAGGAGGTGCGCGCGATGGTCGACAGCGAACCAGCGGCCGCGCCGGCAGAGGCTCCTCCAGAGCTTCCGCCCCTGCTGCTGGGCACCTATACCCCGAAGATCGACGCCAAGGGAAGGCTCGCCCTCCCCGCAAAGCTTCGTAGCCAGCTTGGCCGCGGATTGGTCATGGCGAGGGGACAGGAACGCTGCATCTATCTGCTGCCCTACAGCGAATTTCGAAGGGTTGCCGCGCAGATCCAGCGCACATCGCTGGGCAACAAGGCGGCACGTGACTACCTGCGCGTGTTCCTGTCGGGGGCCGTCGATCAGGAACCCGACAAACAGGGCAGAGTGGTGATCCCGCCCATGTTGCGCGACTATGCGGGTCTGGGAACCGATGTCGTCGTCATCGGCGTCGGCACTCGTGCGGAGATATGGAACAGGGACGCTTGGGAGACATACCTGACCGAGCAGGAACAGGGCTATGCGGACATAGCCGATGACGTACTACCGGCAATGGAGTTCTAACACACATGGATATCACAGCGATTCACCAACCGGTGCTGCTGGACGACTGCGTGCGTCTGGTGACCGAGGCCGCAACAGCGCCTGGATCGGTCATCGTCGACTGCACGCTTGGACTTGCGGGCCATTCCACGGCGTTTCTCAAAGCCGCCCCGAACGCCAGACTCATCGGTATTGACCGGGATGAGGAGGCGCTCGCCCTCGCCACTCGTCGTATGCAGGACGAGGGCCTGTCGGATCGGTTCACGCCGGTTCACGCCGCCTTCGATGCGTTCGCCGACGTGCTGGCCGATCAGGGGATCGATCGCGTGCACGCCGTGTTCATGGATCTGGGATTGTCGAGTCTGCAGATCGACGAAACCGAACGCGGGTTCTCCTATTCGCACGATGCGCCATTGGATATGCGCATGGACGCCACGCAGGGGATGACCGCCGAACGCGTGCTGGCCGAATACACCATGGATCATCTGCGGTGGATCTTCCGCGAATATGGCGAGGAGCGCTTCGCCGGCCCGATCGCGAAGGCCATCGTGACCGACCGTGAACGCGAACCGTTACGCACCTCGGCACAGTTGAACGCACTGGTTGATCGGGTGGTGCCCAAGGCCCACAGGCCTGCGGGCAATCCGGCCAAGCGGGTGTTCCAAGCATTGCGCATCGAGGTGAATGGCGAGCTGGACAAGCTGGCGTCGACCTTGCCGCAGGCCGCATTGCATCTCGCCGTCGGCGGTCGACTGGTCGTCGAATCGTATCATTCGCTCGAGGATAAGACCGTCAAACGGTTCATGTCCAACGGTCTGAAGATCGACGTGCCGACCGGCATGCCGGTGATTCCGGATGATGCGCAGCCGTTCTTCAGGGACCTGACCCATGGCGCGATCAAGGCCGACGAGCAGGAGATCGCGAATAATCCGAGGTCGGCCTCCGTACGTCTGAGGGGAGTGGAGCTCACCCGTGAGCTTCCGGAACGATGGGCGTCTAGTTTCGCGTCGGGCGAGCACCGCTTCAGCTATAGGGAGCCGTCGAAGTCGCAGGGCCGCATGCGAAACGGAGCCGGCAAGGGCTTTGGAAAGGCAAGGAGGGGCCGAAGATGAGCGCATCTCCAAGGGTTGCGCGTTCCCGTTCCAAGGCGCAGGAGCGCAGCACCCGTCCGACCACATCCACCCGGGACCGGCTTCAAGTGACCACCTCGTCGAAAACCACAACGTTCTCCAATCGCATGCGTGGGCTTATGGGCGGTGTGCGTCCCCACCGTATGAGGTTGTTCCATTTCGTGGTGGCGTTGGTGTTCCTCGGCGCGAGTCTTATCGGATCATTGGTGCTACGTACGCAGATGATCGAGGACTCGTTCGCCATCACCGACACTCAGCAGTCCATCGGCCGACTTACCCAGGACATTCAGGAGAAGCAGACCGAACTTGATGGCCTTGAGGCGTCCCTGCCGTCTAAGGCGCAGAAGCTGGGTATGGTTCCCGGCTCCGATGCGCTGACCATCGACCTGAGCGACCACGCCGCATCCAGTGACGGGAAGGGATCCAAGTGAGCCGCAAAGTCCGTCGTACGCGTGGCGACATCTTCCGCAGACGATCCCTGGCCGTTGGCATCATTCTCGCGTTCATAGCCTCGATGTGCGTGGTGAAGCTGTCATACATGCAGTTGTTCGCTGCTGGATCGGTAGCCCAGGCCGCCACGGCCAGCCGTACGGTTACCAAGACCGTTAAGGCGCAGCGTGGCACGATCGTCGACACGAACAACGTGGTCCTGGCCCAAAGCGTGGAACGGTATACCATTTACGCCGATCAGGTGGCCGCAGCCGACTTCACCCCCGTGGACTGCAACGGCACGAACGAGAGCACCTGCCATTCGATCGATGGCAAGAACGTGAACGCCACGGGTCCTGCCGCCGTGGCTAAGCTGCTGGCACCGGTGCTCGATATGAACACCATGGAACTCGGTGGCAAGCTCGTGGGCACGAACCGCTACGTGGTATTGAAGAAGAACGTGGTTCCCGAGGTGATGAGGGCCATTCAGAATCTGCACCTGACCGGCGTCATCGGCGCCGAGCTGACATCCGATCGGCAGTATTCCGACGATGGCGGGCTGCTTGGCACCATTCTCGGCGGTGTCGATAGCACAGGGACCGGTGTCGCCGGCATCGAGAAGATGGCCAACAAGTCATTGGTCGGCAAGGACGGCTCCACCAGCTATCAGCGCGGAGCCCGGGGTCAGCAGATCCCCGGCACGGTGACCGAGTCCGTTGACCCGGTCGATGGCGGCACCGTCAAGCTCACCATCGATTGGGACGTGCAATGGTACGTCAAGAAGGCGTTGAAGGATGCTCAGGCGAAGACCAATGCCGAATGGGGCATCGCCGTGGTGCAGGAGGTGAAAACCGGCAAGATCCGCGCGATCGCCGACACCGATGACTACGTGGCCGGCACCGACGAGGCGAAGATGAACGCGTCGAAGGCCGTGACCGCGGTGTTCGAACCGGGTTCCACGGGCAAGCTCATCACAGCGGCGGGACTGCTGCAGGAGGGCATCCACAAGCCCACCGATCAGTTCCAGGTGCCCTACCAGATCCAGCTCGACGGACAGACCTATCACGATTCGCATGAACACGGCGTGCAGAACCTCACGCTTGCCGGCATCCTCAAGGAGTCGTCCAACGTGGGCACCGTCATGGCGTCGACGAACTACGGCCTCGACAAGCGATACGAGTACATCACCAAGTTCGGCATCGGACAGAGCACGGGACTGAACTTCCCCGGCGAATCCAACGGCCAGATCGTCTCCTCGTACAAGGACTGGGACAAGCGCACTCGAAACACCGTGCTGTTCGGTCAGGGCTATTCCGCGTCGGCGTTGCAGATGACCAACGTGGTGGCCACGATCGCCAACAAGGGTGTGCGCAACGGGCAGTCGATCATCGAATCGTCCACCGACGCCCAGGGCAATGACACCACGCCCGCGACCAGCAAGTCGCAACGCGTGGTCGACGAGAACGTGGCATCCGAACTGATGAACATGATGGAGTCCATGGCCGAGCAGTACAAGTCCGTCATCAACGTCCAGGGCTATCGTCTGGCGGGCAAGTCCGGTACCGCGCAGGTGGCCGATTCCTCCGGTGCGCTCAACAGCATCATCGGCGACTTCATCGCCGCCATCCCGGCCAATGACCCGCAGTATGTGATCACCGTCGCACTCAAGGACCCGGAAGGCACCTACGGTGGCACTACGGCAGGTCCTGTGGTGGGTACGATTGGTGAATTCCTTATGCAGAAGTACGAGGTCCCGGCCTCGCCCGAGCGGACCGATGCTATTCCTACTGAATGGTGATCCGGCCGTGGTCGACAAGCAGGACTCGCAATTGCAGGCCGACGGTATTTCGGCCGGAGACAACCGACGCCAAGGGGTAACAGATGAGCGCACTAAGTGAAGCAAGCACGGAACATCTCACCATCGCCGATCTTCGCGAGCGATATGGTTTGACCACCAATGCGAAATTCGCGGGCAAGGTCACCGTCACCTCCATCGCCGACGATCTGAAGTCGGTGATGCCGGGTGCGTTGTTCATTCCGGGACCGCAGGATCTCAACGCCGATGCCGTGGCACAGGCCGAGGAACAGGGGGCGTATGCGGTCCTTCTGCCGACGTCCGTGCAGGATGATGGCCTGGAGGGCAGCATCCCCGTGCTGTACGGCGACCTGAGCGCCGAGGAGATGGGACGTCTCGCCTCCGATATGGCAGGCCATCCCTCGAACTCCGTGGCGGTGTTCCTGGTCGCTGGCGACGACGCCGTGGAACAGGGAGCGGATCTTGCCGAGCTGCTGCATGTGCTTGGCAATCCCGTCGGTCAGATCGGATACCGTCATTCGGTGTCGCTGGAACGTCATCTGGTGGAGGAGTATCCGTTAAGCGCAATCGATGTGCAGCGCATCCTGGCGGTGTTCGTGGAGGACGGCGCGTCCGCGGTGGTGATCGGCGCGGACGACCGCACACTCAGCCCCGGTGCGCTGGAGTCCGTGATCACCGATGTGTGTGCGCTTGACGAACCGGGAATCGGTGACGAGGACGCGATCCGTCCATCGCTGAAGGAGACGCTGGAACGGTACGGTGCAAAGCTGCGTGAAAGAACCCATATCGCACATCGAACCGTGGAAAGCGACGACATGGCCCACCATTACGATGGACAGCTCGACCCGGCTTCGAGCGGAAGACTGTCGCTGGCCATCGCCATGGTGATGAAGGCCGGCGTGCGCAAGGGCAACATTAAGAGTGCCCTGCGTGTGTCGAAGGAAATGAGCTGACGCGTCGGAACATTCCCGTACGCGGAACAATACGGATGCGTTCGCAAGAACGGTTCGTAGAACACAAGAGACAGGAACCACGGAAGAGGTAAACAACCCATGATGGTCATGACAGTTGAGGAAGCGGCGCTGACGGTAGACGGCAGACTGCGTGTGCGGGATGCCGATCAGGCCGGGAATCCGATCGGCTCGGTGGTGACCGACTCCCGTCAGGCCGGTAAGGGAGCCCTGTTCGTGGCCATTGCCGGCGAACATGTGGACGGTCATGACTTCGTGGCCAAGGCGGGACAGACGGGCGCGGCAGCGGCTTTGGTGGACCATGAGATCGCCGACGCCGATGTGCCGCAGATCATCGTCGATGACACTGTCAAGGCATTGGGCCTGCTCGCCAAGGCCAGCATCGAGCGTCGCCGTGCCGCTGGCACGCCGTTCACCGTGATCGGCATCACCGGGTCGGTGGGCAAGACCACCACCAAGGATCTGCTCAAGGCCTTGCTGTCGTCGCAGGCACCGACCGTGGCACCCGTGGGATCGTTCAACAACGACATCGGCATGCCGATCACCGCGCTGCAGGTGGATGAGCATACCCGGTATCTGGTGTCGGAGATGGGCGCGAACCATCTGGGGGAGATCGCCTACCTGACGTCTCTGGTCCGACCGGACATCGCGGTGGTGCTCAAGGTGGGCGTCGCCCATCTGGGCGAATTCGGCTCCGTGGAGAACATTCAGAAGGCGAAGAGCGAAATCGTGCGTGCGCTGGATGCCAATGGTCTGGCGGTACTCAACGCCGATGACGACCACGTGACACCGATGGCCAGGATCGTGGACGATCGGGTACTGTGGTTCGGCATGGGTGACGGCGCCGAGTCGAAGGCCTCGGATGTGCGCATGAATGGTCTTGACCGAGCCACGTTCACGCTTGCCCTGCCCGGTCAGGATCCGATCGAGGTGAATCTGGCCATCCCGGGACGTCACAATGTGATGAACGCGCTGGCGGCGGCCACGGTCGCCTGGCATCTGGGCATGTCCGCCACGGATATCGCCGGCGTGTTGGCGCGACAGTCCACCATCAGCCCTCACCGTATGGCTGTGTCCACGCTCAGCCGTGGTGGAGCGGACTTCACCGTGATCGACGACTCCTTCAACGCGAACCCCGATTCGATGAAGGCCGGGCTTGATGGTCTGCATGGCTGGACGGGCGACAGTGCCGATGCCGGTGACAGGCCGTACCGTGTGGCCGTGCTCGGATCCATGCTTGAGCTGGGCGGAGACGAGGCCGGCCTGCACCGGGGCATCGGCGCGTACGCCGCCGAACTCGGCATCGACGCCGTGATCGCCGTGGGCAGCGACCATGACCGGAATCTCGACTCGCTCGCAGCCGACATCATCGACGGCGTGAAGTCCGCCGACAACGCCCCGTTCGCGGAGCTGGTGCACAATGTGGACGACGCGGATCGCACCGTGATCGATCTCGCCGCCAGGCATCCCCATGCCGTGGTGCTGCTCAAGGGCTCGCATGCCTCGGGACTGAGCGCGCTCGCCACGCGTTGGGAGCGCAACGATGATCTGCCATCCAAGCGCAACGCCGATGGCCACGAAACCACGAAGAATGGAGAAGCACTGTGATTTCGCTCCTTATCGGTCTGGGGGTGTCCCTCATCGTTACGCTGGTGGGCACGCCGATGCTCATCAAGCTGGTGCACAAACTGCATTACGGCCAGTACATCCGTCAGGACGGTCCGCAGTCCCATCTCGTCAAACGTGGCACGCCCACGCTGGGCGGCGTGGTCATCAATCTCGCCATCGTGTTGGGTTGGGCGGCTTCGGCGCTGTACCGGTACATCGCGTACCATGACGTGCCGAGTTGGACGGCGTTGCTGGTCCTGTTCGCCATGCTTTCCATGGGTCTGCTGGGCTTCATTGACGATTTCGCCAAGGTGCGCAAGAAGCAGAACGAGGGACTGTCGGTGGGCGGCAAGTTCTTCGGGCAGTTTGTGTTCGCCACCATGTTCGCCATTCTTGCGTTGATGATGCCCACCAAGAACGGCTTCCCGAGCGCGCAGGCCGGCATTTCGTTCATCGAGCATCGAATCATCTCGTTCGAGTTCGCCGGGCGTGTGGTCGCCATCGTGCTGTTCGTGATCTGGGTGAACTTCCTGATGACGGCGTGGACGAACGCGTTCAATCTCACCGACGGCCTTGATGGTCTGGCATCCGGCAGCTCCATGGTCGCGTTCATCGGCTACGCGCTGATCGCCTACTGGGAGAGCTACCATCTCAAGGGCGCCGGGCATTCCGGCTTCGCCTACTCCGTGTCCGATCCGCAGGATCTGGCCATTCTGGCCGCGTGTGCGGTGGCCGCCTGCTTCGGCTTCCTGTGGTACAACACCAATCCGGCCAAGATCTTCATGGGAGACACGGGTTCGCTGGCATTGGGCGGTCTGTTCGCCGCGTTGTCGATCACCACGCATACCGAGGTGCTCGCCGTGGTGCTCGGCGGTCTGTTCGTGATGGAGACCTGCTCCGATGTGATTCAGGTGGGATATTTCAAGATGACCCACAAGCGCGT
This sequence comes from Bifidobacterium tissieri, assembly GCF_002259645.1. Classification (GTDB taxonomy): domain Bacteria; phylum Actinomycetota; class Actinomycetes; order Actinomycetales; family Bifidobacteriaceae; genus Galliscardovia; species Galliscardovia tissieri. The sequence goes on from NZ_MWWV01000006.1 coordinate 74,369, forward strand.
GTTCAAGATGGCCCCCATCCATCACCACTTCGAATTGTGCGGATGGCAGGAGAACACCGTTGTGGTGCGCTTCTGGATGATCGAGATGCTGTTCGTGCTTGTCGGTCTGGTGCTGTTCTACTCCAACTGGCTGGTCGGCTCCGGACTGTTCTGATCCTGCCGATCGCTGCGGGCCGCATCACGGAAGGTGCGGCCCGTCGTTTTCCTCGTTTTTCTTTTTCCCGGCCCACCGTCCGACGGTGCGATGCCGTTTCGTATCGCGTTCTGTATTGGTGGGCTACTAGCCTGACGATGGTATGAATAATCCTAAAAGGAGGGGTCCGTTGACCAAGGTAGAGGATTTTCAGGGCAAGACCGTGATGGTGGCCGGACTGGGTGTATCCGGCGTGAGCGCGTGCGAACGACTCAGAGATGCGGGAGCCACGGTGCTCGCATACGATGAGCGCAAGCCAGACGCCGATCTGCATAAGTTCGAGGATATCGACTTCGATGCACTGGATGCCATCGTCACCTCGCCGGTATTCGCGCCGTCCACACCATTCCTTGCCGAGGCGGCCAGGCGCGGCATCGACACGATGAGTGAGGTCGAACTCGCCTGGCGTTTGCGCGTACCCTCCACCTCCACCGGCAAGCCGGCGTCATGGGTGGGTATCACTGGTACCAACGGCAAGACGTCGACCACGGAAATGACCTCCGAGGTGTTGCGTGCCGCCCGTCTCAAGGCCCCTGCCGTGGGCAACATCGGTACGCCGGTCTCTTCAGCTTCGGTGGATCCAGCCAACGATGCGCTCGTGGTGGAACTCAGCTCGTTCCAAATGCACTACACCGATTCCCTTGAACTCGATTGCGCGGCGATCACCAATCTTGCCGACGATCATCTCGACTGGCATGGCGGATTCGAGAACTACGCCGCCGACAAGGCGAAGGTGTACCGGGGCGTCAAGCGCGCACTCGTCTACAATGCCGACGACGCCCGGGTGACGGCGTTGGCCGAGGCCGCCCATCCCGCCGAGGGATGCCGCAGGGTCGGCTTCACGCTGGGGGCGCCCGCCGAGGGACAGATCGGCGTCGAGGACGGCTGGATCGTGGACCGCAGTGGTCTGCGTGACGAGGACGCGGCCGAACGCATGGCCCGGGTGCTTGACTTCACGCACCTGTGCGAGCCGGATGGTACTGTCTATCCGCATCTGCTGGCCGACGCCCTGTGCGCGTTGGCGCTGTCCCTGGGCATGGGTGTGCCCGCGGCGACAGCCATCGGCGCGCTCAAGCAGTTCGCTCCCGGTGGCCATCGCATCGCCAAGGTCGCCGAAGCCAAGGTGCCCGGTGGCAGCATCCGATTCGTCGACGATTCCAAGGCGACCAATGCGCACGCCGCTCACGCCTCGCTGTCCAGCTTCGCCCCCGGTTCCGTCGTCTGGATCGCCGGAGGGTTGGCCAAGGGTTCCCGTTTCGAGGATCTGGTGACCGATCAGGCGCATACGATGAGCGCCGCCGTGATCATCGGCGTGGATCAGAAGCCCATGCTGGAAGCGTTCGCGGCCAAGGCCCCCGAGATCCCGCTGACCGTGATCGATCCCGAACCCCGCGACACGGTGATGGATCGTGCCGTCGAAGCCGCTGGATCCTATGCCAAGGCCGGTAGCGTGGTGCTGATGGCCCCTGCCTGTGCGTCCATGGACCAGTTCAAGTCGTATGCCGATCGCGGCGATCGTTTCGCCAAGGCCGCGCGGCAGTGGGTGGCTGCGCATGGCGAATAAGCCGACCGGAAAGCCCGTCCGCACCTCCCGATCGGGAGGTGCTTCCTCCGGGAAGAAGGCGGTGACCGTCCGATCCCGATCCTCGCTGGGCCGCGACCCTGTCCGCCTCGGCCCCGACGATTCCGACGACTCGGATCTCAAGGGTCTCGACAAGGCCGTGGCCTTGGTCACCAACGGTTCTCCGGTGTCCAAGGGCAGCATCGACGGCAGTTCGACGAAACCAGTCGACTACAGCGGCATCCGCTGTCTGCTCAATCCTGTGTGGTGCTACTACGGGTTCATCATCTCCGTAACAGGACTCACCCTGTTCGGGTTGCTCATGGTGTTTTCCAGTTCCGCCGTCGATATGCTTGCCAAAAGCATGCCGACCTGGTCCGAGTTGCTTTCGCAGACGGCATTCGCCGTTCTGGGATGTGTGATCGGTTTCATCCTTTCCAAGATTCCGGTGAAAGTGTTCCGCAAACTGTCGAAGATCGCCATAATCCTTGGCATAGTGGGCCAGCTGGCCACCATGATCCCCGGCATCGGATCCGAAGCCGGCGGCAACATCGGATGGGTCGATCTCGGCGTGGTTCGTTTCCAGCCCGCTGAGATCCTCAAATGGGTGCTGATCATTTGGATGCCGGCGTCTCTGCTCGCGTCACGGGCAACGGCTAAACGAACGGTCAAACGCAAGCCGTTGCTGTCGTTCAATTCGCCGCCATGGATGAGGAAGATCGGACGGATCGTGGAGCGCTTCGTTCCACGCCAGTACTGGGCCCCGATCTTTGGATTCACGCTTGCCTTCCTTGCGGTGCTTGTCGGCCGTGATCTTGGCACCGGCATGATCGTGGTGCTCATCGGCGCGGTGGTGCTGCTGGTGGGAGGATTCCCGCTGCGCATGTTCGTGCTGCTTGGCGGGATAGGTGCGGCTGGCATCGTGCTCGCGTTCGTCACCGGAAGCTCAAACCGTATGAGTCGTATCATGGCGACATACGGTGAATGCTCGACCGCGGACCTGACCGGTGTGTGCTATCAGTCGATTCATGGCACCTATGCGTTGGCCTCGGGCGGGCTGACCGGCGTGGGATTGGGCAACTCGCGCGAAAAGTGGAACTACCTGCCCGCCGCACACAATGATTTCATCTTCGCCGTGATCGGTGAGGAACTCGGATTCCTCGGCGCATGTGCGGTAATCCTTGGATTCGTGATCATGGGCTGGTGCATGATCAATATCGCGGTGCGTCATCAGGACGCCTATGCCCGTATGGTGATCATGGCGTTCACCGTATGGCTGGTGGGACAGGCGCTGGTCAACATCGCCGTCGTTGTGGGACTGCTGCCGGTCATGGGTCTGCCGATGCCGTTCATATCGTCGGGTGGCACGGCGATGATCATGTGTCTGGCCGCTGCGGGAACAGTGGTCAGCATGGCTCGATCACAGACCGAGATCAAGGCCGCGGTATCGCACATATGATCCGTTCTGTCATCTGCCGACGTGATTCGGCGTCCGACTCGGACATCCGATGTTGACCGCCGCGGGCGCTATGCTCGTAACCATGTCTGATCGAGTAAGCATCGTGCTCGCCGGTGGCGGCACCGCAGGTCATGTCAATCCGCTGCTGAGCATCGCATCCGAAATCCGCAGAATCCGTCCGGATGCATCAATCAGCGTCATCGGCACCGAGGTCGGTCTGGAGAAGCGGCTCGTTCCCGCCGCCGGTTTCGAGATGGACACCATCGAGAAGGTGCCGTTCCCGCGTTCGATCAATGCAGACGCCTTCAAGTTCCCGATGCGATGGATTCGCGAGACCGGCCGTGTCCGGCGCATCCTCACCGAACGGCACGCCGACGTGCTTGTCGGCGTAGGTGGCTACGCGTCTGCTCCCGCATACTATACAGCCCACAAGATGGGTATTCCCGTGGTGATTCACGAGCAGAACGCTCGAGCCGGCATGGCGAACAAGCTCGGCAGCCGTTGGGCCGATTTCATCGGCACCGTCTACGACAACACCGGTCTGACGGCACTCCCCGGAGCGGTCATCGAACGTGTGGGCCTGCCGCTGCGTCCCGCCATCGCACAGGTCGCCGAAGCCATGGAACAGGATCGTGCCGCGGCCCGCGTCGCCGGAGCGACGGCACTCGGTCTCGACCCGACACGGCCCATCGTGCTGGTCACCGGAGGCTCCCTGGGCGCGCAAAGCCTCAACATCGCCGTGTCGAACACCGCCCGGGAGCTGCTGGACGTCACCCAGGTCATTCACCTGACCGGCAAGGGCAAGATCAGCCAGGTACGCAAGCTCGTCGAAGCCTCCGCCGGAGCGGACGTACTCTGCGGCATCGGACCGGACAGCGCCGGTCGGGGGGACTACCACGCCGCCGAATACCTCGAACGCATCGATCAGGCCTTCGCCTGCGCCGATCTTGTCATCTGCCGTTCCGGTGCCGGCACCGTGGCTGAAATCGCGGCTCTGGGACTTCCCGCCGTATACGTGCCGCTGCCCATCGGCAACGGCGAGCAGCGCTACAACGCCGAACCGGTGGTGGAGGCGGGCGGCGGCTTCCTGGTGCTCGATGCCGACTTCACCAGCGAATGGGTATCCGGACACGTTCCCGCACTGCTCGCTGATGGCGACAGGCTCAGCGATCTGGCCAAGTCCGCGTGGACCTACGGCATCCGCGACGCCGCCCACACCATGGCCGAACGCGTGCTCGATTTCGTCGACAAACGATAACAATGAACAACAATGAACGATGCGATGAGAGACGCGGATATCGCCCCGAACCCGACTGGGCAATATCCCGTCCTCGTCGATAATGGAATGAGTTTGCTTCCGCGTCATAAGGAGAATCTTTCGTGACTGATCACGCTTCCGACAACACCATCGTGCTTGAACCCACCAGCCGGCCGCCGCACGCCGACTCGCTGCGCGTGCAGGATCTCGGTCGAACCCATTTCATCGGCATTGGTGGCGCCGGCATGAGCGTGCTGGCGGAGATCCTGCATGAGCGGGGCGTTGACGTGCAGGGATCGGACCGCGAACTCGGCCCCAAGGCCGAACGTCTGCGCACCCTTGGACTCACGGTGATGATCGGCCAGAAGGCGGAAAACGTGCAGGGCGTGGACACCGTGGTCTGGTCGAGTGCCATCAAACCGGACAATCCGGAGATCGTGGCCGCCGTGGAACAGGGCGCGCGACTCATGCATCGCAGTGACATCCTCGCCCTGCTTATGCGAGATTCGCGTGCGGTGACCGTGGCGGGAGCGCACGGCAAGACCACCACCAGTGCGATGATCGCCCATATTCTCGTCAACGCGGGTACCGGCGAACTGGCCGACCCCAGCTACGCCATCGGCGGCTCCATTCAGGGACCCAACGGCACGATCGACGGTGGCCATGCCGGCAAGGGCGGTGTTCTGGTGGCCGAAGCCGACGAATCCGACGGCAGCTTCGCCAAATACCATCCCGAAATCGCAGTGATCACCAACGTGGAGGCGGAACACCTCGACCACTATGGCACTGCGGACAACTATCGTCAGGCGTTCGTCGACCATTCCCACCACGCCACGGGCCATGTGGTGCTGTGTGCGGATGACGAGGGTGCGCTTGCCGTCCTGCGTGCGATGAGCCCGGAGTCCGCGGCGAAGGCCGTCGCCTATTCAACGCATACCGTCGACGAGATCGGCGACATCAACGGAGCGTCGTTCGCGCATATCGACCATGAGGCCGAGGCCTCCGCGGACGACACCTCCGATGCCGTGGAATCCTTCGTTCTGCATATGCCAGCTGGTCTTGGAGGAACCGACGCCGATGCCGTGGACATCACCGTCGGACTGCGCATCCCGGGCATTCACAACGCCCGTAATGCCTCCGCCGCCATCACCGCGGCCACGCTGCTGGGCATGGACCCGCATGACGCCGCGCGTGCCGCAGGCACCTTCCGTGGAGCCGCGCGCCGATTCGAGATCCGTGGTGAACGCGCCGGCGTGACCATTGTGGACGATTACGCGCACCATCCCACCGAGATCGCGGCCATGCTCGACGCGGCCCGTCGTCGTTTCCCGGAGTCCACGGTACGTGTGCTGTTCCAGCCGCATCTGTTCTCCCGCACCATGTTCTTCGCGTCCGACTTCGCCCATGCGTTGGCCAAGGCCGACGATGTGATCGTCACGGGAATCTTCCCCGCGCGTGAGAAGCAGGCCGATTATCCGCAGATCGGGCCGCAGACGGTCGTTGACGCCGCCGAAGGCATCGAGCATGATCCCGAGTCGTGGATTCAGGCCGTTCCGGACATGTGCCAGGCCGCCAAGATGCTCGCCATGCGTTCCCATCCCGGCGATGTGATCTTCACCGTCGGTGCCGGCGACATCACCAATATGGCCGAAGTGCTGCTGAGCGTGCTTGAGGCTCGTTCCGCGGGTATCCGCTGAACCAAGGTCGGGTGATCATGGCCGGACGTGTCGTCTCCTCGTCGGATTCGTCCCAGAGAGGAAACGGGAAGCAGACCTCGGACCGTGCGGGTGCTCACGGGTCCGTCGCGAAGCGTGCGCCTCGCGAGGCAAGCGGCGTGGCCCGTTCCGGGGCGGGGGATAAGGGTGCTCGATCGTCCCGTTCGGTGGCATCCGCTGCCTCCCGTTCCTCTACTTCGGTAAACCGGTCGTATGGTGCCGGTTCTGGTGCGGGAGTCCGCAGCAAGGACGGTGATTTCGTCGACGCGCGTACCATGAAACCACGCAAATCGGTGTCCGAGCGACTTGACAGCCCGGATTTCGGCGGCCCGGGCCTGTTCGCCCGTCCCAAGGTGGTGAATTTTCCCGAACGTCTCAAGGAACGCCGGCAGGCACACCGTCGGGAGATGGCCGTACGCATCGCCATCGTGGTGGCCGTGATCGCCGCAGTGGTGGCGCTTATCTGGGGGCTGCTGTTCTCCCCGTTGCTGAGACTGCATACCGACCAGATCACGGTCGGCGGCACGAACACGTGGGTGTCGGCCAGCGAAGTGGCCGATATCGCCTATGCCCAGCAGGGCAAGTCCCTGCTGCTGGTCGACACCGACGGCATGGAGGAGAAGATCAGCGATCTACCGGGAGTGACCTCGGCCAAGGCGGTGAAACGGTATCCGCATGGCCTTGACGTTACGGTGAAGGCCGAGATCCCCGCGGCAGTGCTGCAGGTTTCCGAATCGGACTACACGGCGGTCGACAGGGAGGGGCGTGTGCTCAACGCGGTGAACGCCTCGGTGAAGGGCATCCCCGTGATCGAGGTGAAGGATGCCAAGAAGAGTCTGGACAACAAGGCCGTCAAGCAGGCGTTGCAGGTGCTCGGCTCCTTGGATGAGCCCATGCGTCAGAAGATCACCAAGGTGGAGGCCAAGACGCAGGACTCAATCACCACCACGCTCGACGACGGCTACACGATCATCTGGGGCAACTCGTCGCAGATGAAACTGAAGAAGGCCGTGGTGGACACGCTGTTGTCGAAACCCGATCAGCTTGAGGGGGCAAAGACCATCAATGTGGCGGCGCCAGACAAGGCCACCATCAAATAGGAGTGGACTGGTCGAGGGGCGGCCGCAGCGGTGTACAGGCGACTGCGGCCAGCGGCTGGAGAGACTGCTGAGCCTGTTCAGTGCATGAGCTCATCGGTGTCGTAGTTGATCGTCACCGGCCCGTCATTGGTCAGACTCACCTGCATATGCGCGCCGAAACGGCCTTCCTTGACGGTCAGTCCGTAGGAGGCGAGTTCACGGTTGAAATCATGCCAGACCTGTTCGGCGTGATGAGGCTCTCCAGCCCCGGTGAATCCGGGACGGTTGCCGCGGCGCACATCGGCGAACAACGTGAATTGCGAGATGGATAATACGGAGCCTCCAACATCGAGAATCGACTTGTTCATCTTGCCGTTGTCGTCCTCGAATACGCGAAGATGAGCGATCTTGCGGGCCAGCCATGCCACCTGATCGGGGCCGTCTGTGTCGGCGACGCCGACCAACAGCATGAATCCCCGATCGATCGACTGTGGAATGAAGGGCTCCTCGTCATCGGACTCGGGAATGACATCCACCGCGGCCCGACTTACTTTCTGCACTACGATACGCATGCCAGTCAGTGTATGCCGTGCCATGCGACATGCATTCGGAGGACGTGGGGCCGGTTCGGTTGTCCGACACGACGGTCGTCCGGATGATATGCCAAGGGCCGGTGGACGCTGATCGGCGTGTTCACCGGCCCTTGCTTATTGACGACTATCGTTGCAATGCTGACGATACTGCCGTCGTCGTTACGATTGTGGTCTGATTCCGCAGACCCTATCTGGACCTTACTTGGAACGAGACACGAGCTCGGCCTCGATCTCCTCAAGCGACTTGCCCTTGGTCTCGGGGAGGCACTTCGCGACGAACGGGATGGACAGCACGGCGAACGCGGCGAAGATGGCGAACGGGCCGCCCACGTTGTTGTGGAACGCGGCAAGAAGCATCAGGAAGAACTGGGAGACAATGAAATTACCGATCCAGTTCGCGGCTGAGCCGATCGAGGTGCCGATGCCACGCACGGACAGCGGGAAGATCTCGCCGATCATCACCCAAGCCAGCGGGCCCCACGATACGGCGAAACCGAGGATGTAGATGGCGATCAGCACCATGGTCGGGATGGCGGCATGGCTGACATCGCCGAGGAAGTTGAGCAGGGCGAGCGCGACCAGCGACACGGCCATGACGATGGATCCGAAGAACAGCACGGTCTTGCGGTTGAAACGATCCATGAAGATCGTTGCGACGATGGTGGAGACGAAGTTGACCACGCCGATGCCCACCGACACCCAGATCGCCTGATCAGCCGGGAAGCCGAAGCCCTTGATGAACACCTGGGGCAGGAAGTAGATCACCGAGTTGATGCCCACCAGCTGCTGGAACAGCATGATGCCGATGGCGGCGATGATGGCCGGACGGGCGGTGGTGAACAGCTCCTTGACACTGCCCTGCTTCTGCTGCTGTGCGCCTTCGGCACCGGCGACGCGCTTGATCTCATCCAGTTCGGCGGTGACTTCGGTGGCGTCCATGTCTTTACGGATCAGCTGCAATACCTTGAAGGCGTTGCGCATATCGCCCTGCTTGACTAGATAACGGGGGGACTCAGGCAACAGGATGCCGCCGATCAGCAGCAATGCGGACGGAATAAGTGCGGAACCGAGCATCCAACGCCAGTCGCTGAAGCCGAGCAGGTTGTGGTTGAGGAAGCTGAGGTTCGACACATAGGCCAGCAGAATGCCGAACGTGACCATGAGCTGGAACAGCGTGGACAGGGATCCGCGGTGTTCCTTGGGGGCGAGCTCGGCCAGGTAGGCCGGCGTAAGAGCGGATGCGGCACCTACGGCCAGACCCAGCAGAATACGGGCGAGCACCATCCACACGAAGCCGGTCGCCGTGGCCGACAGGCCGGAACCCAGCAGGAACAGAATCGCGGAGACGATGAGCAGCTTCTTGCGGCCGTACTTATCGGACAGACCGCCGATGGTGAGTGCGCCGATCATCGATCCGATCAGCACCGACGAGGTAATGAATCCGGTCTGCGCCGCATTCAGCGAGAACTCGGATTCGATCAGTGGCGAGGCACCGGAGATGATGCCGGTATCGAATCCGAACAGCATGCCTCCCAGCGCTCCGAATATGAAGATGAACGTGTTATTAAGTGGGAATCGCATCGAATCTCCTTTGTCTCGGTCCTTCCACTTCCGCTGTTCCGATCCGGCGAACCGACCGGAAAACAAAAAAAGACCTGAGACACGGCTTTACGCCGTGCCTCAGGTCTTGCCTCGTTTTACCAAGTAGCAACCCTGCTGATCAAAACAACTGATTTGGAGCATAGACGCAAAATGAACATTTGGCAAACCGGATGATTCCGCATGGTTTTAAACCGCTGAAATTGCAACAAAAAAAAATTGCAACAAAAAAGCCATCCAGATGGTGTGTCTGGATGGCTTTGCTTGTGGAGTCGCCGGGAATTGAAAACCATTCCCCGGAGCGCAATGATTCCAACAGCTCTCGGGGATAGGTGTTCGCGACGACGTACTAAACGACGTACTAGAGGAGACGTCGAACCTCTTCGCGGATCTGATCGGCGTACCCATAGATCCCGGCCGGCGATTCGATCGGAACACGTTCGCAGTTCCTGCTCTCGTCGAAAAGCCCAAGATACTTCTGCCGAGTGTTAAAGAACAAGCGCACCACGGGCTTGCGGTTGTTGTCGTCCAGCAGAATGGCGCAGTAGGACTTCGCATCGCGCATCGTGACCCTCTCCGGATCGACCTCGCTGCACGCGATCGCCTGCACAATCCGGTATGCCGCAATCTCCTCCTCCGTCGTCACGATACCGTCGTCGGGCTCCTCCTGGGCCGCGGGTTCATCCTCTGCGGACGGCGTCTCGGTTATCTGCGTGCCGGCGTCGATCTTCAAGTCCTCGGCGCCGAGCGCGGTCTTCAGACGGTCGTTCACCTGGTCATTGAGATAGCGTTTCAGGGCCTTGTCGACCAGCGGCCTGAACTTCTCCATGACCTGCTGGCGGAAGGCGCCATCGTAGACGTGTCCGGCGAGCAGTTTGACGAAATCATCCGACGGGGTCTTGAATTCGTCGCTTACCGCGCGCTTCAGTGCGCCGACGTACTTCAGCTCCTCGGCGCTGCTGGCAATGGAATCGATGTCGAACGCCGGTTTGGTCAGCTTGTTGAGCTCGGGCAGTACCGTCTCGTCGATGTCGAGCAGGTCGAGCACGAGGAACGGCTTGGAATCCATGCGGTTCGGTTCGTCGATGTCCATGTAGAAGTTCCACACCTGGCCATTGGTCAGCACGCCGATCCGGGCTCGCGTCGTGGCGAAGTACCGGTACAGCTGGCTTGCGTTCTCCAGAGTGAGCGGTGCTCCGATCTTCTTGCATTCGATGAGGATCTGCACCTGATCGTCGAGGACGAGCGCGTAGTCAACCTTTTCGCCCTTCTTCACGCCGACGTCGGCGGTGAACTCGGGGACGACCTCGCGGGGGTTGAATACGTCATAGCCGAGCACCTGTCCGATGAACGGCATGATGAACGCCGTCTTGGTTGCCTCCTCGGTTTCGAGGCTGTCCTTCAGCTCCTTCACCTTCGCGGCTACCTGATTGATGGCTTCGTTGAATTCCATGGTTCCCTTTTGTTTCTGTGGATCGGTATTGGTTCGATTCTACGTCGCGATAATCTCCGATCGGCTTAAATCCGCTTTGTTCGAATGCGAAACGATGGTTTGCGTGGTAGACCAGTAACCATGACATCGAACATGCGTGCCAATAACGGTATTGGACACCCCACAGGGTGAACGTGCGTTCGATCGTGTGGGCACAGAAAAAAGGCGACGCCCAGATTGGAAGCCTGACGCCGCCCCAGTGCAGCATTGCCCAACGAAAGGAGCCGGACATGCACTAGACTAGATCATTCCTTGACTCTTTTTGACGCAGCTATATAGATGGCAAGCGCGGACGTTGCGAACACATCGGCTATCCGGTCCACGTCGGACGTGGTGAACGGGGCCTCATACCTCATCCGTTTGTACCAGTAGTTCGAAGAGAATCCCGATTCCTCGAAGAATCTCAACGCCGACATGTCGCTTTGTCCCAAGAGATCGCGCGACACGTCGATAATCGCTCTGCTCATTGGCGTTACTTCATCTTTGCTGTTTCTGCCCATGTACCCAAAATTATACTATTTAGGTAATTTTTGCAACAATCTACCTATCTGAGTTGACAGACTGTATCTAAATAGGTAGAGTGAAGCTATCGAGATCGAAAGGACATCGGATGAACACATCCAAGCAAATCGCAGCGGGCATCTCCGCCGAGCTGGCTCGCAGAGGCCACAGCAAGCGCGAGTTGGCTGACGTGTGGGGGGTGACCCAGCAGACCGTTTACAGCAAACTGGCAACCGGGATGCTCACCACCGACGAAGTGGACAAGGTGGCACAGTTCCTCAGCATCTCATTCGTGGATTTGGTTAAGGCATCCTTGATGTTGGCTGATTCCCGCATGGGGGTAGCGGCATGATCGGCGACACATCGAACGCCCCTCGTTTCCATTGGCAGATCGACGACAGTGGCGATTACGTGACCGTCTACACGGTCGTGACCCGGCAGATCGGCCTGTTGAGCATGAAACGCTCCGGTGATGGTTGGATGATCGCGGTCGGCCCGCACGGCGACTGGAGTCGAACGTACGACACGGAGACGTTGCGCACGATCGCCGAAACGATCCTCAAAACCATCGACAACGACACTGATTCCGACAACTGAACAATGCTTCCCTGTGGTCGCATGACACCACCCGTGTCCACGTCTCAACGCCCGCTTACCGCATACCGACGTGGATCCGATAGGGGATATGGCCCGAAACCGGCATTGCCTTGATCTCTTGGACCACCCACACATTTTGGGAACAAGGATACCGGCGGACGGCCGCCTAGCCTGCGGGGATCGTCGTGGTTTCGGATCGGTTTGCTCCACGACCTCCCGGCCCCATTCCGATGACTTCCCTTGCTTCGCGTCGGAATGGTCCCGGTTCGACTCCGGGCGCAGGCACGCAGCAATGCAAACAAAAAGCCCCCGCTGCAACCGGGGGCAGTGAAATCAAACACCAATTCAGGAGGATATCACCATGAGTCAACCAATGGAACCCCTCGCGGTCAAACGACACGAGGCCGCACGACTCCTCAGCGTCAGCGTTGAAACCCTCGACAGTCTCATCCGCAGCGGATCCATCCGCGCCCGCCAGCAGCGTGGAAGCCGCACCATCCTCATCAGCGTCCAAAGCATCCACGAATACCTGGGCGACATCAAACAGCAGAGGGGAGGCCGTCGATGAACCCCCAGTTCGCACCCCTGAACCCGCCGAAACCACCGACCAGGAAGAGCGCCTCGTCCAATTACAGGCTCACCCGTTGGACGCGTTACGGGAGGATCCTCACCGGAATCGGCTACCTGCTCGTCATCCTGCTCGGCGGGCTCCTCGCGCTCCTCGCCCTCGCCGGCCTCGTCTGGAGCGTCTGGCTGTATTTCCACGGTTACCAGCCGTGGGAGGCCTACGCGATCGGCGTCACCGCATTCCTCGGATTCGCAGGAATCTGGGCATGGAAGGGCGACGAAATATAAGCAACAAAACCACAGGAAAACAAACAGGAAATAAAGGAGAAAAACCATGGCTAAAATCCAGCATATCGAACCGGATGATCTGCCTGAAAATGTCAGGAAGGCATTCGACGAATTTATCGAGGCGTTCAAGTCCGATAAGGACCAGTTGAAGCGTCTCCGCCGCACGGGGGTGGGCGACGATCTGGAGTTCGCCGAGGATGACTTCCATTACTCCATCGCCCAGCTCGATAACATCTATCACGCCATCGGCGAGACCATGGATGATCGCTGGGATGCCTGCGACTATGCGGCCGTGGCCCGGTTCGCCAATCTGCTGCGCGACGTGGTCAACACCGCGCAGGCATTCACCTACGACTACAGCAACAAGACGTCGGGGGAGCCGCAATGGTAAGCGAGAAACCCTATACGGTGATCAGATTCACCGGGAACAATGCAACCATCAATCAACTCTGGCATGAGGCTCGCAACAAGGGGGTCGGCGGATCCGATGTCGCGAAAATTATGGGCATCAGCTCCTTCGGGACTCCGAAAGATGTATGGGATGAAAAAACTGGGCGTGTTATCCCCGAAGACATCAGTGACAAGCCCGCCATTCTCGTTGGCAACGCACTTGAGGACGTCGTACGTAAATGGTTTCAGCGGCAACACCCGGAACTTGAAGTTCAGCAGGTCCACGGAATGCTCCGCAGCAAGACACGCCCATGGGCTCAGGCATCGTTAGACGGACGCTGCCGAGTGCTCGGAACAAAACGCAATGACCCAGCCAATTATGCAGTCCTGGAATGCAAGACGTGCTCCGAATTCAGGGCCGCTGATTGGGAGGACGGCGTACCCGACTACTACCTCACTCAAGTGACGCACTATCTTAGCGTGACAGGCTGGCCAAAAGCCTACGTCGTAGTACTCATCGGCAACCGTGAATTCAGAGAATTCACGGTGGAACGTGACGAGCAGGACATTGCCGCGGTCGATAAGGCGGTGGACGACTTCTGGCATCTCGTTGAGACCAACCAGATGCCGCAGCTCACCGGCACGGACGTGGACCGAGTCCAGGAACAACAGCCCTACCCGGAGGGATTCGAGCAGGTCGAGGACACGGACTTCGACCAGCTGTCTGCCCTGTACGACAGTTACGCGCAGGCCGAATCGGACGCGCGTAAATCCAAGGCGAAGATCGCCGACCGGTTGAAGCAGCTCGTCGGAGGGGACCGCGAGGGTCTGGTCTCACCCCACTGGCAGGTCGGCTACCGAACCATCCATTTCAAGGAGCAGGCGGCGCGTCCGGCGAAACCCGCGTACGACCAGCGTCGCTTCTACGTCAAACAACTCAAGGAGAACAACTAATGGGACAGCTCGCACAGGCCACGCAAGGCCGACAGCTCACCGCCAACACCACGGAGCGCGACATCAGGGACATGGTGCGCGCCTCATGGCCGCAGATCCAGCGCGTCATCGGCGGCAACCTCAAGCCCGACATGCTCCTGCAATACTGCATCAGCAGCATCAACCGCGAACCCGCATTGCGCAACTGCACACCGGTAAGCGTGCTCTCATGCTTCATGCAGTGCGCCGCCCTCGGATTGAAGCCCTCCAACGTGGATGGTCTCGGACAGGCGTACATCCTCCCCTACGGCAATAAGAACCATCAGGGAGGCCAGCCCGACGCGACATTCGTGATCGGCTACAAGGGCATGCTCAAACTACTCGAAAACTCGGGTATCTACGCGCAGCCGGTAGCCGTCTACGAGGACGACGGCGTGAAACTCAGGATGGACGCGAAGGGCACGCCCTACATCGAATGCCCCGACGAGATCAACCTCGACGCCGATCACTCGCCCGGCAAGCTCAAGTTCGTGTTCCTCAGCATCGACCTGCCCAACGGCGGCACCTACGCCGCCTACATGAGCCGCAAGGATCTCGAAGCGTACCGTGACCTGTACGCGCCCCGCTCCAAGCGACGCGGCAACGCGATCAGCGGACCATGGGCCACGAACTTCGTCGAAATGGGATTGAAAACGCTGATCCGCCGCAGCTTCAAATACCTGCCAGTCAGCGTCGAAGCCAAGACCGCCACCACCGTGGACGAGACCACGCCCGACTATTCCGACGTGCTCACCCCGCAGATCACCGACGCCATGACCACCGTCGTGGACACCACGCCCGACAACGAATCCGAAGCGGAACCGGAGTCGGGGGAGTCCGCGCAGGCCGACCAGCGTGAGGCGAAACTGTCCGACCTGATCGACCGGTTCAAAGCACTGGGCGTCGCGTCCGAACAGGAGGCATGCCAGACCGTATCCAAGATCGTCAACCGTCCCGTCAGCGCGTTCACGGACATGTCGGAGGCGGAGATCGACAAGGTGCTCAATGATTTCGACCCCGTTCCCGACACCGCGAAGGACGGTGAGTAATGGCGGTAAACATCTGCTTTCAGGGCAACGTGGGAGGCGAACCCAACACGCGCACGTTCAACAACGGTAGCAGCGTGACCACGTTCAGCGTCGCCGTCTCGCAGGGCTATTTCGATGACACGCACCAGTGGGTTGACCTGGGCACGATGTGGATCGACGTGGAATGCGCGCCCGGCGCCGCGAAACAGCTCCCATTCGTGCATAAGGGTGTCAGAGTCCTTGTCTACGGCCTGTTGTCGCAGCGTTTCTGGGCCGACAAGCAGGGTGCGGAGCGCAGCAGTCTCCGCTGCTACGCGCAGGCACTCGGATTCATCAACAAACCACAGCAGCAGGGCCAGCCGGCACCCGCACAGCAAGCCACCACCAGTGGCGACCCATGGGCCGCCGACAACGGCGATTATGCATTCTAAGGAGGAGATCATGGCAGACAAGCAGAAGAGCCCATGGACTCTACTGTCCGTGAACCCGCACGTGAACCTCACGGTCAGTGAGATCGAATCCGGCTTATCGTTCGACACCCGGCTCACCGTCCGCGTCCGACTCAACAGTGACTATCCCGACAGCGTGCTCGCATGCATGCTGTGGATGGCCGGCCGCTATGTGTTCAACGGCATGGAGGAGCTCGACACGTTCCGTGACGATTTCGAGAACCACCCCAGTCAACGCTGGCAGGGGATCATCGACCAGTGGCCGCTCGTGTTCGGCCCGACCGAAACCGCACTCAAAAAACTGTTCGCCTCGGCGAAACCCGCCGTGAAACGACCACCATGGTCGAAATGCCCGCGCTGCGGCGCCGCGATCTTCGGCTGCGTGGAGGGCATGACCGACATCGAGGAGATCGAACGCCTGCTGAAGAACACGCCGGCACCATACTGGTGCCGCTCCTGCGGCCAACGCTTCAAATTCACCGGCAACTGGCTCTCCTGCACGGACGAATTCACCGTCGAGGAGACCATCGAATCCATCAAGCACGTGTTCCCCACCCAGCAGCCATCATTTGACACACTGCAGATCGAAGCGGGGGAGGAACACGATGACTGATTGGAGACTCGTCGAGGAGACGCCGGACGGCATGGACGACGACGTGTGCCCCGACTGCGGCAGCCCGTTGGACTCGCTCGGCCGATGCCCCTACTGGCGTGACCGCGCCTACGACGAATACGGACTTGAACCATAAGGGGCAGGACATGACACGCAGTAGGACCAGTGCGAAAGCAGCCGGGCAACGCCTCGAAACACAAATGGAGCAATGGCTCCAGTGGGCGTTCCAAGATGATCGCATCGTCCGCTCACGATTGCACGGCAAACACGATCAGGGTGACATCGTCGGACTCCGATTCGACGGTGACCGCGTGTGCATCGAATGCAAAGCCACACGCAACGGCAAGGACGGCGCGCCCCGCGGCGTCGTCAAGGAATTCGGCGAGGCCATCACCGAAGCCGGCAACATCGACAGCCCGTGGCCCGTCCTGATCAAAAAACGAGACCAGGTGGGCGACCGGCTCGTACGCAACGGCGGCAGTCAGCTCGGCATCATCCTCGAAAACGACTACTACCGTCTCTGCCGGCACAACATGACGGGATTCCGCCCCTCGCTGATCCAGCCTACGCAGGCGATGATCGCCAACGATCTCGTCGGCATGCCCTGCAGTAGTCTCTTCAGACTGTTCAACCATGGGCTGCCGTTGGGCCCGGAGTAGACCAATGCCGCGCACGCCGAAATCCTATGTCGGCTCACGAACCCCGTGGGCCGACAAACCAACCAGAACGAAAACCGTGAAACCAGCCAAACCGGCGTTCAGCATCGAGGACGCCGTCAGACTGGACCCGGAATTGCGGCTGATGATCGACCGCATGAGGAAAGGAACATGGCATGGCCGATAGGAAGGGCTACGCCCGCCTCAGCAATGGTTACTGGCAGGACAAGGGCATCCTTAAGCTGCGCCGCCGTAATCCGGCCGCCGCGCTCCTGCACGTGCTTGCCATCAGCTGGTGCTCCGATCATGCGACCGACGGCCGGATCGACGAGGACACGCTCCTTTACGTGCTCGGCGCCACCGAACAGGACGTAGTGGATCTCGTCGCATCCGGCATGCTCCAGCCAGCCGAAGACGAACCCGGCATGTATGTGCTGCGCAACTACCTCGGGCCCGACACCAGAGCCTACATCCCTGATTCAATCCGCCTGGCCGTGTACTCGCGGGACGAGTGGAAATGCCTCCGATGCAGGAGCGCCGAGAATCTGTCGTTAGACCATGTTCATCCGTGGTCAGACGGCGGTGTGGATTCCATCGAGAATTTTCAGACATTGTGCCGGTCCTGCAACTCCTGGAAAGGTACACGGGAAATCGACTTCAGGAAAAAGGTGCTGTGATGGCGAAAAACAATATGGAGACGTTTGCGAAGATCAGCACGCGCCTGTGGCAGAACGAGAAGGTCCGGACTCTCGCGATGGAACATCCGTCCGCGTTCGCCGTATGGACTTTCGCGATTTCGTACTGCGCGGGAGAGCTGAACGACGGCGAACTGTCACGCTTCCACTTGAAGTGCCTGCTCGGAGCCTCCGATGAGGACATCGACGCACTCATCGACGCGCACCTGTTGGATAAGCACGAGAACGGAACCCTATGGCTGCACGATTTCGTCGAGGCTCAGGGACGTTCCCGCGCGGACGTGGAGGCGGCCAAGGAGAGGAAGGCCGAGGCCGGCCGCCAAGGCGGCAAGGCATCCGGCGAATCACGCTACGCGAAGCAACCGGCAAGCAAACCGAAGCAGCCGCGAAGCATCAGTGAAGCAGAACCGAAGCAGCCGCGAAGCATCAGTGAAGCAGAACCGAAGCAGCCGCGAAGCAAAACGAAGCCAGATACAGATACAGATACAGATACAGATACAGATAAGAATTCTTCTAACGAAGAATTCTCCCTCCCCCAAACCCCCTCCGTCGAGGGGGCCGGCGAGGAGGAGCAGGAGACCGAGGCCATCCGGGAGAACACGGCCGATGATCATGCGATCAGCTTCGAGCAGGCGCAGGAGATCGTCCGCCGTGTACGCGAGTTCTACCCGGCGGTGAAGTTCCGCGGCCGCTCGTATGAGCCGGGCATCATCCTGCAGTCGGACGCGATCCTGCGCGTCGCCGGCAGCCAGCCGGACATCGTCGACTGGTTCGTGGCCCGCTGCCGCGCGTACGTCGAGCATCAGTCGGAGCCGCGCTATGTGACGGAGTTCGCGACCTACGTGCGTGGCGGCGGCCCGTCCGGCAAGCGCCCCTACTGGGAGATCGACTGGGCGTCGCAGCCCATGCCCGTGGATCCGCGGCAGGAGGCCGAGGCCAAGCGGCACGAGCGCAACATGCGCGACGTGGACTACCTGTGCCGGCATTGGCGGGACGAGGAATGCCAGCTCGCCGCCCTGGAACTGCCCGAGAAGGCGCAGGCATTGGCTCGTGCACGCTATCCGGACGAGTGGTACAAGCTGTGGCGTCGCGGCACCAAACTCAAGGAACGCGAAAAACAGGCCGCCAAGACGCCGGCAGACGCGCACCCTAATACTTCTACCGGAGTGCCATAAAAACCGCTTCGCGCCATCATTACGTGAAGATTTGAGGCATGCAAGCACAACAGGAAAGAACACGAATGAACCCACTAGACACACCCGACTGGCTGCTCGACCTCGCCATCCAAGCCATGCAACAACTCCACCTAACCAACCAAACCCCGGCCGAAGCATGCGTCCTCGGATACATCTCCGGCTGGATGACAGCCCTCGACTGGACCCTCGACCAACTCCAAGGAGACCATGATGACGATGCGTGACGGACTCTACCTCGACGCGTTCGGCGACCTGTGGATCATCGCCGACGACACCGCCCAACTCATCCGCGAAAACGACAAATGGATGACCAGCGGCGACGCCAGGCACGGCAGCACCAACCGCGTCTACCCCTGCAAAACCAACGATCCCAAGTTCACCAGCCGCGCGCCCCACACCAGAATCGAGATCCAATGAACGTCAGCGAATCCATCAACTGGCAGTCCCTGACCGCCGAACAACTCGACGGGCGACGATTCATCGCCCGCACCTGGACAGGCAGCGTCGTCGACAGCCGCCTGACCATCCACCACATCGGCCCCATGACCATCATGACCGACCAGGACTTCCAAATCCCCATCATCCTGATCGGCGCCCCGACCCAGCCAAACACACTCGGACTCACCCTCCGATCCATCAACGTACTCAGGGAAAGAAGCCAGTCATGACGGTGAAGGCATACACGCGGGAAATGATCATCAAATGGCATCGCAACCACTACACGATCGACGAGATCGCGCCCCTCATCCCATTCGCCACACGCGAGGAGATCGAAGCCATCATCGCCACATACGAAACCCAACGAGAGGGCCGCCAATGAGCACCCCCACGGCAAAAATCATCACCCGCCGACAACTCACGGACGCACTGCAGAACCAACTCGACAACCTCGACCTGACCATCGTGCCCAACCAGTGGACGGACGACACGTACACCAGCGAGGACGTGAAGGCGCTCGCCGACGCCGTCTACGAGGGCACCGGCATCGAGACCGACGTCACGACACTCGTCGAGACGGGCGACATTCCCGGGGAGGCGGTATGAGCATCTTCACCACACGTGACGAGCAGGTCAGCCTGTCGAGCATCATCCACGACTATGCGCACGCGTTCGCGTCGGATCCCGACGACATCGACCTGCGCCGGCACAGGATCACCGCATGGCTCGCCCGGCATGATCATACGATCGCGCAGACCGTGGGAGCCAAGGCATGGGCCGAGGGAGTCATCTACGGGATGAACGCCGTCCGCTCCGCAGCGAACGACGCGCGAGTCGACCCATTGCTCGAGAACCCCTACCGGGACGAGGAGGAGGGATCATGATCATCGCACTCACCCTGCTGCTTTTCATCCTGCTCTGTCTCACGGTCGGGCTGCCCACCTTCCTGCTTGCCAACAGGTATGCCGAGACCCCAGGGCATCCGGGGGGCGACGACCTGTTCACCGCCTTCATCATCGTCTGCGCCTTCGAGGCCGTCATCGCGGGGCTGCTGTTCGTCTGCTATCAGGCAGCAGCATGGCTGTTGCCCCTGCTCACATGAAAAAAAGGGCCTCACACCCGACAGGGCATGAGGCTGGGAATCCGCACAATCCAGTCTACCAACCGTCGGAATGAGAGGCCTTTTCGTGAACACCTGCCGTCACTGCCACACCAGCATCGACCCGGACCACACGCTATGCGAGACATGCGAACTACGCTTCTGCATGCTCCTGCTCCGCCTCGCATGCGATCTCGCCCCACTGCGTGCAGCACTGGACGCCACCATCCACCCCGGAGGCCACCAGCCGACACGAGCCAAAAACGCCGTACCACCCACGCCGATCAGGCTCGACGTGCTCGACATGCTGGACATCCTCGACTCGACCATCTACGAGCTCGCCCGCAGACTCGACGGCACCGACGCACACCCCGACGCCACCGACACGCCGCCGCGCGACCTGCACACCACGCTCCTGCACTGCGCGGGACACCCCAGACTCGCCACCTTCCCGGACGCCGGCCTCTACCTGCACGTCACCGAACGACTCGCCAGACAGGCGGACATGATCCTCGACCCACCCACCCCCGGACGCGAGATCGGCCCATGCCCAACCTGCGCGACCATGCTCACCGCCGGCGAGCGCGACCAGTGGGTCACCTGCCCCACCTGCGGGAGCGTCGAACGCGTACGCACGGTGAAGATGCGACGGTTGGAACGCCTGTGCTTCGACGAGTCGAAGCGGGGGACTCCGGCCATGGTGGCACGCGCGTTCATGGACGCCGGCATCCACGTGCGACGCAACACGATCAGCCAATGGGCGAGACGTGGACGGCTGGCCGCGGATGATGATGGGCTGGTCGCGTACTGCGACGTGTACCGGCTGCTGCGCGCACCCCACGAAATTGTCTAACGACAGGGGCGTTATCATTCGCCGGGACTTGTGTTTTCGGCGACTGTCACCGATAATTGCAGTGGGACTAGTGGGTCCGATGGGCCCAATGAGTAGTCTCTCTTCCTTTTCTCACGAGGGAAACTTCCGTTTCGCCCCCGCCAGGCAGCCGCCAGCGGGGGCGAACACGTATCACCATGAATCTTTTTCCAATGATGGGGGAGTCATATGAGCATCCTGTACGCGCATGCCGTCAACGATCCGGACCATATGCCGGACAGCCAGCACGTGGAGACCGTCCAGTTCGTCGACGCCGACCTCTCTCAACTCACACGTGCCGCATCCCCGTCGGCAGTCAGCGGGGACGCGGCACGGCTACTCATTCCTTCGGGCGTTTGCGCGGCCTGCCGCCGCCGACACCACGGCCGGGACGGTTCGCGTTCCATTCGTCGATCGTCTCGGGAAGCCAGCCGCGCGTGCGGCCGATGGTCGCGTCCGGTTCGGGGAGTTTGAGGTTGAGCAGACCGCCGCTGGTGATGCCGAGGCGTTCGGCGGCCTGCTTGACGCCGAGGTATTCAGTCGCCATCGTTTATCCTTCCCGCCAGATATCCCAGCACGCCCGCGCACAGGCCGAACACCCCCGCAGGTATGGTCCGGGATGAGACGGCCAGCATGAGGCTGACGACGCCGAACATGAGTGCGATGATTCCTATCTTGCCGTTCATGATGTTCCATGGAATAGTTGGGAGTGGAGCCGTGGCTCCGGATAGTAGGAGTATCCGGAATCCACGGCTCTTTCTACCGCTTGCGCCGTTTATCCGACGGCTTTCGCGGCCTGCTCTTCGCGATCAACGCGACGGCCACGGCGGCGATGGGCGCGAGCGTCGCGCCCAGACCGGAGAGGAATTCCCCGATGGCCTTGAGCAGCTCCGTGATCTGTTCCATGTTCACCTCCTTTCCTTGCCCGACATATCTATAGTAACGCAATGACTATAGTTACGCAATTCGAAAGGCACTCGACACGCCGGTGATTCCAACGATTTCCCGGACCCTGCAACCAATGCGCCCGGCAGATCCGAACACCCCCTCCACCCCAAGGGGAGGCCCCATGCCCCACCGTCGCACGCGCTGGAACACCAGCGACAGAAGCGCCAGGCTGCCAAGCGACTGGCCGGTCATCCGAGCCAAGGTCAGGACCCGCGCCCACGGCCGATGCCAGGCAAAACATCATGCGCCGGACTGCGACGGCATCGGCACTGACTGCGACCACATCATCGCCGGCGACGACCACAGCCTCGACAACCTGCAATGGCTGTCGCACGCATGCCACAAGCTCAAGACCGAACGTGAGAACGCGCAACGCAACACACTCCGGACCGCGATGCGACGACACCCACGGGAGCGACATCCCGGAACAATCGACGTCTGACCTGCGGCCTAGAATGGCCCCTAGGCCGGTGGGGGAGGACTCCCCGGCTTGCTCGGTGGAACCGCCGGATAGCACCTCCGGTCATGCATGCGTCACAGGATGGGTTTTTGGCGGCCTTCGGTATTCTTTCGACCTTTGTGCCCGACCGGCTTTCAGGGCTCTGTTTTTGTGTGCCACAGGGCTGTTTTCGGCTTGTCCGTGGGTGTTTTTTCGTATCGCTGTTACGTTTTTCAGCGATGTTACAATTTAGGTAAAAAACTTGAAAAATATAGGATTTTAAAGTTTTTTAGCGGTGTTACGTTATATAATTGGGGTATGACGCAATGCGAATTCTGCGGGCAGGAGCTCGCCGAGAACCCAGGACGTGGCCGTAAACGCCGCTACTGCTCCGACGCGTGCCGTATGGCCTCCAGCAGGGCGCGCCGCAAGCCCGGAGTGCCCGCCGACATGGCCATGGCCGACAGGTGGGTCCGCTGGAAGCGCGTCACACGGGGCGACGGGACCACGAAACTGCCCGTCCGCATGGACGGAAGCCCCGCATCCAGCACCGATCCGGCCACATGGGCGACGCTCATCGAGGCCGAGGCGTCCACAGTGGGCGACGGCCTGGGGTTCGCACTCGGCGACGGATTCGCATGCATCGACCTTGACCACTGCTACGACAGCCGCAACCATCTCGCCGACTGGGCGAGGATGATCCTCGCCCCAGTCGAGGGGCGCACATACATCGAGATCAGCCCGTCGGGAGACGGACTGCACATCTGGGGCCGCGCCGCGGAGCGTACCGGAGTCAGGGTGCGCGGACTGATGAACGCCGAGGCCTACTCACGAGACAGGTACGTCACGTACACGGGCCGCGTCTGGCACGACAGCCCCGGCAGCCTAGCCGACCTGACGTTCCTGTTCGACGTCCTGCAGCGACTCGCATAACCACAGTCACGGAAAGGGGGAAACGCCGACATGATGACCTCCCCCCGCATGCCCTCCGGGCTCATCAAGGACGGGCGCGGACAGCGCCTATGGAGAGAACTGACCGAGAAGTACTCCTTCTCCCCCGCCGAGCTGCGACTCCTCGAGACCGCCGCATACACGGCCGACCGGATCTCCAAGGAACGCCGCGCCATCGGCGGCCAGCTCACCACGAAGGGCTCCCAGGGACAGATCGTCGCCCACCCGCTCCTGCCCCAGCTGCGCGCGGACGAGGCGCATCTGATGAACCTGCTGGCAAAGCTTGATCTGCCCGACGACGAGCCGGCGCGCAACGAGGACGGAGACAGGTCCGCCCGCATGCGCGACGTCGCGCAAAGCAGGTGGCACAAGGCGTACGGGGAGGCATGATGGCAAGGCTGCTGAAACGAAGCGCAGCCTACATCCCCGACCGTCAAAGTGAATACGACGAGATCATCGCCTGGTATCGCGCCGCGCTCGACCATGAGCCGGCGCGCGCCTGGCATACGAACCCGACGCTGATCGGCCCCACCTGGCGGCGAGACGAGCACGGTTGGCTGCTGCCCGAACGGACGCTCGGCTGGAACCTGCTCGCATGGAGCGGCTACTGGCTGCGCGACTCGAAACGCCGCGCCCCGTGGAAGTGGACGCTCGAGCAGGCAAGGTTCTGGCTGTGGTACTACGCGCTCGACGAGCACGGCGTCCCATTGCACGACACCGCGGTCCTGCAGCGGCTCAAAGGGTGGGGCAAGGACCCGATGGCCGCCGGAGGGGCCGTGTGCTCCTGCTTCGCGGATCTCACGTTCGACCACTTCGACGGAGACGGAACACCCATAGGCCGCGACGAGCCCAACTCGTGGGTGCAGGTGTGCGCAGTCAGCCAGGAACAGACCAAGAACACGATGAAGCTGCTGCCCGGCCTCATCCCCGCGGAGACCCGCCGCCATTACGGCATCCAGCTGGGCAAGCTCAACATGTACGCGCTCGGCGACAGCCGACAGATCGAGGCCGTCACCAGTTCGCCGCTCGCATTGGAGGGCGGACGCCCCACGTTCCTGATCCGCAACGAGACGCAGAACTGGAACTCGTCGAACGGCGGCCACGACATGGACGGCGTCCTGTCCGGAAACGCCGCGAAGTCCGAGGCGAGCGTGAACGTGAAGACCCTCGACATCTGCAATGCCTACCGGGACGGCGAGGACTCCGTCGCCCAGCGTGTGCGGGAGGCGTGGGAGGGCACGCAGGGAGATCCCACGTCCTCCGATCAGGGACGACGCCCGAAGTACATGGATTTCGGCCTCCTTTACGATTCGATCGAGGCCGCGCCGGACACTCCCATGACCGAGGAGTCGATCCCGAAGGTCGTCGAGGACGTGCGCGGCGATTCGACCTGGCTGAGCACTGCGAAGATCGTCAAGGACATCATCAACCCGAAGAACCCCGTCAGCGAGTCCCGACGCAAATGGTTCAACCAGTGCGAGGCCCCCGAGGACGCGTTCGTCACCAGTCAGGAATGGGACGCGAACGAGCATCCCGAACTCAGGCTCGAGGCAGGCGAGGAGATCGTCATGTTCCTCGACTGCTCGCTGACCGACGACGCGACGGCGTTGGTGGCATGCCGCTTGTCCGACGGGTTCGTCAAACCGCTCGGCCTGTGGCAGCGGCCGCCGGGCAAGCGCGGCGACCAGTGGACCGTGCCCAGGGAGAGCGTCGACGACACCGTGCGCACCGCCATGGACCGGTATCGGGTCGTCGGCTTCTGGGGCGACCCCAGCCACGTGCTGGACGACGAGACCGGACTGCACTACTGGGATCCGCTGTTCGACCAGTGGCATCGCGACTTCTCGCGCAGGCTGCGCATCTGGGCGCAACCATCGGGCCGTGACCGGCATGCGGTCATGTTCGACATGGTCCGGCTGGACGTGCAGAAACGGTTCGTCGCCTACGTCGACCAGGCGTATACGGCGATCGTCGACCATGATTTCCCGCATGACGGGGACGCCAGACTGCGCGCCCACATGCTCAACGCACGCCGTCAGCCCACGCGCGCCGGCATGAGCATCGCCAAGGAGGGGCGCGAGTCCCGACGCAAGATCGATCTGGCGTTCTGCGCCATCGCCGCGCGTGGCATGCGGCGTGAATATCTGAACACGAGGAAACGAGGAGCCGGACAGGTATGGTGACCACCTCATACGAGAACGACGTGCAGGCGCTCGACGCGCTGCGCACCCTGTTGCTGCCGGCCTACGGCGACCAGCAGCCGGCACTGGACAGGATCGACCGCTGGTGGCGGTGGCATCCAAGGCCTATCCGGTTGAAGAAGGCCACACAGGAGCATCGCATGCTGCGGGACATGGGCGTTACCCCATGGCTCCGGCTCGTGATCACGACCATCAGCCAGACCCTTTACCTCGAAGGCGTAGACATCCCCGGCACCGAAGGTGATGCGGCGCGCGCGTTCTGGCATCCATGGGTCGCGAACCGGATGGGCCGCAAGCAGATGAGCCTGCACAAGGCCGCGATCGCGTACGGCACCGCGTACGCGTGCGTCCGCTCCGGAGCCAACGGTGCCGTGATCGACTGCTGCAGCCCCCGCGAGGGCATCGCCCTCTACGACGATCCGGCGCGCGACACGTGGCCGCAACTGTTCTGCCGGGTCCGCACGCTCTCACCGCAGGCGGAGAGCTATGAGCTGTGGGACGCGTGGAACGTGTGGGCGTGGGAGCGGCGCGAGGGCGCATACCGGTTCGCTGGCGTATCCCAGCATGACGCTCGGGATGCGAACGGCGATCCGGTCTGCCCCGTGGTCCGCTACCTCAACGACATCGATCTGCAGGGACGCGCCCCCGGCGAGGTCGAACCACTCATCCCTCTCGCAGGCCGGCTCAACAAGGACAACTATGATCGTCTGCTCGCCCAGCATTACAACAGCTGGAAGGTGCGGACCGCGACCGGCCTGGACATGAGCTCGCTGACCGACCAGCAGCGCGCCGACAAGAAGATGGATCTGCGGCAGGACGACATGCTCGTCGCCGGCGAGGGCGTCCAGTTCGGCACCCTGCCCGAGACCACGCTGTCCAGCCTCATCGAGGCAAAGCAGGCCGACGTGGAGGAGCTCGCCGCGGTCTCGCAGACCCCGACCACGGCGTTCGGCAAGCTCGTCAACGTCGGTGACGCCGGCATCGCGGAGAGCCGCGCCGGATTCTACGCCAAACGCGACGAACGGCAGAAATCGTTCGGGGTCAGCCACATGGACGTGCTGCGGTTGTGCTCGGCCGTCGAGGGCCGCATGCTGGACGCGTCCCGGTTCGACCTGACCCCGATCTGGGAGGACACGGACGTGAGGACCATCAACCAGGCGGTCGACGCGCTCGGCAAGGCCGCCCAGATGCTGGGAGTGCCCAGGCAGATGCTGTGGGACATGATCCCCGGCGTGTCCAAGTCACGCGCCGACAGCTGGCGGGAATACGCCGAAACTCACCCCGACGCCGACCTGCTCGCAGTCCAGGCGTATCAGACCCAGCTCGCCCCGGTCGCGGAGGTGTCGGATGGCGTTGACCAGTGAGGGCGCACTGCTGACCGACCAGCATCGACGCCGTCAGGTACGGCTCGCGATCGCGGCCGACAGTCGCGCACGCCGCATGTGGGACTCGACGCTCGACCTGAACGACCTCGAGGGCTCCCAGCCGGTCTGGCGTGAGACGATGCTCGACCTGCTGCAGACATGGTGGCAGATCAGCGCCGCCGACGCGGGCGAATATCTGCCACGTTTCCGTGAGGCCGAGACCGGTTCCACGAATGGCATCGAGGTGCGTTTGCCACGGTTCGACCGGAGGCATCTGGGCAGACAGCTCGAATGGGCCGGCATGCGGAACGTGCTGTGGCATATCGCCCGGGGGCAGACGCAGGAGGCCGCCTACGCGGCCGCACGCACCCTGTTCATCGGCATGTTCCATGAGGCCGTGCTGACCGGAGGACGCACCACGATCGAGAAATGGGCGAAAAAGGATCCGCGCGCCATCGGGTGGCGGCGCGTCTCGGACGGCCGCCCCTGCGCGTTCTGCGCAATGCTCGTCTCCAGAGGCCCCGTATACACCAGCCGGGAAAAAGCCCTCTCCACGAGGAACCCGGCGAGGGGAATCCCCGAGGGGACGCTGCACAAGTACCATCCGCACTGCGGGTGCACCATCGAGCTCGTGTACGGGGACTGGCAGCCGACCGAACGGGAACAGCAGTGGATCGACGACTACTATCGCAATGCCGAAAGCCTCCCCAAGGGCGAGCCGCGCACCTGGGACCGCATCCTGCCGCGAATGCGCCAGACCGGAGACTACCGGGATTCCGCATCCTACCGCAGTACGCCCGAATTCCTCGCCCAGCGGCGTCGGAAACGGTTCGAGAAGAAAATAGCGGATCTCTCCCGCGCTCCGGAACGGTCGAAACCAAAGGAGCCGAGTTCCGAAACCATCAAATGGCCCGACAATGTGCAACCGCCGAGTGAGACAGTCGCCAATCACATCCTGCACGGGGAGGGCGACGGCAAACGTGGGGGACACCTCTACGGAACCGGTGTAATCGGCAAGACCGAATTCCCCGAAGACTGGTCCGAAGAGGATGTCCTGCGCGCCATCAGTCAGGTCATGGCCGATCCCGACTGGACAGTACCCGCGAAGAACGAGCATGCGCTTCATTGGTTGGGCAAAACAATCAATGACGTCCAAGTCGAGGTCAAGGCCTACATGGTCGATGGCAAGTACATTATCAATCAAGCGTATCCGGTCGGGGGCAACGATGTCACCAGAAACACCCTCGATGGTAAAGTCGAAGCCAAACCCAGCAAGGCGAAACGGTGGGGGGAAGGAAGTCCGACATGACATTAAATGAGCTAGAAAGCCTTGCAGAGCAGTGCCTGGCGGTTGCCAAGGGGTTAGATGAAGACATGGAGGATGATGCGAGGGACGCCATCGCGGCTGGAGAACCGGAGTATGCCATGGCCAGCGTTCTCGACATGGCATACGCGCATCCTGAACTGTACGCGAAGCTCCCCCCCGAGGTCTACGAGCTGGCTCGGAACCCTGATTACGTAGTGCTCCACCGCTATCAGGGCCTGCTGGAGAAGCACCGTCAATAGCCACCTCCACACAACAGTTTTCAAAGCCATCATGGAAGTTCCATGATGGCTTTTCTTATGCCCGCAGGCCGGGCGGAAAGGAGCCGATCATGGCCGACGAGAACATCGAAGACCAGAACCCCGACGCCGTCGATACCGGAGAAAACACTCCCGACACGGACGGCGCGCCGAAACCGCCGTGGGAGCGCGACGGCGAGGAATTCAGCCCGGAGAAGGCATGGAGCCTGATCCAGCATCTGCGCGAGGACAACACGAGGCTCAAGGCGTCCAACGAGTCCAACTCCGCGAAGCTGCGCGAGATCGAGGACGCGAAGCTGTCCGAGCAGGAGAAACTGCAGCGAGACCTCGAGGAGGCCAAAGCCAGGCTTGCCGAGGCCGACATGGCCAAGGCGTGGGCCGAGGCACGTGCCGCCCACCCGCAACTGTCCGAGGACGACCTCGAACTCATCGGCGGGGGAAGCCCCGACGAGATCAAAGCCAAGGCCGCGAAGCTCGCGGCCCGCATCGCCGCGCAGGCCACGGCGAGTGAGAACCCCACCAACCCCGCGTTGCGCGCCAAGCCCACCGGAGGCATCGACCCGACAGTCGAACACTCCAAGGACTGGCTGCGCGACCGACTGACCAACCAGTAAGGAGAACCCATGGCAGACAATTTCGCCAGCCAGATCAACCGTGGGGATCTGGGCTCCAGCCTCATCCCCGACGAGGTGTCACAGGAGATCATCCAGACCATCCCCCAGTCCAGCGTGATGCTCACCCGAGCCAAGCGCATCAGCATGAGCAGCCGCAAGAAGACCCAGCCGGTGCTCGCGACCCTGCCCGACGCCTACTGGGTGCAGGAAGGTGCGCTCAAGCAGACCAGCAAGACCGGCTGGGAGGACGTGCAGATCACCGCCGAGGAGCTCGCCGTGATCGTCCCGATCCCCGACTCGGTGGTCGACGACGCGAAGATCAACCTGTGGCAGACCGTCAAGCCGCTCATCGCCGAGGCGTTCGGCAAGAAGATCGACGCGGCCGCGATCTTCGGCGTCGACAAGCCCGCCACTTGGGGCACCGATATCCTCGCCGGCGCGACCGCCGCCAAGAACACCGTCGCCCAGGGCACGGGCGTCGATCTCGCGCAGGACGTCGCCACGCTCGGCGAGACCCTGAGCCGTCAGGGGTTCGCCGTCAACGGCTTCGCCAGCCAGCCGGGCCTCAACTGGCAGCTCGTCGGTCTGCGTAACGCGCAGGGCACGCCGATCTACACGCCCAGCCTCGCGCAGGGCACGCCGGCCAGCCTGTACGGATACCCGCTCAACGAGGTCGCCAACGGCGCGTGGGATGCCACGAAGGGGGTGCTGCTCGCGGCCGACTGGTCCAAGTTCGTGATCGGCGTCCGCCAGGACATCACCTATCAGGTGTTCGACCAGGGAGTCATCAGCGACTCCACCGGCAAGGTCGTGTACAACCTCATGCAGCAGGACGCGAAGGCATTGCGCGTGGTCATGCGCGTCGGATTCGCCGTCGCCAACCCCGTGACCCGCACCGTGGCCAAGGGCAAGCAGTTCCCCGCCGGTTTCATCACCCCAAAAGCGGCGGCCTAGCGCCGACGGGCATCACGGTAGAACCTGATTCGATCAGCATGAGGGTCGGCGAAACCGCCACGGTGTCTTACCGAGTCCTGCCGGACGGTGTCCCGCAGGACGTGTCCGCGGAAACAGTGGATGCCGGCATCATCGAGATCGGAGAAGCATGACCGTGGAGCGACTCCCGGCGTTTGCCCAGGCGGACGCCCTGTCGGAATGGCTAGGCGAGCCCATCGCCGGCGACGACCTGAAACGCGCGGAACGCTGCCTGCGCGCCGCGAGCAACAGGATCCGCCGCTACACGAAACGCAGCTGGGTCGACGAGACGGGGAGCCTCCTCGACCCACTGCCCGAGGATCTCGAGGACGTGACGCTCGCCTGCGCCGGACGATTCTATATGAATCCCGGCGGCGAGACCTCGTGGTCACGGCAGATCGACGACGCCATGGACGGCGGCAGCAGGAAGGTCGACGAGGCCGGCCTGTACCTGACCGCCAGTGAAATGGCCACGCTCGACGACCTCGTCGCCGACCAGTCCCCGCTGATCGGCGGCATCGGCGTCATCGCATCCACCAGAGGCGAGACGCATAGTCTCGACATGAGCCGCATCTGGTTCGATGACGACGATCATCCCGGCTGCCTGCAGGCAAGGATCCTGCCATGAACGGGTTCACTCCGCCACGGCTCGACCGTTTGCGCAGGTGGGCGGAATCACTCATGACCGACCGGTGGCGCATCACCCGGTACACGGGATCCACAACCATCGACCCCGAGACCGGCGCAAGTGCACCCAGTGTCGAGACCGTCTGGGAGGGGCCGGGCAGGCTGCAGACGACTGGTGGTATCGCATCCGACCGTGTGAGCGCCACCGGGGAGACCGGCAACGTCGGCGGCAATGTCGCCGAATGGCCTCTCGTCCTGCACCTGCCCATGACCGCCATCGGGGTCAGGGAGAAGGATCTGGCCGAATGCGTCGAATCCATGGACCCGGAACTGGTCGGCCATCGCGTGCGACTGGTCAACCGCCAGTCCGAAAAGACGCATGCGACCGCCAGACGGTGGAACGTGCAGGAGATCCCGAAGGGAGGCGACTAGCATGCCGACGATCGACGTGTCCGAAGTGACCGAGCTGGCCGCACGGCTCGCGGCCGCGCCCAAACGCCGGCAGGCGCTCGTCTCGGCCGCCGTGAAGAAGGGCGCGCAGAACATCAAGACCGCGATCCAGGCGGACGTGCGCGCGTCCTCCGACAGCGGCATCCGCCGCATCCCCATCGCCTACGAGATGCGGCAAGAGGGCGTGATCAGCGAGGCCGACATCGCCCCCGTCAGGGGAGGCGCCGGCGGTCTCGCGAACATCGCGTTCTTCGGCACGTCCAAGGGCGGTGGCTCCCACCGGTTCTACGAGCACGGCATCGACGAGCTCGATACCACGGCCCGGTATGTGAGGGAGGCCGCGCGAGGATTATGAACCACATGGAGGCGAAACAACGAGTCCTCGCGCTCATGCCCGACATGTCCGGGTGGACCGTCTATCCGGACGGGGTGGCCACGGGCGCGCACCCACCGTGGATCGTCGTCCAATTCGACGAGATCGACCGCGGGCTGAGCGAGGCCGTCCGTGCGACGGGATGCCTGTGGAGGCTGACCATCCGGGTCGTCGGCGAAACCCCGGACGGGGTGAACGTCGCCTGCGCCCGGCTGCACGACCGGCTCGACGGGAGGATGCCCGACCGGATGGGCGCGCTCATCCCCTACTCGGACAGCAGCGTGTACGCGAGCGAACTCACCAACCCCAGCACGTCCACCGCATACGTGATGCGCGTGCTGACCTGGCGCGTCGGACAGTAGCCCCGATGCGCGAGAAACCCATCAGAGACCATGAAAGGGGCATCCAATGCCTAACACCATTACCGCGCATCTCGAGGACGGCCGCGTCAAGACCGTGTTCGTCGACACGATCGAGGACGTGTCCGCTCCGACCGTGACCGAACTGACCACGAACCCGCTCGACCTGTCCTACTGGCTGACCGCCGACGGGTTCAAGGCCACCCACTCCCAGGACATGATCGACGACGACCGTGAGGGAGCCGCCGCCGTTGGCCAGATTCCAGGACAGGAGAAATACACCGACACCAGCCTGCAGGTGATCGACAACATCAACATCAAGAACGGGGAGACCGCCGAGGACAACGCGGCCGTGGAGCGCCTCACGCAGGGCACGAAGGGATACATCGTGCGCCGTCGCGGCCTGCCGACCGACGATCCGTTCGCGGCCGGCCAGGTCGTGTCCGTCTATCCGGTGACGATCGGCATCAAGACCCCGGTCGCCCACGCGGCGAACCAGCGTCAGATGAGCACGATCTCGTTCGCCGCCGACCCGAGCTCGCAGGACGAGACCGCGGTGGTCGCCGCGGGAAAATAATGCCCTCAGCAATCCAGGCGTCGCCCGATCGTCTGACGCTGCGGGTGGGCGAAAGCCGGGTTGTTGAGGTTTCCGTCCTCCCCGAGGAGGCCAGCCAGGAGTATACGGCACGCATCCAGGACACCGGGATCGCCGTATTGGGGGGATCTGACCCGTCGCCGGACCCCAGTCCGAAACCGGTGACGGGCATCACTCTGGACCGCACGTCGTACTCCGGCGTGGCCGGTTCCACGCTCACGCTCCATGCGACGGTATCCCCGTCGGATGCGGACGATGCGACGGTGTCGTGGCGGTCGGACGCGACCGGCGTGGCGTCGGTGTCCGGCAACGGTGTCGTCGCGTTGCGCGCCGCTGGCAGGGCCGTGATCACCGCGTCCGCGGGAGGATACACGGCGTCGTGCGCAGTGACGGTGACCGCGGCCACGGTCTCCGTCCAGTCGGTCACCGTGGCCAGCCCCGACGGCGTGACCACGCTGGACGTCAACGGCACGCTGCAGTTGTCCGCCACGGTCCTGCCCGTGGACGCGACCGACCGCACGGTCACATGGTCCGCCAGTCCGACCACAGTGGCCACGGTCTCCCGGTCCGGGCTCGTGACCGGTGTCGAGGCCGGAACGGTCACCGTCACCGCGACGGCCGGCGGCAGGACCGGTTCGCTCACCCTCACCGTACGGGCCGTCACGGTGGAGCGGGAGAACCTGCTGACCACACCGCCATCACTGCCTCTGACGGCCAACGGTGTCACGATGAGCGCGAACGGGGACGGCTCCTACCATCTGAAGGGCACCGCCACCGCGTGGACCGGGTTCGCGTTCACGGCCAAGCAGATGAGCGCGGGAACCTACTCGCTCAAGTCCAGCAGCGCGAACCTGCTCAGCAACACCGGTGGAATCGGCTTCTGGGTCCGCCCCGACGAGCTGGACGCGCGCCGCGGGAACGTCACCCGCGAATACACGTCCACATGGTGGCAGAACGCGCAGATCAGCGTCAACGCAGGCACCAGCATCGACACCGACGTCACCCCCCGTCTCACGCGGGAGGACGACTAGAAAGGAAACTCATCATGGCTGAAACACTCAAGGGGGGGATTCGCGTCACCGGTGTCACGGCCGGTGAGACGACCCTGGTCCTGACCGCGGGCACCGTCACCGCGCGCGTGCCGGTCACCGTTTTGGAGAACTGGGCTGCACCGATCCTGGACGTGCTGCCGGTCACGGTCAACGGCGTGACCTACACGCGTGTCGACGCCGGCATACGCATGACCGGCACGAGCACCAGCACGAGTCCGGGCGAGCCGAACGCACCGATCAGCCTGCCCGCGGGACGCATCCGTCTGACGGGAGTCCCCTCGGGCGTGGGAGTCAAGGTCGAACCCAAGGGCAGCGGCACCGGTGTGATTGACACAAGAGCCGGCCTGCTCGAAGCCGACGTCACCGCCGGGCAGTACACGTTCCGCCTGTTCGCGGTCACGACCCGGCCGATCGACGTGACGTTCCTGCCCGTGCTCGAAACCATCACCACCTGAGCCCCTATGACAGGGGCTCCCTTATCCGAGAGGAGACCCCGTCATGGGATCCATCACCGTCACCGGGCTGGCCATGGGCGACACCAGCCTGACCATCACCAGCAAAACCGTGCCGTCCGTCAAAACCACCGTGCCGGTCACCGTCCAATCCCGCAATCTGCTCTCCTACGGTCCCGCACGGGAGAACGGCCTGACCGTCAGCGTGAACGATGACGGCAGCCTGCACGTCAGCGGACAGACCACCGCCGCCAATCAGGGCATCAAATGGCGGTTCCCTATCCCCGACGACGTCCGGGGAAAGACCGTCACCTACCGTCTGGCCAGCGCGCCCGCGGGCGTGTACTGCTACGCGCAGTCACGCAACACGGGAGGCGTGCTCTCCACGTTCCTGATCTCGGACCCCACCCATACGCTGTCGGCCGAGGCGACCGAGATCGAATTCCGCGTCGCGACCAACACCACCAACCCGGTCGACGGGGACATCCGCGTGCAGATCAACCCCGGCGAGACCGCTACCACATGGATGAGGCCCGACGACACAAGCCTCTCGGGGGGGGGCTTGAGCTAGCCAACCTCTGGCCGGCCATCCCCTCGGGCACACGCAACGGCGTCACCCTCACCGCGCTCGGGGACGGCTCCTACACCACATCGGGCGAATTCTCCACATGGGCTACGTTCGAACAATTCCTGACCCTCGAGGCCGGCCGGTACACCATCGAGTGGTCCTCCGGCCTGACATCGCTCAACTCGTGGGACCTGATCCTGCAAATCGCCCCCGCACCCAGCGGCGACGCGCTCATCAAACCCGGCACACCGGCCACCAGCCTGCCGGCAGGCATGTACCGCGCCCAGATCAACGTCAACAGCCAATCCGGGATCGGCCGCACCATCACCCCCATACTCGTCAAAATCGACTAAACCAACCCCTGCAAGAGGAGGCAACATCACATGACTGTGACCGTACAGCAGCCGATCGGCTCGCACGACATCGTCACCGATCTCAACACGCTGCGAGAAACCATCATCCTGGCCGACAGGATCAGCCAGCTCGACAAGACCGGCGGCATGACCGAGGCCGAAACCTCCACCGCACGCGAGGAACGCGACCGGATCACCAGCCAGTTACGAGACCTCGTCGACAAGGTGCGCGAGAGCACCATCACCATCCGTCTGCGCGGCCTCCGCTCCTCGGAATGGAACCAGTACATCCTGCAGTGCACGCGCACCGTCGACGGCAAGCCCGTCAAGGACGGCAACAAGCTCCTGCGTCTCGCCGTCCCAAGCATGGTGGAGGGCGTCCTCAACCATACCGGCGTTCCCATCACCATGAGCGACACTGACCTCAACACGTTGCTCGAATCCCTCGCCGACACCCAGTCGTACGAACTGCTGCAGACCATCCAGACGCTGAACTCACCCGCCGTCAGCCTCCCAAAAGACGTGACGCGCCTGACCGCATAACCCACCTCTCCGAGCAGCTCGGCAACAATCCCGAACTACTCGCCCGGCTCCGCTGCGCGAAATCACTGGGCATCAGCCTCAAACGATTCGAAGGATGGATCTCCACACCGGACGACCCGACTGAATGGGACGACAGAGAGCGCGCATGGATGCTCGCACTGCAGGCATACGAAGCCAGACTGTGCCCGGTATGCGGCATGGACAGCCGTATCTGCCATGACGAAACCCGATTCCAAAGCATGAGGGCGAAAGGCCG
Organism: Bifidobacterium tissieri; assembly: GCF_002259645.1. GTDB lineage: Bacteria > Actinomycetota > Actinomycetes > Actinomycetales > Bifidobacteriaceae > Galliscardovia > Galliscardovia tissieri. The sequence continues at coordinate 110,379 of NZ_MWWV01000006.1, forward strand.
GGTGGAAGTGTGCTTCGCCAGGTACGAGCGTAACCGTGCTCTCGACGAGTATCGCGGATCCGGGCAGGCGGACCCGCTCGCCGAGGGAGCGATCACCGTCGGACTGACCGCTCCACCACCGGACATATTCGAGGAGGATCAGCCATCATGGCGTTGAATGAGAACATCATGATCCGGCTTATGGCCGACACGAGCAACTACACGACCCGGATGGCGGCCGCATCCAAGCAGGCCAGCGCGTTCGGCGACGCACTCGAGAAGCCGATGAGCACGCAGGAGCGGCTCGCCGCCGGAGCGACCAAGGCCGGATTGGCGATCGGCGCGGTCAGCGCGGCGATCGGCGTGGCCGCGATCACCACGTTCGCCCAGTTCGACGCCGCCATGAGCACGGTGCAGGCCAACACAGGAGCCAGCGCCCGTGAAATGGACGCGCTCCGTCAGGCCGCCATCGACGCCGGAGCCAACACCGTGTACAGCGCATCCGAAGCCGCCGACGCGATCAACGAGCTCGGCAAGGCCGGCATGAGCACCAGCGACATCCTCTCCGGCGGACTCACCGGCGCACTGAACCTCGCAGCGTCCGACGGCATGCAGGTAGCCGAGGCCGCCGAACTCATGAGCTCGGCCATGGCCCAGTTCAACCTCACCGGCACGGACGCGGGCCGCGTGGCCGACGCCCTCGCCGCCGGAGCCGGCAAGGCGCAGGGCTCCGCCCGCGACCTCGGATACGCATTGCAACAGTCCGGCATGGTCGCCAACAGCTTCGGCATCGGCATGGAGGAGACCGTCGGCACGCTCACCGCGTTCGCCAACGCAGGCATGATCGGATCCGACGCCGGAACCTCACTGAAAACCATGCTCATCAGCCTCGCCAACCCATCCGACAAGGCCGCCGCGCTCATGCAGGAGCTCGGCATCAACGCATACGACGCCCAGGGCAACTTCATTGGTCTGGGCGCGCTTGCCGGCCAGCTCCAGACCCAGTTGGGTGGATTGTCGCAGGAGCAGCGCAACCAGGCGCTGGCCACGATCTTCGGGTCGGATGCGATCCGCGCCGCGAACGTCCTGTACAACGAGGGCGCGGACGGCATCCAGGAGTGGACCGACGCGGTGGCCGACTCCGGGTATGCGGCAGAACAGGCCGCGGCCAAGAACGACAATCTCAAGGGCGATCTCGAAAATCTGAGCGGTTCGGTCGAGTCCATGCTCATCACCATCGGCTCGGGCGCGGACGGCGTATTGAGGGACACTGTCCAGACGCTGGATATGCTCGTCGACGCGTTCTCCGACCTGCCCGCGCCGGTCCAGCAGGGCACGATCATGTTCGGCCTGATGGTCGGCGCGACCGCCGGACTGCATCAGATGTTCGGCGGGCTCGCCACGTCCACCAGCCAGACCGGCCGCAGCATGGGCCTGCTGCTCGACCCCGTGCAACGGTTGAGCACGGCGGCACCACAATTGTCGGACGGGTTCCGGCAGTTGGTCGGCGCGGCCACTGGCGCCGGTACGGGCATCCAGAGCCTGTCCGGTTCCGCGGGCCGTGCGCAGGCGGCGATGGGTGGGCTGAAAAACATTGGCGGCGGTATCGTCAGCATGCTCGGCGGCCCGTGGGGCATCGCCCTGACCGTCGCCGGCGTCGCGCTCACCCAGTGGGCCGCGAAGGCGCGGAAGGCCAGGCAGGACGCCGAACAGCTGCAGAATGCGATCGAGTCGTCCGCGGACGTGGGCGAGCAGATGGTCCACATGACCCAGCAGATCGATTTCAACTGGCTCGACCGGATGCAGACCGGCAGCTCCAACATGAGCGACCTGCTCGACAAGGCCGGCATCAGCATGGAAACGTTCGTGCGCGCCGCCCAGGGGTCCAAGACGGCGATCGACGAGGTCAACGAGGCCCTGAAGAACATGAACAAGGACGGTGGGGACACGAGCATGACCCCCGCCGCCAACAAGATCCGGAACAGTCTTAACGAGCTGAGTGAGGCGTACGGGACCGCGACCGAGGGTGCGGCCGAGGCCAAGAGCGCGACCGACGCTCTCAACGCGACCAACGGGGAGGGAGCCGCGGCGGCGGGGAGTGCGGCCGACGCGCAATCCCAGCTCGCCGGCAGCGCGGCCGAGACCGCCGACGCGGAAAGCCTGCTCACCGACGCGATGGGCGCGACCAAGGATGCGGTCAGCGAGACGGCCGGCGCGTGGGGCGAGGTCATCAGTGCGATGGAAACCTACTACGGGTTCAGCCTGAACGCGTCGGACGCGCTCATCGCCATGCACTCCGCGTTCGACAAGGCCACCGAGGCCGCGCGCGAGAACGGCGCGACCCTCGATCTCAACACCGAGAAGGGGCGCAACAACCAGAGCGCGCTCAACGACGTCGCGTCCAGCGCGTTGAAGGCGGCTCAGGCGCAGGCCGAGAACGGCGCCAGCATGGACGACATCAACGCCACGCTCGACGACGCGCGCAACCGGTATATCGAGGCCGCGAGGGCCATGGGCATGACACCGGAGGCCGCCGATGCGGCCGCGTCCGCCGCAGGCCTGACGTCCGAGAAGTTCCGTGAGCTGGCCGAAGCGGCCGGTCTCGTGCCCGACGACGTCAACCTCAACGTCAACGCGAACACCGGCGAGGCCGAGGGGCGACTGCAGGAGCTCGGCATCACCGTCGAGACCCTGCCCGACGGGACAGTCCGGATCGGAGGCGACAACACCGAGGCGATCAACGCGATCGCGTTCGTCAACGGGCTGTCCGTCGACGAGAAGACCGGCGCCCTGACCATGGACAAAAGCCAGTACGACATCGCCCTCGCCCTGGCCAACGGCGCGAGGATCGACGAGAAGACCGGCAAGCTGCTCGGCGACGGCTCCGACCTGCTCAACAAGGTCGCCCAGGCCAACGGGTGGAAGATCGACCCGAAGACCGGTGTGATCAGCGGCAACAACGGGGACTTCATGGCCAAGAAGAAGGCCGTGGAGGACACCAAGATCGGCGACAAGACCGTCAAGGTCGGAGCCGACACGAGCAGCTTCTGGGGCAGCGTCAACGGGATCCTCAACCGCGTGTTCTCCGTCAACGTGAGCGCGTCGGAAGGCAAGGCGCATGGCGGCATCATCGGATACGCGACCGGCGGCCGCATCCCCCGGTACGCGGACGGCGGCTATCAGGGGCTCGTACGCGGGATCGGCAGCAAGATCAGCGACAGCAACCTGATCCTTGCATCCCGCGGCGAGTACATGATCCAGGCGCGCGCCGTCGACCATTACGGGGTCGCCGCGATGGACGCGATCAACGGCATGCGATGGAATCCCGACTCCGGCGTGAAATACACGGTCGCGCCAACGATCCTGACCGACAATCCGCAGACGGTCGAGACAAGCCGGCAGATCATCGACGCGATCGACCGGCTGCGCCGCGACCTCGGCCCAACGATCAGCACATACGCGCCACGACTGGGGGAACGCGACTTCAACCGGCTCACATGGAGGGCCCAGCGATGAGAACATTCACCTATACGAGCGGCGTGGACCCGACCACGACGGTCGACCTGGCCGACCCCGAGTCCATCATGATCGGGCAGATCCGCGACCTGCGCACGACCGGATGGAACGTGGACACCGATTATCGGACCGTCACGTCCGCGATCCGGGAGGCGCGGGAGGCCGAGGCCACGGCCAACTGCCCCAGCCTCGAGGCGCTCGACCGGGCGGTCATGGTGTTCGACGCCGACCTCGCGGGACTCGACAACGGGCAGGGCAGACGCACCGCCGGCACGCTCACGGTGGACGGATGGACGCAGAAATGCCTCGTCCCACGAGTCAAACCGTCGATCACGTTCCACGGGTTCGCCCAATGCGACATCACGTTCCTCCTGCTGGACGGCGTGTGGCGACACGACATGGACACGCTCCACTACTGGCCCGCATCCACGTCGGGAGGTGCCGCCGATCTCGACCTGCCCACCGACATGCCGTTCGACCTCGCCGGCGGCGCGAAGATCGACACGCTCGTCAACACGAGCCTGCTGCCACGCCCATGGCGGATGACCATATTCGGCCCGGCCACCAACCCGTCGATCGTGATCGGCGGGAACACCCACCAGATCGACGTGACCATCCCCGCTGGCGGATACCTGCTCATCGACGCGATCGACAACGAGAAGCAGGTGCTGCTCGTCGACCAGAACGGCAACCGCGCCAACGTGCTCGACAAGGCGCGTCGCGGCACCGGGCAAGGCAGCGGCGAATACATCTTCGAACGCATCCCCGCCGGCACGAGCGCGCTGAGCTGGTCCAACAGCTTCGGTTTCGATCTGACCGTCGTGGAGGAAAGGAGCGTGCCCCCATGGTCGAACTGATCGTCACCGACCAGCGGCACACGCCCATTGCGGCCATCGACTCGTTCAATCTCGACCTCGCGTACGGGGACGAGGAGAACGATTTCGAGCTGCTCGCCCCGTTCCTGCCCGACGCTGGCGCGTTCATCGGCATCGACGGCACCGAATACGGCGGGATCATCGAACAACGCTCGTCGGACGGGTCCGCGAGGGGCCGTACATGGCATGGCATCCTCGCCGGCAAGATCCTCGCCCCCGACACAGGCCAGGACTACCTGACCGTCAACGGGACCGCGGCGACCATCCTCAACCAGCTGTTCGCCCGCATGGGACTGCAGGACCTGTTCGAGGGGGTCTCCCCGAAAACGGACATCACGATCAACTCCTACCGGTTCGAACGGTATGTCGACGCCTACACCGGCATCCGCGCCATGCTCGCCAGCGTCGGCGCGAAACTCCATCTCATGTGGGCGGAAGGCACCGTCATGGCCAGCGCCCTGCCACGCGCCACATACGGGGACACGATCGACTCCGACCTGCTCGAGTTCGACAGCACCCGCGACCACCGGCCGATCAACCACCTCATCGGCCTGGGCGAGGGGGAGCTGCGCGACCGCGCGGTCACCCACTGGTACGCCGACAGAACCGGCAAGGTCAGCCAGACCCAATCCCTGTTCGGATTGGACGAACGGACCGCGATCTACGACTACTCGAGCGCCAAGATCGACGATCTTAGGGAGGACACCGAGAAGAAGCTCAAGGAGCTGCAGACGCAGGGCGAGATCTCGGTCACCCTGCGAGCCGGCAGTGGCATCGAGTTCGACATCGGCGATACCGTCACCAGTCGTGATCAGACACTCGGCATCGATGTGACCGCCACCGTCACCAAGAAGATCATCAAGGTCGATTCGGGCGTGCTGTCCGTCGACTACGAGATCGGATCCACGAGCACGTCCAAGTCCTCATGGTCCGGCAGCGCCGAGACCAGCAGCGGCGGAGGCGGCGGAGGCGGAACTGTCGGCATCGTCGCCGGAGACGGCATCACGATCACGAACGGCAACAGGATCAACGCCGTGGTCACCCAATCCAAGCTCGACGCGGTAAGGGCGCTGGCCGAGGAGGCCAACACGACGGCCAGCGGATACGCCGAACAGATCGGACAGGCCCAGCAGACCGCGGCAAACGCCGTCGCCACTGCCAACCAGAGCGTCCGCAACCTGAACGGCACATCGCCGATCCACGTATGGAGAAGCGACGACAAGGCGACGGCCACCGTGTACGCGGATACCGCCACGCAGAACGCCGACGGCATGATGAGCGCCTCGGACAAGACCAAGCTCGACGACATCAGCCCGTACGCGAACCATTACACGCTGCCCGCGGCCACCCTGGACACGCTCGGTGGCGTCAAACCCGACGGCAGCACCATCACCATCACCAATGACGGGACCATCACCGCTCACACGACGGGAAGCGGGGGCGGGCTCACGTTCCCGGTCGGCTACATCGTGCGCAACACCACCGGGGAGAATCCGGGCAGCGTGTTCGGCGGCACCTGGCAGGAACTGCCATCACTGGGCGCGTACACGTGGGAACGAATCAAATAGAAAGGATCCCGAACATGGGCAAGACGACCGATCTGACCGCGTACGAGTGTGATCGGTGCGGCCGGAAGGATTTCCTGCAGGCGTCGGACCTGCAGGTCCGAGACTGGTACGACGTGACACGCGTCACCACGGGCAGCACGACTGCGCCGTACGTGCTGTGTGGCACCTGCTGGACTGTCTACCAGAGTCTCCTCAAACAGCAGACCGGCGAGTTCGAGAAGTTCCTCGAGGAAGGAAAGACCGTATGACTATCGACTTCATCACAGGCAAGGCCGGAACGGACCATATCGACGGCAACGACTGGCGAAGCATCAACGCAAGCATCATCGGCCTGGACGACTACGTGATGCGACTGCGCAACGAACTGGCCATCAGCGTGCAGGACTCCAACCATGTCGTGATCGATACCGGCATGGCCATGCTCAACGGGGGCGCAGCACACGTCACCGCCGCGGAGACCGTCACCATCCAGTCCGGCACGCAGGGGCAGAAACGCAACGACCTCGTCTGCCTGCGATATACCAAGACCGGCGACATCGAGAAGGCAAGCCTCGTGTGCATCAAGGGCACGCCCACCACGGGGACGCCGGCGGATCCCTCATACAATAAGGCGAGCACACTACTGGGATCGACCACAGTGCACGACATGCCGCTCTACCGACTCCCTCTCAACGGCATCACCCTCGGCACCCCGGTCAAACTGTTCCGCACATTGGACTCGCTCGCAAGTGTGTGGGATTCCCTGACCCAGCGCATCACGTTTGATAGGTCTGGCACCACCACGGTGTCCGATCCGATGGCGATCGGCGGGCAGGTGTTCTCCTCCGATCAGGGCCATCTGGCCATGGTTACCCTCCGATGGGTCAACGCCGGATCGTTTTATTCGGACGGGTGGGCGAAGACCCGCCTTGCTCGCATGGTCGGGTGGAGGGCCACGCGGGAGGCTATTCAGGTGTGTTCGGAGAACGTCGACTGGGATCATGTCAGCAAGGCGTTCATCCAGTGCGCGGACGAGTGGATCAACTGGATGCCGTCAGGAGGCTGGCAGGTGCCGGAGAACGCGTGGCACAACTGCTCCATGGTCTTCCCCGTGGAACGCACCTAGACGCGGAGAACGGGGAAAATGAGTGCGGCCTGATGCCACTGCTGTTTCGGGATCTCATACTGGCCGCCGGTATGCTGCCAGTAGATGTCCTGATTCTGCACTCCGATGATGCCGCTGCCGGCTACGTCCGAGCCGGTGTTCTCCGCGCAAATGAAATCGTAGCCCTCCCCGTTGGTTTTGAAATTCACCATCCGGGCGAGATTGACTCTCTTCCATGACGGGCTCATGAACGACCCATTATTCATCCAGAACACGCGCATGAGCGCGACCCCGTTGACCACGGTGCCGGTCACGCTGACCGTGTCCGAACTGTCTGCAAGCTTGGTCCATATGACCGTCTGGGTCAGGGAATCCCACTACGCGATGAGCGCTCGCTCGTAGAGACGTTGCGCGTCCCTGAGCGCGGTGAGATCGGGTTTGAGATAGTAGCGGGCCGTGGTCTGGATGTCACTGTGCCCGAGCATCTTCGACACGACCGCGATATCCGCTCCCGATGCCAGCGCGTTCGTCGCCCACGAATGCCTCAGGTTGCGCGGCGGCACATACGGCAGATCATGCCGCAGACAGTAGGCGCGATACGCGCGAGCCGCCTGCGGCGGAGTCAACCCGCCGATCAGCCGCCCCGATGATCTCGACTTCAACTCCCGCAGGCGGCGTACCGCGAACCGAGGCAACGGGAGCGTCCGCCGGGACAGAGAGGTTTTCGGATCCACGACGATCACCCGTCCGCTGACCCATTGCACGCCACGTTCCACTCGCAGGATGCCGGCGCGCAGATCCACGTCACTCCATTCCAGCCCGTATCCCTCTTCCGTGCGGAGCCCGCAGGTGGACGCGCAGATGAGCCACGCCTCCAATGGCGCATCGTAGAATCCGCGCAGTTGGATGCGCTGCTGACGGAGAGTGAGTAGCAGGGGCTCGTACCGTCTGCTCTGCGGCAGGCGGATCTGCCTGCGAGTGATGTCCACGTCCAGCAGGCCCCAGCGGATCGCGCGACGCAGCATGGCGCGCAGCAGCGTCCACGCCTTGCGGGCGACGCCTGCCGAGGACAGGCCGGCGATCCACTCGTCGACCGTGTCCACGGTGATGTCCTCCATGCTCATGCCACCTAGTGTGGGTGCGACGTGCAGCCTCCATGCGCTCTCATAGCCGATCACAGTGCATTCACGGAGCGTTGCCGTGCAGTAGGGCAGGAATCGTGTCGTCCAAAACTCGTCCAGCAACATAGTTTTCCAATCCTGGATTCCCACACGCCCGGCGGCCGTTCCGCACGGGTGGAGCGTATGGGATTTTCCTAGGTAATCCAATCAGAGAGGATTCGCATGCTGTTTCCCGGTTTGTTCGCGTCGCCGGAGTTCTGGACCGCGCTCATCGTCGCGTCGGTCGGTTCGGGCGGTGTCATGGCGTGGATCCTGCGCCGCATCGACCGGCATCTGGACCGGCATGACATGACCATCACCCGTGACGAGCTCGACCGCGCCCTGGCGTCCTCGCCGGTGATCGTCTCGCTCGAGGCCAAGCTGGACCGGGATTTCGCCCGGCTGGACGAGGCGGACCGCGACCGTCGCGCCATCCGCCTGGACGTGCTCCGCATCGAGATGTTCGCCCACACCAGCACGCGCACCCAGCACGAACGCCAGCTGGAGGCCGGCAAGGAGTACCTGGCGCTCGGCGGCAACGGTTTGGGCCACGCCAGGTACGACGCGCTCAAACAGGACTACGTGCGCAGGGAAACGTCCGATGACTGGGAGTACCGGTGACCGGCCGCGACATCATCCGACTGGTGGCCGTCGTCCTGCTCACTGCCCTCGCCATCATGGCCGCGATCATGGTGGGCGTGCTGCTGCTGGTCGTGCTCCTGCGGGGGCTCGCCCTGCTGCTCGCGTTTCCGTTCCTGCTCCCATGACCATCGCCCGCCCCGTCATGGGGATGGGCCACATTGCCCCGATCTGGGGCGGAAAGGAGGCCGTATGGCCTATGAAACCCTGACCCAATACACAGCCGCATGCTATACGAGTGGCCGGCCGTACGGGATCACATCCATCACCATCCACTGGTGGGATGATCCCAGCCGGCATCCGACATTCGAGGGTGCCATCAGCACGTTCACCAGCGGCTCGCGCAGAACCTCGGCCCACTACGTCGCCGAGGCGGGGCGCGTGGCATGTCTGGTGGATCCCGACGACCGCGCGTGGGCGTGCGGAGACGGCGTCGGACGCAACAGTGGTGGAAATGACCGGAGCATCAGCATCGAATGCAATCCCCGGCAGTCCGACGGCGACTACGAGACCATCGGCGAGTTGATCCGTGACCTGCGCGGCGTATACGGCGATCTGCCACTCCATCCCCACCGGCACTGGACCAGTACCGATTGCCCGGGCACCTACGACCTCGACCGGCTCGACCGTATCGCACGCGGTTCGGCCCCCGCCGAGTCCGCACCCAGGCCGGAGACCACGGCACCGACCGTGCTGGAGGTGGACGGTTCGTGCGGTCCTCTCACCATCCGCAGGTGGCAGGAGGTCATGGGCACCAGCGTGGACGGCAAAATCAGCGGCCAGCTCGTACCCGACTGCCGCACCTACTGGCGTCCCGCGCTCGTGGACTCGTGCGTCACCTATGGCGGATACGGCAGTGAGCTGATCCGCCGCGTTCAGGCCCAGTTGGGTCAGGGGCAGGATGGTCTGCTCGGCCCCGGCACGATCAGGGCGATCCAGGCGCATCTGGGCGTCGCGCAGGACGCGTCGTTCGGCCCGGCCACGGTGCGGGCATTGCAGACCCGGCTCAATGAGAATCGATTCTAGGGAGGATCCATATGGCAGAAGACGAGAACACGCCGCAGCACGCTGCGGACACCACCCCGTACACGCCCGTGTTCGACGAGCGCGTACGCACGATCATCTACATCATCACTCTCGTCGCCGGCATCGTCGGTCTCGGCGTTTCGGCGTTCGGGGATCCGCAGGTCGGCGCCTACATCAGCTCCGCGGCCGGCGTGATCGCCGCAGCATTCGGTGTCGCTTACAACCCGATCCGACTCGCCGGCAAATAACTGCCACCACCATGTCCTAGTGGAATAATTTACGCTCGAATACAATTCGCCCCTCTCTCGCTTTGGCGGGGGAGGGGCCGTTTTCCCGTTTCCGGCTACAACTGTTCGTCGCCGACGAACAGTATGCGTGCGCCGTTGATCTCCGAAGCCCGTTGGGCGATGGCCCGATGCCATGAGGCCGGCATGCCCTGGGTGGATTCGATCTCCACTCGAGGCACCAGCAGCGCGGATTCGCCGGACTGGGATGCGAGCCGATCGACCTCCGCGTCGAATCGCTTTTTGAGCGCGCACAGGTCCATTTCCAATCCGGCTGGCAGGAGCCTGGTGTGCTCCCACCGTTTGACGCTTGATTCCGCAACATCCCAGTGGATGGCGAGCCATTTGGTGGACAGGCCCATGCTTTCGCGCAGGCATTTCATCTCGGCGCTCGTGATCATTCGGTTCCTCCGTTCTGTTCGTGCTGGCTGATGATTTTGTCGATCTGGGCGATTCGTGTCATCAGGCGCTGTCGTTCCTCGCGCAATGCGGCGAGCGGATCACTGTCGTCGTTGACCAGCTCGTATTTGTCCTGGTCGAGCAGGGTGAGCGCGGATGCCGGCAGGTCGCGGATCTCGAGGATAACGCCGTCGCAGTCGCCTACCTCCGGGTATTTCGCGCTGCCGGCACGGTCGGCGAAACGGCCGTTGACGATGATCACGTTGTCGGCGAGCCGGACGCTTGCGTCGCGGCCGGGACGGTATGCGACGCTACGCCCGGCGACAATGATCTCATTATCCTGGCAGTAGTCGCCGGCGTTGACGCGGATGGTTACTCCGGTGTCCTGCCCGGCGTTCCACCCCCATAGGTCGGCGGCGAGTTGTTCGACTCGCTGCCGGTCGCGGGGATCGAACCGCCATGAGCGGGTTGCGGGATCCCATTTTCCGCCGATCGAGCGGGCGCGTTTCGGGCAGTCGGGGGTGATAGGGGCTGACGAGTCGGATGTCGGTGTCGGTGCGGATGATGTTCACGTCCTGCATGATCGTATCTCCTGTTGTCAGATGCGGTGGGTGGCGCGGCCGGTGAACTGGGACGCTTTGACGAGGACGACGGGACGGCCGAGGGCGTGGCCGATCTGCGTGCGGGCGAAACTCGCCTCGTTGGCGACCATGCCGTAACGCTGGCTGGTTTCCCGGTCCGCGTAGCCGACGGTGACGCCGGAGGTGGTGGTGTAACGTCCGTGGCCGACGATCATGCCGTCGGACGTGGCGTAGACGAACGTGCCTTTTTCCGCGTCCTGCGCCCATGCTGCGAGCTGCGTGGGATCGGCGTCGGCGTCGAAATGCATCCGGGCGAGGATGTCCTGCGCCTTGGAGATGTAGTAGGGGTGGATCGTGTTTTCATGATCGGAGCCTTCCGCTCGTTCAGGGCTTGCCTTGTGCTTCCCTGTTGATACCCACACTACACCATCGGAAACGTTTTGTCTCCGGCGTGTCGTGGATTCACCGTCGCCATGGCAGTCCCAGACACTCCCGCGCCCAATCCTCACCGTGCTCGGAGATGTAGGACTCGGCGTGCCCAGCGTTCCGCAGTATCGTTCTCCGCATCATCCTCGCCGAGACATAGCATCCAGATCGCCGTTTTTTTGTTGCCTCCCGCGAACGATGTGGCGGGGCGCAGAAGCCGCACGCACCCATTGTCGCGAAGGAACTTCGCCGTTCTGCTCAGCCGGTTTCGAGCGGTCAGGGTGCGGTTCTCAATGGCCTTCTCGGCAGCCGAGCCATCGCCGACGTAGGAGAGGTCCAGCTGCTGCTGCGTCGGTAGTATCAGTCCCATTCCAGCGGCCGTGGCATCCCATCCGAGCCAATAACACCAGTAGGGGTTGCCCTCGTTGATTGCGGCAGTATCCTCCTTGTCAATAGCTGTCTTGCCCATGAAGCACATCATGCCGAGGGCGAGCTCATTAAGCTTGAGGTTGTCTCCGACGATCTTGGACAGCTTGCCCCGCTCGGCGAGGGCGAATACGCGGTCAATGTTGCGGTATCCCATGTATGTCATGCCTTTTCCCTCCACACCATGGCTTAGACTGTGATGCGGAGAATCGTATGCGCGGTTTTTCCATCCGACCCCGCGGTGTCACCAGCACTGCGGGGTCTTTCATTCACACACAGATGATATCACACAATCACACACATTGATTAGTGCACACTCACATGTATCGGATACTGCTTACTAACACGTATGTGTGAGCTAACATAAATCTCTACAAGAAGAGAGACATAAAGGATTACAAAAATCACGAGGAAATCGCTTCGAGTTGAGATCGGAGACCATCCCGCTCCTCCTCCAACTCACGGATCCGATCATTGATCTCCCTGATACGAGCCCTCAGCCCGTCCGGCGTCGTGTCCTCGTACAATCGTTCGCCGACCTTGTTGGCGAGGTCGCGGCGTCGATCATCCATGCTGTGCTGGTACAGCAGGGCGACGTCGGCGCTCGTATGTCCTCCCGCGTCCATCAACTCGCGCAGCGTCGCGCCCTCCAACGCCAGCCAGGTGAGCCCTGTATGCCGCAGATCGTGGAAACGCAGATCCGGCCGGTGAGCGGCCTTCCTCGCCGCGTCATACCAGCCGCGCAGCGTATTCGGATGCACAGGCTGTGAAGGGTCACGGATGGCGGGGAACAGCCACGCGTCATCACCCTCCGGTAGCGAGGCCAGATGCTCCTGCAGGTGGGGGAGGATCGTCTCCGGGATAGGCTCCCACCGCTCCGAACCACTCGTCTTCGGACTACCCGTCGTACTCTCCGGATCCATCGTCGTGCGCGTGCGATGCACATGCAGGCGACGCGTGGCCAGGATGATGTCCCTACGTTGCAGGGCGCAGACCTCACCGATTCGTAGCTCCACGGCGCATCCGAGCTCGACCGTGAGCCGATACGCGTCCGGCATCATGTCCATAATCCTGCGCACCTGCGCCGGGGTCGCGGGAATGATCTCCCGCTCCCGTCTGGGCGTCGCCTCCGAGCGCGTCAACGGATAACGGGGGATGATCGGCTCGCTTCCGTCCTCGCCCGGCAGTGCGGCTGAGCGCAGGATCTCCGCCAGCAGCTTCATCACGTTCCGGCGCATGGCCGGCTGGTCGGCGCGCAGCCCATCCCGGAAACGGTCGGCCATGGCCTGCGTCACACGGCTCATCGACGTGGATCCGAGCGCCGGCTGAATATGATTCTCATAGTCACGGCGCAAACGGTATTTGGTGCCGGGGCGCAGCGGATTGCCCTTGTAGCGGCGTTGCTCCAGCCAGTCGGGGAAATACTCGTCGAACGTCAATCCGACCGTCTCGGCCTTCTTTTCGCGCACCGTGGGCGGCTCCCACACTCCCGCGTCCATACGGCGCCTCTCGCCATCCAACCATGCTACCGCCTCCGACTCCTGCTCGATCGGGAACGACCTGCTGATCCTTTTCGGCAGTCCCGGCCACCGGGCGAACGCCGCGGCGGGGGTGGGGTAGGCGGCGACCACTCGCGTCGGGCTGGTCGAGTTGGGACGGTATTCGATTCGGCCGAACGACCTGCGCGACGATGATGTTTTCTTCTTCCTGGGCAACGATGCCTCCTCCGGACGACGTACTAAACGACGTACATCAGCCCCTTTTCGATCGGTTTTTATCGGTTTGAATCGATTATAGGGGGAGTGTCGAAACGTTGAAAATACGGGCCAGAACCGTTGGAATCGCAACAAAAAAGCCACCCAAGCGCGTGCTTGGATGGCTTTGCTTGTGGAGTCGCCGGGAATTGAACCCGGGTCCGATGACCGTACCCTCAGTCTTCTACGTGCGTAGTCTGCTGGCCAGGTGGCTATCTGTCTGCCCCCGCCTGTGTCGCAGACAACTGGCGGCGGGCATAGTCACAGCAAAAGTCCCTGAAGCGCCCTGTGACGCAATGCTTCAGGCAAGTCTCCTAATGACGCTCAGCATCTCCCCGGAAACATGGGAGAGTGAACGGAGCGGCTGCTCGCTGGTTAATTCTGGCGCGAAGCTCAGGCAGCGAGAGCGAACTCAGTGCGGTTAGATTTAGCACTTATTCTTTGCGGGAGGACATTAACGAGTGGACCCCCGCGTTCTCGGCACGCTTCCCTGCGACGAACAGGTCACCGTCGAAACCGATCGACCCCGATATTGAATTATCAATCAACTGCCGACATACAAAGCCGGACATTTCAATATACCGTTGAAATGTCCGGCTTGTCAACAAGGAGTGTCACTCATGGTGAAATTCCCGATGGAACATCGGCCAAGGTGAGCGAAACGGGGGAGGAGAGGATCACTCGGCCTTCTGCTTCGCCTCATACTCGGCGATGTAGTCGGGCATGACCTCCGGGTACTCCGGCCAGGCACCGGCCTGGGTGCACACGTATGCGGCGGTGTTCACGGCGGCGCGGTGGGCCTCCTGCAGGGACTTGCCGAGCAGGATGTTGATGGTGAACGCGCCGGAGAAGGAGTCGCCGGCGCCGATGGTGTCGGACACCTCCACGCGCGGCGTGGGCAGGGTGGAGATCTCGCCGTTCTTGGCGAGGATGGTGCTGAAGTCGGCGCCGGCGGTCAGGATCACGTAATCGAGATCGAAGTTGTCCATGAACCACTTGCAGGCTTCCTCGTCGGTGCCGGTGATGCCGAACATCGGGCGCAGCAGCACGAGCTCGTCATCGTTCAGCTTGAACACGGTGGCGTCGGCCAGCTGCTCTTCGATGAGCTCCTTGGAGTAGTGGTCGCCGCGGATGTTGATGTCGTAGTATCGCAGCGTTTCGGGACGGCTCATCTTGAGCAGCTTCATGATGGTGTCATGGGACTCCTGCATGCGGCAGGCGAGGGAGCCGTAGCAGATTGCGTCGGCCTTGCGCACCAGATCGATGAGATCCTGAGTCAGCGCGATGTGGTCCCAGGCCACGTCCTTGACGATGGTCCACTCGGGGATGCCGTTCTCCAGCTTCACGTCGGCGCGGCCGGTGGGGTAGGCGTTGCGCTGCAGGATGGACTTGATACCGGTCTTCTCCACCGCGGCCAGCAGCTCATCGCCGAGCTCGTCCTGGCCGATGGCGCTGATCGAGTAGCCGTCGGCGCCGTTCTTGGTGGCGTGGTAGATGAAGTTGACGGGGGCGCCGCCTGCGCGCTTGCCTTCGGGGATCATGTCCCACAGGATCTCGCCAAGGCTCAGGACGATCGGCTTCTTGTCGGTCATTGGTTTTCCTTTCTCTGGCATCTCGTCCACGAGATGGTCATATTGGTTGCTGTTGATCGGTTTTCGTTCGTGTCGGCGTCTGGTCGTTCGTGGCCCTTGCGGGGTCACATCCCTTCCGTCTGTTCGACAAATTCTGATGGGTGTTCGAGGAACTGCGCGGCGGCCACCGCGGCGGCACCGTTGAGCGTGGCATCGACGGGCAGGTCGGACAGCATGATCTCGGTCGTCCGGTCCAGTACGGGGATGACGCGTTGCGCCACGATGTCTCGCACCCGTTCCAGCATCGGCTCCCCGGCTTCCGCCATGATGTCGCCGATGATGATCTGCTTGGGGTTGAAGGCGTTGATGATGGTGACGCATCCGTATCCGATGTACGTGGACACGTCGCGGATCAGGGCGAGCGCTTCCGGATCGCCGTTGCGGGCGAGCGAGAATGCCGCCCGGCAGGCTTCGGCGTGGTGCATGGATTCGGAGCCGGGGACAAGCCCGGATTCCGCGACCATTCCGTGGAAGGCGACGGCGGAGCAGTAGTTTTCCAGGCATCCGACGTTGCCGCATTCGCAGGGCTTGCCGGCGGCGTCGATGCTGATGTGCCCGATCTCGGTGGCCGCGCCAAGCTCCCCGTTGAGGAGTTCGCCGTGGTCCATGAGCCCGAGTCCCACGCCTTCGCCGATCAGGTAGTAGCCGAGATTGCGTGAGGTGGCCTCCGGGTTGAACAGCGCCTGGGCGAGTGCGCCGGCACGGGCGTCCTGCTCGATGAAGACGGGTACGCGGAATTCGGCGGAGAATTCCTCGATGAAGTTGACGTTTCGCCAGCCGAGCATGGAGGTGACCACGGCGGTGCGTCCTTCGTCGCGCAGGTAGGGGCCGGGTACGGCCATGCCGATGGCGACGATGGAGTCGTCCTTGTCCAGGATGGATCGGATACGGGTTTTGATGTCGTCGCAGGTCTCGCGGATGGTGTCGTTGCGGACCGGCGGCAGCGTCTGCATGGATTCGAGATTGCCGCCGAGGTCGAATACGCCGATCTGTGCGAGGGAGCGGGCGAATTTGACGGCGATCACGCGGTATTTCGACTCGTTGAGTTGCAGGCCGATGGACCGGCGTTTCTTGATGCCGTCGAGGTTGCCGGTCTCGCTGACCACGCCCATGTCGATGAGCTGTGCCGTGATTTTGGTGATGGCCGCGGGGGTGAGGTCGAGCTTGCGGGCGATGTGCGCTCGAGAGCAGATGCCGTCGCGGTGCAGCAGCTGGATGATGCGGGAACGGTTCAGTTCGGCCATGGAGGCGTGCGTACTGCCGGGTGGTGCGATCATATGGCCTCCTTGACTTCGTCGTCGGCGGCAGGCGAACACGTTTCATACGGTTCGTATTGTCGTCAATCGGTTGGATTTCGTATCGTGAATATATTAACATCGTTAATTAATTAAGCGCAAGCGCGACACGCGGATCATCGTCGATTCGCGTGTATCATCGTAATCGAACGGACGTTCGATGCCTGTCGGTGACACGGCTTGGAAACGAATGACGTTTTATCGTTTCGGTATGGGAGAATGTGACCACGGACGCATATCGCGCATCGCTGATCGCGTATGGGTCATGATTACGATTCCCGCGAATAGGAGGGTGTGTTGCCAAGACAGAGAAACGCGGTCATTGTCACTCACAGGCAGCTGGCGACCACCGGCACCGAGGTCAAGGAGGTGGTGGAGCAGCTCAAGTCCGTCGGATTCGACGTGACGATCGTGGACAATCTCGAGGCTCCGCCGTTTGCGGCCGGTGAAGTGCAGACGTTCAACCCCGAAACGGAAATCGTGATCGTGCTTGGCGGTGACGGGACCATTCTGCGCGCCGCGGAGCTTGTCAAGGGCACCGACGTGCCGATCGTCGGCATCAATATGGGACATGTCGGCTTCCTCGCCGAATTCGAAAGCTTCCAGACCCAGGATGCCATCGCCAAGATTGCCGCCCGCGACTATTCGATCGACGAGCGTGTGATCGCATGGGTGGATGTGTGGGTGCCCGGCGCCACCGAGCCCATGCATGACTGGGCGCTCAACGACGTGACGCTCGAACGTGCGGACCGGGGCAAGATGGTGGAGCTCAGCATCAGCGTGGACGATGTGGAAATGAGCTCCTTCGGATGCGACGGCGTGATCGTCTCCACACCCACCGGGTCCACGGCGTACGCGTTCTCTGCAGGCGGCCCGATCATCTGGCCGAATGTGGACGCTCTGCAACTCGTGCCGCTCGCCGCGCATGCCCTGTTCTCCCGTCCTCTCGTCATCGGCTCCAAGTCGTCGTTCACGCTCGACATCTCCGAGGATTCTTCGAGCGAGGGGTGGATCTGCTGCGACGGACGCCGACAGCGCAATCTGCCGCGAGGATCGCGCGTGGTGGTTCGGCAGTCGCCGAACTCGTTGCGTCTGGCACGTCTGGTCGGCGTGCCGTTCACCAGCCGTCTTGTAGGCAAATTCGATCTCCCCGTGATGGGATGGCGGGAGTCAGGCAAGAATCGCGGCTCGAAGGAGTCAAAGGAGGACAAGAGGCGGTAATGCTCGAAGAACTGGAGATCCGCTCACTTGGCCCCATCCGTCATGCAGTGGTGAATCCGGCTCGCGGCATGACCGCGATCACCGGCGAGACCGGTGCGGGAAAGTCCATGCTGCTGAACGCCCTCCGACTGATCTCGGGAGGTGCCGTTCCCGCGCGCACCGTATCGGAGGGGGACCGGGAGGCATGGGCGCAGGGCGTATTCGATATCGCGCCGGGCGGGACCGTGGACGCCATCGCCCGAGATGCCGGCGCCGAACTCGGCGACGACGGATTGTTCCTGTCCCGTACCCTGCCCGCACAGGGACGTTCACGTGCCGTGCTTAACGGCAGAAGCGTGCCACGTGCCGTGCTTCGTGACCTGACCGACGAACTGATCGCCATCCACGGACAGGCCGACCAGCTGCGCATGGCATCTCCCGCCCGGCAGCGGGAATTCCTCGACTCATACGCCGACGACGCTGCCGAACTCGACGACTATCGTGCGGCATGGAAACGGCTCAACGATTGCGATGCCAAACTGCGCGCGATCGTCGAACAGGAGTCGGAGACCACACAGCGTGCCGACTATCTCCGTGAATCCATCGAACGCATTGACCGTACGGCCCCCCACGACGGTGAGGATGCGGAACTCAAGGCCATGCGCGACCGCATCGAGAACTCGGCCGCCATCATGCAGGGGGTCGGCGGGGCGCTCGCCGCGCTCGATCCAGGTCAAATGGGTGTGGATTCGGAGACCGGAGGGGCGATGGCCATGATCGAGCAGGCCATACACTCCCTGCAGTCCATCGGTATGAAGGGAACCTACGCCGAAACCGCGGAACGTCTGTCATCAGTGGAAACGGAACTGTCCGACATCGTCTTCACCCTTGGCGGCCTGCTTGAACAGGAGGATGGCGAAGGCGATCTCGATCAGATCAACGGACGCATCCACGAGCTCGACGAACTCGCCAGACGGTGGGGACCCACCCTCGCCGATGTCATCGCCTGGAGGGAGAAGGCCGGGTACGAGCTGGAGGATCTCGACGCATCCCCCGAACGCGTGGCGAAGCTCACCCGCGAACGGGATGAAGCCCACACCTCCGCGCGCGAGGCCGCCGAGCGGCTGGGGAAGCGACGCCGCGACGCGGCGGCCGAACTCGCCGATCATGTAACGAAGGAACTCGAATCGTTGGCCATGGCCGGAGCCAGACTTGACATCGAAGTGGACCGGCGTGACGGACTCGACGCGCATGGCGGCGACGACATCCGTTTTCTGTTCACCGCGTTTCCGGGAGCGCCGAGTCTGCCGATGGGCAAGAGCGCGTCCGGCGGCGAGCTCAGTCGACTCATGCTGGCGTTGGAGCTGTCCGCGGCGCAGAAGGGGTTCTCGTCCGTGTCCGGTCAGGACATGACGTTCGTATTCGATGAAGTGGACGCAGGCGTGGGCGGACGTACGGCCGCCGAGCTCGGACGACGTCTGGCGCGACTCGCCGAGAACGCGCAGGTGATCGTCGTCACGCATCTGGCGCAGGTGGCCGCTTGGGCCGACGCGCAATTCGTGGTATCCAAGCGCGCCGACGAATCCGATGCCGATGCGGTACGTACCACTGTGGACGAGGTGCGTGGCGAAGCCCGTGAACGTGAGATCGCCCGCATGCTTGACGGCGGCGAGACCGATACGTCGCTGACGCATGCGCGGGAGCTGCTCGACGCCTGTCATTCGTGATGGCCGAATCGGGATGTCGGCTCCCGCGGATAGCGTGGATGCCGTCAAGTTGCAGGGGAACCCGACTCGGCGCCGACGATGCGTACTCGCATGCGGCGCGCGGTGGAACGGGTTGAGAAAGGCATGACACCTGACCCTTTGAACCTGTTGGTTAATACCATCGTAGGGAGGAACGATTATGAGCGTACTGACGCCCGTGCTGTCCATCGCAGGATCCGACTGTTCCGGAGGCGCCGGAATTCAGGCCGATCTCAAGACCATGAGCGCCAACGGCTGCTTCGCCATGTCTGTGATCACGTCTGTCGTCGCCGAGAACACCGCCCGCGTGATCTCCGTGCTCGACGTGGATCCGAAGATCATCGCCGATCAGATCGACGCCGTGTTCGAGGACATCCGTCCCAAGGCCGTGAAGATCGGCATGCTCGACAATCCGGACATCATGCAGGTCGTGGCCGGCAAGCTCGTCGAATACCAGGCCGAAAACGTGGTCATCGACCCGGTCATGTACGCCAAGAACGGTGCCCCGCTCATGGACCCCAACTGCATCGACTCGCTGATCAGGATCGTGATCCCACACGCCGACGTGTTGACGCCGAACATTCCCGAGGCCGAATGCATCTCCGGACTGAAGATCACTGATCTCGAAGGCCAGAAGGCCGCGGCGAAGGCCATTCAGGAGATGGGCTGCACGTCCGCGCTCGTCAAGGGCGGCCACGCCACGGGCGACGCCATCGACGTGCTGTACGACGGCAAGGACTTCTACGAGTTCTCCGCCAAGCGCATCAACACCAAGAACACGCACGGAACCGGCTGCACGTACTCGTCGGCCATCGCCGCCAACCTCGCACTCGGCCACCCGTTCCACGAGGCCATCGATCGTGCCAAGAAGTACGTGACCATGGCCATCGAGCATTCGCTGGAGCTCGGCAACGGCAACGGTCCCACCAATCATTTCTGGGATCTGTACGCACACGGCCTTGCCGGTTTCGACGCCAATGCCTGATTCCCCTGATTCCGTCGTGTCGTCCGGTAACTCGTCCGACAACGCGAATGCGGACAAGGCCGCCATCTTCGACCTCGATGGCACGCTGCTCGATTCAATGCACGTGTGGACCGACGTGGACAACGAATTCCTCCACGGCCGAGGACTCGACGTGCCCGCCGACTATGCCGAATCCATCGCCCACCTGTCGTTCGAGGGGTGCGCGGAGTACACGATTCGCCGGTTCGGTCTGCCGGACAGCCCACAGGATCTCATGGACGAATGGAACCGCATGGCGTTCGACGCCTATGCCACCACCGTGCCGCTCAAGCCGCATGCGGAGGAGTACCTGCGCCACCTCAAGTCGTCCGGTGCCAAGCTCGCCGTGGCCACCAGCCTGCCGCCACGGTTCCGTGAGGCAGTCCTTCGTCGACTCGGCGTCTACGATCTGTTCGACGCGTTCAGCAGCGTGGATGATGTGAACAACGTCGGCAAGGACCGGCCCGACGTGTACCTGCATGCCGCGGCCCAGATTGGCGTGGTACCGACCTGCTGCACGGTATTCGAGGACATCCTTGTGGGCATCCGCGTGGCCAAATCCGTCGGCATGCGTGCATGGGCCATGTACGACGCCTCATCGAAAAACCAGTGGCGGCAGATCACCGCCATCGCCGATGGCGTCATGCACGACTTTTCCGACGCGCCGCTGATCCTCTAGACCACCGACCCTCCTTACTCACATTTTCTACGGCCATTCAGGCCGATGTTTGCCGATTCGCCGATTTCACATCCCGAAAGGAACCCAACATGCCCCTTACTCGATTCCTTCCCGATCACCCCTTCGCCGAATGCCTCTACAAGGCCGCCGAACCCGTATGGGAGGAGGGCGTCGACCAGCCGTTCCTCCGCGAGCTCGGCGACGGCACACTCGACCGTGAGAAGTTCGTGTTCTACATGCTGCAGGACTATCTGTATCTCAATGACTACGTGAACGTGCATGCGCTCGCCTTCGCCAAGTGCGACGATCCGGTCATCCGCACGCATCTGTCGAACGCCATCGCCGGTGCCTCGAACGAGACCGAGCACGTGCACGACTTCTTCCGCGACACATTCGGCATCACCCGTCAGCAGATGGACGACGCCCGTCAGTCGGCGTTTGCTCGCGCCTACACGTCGAATATGATCGCCATTGCACACACCAGGCCGCTGGTCGACGTGCTTGTGGCGTTGCTGCCGTGCGCCTGGGTGTATGCCGACTACGGCACGCGCATCGCGGCACGCATCGGCGATGCAATCGAGACGAACCCGTATCGCGCATGGATCGACATGTACAAGACCGACGAATTCTGGCAGTCCGCCGTCTGGTTGCTCGACGACATCGAAAAGCTGTCCGTCGGACTGAGTGAGGACCACAAGCGCACGCTCACCGAACAGTTCGTGGTGGGCGTGGAACACGAATACATGTTCTGGGACAGCGCCTACCGTCTCCAGCAGCGCTGGAAGCCCGAGTGGAAGTAGAACGAAACACTGAATCTGGGTCTATCCATGTCATGAAGAGCCGCAATACGCCCTGCTCATGATACGGATAGACCCAGATCCCACATTGGTGTTGGGTCGTGCCGGGACTATGACAGCCTGCGGAACGTGGTCGGGTAGCTGTGGCGACTGTGAATCACCGAAACCGTCAAGGCAAGCAGTCCCACCGCGATCATGACCAGCAGCGCCATCCATGGCGATATGAACATGGATAGCACCATGAAGCACATCATCGGTATCGCCGTGAGGAAGATCGGGATGTTGATCGTGCCGGAGGTGGTCGCATGCGAGGCCAGTATCACTTGCTCATTGGTGAAGGTGAGCGCCAGAACGGTGAGCAGTGTATAAAGCATCTCCGGGGAAACGAGATCGTGCGGTGTCAACGCCCCGCCGTACAGGCAATACAACACGGGTGGTAGCAGCAGGGACAGTCCAAGCAGCATGGGCATTACGCTTTTCGCCAGCAGATACTGTGCCATCGGACGGTCTGAACAGCGCATGGTCTCCACCGTTCCGTCGGTTCTCAGCGGCTTGTTCATACTCAGGGTATGCGCGTTGCCGTTCGGATAAGAGGTGCCCACGGTGAGGATCGGCGAAAGATAGGCGACCATCGGGCCGAACATCATGAACACCAGCAGGGTGTTCTTGGTGCCGAGCCACAGGATGAACCCGATGATGTACGTCAATGTGATTGCTTCCATGATCGCACCGAGCAGCCAGAACGTTTTTTGGCGCCTGCACAGCAGCCAGTCCTTCCAGATGATCGCTTTCATTGTCGTCTCCTGTCGTTGCCTTGGATTCATTCATTTCGTTGTCGACGTCGTGTCGGATATGGCCTTGCCTGCATGCAGTCCAAAGTCCACGTCGGTTTTCCCTCGGCCCAGTGTGACGGCTTCCGTGAACGCTTGATAATCGGCGAAATCATGGGTCATGCAGTCCTTGACCAGATGTTTGTTATCGAGAATCACCACGCGATCGGTCACCGACCAGCAGTAGTCGAGGTCATGCGTGATCGTCATGATCGTGCGTCCGTCGGCCCTGAGTTGCCGCATGAGTTCGATGAGCAGCTGCCGGGTGAGCGGGTCCACGGCGTTGGTGGGCTCGTCGAGCATGATGAGCTTCGGGTCGAACAGCATGCCCGTCACGATGCCGGCGCGTTTCTTCAGACCTGAGGAGAGCTCCTTCACCTTCTTGTCCAGATGATCTCCAATCTCGAACGCCTTGACCATCGGCAGATCCTCCAGATGAGCGAGATCCACGGGATTGGGGTGTTCGCGGGTCGCGTAGAGCATGGTGCGGAATCGGATGTTCTCGCGTACGGTCAGGTCGGCGGTCAGATTGTTTGAATCGGTGAGCTGGAATACATCGCGCATGGAGGGGAACACGTCGGCGTTGATCACCGCATCGCCGTGTTGCGGACGCAGCAGGCCGAGGATCACGCCGAACAGGGTGGTCTTGCCCACGCCGTTATAGCCGAGGATGCCGATCGACTGACCGGCGGGAACATCGAGGCTGATATGGCTGAGCACGGGCTTGGACTTCTGATATCCGAAGGTCATGTCGCGTACGGATACGGCAATGGGGGAGTGAGCCATGCGATCGGCGGAGGACTGTGTGCCACCTGTCGTGGGCGAGGACGTCAGAGACTGTGCTGTTGTGGTGGTGGTCATAATGAGTACCTTTCCTTTAAAGAAGATCGACCAGAGAAACAGGATGAGAGCGGCCAGCAGCGGTTCGACGGTGAGTAGCAGTCCCTGCTCGCCGGCTATGACGGTATGCAGGGACGGCACGAGTGCGCGGAACACCAGTACGATCAGTGCGCCGAGTGTGCCGGACGGTACCAATGCCGCAATCATCTGCGCGATCAGATACTGCCGATTCGGGCGTCCGCTTGCCTTGAACGCGGCCAGCGTGCCATTGCCGATGTCGCTGCGAATAAGCTCCATCGCGCAGGTGGGCACGACCGACATGAGGAATGTGATCAGGGTGGCCTGCAGCATGATGCCGGCGAGTACTACGCCTGGTCGAATGATTGCAGCGGTCCCGATAAGCAGTACTGACAGCGTTCCAGCAACAATGAGCATGATCAGCAGTCCGGTATTGCGGCGGATCTGCAACAGATCCTTGTAGAGGATGGCCTTCATATGGTCCTCGATTCGTTGGCTGGGGGACACCTGGGTGGTGGATCGATTGGATTTTGGGTAGGCTCGCGCCGACCCTGTGATATATGGGATGACTACGGGATGAATACTGCGGAGCCGATTGCCGGTTATCCGCCGGCGACGATCTGCTTCAGAGCGGCGACATGGCTTTGAAATGCGGCTTGTCCGGCGTCGGTGAACGACACCCATGTCACTTTGTATCCTCGGCCGCTGTTGCGTTCCGCTTTTTTGCTCAACGTTACGTATCCATGGTCGGCAAGTGTTTTGAGATGCTTGGAGCAGACGGCGTCACTCACGCCGAGGGAGTCGCGCAGCGCATCGAACCTGAGCTTGCCGTAAACCTCGAGCATGCCGCAGATCCGCAGACGGATCGGCGCGTGAATCGTTTCGTCGAATTTCGGCTCGACCAAAGGGGAACTATCGTTCATTTGTCTCGGTTTCCTGGAATACCGGGAGTTTGCTTATCCTGGCATATTCGCGGATGTACCATCGCCCCAATGCATGGATTGCCAATGCGCAGAGGACGGCGAGCACGATCGCGCCCACCCATTGTCCGTTGAAGAATCCCCATGCAAATCCTGCCCATGGCAGCAGAAGCTGCGAGGCCATGGCCGCCGTCCAGGCGATGGCGAAGCGATGATCACGGAACGCCGTTCGCCCGTGTGGTGCCATGGTGAATAGGGAGATGCCGGTGGTCTTCTGATACCGGGCCATGATGACGATTGCGGCGATTATGATCAATGCGAGCGTCGTCATGATCACGATGTAGGAAACGTCCGAATAGAAATGTCCGCCGAACATCAGACCGATACCCCAATAGACAAAGACCATGAGTGCGAAGATCGGCGTACTGCGCATATTGATCGTCTGCAATCCTTGCTCTGAACGTTCCGCCAGGCGTTCCCGATCCGTATCCAACGTCTTCAACGTTTGCAGGCTGTCCAATGCATTCAGGGCCTCATGGGCGTCGGCCGTGGGTTCGGTAGACTGACTTGCCGCCGTCGTGGTGGATACGGCGTCATCATGCGCCGTGCTGGATTCCTTGGTCATCGCTTCCTCCCAACGATGATGGTTGCGGAAAATCTCTTTCCGTTGTGGAAAGAATATCACTTTCCGTTATGGAAAGAATTATGCGTGTCGCGCTCGCTAAGATGGCAGACGAATCTCGCCCGACGCGGTCCAATAGGCAGGGTGACCGTGCGGTTCGGGCGTCAATGATGTCAGTCAAGGAGAAATGAACATGAAGATAGCCGCCTTCGAGGTGCGCGACGACGAGCGTGGATCGTTCGCCGATGAAGCAAACCGGGTCGGTGTGGCCGTTGAGCTGCATAGCGAATGCCTCGGTCCCGACAAAATCGGTCTGGTTGCCGGTTGCGACGGCGTCAGCACTCTCGGCCAGAGCCATATCGACGCCGCCATGATCGACGCGCTCGCCGATGCCGGGGTCAAGGTGGTGGCCACCCGCACGATCGGGTACAACCACATCGATCTCAATGCGGCCAGACGGCGTGGCGTCATGGTGCTCAACGCCGACTATGCGCCGAACGGTGTGGCCGAGTACACGGTGATGTTCATCCTGCTCGTGTTGCGCAACTACAAGCCGGCGCTGTGGCGCGGTCAGGTCTACGACTTCTCGCTTGGGGGATTGCAGGGGCGCGAACTGCGCAATCTCACCGTCGGCGTGATGGGCACCGGCCGCATCGGCGCGACGGTGATCCAATGCCTGACCGGATTCGGCTGCCGCATTCTCGCCCATGACCCGCATCCGAAGGCCGCCGTCGCGGAGCACGCCGAATACGTTGATCTGGAGACCCTGTACGCGCAGAGCGATGTGATCACGCTGCACATGCCGCTGCTCGATTCCACGTTCCATATCATCAACCGCGAGACGATCTCCCGGATGAAGGACGGCGTGGTGCTGATCAACTGCGCACGTGGCGAGCTCATGGATCTTGACGCGCTGATCGACAACATCGAGGCCAAGAAGATCGGCGGACTCGGCCTTGACACCGTGGAGACCGAGGGCGAGCTGATCCATCGCGATCGCCGTACCGACATCCTCACCAACCGAGGCATCGCCTACCTGCGTCAGTTCCCGAACGTGGTGATGACGCAGCATATGGCGTTCTACACCGACGCCGCCGTGCGCAGCATGGTCTCCTGTTCCGTCGATGGCATCCGCGCCGTACTGGAGACCGGAGAATTCCGTACCCGTATTGCGTAGCGTGTGTGATGTGCGACGCGCGACGCGCGACGAATGACGCGTGGTGAGATGCGATCCCTTCCTGCATGATCTGCGGGGAGGGATCGTTCGTAGGGGAGGAGTGGATGGTCTGCTCAACTGTTATGTCTCTGAGTTGAACAGTTGTCATAACTGTGATACTGTTATACACAACAGTTACACAGTGTAATGGTACAGAAAGGGGTATCGATGAAGCTGATCATCTCATCGGTGTCTGGAGAACCCATCTACGAGCAAATCAAACGACAGATTCGCGATGCGGTGCTCAACGGCGAACTCAAACCCGGTGAAGCACTGCCGTCCCTGCGAAAGCTGGCCAAGGAACTGCGCGTATCCGTACTCACCGTCACCAGAGCGTATGGCGAACTGGCCGATGAGGGTGTGGTGCGTAATATCCAGGGCAAGGGCAGCTTTGTCATGGACCGCGGCAACGAGGTCATGCGGGAAGCCTTGGAAACGCAAATCAAGGCCAATCTCGCCGAGGTCTGCACCGCGGCGCATGCGGCGGGAATGCCGGTCGCTGATCTGCACGATCTGCTCGATGATGTGTACGACGACATCATTAAGGAGCAATCATGACCGACCGTTCCCTCGACTCCGGTCCAATGGCGCTGTCCGTAACCGGAGCGGCTAAACACTACGCCTCGGGTTTCACCCTGAACGACGTCACCTTCGATCTGCCTGCGGGGTATGTCATGGGACTGATCGGCCCCAATGGAGCCGGTAAATCCACGCTCATCAAACTCATCCTCAACATGATCCGCCGCGATGCCGGAACCATCGAGTCGTTTGGACGGGACTCCGTCCGGGACGAGGAGGCGTTCAAGGCCGATCTCGGTGTGGTCTTCGATTCGTCGTTCCTGCTGGTCAACATGGCCATCATCATCTTCGATATGGTGATCAGCGGGGTGATCATGGCGCTGTTCGGCACGGGAATCACCGTATTCGAGGTGGTCTTCGCCATGCTGTTCTCGATGCTGATCTTCGCGCTGCTTTCCTCGGTGCTGGTTCCGGTGCTTTACCGGTTCGGATTCGGCAAGGGGATCCGTGTGCTCATGATCGGTGCGTTCGCGGTGTGCCTTGTTTTCGGAGTGCTGATGGGGCTTGCGGCCTCGTCACCGGATCTGCGACGCTGGCTCAACGGTCTTTTCGAGATCGTCGCGGGGATGGTCCGTGCGATCGCCGACTCTCCCTTCCCCGGTCTTGACGCGTTGATCGCGGTGGCGGTGTGCGCCGCGTCGATCGCCATCTCTCATCGAGTATCCCGACGGATCTGGAACGGTCATGAGATGTGATCGAAGATCCCGGCTTCTCCATCGTATAATGATCGTAATTGTGTAATTCTTCCGAAGGGACTTACGATGTTCAACGGCATACCGCTCGCCATGCGGGTGGAGTATGCCGTTGTTCTTGTTCCCATGCTGGTGCTGCTGATTCCGGTGGCCGCGTCGATGATCGTGCGATCCCGGCTCGAAGGCTCGCTGCTGCGCGTGCGCAGTCGCGGAATGGTGGCCGTAGGGGCGGCATCCTGTGCTTCCATGTTGGGTCTTGTGGCGGCCGCGCTGATACTTGGCATGCCGGATATAGCCGTTATGCCGACTACTTCCAATATGGCGATGTGCTACGGGGCGGCAGTGGCGTTCTGTGCGCTTATGGTCGTGGCATTGCCGGCCTTCGCGGCGGCCGTTCCCGCAACGGTGGGTGCGCTGCTGCACCGTCTTGCCGGTCTTCCCGCCGTATTGCACTGTGACCGGCATGTGGCGGATTCGTCACGATCGTGGTCCCGCCAGCAATGGGTGCCGCGTTGGGCCCGCTTCTCGCTTCCTGATGTTCGAATCTGAACGGTTTTCGTTCGCATATTGCGTCGTTCCAATATTCGCCGTTTCGTATTCGTCGGAGCGAATCCATCCACACTGCTATGAGTGCCATCATGACGCATATTCATGATGCACATGACTGTTTCACGTGAACAATATTCATGACAGTGTTTCACGATGGATTCGCCATATCATCAGGAAGTCATCATGTCCATCGTCAATACCATGCTTCAGCCCCTGGAATGGCTGATCGCACAACTACTCATTCTCGGCCACCGAATGCTCACCGCCATTGGCATGCCCGACGGTGCGGGCCTCGCCTGGTGCCTTGCCATCATGGGACTGGTCCTTGTCATCCGCATCTGTCTGCTGCCGTTGTTTGTGCGGCAGATACAGTCCATGCGACGTATGCAGGCCATCCAGCCGCAGCTCCAGCGCATTCAGCGCAAATATGCCGGGCGCAAGGATCCGCGCTCGCAGGAGGCGCTGCAACGCGAAACCATGGCGCTCTATCGCCGGGAGGGCGCGAATCCCATGGGATCGTGTCTGCCGGCGCTTGTGCAGATGCCGGTGCTGTGCTCGTTGTTCTCCATGCTGCAACGACTGCCGATGATCGCCGACGGGACATCGACTGCGATCGGCGGTATCGACCGCTCGGTCGCCGGCGATATCGAAGCGTCGCGATTCCTTGGCGTTCGTGTCGCCGATACGTTCATGTCCGCCGACGGGGTTTCGGAACGATTGGCCATCGGCGCGATTGTCGCGGTGATGTGTGCGGCGCTGGTCATCATGCAATGGCTGCTGACCCATCGCAATACATCCCGTACGATCATGGAGTCGCCACAGTTCCGTATGCAGCAAACGATGGTGTTCGTATTTCCCGTGATTTATATCTTCTCCGGAGTGACGTTGCCGTTCGGCGTACTGCTGTATTGGGTCACCAACAATCTATGGAATCTCATGCAGACCGTTGCACAACTGCGCTGGTTCCCGAATCCCGGATCGGTCGCCGATGAACGGAAGTCCGTACGTGACCACGCGCGGGAGAACCGGCGTCGCCGTGCCGCCGGCATGCCGTCACTTGAGGAGGAAGCCGTCGAGGCGGCGCGAAGGTCGGCAAACGATCGTCGCGCCCGTGAATCGCGGGCCAGACGACACCGGTCGACTGTCGTCACCTCCGACTGACCTCCGATCTGGCCGCATGTCCCTCTCATGAAATACGAATACGGCACTGGTCAAGGTGATGCTTACGCAACTCCTGATCGGTGCCGTATCGATGAATCCTCCTCATGCAATATGCGAAGAAGGAACTTGGGTGCGTGCCTTACTTCTCGGCGGCGGAACGGACGTAGTCCTCCATCGCGTCGATCTCCACCACGTCATCGAATCGCACGTCCGCGGTCTCCAATCCGCGCAGCGCGGCGGGGGCCGTGGTGCCGGTGGCCTTGGACAGCACATCCATGCACTCGAAATCGGTGCCGGTGGCGTCGAGGCCAAGGGACTCATTGACCACGCGCGGGAACTTGTACGGGCTGGCGGTGCTCAGCAGCACGCGCGGCGTGAGCGGATCGCGCGGGATCTGCTGCATCACGAAGTAGCCGCAGGCGGTATGCGGATCGATCACGTAGTGGTTCTTCTCCCAGCAGTCGTGAATCGACTCGCGTACCTGATCCTCGTCGGCCCAGCCGCATCCGAACAGGGAACGGATCTTGGCCAGCATCTCCTCGGGCACCTCATAGGCACCCCACTGGTTCAGATCGTTCATGAGCATGGAGATCAGACGGGTGTCCTTGTCGGAGAAGTAGTAGAGCATGCGCTCCAGATTCGACGAGATGAGGATATCCATCGAGGGGGAGATGGTCTGGAAGAACGGGCGCTGACGGTTGTACGTGCCGGTGGTCAGGAAGTCGAACAGCACGTTGTTCTTGTCGCTGGCCACGATCAGATGCTTGACGGGCAGGCCGAGCAGCTTGGCGTAGTAGCCGGCAAGGATGTCGCCGAAGTTGCCGGTGGGCACGCAGAACTCCACCTCGTCGCCCACGTTGATCACCTGATCCTCGAGCAGCTGAGCGTAGGCGGCGAAGTAGTACACCACCTGCGGCACCAGACGGCCCACGTTGATCGAATTGGCGGAGGACAGCACGGTGTGCGATTCGCCGGCGAGCTCGGCGGCCAGTTCATGGTCGCCGAAGATGCGCTTGACTGCCGACTGCGCGTCGTCGAAGTTGCCCTTGACCGCGCACACGTTCACGTTGGAACCGGTCTGCGTGGTCATCTGCAACTGCTGGACCTGACTGACCTTGCCTTCCGGATAGAACACGGTGATAGCGGTACCCGGAGCGTCCGCGAAGCCGGCCAGAGCTGCCTTGCCGGTATCGCCGGAGGTGGCCGTGAGGATCATGATCTTCTCGTCGGCGTCACCGTCGGCCGGGGTGGTGCGGGCCATGAACCGCGGCAGGATCTGCAGCGCCACATCCTTGAACGCGCTCGTTGGGCCGTTGAACAGTTCGAGGATGTAGTCGTCGCCGAGCGGCTTGAGCGGCGTGATGGCCGGGTCGGACCACTGGTCGCCGTACGCCGCGCGAATGCAGTCGGACAGCTCCTCCTCGGTGAAGTCGGGAAGCAGCTTGGCGAGCACGGTCTGGGCGATCTGCTGGTAGCTTTTGCCGGCCAGCGAGGCGATGTCGACGCGCTCGGAGCCCAGCGAGTCGGAGACGAACAGGCCGCCGTCGTCGGCGATGCCCTTGCGGATGGCCTGCTTGGCGGTGAGCGAATCGGTGGTGCTGCGCGTGCTGTGGAAAGTGGTCACGGTCAAAACCCTCGGAATCTCCTAGAAAACATTGTGTGGACAGCCGTCAGTCTACCGGTAGCGCTGGGCAAGCGCGGCCGGGCGTCTCACGAACGTTTATGAGACAAAACCGTTATGGAGATTGGCACGATGCAAATGCCGCCTTAAACTAAACGGGTCATTCATATCCGTGTGCAACGAAGTGAGGAGCACCATGACGGAACAGACGTCCTACCCCCAGAAGCCGGGCGACGCGTTCAACGCGCCGATCGCCGAGGCTGATCCCGAGATCGCCGACATCCTGACTGCAGAGCTGCATCGTCAGCAGGACGGTCTCGAGATGATCGCCTCCGAGAACTTCGTGCCGCGTGCCGTGCTTCAGGCGCAGGGATCCGTACTGACCAACAAGTACGCCGAAGGCTATCCGGGGCGCCGCTACTACGGCGGCTGCGAACAGGTCGACAAGCTCGAGACCATCGCCCGCAACCGTGCCAAGGAACTGTTCGGCGCCGAATACGCCAACGTGCAGCCCCACTCCGGAGCCCAGGCCAACGCCGCCGTCTACCAGGCGCTCGTCAAGCCCGGCGACACCGTGCTTGGTCTGGCCCTCGACCACGGCGGCCATCTCACCCACGGCATGAAGATCAACTTCTCCGGCCGCTTCTACCACGCCGAAGCCTACGGCGTGAACCCCGAGACCTTCCGCATCGATCCCGAGATCATCCGCCAGCGCGCACTCGAAACGCCCCCGGCCATGATCATCGGCGGTTGGAGCGCCTACCCCCGCATCGAGGACTTCAAGGCCATGAAGGAGATCGCCGACGAGGTCGGCGCCAAGTTCTGGGTCGACATGGCCCACTTCGCCGGACTGGTCGCCGCCGGACTGCATCCGAGCCCGGTGCCGTACGCCGACGTGGTGTCCTCCACCGCGCACAAGACGCTCGGCGGCCCGCGCTCCGGCTTCATTCTGGCCAAGCAGGAGTACGCCAAGAAGCTCAACTCCGCCGTGTTCCCCGGCCAGCAGGGCGGCCCGCTCATGCACGTGATCGCCGGCAAGGCCGTGAGCTTCAAGGTGGCCGGTACCCCCGAGTTCAAGGACCGCATGCAGCGCACGCTCGACGATGCCAAGATCCTCGCCGAGCGTCTGACCGCCGACGACGTGAAGGCCAACGGCATCTCCGTGCTCACCGGCGGCACCGACGTGCATCTGGTGATGGTCGACCTGCGCAACAGCGAGATGGACGGCCAGCAGGGCGAGGATCTGCTCGCCCAGTGCGGCATCACCATCAACCGCAATACCGTGCCGTTCGATCCGCGTCCGGCGTCCGTGGCCTCCGGCCTGCGCATCGGCACCAGCGCGCTCGCCACCCGCGGCTTCGGTCCCAAGGAGTACGAGGAGGTGGCCGACATCATCGGCACCGCGCTCGCAGCCGGCAAGTCCGCCGACGTGGAGTCGCTCAAGGCGCGCGTCGACAGGCTCGTCGAGGACTTCCCGCTCTACCCGGAACTCGATCAGGTGCACTGATCACGTACTGATAGCGCACTGATCGCGCCTGCTGGGGGGATATCCCCATCGCATTGACATATACCGCCATGTTCACCCCGCTTTGGGGAGGATATGGCGGTATATTGACATGAACGGATGTTTCACGCACACGGAGGGGAGTTTCATGGCCGAACAGGACAGCCTGGCGGATGGCGTCTTCGACGCGGTCTGTGCCATGGCCGATGAGGCTGCACGCGCCCAGCAGACGCTTGCTGGGGCGAGCACCGAGGTCAAGAACGCACTGCTGTTTGACATAGCCGACGCCTTGGTGAACGGCGCCGGGGGCATCGAGCGCGCCAATGCCGAGGATATGGCCGAGGCCAGCGATTCGGGCATGAGCCAGGGGCTGCTTGATCGTCTGCGTTTCGACACGGACCGTATCGTTTCCACCGCTGACGGTGTGCGCAACGTGGCTGCACTGCCGGACCCCGTGGGTGAGATGGTGCGCGGACGCAATCTTCCCAATGGCATGCGGCTCAATCAGGTACGCGTGCCCCTCGGCGTGATCGGCATGATCTATGAGGCTCGCCCGAACGTGACCGTCGATGTGGCGTCGCTGTGTCTGAAGTCGGGCAATGCCGTGCTGCTGCGTGGAGGCCATGCCGCCCGTCGTACCAATGAGGCCACTCTTGAGGTGATCGGCGACGTGCTATCCGCCCATGGCTTCGATCCTGCGCTGGTGGCCAGCGTCGACCGGTTCGGCAGGGACGGCGCCACCGCGATGATGCAGGCGCGCGGTCATATCGATCTGCTGGTGCCGCGCGGCGGTGCCGGGCTTATCCGCGCCGTGGTGGAGAACTCCAAGGTGCCGGTCATCGAAACCGGTGCCGGCAACGTGCATATCTACGTCGACGAATCAGGCGATCTCAACAAGGCCTTGCCGATCATCATCAACGCCAAGACGCAACGCGTGGGCGTGTGCAACGCCGCGGAGAAACTGCTCGTGCATTCATCCGTGGCGGAGGAGTTCCTTCCCGTGGCGGCCCATGCACTCACCGAGCATGGCGTGAGGTTGCACGCCGACGAGGCCGCGTTGAGCATCATCGTCAACGCCGGCATCGATGGACTCGACATCGTCCCCGCCACCGAAGAGGATTGGTCCACCGAATATCTCGACTACGAGATGGGCGTCAAGGTGGTCGACTCCCTCGACGAGGCCATTGATCACATCAACGCCTACTCCACTGGACACACCGAGGCGATCATCTCCGAGGACTACTCGCATATCGAACGGTTCACCGCCCGTATCGACTCCGCCGTGGTGATGGTCAACGCGTCCACACGGTTCACCGACGGCGGCATGTTCGGTCTTGGTGCGGAGCTGGGCATCTCCACGCAGAAGATGCACGCCCGCGGACCCATGGGATTGGAGGAACTGACAACGACCAAGTGGATCGGATACGGAACAGGGCAGGTGCGCGCATGAGCGAGAACGACAAGGCTTTCGACGTCGATGAGATGGTGCGGCGCGCCGAGGCGTCCGACGAGCGCAATATGTGGCTTCGCGTGGCGGCGGAACGACTGAGCATCGTCCGATATGTCTTTCTGGTGCAGATCGAGGATGGCATTCCCACGGCACCGCAGCGTTCCGCGCTGGAATATGCCGATGCAGTGCTGATCGGATGGCCCGATGCCGACGCCGAGGACGTGGTCGATGTACAGTCCGACGAGCTCCGGACCATCGCCGGCCATGTGAAGATGATGGAGGAGTACATCACGCGCTTCCGCGAGTGCGAGCGCGAGAACAGCATCGACGATATGACGGATGTGCTCATCCGCATCTCCGAGCAGGTCGCCGAGATCCGCAAACGATTCCAGCCGGGATTCCCGCTGCCCACGTTCGCCGAGATCCGTCGCGTGGTTCAGGAGGAGTGGGATGAGGACATGGACCGCATCGATCCCGATTCGAGTGGAAACGCCAGTGACGTCGAGCGCGAATCGGAGGTCGAGGACGAGGAGCAGCGCGCCGGAGGTCAGGCATGAGCGAGGCGGTGAATGATCCTCCGGTGAGGAATATGTCCGAGCTCAGCGGTCTGGGCAAGGGGTCGTGGGGCCGACGGTCGGCCCGTGGCAATCGACACCGAGTGCCGCGCATCGGCATCATGGGCGGCACGTTCGACCCGATCCATAACGGTCATCTGGTGGCCGCGTCCGAAGTGGCCTGGGTGTATGACCTTGACGAGGTGATGTTCGTGCCCACCGGTCGGCCCGTGTTCAAGCTCGACAAAGCGGTGACCAATGCCGAGGACCGGTATCTGATGACCGTGATCGCCACGGCGTCGAATCCGCAGTTCACGGTGTCTCGTGTGGACATCGACCGTCCTGGCGTGACCTATACGATCGACACGTTGCGTGACATCCATGCGGCCCGTCCGGACGCCGAGCTGTTCTTCATCACCGGTGCGGACGCGGTGGCCGAGATCATGCGGTGGAAGGACGCCGACGAGATGTGGGGTCTGGCCCACTTCGTCGCGGTTTCGCGCCCCGGGTATTCATCCGACATGCAGACGCTGGACGTGCCTGCCCGGGCGGTCGATATGCTCGAGATTCCCGCGCTGGCGATCTCGTCGACGGATGTGCGTCGACGGAGTCGTGATGGCGAGCCGGTATGGTATCTCGTGCCGGACGGCGTGGTGCAGTACATTTCAAAACACGGTCTGTATCACTGATAACGACTGTAATTCCAAGGGAAATCGCGGTCTTTGCGCAGTTGGCCTGTCAAAGTCGGCCTCTATAGTGGTCAATTGTCGTTGGACCTCACACACGTTTGGAGATATGGTGAGCGCAATCCTCGAAGGAAAGCCTGATAAGAATCTCATTCTCGTCACCGGAAGGGCCCATCCAAGGCTGGCCACCGATGTGGCGGATCAGCTCGGCATCGATATTCTGGAGACGACTTCGTATGATTTCGCCAATGGCGAGATGTACGTGCGCTACACCGAATCGGTGCGTGGCGCCGACGTCTTTGTGCTGCAGAGCCATACCACGCCGGTGAACAAGGCGATCATGGAGCAGCTCATCATGATCGACGCGCTGAAGCGTGCCTCCGCTCGTTCCATCACCGCCGTGTGCCCGATGCTGGGCTATTCCCGTCAGGACAAGAAGCATCTCGGCCGCGAGCCCATTTCCTGCCGTCTGGTGTTCGATCTGCTGGCGACGGCCGGTGCCGACCGCATCATGAGCGTCGATCTGCATGCTGCGCAGTCGCAGGGCTTTTTCGACGGTCCGGTGGATCATCTCATCGCCATGCCGGTGCTGGTGGACTATGTGCGTGACCGTCTCGATATGTCTAACATCGCCGTTGTGTCCCCGGATGCCGGCCGCATCAAGGTGGCTGAACAGTGGGCGCAGCGTCTCGGCGGCTGCCCGCTGGCGTTCGTGCACAAGACCCGCGACATCACCCGTCCGAACCACGCCGTTGCCAACCGCGTGGTGGGCGATGTCAAGGACAAGGACTGCGTGCTTGTCGACGATC
The DNA here is from genome assembly GCF_002259645.1 of Bifidobacterium tissieri. Classification (GTDB taxonomy): domain Bacteria; phylum Actinomycetota; class Actinomycetes; order Actinomycetales; family Bifidobacteriaceae; genus Galliscardovia; species Galliscardovia tissieri. The sequence continues at coordinate 146,497 of NZ_MWWV01000006.1, forward strand.
TGATCGACACCGCCGGCACCATCGCCAGCGCCTGCCAGGTCCTCAAGAATGCCGGTGCCCGTTCCATCACCGTCGCGGCCACGCACGGCGTGCTATCCGGGCCGGCCGTGGAACGTCTCAAGAACTGCGGCGCACGGGAGATCGTGCTGACCGACACCGTGCCGATTCCGGTGGAGAAGCGCTGGGAGGGACTGACCGTCCTGTCCATCGCGCCGCTGCTCGCCAGCGCCATTAAGGCCGTGTTCAGCGATGGCTCGGTGGCCGAGCTGTTCGATACCTATCCGACGCATCATGGGCAGGGATTCCTGTTCGCCTGACCGATCGCGACACACTGCGACACAGTTGACATTCCAACGGTGTCGCAGTGTCGTTCGTCACGCTCTCGAGGTCATGGCATAATAGTGACTCGGCGGTTTCGACCGCCGTTCCCCCATGGTGTAATGGCAGCACACGGGTCTTTGGAACCCTTTGTCTTGGTTCGAGTCCAGGTGGGGGAGCATGACCGAAAGGGTCCGATGACGTTCGCGTCGTTCGGGCCCTTTTGCATACCGATCAACGTCGATCCATATCGACGACAACCAATCAACGAAGGATCCGGATGGGTCCGCGATCACAAGGAAAGTGAAGATTCCAACATGGCATTCAGCGCTGCGATAATTCTTGCCGCCGGTGAAGGCACCCGCATGAAGTCCGCCGATCCGAAGGTGTTGCACACCCTGGCGGGCAGGACGTTCCTTAACCGTGTGATGTCGTCCGTCCGCGCGCTCGATCCGGGCATTCTGGCGGTGGTGGTGCATTACCAGGCCGAACGCGTGACCGAGGCCGCCCGCTCGTACGATGAGAACGTGACCATCGTGCAGCAGGACGACATTCCCGGTACCGGTCGTGCCGTGCAATGCGCCATGGCCCAGCTTTCCCCCGACGGCCAGTTGGACGGTTCCGTGCTTATCGCCGCCTCCGACATGCCGCTGCTCGACGCCGACACGCTGCGTCGCCTGATGGACTTCCACGCCGCATCGGGCAACTCCGCCACCGTGCTGACCACGATTCTTGATGACCCCACCGGCTATGGTCGCATCATCCGCGATTCCGAGGGCCACGTGCTGCGTATCGTGGAGCAGAAGGACGCCAATTCCTCCGAACTGGCCGTGCACGAGGTGAACACGTCGGTGTATGTGTTCGATGCCAAGGTGCTGTCCCAGGCCATCGCCGGACTGAGCAACAACAACGCACAGGGCGAGTTCTACCTTACCGACGCGCTCGAGAAGGCCAAGGAATTCGGCGGCGTGGGCGCCTATGCCGCGCCTGACGCCCTGGCGGTGGAGGGCGTCAACGACCGCGTGCAGCTCGCATCGCTCGCCAAGCAGCACAATCGTCGCATCTGCGAGGCCTGGATGCGCGCCGGTGTGACGATCCTCGATCCCGACACCACCTGGATCGATGACGACGTCAAGCTCGCCCGCGACGTGACCGTGCTGCCCGGCAGCTTCCTGCAGGGGCACACCACCGTCGCCGAGCGCGCGGTCGTGGGACCGTACACCACGCTGATCGACGCCGTGATCGACGAGGAGGCCGTGGTGGAACGCTCCCGCGTGCAGGGGACCCATATCGGCAAGGCCGCGAACATCGGCCCGTGGACCTATCTGCGTCCCGGCAACGAGTTGGGCGAGGGTACCAAGGCCGGAGCGTTCGTGGAGATGAAGAAGGCGCATATCGACAACGGCACCAAGGTGCCGCATCTGAGCTACGTGGGTGATGCGCACATCGGCGAGCACACCAACATCGGTGGTGGCACCATCACCGCGAATTACGACGGCAAGCGCAAGCATCACACCGAGATCGGCTCCGGCGTGCACGTGGGTGCCGGCAACCTGTTCGTGGCACCCGTCACCGTGGGCGACGGCGTGACCACCGGTGCTGGATCCGTGGTACGCCACGACGTGCCCGCCGATTCCATGGTGTACTCGGAGAACACGCAGCACGTGGTCGAGGGCTGGAAGCCCGCCGAGTGATGACAGATCCCGTCCGGTCGTCGGTTGTCGAGGATTGATGACCGGACGGGTCCTGATTTGAATGCGATAACCAGATCAACGGACAATAGATCAAACAGTGTGAGGTGAAAGGAGCGTCCGTGCCCGCAGCACAGGATTCCATCGATTCCGTACGCGTCGCCGCCCAGGCGGCCGATTCCATCAAAGCCACCGATATCGTGGCATTCGATGTGAGCGATATGATCGGCATCACCGATGCCTTTCTGATCGCATCGGGATCATCCGACCGTCAGGTCGTGGCCATCGCCGACGAGATCGAACGTCAGTTGCATGAGCGCCGACATGTGGATGCGCGCAACTGCGAGGGCAAGACCGAAGGCGAATGGGTCCTGCTCGACTTTGGCGATTTCGTCGTGCACGTCATGCTTGACGACAAGCGTGAATACTATGATCTGGAACGACTGTGGGCCGATTGCCCGGCCATCGACCTGCGCCTCGAACATCCCGAAACCAGCGGCACCGTGAACCCAATCGCAGAGAACGTCGACGCCGCTGACGAACTCGCGGATCAGACCGTATCCTCCGCGGAAGGACGCTGACATGGTTCAGGATGATTCCCGTACGGCAACGCATGTCCACTCAGTCACACTGGTCCGTCATGGCCGTACGGCATACAACGCCGCCGGACGCCTTCAGGGACAGACCGACATTCCGCTGGACGCCGCCGGCATGTGGCAGGTGGAACGCGCCGGGGAATCACTGCGCAGACTCTATGTGGACGGCGAACAGGGCGGGCGGCCGCACGCGCGCCAGATGGTCGTCAGTTCCGATCTGATCCGTGCCATGCAGACCGCCCATGCCTTTGCGGACCCGCTCGGCGTGGAGGTGCATCCGGACCCGCGCGTGCGCGAACGTGACTTCGGGGAGTGGGAGGGGCGTACCCTACGCGAACTCGAGGAGCGCTGGCCGGATGATTTCGTAGCCTGGATGGCATTCCAGGGCGGAGAGATGCGGCACGGAGCCGAATCCAAGCACGATGTCGGCATGCGAGGCGCCGAAGCGGTCAACGACTGGGCCCGGCGCGCCGGCGACGACACCGACCTGTTCGTGTTCTCCCACGGAGCGTGGATCTCGCAGACCCTGCAGACTCTTCTTGGTCTTGACCTCGTCCATCCCGACTTCGCGTCGCTCGTGTCCCTGCGCAACGCCCACTGGGTGAGGCTGATCCCCATGGATCTGCCGGACGGCGTGATCCGCTGGCGTCTTGCAGCGTTCAATCAGGGGCCCGCCGCCGTGGAGGACGGGGGATGGGCCGATCCCAAACTGCCGTGACCCTCAAACTGCCGTGACCCCCAAGTTATCGTAGATTGGCGCTGCGCGTCAGCGGGCGCCGATGAGACCTCCGTGTTACGAGCACCCATCCATACCCCCGATATCCGTCCCGCTTGTGACGATGATGTGACGGAGTATGAGAATTTATGTGCAGATGAATGGCTCCCCGCCGTGTCGTATCCGATTTCGTCTACGCTGACCCCTGATAAAGGAACCACAATCGCAATCCATGTAGAGAGGTCCATTGTTCAATAAGTTTTTCAAGAACATATCGACCGTTCCCGTCATCGCCGGCGCGCTCGCCGCAGTGACGTCCTTCCTGTTCTCCGCGAAGATCGGCATCGCGGGATCGGTGATCGGCACGGCGGTCGGCTCCATAGTCTCCACGGTGGCCTCGCAGGTCTACCAGAACGTACTGCGCGAATCCGGAAAGAAGATTCAGGAGGTCGTGCAGATCAATTCCGATGACGACGATTCGTCGTCCGAATCCTCCGACACCAAGAACGACGCCGCCAAAACGGATGATGCCGTCGAAGCCGACTCCACTCAGGTGCTGGGCAACGAGGCGGCATCCGGCACCACGGTCATGCCGGCGGTGGGTGACGCCACGCAGACTCTTCCCGCAGCGGACGCCACCCGGGTGCTGTCCTCCGATGGCACGGCGGCCGATGGTACGAAGGTCATGACCACGGTCGGTCGTTCGACCGCATCCCACAGTGGCCGTACCACGATTTCCGGAGCGGCCGGCACCGGAACCAAGAACGTCAAGGGTGTGCTCGCCGCGTCGAAGGCGGCCGAACAGGCCAATCATCGCAAGGCGATCATCATCTCGGTGGTGACCGCACTGGTCGCCGTAGGCATCAGCGCCGGCGTGGTCCTGCTGCTCACCAACGGACAGGGCACCGACGACGTGGTTCGTCGTCATCTGCCGTCGCAGACGCAGACCACGCAGACCGTGACGCCGAGCGAGACCGCCACGCCCACTGCGCCGACGGAGAAGAAGACGAGTGGCGCCTACGAGCCTACGGACGAATCCACCGGAAGCGCCGGTGAGCATGCCGGCAGCACATCGGAGTCCACCACGGGCACCAGCGGCACGGGCTCCTCCTCCGAGTCCACCACGGGCACCGGTACCTCCGGGGAATCCGACACCACCTCCGGAACATCGGGTTCGACATCGAATTCCGGTTCCGGTTCGACGGGTTCCGGCACTGGCAGCGATTCGTCAGGTTACGGCACCGGTACCAGCGGATCGGGTACGTCGGGTTCGACGGGTTCCGGTTCCACTTCGTCCGACACCGGTTCCGGTTCGTCCGGCTCTGGTTCGACCGGCTCCGGGTCGTCGGGGTCGGGCAGCGGCACGTCGGGTTCCGGTTCGACCAGTTCCGATACCACTACCGGTAGCACGGGTACCACCAGCATCCAGTAGGATCATAGTGTTATTCGCCCTGCCGATATGAATGATCTCCGTCGCCGGACGCATGGCTATCAACGGCTGTGTGTCCGGCGACGTTGCATATATGCGCGTGCACCCCGTTTTGTGGCACGCGCACAACACGATGTGCCTATAGGACACGCCGAAGTTGCGTGTATTGGAGTGCATGTGTAATATATTTCAAGTCCGAAACGACCGGTTAGTTGTTCATGGCTATGAACAATGGCTGACGGGGCTATGGCGCAGCTGGTAGCGCATCTCCATGGCATGGAGGGGGTCGGGGGTTCGAATCCCCCTAGCTCCACTGATAAGGTCCGGAATCCGCATGGGTTCCGGACCTTTTTCAATTCCGTACCGTGTACTCCGATCCATAACACTCGAGGTGCGGCCGGGCCGACATGAAGTCAGGGTCGGGGCTATCCTTATTGAGGTATTTGCGACAACACCGCTGGTGGAAACGCAGATATCGCAAATTGACAACGTATTGATTGACGGCATCGAAAGCAACACAATCGACAGTTGAAGGACAGCTAGGCGTACGGGTAATGGTACGGCGACCGGGTGAAGGCAGGTGATGTGCGATGATGAGGATTTTCAGCACCGTCAGTGGGCAGATCGAGCAGATTGAGAAACCGGCTCCTGGATCATGGATATGTCTGAGCGAACCGACCGATGTGGAGCTCGCCACCGTCGCCGAAACCTGCAGCATCGATCTGGCCGATCTGCGAGCCCCGCTGGATGACGAGGAGAGGTCACGTGTGGACGTCGAGGACAACTATACGATGATCATCGTCGATATCCCGACCGTGGAGGAACGCGGCGGCCGCGACTGGTACGAGACCATCCCGTTGTCGATCATTCTGGTGGATGACGTGATCATCACCGTCTGCATGCAGGACACCCCGGTGCTCCATCCGTTCATGGAAGGCACGATCCGGGGATTCAACACGTTCATGAAGTCCCGGTTCATCCTGCAGATCCTGTACCGCAACGCCACCATGTACCTGCGGTATCTGCGCATCATCGACCGCGAGAGCGACAAGCTGGAACTCAAGCTGCGCCACTCCATGCAGAACCGTGAGATCCTGATGCTGCTCGAGCTGAGCAAGACATTGGTCTACTTCACCACGTCGCTCAAATCGAACGAGATCGTGATGGAGAAGCTCAACACACTGACACGAATCCGTCAGTACCCCGACGATGAGGACCTGCTCGAGGACGTGATCATTGAGAACAAACAGGCCATCGAGATGGCGAACATCTACAGCGGCGTTCTTGCGAACATGACCGACGCATTCGCGTCCGTCGTGTCCAACAACCTGAACAATGTGATGCGAGTGTTCACCATCATCTCCATCACACTGTCGATTCCGACGCTTATTTTCTCGATGTACGGCATGAACTTTGCCGAGGGACAGTTGGGAATGCCGTTGACCGACAAGACGTGGGGCTTCGCGGCGATCATCGTCATATCGTTGATCGTCTCCGCTCTGGTGACCTGGTTCCTCACCCGCTCCCGCATGTTCAAGTAGGGGGACGCCACGTGCATGGCGATGTCGCGGCATGGCGATCAGGCCGCATCATAAGGGGATTGGCTGCCGTTCTGGTTGCCACGCTCACGCTGACCCTGTCGTCCTGCGGGCGCAGCCCACTCGACGTCAGCGAGGTGACCGGTCCACGCATCGTGATCGGCGTGACCTTCGACCAGCCCGGCATGGGGCTGCGCAAGGGCAGCCAGTACAGCGGATTCAACATCGAGGTCGCCGAATACGTCGCCCGCAAGCTTGGCTATGCGAAATGGCAGATCGTATGGGAGGAGGCGCCCTACGACCAGCGGGTGTCCATGCTCGCCAACGGCGATGTGGACATGGTCACCGGCATGTACGTGGACACGACCATGGCCGCCGACGATTCCGCCATGAATGCCCTCGGCTACGACTTCGTCGGCCCCTATCTCGACGGACGACAGGACGTCATGATGCTGGCACAGGATGCCGATGACATCCACACCATCGGCGATCTTGCCGGACGGCACGTATGCGTGGTGTCCGGCAGCCGCACCGTGGACGATCTCCAGCAGGCCCTTGGCGCATCGGTCACGCTGCTCGAACAGCCCAGCGCCACCCAATGCACCACGGCGCTGATGACGGGAATGGTCGACGCGGTCTCCGCCGAGGCCGCGGTACTCGCCGGCATGGTCGCATCCGCGGACACAGCCAAAGTGACGACGCTGGGACTCGACTATGCACAGGGCCAATACGGCATCGGACTGAAAACCGGCAGCGACAAGCTCTCCTCGGAAGTGAAGAAAGCACTTGACGGCATGGAACAGGACGGATCCCTGACCCGAGCGTACGCCGACACACTCGGCAGGATAGGATACCGGGCCTGATCAGTCCCGCCGCGCCTATTTCCACTCATGGCCGTGAAGCGCTCGCCGGTCCGCTCACCAACTGGGACGGCGGATGCGGCGTGTCCGGATGTGTGGTGATAATTGCCCCTGTTACTTGGAATTTTGTCAGACAAAGGAGCAACATGGCGCAGGACGCAACCGAGGCCGATGTCGCACAGCGGAGCGAGAACGGGGAACCCGCATTCCGATACAACGCCGATCTGGCGCAGAAGATCGAAGAGGACTGGCAGAAGCGCTGGGACGATGAAGGCACCTTCTGGGCAGCCAATGTCAACGGCGATCTGAAGGACGGCGACGGGCGCAACGCCGAGGGGCGTCCTTCGTATTTCGCCATGGACATGTTCCCCTATCCGTCGGGCAAGGGCCTGCACGTGGGTCATCCGCTTGGCTACCTCGCCACCGACGTGGTGAGCCGCTACCACCGTATGAAGGGCGAGAACGTACTGCACGCCATGGGCTATGACGCCTTCGGTCTTCCCGCCGAACAGTACGCCGTGCAGACCGGTCAGCATCCTCGCATCACCACCGAGCAGAACATCGCCAACATGCGCCGCCAGCTGCATCGCATGGGCCTGAGCTTCGACAACCGCCGCTCCTTCGCCACCATCGATCCCGGCTATGTGCGCTGGACCCAGTGGATCTTCTCTCGCATCTACGACTCCTGGTACGACGAGGACGCCACCAACCCCAGTGGTTCCAAGGGATCCGCCCGTCCGATCGGCGAGCTGATCGCCAAGTTCGAATCCGGAGAGAAGGCCATCCCGGGCCATGAGTCCGACGGCAAGTCCTGGGCCGACCTGACCGAGGCCGAGCAGCAGGACGTGCTCAACGACTTCCGCATCGCCTACATCTCCAAGTCCCCGGTCAACTGGTGCCCGGGTCTGGGCACCGTGCTCGCCAACGAGGAGGTCACCGCCGAAGGCAAGTCCGAGCGCGGCAACTTCCCCGTCTTCCAGCGTGAACTCCGCCAGTGGTCCATGCGCATCACCGCCTACGGCCACCGTCTGATCGAGGATCTCGCGACCATCGATTGGCCCGAGAAGGTCAAGCTCATGCAGCGCAACTGGATCGGCGAATCCCACGGTGCATCCGTGCACTTCACCGTGGTCACGCCGAACGGCGAACGCGACATGGAGATCTACACCACCCGTCCCGACACCCTGTTCGGCACCACCTTCGCCGTGGTGTCCCCCGAACACCACCTGCTCGAGGACGTGCCCGCCGAATGGCCGGCCGAGACGCCCGAGGAGTGGAAGGGCGGCTACGCCACGCCCGTCGAGGCCGTAAAGGCCTACCGTCTGGCCGCCGAATCCAAGACCGCCAAGGATCGTGTGGACGAGGGCGGCGAGAAGACCGGTCTGTTCACCGGTCTGTACGCCGTCAATCCGATCACCGGCGCGAAGCTGCCGCTGTTCACCGCCGACTACGTGCTCATGGACTACGGCACCGGTGCCATCATGGCCGTGCCCGGTGGCGATCAGCGTGATTACGATTTCGCCGTGAAGTTCGGTCTGCCGGTCATCTACACCGTGCAGCCGCTGCCGGAATCCGGCGACGATCTGTCGAACTACGAGGGCAAGGCCCCGTTCGTCAGCCACGATGGCATCGTGATCAACTCCTCCGTCGATGCGACCGCGACCAAGGGCGATGCGTTGAGCCTCAATGGTCTGCGTGTGGACGACGCCATTGCCAAGGTGAACGCATGGCTGGAGTCCGCCGGCGTGGGCAAGGGCACGGTCAGCTACCGTCTGCGCGACTGGCTGTTCAGCCGTCAGCGCTACTGGGGCGAGCCGTTCCCGATCGTCTATGACGAGGAGGGAACCCCGCATCTGCTGCCCGATTCCGCGCTGCCGATCAACCTGCCCGACGTGCCCGACTATGAGCCGCGCACCTTCGACCCGATGGACGCCGAGTCCAACCCGGAGGCTCCGCTGAGCCGCAACGAGGACTGGGTCAAGGTCACGCTCGATCTGGGCGATGGCGAGAAGACCTACTACCGTGACACGAACACCATGCCGAACTGGGCTGGTTCCTGCTGGTACTACATGCGCTACATCGACCCGACCGACACCGCGCACATGGTGGAGAAGGACGAGTTCGACTACTGGATGGGCCCGAACCACAACGCCACGTCCGGCAAGTCGGGCGGTGTGGACCTGTACATCGGCGGCGTGGAGCACGCGGTGCTGCACCTGCTGTACTCGCGTTTCTGGCACAAGGTGCTCTTCGATCTGGGCTACGTGGATTCGGCCGAACCGTTCCACAAGCTGTTCAATCAGGGCATGATCCAGGCGTACGCCTACACCGACGACCGTGGCCAGTACGTGCCCGCCGCCGAAGTGGAGGAGGGACCGGCCGACGAGAACGGCGAACCGACGTTCACCTGGCACGGCCAGCACGCCAACCGCGAGTTCGGCAAGATGGGCAAGAGCCTGAAGAACATCATCACACCGGACGACATGTACGCCAATTACGGTGCCGATACGTTCCGTCTGTATGAGATGAGCATGGGCCCGCTGGACGAGTCCCGTCCGTGGAACACGCGCAACGTGGTGGGCGGCATGCGCTTCCTGCAGCGTCTGTGGCGTAATGTGATCGACGAGAACACCGGCGAGGCCCACGTGTCCGATGACGAGCTCGACGTCAAGACGCTCAAGCTGCTGAACAATACGATCCACGATGTGACCGTGGAGATGGAGGCCATGCGCCCGAACACGGCGATCTCCAAGCTCATCGTGCTGAACAACCACCTGACGGGTCTGGACTCCGTGCCGCGCTCCGCGGTCGAGCCGCTGATCCTCATGCTGTCGCCGATCGCTCCGCATATCTGCGAGGAGCTGTGGCGCAGGATCGGCCACCCCAAGTCGCTGGCGCACGAGCTGTGGCCGGTCGCCGACGAGCAGTACGTGGGTCAGGATTCCGTCACCGCCGTGGTCCAGGTCAAGGGCAAGGTGCGTGGCAAGCTCGAGGTGAGCCCCGACATCTCCGCCGAGGAGCTGGAGAAGCTCGCTCTGGCACTGCCCGCCGTGCAGTCCAGGCTGGGCGGCCAGCCGCCGCGCAAGGTGATCGTCAAGGCTCCGAAGATCGTCTCCGTGGTGCCGGCCAACTGATTCGGTGACTCACTGAATCGGCGGTTCTGATAACGCCGTGGGGGTTCCTCTCGTGGAGAGGAGCCCCCACAGTCGTATTTGCAGTGATCGATGTGATGGTGACGGTAGCGGTAGGTGGTGGAAGAGGGGGTTCCATTCGACCACATCGTCCTGTATGGCTTGTGCCGTCGGTGATCGCAAGCCCATGGTGGAAGAGTGCCGAAACCCCTGTCTCATTCCGAATGGTCGTCCGACCCGCCCAGCATCCATGACCTGCCCGTCACCGAGGTGCCATTGCCGGCGGACTATGCCGATCCAACGGCCCTGACCATGACATTGGCCCCAATCATCAGCGACGATGCCCCGCCGGCTCGGACCGGATCATCATCGATGCTGGGCATGCTCGCCGGCGTCACCGTGGACGACGGGGGAGCCGACGACCTGCTGGAGCGACGTATTGCGCGTGACCGCCCCCGATTGGCATTGGAGCCACGGCATGCCATCATCATCATCCTGATCCTCGTAGTGGCATTGAGTCTCAGCCTCACCCTGCTGGTGCAGCAGGGCATGCGTCTCAGCGCCATGTCATGGAAAGAAAGCTCGGCCGACACGCCACCCGCATCGTCGGCACCAACCGACTCCAGCACATCGTCATCCACTTCATCGTCCCCACCCGCATCGGCCCCGCCGCAGAACCCGTCTGAGTCTCAGCCTCAGGATTCGCCATCGTCAGGATCGGACGACAACGACCATGCGACCGATCCCTCTCCGATTCCGACTTCGACGCCCACATCGACGCTGATCGATCTCAATACGGCGACCGTGGAGGAGTTGCAGACCATCAAAGGCGTCGGCCCGGTCACCGCGCAACGCATTGTCGACCATCGCAACCGGATCGGCAGGTACACCAGCGTCGATCAACTCCTCGACGTCTCCGGCATCGGCGCCAAAACACTGGAGAAGATCCGCCCCTACGTGGAGGTGCGGCCATGACGGCGCGAAATGGGGGACGTCGGTCATCGTCGCGACCGTATCATGACCGGGAGCAGGGAAGCCGAGACTGGCGCATGCTGCCCTGCGCGCTCGCCGTCTGGAGCGCAATGCTGGCGGAACACCTGCTGTTCGTCCACTATGCCGATGCCATCGGCAACGCCATTGGTGACGACAGGACAATGTGGCCCATGATCGCCGACCGGATGCCGTTGATCGTCGCATTCGTCATTCTTATCGCCGCGTTGGCGTGTGGCGTGGCCGTTCGATCGTATTGCCGTCATCGTGACCGGAACGCTCGTCGGCATCGATATGGCAGACGCCATCGACGTCGATCATCGCTTCGACGGGGATCATCGCTTCGGCCGCGCTTCATGCCTGTTGACGCCATGTCGTTGCGCTGCCATGTCATCGTGATCGTCGTCGCGGCGCTCTGCGCGTTCGTTATCGGCGGAATGACCGACATGAAACAGTCCGGCGATCCTATCGCCACTGCCATCGCCGACGGCGCGGATACCACCGTCGAGGTCATCGCCACGACGTCCACGCCAATGGCCACGGCCTCCCTCCGTGACGCCGACTGCCAGACCGACATCCGCGTGCACGGCGTGACGATCGATCGCATTCGTCTGCCGTCATCGCTTGCGGTGCGCGTTTACGCGACCGGTTCCGCCTGCAGATTACGGCAGGGTGCCGCATACCGGATCGCCGGCACTCTGCGTCAGCCCCGGTTCGGCACGGCGACGGCATGGCTGATCGTCGACGACGATCCGGATGCGGTGACCGAAACCACGCGGCCGGTCTGGTGGCGACGTGCCGGCACCACCATGCAGGAATCCTTCATCCGCGTCACCCGCGGGCTTCCCGAGTACGGTCGGGTGCTGGTGCCCGGTCTCACCCTCGGTGTGCTGGGACAGGACGTCGTCATGACGCCGTGGACGGAGGAATCCGATACGGAACCACGGGCATGGTCCACCGGTTATGCCGACGATGTCGACGAGGCGTATGCGCAACGATTGGAGGATGATTTCAAACAGGCCGGCATCATGCATCTCATGGCGGTGTCAGGCAGCCATTTCGTGCTTGCCGCGGTCTTCATGCGACGATTGTGCGCCCGGTTCCTGACACCACGTTGGATAACCGCAGCCGGCATCGTCGCCGCGTATGCGGTACTCGGCACACTCGTCTACCCCTCCGACTCGGTGCTACGCGCCGCGATCATGGGTATGGGCGGCGTCGCCTGCCTGCTGGCCGGACGACGATCGCAGGCACTCGCCGGACTGAACTGGACGGTGATCCTCTCCCTACTGTTCGACCCGTCGCTGGCACGCAGCTACGGGTTCGCCCTGTCCTGCACCGCCGTATATGGTCTGGTCCTGTTCGGTGGCGCCGTGGAACGGTTCCTGAGACGGTTCATGCCGCGAGTGCTGGCCGACACGATGGCCGTAACCGTGTCCGCGCAGATCCTCGCCCTGCCCGTGCAGACCATGATGAACCCGCAGCTGCCCGTGCTTGCCGTACCTGCGAACATGCTGGTCGCGCCGTTCGTGGCCTTCGCCACCATCGCCGGTCTGCTGTCGCTTTGCGTGGCATGGGCTATCCCCGTCGTCGGATATGCGCTCGCATGGGGATCGTGTATTGGCACGTTGCCGATCGAACGATGCGCCACGCTGATCGGTGGATCCCGATTCAGTGTTCTGCCTTGGACGGAGGGGCCTGTGGGCGCGCTGATCGTCGTGCTCATCGAGACAGGCGTGTTCTTGATAATGCTGACGGCCCGCAGTGCGATCCGACGATTGACCCGTATGGTGATGCAACGACGATCAGACGGTACCCATCCGTCATATGACGATCCATACGAGGAGGGAGAACCCTATCGCGCGCGATACATGGAACGTGCGGACGTCTGGTGGCGTGAGACCCGCGCCATGCTGTTCGAACGGGACGTGGGTGATGTCCAGCAGTGACGCGACATTAGGATGCATGGCAGCAGCACAAGGCAGAGGCGGAGCGCCCGTCAGCATCGTATTCGGCGGGGATCGGTTCCTCAACACCCAGAATGTGCGCGACCTGTGTCACGCGGCATGCGATCAACGTCCGGATGCGGAACTCGTGGAACTCGATGCATCCGAATGCGACTCCTACGCCTTTGACGAGGCCGTCAGCCCGTCGTTGCTTTCCGACATCGCAATCGTCGAGATCAGCAATCTGCAGTCCGCTGACGATCGTCTTGGCGACGCGTTGATCGCGTACACCAAACAGGCGAAAAACGATCCGACCAACTCCAGCATTCTGATCTGCCAGCATGAAGGCGGCCCCAAGGGCAAGCGCATCCTCGACGCCATGGTGCGTGCCGGCGCGAAACGGATCGACGTTCCCGATCTCAAGAAAGCCGACGCGAAGATCAACTTCGTCTATCAGCGGTTCGAACGCGAAGGCCGGCGCGTGGACCCGCTTGCAGCCCAGCAGCTCGTCGGCGTGCTGGGGGAGAAGACCGGTGAACTCGCCGCCATGTGCTCCCAACTGTGCTTCGATTTCGATGACGAGATCATCGGGCTCGACCGCGTCAACCAGTATCTGATCGCCAATCCACAGGTCACCGGCTTCATGGTGGCCGACAAGGCCGTGGAAGGCCGTACCGCCGAGGCCATCGTCGCCATGCGATCGGCCATCGAGCAGGGAACGGATCCGATCGCGCTCATCGGCGCGCTCGCCATGAAGCTGCGCACCCTGGCCAAGGCGTCGGCCGTGAAATCGGGGACCATCTCCCAGGCTGAGGCAAAAACCAACCCATGGGTGCTGAAGAACGCCACCCGTCAGCTGCCGGGCTGGACATCAGCCGGACTGGCCCGTTGCATCCGCATGCTCGCATGGGCGGACGAGCAGAGCAAGACCAACGGCGGCGATCCCGTCTACGCTTTGGAACGGTCCATCGAGATCATCGCGACCAAGGGCCGCGGCTGAATGTGACGGATGACGATATCCGCGATACACGAGATACGAGTCACGAATACGATTGAGGATGCCATGAACAGAAACGACAACGCGAGCACTACAACCATCACCCTGCAGGCGCCGACCGCCGACGACATGCGTCGCATCGGCCGGCAGCTGGCCGAAATCGTGCACGGCGGCGACGTCCTGCTGCTGTCCGGACCGCTGGGTGCCGGCAAGACCACCCTCGCCCAGGGATTCGGTGCCGGTCTGGGCATCACCGAACCGATCGTGTCGCCCACGTTCACGATCGCCCGTGAACTCAACGGACGGTTCGCCGACGGTGCGCGCGTGCATCTGGTGCACGTTGATGCCTACCGTCTCGGCGGCACCGCCTACGCTCCGGGACAGGACGCGGTGGGCCGGCTACTCGACGAGCTCGAATCCCTGGGTCTCGACGAGGAGCTTGAGGATCCCAGCGACAACACGGTGATCCTCATGGAATGGGGCGAGCAGATGGTGGCTGCCCTCGCCCCGGAACGTCTGGAGATTCATATCGATCGTCCGCTGGACGGGTCGTCGGCGACACGCGACGACGAGGAGCTGACCGGCGACGGCATGCGTACCGTCACACTGGTTCCCGTTGGCGAGTCATGGCAGGATCGCCGACTTCCCGCATGATCTCACCGACGCCGATCGGTGTAGACTCACTACAGGCTTTTTGCAGGGCTTGACGCAGACAGGGAGGATTACATGGGCTGCACACTGGTGATCGACACCTCATACGGTTCGACGGTGGGCGTCGTGGGCTACGAGCCGATCATCGAGACCGATTCGCGCACCCACGTCGAAAAACTGCAGGGCAACATCGCCCACGCCATCGAACGCTCGGGCAACACGCCGCAGGACATCGACACGATCGTCGTCGGCACCGGCCCGGCGCCTTTCACCGGCCTGCGCGCCGGCATCGTCACCGCCAAGGCACTGGCCTTCGCCACCGGAGCCACGCTGATCGGTCAGAACATCCTGGAACCGCAGGCGCACTGGAACATCATCCGGCGCAGGGGGAACGCCGCCGGCCCGCATGTGCTGACGCTTGCCGTGAATGACGCTCGACGCAAGCAGCTGTATTTCGAACTGTGCGCAGTACCGGCCGTCGGAACCGACGCCGATGAGGCACGGACCGTGCCGCTGATCGCCATGGACATCGATTACCCCACCACAATCGTCGATCGTGTGAACACGGCCGTCCGCGACTATGCCGAGGCGCACGGATGCGCCGCAGATGCGATCGTCGTCGACGTGGTGGGCCACGGTGCGGGCAAGTACGAGTCCGTGCTGAGGAACGTGGAACAGCTGGGCGATATCGTTGATGAATCCGTGCTGGATCAGACGGAGAGCTGGTCCCTGTTCGCCACCCTGGCCATCGTCCAGCACGCCGAACACCCGGACGATCCCATCGAACCGCTGTACCTGCGTCGCCCGGACGCCGAAGTGCCGAATCCGCTCAAGCACGTGCTCAACCACGCCGGTGCCGAAAGGACCGTCTGAATGCTCGTCGGATTGCATGACATCGACCGTGATCGGGCGATCGCCGCGTTTGCCGCACTCGAACGGGAGCTGTTCGGCAAGGGCGCATGGAGCGAAAACGCCATCCGTCAGGAACTCGATGCGCCGGCGCGCACCTACGTCTTCGACGTCGATGAACCGGACGGATCTATACGGGGCTACGCGGGATTCTGGTATGACGGAGACGACGCGGAACTCATGACGATAGGCGTGTCGAAGGATCACCAGCGACAGGGCATCGCCGCGGCGATGCTCGACCGTCTGCTGCACGACGCCGAACTGCAGGGAGCACGACGAATGCTGCTGGAGGTGCGAGTGGACAACGCCCCTGCCATCGCGCTCTACCGTCGGTTCGGCTTCTCCATC
The DNA here is from genome assembly GCF_002259645.1 of Bifidobacterium tissieri. GTDB lineage: Bacteria > Actinomycetota > Actinomycetes > Actinomycetales > Bifidobacteriaceae > Galliscardovia > Galliscardovia tissieri. The sequence goes on from NZ_MWWV01000006.1 coordinate 162,616, forward strand.
ATGGGGCGGCGCAAACGCTACTACCAACCCGAGGGAATCGACGCATACACGATGAGCGCCGATATCAGGCCCCACGTCATGGGATTCCAGACGACGCAGACGACGCAGACAAGGGGCAACGACCAAGACATCCACGACAATGAAGGAGCGGCACAATGAACGAACCCGTGGTGCTGGGCATCGAATCCACCTGTGACGAAACGGCCGCGGCCGTAGTACGCGGCGGCACGTTGCTGTCGAACGTGGTCGCATCCTCCATGAACGAGCACGCCCGCTACGGCGGTGTGATCCCGGAAATCGCCTCGCGAGCCCATGCCGAGGCCTTCGTACCCGTGGTGTCCAAGGCACTCGCCGACGCCGATATGGACATCGCCGACGTGGATGCGATCGCCGTATCCGCGGGTCCCGGCCTTGCCGGATGCCTTGCCGTCGGCGTGTCCGGAGCCAAGGCCCTGGCCTATGCCGCGGGCAAGCCCATCTACGGCATCAACCATGTGATCGGACATATCGCCGTCACGCAGTTGCAATTCGGCCCGTTCCCGGAGGATACGCTGGCGTTGATCGTCTCCGGCGGTCATACGTCGCTGCTGCATGTGCAGGATGTCGCCCGTCACGTCGACGTGGTCGGTACTACGCTCGACGATGCGGCGGGGGAGTGCTTCGACAAGGTGGCTCGTCTGCTGGGCTTCCCCTACCCGGGAGGGCCGCATATCGATCGTCATGCGCAGTCGGGTGATCCCCATGCCATCAGAGTGCCGCAGGGACTGACCCAGGGCAAAGCCGGTGCCAAGCATCCGTATGATTTCAGCTTCTCCGGCGTCAAGACCGCCGTGGCACGGTGGATCGAGGAGCGTCAGACCGCCGGCGAGACCATTCCGGTGGATGACGTGTGCGCGTCGCTGGCCGATTCGGTGGCGTCCGTGCTGGCGAAGAAGGCCGTGCGCGGTTGCGAACAGTATGGCTCCCGTACGCTGATCGTGGGCGGAGGATTCTCCGCCAACTCACAGCTGCGCGCCAAGCTGCTCGAGGTCGGGGCGCGGCACGGTATCGAAGTGCGTATTCCCGAGATCAAACTGTGCACCGACAACGGTGCCATGGTGGCCATGCTCGGTTCGAATCTGGTGCAGGCCGGTGTCAAGCCCAGCAGTCTCGACTTCTCCATCGATTCGGCCATGCCGCTATCCAAGATCTGCATGGAGTAGCGCGCTGCATGGGATGGCGATCCGATCCGGATAGTCAATCGCGAGATTCGATTTTCACACCTCGACGTACCGACTCCGCTTTCAGAATGAGCTCGGCGAGACTGATGTGCAGAGCGTCACAGACCGCCCACAGTTTGTCATAGCTCACCGATCGTTCCCCGCGTTCGATCCTGCCCATATACGAGCGGTCGATACCGGCTTCCAGTGCCAGTCGTTCCTGACTGAGATCGTGTTCTTTGCGAAGTTGCACTATGGCCTGTCCGAGATCCCTGCGTCGCTGCATTGCCGATTCATGTGCCGATATGCCCCTTGAGGGCGTTTCGTTCGTAACCATAGGGGACATGGTCCGTTTCAAAGGGCATACAGTCCACGGCATATAGTCCGTATTTGCTTCTATGGTGAGCGCAAGAAGAACGAACTGTGCTACGGTGAGGTCCTGTCGGCGCAGTGTGGTTTCTTCGTAAGCGCCCTAGGAAGAAAGATTTCATGAACATTCTTGCCGAGCTTCACTATATCGGTCACAATACTGCTGCGGTGGCGGATCTGCTGTCCAACATCGACGACGATATGCTGACGGATACGTTCAATGCACTCGATCCCGCTGAGGATACGTTTTTCAGGAACATCGCCGGTGTGGAGATGATGAGACGCAATCTCCCGATCGACGGGAAGGACGATATCGTCATCGAAAAACTGTGGCCCGGCGATATACAGTAGAGGCGGCATGCGGTAAGACCGAACGGGTCGCACGGCAGGGTTTGCGTTGCCTCGCGATAACGAGGTAACGCAACTGGCTGCTGGCGGGTTTGCTTGGGCTTGTTTGGACAAGCTGACGGATGGCGAAAACGCAAGTATGACGAAACACAAAAACCCCGAGAATCGTTTCCGTTCCCGGGGTGTAGGTGGTGCGCCAGACAGGATTCGAACCTGCGACCTTCTGATCCGTAGTCAGATGCTCTAATCCGCTGGGCTACTGGCGCATGCTGTCTCAAATCGACAACTCAGTTAATATAACTCGCATTGTGGCATATGCAAAATCGGCGTGTCGCGCCCGACTGGTAGACTTTCAACCATTGTCTTTTCAAAGTATCGGCCAGCGAATGGAAGTGAAACGCGTGACTGAGACGAACAATATGGGAATATGGCGGTCGATTCATCGTGTGGCGGCATCGGATACGATTTCCGGATTGATCATGCTGGGGTTTGCGCTGGCCGGACTGTTGCTCGCGAACATTCCCGCCACGGCCCACATGTTCGAGACGATGTCGGAGATCCACATCGGCATTCCATATACCAACATCAATCTCTCCATCGGCCATTGGGCTCAGGATGGTCTGCTTACCGTGTTCTTCCTGGTCGTCGGCCTTGACCTCAAACAGGAGCTCACCACCGGCTCCCTCGCCAATCCCAAGGCCGCCGCGGTGCCGATGGCCTGCGCCGTGGGCGGTATGCTCGTTCCGCCGGCGTTGTTCCTGCTTACCGTCTTCCTGTTCTCCTCATTTGGTCCCGGACCCGTCGGCATGGACGTGGTCGCCACCGGCACGGCCCATGAACTCGCCGACGTCTCTCAGGGATGGGCGGTTCCCATGGCCACGGATATCGCGTTCTCCCTGACCGTGCTCGCATTGTTCGCCAAGGGGCTGCCCGGCTCCATCCGCGCGTTCCTGATGACATTGGCGACCGTGGACGATCTGCTTGCGGTGATTGTGATCGCGCTGTTCTTCTCGAACCTCAACGCATGGTACTGGTTCCTCGGCATTGTGCTCTGCGCGGTCGCATGGGCGTGGCTGGTCAAACGACGTCGTGTGCCGTGGGTGGCTGTGGCTGTGGTCGGCATTCTTTCCTGGGTGATGATGTTCGAGGCCGGAGTGCATCCCACGCTTGCCGGCGTGCTTGTTGGACTGCTCACTCCGGCACGCGAGATGCATGGTGAGGCTACTCCGCGCGCCGAACGGTACAAGGACAAATTGCAGCCGTTCTCCGCCCTGCTGGCGTTGCCGATCTTCGCGCTGTTCGCCACCGGAGTCCATTTTGAGACGATCAGCGCGGCGATGCTGGTATCGCCGGTGGTGCTGGGTATCGCAGTCGGTCTGGTGGTCGGCAAGCCCGTGGGCATCATGATCACGGCATGGCTGTCCACGCACCTCGCCGGACTGAAACTGGCCAAGGGGTTGCGCGTGCGGGACCTGTTCCCGGCGGCCTGCGCCTGCGGCATCGGTTTCACCGTATCGTTCCTCATCGCATCGCTGGCCTACGCCGATACGGAGTTGTCCGGCGAGGCTCGATTCGGCGTACTGGTGGGATCACTGCTGTCGGCGGCGATTGCCGGCGTGTTGCTCAGCCGTCAGGCGCGGCGTTTCCGCGAACATGCCGCGGAAAGCCTGATCGACGGTGAAGACCAGACCGATGACTCCGATGACGAGTACGAGATCGTGGGCGAAGACGGCAGCGTGACCGTGTCGATCGACAAGATACGTTCGTCCGGAAAGACCGAACGAAAGACAAGGAGCTGAATGTCATGGCGAAGATCGTGAAGAAGAGTCACGAAAAGGCCAAGTCCGGCAAGGGGAAGGACAAGGCCAAGGCCAAATCCACCAAGGTGGACAAGAAATCGACGGATGGGAAGTCGTCGAGCAAGGGCGCCAAGGACAAGAACCGCGTCAGCACGGCGGAGATCGTGGAGCCGAAGCTGGAAACCTCCGCCAATGCGCCAGCCGATTCGGATTCCCCGTATGACGACACGTATTATCGCGGTCCGGTGATGATGCGCGGATCCATGATCCCCGAAGACACCACCATCGGCAATCTGCTGCGTGCCGACGATCGTACCGACTGGCTGCATATGGATCCTTGGCGTGTTCTGCGCATCCAGGCGGAGTTCGTCGATGGATTCGGTGCGCTGGCCGAGATCGGTCCGGCGGTGGCCGTGTTCGGCTCGGCCCGTACGCAACGCACCGATCCCGCCTACAAGGCCGCCCGGAGGATGGGCCGTCTGCTTGCCGAGCGTGGGGTGGCCACGATCACGGGTGGCGGACCCGGCATCATGGAGGCGGCGAACCGAGGCGCATCCCTGGCCGGAGGCAAGTCCGTGGGGCTGGGCATCGAGCTGCCCCACGAACAGGGAATGAACAACTATGTCAATCTGGGCATGACGTTCCGATACTTCTTCGTGCGCAAGACCATGTTCGTCAAGTATTCGTCCGGAGTGATCGTCTGTCCCGGTGGATTCGGCACGCTTGACGAAATGTTCGAAGTACTCACTCTGGTTCAGACCCATAAGGTCACCACGATGCCGATCGTGCTGTTCGATACGGCGTATTGGCAGGGACTGTTCGATTGGATCCAGAGCACTCTGATGGATCGTGGCATGATCTCGCCCATTGATCCGAATCTGGTGACGCTCACTGACAGCCCGGACGAGGCCGTGCAGTACGCCACTCGACTTATCGCACAGTGACCTTCAATGACGATGATCTCGGAGACGCCGGATGGCGGCCGAGATCATCGTTTGATGCTGAGAATCATGCCGGTGCCCACTGGAATCAGCGCCGAGTCGAACCGTTCGTCGTCGAACGCATCGTCGATCAACTGACACATGTGCATCACCCGGTCATGCTGGCTGTCCTGATGCTGTCCGCTGTGATCCTGTCCTGATGCCTCGGTCTGGGATCGGGGAGATGGGGTAGCGCTTGCACTGTGCAGGGCAAGCGCGTCACACAGCATCAGCACGCCGTCACGACGCAGCAGACGGTAGGCGTGGTCGAACGCCCCACTGTAATTCTGCTCGTCACCGGTCACGATCACCATGTCGTAGTCGCCGGGATTTAACCGAGGAAGAAAAACGTCGGCCTTGGCGTTGACCACACGCAGTTTGACATGCGTATGATCCTGCATCCGATTGAACGCCTTGCGGATCAGGACGGTACCTTGCGCCGACGAATCGACGGCGGTGAGCTGACCTGGGGTATCGGCGGACAGCGCATTCAGCGCACCGATCAGATGAACGGTCTCCACCAGCGCACCGGTGCCGAGGATGATCACCGATCGTGCGTGGATCTGCCGCACCTGAATCGCCATGAAACGAGCCTGCGACGCCGATCCCTGTTCGAATCCCGCATCCAGTGCCTGACGGCGCAGTTCGTGCAACAGATCCGATTCATTGTCGTAAGCGGTATCTTCGATGAACTCCCAGCCGTTGGCCAGCTTGGAATAGTCCCGTCCGCTCATCACTCGGCCTCCGAAGACACCCTTGCCGCATCCACTTTCTGAATGGTCTGCCACAGCTCCTCGCCCACGTCGATGCCCTTGGGGCAGTGCATTGAACAGGCACGCACGGACTGACAGGCACGCGCGCCATCCGGTTCCATCAGGGCGGTCAGACGGTCGGCGGTGGCACCGTCACGTGAATCGTTGATGAATCGGGATGCGGCGATCATGGCAGCCGGGCCGACGAAGGCGTCTCCACCCGCGTACACCGGGCAGCTTCCCTCGCACACGCCGCAGGCGATGCAGTTGCTCAGCAGCTCATATCGGGCGAGCTGTGCGGGATTCTGCAGGTATTCGAACGCATTGATCTTGCCTTCGTCGGTGACCTTCAGATCACCCGACGCCTTAAGATACGGTTCGAGCTTGCGGATCTGATTCAGCATCGGATCAATGTCGGCGATCAGATCGCGCTGTGTGGGGAATCCGGGCAGCGCCGCCAATTCGATGATCAGAGGCGTGTCCGGATCAAGGTCGTCAAGATTCAGTGCATGCGCGTCGTCATCCAAAGGCTCTCCGGTGGGACGGAACCCATCGCCGTCGACAAATCCGGGGGTGTCGGGGCGCACCCAGTCTCGCACCTTGGCGGTGCACAGCAGAGTGGGCGTGCCGTTGATGGCCACCGCGTCGGACCCGCACATGCCATGGCCACAGGAGTAGCGGAACGCGAGGGACGGATCCTGCTCACGCTTGACGGCGAGCAGACAGTCCAGCACCGAATCGCTGGCATGGACGTCCAGCGTATAGTCCTGCGTCCATCGCTTGCCGCGCGCGCGATTCGTACGGCCTGATGCGGCATCGCCCCCAAATGGGGACTTCGATCGGGATCCGAACGGGCTGCCGCCGCGACGACGGCCTGGGCGTTCGGGCTTCGGGGTGAAACGGGAGACGCGCAAGGTCACCGTAAGCATACGGTCAACTGCGGCATTGGTCATGAATGTTCTTCTCCTCGCAAATTCGTGCATGAATTCGTACATGCTGTCAACACAGTCTACTCAGCGTTCTGACGCCGGAAATGACGTTGTCGCGATTTCCGGCGTCAGAACGCTGAGGATATGCCATGGTCGGGAATGGAACCGACATGATCGGCTCGGGCGGCGGCGGGACTGGTCCGGAACTCAGTATTGACGGGCCTTCGGCGGATACGCGGTGATGGTCACCGGTTGCCAGGCGACGTCGCGGCCGCCATCCACCATGGAATGCGTCAGGAACCGTTCATCGTCGCGCTGCGGATGATCCGTGCGATACAACGATCCGCGTGACTCTTCTCGTGCATCGGATGCGGTAAGCATCACGCCGGCCAGCGTGAGCAGATGACGGGCTTCGAGGATTGTGGTGAGCTCCTGATTATAGGCGGCGGTATCGCTATGCGTGTGCAGAAGCTCAACACGGGGGCGCAGCGTGCCGTCGATCTCGGCAAGCGCCGCGGCGATTCCGTCATGATCGCATCGCACGGCGGCATACCGTTCCATGAGCGCACCCAGATCGGCCATCAGACGGTAGGGATTGTCGTCGGGCGCATCCGCGTCGATCTGATCATCGTCCACCGGCTGCAGCAATGCCTTGAGGTCCTGTTCGCGGTGTGCGGCGGCATCGTCCACGGCGGTGGTGTCGATGTCGGTCAGCTCCTCGTCGGGGGCTCCGGCCATGGGATCGTCGGCAATGAGTCGGGCGATCGTCGCGCCGGTGCGGGAGCCGAACAGGCAAGCGTCGAGCAGCGAGTTCGCGCCCAGACGGTTCGCGCCGTGTACGCTGACGCAGGAGCATTCGCCGGCGGCGAACAGGCCTTCGACGGTGCGACGGGAGTCGTCAGTCCATTCGTAGACGTTGCCATCGGCGGTGATCGGGATTCCGCCCATGGTGTAGTGCGCGGTCGGCTTGATCGGAATGAGATCGTGCGCGGGGTCGAGTCCGGCGTATTCACGTACCGTATCGCACACTTCGGGCAGCTTCTCCTTGAGCGCCTGCTCGCCGATGCCGGTCAGGTCAAGCCAGACGCAGTCCTTCGGGCCATCGGGGTCCTTGGGGTCGGCCACTCCACGTCCGGCATCCACCTCGGCAACGATCGAGCGGGACACCACGTCGCGTGCTGCAAGATCGCCGTGCCCCGGGGCATACCGGTCCATGAAGTGTTCGCCGTCGGCGTTGAGCAGTCGTCCGCCTTCGCCGCGAGCGGCCTCGGACAGCAGGATGCCGGTGTGGGCCAGACCCGTGGGGTGGAACTGCACGAACTCGATGTCCTCCAGCTGCAGGCCCGCCTCGAGTGCCAATGCCATGCCGTCACCGGTCAGATCCCAGGAGTTCGATGTGGTGTGGAAGAGCCGGCCTGCGCCACCGGTGGCCAGAACGATATTGCGCGCATTCACGCCATGCACGGTACCGGTGTGCGTGTCGATCACCACCAGACCACGCGCCATGGCATGGCCATTGCCGTCGCGTTCCAGCACGAGGTCACTGACATACCATTCCTCGGCGAATTCAACGCCCTCCTTGACGCACTGCTGCCAGAGCGCGTGCAGAATCTGATGGCCGATGCGGTCGGCGGCGTAGGCGGTGCGACGAACCGGCTGCTTGCCGAACTCCGCGGTATGCCCGCCGAACAGACGTTGGGCGATATGACCGTCCTCGGTACGAGAGAACGCCACACCGTCATGCTCCAGACCGATCACCGTGGCCGGCGCCTCCTTGGCGAGGATCTCGGCCATGTCCTGATCGGCGAGCCAGTCGCTGCCCTTGATCGTGTCGTAGAAATGCCAGTGCCAGTCGTCATGGTCGATATTGCCCAGACTGGCCGCGATGCCGCCCTCCGCGGAACCGGTGTGGGAGCGCAGCGGCTGAAGCTTCGAAATGACCAGAATACGAGGGGTGCGTCCCTCCTCCTTCATCTGCGCGAACTGGTCCGACCTGACCAGTCCCAGACTTGCCGACAGGCCTGCCGCGCCTGCGCCCACGATTACCACGTCATACTGTGTTTCCAACTGCTTCGGACTCATAGGTTCGATTGTCCCACAAGCCATGACCGGGGGAGGACCGGCTCTGACGCGGCTGGATGCTGTGGATAATGGGAGCCATGGAGCAGACGTTTTCCCAGCGGGTCTATGACGTGGTTCGGCGTATTCCGAAAGGGCGGGTCGCTACCTACGGTCAGGTGGCGGCTTTGGCGGGAGCCCCGCGTTCCGCCCGGTTTGTCGGTTTCGCGTTGCATGCGAATCCCGAGCCCGGTGTAATCCCCTGCCATCGCGTGGTGTTTCGGGACGGTTCTTTGGCCCCCGGATTCGCATTCGGCGGTCCCGATCGTCAACGGGAGTTGCTGGAGGAGGAGGGCGTGGCTTTCGTGCCTCCGACTGGGAACGCACCATGCGGCGCCGATGGATGGAAAGTGGATCTCGACCGCTGCCAGTGGAGGGCATGAGCCTATACCGCTAAAGCGGATGCTGAACGCTGATATGGTCCTCCGGCATGGCCCGGGTTCCGGATCGGCGAGTGACACCTATTGTGCCGTCCGCATCCATGGCGATGAGTTCCGCCGCTTCCAATGCGGCCAGGGCCCGTTGTGCGGCGGCGACGCCGATAACCTTGCCGGGATGCCGTTCGCGTATCCGTGCGATTACGGTGTCCATCGTGCAGACGATGTGCTCCCGGCCGAGAGAGCGTATGGCGGCCAGCATCATCGTCTGCAGAGGGTCCTCGACGGTGATGGTCGTGTCGCCGTCGGATTCGTCGTCATCGGATGGTTCGCCATGCGGTGTGTCCAACAGGTATGGCGTGTGCTCCGGATGGCAGATTTCGCTGATATCCGTGGCCGAGGCGAGCAATACGGCCTTGCCGTCATGCACCAGGCGATTGCATCCGGTGTTGTATGGCTCGTCGATGTCGCCGGGCGCGGCGACCAGAGTCCGGTTCATCTCCGCGGCCCAGGTGGCGGTGTTCAATGCGCCGGAACGGTGACGGGCCTGCGCCACGACGATCACACCGGCCATTGCGGCGATGATCCGATTGCGGAGCAGAAACCGTCGCGCCTCGGGGACGGTGCCGGGTGGCATCTCACTGATCAGAGCACCCTGTGTCATGAGCATGGCATCGAACAGTCTGAAGTTGCATGAGGGGCCACGGCGCTCCACTCCGCCGGCGAATACCGCCACCGTACGCCCGGCATGTTCGGGGTCGTCCGAGCCCTCACGCTCCTCCCGCGCCGCGAGCGCGCCCCAATGCGCCGCCGCATCGGCACCCTTCGCTCCTCCGGACACCACGAGATGACCGTGGCGGGCGGCCTGCAGCCCCACGCTGCGGGCCACGAACCGGCCATAATCGTTGACATCGCGTGACCCGACGACGGCGATCGGCTCATCACAGCTGACCAGCGTGGCGGGGTTCCCCATGCCCCACAGGCACAGCGGGGGAGCCCAATCGGAACGGATGGCCAGATCGTCGAGCTGACCGGGCCAGTACGGTGAGCCGGGGCCGATGATCCACTGTCCGCCGTGAAAGGTGAAATGATCCGTCAGCGTTTCCCATGCATGAACGGGCAGCGTGGAGAGTCGCTCACGCCATCGGGAAAGCGCCGTGTGGAATCGTTCCAGTCCACGCGCATCGGGACGGCGTCCCCATCGCGCGGCACCGACGATGAAGAACCGGTCCAGTTCGGCATTGGCCTTGCCGATCATCGTGTCGATGCGGCCCTGATCGTCAAGCCATGCAGGCGGTGAGCCGGACGAGGGGACTGCCAGCAGCGCCAGAAGCAGGCTGGCGGATTGCGTGCCCTTGAGCGCCGCGAACATCAGCGCGTCCGGGCCGTCGGCGCAAAATGACAGCACGGCACGGGCCAACGCGTCGGCGTCGAGCGAAAGAGCCCTGCCGTCGTGGTCGGGGTGAGCAAGCCTTGTCATAATCGGTGCCTCCCATCATCGCAATCGGGTGCGCAGGGCGATGCCGGATGACACGTCCTGCGCGTCGGGACTGGTCCGGCCTGCAACGTCGGACAGCGTCCACGCCAGGCGAAGGGCTCGATCGGCGCCTCTCAGGCTCAGTCGTTGCTGCTCCAACGCCTGTGTGAGCGGCATCAGCGCCTTGGTCGACGTGTGGGCTCTGAGCCATTCCCCGCTGGCTTTGGCGTTACATGGCCAGTTTTCGAACCGATACCGTTCAGCGGCGGCATTGCGTGCCTCGATCACGCGTGCTCGGATCGTGGTGCTGGTCTCGGCGGGTGTGTCGGCGGTCGGGGTGAAGGTCGCGATGGGCGGCACGGTGATCTGAATATCGATACGGTCAAGAATCGGACCGGACAATCGGTTCCAGTATCGTGTGCGTTCCTTGACGCTGCACACGCATTTCTCCCCGGTGCCCCACCCGAATCCGCATGGACAGGGGTTTGCGGCCATGACCAGCTGGAATCGTGCGGGGTAGTGGGCATTGCCCTTGGACCGGGAGATCGCCACGTATCCCGTCTCCAACGGCTCGCGAATGGTCTGCAGCACGCGTGGCGGGAATTCGGGCGCCTCATCCATGAACAGCACGCCGTTGTGCGCGCGGGTGATGGCCCCCGGGCGGGCTATCCCGGATCCGCCTCCCACCAGTGCCGCCACGCTGGCGGTGTGATGCGGGGCCTCATACGGGGGAACATCGGTGATGCCGTGTTCGGTGAGTGTGCCGCAGAGTGAACGGATCGAGGCGACCTCCAGTTGCTGTCGTTCGTTCAGAGGCGGCATGATCGTAGGCAGTCGTGAGGCAAGCATCGTCTTGCCAGCGCCGGGAGGCCCCACCATGATCACATGATGGCCTCCCGCGGCCGCGACCTCCAGCGCCCACTTCGTATGCTCCTGACCCATGACCTGACTCATGTCCAGTCCAGTGGCCGGCTTGTCGCCCAGTGGATCATCGAATGACGGGGTACGCAGTTCGTAGGAATCGTCGGGAATCCGATACTTGGTCTTGCCTCCCATATGTTCGATGAGTTCGCCTACATGACGGATCGTCACGACGCCGATGTCGGGAACCAGTTCGGCTTCCTCATGATTGCTATGGGGAATGAATGCCTTGGCGATGCCGCTGTTGCGCGCATGCAGCAGGATCGGCAGCAGACCGGTGACCGGCAGCACCGTGCCGTCGAGTTTGAGCTCGCCCAGTACCAGCGTGTCGGATAGTGAATCATGGGGGATCGCACCGCCTGCGCACAGTACGCTCGCCGCGATCGCCAGATCGTGGGCGGCACCGCTTTTGGGCAGGGATGCGGGGGACAGGTTCACGGTCACCCGCGTCTCCGGCCAGGAGAATCCGGCGGAGGCACAGGCCGATTTCACCCGTTCCCGGGCCTCGGACAGGGAGGTATCGGGAAGTCCGATGATACTGAAATAGGGCAGTCCGGGGGAGATATACGCCTGCATGCTTACGGTGAATGCCTTCAACCCGTTCAGGCCGACGGAGAGTGCGGTACCTATACGCATCAGAACGCTCCCGGAATCAGATGGACTTCAGGGGCTCGTCGTGAGCCGTGCACGGTGATCGCCAGTACGTCGAAGCGTGTGGAAACGTGGGGGAAGTCGTGTCCGCGCTCCTGTAGCCATTGGATCCCGGCACGGCGCAGCGTGGTCTGCTTGTGCGCGTTCACTGCTGATTGCGGACTGCCGAAACTGGCATTGCGACGGGTCTTGACCTCTACGAACGAGAGCCGATCATCAGGAGTGAGCGCAATGATGTCGAGTTCGCCGTACCGGGAATGCCAGTTGCGGTCCACGACCCGCCAGCCGCGACGTTCAAGCCAGAGGACGCCATAGGCCTCGCCGAGTGCGCCGAGCCGTTTCGGCGTGAGGCCGGGCTCGTGCAGGGCGGCGGTAAGCCTGTTGAATCGTTCGAAGGGATTGGAGACGGAAGAGATGATGGAGGCATCGGCCGCTGATGGTGCGTTCGATGGAGTGGGAGAGAGGAGGGATGCTGCTGGGGTGAGGATTGAATCTGTCATGATTCGAGTCCATCATCATGCGTCGTGGTCCGTCTAGGGTTACGGCGCAATGTGGTCGAATGCACCCCCCGGCATGGCCGGCGGTACGCGAGTCGACGCCGGCCATGCCAGTCTTGCCGTGGCGGTCAGCCCACCAGGCCGGTGAGCTCCGCAAGATTGAGTTCGAAGCTCACGCCACGTTCCTCAAAGTGTGGCTGGTTGCGGGTGGACTTCATGGCGGAACGTACGAATTCGCCGGCGATGCGGGCGCTTTCGGCGAGCGTGCGGCCAGCCATCACCGCGCCGCACAACGCCGAGGCGAAGGCGTCGCCGGTGCCGTGGATCATGTATGGCAGCTTCTCATGGGCCAGTTCGGTCATGCCGTCCACTCCGGAGTCCGCGGTGGCCACATAGTTACGGATCATGCCGTCTTCGCGATCCACGCCCTTGAGCACCACGCTCTTGGCACCGAGCGCCAGCAGTGCATCCATCCAGTCGGCTACCTCGTCGACGGTCAGGTTCTTGCCCGGGTAGTCACGCCCGGTGAGGATCGACGCCTCGGTAAGGTTCGGCATCAGCACGTCGGCACCATCGGCCAGCGCGCCCATGGCCTCGCACAGCTCCGTGGTGTATGTGGGGTACATGTGACCGCCATCGCCCATCACCGGATCGACCAGTCGTAGGGCGTTCGGATACTCACGGTACAGACGCTGGATGATGGCCACCTGGCCGGCGCTGCCGAGGAATCCCGAATACACGCCGTCGAGCTCCACGCCCTCCTTGCCCCATGCGTCAAGGTAATCGTTCAGCATGTCGGTGGTGTCGTGGAACGTGTAGTCCTTGTACATCGTGTGCGCGGAGAACAATGCCGTGGGTACCGGGCACACGTCGCATCCGGCGGCGGACAGGATCGGAATCGCCGAGGTCAGTGAGCATTTGCCGTAGCCGCACATATCGTGCACGGCAGCGATGCGGGGGATGTAGTCGGGGTCGCGCTGATAGAGCACGGCGTCGTCGTTCGTGGTCATGGAACTCGCTTTCTCGATCGTCGGAAGGCCCCGCGATGGCAATGCGGCGGAGCCGTTCCCGTCCAGACTACCGTCGCTCGATGATGATCGATTCGGATTCCTCGGCGTGTCATGGAAGAAAACCGCGTCGCAGGGACGATTCCGGCCATCGGCAAACCCTTTGCGCCCGCAAGGGTTGGGAAAAGGCTATAACCAAGCCCGATAGCGAAAAGCCCGTTTGGGCTTGAAACCACGCCCTTCAAGCGCATATTGTCACTACCAACAACCAAACAAACCACACTCAAGGAGACAACCTCATGGCTGAAGCCAACAAGAACTACCGTTTCGAAACCCTGCAGCTGCACGTCGGCCAGGAGCAGGCCGACCCGGCCACCGACTCCCGCGCCGTCCCGATCTACGCCACCACCTCCTACGTCTTCCACGATTTCGATCACGCCGAGGCCCGCTTCGGTCTCGCTGATCCCGGCAACATCTACGGTCGTCTGACCAACTCCACCCAGGGCGTGTTCGAGGACCGTATCGCCGCCCTCGAAGGTGGCACCGCCGGCATCGCGGTGGCCTCCGGCGCCGCGGCCGTCGAGTACGCGGTTCGCAACATCACCCAGTCCGGCGACCACATCGTCTCCTCCAAGAACATCTACGGCGGCACCTTCAACCTGCTCAAGCACACGCTGCCGCGCGACGGCATCACCACCACCTTCGTCGACCCGGAGGTTCCGCAGAACTTCGAGGATGCCATCCAGGAGAACACCAAGCTCGTCTACTTCGAGACCTTCGGCAACCCGAACGCCGACCTGCCGGACTTCGAGGCCATTTCCGAGATCGCCCACAAGCATCACCTGCCGGTGATTGTCGACAACACCTTCGCCACCCCGTACCTGTTCCGTCCGCTCGAGCACGGCGCCGATGTGGTCGTTGAGTCCGCCACCAAGTTCATCGGTGGCCACGGCACCACGCTGGGTGGTGTGGTCGTCGAAGGCGGCAAGTTCAACTGGGCCGAGGTGCCGGGCAAGTTCCCGACCCTGACCGAGCCGGATCCGTCCTACCACGGCCTGAACTTCTACGAGGCCCTGGGCGGTGCCGCATTCGTGACCCGCATTCGCGCCATCCTGCTGCGCGACACCGGCGCCACGCTCTCCCCGTTCGCCGCATTCCTGCTCCTGCAGGGCACCGAAACCCTGTCCCTGCGCGTTGAGCGTCACGTGCAGAACGCGCTGAAGGTTGTCGAGTACCTGCAGACCGTGCCGGAAGTCGAGTCCGTCTCCCACCCGAGCATCGAGGGCCGTCGCGACCACGAGCTGTACAAGAAGTACTTCCCGAACGGCGCCGGCTCCATCTTCACCTTCGACATCAAGGGCGGCAAGGACGCGGCACGTGTGTTCATCAACAACCTGCACCTGTTCAGCCTGCTGGCCAATGTCGCTGATGTGAAGAGCCTCGTCATTCACCCGGCCTCCACCACGCACTCCCAGGAGACGCTGGAGGAGCTTGAGGATCAGGGCATCCACCAGGGCACCATCCGCCTGTCGATCGGTACCGAGAACATCGAGGACATCCTCGACGATCTCAAGGCCGGCTTCGAGGCCGTCCGCGCCTCCGGCCTCGCCAAGTGACGCCGATCACGGGGAAGCTTACTCGCGTATAGGAAAATAACGGACGTACACCGCCGGGGGATGCGGTGCACGTCCGTTTTCCTATATTCGCCAGTATCGATATGGGCGCTCGCCAGATTCACCAATCATCGTGCGGTCCAAACCGCCTTGGCCCGACAGCCGTCAGTCGGTGCCGCAGACGCCATCCAGGAATTCCCGAACATAGATCAGCGCGGAACCGATCACATCCTGATCAGGCCTGCAGGCGCTTTTTCGAATCGTGAAATCATCGTCGGGGAAGGCGCTGATCCGATTCACCCTCATTCGCAGCTCGACGATGTCGTCGGTGGTGAGAAACTGTCCGGCCTGTCCGCCCACGATCACATCGCAGTTGAGCACCGTGCGCATGTTCTTGATCGCCTGGGCCAGATGATCGAGATACAGACTGAAAATACGACGATGCGCGTACTCGTCGTCGCGCACCTGATTGAAGAACTCGTCCAGGGTCTCGTCACGTTGGCTGATCAGCACGCGTGCCGAACAGTAGACGTCCGCGCATCCCCGCTGTCCGCAGTAGCATTCATCGCCGTCCGGTACCAGGGTCATGTGTTCGATCGTGCCGTTCTTCATCGTACCGCCCTGACGTAGCCTGCCGTCGATGATCACCGCACCGCCCATATACTGTTCAAGATAGATGCACAACGCATCATCGATCGACGGATCCAGCCAGAGCTCGGCCATGGCCGAGGCATCCGAATCGTGGATGAACGTGCACGGCACCGTGAGCTCCCGTTCGAATTCATCCAGACCCAGCCCGGTATTGCCCAGAATGTCACCGAATACGATGCTCCGGCCGTCGGGCGACACGATGCCCTGCATGCAGAACGCCACGCCGATCACATGATCGCCGTCCTCGCCAAGCGAGCCGATGAACTGGTCGATGAGCTGACAGATACGGTGATAGTAGGCGTGTGCGTGCCGGTAGGGAAGCCTTCCCGTGGCGCGTTTGATGCAGGTGCCACGCAGATCCACCGCGCACAGGATGATCTGCCGGGCCGTCATACGTACGCCGATGGCGATGGCCGCGCGATTATTGAACGTATAGATTTGCGGCTTACGTCCGCCGGTCGACTTGAAGAAGCCGCCGCGTCGGATCAGCCCGTCGGCCTCAAGATCGCGCAGGTTCTGCGTGATCGTGGGCAGACTCATGTTCAGGGCGCGCATGATGTCCTGCTTGGACGAGCCCTGGTTGCGGTAAATATGGTCAAGCACCTGATGACGGTTGTGCACCTTGACCTGCGCCGTTGTTGCAGTTGCCAATCGAAAGCCTTTCTTCCCGGTTCATTGTAATGGACGGACGATTCACGGACGAGTTCATCGACCAATGAAAAGATCATGGGTACGATGGCAGAGAACGTTCGACGGAATGGATGGTGCCATGGGACGACATACGGCGCAGGCGGTGCAGGCTCGACGTGGACGCGGCGACAATACGAACGCCACGAGTGCCTCACGGATCGCGACTTCACGACGGACCGCGGACCCGGAGGTACGGAACGGCGGCGAGGCAGTGGCCCGCGCCGTGGATCTGGTCAAGACCTACGGAGACAAGGACACGGCTGTAGTGGCGCTCGACCATGTGAGCGTGGAGTTCATGCGTGGTCAGATGACCGCCATCATGGGCCCGTCCGGCTCCGGCAAATCCACACTCATGCATTGCATGGCGGGACTGGACGTGCCGACATCCGGCAAGGTGTTCGTGGAAGGCCTTGAAGTATCGGCCATGGGACAACGGCAGCTGACGAAACTGCGCCGCGAGCAGATCGGCTTCATCTTCCAGTCGTTCAATCTGGTGCCCACGCTGAGCGCCGAGGAGAACATCCTGCTGCCGTTGCAGATCGCCGGCCGTCCCATCGACCGTGCGTGGTTCGACCATGTGGTGCATGTGGTGGGTCTGGAACAACGGCTCACGCACCGGCCCAGCCAGTTGTCCGGCGGCCAGCAGCAGCGTGTCGCCTGCGCCCGCGCACTTATGGCCCGTCCGTCCGTCATCTTCGCCGACGAGCCCACCGGCAACCTCGATTCGCGATCCAGCAGGGAGGTGCTGAGCTTCCTCAAACAGTCCGTGCATGACTACGGGCAGACCATCGTCATGGTGACGCATGACCCGCGCGCGGCCTCCTACGCCGATCGTGTGCTTGTCCTTGCCGATGGCCGCATCGTCAACGACATGAGCAATCCCTCCTACGAGCAGATCCTCGACGTGTTCGCCGCCGAAGGTGACACGGATGGCGCGGATGAACCGATTGCCAACAAGCCGATGGGGACGATGGAAGGCGGTGCCTCCGTATGATCCGGATCGGATTGCGCGACGCCCGCGCCCATTTCTCGCGATTCGTGATGTCGATCATCGCGATCGCGCTTGGCGTGTCGTTCGTGGTCGGATCGTTCTGTTTCCGTGAGCTGATGAACGACCAGGTCGACCAGATGATGGGATCGAACACCGACCATGATGTGTACGTGCGCGGCAGCGACGAGAAGAAGGACGACGATACGGACGCCTCGTCCTCGTCGATGAAGACCTACAACACCATCGACGACTCACTGGCGGATGACGTCAAAACCGTCAAGGGCGTCGGCACCGCGGAGGTCGTCTATTCCGTCAGTGGTTCCCTCGTACTGGTGAAGCAGGACGGCAATGCCGTGTCCACCATGGGATCGCCCACCATGGGCATCGGATTGGAGAAGGGCACCTGGCGGTCCGCCCACCTCACCGAGGGCCGATGGGCCGAAAACCGCAACGAGATGGCGTTGCACTCCTACGCCGCCGAAGCTGCGGGACTCAAGGTGGGGGACACCACCAAACTCGTCTACCCATCCGGGCCGGAGGACGTGAAGGTGGTCGGCATCTTCAACACCGACGTGTCACAGGCCGGCGCGATCATCATCGGACTCGCCCCCAGCGTGGCCAAGGACCTGTACCAGCAGCAGACCGGAGAGATCGGCCAGACCCAGTACATCGGGGTCTATGGAACCGGCAACAAGGGACAGCCGCTCAGCGCTGAACAGCAACAGGCACTCGCCGACCGCATCAACCAGGCCCTGCCCGCCGGCTCCAAGGCGCATGCGATCACGGGCGATCAGCTACGTGACGAATACTCGAAATCCATCAAGGACATGCTCGGCTTCATCCAGCCGCTGATCCTCATCTTCGCGGTGATCGCGCTGTTCGTCGGTTCGTTCATCATCGCCAACACGTTCTCCATGATCGTGCGTGAATCGATGCGGGGATACGCGCTGCTGCGATCCGTCGGAGCCTCGCCCATGCAGGTGTTCTCCACGGTGATCATCCAGGCGCTGCTGCTCGGTCTGGTCGGCTCGGCGGCAGGCATCGGTCTGGGCTGGGGCATGGTGCGACTTATCGTGTTCGGCATGGCGAAGATGGGAACACCGCTGAGCGGAACCGCCAGTCCGAGCGTATCCGACATGCTCGTCGGACTGGTGGTCGGCGTGGTCGTCACGTTCATCGGAGCGGCCCTTCCGGCCCGGCGCGCCGCCATGGCACCGCCCATCCAGGCGATGAACGAGACCGTCAATCCGGAGAAGCCGGTACGGGCGCGGGCGATCATCGGCGCGATCATGGTCGCTCTTGGCGTGGTGGCCTGGCTGTTCTGCTGGCGGATCGCCACGGTGGATGGCACCCCTACCCCGGTCGGTTTCCTTAACACGATCGCCGATCGGTATGGTACCGGCTGGCCGCTGGGCGTTGGCGCCGGACTTATCGTCATCGGCGTGATCGTATTGGCCCCGGCGCTGGTTCGCCCGGCTGGTCTCGTGCTGGGATTCCTGCCGTCGCTCGTGTTCCGGGTGACCGGTTGTCTTGCCGTACGTAACCTGTCCCGGCAGAAACGACGCACGGCGAACACCGCCGCGGCACTGTTCGTGGGCGTGGCGATCGTCAGCTGTCTGGCCGTGGTGGCCGCATCCGCCAAGGCGTCGGTCGCAGGCATCGTCGACACGGGACTCAAATCCGACTTCGCGGTGTCGTCCGCGGCCAACGGGCAGATCCCCGACGCCGCGGTCGATGCCGTCAAGAAGGTCGACGGCGTGAAATCGGTATCCACCAGCCGCATGCTGATGAACGTCAAGTACGATGGCAAGCGCATCAACGGTACCTCGTTCGCCGAACAGCCGTCGCTGTTCACCGACGTGTTCGCCCCGGTCGTCGTATCCGGAGACGCGAACAAGGCGCTGCATGACGGCGAGCTTGTGGTGGGCGAGACCATCGCCAAGGATCGCGACTGGCACGTCGGCGATACGGTGACCATGACCGGCGAACGTGTCAGCGTGGACGAGGAGGCCACCGCCAAGGCGCAGGCAGACTGGCAGGCCCAGACGCAGGCGAAGGTCGACGCGCTGCAGCAGGAGGCGAAGAAACTGGCGATGGCCGGCGATTCCGCGGGAGCCCAGACCAAGGCCGCCGAAGCGCAGCAGGCCGTCGCGGACGCGCAGAACGTGGACCCGTCCACGCTGGTCCGTACGAAAACCGAGACCACCACGGCCACGGTGAAGGTCGGTGCGGTCATTTCGAACGCCGTCTATCGCACGATGGTGCTGATGAACGACGAGACCGCCGAAAAGCTCGCCGACCAGCAGACCATGTTCACGATCCAGCTGTTCATCGCCGCGAAGGACGGCACGGATATCGAAGCGTTGCGGGGACGTCTGGTCAAGGCGGTCAAACCGTATTACGTGCTGTCGGTGCTTGACCGGGAGGACTACAAGTCCACCATGAGCTCGATGGTGGATCAGATCCTCGTCATTCTGTACGCGTTGCTCGCACTGTCGATCGTGATCGCGATCTTCGGCATCGTGAACACCCTGGCGCTGTCGGTGTCGGAACGCACCAAGGAGATCGGTCTGCTGCGGGCGATCGGCACGTCGCGGGGTCAGGTGCGTGGCATGCTGGCCATCGAGGCGGCGATCATATCGGTGTTCGGTACGTTGCTCGGACTGGTTACGGGTGTGGGTGCCGGCGTGGTGATCCGTGCCGTGTACAGCAGCAAGGGATTGGAGACGCTCAGTGTTCCCTGGGATCAGCTTGGGGCGTTCCTTGCGCTGTCGATTCTGGTCGGTTTGCTGGCCAGCGTGCAGCCGGCCGGTCGCGCGCTGCGAAAACCGGTACTCGACGCCGTCGCGTCGGAGTAGGGGAGAGCCGATGGGATCGGATACTGGACTGCACTGCAGAATAACGCCGGCATGATCTTGGTGATCGCATGATCTTGGCGATCGTATGGAAGGAAGATGAATCATGACATATGCATTCAGGCCGCATGTTCCCGAGTTGACCATGGCTTCGGGGCCGTGCTCGATCTATCCACAGGTGCTGTCCGCCATGGGCACGCGGATGGTGCACCATCGCACCGATGATTTCGTGGCACTCATGCGGTCGGTGAGTGATGATCTGTCCATGCTGTTCCGCACCGTCGGACGGGTGCTGCCGGTGGAAGGGGAGTCGATTCTCGGACTGGAGATGGCCGCCTACAATCTGGTCGAACCCGGGGACGTGTGCATCAATCTGGCATCGGGATATTACGGTGCCGGGTACGCGAAGGTGTTGCGCGGTTACGGCGGCACGGTGGTGGATGTCGCCGTGCCCTACGACACCAGTGTGTCGATCGAACAGGTGCGTGCGGCGCTGGACGCCCATCCGGAGGCGAAGGTGCTGGCGTTCGTGCATTCCGAGACTCCGTCGGCATCGGAGAATCCGATGGAGGAGATCTGTCGCGAATGCCATAGCCGCGGCGTGCTGACCATCGTCGACTCGGTCTCCGGCGTCGGTGGCTCCGACGTACGCTTCGATGAATGGGGCGTTGACGTTTGCGTCACCGGACCGCAGAAATGTCTGGGCTCCACGCCTGGCATGTCGCTGGTGGCAGTGAGTGACCGAGCCTGGGAGCGTGCCTGTCGGGTGATCGCCGAAACGGGCAGATACGATCGCTCCTACCTGTGCCTGCTGCCGTGGCGGTCATGGGTGGAATGCGACTACGTGCCGTATACGCCGCCGATCTCCAGCATCTACGGGCTGAAGGCCGCACTTGACATCGTGGCGGACGAGGGGCTCGACAATGTGATCGCCCGGCACGAGACCGCGGCCCGCGCCACGCGTGCCGGTATCCGGGCCATGGGACTCGACCTATGGGTGGATGACGAGTCGCATATGGCCAATTCGGTGACCGCCGTGCGTGTGCCGGACGGTATCGACGACACGATGTTGCGCGGTCTCATGGACGAACGGTACGGTCTGCACATCTCCGGTGGTCTGGGCGAGGAGGCAGGTAAGCTGATCCGCATCGGTCACATGGGGTATACGGCCAGCCGGCAGAAAGTGCTCACCGCGTTGTCGGTTCTGGGCTCGGCGCTGATGGAATTGGGATATCCCGTGGACATGACCGGCGGGCTGCAGGCCGCGTCGGCGGCATGACGTTGTCTTCGCCATGGTGGTTGTCTTCGCTATGTTGATAGACTCGGCGTGCATTAATTCCAGAACGCATATTCGGGCCGGAGGGCGGCCCGCAGGATGGTTTCGCAGTGAAGAAACAACAGAACACCATGTTGTCGACCAATACCAGTGACGTGCCGGAGGGGAAGATTCCGGCGCAGACCTCCCGCACATCGGAGAATGAGAAGATCCCGCCCAAGCTCATCGGCGCGATCATCGCCGTAGGATCGCTGGCGTTCATCGGCATCCTCACCGAAACGGTCATGACCGTACTGTTCCCCGAACTCATGCGGGAACTCAACGTCGGCACATCGACCGTGCAGTGGATCACCACCGTATATCTGCTCGTGGTGTCCGCCACCATGCCGATCTCCTCATACCTCAAGCGCAAGTTCCCACTCAAGGGCATTTTCGTGGCCGCCGTGATCCTCGCGATCACCGGTTCGGTCATCATGATCTTCGGCCATTCGTTCCCCGTGCTCATCCTTGCCCGCGTCATTCAGGGCATCGGCTCGGGCGTGGCCACGCCGCTGATGATCAACATCATCCTCGAGCAGTCGCCGCGGTCCAAGATCGGCAGGCTGATGGGCGTCGGCTCGCTGGTCATCACCGTGGCGCCCGCCATCGGACCGACCGTGGGCGGCGCCGTGTCGAGCGTGCTGCCGTGGCGTGCGATCTTCGTGATCGTGATTCCGGTGATGGTCATCGCACTGATCATCGGACTGTGCTGCATTGAGCAGAAGGAGCCCACACAGGAGGCGCATCTCAATCCGCTGCAGTTCCTGGCGGTCGTGCTCGGATTGTGCGGACTGGTCATGGCGCTCAATCAGGCGGGTGTGGCCGCCGGTGCCGCCGTTTCCGGACAGTCGTACACCCATGCACTGGCGTTCGCGGTGGCCAGCCTGATCGTGGGCGTACTGTCCCTGCTGTTCTTCGGCTATTCGTCGAAGCGTTCGTTCTCGCCGCTGATCCGACTGGGAATCCTGCGCGATCCGGTGGTGCTGCTGCATCTGCTCGCGTACACGATCCTGCCGATCGTGGGCATCGGATTCGGCTACGTGATCACCAACCTTGCCCAGTTGTCGCTGGGCACGAACGCGTTCCTCGCCGGTGCACTGGTACTGCCCGGCGCGCTGATCGGCGCGTTCTTCGCCCCGGTTGGCGGCATGCTCTATGACCGGTTCGGTCCCACCCGCCCCATCCTCACCGCATTCGCAGTGGCGATCGTCGGCCCGGTGCTGCTGCTCGTGTTCTCCATGCGGCTGACGCCGGAACTGCTCGCCGGATTCTATTTCATCTTCGGTCTGAGCTATGCGCTGGGTTTCTCGAACATCATGACCAGTGCGTTGTCGCAGATCCCTCATCAGTTCGCCCCCGACGGCAATGCGATCTTCAACACGATGCTCCAGTTCGGCGGTGCCGCGGGAACGGCCCTGTTCTCCACGATCCTGACCATCGCCCAGGCCGGTTCCGGCGACGAGGGCACGCCCGGGTTCGCGCATGCCACGGCCGTGGGTGGCGCGTGGACCTTCGCCACGATGATCGTGATCTGCGTGATCGCCTACGTGGCCTTGGTCTGCGCGTTCCTCATCCGCGCCAAGCGCGTGGAAGCGGTCGGCTGATTCAGCGTTCGCGAATACGGTGATCAGCCATATGGCTGATGCCGATGCTAGCCACTACGGCGGTTATCGTCCTCAGGGATGATGACCGCCGTTGTGGTTTTTCGCCCCTGCGCACGATAGGGTGCGCAGCACATTCCCCGTACCGTTGCAGATATCAGCAAACGATCGGCGAACGTTAGGCCGTTCGTCAGGATGCAATGACAGCAACACGACACGAAGGGATACGACCATGGGACGGCATATGCGGACTCAAGATGAAACGGCAATGGCCAGCGCATCGAGGTACGGTGGCGAAGCGGACAACAGCCGCTCATCGGTGGCGATCGAGGCAATCGGCCTGACCAAGGACTATGGCGAGGGCGACACCGTGGTGCATGCGCTGCGCGGGGTGGACGTCTGCTTCGAGCAAGGCAGATTCACGGCGATCATGGGACCGTCAGGTTCCGGCAAATCCACGCTCATGCACACGCTTGCCGGCCTCGACTCCGCCACCAGCGGACATATCCTGCTCGGCGGCGAGGATCTGACCGCCATGAACGACCGGCAGCTGACACTGCTGCGCCGCAAGCGCATCGGATTCATCTTCCAAAGCTTCAATCTGCTTCCCATGTTCACCGCCGAGCAGAACATCCTCATGCCACTCACCCTCGCCGGGGCCAAACCCGACCGGGGCTGGATGCGCACGCTCGTTCGCACGCTTGGACTCGAGCAGCGACTCAACCATCGCCCGAACGAACTGTCCGGCGGCCAGCAGCAGCGTGTGGCCATCGCCCGCGCACTGATCACACGCCCCAGTGTCGTGTTCGCCGACGAGCCCACCGGCAACCTCGATTCCGTATCCAGCGCTGAAGTGCTCGACTTCCTCAAACGATCCGTACGCGAACTCAAGCAGACCATCATCATGGTCACGCATGACGCCGTCGCCGCGTCATACGCCGACCGGGCCATCGTGTTCGCCGACGGTCGCATCGTGGCCGACGAACCGAACCCCACAGCCGACCGCATGAACGAACTGCTGATGGAGGAACGGCAGCGCGCCACCGCCTTGGCCATGACCTACTGACGGCCGACGACCACGCGCACCACATAACAGAGGAAACGAGAGACCATCATGCTGTCCATCACCATACAACTCATGAAACGCAGCGCGAAGATGCTGATTCCCGCCGGCATCGCCATCCTCATCGGCACGCTGTTCATCTCCAGCACGTTCCTGTTCGGCAACACGCTCGACTATTCGATACGCCGACAGATCACCGCCGATTTCGGCGGCGCCAACTACGTGGTCAATGCCGGAGCCGCCGACGACATCACCACCTCCCGATCCGTCGACGACTTCAGGCTCGACGACATCCGAGCCATCACGGGCGTTGACGGTGTGCGGGTCTCCACCGCTCTGCCGTTGCAGATCAGCAATGCCGACGGCAAGCATTCCACCACCACCATGGTTCCCACGGCCGATAACGCCAGTGCGATGATGCCGATGACGATGGCCGAAGGACATTGGCCAAGCGCCAACGGAGAAATCGCGATTCCCGCCGACGTGGCCAAACGACTCGGCGTACGTGTGGGCGACACGGTGCGCGTCGACAACTCCACCATGTTCGGTTCCGCCGACATGGGTGATATGACATCCACCCTTGACGAAACGGTTGTGGGACTCACCCGTGACGACAACGGTGCCTACGCCGGCAACGGTGGCGCAAGCGCCATGGCCGGCGACGATTTCGCCGTCATGAACGCGGTCCAGGATTTCGGCAAGGTACCCGCCTATGCGGTGTATCTGCTCATCAACGCGCCGCAGGGGTCCACCAACGCCACGATCATCGACCAGATCAAGAAGACCGTGCCGCACGCCTTCGCCGTACTTGACATCAACGAGTACGGGGACAAGCAGATGGAGTCGATGAGCAGCAGCGGCACCAACATCATCACCACGTTCATGCTTGCCTTCGGCGTGCTCGCCATGGTCGTCGCGGCCTTGGTGATCGGTAACACGTTCCAGGTGCTCGTCGCTCAGCGCCGCCGTACGTTGGCATTGCTGCGCACCATCGGAGCGCAGAAGGGCCAGCTGTATCGGTCGGTGATCCTCGAGGCGGCGCTTCTGGGCTTCATCGCCTCCGCGCTCGGTGTGGCAGCGGCGTTCGGACTCATCGGCATCATGCATGCCGCAGGCGCCAACTATCAGGGACTCGTGTTCTCCGTGATCCCCAGTCCGGAGGCGTTCTGGGTGCCGATCGCCTTCGGCATGGTCGTGACTATGATCGCCACCATCGGGTCCGCACGATCCGCCACCCGGGTCACTCCGCTTGAGGCATTGCGTCCTGTGGAACTTGTCGAAGGCAAGCGTTCCGGACTGTTCCGTACGGTATCCGGCATCCTTTTGGTGATTCTGGGACTGGCATTGACTGGTGTGGCGTTCTGGCAGAATCACGTGGCGGTCAACGGCGGCCGTATGCTGATCAATGCCTCATCGGCACCGCTGCTCATGGCGATGGGCGGTGTGGCGCTGATCTTCCTCGGACTCCTGTTCTCCGCCATCCGCTGGCTGCCATGGGTGCTTTCCGGCATCGGCGCGCTGGTCTCGCACATCGGTCCGTCCGCTGTCATCGCGGCCGCGAATATCCGCAAGAACCCGCGACGCGTGGCCGCCACCGGATCCGCATTGCTCATTGGCGTCACCCTCGTCTCCTGCATCGGCACGGGCGCGGCCAGCGCCAAGGCCACCATGGCCGATGCGCTCGACTCGCGCTACGGGGTGGACATCACCATCACCGGTGCCGATCTCAACGCCGACCTTGCCACAACAATCGCCGGAACCAAGGGCGTCAAGGCGGCCGAGGCGGTACAGACGTCCATGGCGCAATGGAATGATGGCCACGGCCACGACGTCACCGTGCAAGTCGTCGGCATCAGCGAGGCGCAGCGCAATGCCGTACTCAATATCAGCGCAGGCATGCATGCCATCGATTCCCGCAGCATCGAAATGATGAATACGATGGGCGACAGTAAGAACCCGATCGCAGACGGCTCCGATGTCACCATACGATTCGGCAAGCCCGAGGGCGACGCATTCACCGCAGTCGGGGAGAAGACCCTGACCGCGCACAAGTCCGATTTCCGAATCTCCGACGACTACGTCGGCACCGCACTCGTCGATTCGACCGTGCTCGCCGATGCCACCGGCGGCGATACGGTCACGCAGATCTGGGTGAAATCCGACGGCACCACAAGCGCGACCGGCCTGTTCACCAACGTGAAGGATGCCGTAAGCTCGGAAAACGGCGTGAACGTGACCGGTTCCATCGCCGAGCGCGCGCAATGGGAGCAGATGGTCGACATGCTCATGATGGTGTTGGTGGCGCTGCTCGCCGTGGCCGTGTTCATCGCACTGGTGGGCGTGGCCAACACGCTCTCCCTGTCGGTGATCGAACGCACCCGTGAATCGGCCACATTGCGGGCCATCGGCATGACCCGCGGTCAGCTTCGCGGCTCGCTGGCGGTAGAGGCGCTGCTGATCTCCCTGGGGTCCGGTGTGGTCGGCGTCATACTCGGTACGGTGTTCGGCTGGGTGGGAGCCACCGTCGTATTCTCCGATTTCGGTGCCGTGCAGTATCCCGTCGAATGGGAGACCGTCGTTGCGGTACTGATCGTGTCCGCCGTGGCCGCGCTCATCGCCAGCATCGTTCCCGCGCGACGAGCCGTCCGCACGCCGCCGGTCGCCGCGCTCGCCGAAGCCTGACCGGACGACGAACAGATGAAACCGTCACCGAACTGTTCCCGAACATCTACGCGATGGTGAGCTTCCGTTCAGGTTCGCCATTCATACTCGGAGACAACGGTTAAGAGAAGAACCGAAACACCAAAGTGGTGCCCGCACGACGCATCTACGGATGCGAAACGGCGGGCATCGTCAATTGTGTCACTGTTGTGCCTCGTATGCGTCGCATGACCGCAATGATCACACCAGGTGGTTTTCATAGGCGAACACCACGGCCTGAACACGGTCACGGGCGTTGATCTTCGCAAGAATATGCGCCACATGCGTCTTGACGGTGGGCAGACTGACAAACAGCTTGTCGGCGATCTCCTGATTGCTCAATCCATGCGCGATCTCGATCAGCACCTCGCGTTCACGATCCGTCAGCAGATCAAGCTCCGGATCGGTGTACACCGCGGCCTGAACGGGGAAGGGATGCTGCGCGGCGGCATTCCCCGCCTGACTCATCTTCTCGATCAGACGTTTGGTGGCCGAAGGCGCGATGATCGCATTGCCCTGATACACCGTACGGATCGAACTGAGCAGCGACTCGGGCTCGGCATCCTTGAGCAGAAATCCCGACGCCCCGGCGTTGATCGCCGCCATCACATACTCATCCAGATCAAACGTCGTGAGAATGATCACGCGGGTCAGCGGCGCGTTTGCCCCGCCACAGTGCTCGGTGATCAGGCGAGTGGCCTCGATGCCATCCATACCGGGCATACGCACGTCCATCAGCACCACATCGGGATGCAGTCGACGCACCAGCTCCACGGCCTGTGCCCCATCGCCGGCCTGTCCGACCACATCAAGATCCTTCTGCGAGCCGATCACCATGGCGAATCCGGCTCGGACCAACTCCTGATCATCGGCGATCACCACACGAATGGGGGATGAGGGCTCCGCGTCCGCGGATTCGATGGCCCCGGTCATATTCACGTCAGTCACGGACACTCCTTCTTCGTTCACTGCTTCAACTCTAGCTGCTCGTCAAGTGAAACCGCCGGAACCAGACGCATCTGGTCCTTCCGGGGCGTCTCATCGCTGAACCCGGTCTCACGCAGCACGCCCAGCAGCTGCCGCATGCGCTTCAGTGCGGCACGCCCCTCCGTGGCAATGCCTTCGAATGCGGCGGCGATCGAATCGGCGTCCGCGTTGCCCGAATCGATCGTCCGCAATCCCGCATCGGTCTTGCCGATCACCCCCAGCAGCGTGTCGGTCACATCGGTCTGGATGTTCGCGCTGATCCGATCGCGCTCCATATTCGCAGCCAGGATCTTCTGCTTGCGTTCCTCGGCACGCAGCGCCTCCTCGCGAGCCTGCAACACCAGCAAGTTCGATCCGCGCGAGCGCGACCACATGCCTGCGGCCATGGCACCCATCAGGGTGATGAACGTGGCGACCGTGTATATGGCCACCGCCCACAACACCGACGGCAGGGACATCGTCGACGGTTCGATGAACCCAGCCGGCCATTCTCCTGCCAGCATCGTGATAGCCCGGAAGATCGTGTTTATCCCGTACGCCACCGACACCATCACCTTGACCGCGAACAGCACCGAACCGATGCCGATCGTCGGAATCACCCAACGTCTGGCCGTCCGAGGCCCGTACAACGTCACCGAATACACGGAATACACCGACACCAGCCCCGCCACGGTGATCCATGGCAAGAACAGGAGCTGCAGTATGGTCAACACCGCGAATACGGCTGCACTCGCCTGCGGGAACCGTCGACGCCAGATCAACGGCACTGTCACGATGATATTCGACCACGACCAGCCCAGCAGAGCTGGGGAACCGTAATAGACCGCGATGCTCCCGTCCGTAGACGAGGAGGCCTCATTGGTCGGCGCGCCGAACAGCACGAGAATCAGCACCACATACAGGGTGTCCATGATCAGATAATGACGCTCCGTCCACTGGGAGAGCCGCTCGATCACATTGAGTCGGGAGCGCTCCGGTGAGTCCGGCAACGCCCCCAATTGCTTCACTGAACGTATGAACGAGCGATGATGCTCGAGCAGCGCCTGCTTCAAGCCGCTGGCGATCCCGGTGGAATCGTCGTTCTGATTCGATTGGCCCGTTACCGACGTCGACACGGGTTCCGTTGTGGGAGCGGGACTCGACGAAACAGGTTCCTGTCCATCAGTCGGCGTGGGCACGGCCCCGACCGCCGACTGCACCGACGATGTTGACTGCGTTATCGGCATCGACTGCGCCGACGATGCCGGCACCCCCGATCGGTCTCCGCCAGGGAAGGGGATGAACGTGGTCACCTCGAAGCCGCCGCCAAGACGCGGTCCGGCAGAGCACGAGCCACCCAATGAGTCGAGCCGCTCCCTCATGCCGATCAGACCATAGCCCGGTTTGTGCCCATCATCGGCGGACGTAAGCCCCCGGCCATCATCAGACACGCGGATCATCAATCCATCCTCGGACCAGCGTTCCTCCACGGACACGTGCACATTCGTTCCCGCATATTTGCGGACATTGGTCAGCGCCTCCTGCACCACGCGATATGCGGTGCTCGCGGCCAGCGTACTCAGCCTGTCCGGATTCGGAGTGCCAAGAACCGTATGGGTGATGCGCACGTCCGTCGACGCCGCGTCCGCCTGCCGCACCAGACCGGCGATATCGGCATAGCCTGGTGCGTGGGCGAACGAATTCGTGTCGGTTCCGTCGTCTCCTCCGATGGGGGAAATGGATGAAATGGGGGAGACAACGTCACCGGTGTGCGCTCCGAAAATGCCGAGCAGTCGTTTCATATCGCCCAATGCACGCACGCTCTCATGCCGGATCGTCTCCATGGTGGATCGTGCGAGCACGGGATCGTTCGCCCCGGCGAACCGACCGCCGTCCGCCTGCACGATGATGATCGACAGCGTATGGGCCACCACGTCATGCATGTCCCGCGCAATGCGGGCACGCTCGGCGAGCGCGGCGATATGCGCCTCCTCCTCGCGCCTCGACTCCAACGCGGCATTACGCTCCTGCATCATGCGCACCGTCTGCGTCTTCGCCCGCTGCCAGTAGCCCATCACGATCACCGCGGCGAGCGGTGCCGCGATCATCATCAACGTCAGCAGAAAATCCGTCCGAAGCGTCTGATTGCAGAAGTCGAGATCCATCACTCCCGACGCCACACAGTCATAGAACCCGATCTCATGCCGTTCGCTCACCGGTATCGTCAATGGTCCGAAATCCTGCACACCGGCGTTGACGCCCGCCGCAACCAGAGTCATCCCCGCCGCGATGACGATGAACGCTCGGATTGCGTCGCGTTCGCCATACACGATCACCGTGTAGACGTGAATGAGCGCGAAGCAGTTGCTGAACACCAAGGCAGGCCCGAACACCAGCTGTATCAGGCAGAGCAGTACGAACGCGATGGCACTGGCCCGGGGCAGCCGCCGTCGGAACGCCAACGGCAGACAGTACATCCATGTCCAGAACTGCAACACTGCATTGTTATCCGCGTAATGGAAGAGCAGTCCATCCTGTAACGAGCCGTAGCCCGTGATGGCTGTGCACAGCGATGTCAGTACCAGTGCGAGCAGCGTGTCGGGAATGAGTACAAGATTGCCCCGACCCGTCGTCATGATGCGACGGATCGTTCCCCTGCCTTTGAAAATCTCCATTGGTTTCACAATAGTCCCGTGATTTCCCGACGGCCATCATGCCAGAGGACGACGGCCGATACATGGGTGTGCGAGTATGGGCATGGACGGAACAGGCAAGGACAGGCAAGGAGATGCGTGATGACGTTGCTGGCCAAATATCATGTACCGGGACTGGTGGTGGAGGATCATGCCATCGAAGTACCCCTCGACTGGCATGGACGGGATCCGATGGATGTCGTCCGATCCGGATTCGACGAGACGGATGATGGCGGCGAAACGATCGGCTTGTTCTACCGGGTGCTGTGCGCTCCGGAGCATGTGCATGATGATCTTCCGTTGCTGGTCTTTCTGCAGGGAGGCCCCGGCGGGCAGTGCCCGCGGCCGCTCGGGCCGGACGATGACGGATGGATCGCCGAGGCGATACGGCACTTCCGTGTGATCCTGCCGGATCAGCGTGGCACCGGACGCTCCTCACGTGTGGAGCCCAGGTCGATCGATGGGATGAGCGCACGTCAGGCGGCCGACTATCTCAAACGATTCCTTGCGGATTCCATCGTCCGTGATTTCGAATATCTTCGGCTCACCGAGTTCCGCGGACAGCGTTGGGTGAGTTTGGGACAGAGCTATGGCGGATTCCTGACACTCACGTATCTGTCGCTGTTTCCGCGCGCGTTGGCGGCCTCGTTCACCACGGGCGGCATTCCGCATGTGCCTGCCAGTGCCGACGAGGTGTATGCGCATACGTTCCCGCGTATGATGCGCAAGACGCGACAGTATTACGAACGGTATCCGCAGGATCGTGCGCGTGTGGCCGCAGTGGCGGATCTGCTTGCCGGGGGAGAGGTGCGGTTGCCGAATGGCGATCCGTTCTCCGTACGTCGATTGCAGATGCTCGGCTCGGATTTCGGTATGAAACCTAGTTTCGAGCGGTTGCATTGGCTGATCGATCAGGCGTTCGTGGATGGTGCCTTCGGGGTCGGAGAATCCTCCGGCGAGATCCGTGAATCGGCGAATCTGTCGTCGGGATTCGCGTTGGAGGTTCTGGCGCGCACCGCGTCGTACGGTCGGCCGCTCTACTGGCCGTTGCAGGAGTTCATCTACGCCGACGGCGAGCTGGAGAAGCCCATCCGGTGGGCGGCGTGGTCCGAATTGCAGCGGCATCCCGAATTCGCCGTGGATGCACGTCCGCTCATGTTCACCGGCGAGGCGGCATTGCCGTGGATGTTCGAGGAGGACAGTGCATTGGTGCCGTTCCGTCCGGCGGTGGATGTGCTGATGCAGGACACGCATTTCGGTCGCATCTATGATGCTGACCAACTGGCTCGCAACGAGGTGCCGTTGCAGGCCGCCGTCTACTTCGACGACATGTACGTGGATTCCGGCATGCAGTTGGATACGCTCTCGCGCATCGGCAATGCGCACGCCTGGGTGACGAACGAGTTCGAGCACGATGGCGTGCATCATGGCACGACCGTGTTCCGTCACCTGTATGAGGAGGCGCTGTATCGCGGGGATCTGGACTCGCTGCTGTAGCAACGGGGATCGGAGGGCGGGTTTGCTGACGGAAAACGGCTGGTGCGAAGCACGATGCTTCACACCAGCCGTCTGGTTTTCTCACATCGTCGGCCGAAGCCGAACGTCTATATGGCGAGACCGTGGGATACGGTCATCGTCGCGAGAACATGATCACTTGGTGATGATGACGTCCTCGGGCTTGATGTCGTCGGTGAACGACGGGGCGAGCTCGGTCTGGTAGGCCTGCTCAAAGAATCCGTCGTCGGTGAGGGTCTTGATCTCCGAGTTGACCCACTTGAGCAGGTCGGCGTTGCCCTTCTTCACGGCCGGGGCGATGGTGGATTCCTCGCCGAGGGTCTTGACGCCCACGGTGTATCCCGGGTTCTCCTTGGCCCACGCGTACAGATAGGTGTTGTCGTCGGCCAGAGCGTCGACACGGCCGTCCTTGAACGCCTGGAACTGCTGGGTCTTGGAATCGTACTTCTGCAGGGTCACGTCAGGGTAGTTCTGGGTGAAGTACGTTTCGGCGGTGGTGCCCTTGGTCACGGCCAGGGTCTTGCCCTTGAGCTGGTCGGCGTCGGTGATCTTGGCGGAATCGGGGGAGACCACGCCGATCGACACCTTCATGTACGGGCTGGCGAAGTCGACGACCTGCTTGCGCTCATCGGTCACGGTGAAGTTGGCGAGCACCAGATCTACCTTGTCGGACTTCAGGGCGTCCACTCGGCCATCGGCGTTGACCTGCACCCAGTCGACCTTCACGCCCAGATCCTCGGCCAGCTTGTTGCCCAGAGCCACGTCGTAGCCGGCACGGGCGCCGTCGTTCTTCACGTAGCCGTACGGCGGCAGATCGCCGAAAGTGGCGATGCGGATCTTGCCTGCCTTCTTGATCTGCTCAACGGTCTGACCCTGCTGGCTGGAGGCCGAGGAGTCGCTGCTGCCGGAGCTGGACGAACCGCATGCGGCGAGCGAGATCAGCGCGGCACCGGCCACCAGACCGGCGATGATCTTCTTGAGTTTCTTCATGATTCCTCCCTTGTGGATTCCTCTCATTTGCCAATATGCAAAAAATGGTGTCGGATGATCGATGACTTGCGTCGATCATTGCAATGTCAGGCTTCCTCGTCATCCGTGATCGGCGACATGCTGTCCAGGAAGCTGCGGGCGCGATCGGTCGCCGGATGCGTGAAGAAGTCCTCACCGGACTGGCGTTCCAGAATCACGCCGTTCTCCAGGAACAGCACAGTGTCGGCCACGCGGCGGGCGAACTCCATCTCGTGCGTCACCACGATCATGGTCATGTGCTCCTTGGCCAGTCGCAGCATGAGCTCGAGCACCTCGCGCACCATCTCCGGATCGAGCGAGGCGGTCACCTCGTCGAACAGCATGAGCTCGGGGTTCATGGTCAGTGCGCGCACGATGGCGATGCGCTGCTTCTGTCCGCCGGACAGCTCACGAGGATAGGCGTTGCGATATTCGCTCAGCTGCACGTCCGCCAGAAGGCGGTCCATCTGCGGTTCCACCTCGGATTTGTCGCGCTTCTGCACCTTGGTGGGGCCGAGCAGGATGTTCTGCGCCACGGTAAGGTTGGGGAACAGGTCGTAGCTCTGGAACACCATGCCGATCTCGGTGCGCAGTTTGCGCCATTCCTTTTCGGTGCCGCTTACCGGCCTGCCCTTGAACTCGATCGTGCCTCCCTGAATAGTCTCCAGACCGTTGAGGCATCGGATGAGCGTGGACTTGCCGGAGCCGGAGGGGCCCAGCAGCACGAATACCTTGCCGCGCGGCACGTCGAAGCTGATGTCCTTGAGCACCTCGTGATCGCCGTAGGCCTTGCGCAGATGCTTGACCGACAGCAGCGGGGTCTCGGTGGCGGCGTTGCTGTTCGCCGCGGTTGCGGGATTCTCGTTTTCAGCCATTGTTACGCTCCTTGGCGCGCTTCTTCAGGGCCTGGGCAATACGAGCCAGAGGCCAGCACACGATGAAATACAGTAGGAACACGAATCCGTACACCCAGAACGCGGAGTCGGGGTGGCTCATGCGATTCGCCTCCATGATCTGCTGTCCGACAGTGATCACGTCGATCACGCTGATCAGCAGCAGCAGGGACGTAGTCATGATCACGCGGGCCGCCAGATTGATGGTCGCCGGAATCATGAGGTTGACCGACTGGGGAAGACGGACGTACCACAGCAGCTGCAGTCCGTTCATGCCCAGCGCCTTGCCGGCGTCCACCTGATGCTTGGGTACGGAGATCAGGGCGCCGCGCACGACGTCGCTGATCTCGGCCGCCACCCACAGGCCGAACGCCACCACGGCGATGGTCTCACCGTCCACCTGCACGCCCATCTCGCGGGGTAGGATGTAGTAGAAGAGGAACAGGATCACCAGTGTGGGGATGATGCGGAAGAACTCCAGATAGAGGCGCAGAACCGCGCGCAGAATCGGATTGTGCATGATGCGCAACGCGCCAAGCACGACTCCCAGCGGGATGCCGAAGATCAGTGCAAGTCCCGCCACGCTGACCGACGTCCACAATCCGCCGAGCAGACGGGTGAAGTTGTCTCCCGTGAAGATGACCGTCCAGCCGGGTTGCGCCGCAAGGACGAGGGCCTGATCAATCGCCGAAGGTGCCACGACGGACCCTCCTTTCCAGAAGCGTGAGGATGATGGACATCGGGATGAGGATGATCGCATAGGCGATCACCAGCACGAGCAGGTACTCGTCGGTGCGGTAGTACATGCCGATCAGGTCTCGTGCCGTATTGGTCAGTTCGGGCACGGCGATCACCGTGAACACTGAGGTCTCCTTGACCAGGAAGATCGCGTTGGCGGCCATTGCGGGCACGCTGCGCACCAGTCCCTGGGGGAGGATGACATGCCGGATCATCTGCAACGGCGACAGGCCGAGCGCTTTGGCCGACTCGATCTGGATCTTCGGAATGCCGCCGAATCCGCCGCGGAATGCGCCGGACATGTAGGCGGCTCCAAGCAGGGACGAGCCGAGGATTGCGCAGGTCTCCGCGCTCAGCTTGAGGCCGATGGACGGTAGACCGTAGTAAAGGAAGAACAGCTGGATGAGCAGCGGGGTGTTGCGTAGCAGCTCTTCGAACGTTGCGCAGATCTGCGAGACCACGGGGATGCGGCTATCGCGGGCGATCGCCACCACAAGCCCGAGCAGGGTGGCGAGAATCACGGCGATGGCGGATAGTCTCAGCGTGAGGATGAACGCCTTTTCGAACAGGGGCAGGCTTTGCTGGATGACTTCCCAGCTCATTGCGTGCCTCCTCTCTTATATGGCGTATATGGAATCGACAATGGTGTCATGGTTTTCTCTTGGAAACGTCTGTGAATACAATACGGGGTTTTCGCCGTCCCACCGGACGCCCATAGGCTCGCCCAATGGGTTTTCGAGGGGTGAAACAAGGGGGACGACGGGTGGAGAGATCGTGAAGACCGATGGTTGTCGTTGATCTCAATACGCCGGCATTCGTTGCAAGCAGTGGCGTTTCGACGTGCGGAACATGTCTCGACGAGACGTCCGTGGCATGGAGGCCCCTCCAGTCGTTATGAATGATGGTTATGGCGTGCTATCAGCAAATCAATAATAGCTATAACCAAACTTTGGTGTGTCGCAATTGTCTGAACCGAATCGGTTGGGATATTGAGCCGACGGTCATCCGGGTGGCTGGAAAGTCGCGTCGCCGAATGCCGACCATCGGTGTTCTCCGGGCTTCTGCGATATGTCGCCGATGTCTGCATTCGCCTTAGACTGGAAGTCATGTCTCTTACTATTGGAATCGTCGGACTGCCCAACGTCGGCAAGTCCACCATGTTCAACGCGCTGACCCGCAACAACGTGCTGGCCGAGAACTACCCGTTCGCCACCATCGAGCCGAACACGGGCGTCGTGCCGCTGCCGGACAAGCGCCTCCCCGTGCTTGCCAAGCTGGTGAACACCGAGAAGATCGTCCCCGCCACCGTCACGTTCGTCGACATCGCCGGCATCGTCAAGGGCGCGTCCGAGGGCGAAGGCCTTGGCAACAAGTTCCTCGCCAACATCCGTGAGGCCGACGCGATCTGCGAGGTCGTGCGCGCCTTCGAGGACGACGACATCGTGCACGTCAACGGCAAGGTCGATCCCGCCGACGACATCGACACCATCAACACCGAGCTGATCCTCGCCGATCTGCAGACCATCGAGAATGCGCTGCCCAAGCTGGAGAAGGATCTGCGCGGCAAGAAGATCGAGCCCGAGTACTTCGAGGCAGTCAAGCAGGCCAAGATCATCCTCGAATCCGGCGAAACCCTTGACAAGGCCGCCCGTGAGGGTCGCTTCGACAAAGACAG
Organism: Bifidobacterium tissieri; assembly: GCF_002259645.1. Classification (GTDB taxonomy): domain Bacteria; phylum Actinomycetota; class Actinomycetes; order Actinomycetales; family Bifidobacteriaceae; genus Galliscardovia; species Galliscardovia tissieri. The sequence goes on from NZ_MWWV01000006.1 coordinate 199,007, forward strand.
CGTCTACGATCTGCATCTGATGACCGCCAAGCCGTTCATCTACGTGTTCAATGTGGATGACGACGAGCTGCAGAACAAGGACCTGCAGTCCAGACTCGCCGCGTCCGTGGCACCCGCCCCGGCAGTGTTCCTCAACGCCCAGTTCGAAGCCGACCTCACCGAGCTCGACGAGGCCGACGCGCGTGAGATGCTGCAGGACGCCGGCCTTGAGGAGTCCGGTCTGGACCAGCTGGCCCGCGTGGGCTTCGACATCCTCGGCCTGCAGACCTTCCTCACCGCCGGCGTCAAGGAGGTGCGCGCCTGGCAGATCCACAAGGGCTTCACCGCCCCGCAGGCCGCCGGCGTGATCCACACCGACTTCGAAAAGGGCTTCATCAAGGCCGACATCGTCTCCTACGACGACTTCGTGGCCGCGAACGGCTCCATGGCCGAGATCAAGGAACAGGGCAAGCTCCGTCAGGAAGGCCGCGACTACGTGATGCAGGACGGCGACATCGTCGAATTCAAGTTCAACGTGTCCAAGTGATCGCCGGGTAGGGTTAAAGGCCTTGGAATCCATTGACGGTTCCAAGGCCTTTTCCGCTCATATGGGGTTATGGTCGTTGGCGATTGTAATGTCGATCGGTATGCGTTCGTAACTACGTTATCCGGTGATGCCCTGCGCGTGGTTATGCGCGGTCATTGCCTTGGAGAATATACTTGAGACAGAAGCCGCGCTCATATGGAATGATGGATCGGAGGGACTGGAATGCCGGAGTTGAGTCGGTTCTTTGGCATCATCATTCGCATGATGTATCAGGACGAGAGTGAGCATCATAAGCCGCATGTCCATGTGTACTACGGTGATTTCAAAGCCTCTGTCGGTATTGACGGCGAACTGTTGGCAGGATCGTTGCCGGCGAAACAATACAAGCTGGTGGCCGCGTGGCTTGTGCTGCACGAGGACGAGCTGTACAAGGCATGGAATGAGGCCGTATCCGGGCGTCCGTTCGACCGCATTAAGCCGCTTTCGTAGAGAAAGGAAACCGACGTGTTCGAGATGAATGGCATCCTGTATGCGGATGAACCCTCTCGGGAACTGGAAGTCCGCTCAGCCCGTATCACTGATGATCACATCATGCTGGTGACGTTCTCCACAGGCGAGACACGGTTATGCGATTTCACTGAAATGTTTGACGATGTCCCCGCGTTCGCCCCATTGCATGATGAGAAGATATTCGAGGATTTCCGCATCGACCATGGCGTTCTGACGTGGCAGGACGGCGACATCGACATCTCGCCCACGTATCTGTACAACCATTCATACAAATACGCCATTCGAGGTGAACTGGTCTCGCTTTGATGCCATATGACGGCATTGTCGAGTGCAAGTTCAACGTCTCCAAGTGAGTAGCCTCTCGTAAGAACGGCGGAATCCAGTGTTCCAGTTTGAGAAGACTGTGGATTCCGCCGTTTTGCCGGGATATATCAGCCTGCAACGAACAAGGTCACAGAATATGGCAGCTGTCGATTGCAAGCGCTGTCATTCGGCGTTATCCTATGCTGGTCACAGTTCGCACACTCATGTTGAGAGAGCAGCGAGAGAACAGGAAGACCAGTGAAAAAGAGCCTCTTAGCCATTGCCGCCGGAGCGTTCGTGCTCGGTGCCGCCGAATTCGTGATGATGGGCATCCTGCCCGAGGCGGCAGCCGCCACGCACGTTTCCATTCCGACCGCCGGACACTTCATCTCCGCATATGCGATCGGCGTGTGCGTGGGCGTCACCATGCTTGTCTTCGGCAGGAAGACCAGTCCGAAGCATCTGGTGATCCTGTTCATGATCCTCGCACTGATCGGCAACGCGATGAGCGCCGTCGCGCCGAACGCCACGGTGCTCGTCATCGCCCGATTCATCGCCGGACTGCCGCACGGCGCGTTCTTCGGCACGGGAACCGTCATCGCCAGGGCGCTCGCCGACAAGGGCAAGGAAGGCAAGGCCGTGTCCGTGATGGTCACAGGCCAGACCATCGCCAACATGTTCGGTGTTCCCGCCGGCACGCTGCTGGCCGAATACGTGGACTGGCGCCTCGCCTTCGTGATCCTGGCCATTGGTGCCGGACTCACCATCGTATTGACGTTGGCATGGATGCCGCTCATCGCCGCAGTACCGGACGCCGGTCTGGCCGGACAGTTCCGCTTCCTTTCCAAGCCCGGTCCGTGGCTGGTGCTGGGTGCCGTGTTTGTAGGCAATTCCGGCGTGTTCTGCTGGTGGAGCTACGTGTCCCCGTGGCTGCAGAAGACCGGAGGATACGATTCGCGGTTTGTGCCGCTGCTCATGATGCTCGCCGGATTCGGCATGGTGGTCGGCGGTCTTGCCGGCGGACATTTCGCCGACCGGTGGCTTCGCGCGGTGACCGCCGCGGTGGGCCAGTCGATCTCCGCAGCCGGTCTGCTCATGGTGTTCCTTGTCCCGGGCAATCTCGTGACATGCGCGCTGCTCACCTTCTGCATCGCCTTCGGCCTGTTCTTCATCAACGGTCCGCAGATGCTGCTCATGGCCGAGGCGGGCAAGGGCGGCGGCGAGCTGATCGGCGGAGCCGCGGTACAGATCGCCTTCAACGGAGGCAATGCCGTCGGCTCACTGGTCGGTGGCATGGCGCTGAACGCCGCCGGTATGAACTACCACATCACCGGTCTTGCCGGATTGCCGTTCACCTTGGGCGCGGTGCTGTTGCTCGGCATATTCGCCATGCGCTTCGAACGCAGAAAGCCCGTGGAGCTGAAAGCCGTCAACTAAGCGTTTCCCGGCCGCCGGTTTGCGTTCGCACGGACGGCCCGTGGCAGACTGCGGCCAGCTCCCGAATATCCGCCGGCGTAGTACGGCAACAGCCACCGAGGATCGACGCCCCGGCATCAATCCACCGCGGTGCAAGTTGGGCAAGGCTCAGACCACTGGGATTCGGCGTCCACGTCTTGGTGCCGGGATGATAGATGTCGCCGTTGTTCGGATAGACAATGATCGGCTTGCTCGTGGCGGAGCGAATGCATCCGATCGCATCGCCAACCAATTCCAGCGGCACGCAGTTGACGCCGATCGCGCTGATGCCGGGAACACGGTCAAGCGCGGCGGTGGCCTCATCAAGCGCTGTGCCGTCACACAAATGTCCCGCATCCCGCAGACTGAACGACATCCACGCTTCCATGTCGGAGAATTCGTCGTTTAGCAATCCGACCAGGGCCTGTACCTCCGCCATGTTCGGCATGGTTTCGAAGGCAAAGAGATCTACGCCGGCGTCGGCGAGAACACGCATGCGCTCGCGGTGGAAGTCACGGTATTCCGCATCGGTGAGTGAATACCCGCCCGTATATTCACTGCCGTCCGCAAGAAACGCCCCGTACGGGCCCACGCTTCCGGCGACAAGCAACGGTCGGGAGCGGCGATCATCGGACGTGTTCTCCATGGCTGGCGCAGGAACGGACGAGCGATAGTCATCTCGTGCCGCAACCGCCTCGTCCACCGCGACGGTGATCAGTCGTCGTGCCTCATCGTCAGTCAGACCGATCCGTTCAAACCCGGGAATATTCGCCTGATAGGTATTCGTGATGGCGATGTTCGCCCCGGCCTCGAAATAGCTCCGGTGCACGTCATGCACCGCCTGCGGGTCACGGATCAACGCCATCGCCGACCACAGTGCGTTCGCCGTATCGACCCCACGCTTCTCCAGTTCGGTGGCCATGGCCCCGTCCACGAGCAAAGGAGATTGCGCGGCCAATGCCGTGCCAAGTATGCCGTTCATGATTCCGTCCCGTGCCTTCTTGTGATGGGATATTGTGGTTGCCCTCCACAGTAGCGGCGGATGGCCCGTATTCCGGTATTGCGCTGTATTATGCCATGTCTGCCGGTTCGGCAGATCGTTTACCATGGTGTGCGACGAAGCGAGACGTGGGCGACGTGTCGCCGCGAAGGATGGAGGTCGATCATGGCAGAGTCGAATACGAATAATCCCAACATGGGCGAGACCGCAAACAACGGCCAGAGCACCCAGAACATTCAGGGCAACCGCGGCAAGTACCATCTGCCCGCAGGCTATGAGCATTGCGCGAAGCTGCGTCCCGTCGCCGAGGCGGCCACGGCGCTCGACCGGGTCAAGGCCATCGTCGACATCCTGTACTCGCCGGGTGGCTGTCCGTGGGATGGCAAGCAGACGAACCGGAGCCTCCTCAAGCATCTGCTCGAGGAGACCTATGAGTACATCGACGCCGTGGAAACGAACGATCGTGACAACATGCGCGAGGAACTCGGCGACGTGCTGCTCCAGTCCGTGTTCCAGGCACGCGTATGCGAGACCGATGCCAAGGATCCATTCGATATCGACGAGGTGGCTGACCGACTGGTGGCCAAGCTCATCACCCGCCATCCGCACGTGTTTGTGCCGGACGATGGCAACGATGACGACGATGATGTGGCAAATGTGTCGAATGCCGACACGTCCGTCACCGGGGAGCGTGCCCCGGAGACCCCGGAGGAGACGCTGGCCCTCTGGGAGCGCGTCAAGCAGCGGGAGAAGCATCGCAAATCCGTGCTCGACGGCATCTCGCATACGCAGGGCGCGTTCCTGCGTGCCGCGAAGGTGGTTTCCCGTGTGTCCAAATCCCCGGATGCCGACGAACTGTTCAAGGCGTTCGAGCATGAGGAATGCATGCTTCCTGCGGCATCTGCGGTTTCCGGCACTGAGACCACACCACGTGACGGTGCCTCCGATGATGTTCGGTATGCCGATGAGATCCTTGATGTCATTCGTCGTGCGCAGAGTGCTGGAGTGGATGTGGAATCCGCATTGCGGAACCGATTGCGGATGGTGGAAGCCGAGATCGGCAAGCGAGAGGATGTGTTGCGTTCATCCCGTTCCTGACATTGATGCCGACGGTGGCCCGTATCCGTTACCATGTGTCATGAGGAGAACGGAAAGCAGGACGCTTGCGGGTGGGGCGGGCGAGCCATTTCCAGATATTCGGATACAAAAAAAGGAGCCATCATATGCAGTCGACCATCGATCAGATTCTGTTATGGTATGGTGACTTGCCATCGGGTGTGCAGACCGGCATCACCGTCGTGGTGGGTGCCGTTGTGGCGATGATCGTGTTCAAGATCGTCATTCGTTTCCTGACCGGTATTCTTACCGCGGTCATCGCAGCCGCGCTTTCGTTCCTGCTCACTACCGTGCCGGGGCATGCATTACTGCAAACCGGCGTGGATCAGGTGAAGCAGCGTGTGGATACGTCAATCAGTGAACAACAGCGGGGCGATTTCATTGGAGGCGCATCATTCTTAGCGTTTTCTGAACGTATTTAGCATAATCTTACTTACACTGGAACCGAGTGGTACTGGGGAGAGCGAATTATGCGGGTGTTTGATTTTGACGGCACGATCTACGACGGTGAAAGCCTGTTCGACCTGTATCTGTTCAGCGCCCGCTATGATCCCAAGGTGTTCCGCCATATCGCACCCGTATTGCGATACGCCATCAAATACAAGCTTGGTCGCGCCACTCTTGAACAGATGGAACGCGGCGTAGGCAAAGTCGCCAAAGGCTATCTCAAGGATCTAGCCGGCTCCCGGAGAATCGACGGCATTCGGATGAATCCGCTGCTGCACGCGGAAAATGCGGGCCTGGGGGACGATGTGCTGGCAAGTGACGCGTCCACGATCGAACGGGAGTCGCTCACTGGCGGACTGAGGTCGCTGGTCAGTGCGTTCTGGGACCGCAACATGCATCGCATCAAGCCGTGGTATGTGCCTCGCCCGGATGACGTGATTCTCACCGCGTCGTTTGATGTGACCGTGGGGGAGGCCTGCCGTCGTCTGGGCGTTGGTCGTCTGATCGCGTCGACCATCAATCCCGCCACGCTGGAGGTCACCTACCTCAATTTCAATACGAACAAGCCGAAGCGTCTGCGTGAAGTGCTGGGCGCGGATGCGGTAATTGACGAGTTCTACACCGACAGCAAATTCGACCAGCCCATGATCGACATGGCCCGCAAGGGGTTCATGGTCAAGGGAAACCTGATCACTCGCGTCAAATAACGACAGGCATCGTGGCCATGACGCTATATCTCTATCGGATGGAATCCTGATCACAGATACGTATTCCAGCCGAGCTTGACGGCAAGCGTCACACCGGCGAGCACGGCTGCGGCGCGCATGATGTTCGCGGGAATGCGACGGGTGATCGGCGGGGCGATGTAGCTGCCGATGAAACATCCGGCACACAGTGCGATCGCGAACGGCCAGTTGACCGAACCGCGCACGATGAACATCGCCGACGCGGTAATGTTTGCGCCGAATCCGATCACGGTCTTCAGTGCGTTGATCTCATGGAATCGTCCGATATGGCCCAGATCGAGCATCGCCAGGGCAAGCGTTCCCGCGCCTGCGCCGAAATAGCCGCTGTAGATGCCGACGAAGCTGACGCCCAGCCACATCCACCGTGGATCCTTATGTACATCGTCCTTGGGCCTGTCCAGTTCGCGTTGGATGGATTCCCTCGCCTGCACGGACTGCGGACCAAGCGCACGGCCTACCGAGTCCCGGGCATGTGCCCGTTCCTTCGGGTTGAGCGCGATGATCAGCGCACTGAACAGGATCAATGGCGGAACCAGATATTCGAACACAACCGCGGGAAGCTCGAGTAGCAGCATTCCACCGGCCACGCCGCCGACGATGCCGATGCATGCGTAGATGATTACGCGTGTGCGATGGCCATGCAGTTCCTTGCGTGCGGAAAGACAACCGCCAACGCCGGTTCCCATCACGCCCACGGTGTTCGTGGTGTTCGCCAGCACCGGAGGCACACCGATGGCCAGCAGTGCCGGATAGGAGACCAGAGAGGACGCGCCCACCGCATAGCCGACAAACCCCGCCCCGATGCCAGCGACGAGCACGAGTATCAGGGTGACGGCGGATGTTCCTGCGATGGTCATGACAGCCTCCAACGCGATCTCAAGGGTGTTAGGATTCCGTTAGGATATTTGCGAGCATACCCATGACGCCCACGGTGGTAACTACTGATGATCAGATCGTGGACTGCCCACAGGCAGGCGGGGACACGCATTCATCAAACGATTGACATCATGCGGTTTTGAGGCGGTATGATCGGATATGACAACCACTACGCGTCGGGTCGGATTACGGTCCTCCGGCGTTCTCACAACACGACGGGAGTCCCACTATGAGCACACAATCCGGCAGGAAACTCGCCATCGTCACCGGTAGCGCACTGGGTCTGGGCTACGAGCTGGCCCGGCAGTTGATCGACAAGGGCTGGTTCGTGGCTGGCATCGATTTCAACGAGGAACGACAGATCGAATTATCTCGCCAGTTCCCGGCCGACACCTACCGAGGATTCGTGGGGGACGTGTCGGATGAGCTGTTCGTGAAGGCGTCCGTAGCGGAAATCGCGAAGATCGGTCACATCGATCTGCTGATCAACAACGCCGGTCAGCCCTCGTTCAAGAAGCCGACGGCGTATGAGGCCGCCGACGTGGACAAATGCCTCAAAGGTCTTAAGGGCATGATCCTGTGGAGCGTGGAGACCCTCAAGGCCACCGGCGAACAGGATCTCAAGATCGCCAACGTAATGAGCACCGCCGCGACGCGCGGCAACGCGAACGAATCCGTGTACTGCGCCACCAAGTGGGGGGAGAAGGGATATACGCAAAGCCTCAAGGTGGCATACAAAGGGTCCAGCGTGAAGGTCGTAGGCGTCTATCCCGGCGGAATTGACACGGACTTCTACCGGGACAGCCACGACTACGTTTCGCTGGAGAAGCAGCATTCGTTCATGAACGCCGCGGAACTGGCCGAAGTGATCCTGTTCAATCTTGTCAACGACGCGAATCTGACCGTCTCCGACATTCTGATCGAACGCAATTACCGATAATGATTTACCGATAGTGACGCCGGCGGCCGCGGTGCCGGCTATCGTTGGGCGGCCTGCCGTCCAACGATAGCCGGCTGTCGATCACGCCCACGATCATGCCGACAAGCGCGGGGCAGAGCCATCCGAGCTGGGCGTCGGCAAAGGGCAGCAACGCCAGCGTGGTGTCCAGCCATGGCAGTGAGCCTCCGAACACGGCGACCAGACTCGACACGCAGTGCAGGGCTGCGGCGATCCCCGTCAGCAGCACCGTCCAGAAATACACACGCGGGAACCGCGACGAGAACACACGATCGATCATCGACAGCGCCACCAGTACGATGGCGATCGGATACAAGGCCGACAGCACCGGCACCGACACCTTGATGATCATGCTCAGACCGGCGTTCGACACCACGAAGCTGAACACCGTGAACACCGCGCCCCAACGGCGATAGTTCATGCGACGGCCGGCCACGACGGGGAAGTGGTTCTGGAAATACGTGCCGCAGGTGGAGATCAGACCGGTGCATACGTTGAGACAGGCGATGATGAACACCAGACCGACGAATGCGGTGCCGAACGGGCCGAACATGGCGGACGTCAGATTCGTCAGCACCGTCGCTCCCGTGTCATGCGAGGGGTCGATCGAGGCAATCGACCCGGACACCGCACCCATATAGGCCAGTACGCCGTAGATCACGATGAGCAGCAGACCGGTGCCCACGCCGGCGAGCGCGGTCTCGCGGCGTACCTGCGATTCGTCGTCCACACCCATCGATCGCACGTTCGCCGAGATCACGATGCCGAAGTACAGGGCAGCGAGGAGATCCATCGTCTGGTATCCATCGAGGAATCCGCGTGCCATCTGGCCGTTGGCGTAGTCGCCCATGGGGGCGGCGAATCCGCCCGGATGCCGTATCACGCAGAAGACGAACAGGATAGCGATCAGGATGAGCAGCAGCGGGCCCATGAACTTGCCCAGTGTCTTCGACAGTTTCTCCGGATGCTGGGAAAGCAGGTACGACACCGCGAAGAACACCAGAGAATACGCGAACTGCGTGAGATCGGTCGGCAGCGTGGGCGTGAACGGTACGATCGCCATTTCGAATGATGTGGTCGCCGTGCGGGGGATCGCGAAGCACGGTCCGATGGTCAGGATGATCGCCAGACCCAGAATGAGTGCGAATCGGTTCGACACGCGGTTCGCCAGCCGTTCGAATCCGCCGGCGAACGACACCGCCACCACGCCGAGGATGGGCAGACCCACCGCCGACACGATGAATCCGATCGAGGCGAGCATCGTACGGTCACCGGCCTGTGCTCCCACGAACGGGGGGAATATCAGGTTGCCGGCTCCAAAGAACATGGAGAAGAACGTGAACGTGGCTAGTATGCGGTTGCGCCCGTTCAATGCCGTGGCGCCCGTTGTCGCGTTCCGTGTGTCCGTCATGAGGACGATCCTCCCGTGGTGGTTGAGTGGTTTCGAAAAAATACTCAACGCATTGTGATGGAATCGTCCCGATTCGTCAAATCGGCAGGGTCATTCGGCGATGATGACGTCGTCGGTCGGCGGGTCCAGATCGATCACGTCGTCGCACCAGTCGGCGGCCAGTTCCTCGTCATGCGTGACGACGACCACGATCCTGCCATCGCGTTTCAGCCGTTGCAGCAGCAGCCCCACCTGACGCATGTGGAAACGGTCGAGTCCGCTGGTCGGCTCGTCGAGCACGATCAGCTCCTTGCCGCACATGAGCGCCGATGCGATGGCCGTGCGTTGCTTCTCCCCGCCCGACAGGCTCATTGGATGCCGCTCGGCGAGGGCGTCGAGATCCAGATCGTGCAGGATGCGGTCACAACGCTTGCGTGCCGTGGCGTCGTCACCGGCCGTCTCGGCGAAACCGAGCATGACCTCCTCCCGCACACTGTCGGCGAACAGCTGATAGTTCACATCCTGCATCACCAGAAACGCCTTGGCCGTCAGCGTGTGCGCCTTCACCGGTTTCCCGTTCCACAGGATGCTGCCGCAGATCGGACGGAGCAGACCGCACAGGGTACGTACCAGCGTGCTTTTTCCGGTGCCGTTGGCGCCCATCAGCGCCGTAACCCGTCCGGCTCGCAGCGCCAGATCGGGGACGTCACGAAGGAATTCGCCGCGTGACGAGCGACGGTTGGTGCGGACAAGCGTCCCGAGCCCGCGTCTCCTGCCGTACCCGATGCGCAGCATGCGTGTGCGCAGGACGGGGGTGGTGCCGGCGCCCTCCGCTTCGGGGTCTTCGGTGCCATCACCCATGCCGTTGCCGGTGCCCTCCAACCGCGTTTGTGGTCGTTGACGCTTCGCCTCCACGATGGTCCGGTATCGGCACAGATCCAAGGCGCGCAGGCCCATGCTGGCGATCGTCTCTGGTGAAAGTGCAAGGAAGTCGTGTGCGGGATAGTCGCCGATCACACGTCCCTGTTCGAATACGACGAATCGATCGGCGATATCGCGACACCATGCCAGACGGTGTTCGGCGATCAGTACGGTCGTGCCGGACCGCTTGAGTCGTGCGATCATGTCATGCAGTTCGTCGATCGAGCGGGCGTCGAGATTACTGGTCGGCTCATCCAGCACCATGACCGGTGGATGCAGCATCGTGGCGACCACCACGGCAAGACGCTGTTTCTGCCCGCCGGACAGACGGAACACACTGCGGTTGAGCAGTTGTTCGATGCCGAACCGGTGCACCGTGTCGGCCATGCGACGCCGGATCTCATCGGAGGGCATGCCCATGTTCTCGCACGGGAATGCAAGCTCCGACGTGGCATCGGCGTTGAAGTACTGGGTCTTGGGGTTTTGGAACACGCTGCCGACCAGCGGCGTGAATGCGTCGATCGGAGCACCCGCGCCCAATCCCGCCGTATGATGTTCGCCGGTCAGTGATCCCGAGAAGAACGTGGGGATCAGTCCGTTGACCAGACGGGTGTAGGAGGTCTTTCCGCAGCCGCTGCGACCGCACAGCATTACGCATTCGCCGGGGGAGACGTGCAGTGAGACGTCGTGCAGGGCGTTGCTGGCTGCGACTGTGTCAGCGGTGCTTGCACCACCATAACGGAAGGTGACATGTTCGGTTTCGATGATGCCGTCGGTCATAGTACTCCTGCGATGTCAAGCGCGACCGGCGCGGCGCATACGGCCATGGCAAGCCAGTCGACCGGTCTCATGCGGATTTCGGTCAGCGACGTATGGGTTCCGGAACGTCCCAGCCCCTTGGTCAGTGCGGCGACGGACAGGTCCTGGGCCACATTGTTCGCGTTCATGAGCAGCGGAACGAGCACATACTCCAACGACTGCATCGGATGACGGACGAGCGCGAACCTGCCGACGGCAATGCCCCGCAATGCCATGGCGGCGCGGATCTGCCGATAGTCCTGGAGGATCGTGGGAAAGAAGCGGATCACCACCATGCACGGGATCACGATCGCCTCCGGCACGTGCATGCGTCGCATCGCGCACACGAACTCGCTGGCGCGCGTGGTGGCGAACGCATACGCGCCGGTGATGAAGCACGGCAGCATCATCCGCAATCCCACCGCCACCAGCGCCAGACCATGCAGCCAGGGATTCGTCGAATCAGCCGGCACCAGATAGCTGACGGCCACCAGCATCGCATAGAAGAGTCCAAGCCGTAGCGTCATGCGCCATCGCCCGGCGGCCAGCATGGGCATCAGCACCAATGCCACCAGCATGATCTCGGTATGCGTATGCACATGGAAGAAAAGCAGAAGATTCGCCAGCAGCAGCATGAACAGCTTGGCGCGCGGATCCAATGCGAGGGGATTCGCCGTCGTCGGTGTCATCGGTCAGACGATTCCGGCCTTGACGAAATGCCTGCGGAGCACGCGCTGACCGAACCAGCCGCCGACCAGCGCACACACGACGATGGCGATCATGGCGATCGCGAACGTGCCCATGTTGATGTGCGAGAACACGCCGTCGATGTAGGCGGCATCCTTGCCGCGGGCCTGAAGGCTGGCCACGTAGGCGTCCTTCATGAACCACAGCGGCAGGATCGGCCCGGTGAGACCGTACGAGAACACCACGTAGCTGGCCAGCAGGCCGGTGCGGCTTCTGTACGAGCCGGCGCGGGCGATCAGATCGGCGATCACGGGAAAGACGATGCTGGCGATGAACGACAGGACGAAATGCCCGGAGACGAACAGGAACAGGCCGATCACGGCGCCCATCACCGTGATCGCGCCGAATTTGCGCACCTTGGTCGCGAGCAGCATGTACACGCAGCCGGAGATGAGTGCGGCGATGGCGGGGAGAAAGATCGAGGCGAACCCGACGAACGCCACTGTGCTGATCAGCGTGGCAACCGCCACCAACACGAAGTACAGTGCCGTGAACACACCGATCGTGATGAGATCCGGCACGGACAGTCTTGCCGCCTTCGCTGCCATCGTCGTGTTGCCAGCCGAATCGACGGATGCGGTCGTGATGTTCGTGTCGTTGCCCTGATGCGTCATGATCCTCGTTCCCGTTGACTGTCCCCAATGTGTGACCGTCACCAATGTAACGGGGAACGTCCGATTGCACAATAGTTTTTCACGGACATTTCCGAGGCATGCGAAGACTGAACGTCGTTTGTCCGCCGTCTGGCCGGAACATGAATTCTTGGTCAACCCTGCGATTGCGTGGGTGTCGCGGGTGCCCATCGACTAGCGTGAAGAGAACATTCGAGATTCTCGACGAAGTGAATGGAGGAACGGCAAGTATGGGAATGCCGTTGGATTTGTATGTGATCCGCCACGGGGAATCCGAGGCGAACGTGATCGTCAAGGCCGGGGAACAGGGCGACAACTCCCTGTACACGCAGGACAACGTGACGGTGCCCGACCGTTCGTGGAGGCTCACCTCCACCGGTCGCAAGCAGGCGGATTGCATAGGACGCTGGCTGGTCTCCCAGCAGCCCCTGTTCGATCGGTATCTGGTCTCGCCGTATGTGCGTACACGCGAGACGGCGGCTACGATGGCGCTGCCCAAGGCCAAGTGGGAGGAGACCCGCGTGCTGCGCGAACGTTCCTGGGGTGAGATCAACACCATCACCCAGGATGAGTTCCGTACGAACTACTCGCGCAACTGGATGTTCAAGCGCACCGATCCGCTCTACTGGCGTCCGCCGGCAGGCGAGTCCATCGCCGACGTGGCGGAGGACCGCGTGCACAATCTGCTCACCTCGCTCAACCGCCGTGCCGAGGCGGAATCCGTGGTGGCGGTGACCCACGGCGACTTCATGCTCGCGCTGATGCTCACCTTGGAGGACATCTCCGACGAGGAGTTCCTTCGCCGTACGTCCGATGACGCATGGACGATCACCAACTGCACCTGCCTGCATTACTCACGTCGCGATCCCAGCACCGGCCGCACCTCGCAGCGAGTGCGCTGGGAGCAGACCGCTCGTCCCGTGTTCAACGAGGAGACGGGACGCTGGGAGGTGAAGGTGGAGCCGTGGCGTGAATTCCAGCGCCCGCTGCTCAGCAACGGCGATCTGGTGGACGTGGTCCACGCCGTGGATCACCACCTCGACCAATACGCCAAGTAGGTCGCATCGCCTTGACCGACATGGCGTTATGAGTTATGAGTTCTGACCAACATGGCGGAGGCGATATCGACGGCTGAACAATGACCGTCGATATCGCCTCCGCCGTTGTGATCGTTGTGATATGGCCGTTGCCTGCTTGGCGGCGATCCGCGTCAGCGATCCGTGTTGCGGTACAGTGTCCCTCCATCCTCGTCGGTGATCGTCACCCGAGGCGTGCCGGACACGTCAAGATCCACCGTGAGCGCATGCGTGCCGTCGGCGGAGACGGAACGATACGTGTAATGCTCGTTCGTCAGCGTCAGCGTCTCCGTACGCGCCTCGACCAGCCAGGGGTTCCGACGGCGCAATCCGATCAGATCCTGATGCGCGCGGTAGATCGGCGCACCCAGCGGGGACAGTTCGTCGGGGGAGTGCGGGAATGCCGGGCGGATCTCGTCATCACCGCCCAGCCGTTCCTCCTTGATGCCCGTATACCCCTGCTCGTCGCCGTAATAGATGCTGGGTACGCCACCGACCGTCATCAGTATGGCCAGCGCAAGCACCGCCTTGTCTGCGCCGATTCTGCTGGCGATACGCGTTACATCGTGGTTGCCAATGAACGTCTGCGGCACGAATGCGTCAAGGAATCCGTTATGGCGGTGCAGCGTCCAATCCAGTTCGAAGAAGTTCCTGGTCTGCAGACTCGACCACACGGCCTTCCACAACTCGTATTCGGTCACCGAGTCCATCGTCGACTCGGTCACGATCCGCGCATAGTCGCCGTGAATCACCTCGCCGAAGATCCATGAATACGGATGGGACTGCTTCACCTGCGGCAGCACCTTCGTCCAGAACGACGGATCCGTGGCGTACGCGGCATCAAGACGCCATCCGGACGTCCCTCGATCCAGCCAGTGGTTCATCACCGTCGTCACATAGGCCGCCGTCACGGGAGATGAGTGATCCAGATCAACCAGACGATCATGCCCCTCGAACACCGCAAGGGTGGGCTGCCCGTCCGGGCCGGGCGTCGTGCGGACCAATCCCGCCCACGGGCTGGCGGAATCCCCCTCCAATGCGGCGCGCACGGCGGGATGATCGCGTCCTACATGGTTGAACACGCCGTCGAGCACCAACTGCAGTCCCTTGTTCCGGCAGGCTTCGGCGAGTCTATCGAACGCCTGATCGCCGCCAAGCCGCACATCCACATGCATATGGTCCAACGTGTCATAACCGTGCGACGAGGATTCGAAGATCGGGCCGAGCAGCAGTCCCGACACACCAAGATCGCGGGCATAGTCCAGCCAGTCGATCAGTGCGTCGAGGCCCCGGCCGCGGAATGTACGCTCGCCGGTTGGACGGATCTCCGCCCCGACGAACCCCAGCGGATAGATGTGCCACCAGATGCCGTACCGCACCCAGTCCGGCATCGGATGCGTCGGCAGAGGACAATGCAACGGCGAACGCCCATCGTCATCATATGATTGCGTATCGTGTACTGCGCCGTTCGCATCGTGCGTGTGGTTTGTCGCGTGATCTGTCGTGGGATCCATATGATTCGCAGCGGCCATGGGAAGCCTCCTGTTCCATGCTGTGAAGTGACGTCCCGTCCCCTTCATATATAGTGGTTCGACACACTGCATGAACGCAACCGATACCGCGTGTCACGGTGGACTCGCCGGCGAACACGACCGTTCATGATCCGATATAATCGCCTCGGTTTGATCGACAGAGGGCCACGTTGCATACGCGACTCCGAGACTGGCGGGAGCGACAATGACGGACAGGGTTCTGCACGCGAATGATGGGTCCCGTGGCATTTCGCCATCACTGGCCCGCCTGATGCTGCTGACGAATGCCGCCGTATGGGGCTCCGGTTACACGATTCTCAAATTCATCCAGACGACCGTGCCCACACAGTGGATGATGACGTTCCGACTGGGGGCGGCGGCCATACTGATGGGTCTGATCTTCCTGCCGAAACTTCGGAAGATCGACCTGCGACGACTGATCGTGCCCGGCCTGATCCTGGCGATCACCTACTGGCTGGGATTCATGTTCCAGCTCGCCGGACTCAAGACCATCGCCCCGGGGCGTAACTCGTTCCTCACCGACACCTACTGCGTGATGGTCCCGTTCCTCATCTGGGCGATCACCCGTCGCAGGCCGAACTGGCAGCATATGGCGGCCGCATTCGTCTGCATCATCGGCATCGGATTCGTATCCCTGAGCGAGGGGGCGGCATCCGGACTGCTGTCCGTCAGCTTCGGAGACGCGGTGACGATCGTGGGCGCGTTCTTCTTCGCCGCGAATCTGGTCGCGGTGGGATTCATGGCCAAGAAATTCGATCCCGTGGCGCTGATGTTCATGGAATTCGTGTTCACCACGCTGCTGTTCCTCGGCGGCGCGATCCTGACCGAATCCTCGCCGGAACCGTCATGGGCCAGCTGGAAGATCATCGCCGGACTGGCCTATCTGGTCATCGGCTCGACGATCATCGCACAGATCTTCCAGACCGTAGCCATCCGATACGTGCCAACCTCGCAGGCGTCGATCATCCTCAGCACGGAAAGCCTGTTCGGCGTGCTCGTCTCCGTCATCTTCTACGGAGAACGACTGACCGTGGCCGTGATCATCGGATTCGCGCTGATCTTCTGTGCGATTCTGCTGTCCGAACTGCACCTGCCGAAGCGCAAACGGCGCAAATCCGACGACGATACGGATGCGAGCGCGAGCGCCGACGGGATCAGTGCGCCGGGCCCTGATCCCATCCGGCGATAAGAAATACGCGAGTCGGATTCGCCGGACGAGTGATCGCGTCAAACATGCCGGCAAATCCCGACAGGTCTCCGTTGTAGGCGCGCAGTTTCGCATCCCGATAGCGCTCGCGGGTCACCGGCTCCCAGTCAAGATCCCAGCCGGCGGAATGCGCCAGACGGGATACGAAGATGCGCAACGTCATCGCATTGCCATAGGGGAAGGGGTGTAGGTATCCCAGTTCGTCATAGAAGTGGGCGAGTTTCGTCACAAAGACCGGACGGTCAAGGCATTTGAGATCACGTGCCTCGGCCAGCTCCGAGGTGATGTTCGCGGCCCCGGTCTCCAGCAGGGCCGCCGGGAAGAACGCCGCTGGACTGGCACCGAGACCGCCGGCGGATGTCGAACTTGTCGTGTCATGCGTGCGGATACCTCCGGCGTCCGACCGCACTCCGCCGAACAGCGTGCCGTGAATGGACCGGAGCTCGCCCAGACCCCCGCCGGATGCCGGTCGTGCGGCGAACAGGACGATCCGTGCGAACACGGCGTCTCCCAGATCCTGGATGCTCTGCGTGTTTCCGGGATCGGCCTGTGCTGCGTCGGACGGCGAGCATGCCGTCACGAACTCGTCAAGGTGGATCCTGCCCGATTCGTAGTCCCGGGCTGCTTGCATGGCGGCCCTGCTGATCGTCATCGATTCCAGGGCACAGTTCTTCGCGGCGAATGCCACCGCGCTCATTCGTTCTGCTGGCAACATAGTTCGATGATAGCCCGCCTTCACCATGAAGCGCTGCGGAACCGCGGACAACCGCGGACGAAGGCGGGCTATCATCAGCCGGCCAGACCGGCGTTGACCTTCAATGTGAGCACGCGCAACGCTGCCTGATCCACCTGCTGGGCGAAGGAGGGATCGGACTGGGCCTTCTGCACCAGACCGGTGAGGATCGGACGCACATACTCATTCGCCCCGATGCAGATCAGATCGCCTCCCGCCGACACGAACCGCACGCCAAGCTCATTGGTTGGAATGGATCCAAGCGCCGCCGCCGACATGGAATCCGAGGTGACCACGCCCTGATAGCCCAGCGTGCCGCGCAGATAGTCGTTGAGGATCTTCGAGGAGAACGCCGCCGGCTCCTCCGGATCGATCTGCGAATAGGTCGCCAGCGACATCATCACCATGTCGGGATTGGACTGCAGCGCCTGATGGAAACCTTCGATCTGGCCGCTGTTCAGGGTGGTGGTCGTGTCGGTGATGCCCGAATCGGTGAAATCCGTATTGCCGGTCACGCCGCCAAGACCGGGGAAGTGCTTGACCGAGCTCATCACACCCGCGTCACGCATGCCATTGACGAACGCGGCCGCATGCTGACCATTGCCGGACGCATCGAGGCCGAAATCACGGTTGAGCGCTCCGATGGGCGCGTTTTGGGATCGGCTTTGCGTCTGCACGGTGCCGGCCACCGGAGCCAGATCCACGTTCACGCCAGCGGATTTGAGCTGTGACCCCCATGTCTTTGCCGCTGCGCGCAGATCCTCCACGCTCATCTGCCCCTGCTTCACCGCGGAGGGCATGGTGTCGAACCCGGCACCGGTCAGGTGCTGGACCTGGCCGCCCTCCTGATCCGCGCAGATCAGCAGGCCGATGCCGTCCGACGTGTATCCCTGCAGCGTCGAGGATACCTGTGCCACAGCGGTGGTGCCGTTCTTCCAGTTGCCCAGCAATAGCACCGATCCCACATGGTTCTTCTGCACCAGGCTTTGCACGTCCGATGCCCTGTTGCCGGCGAAGAGCGGCACCATTATCAGCTGCCCGACCTTCTGTTCCAGACTCATGCCGGACAGCAGTTGCTTCGCCTTGTCCTGCGCATTGGGAGCCGGGGCCTCGGTCTTGGTTTCGTTGTCGGCGTTCGGGGAGTCGCTGTCATTGTTCTGGCCGTCATTCAGTGCGGTCTTGGTGGTGGCCGGTGCCGATGCTGCCGGGGTGGGGTCGGCGCCACTGGCGAACAGTGGCATGGAGCATCCCGCCGTGGCGAAGAGCAGGGAGACGGTGGTCGCAAGGACGGCGGTTCGGCGGATGAGTACGGACAGGGATCGCTGATGCGTCATATGTTCCTTGATAGCACGTTCCGGCTCCAAAGGGCGTCTTGTGATTTCTTGCAGTCACGGGTGCTACCCTGTATGACGGTGATTCCGCATGACACCTGTTCCGGGTTGGGGTGGTGTGCCGGTCGTCCCGCCGGACTCGTTCACGGGTCGCGGACTCTGATGGCATGCCGGTATGGGAATCACTATGATGAGTGACCGCATATGGCAACGGACGAGTGAGGTGAGATATGGCGACATCCAACAACGAACGGCGACGCAGGGCGCACGCGTTTCGTCTCAACGTATTTGCAATGATCGTCTCCTTCCTGCGTCTGTTCGACAAGCCGACTCGCGTGCTGATCGTATCCTGCGTGGTGTTCGTCACGGCGTCGCTGTGCGTGATCGTGCCCAAGGGGTCTGCCGCGTTCATGAACGATCAATCCCAGTCTGTGGTGGCCGCGGATTCGAAGGAATCCTCGACGACGGTCGAGAATGGTTCCTCGACGGGATCCTCGACCAAGCGAGCCTCCGCGGTACCGGCAGCGTCAAGCGCCACCGCCACATCCTCCGACCCGTCCTGGATGCTCCCCAGCGGGGGCGACTACGTCGATCTCACCAAAGTGGATGATCTCAACATCCGCGTATCGATCGCCGACCAGAAGGTCTATATCCGCAGTGGTGATAGGGTCGTCTATACGATGATCTGCTCCACGGGCATGGACGGTTCCACGCCCACCGGCAGTTACAACGTGCAGAACCGCGGCGAGGACTTCTTCAACGGTGAGGAGAACATGGGCGCCCGATACTGGGTGTCATGGGCCAACTACGGCGAGTATCTCTTCCACACCGTACCCACCGACAGCAACGGCGAGTACATCGTCTCCGAGGCGGAGAAACTCGGCGTTCCGGCATCGCACGGATGCGTGAGACTGACCGTCGCCGATGCGAAGTGGCTGTATGAGCAGCTGCCCGACAATACGCCCGTGCTCATCGAATAGACGATGCCGAAGGCGATGTCGACTGGAACGGATCGCATCGTCGCCCCCGATGATTTCGCCGTGAACGAAATCCGTCGTCGGCCAATGGCGCAAGCGTTTTCGCAGTCGGTTTTCCATGTTTTCCCACTCGTTTACCGGTCTACGGTAAGGTGGATGCATGTCTTTATTTGATATGTTTGGTTTCCCCGACCCCTTCGACCCCCGCAACGGTCGACGTGGATCACGAGGACGGGACGATGATGATCCCACGATCCTCAATGTGACCGTCGACGGTGACGAGAGCCACGAGGAACATCGCGGCTCCTCCGGTCCCGGGCGAGGCAACGTCCCCCCGAACTTTCCCCGCATCCCGCGTGCGGCGTCAGGCGGCTCCCCGACGGGCATGAGCCGTGGCAACAAGATCTTCATCGGCGTGGTGGTGGCCCTGCTGGTCGTCGTCGGCCTTGTCTTCGGACTGTCGCAATTCATCACCGAGGTCATGTGGTACACGCAGCTGGGCTTCTCCAGCGTGATCTGGACCACCTACGGTGTCCGTATCGGCCTGTGGGTGGCGTATGCGATCCTCGTGGCATTGGTGGCCTATGTGTCCGCGTTGCTCGCCATCCGCACGCGCCCGGATTTTGAGGACGGCAGCAAGATCCGAGTCCGGGATGGTGTGATGGAGATCGAGCCCGGCGTCGGCTCCAAGCTGGCCCGACGCGTCGCGTTCATCATCTCCCTGCTGGTCGGTCTGGTGTTCGGTGCCCAATTTAACGCCAACTGGGCCGAGGTGCTCCTGCTGTTCCATAACCAGTCGTTCGGCTCCACGGACCCGCAGTTCGGTCTGGACACCGGATTCTACGTGTTCGTCCTGCCCGGTCTCAAACTCGTGGTCATGGCAGTGTTCACGCTGCTCGCCATGGGTCTGGTATTCTCCGTCATCACGCATGTGCTCATGGGTGGCATCCGCCTGACCATGCCGACGCAGGGCCGTTCCATCTTCGACATGACCAAGCGTGCCCGTCGACAGATCGGCATCTGGCTGATCCTGTTCTTCCTCGCCTGGGCAGCCCGCATGGGCCTTGGCGTGTTCTCCACGCTTACCGAACAGGGTGATCGCATCACCGGCGCGGCCTACGCCTCGGTGCACGCCACCATCCCTGTCACCATCGTCATGTCCGTACTCATCGCGCTGCTCGGCGTGGTGCTCGGCGTGTGGATCATGCTCACCAAGTCGCTGAGCAACGCCACACCCGCCACATCCGCCGGCGAGGCGCTCAGGGCATGGCGCACTCCCGTGGTCGCCGTTGCCGTCGTGGTCGTCGCCTCCATGCTGCTCACCGTCGTCTACCCGGTGCTGCTGCAGCGTTTCAAGGTGAACCCGAACGCGCAGGAGCTGGAATCCACATACATCCAGCGCAACATCGACGCCACCACCAAGGCGTATGGACTGGGCAACATCAAGGTGGAGAAGTACGACGCCACCACCGCCGGCGAATCCGGCGCACTGGCGTCCGATGCCGAATCCACCGCGCAGATCCGACTGCTTGATCCGCAGGTCGTCTCCCCGACGTTCAAGCAGCTGCAGCAGTCCAAGCAGTACTACACCTTCGCCGACACGCTTGCGGTGGACAAGTACGAGATCGACGGCGTGAGCCAGGACACGGTCATCGGCGTACGTGACATCAACCTCGCCGGCAACGACAACCGCAACTGGGTGAACGACCACACCGTCTACACGCACGGCTACGGTGTCGTCGCCGCCTACGGCAACAAGGTCACCGCCGACGGCCAGCCCGAGTTCTTCGAATACGGCGTGCCCACCCAGGGCAAGCTCACCGAATCCCAGCACTACGAACCGCGCATCTACTTCTCGCCGAACTCTCCCGACTACTCGATCGTGGGAGCCCCCAAGGGCACGGCCTCATGGGAGTTCGACTACCCGACGGGATCCCAGGGAGCGACCACGACGTTCACGGGCGAGGGCGGTCCGCGCATCGGCAACCTGTTCACGCGCATCCTGTACGCGATCCGCTTCGGTTCGGACCAGATCCTGTTCTCCGACCGAGTGAACAACGAATCGCAGATCCTCTACGATCGTGATCCGCAGACCCGCGTGGCCAAGGTGGCCCCCTACCTCACGCTCGACGGTCGCGTCTACCCGGCCGTCGTGGACGGTCGCGTCAAGTGGATCGTCGATGGCTACACCACCTCCGACGCCTACCCCTACTCGCAGAAAACCGATCTGGGCGCGGCCACCGCCGACTCCCTGACCGAAACGTCCAACACCGTCAAGGGACTCGGCTCCCAGGAGGCCAACTACATCCGCAACTCGGTCAAGGCCGTGGTCGACGCCTATGACGGTTCGGTCAGCCTGTACGCGTGGGATACCGAAGATCCGGTACTCAAGGCATGGGAGAGCATCTTCCCCAACCAGTACAAGCCGATCTCCGAGATCAGCGGCGATCTGATGAGCCACATGCGCTACCCGGAGAGCCTGTTCAAGGTGCAGCGCTCGCTGCTGGCCCAGTATCACGTCACGAGCGCCAACCAATTCTTCTCGGGCGAGGACTTCTGGCAGACGCCCACCGACCCGACCGAGCCGAAGAAGGATCAGGACGCCGGCATCAAGCAGCCCCCGTACTACCTGACCATGCAGACTCCGGGAACCAAGGAGCCCACGTTCTCGCTCACCTCCACCTACATTCCTGCCGGCTCGTCCACCAGGGAGATCCTCACCGGATTCCTGTCCGTCGACTCGGATGCAGGCAACGAGAAGGGCGTGATCGGCAAGAACTATGGCACGCTGAGGCTGCTGGAACTGCCGAAGAACACCAACGTACCGGGTCCTGGACAGGCGCAGAACAACTTCAACGCCAACGCCGACGTGTCCAAGGAACTCAACCTGCTCGAATCCGGTTCCACCAATGTGGAGCGTGGCAACCTGCTCACCCTGCCTCTCGGTGGCGGACTCGTCTACGTGCAGCCGGTGTATGTCAAGTCGAGCGGTTCCACCAGCTACCCGCTGCTGAAGAAGGTGCTCGTGGCGTTCGGTGATCAGGTCGGATTCGCCGACACCCTCGATGAGGCGCTGGACCAGGTGTTCGGCGGTGATTCGGGTGCCGCGGCGGGCGACGCATCCAAGGGAACCTCCTCGACTCCTGCCTCCGGACAGCAGAACGGCACCACGGATTCCGGCAAGTCCGACACATCCGGCACCGCCGGTGACCAGTCGTCCGGCACGACCACGATGTCCCCCGAGCTCCAGCAGGCGCTCAAGGACGCCGGTCAGGCCCTGCAGGATTCCGACACCGCCATGAAGAACGGTGACTGGAGCGCCTACGGCGAGGCCCAGAAGAAGCTGCAGGACTCCCTGAACAAGGCCATGCAGCTGTCCGGCCAGTGATGATGACCGGAATGTGATGCGGTCCTGAGCGGCCGCACCGCTTCGAACATCGGCGAGGGGCCCGTGCCACGATACGGTACGGGCCCCTCGCCGTGTTTTCCGGCACCGGTATACACTATTGCCGTGCAGTTATTGAATGAGACCTATTCCACTACGTATTCCCATGGTCGGACCATCGTGATCCGCGACGCCGTGGACGATGATCTGAGCGATATCACCCGCATCTACAACATGGCGGTCGTCGTCGGCGGCAGCACCGCCGATCTCACCCCGCGTAATCTCGACCAGCGGCGTGAATGGGTGTACTCGCACAATCCACGCAACCAGTATCCGGTCGTCGTCATCGAGGTCGATGGCAAGGTCGCCGGATTCGCGTCACTGTCGAAATACCATGCCCGCGCGGGATACTCCGATATCACCGAATTCAGCTACTACGTGGACAAGGCGTATGCACGGCAGGGGCTCGGCACCATGCTGGTCGACTGGCTGGTCAAGGCGGCGACCCGCATCGGGTTCCGCATCGCCGTATGCGTGGTGTTCGCCGACAACGTCGGCTCCACCGCGCTCATGCACAAGTTCGGTTTCGAACGCTATGGGTACCTGCCTGCCGCATGCTGCAACGGCACGCGTCTGCTCGACGTGGCGTACTGGTACAGGAATCTTGACACACACGCCGACGACAACGCGGCGGACTCGACCGAAGACACGACCGACGGCAACTGACAGGGGGAATGATGGCATCCGATTTCTGGCTGATCGTAGGACTGGGCAATCCCGGATCGAAGTATGAAGGCACGCGACACAACATGGGCTTCATGTGCGCCGACGTGCTCGCCGAACGATGGTCGGTGAGTCTGTCCGACCACAAGGGACTCGCGAAGCTCGGCAAGGGCTTCATGTCGCTCGGCGGGCGGCGGGTCAAATTCTTCCTCGCCAAGCCACTGACCTACATGAACGAATCCGGCAACGCCGTGTCGTCGATCAGCGCCTACTACGACATCCCGGCCGAGCACATCGTGGTGATCCACGACGACATGGACCTCGACTTCGGCCGCATCAAGGTCAAGGCCGGCGGTTCGGCCGGCGGACACAACGGCATCAAATCCATCGACCGATCTTTGGACACCAACAAGTACTCCCGCGTCCGACTGGGCGTCGGCCATGCCCAGCGTGGCCCTCATGCGCACGACAACACGGTCAACTGGGTGCTCGGCGGCTTCTCGCCGCAGCAGCGCAAGCAGCTTCCCGAGTTCCTCGCCGACGGTGCCGACGCCGCCGAGACGATCATCATCGACGGTCTGCGCCACGCCCAGGAGAAGTTCAATGGCCGATAAGCGTTCGGCCGGCACGATCGACGGCACGCTCGCCCCGCTGCTCGCCGGTCTTGCCGGCGACCGGGGATTCGCCGATGTCGTGAATGGGGGAGAGGACGCCGGTTCTGCCGCGGCCCTTGAACCCCGGTTGACCATCGGCGCCCCTCTTGGCATCCGACCGGCGCTTGCCGCTGCCGTTTGCGCCGCGGACGCCGATCGGTCCGATGATGAGCGGCGGACCGTGGTCATGGTGGTCCCCTCCGGCCGTGATGCGGAGGAGACCGCGCAGTCATTGCGGTCATGGTATGCCGGCGATCCGAATGACATCGCCGTGCTTCGGGCATGGGAGACGCTGC
Source organism: Bifidobacterium tissieri (assembly GCF_002259645.1). Classification (GTDB taxonomy): domain Bacteria; phylum Actinomycetota; class Actinomycetes; order Actinomycetales; family Bifidobacteriaceae; genus Galliscardovia; species Galliscardovia tissieri. Next base: position 223,366 of record NZ_MWWV01000006.1, read on the forward strand.
CGCATGAGCGACTCTCGCCGCGCAGCGATACCGTCGCCGGTCGCATGGCAGTATTCCGCCGACTCGCTCACCCGCAGTCGGGGCACGGAATGTTCGGCCCCATCCGCATCCTCGTCATGCCGGTGCGCTCGCTGATCCAGCCCGTGGTGGCGGGATTGGGCGATGTGGAACCGCTGGTGTTCCGCCCTGGAGAGGAGCTGTCGCTTGACGATGCCGTGCGCCGGCTGATCCAGAACGCCTATACCCGTACGGAACTGGTCATGGACCGAGGGGAGTTCGCCGTCCGTGGCGGCATCCTCGACGTGTTTCCGCCCACCGTCGCGCATCCGGTGCGCATCGAGTTCTTCGGCGATGAGATCGACACGATCCGTGAATTCCATGCATCGGACCAGCGCACCTACGGCGATGACGTGCCCGCCGTCTGGGCCACGCCATGCCGTGAGTTGCAACTTACCGACGCGGTGAAGACGCGCGCCAAGACGCTGATCGGGCGGATTCCCGCCGCCGCGGATATGCTCGAATCGATCGCCCAGTCCATCCCCGTCGAAGGCATGGAGTCGCTGCTGCCGGCGCTCGTGGACGATCTGACCCCGGTGCCGTCGCTGCTGCCCAAACGATCGGTGATCATGCTCTGCGATCCCGAACGCCTGCGAAGGGCCGGAGAGGATCTCAACAAGACGGCCGACGAATTCCTCGCCGCCAGCTGGCACGTCGCCGCTTCCGGAGGCGGCGCGGGAGCTCCGATCAGCTTCGACGAAGCCAGCTTCATCGACTACGACGATGCCGTACGATCCCTGGTCGTCTCCGAACGTCAGGTGTGGCAGCTCACCGATTTCAAGGTCGACGATTCGCGCGACGGGTACGTACAGCTCGCCGCCGACGCCCCCGAGGAATACCGCGGCGTCGAATCACGGGCCACGGCAGGTGTGGAAGGACTGCTCGACCGCGGCATGGCGGTCACGGTCACCGCCGCCGCCAAGGGCACACTGTCCCGTCTGCGACGGGCGCTCGACATGGCGGGCATAGCCCGCGTCGACTATGTACCGTCATGCGCGGTGGACGGATTCGTCGATGAGGCGGCCGGCGTGGCGTTGCTCACCGAACGCGACCTGACCGGAAAGTCCGGCGTGGCGGCCCAGGCCAAAACCCCCAAGCGTCGTCGCAAGGCCATCGACCTCATGGAGCTCAAGCCCGGCGACTACGTGGTGCACGACCAGCATGGCATCGGACGTTTCGTCGAAATGAAACAACGTACGATCGGTGCCGGCAAGGCCCGTTCGCAGCGGGAGTATCTGGTCGTGGAATATGCGCCGAGCAAGCGCGGCGCCCCGCCGGACCGGTTGTTCATCCCCACGGACCAGCTCGACAAGGTCAGCAAATACGTGGGCGCGGATGTGCCCAAGCTCAACAAGCTCGGCGGTTCGGACTGGGCGGCCACCAAGGAGAAGGCCCGCAAGCACGTCAAGCGGATCGCCCAGGATCTGGTGAAGCTCTACTCGGCTCGCCAGAGCGCGAAGGGATTCGCGTTCAGTCCGGACACGCCGTGGCAGAAGGAGCTCGAGGACGCCTTCCCATATCAGGAGACCGCCGATCAGCTCACCACCATCGACGAGGTGAAGGCCGACATGGAGAAGCCCGTGCCGATGGACCGTCTGATCTGCGGTGACGTGGGCTTCGGCAAGACGGAGATCGCCTTGCGTGCCGCGTTCAAGGCCGTGCAGGATTCCAAGCAGGTGGCCGTGCTCGTCCCCACCACGCTGCTGGTGCAGCAGCATTACGAGACCTTCACCGAACGGTTCGAGGGATTCCCCGTGAACGTGGCCGCCATGAGCCGCTTCCAGACCGCCAAGCAGCTCAAGGAGACCACCGAGGGACTGGCCGACGGAACCGTGGACGTGGTGATCGGCACGCACAAGCTGCTCAGCCCCAAGATCCGGTTCAAGGATCTGGGATTGGTGATCATCGACGAGGAGCAGCGCTTCGGCGTGGAACACAAGGAGGCGCTCAAGGCTCTGCGCACGAACGTTGACGTGCTGAGCCTGTCCGCCACGCCTATCCCCAGAACGCTGGAGATGGCGATCACCGGCATCCGCGAGATGTCCACCCTCGCCACGCCCCCCGAGGACCGTCTGCCGGTGCTCACCTATGTGGGCGCCTACGAGGACGCACAGGTCACCGCCGCCATCCGCCGAGAACTATTGCGCGGCGGACAGGTGTTCTACGTGCATAACCGCGTGGACGGCATCGAGCGACTCGCCGCGCATCTCAAGGAGCTCGTGCCCGAGGCGAACATCGGCATCGCCCACGGCAAGATGGGCGAGAAACAGCTTGATGCGGTGATCCGTGACTTCTGGCATCGCGACATCGACGTGCTGCTGTGCACCACGATCATCGAGACCGGACTTGACATCTCCAATGCGAACACGCTGATCGTGGATCACGCCGACCGTTTCGGACTCTCACAGCTGCACCAGCTGCGCGGACGCGTGGGCCGAGGGCGTGAACGCGCCTACGCGTACTTCCTGTACGACCCGTCCAAGACGATGACGCAGACGGCGCATGACCGTCTCTCAACCATCGCACAGAACACCGCCCTGGGATCCGGCTACGACGTGGCCATGAAGGACCTTGAACTGCGAGGCACCGGCAACCTGCTGGGCGGCGAGCAGTCCGGGCACATCGAGGGAGTCGGATTCGACCTGTATGTGCGCATGGTCTCCGAAGCGGTGGAGGAGTACAAGGAACCCGACCGCAAGGAGCCGGTGTCCGTGACCGTCGACCTGCCGGTGGACGCGTCGATCCCCGAGGAGTACATCGACTCCGACAAGCTCCGACTCGAGGCCTACCGCAAGATGGCCGCCGCGCGTGACGAGAACGATTTCCGTGAACTGCGCGAGGAGCTCACCGACCGTTACGGCACACCCCCCACCCAGCTCGACACGCTCTTCGCCGTGGCCCGTCTGCGCGCCCGCGCCCGCGACATGGGACTTGAGGAGATCGTGACCCAGGGGCGTAACGTACGCGTCGGCAAAATCGATCCTCCCGAATCCGTGGCGATGCGCATGGCCCGCATATACAAGGGATTGCAGTATCGACCCGTCACCCACCAGTATCTCATCGCCACTCCGTTCCAGGGATCGATGGGCTCGGGGCCGATGGACTCGCAGGCCGTGCTTGACTGGGTCAACCAGCTGCTCGACGACCTGTCGTGGAAGCATCGGCCGGCCAAGGCAGCCGAGGCCGCCAAGGCGTCCAAGGCTCCCAAGGCATGACCGGCATGGATGACGCGATGGGCACAACCGCGTCGAACTCATCCGCTACGGCAGTCAGCGTCTCCGATGCCTACGGTCCGAGTGCCCCGAGCGTGACACCGCTGCCATGTCATCCGGTGGCCGACATGGCCGACGCGCTCGCCGAGACGATGTCCGCCGACGGGCGCGGTGCCATGATGCTGTTGCATTCCGCCCGTGGCGGACGGTATACGATGCTTGGCCTGCATCCCTACCGTCGTCTTCTGCAGATCGGAGACCGGGTGCGGGATGAATCGTTGGCGGCTGATGGGCGTTGGCGCTGCGCAACCGTGGAGGGCGACGCCCTCGCCCTGCTGGGGGAATGGCTGTCCGGACGCTCCGGCCGATCCGCCGATATGGCCGCGCCGGTGGCATCGGATCCCGTCACCGGCGAGCGCCTGCCGTTGGCCGACGGCGTCATGGGATTCATGTCGTATGATGACGGGCTGCGTCGCGAGGGTATCCGGTCGCGTCACTCCCGGTCGGCGATTCCCGATGCCGCCTGGTGGTGGTTCGACGACATCCTCATTGAGGACATGCTCGCCGGCACGGTTACGCTGGTCTCCCACCATCGTATGCCCGGTGGTGCCGAGCGCATCATCGAACGTTGGAACTCTCGTAGACGCCAACGCGGGACCGCGACCGGCGTGCCATCGGTCCATGACATGATGGACGGCATCATGCCTGGTGCCGTTCCGCGCCGTGACGGCCATGGCACGACCATTGCCGGCTGGTCGTCCGACCATGACCGCGCATCCTACTGCGAAGGCATCAGGGCCCTGTGCGGGCGCATGCGTGACGGGGACATCTACGTGACGAACTATTCGCTGCGTCTGCGCGTCAGGAGCCTCATCGCGCCTCCGGTCATGTTCAACCGACTGCGATCCGATAACCCGTCACCGTTCATGGCTTACCTCGACGCCGGGGACTGGCAGATCATCAGTTCCTCTCCGGAACGATTTCTGGAAAGCCGGGGAGGGCATGTCGTCACCCAGCCGATCAAGGGCACTCGGCCGAGAGGTCGAGACGTTGCGGAGGACGATCGTCTGCGCGGTGAGCTCGAGCATTCGTTCAAGGATCGTAGCGAACTGCTCATGATCACCGATCTGGAACGTAACGATCTGAGTCGCATCGCCATGCCGGGGACGGTGTCGACCACCGGCTTCGCCGAACTTGAAGCATATCCGCACGTGTTCCATCTGGTCTCTACCGTGGAGGCGGACGTTTCGCCGGGGCGTACGATTGCTGATGTGCTGGCTGCACTGAGCCCGGGAGGGTCGATCACCGGAGCTCCGAAGCACAGCGCCATGACGCTGATCGATCGGTATGAGCACAGCGCCCGTGGCGCCTATACTGGAAGTCTGGGGTACATCGATGCGTCGGGCGACTGTGATCTGAGCATTCTGATTCGTATGGCGATACATCAGGGGAACGCCGCTGTCGGCGGTGCGTATAGTATCGGCGGTGGTGGGGGAGTGACCCTCGATTCGGATCCTGACTTCGAATACGACGAGGCCATGCAGAAAACCGAGGCCCTCCTGTCCGCCTTGGGGTGCGACACGCGAAAGGGATGGCATGACTGAATCGAACACTGCCGATCGGCAGCCTGAGGAACCTGCGGAAACAACGACGGAAAGCGACGTCACATCGACGAGCGAACCCGAAAGCGGACCTAAGCGCCGAACGATCGCACTGGATGAGGGATACCAGTTCGGTCTCGGTGTATTCGAGACCATGGCACTGCGGTCCGGTCGGATCATGATGCTTGACCGTCATCTGAACCGGTTGCGCAAGGGCGCGGAGGCATTGGGCATCGACGTTCCCAGCGATGATGATCTGCGATGGACCCTTGGCGAGTACCTGCATGAAGCCGATCTGGAGGGTGCGGCGTCCGCCGTGGTCAAGATCATCCTCTCCGAGGCGAACACGGTGATCACGAACCGGGAGAACCCCTATGACGATTGGGGCCCCGACCGTGCGCTGCATCTTGGATGGTGCACGACTCGGCGCAACGAGCGTTCATTGTTCACGTACCACAAGACCCTCAATCAAGGCGACAACATCCTCGAATTCCGCAAGGCGCACGATCTGGGACTCGACGGGGCGGTGTTCCTCAACTCCCGCGGCGAGGTGTGCGAGGCCACCAATGCCAATCTGTTCTTCGTCAGGGACAACCGTTGGTATACGCCGGCCGTCGAGTGCGGATTGCTTCCGGGGACCGTGCGCCAGCGCGTGTGCGAGATGCACCACGCGGTGGAAATGCATATTCGTCCTGATGATCTGGCTGGATTCGACGCATGCTACGCCACGAACTCATTGATGGGCGTGCGTCCGGTCGCCGTTCTTGGCGAGGCGCGATTCTCCGTCAGTCCGTACGGGCTGTTTGGGCGCTGACACTCATTGCCGCCGGTGCTGGCTCACCGGCTGTTTCGTATCTCATGTCGTGAACGCCTATATACTTATCATTGGTAATGACTCTTCGTAATTATCAATAGTAAGGATATTGATCGTATGTCCGACAACGAACCGAATGATTCTCCGGCGGAGAAGACCGGCGGCGGAGCACTGAACGTCGAAGACGTGCGCAGATTGCTCGACGCCTGCTGGAAGGCAAAGCGCATCACCGAGCTGCTGCCCAGCCTGCCGAAGGGCATGAAACCGCGCCACGTCCATGTGATCGACGCCATATGGCACATCAACGAACCATCGGGGCAGCACACCGCCGTCGCACGTGTCGGCGACGTCAGCGCCTTCCTCGACGTCACCACGCCCAGCGTCACCAAACTCGTCAATGAACTCGTCAGACTCGGCCTCGTGGAAAAACACGCGACCGCCGACGACCGCCGAGCAGTGACGCTCACGCTCACCAAGCAGGGAATGACATGCCGGCGCACGTACGTCGAGCAGTACCACGCACATCTCATGCACGTGCTCGCCCCACTCGCCGTCGACCAATGCAACACCACGGTAGACACATTGAACACAGCTCTGCGACTCATGTACGCCGACCTCATCCAACGCGACAAGACCAACGGACCCGACAGCGACAGCAAAGGAACCAACCGATGACCGAAACCAAGCCAAACGTTTCCGAACAACCGCAACGCGCCGTAGGCGGCACGTTGATCGTCACCGTAGTGGCCCTTGCGCTGCTCACCTTCCTCGGCATTCTCTCCGAAACCTCCCTCAACATCGCCTACTCGGCACTCATGGAGGAGTTCTCCATCTCCGCGGCGATCGTGCAATGGCTCACCACCGGCTACCTGCTGCTGCTCGCCGTGGCTATACCCAGCTCGCCGTTCCTCGTGCGACGATTCCCGACCAAAGCGCTCTTCGCCGTCGCCGTCATCGTCTTCTCGGCGGGAACGCTGCTCGGTGCCATGGCGATCAACTTCCCCATGCTGCTCGCCGCGCGACTCGTCATGGCACTTGGCACCGGTATCTCCCTGCCCCTGCTGACCACGATCATCCTCGACAAGGCGCCATTCGCCCAGCGCGGCATGATGCTCGGACTCGTCAGCCTCGTCACCTGCGCGGCACCGGCCATCGGACCGGTCTTCGGCGGTGTCGTCATGGAATATCTCAACTGGCACTGGATCTTCATCATCATGCTGCCATTCCTTGCGATATCGTTCTCGCTCGGCATCACCACGGTTCCGGATATCCGCAAAGGGGAGCGCGGAACCATCAGCATCCCATCGCTGTTGCTCGCCGCCATCGGACTCAGCGGCATCATCGTGGCCGTCAGCTTCTTCTCCGAATGGAACGGCGACTGGCGGGTCTGGGCCACGCTCGCCGTGGCGATCATCGCGCTCGCCGTATTCGCCCGCATGCAGCTGCACATGGAACGGCCCCTGGTTGAGGTACGTACCTTCACCCATCCCGGATTCACACTCGGCATTCTTATCATCCTCATGAGCAGCGGAAGCGTGCTCGGGGTGAACTTCCTGCTGCCGATCCTGCTGCAACGCGGCTACGGCGAAACCAGCATGGCATCCGCGCTGGTCCTTCTGCCCGGAGCCGTCGCCGGGGCCATCGGGGCACCGCTGATCGGATCGTTGCTCAAAAAGCACTATCCTCCCAAGTTCATCATCTGCGGATTCGTGGCGCTCGCCGTGGTGAACGTCGCACTGATGATGGCCGGGTCCATCTGGGCCGTGGCGGCGTTTTACCTGCTGTTCATGGGCGGTGCGAGCTTCGTGCTCGTTCCCGACCAGACCCATACGCTCAACCAGTTGCCCATGCGGTTGAACGCCGACGGATCGGCCGTGCTCAATACGGTGCAGCAGCTCGCCGGCGCTATCGGCACGGCGGTTGCCAGTACGCTGATCACCGAGTTCGCGGCGCAGGCGACATCCGATGGTATCAATGGGAATGCGGCGTATCTGCAGGCGTTTGCGCGTTCCATGGCAGTGTTCGTCGGTCTTGCCGTCGTCGGTCTGATCGTCGCGTTGATCATGGCAAGGTCAGCGATCGCAATGTGGAATTGCGCGAGGTCGACGCGTGAGCGCGCCCATGGATGGGGTAAACGCAATATGACGCCACGCCGTATTTTGGAAATCGTTCCGACGAAACATTGCCCTTCGTCCATAAAAGGCATTACGCTTGGTGTTCGTCAGCACAACATATTTGTCTTAAGGAGTAGTTGTGGCAGCTATTGAAAGCGTTTACGCGCGTCAGATTCTCGATTCCCGCGGCAACCCGACCGTCGAGGTCGTCCTCGACACCGAGGATGGCGCTCAGGGTCTGGGCCTCGTTCCCTCCGGTGCCTCCACCGGTGAAGCCGAGGCTTGGGAGCGTCGCGACGGCGACAAGTCCGTCTACGGCGGCAAGGGCGTTCTGAACGCGGTCAAGGCCGTCAACGAAGAGATCGCTCCGAAGGTCATCGGTATGGACGCCTCCGACCAGCGTGCTCTCGACGACCTGATGATCGAGCTCGACGGCACCCCGAACAAGGGCCGTCTGGGCGCCAACGCCATCCTCGGCGTCTCCCTGGCCGCCCTGTACGCCTCCGCTGAGTCCGCCGAACTGCCGCTGTACCGCTACATCGGCGGCACCAACGGCCACATCCTGCCGGTTCCGAACATGAACATCATGAACGGTGGTGCCCACGCCGACTTCGCCACCGACATTCAGGAGTACATGATCTCCCCGTACGGTTTCGATACCTTCCACGAGGCTCTGCGTGCAGGCGTCGAGGTCTACCACACCCTGAAGAACGTCCTGAAGAAGGAAGGTCTGAACACCGGCCTCGGCGATGAGGGCGGCTTCGCTCCGAAGCTGAAGTCCAACAAGGACTCCCTGAACTACATCGTCGACGCCATCTCCGCCGCCGGCTACGAGCCCGGCAAGCAGATCGGCATCTGCCTCGACGTTGCCTCCTCCGAGTTCTACAACAAGGAGACCGGCAAGTATCACTTCGAGGGCGACGACCGTGACGCCGAGTACATGCTCGACTTCTACGAGCAGCTCATCGACGAGTACCCGATCGTCTCCATCGAGGATCCGTACCAGGAAGAAGGCTGGGAAGACTGGGCCAAGATCACCGCTAAGCTCGGCGATCGTCTGCAGTTCGTCGGCGACGACCTGCTGGTCACCAACCCGAAGCGTCTGCAGAAGGGCATCGATCTGGGTGCCGCCAACTCTCTGCTGGTCAAGCTGAACCAGATCGGTTCCGTCACCGAGACCCTCGACGCCATCGAGCTGGCCACCGCCAACGGCTTCACCTCCATGGTCTCCCACCGTTCCGGCGAGACCCCGGACACCACCATCTCCGATCTGGCCGTCGCCAAGAACACCCGTCAGATCAAGACCGGTGCTCCGGCCCGTGGCGAGCGCGTTGCCAAGTACAACCGCCTGCTCGAGATCGAGGAGGAGCTCGGCTCCACCGCTCAGTACGCCGGCTACAGCGCCTTCAAGGCCTGCAAGAAGTACATCGCTGCCTGAGCGAGTTCTTCGGCGTCCTGACGCCTGTCGGCGACATGTCCGAATAGGCGTTAGCGTATAGCGCATACCCGTCGCATTTCTAGTCGAATGCGGCGGGTATTTTCATAGATATGATCAAACCGGGTGTCAAAAAAACCTCTCGCGGAGGAAAAGGGAGCAACACCGTTAGAAACGGGAAATCTCCAAAGGCCACAGGGACCGCGAACAGGAAGACGACATCCAAAGGGCAGCAGGGAGCCGTTCGCTCTTCCGCCATGCCGTTAACGTTCTTCATCGCCGTGATCATCGTGATCCTTGGATCCATTCAGCTGCTGTCCACGTTCCATACGTATGCGTTGAATCTGGCCGAGTTGAATTCGTTGCGTAATCAGGAGGCGACTCTGGTCGCGAAAAAGGCCGAGCTTGAGAACGATATCAAACGCTGGGACGATGACGCCTATGTCACGGCCCAGGCCCGTGAGCGTCTGGGATTCGTCTTCCCCGGTGAGCGTTCGGTACGTGTGCTTCATCCCGAGGCCGTGACCGGAGATGCCGCCACGGGGAACGATACGGCGTCCACTCCGTCGGACACGGAGCAGACGCGTCCCTGGTACAAGGACATGTTCTCGTCGTTCGGCAAGGCGGACAAGGACACCACGAAGAGCGCCGGCGATGCGTCGGAGACCCCATCCTCCGAATCCTCCGGCTCGAGTGGCGACGGCACCACAGGAAACACCGGCTCCAACAGCACGGCTAACACTACGAAGGAAGGTCAATGAACAACGACGATATCCGCAAGGTGACGGAGATTCTGCAGGAGCGTCTGAGCCATGGTCTCGACCAGCGAGACGTGGATGTGGTGCAGCGTCAGCTGGGACGATTCCCCCGTGGCATGGTCGCGGTGGGCGCCCGTTGCGTCTGCGGCAATCCTCTGGCGGTGATCACCCGGCCTCTGGTCGAACAGCGGATCCCGTTCCCCACTACTTGCTATCTCACCTCTCCCGAGGCGGTGAAGGCGGTGTCCCGGTTGGAGGCGGACGGCGATATGACCGAGTATACGCGTCGGGTTCAGGAGGAGCCTGAGGTGAAAGCCGCATACGAACGCGCCCATGAGATGTATCTTGAGTTCCGCCATCAGCTTGCGGAGCGTCTGGGTGATGACGAAAGTCATATCGCCGGCATCAGCGCCGGCGGCATGCCGGTGCGCGTCAAGTGTCTGCACGCGTTGACCGGTCAGGCGCTGGTGATGGGCTGGGGAGTGAATCCCATTGCCGATGACGTACTGCGACGTGTCAAGGCGCAGTTTGATCCGTCCGTATGCCGGTGTTCGGTGCCCTATGGCGTTGTCGACGACGAAGAAGCGAATGCCGAGGACCATTCGGACGCGACCATAGAAAGGGATGATGCACGATGAGCGATGTACGGGTTGCCGGCATTGACTGCGGCACGAATTCGATCCGTCTGATGATCGCCCGTGTGGGAGAGCGCGGCATGAGCGTCGAGGTTCCCCGTATCATGCGCGTGGTGAGGCTGGGACAGGATGTTGACAAGACCCATCGATTCGCCGATGATGCGTTGGAACGCACCTACCGGGCGATTGATGAGTTCGCCGCGGTGCTGAAGGAGCATCCGGTGGACGCGTTGCGCTTCGTGGCAACATCGGCCACGCGCGACGCGGAGAACCGGGAGGAGTTCGAGAACGAGGTGGAGAAGCGCCTTGGGGTACGTCCCGATGTGATTCCGGGCACGGAGGAGGCACGACTCAGTTTTCTTGGTGCCACGTCGGTGCTGCATACCCAGTTCGGCGATCAGCTGCCGCCTGCCCCGTATACCGTCATCGATCTCGGCGGAGGTTCCACCGAGATGGTCATTGGCGGTGACGGTACGGATGTGCCGACTGATAGGGTCGCCGCCGCGTTCTCCATGAACATCGGTTCGGTGCGTATGAGCGAGCGGCATCTGTTGAGCGACCCGCCCACGCGGGATGAAATCAAGCAGGCCGTGGCGGATATCAACGAGCATATCGACGAGGCGTTCGACAAGGTTCCGGCGTGGAAGACCGGCACGCTGATCGGCGTGTCCGGGACGGTCACCACCATGACCGGCATCGCGCTTGGCCTGAAGGACTACGATCGTGATGCCGTGGACGGTGCGGTGATCGGATTCGCCGACGCATGCTCCACCTGCGACAAGGTGCTGACCATGACCCGCGCCGAACGACACGAATATCCGGTGATCCACCCCGGCCGTATCGATGTGATCGGCGGCGGCGCACTGGTATGGAATTGCGTGCTCAACCGTATCGGCGATGCGGTGCGCACGCGCGCCCATCGTGTACTCAACTCCTATGTGACCAGCGAGCATGGTCTGCTCGACGGCATCGTTCTTGATCTCGGTCGCAGGACGCTGTCCGCATGATGATTTCTGCGCGGTGACTTTTCGGGACGGGTGCGTTCCCGTCCCGGTTCGTGGCATAATAGCCAAGTCGGCTTTTTGCCGGCATGCCCCCGTGGCGGAATCGGTATACGCAGCTGACTTAAAATCAGCCGCTTCGGCTTGTGGGTTCGAGTCCCACCGGGGGCACGTATTCTCTTTTGCCGCGTATTGCTGTGACGTAGTGTATTACTGTGACATAGCGCGATACATCGCACGCCAACCGACGGTGGCGTGATCATAATCACGCGTCTCGTAACCTGGTTTTTCGAAATGCGTGGCACTATGATGCGCATGACTCGACAGAATGAAACCAATTCACAGGTATCAGCGCAATCATCGAAGACGTCGACGAACGTCCCACGTTCGACCGGGCCGGTCTCCACGGAAGCCCCGACCCTGCCCATCATGCTCACGCAGGCCATTGTGGCTGCCGGCGTGATGTGCGTATGCGAGATCATCTGTGCACCATTGATCATCAGCATGGCATCCGGTGCGTTCGCCCTGGTCCCCTGGATCGCCGTGGCCTGCATGCTTGCCGTGCTGTTCATGGTGATTCTTGGTTTTGCCTTTCTGTGGCTGGCCGACAACCTCTCGCATAATTTCGCCGAACGTCGCGCCCCTATCTGCTATGCCGTGATCGGCGCCATCGCTTTCGGCATCTGGGGAGGTCTGCTGTATCCCACGTTCATCAATTCGGTGCTGGAACCGGCCGGGATCGATCCGATTTCCCGGGGAGACCTGTATGCCATCGTATTCAATTGCGTGATCGTCGGATTGGTCTCGTATCTGTGTGCATCGCTGTTCGCCGAACGTCTTGCCAGGCGCCGGACGCTGGCCATCGTCATCGGAATCGTACTGGTACTGGTCGCATTGCTGGGCGCGTTCTATCTGTGGCGTTTCTACGCCATGCTGTACTGATCGTTCGCGCCGGTGTCGATCCTGCGGAACGTTTTCTGATCCGGAGCTTGAAACTGTCTTCGATTGCGTATACTTTTGACGGTTATATGCCATGCTCGTCCGTATATCGGGCGGGCATGTTCACATATTCGTATAAGGAGTGACAGATGAGCGATTCGACGATGCCCAAGGTGAACGCCGAGTTCGGTGCCAAGCCCGAGATCGAATTCCCGACGGAGACCGCGCCCAAGGGCCTCAAGAGCGTTGAGATCATCGAGGGTGATGGCCCCGTGGTGCGCAAGGGCGATACCGTGACCGTGAACTACCACGGTGTGGTGTGGGGCAAGCAGGCCCCGTTCGACTCCAGCTTCGAGCGCCACACGCCGGCCAGCTTCGGCATCGGCGTCGGCCAGGTCATCAAGGGCTGGGACCAGACCGTTCCGGGCCACAACGTCGGCTCTCGTCTGGTGGTGTCCATCCCGCCGGAATACGGCTACGGCTCCCGTGGCGTTCCGCAGGCCGGCATCGGCGGCGGTGACACGCTGGTCTTCGTCATCGACATCATCTCCACTCGATGACGTGCCGGACGCGCCTCGGTGGGAATGAGGAGCGTCGGCTGAATTCGAAATATTCAAGGTGATCCAGGAGGATTCACAAATGGCAGACGACAAGGTCCTGCTGCTGACGCAGGAGGCATACGACAAGCTCCAGGAGGAGCTGCAGTACCGTGAGGGCAAGCTGCACGATGAGATCATCGCCAAGGTGGCCGCAGCTCGTGCCGAAGGCGATCTGAGCGAGAACGGTGGCTATCAGGCCGCACGCGAAGCCCAGCGCAAGAATCAGGGACGTATCGAGGAGCTCACTGTCAAGCTCCGCGATGCGAAGATCCTGCAGGCACCGCCGGAAGGCACGGTCGGCAACGGATCGCTGATCACGCTCGACCTGATGGGTAACGAGATGGTCTATGTGCTCGGCGCGCACGATCTGTCTGCCGCCACCGACTACGACATCATCAGCCCCGAGTCCCCGATCGGCGCCGCAGTCATGGGTGCCAGCGTGGGTGACACGGTGAGCTACAAGGCTCCCAACGGCCGTGAGATCAAGGTGACCATCAAGAGCGCCAAGCCGCTCGGTGATGAGTGATTCCAGCAGACGTTGTACGGCAACGCTGACCTGAATCGCGAATGGTCCGTTCCCTTATGAATAGGGGACGGACCATTCGCGTTCCACGGAGCATAGCCCCGGGGAACGATGCGGTCATTGCCCCAGCATGATGCTGACGATGACGAAATAGATGGCGACCATATGGCAGGCGTATCCGGCGACGGTGCCGCAGTGGAAGATCTCGTGGAAGCCGAAGACCTTGGGCCACGGGTCCGGTTTGCGCAGTCCATAGACTATGGCTCCTGCGATATAGCAGATGCCGCCGGCGACGATAAGCCACACCACCACGGGACCCGCGAAGGGGGATTCCCAGAAGAAGCCGAGGAATGCGGCCCCGGAGACGCCGAAGATGATGTACACGATGGTATACAGCCAGCGTGGCGCCGAGATCCACACCACATGGATGAGCAGGGCCACCAGCGTGCAAGACCAGATGCTGATGAGGATCAGGTTCCTCCAGAAGGGTTCGAGCGCGAATGAGACCGGCGTGTATGTGCCGGCGATAAGCAGGAAGATATTCACATGGTCGATGCGCCGCAGCACGTCGGTGACCTTGGGCGACCAGTCGCCAAGATGGTAGATCGCGGAATTGCCGAACAGGATCAGCGAGCACGCCATGAATGCCGCGCACGCCCATTTGAGTGATGCTGTGGGGGATAGGCAGATGAGTACGATGCCTGCGGCCAGTGCCAGTGGCGTGGCACAGGCATGGATCCAGCCGCGCATCGCAGGCTTTGGACGTCCGTGCACGTCAAGACGGATCTTGTGTATGCCGTGTGCCTTGTCCATGATGCGCTGGGCCTTGAGCTCTCCCTTGGCGATGACGCGGTCGGCCTTGGCTCGCGCGCGTGCACGCACCTCATCGGCCTTGGCCTGACGCTCCTGAAGGTATGCCTCGCGCACCGCCTTGCGGGTGCGCTCCAGTTGCGCCGGACCGGGAAGGTCGTTGGTCGGAGCCATGCGGTTGCCGGACACCTTCCGCGGCTTGACGATCGTCGCTGCCGGCCGCCTTGATGCGGAGCGTCTCTTTCTGGTCATGGGTATCCTTTCGCATCGCTTACGTTACCGTAACTTACGCTACCGTAGCTATCGTGTCAATGCCGACATCCGATATGCGGCGGAACAGTATTGGAGCCGTGTCGGCCCCCGTTTTCCCCCGACTACCCGCTAGCATAAGAACCATGGTTGATTTTTCACATCTTGTAGCGAACAATCCGGATTTCAATGATGCGGATCGCGAATGGCTACATCATCTTGTGGCCGACTGGCAGGTCATCGCCGACCTGAGCTTCGCCGACCTGCTACTGGTGCTGCCCGGCGCGAACGGACAGTATATTGTGGCAGGACAGTGCCGTCCCTCCACGGTGATGTCCGTACGATTCGAGGATATGGTCGGATCGACGATCGAGGGTGAGGATGCCCGTGCGATCTCCAAGGCCATGACCGAGCAGAAGATCTCACGACTTGATCACTATCGTGCCGTGGGCAACACCACGGTATGCGATGTTTATGCGCCGGTTCGGCGCGAGGGCAAGGTGCTGGGCGTGGTGGTTCGCGAGACCAACATGGCCACCCGCATGCTCAACGGTCGATACGAATCGGAAAGCATCGCAGCCGGCAAGAATCTCTTCGAGATGATTCCCGCGGGAACATTCCCGTATCGTGACGCCATCCTCAATCAGCGTCACAATGCCCGTGTATCCGATGGGTTCATCGTCCTCAGCGAGGACGGCATCGTGGAATACGCATCGCCGAATGCGATCAGCTGCTTCCGCCGACTGGGATCCGTCGACGTCATGGAGGGGCAGTCGCTGTCCCAGATCGGCACGTCCCTGATTCACGAGAATGACATGCTTCCGGAGACTCTGCCGCTGGTGCTCGCCGGCAAGGCCGCCGTCGATTCGGAGATCAACGCGAACCGTTCCACGGTGTCCCTGCGTTCCCTGCCGTTCTTCGGACCGCATGGTCGCACTGGTGCCGTGGTGCTGTGCCGCGACGTCACCGAGGTTCGTCGTCGTGAGAAGGAGCTGGAGACCAAGGATGCTGCCATCGCCGAGATTCACCACCGTGTGAAGAACAATCTGCAGGCCGTGTCCGCCCTGTTGCGTCTGCAGGCCCGCCGCACCAAGTCCCCCGAGGTCAAGTCCGAGCTGGAGGAGGCCATGCGTCGTGTGGAGACCATCGCCGTGGTGCACGAGGGGCTGAGCCAGACCGCCGACGAAATCGTCGACTTCGACAAGGTGATCGCCGACCTGCTGCGCATGAGTGTTGATCTGGCCACCAGCAAGGACCAGCACATTCGCATCTCCTATCTGGGCAAGTTCGGCATGATGCCGGCCCAGGATGCGACCCCGCTGTCGCTGGTGCTCACCGAGCTGGTCACCAACGCCGTGGAACATGGTTTCCAGGGGCGTACCGAAGGCAATGTGTGGATCTCCGTGGGCCGTGGAGGAAGCAGCCTCAACATCGTGGTGGAGGATGATGGCATCGGCTATACGTCGGAATCCGATCAGGGCATGGCGTGCTCCAGCGGCTCGGGATTGGGCACACAGATCATCAACACGTTCGTGAAGAACGATTTCGGTGGTTCGGTACGGTGGGAGCCGCGGCGTGACGGTGGTACTCGTGTGGTGCTTGACATGAAGCTGCGTGCCGCCCAGTGATGAACGTGCGGTGATGCAGGTGATGCAATAGGGGAGTGTGCGTGGCTGATCATGACTGAAATAGGTCACGGCCACGTGCACACTCCGTATACGACTTGCATATGACAAAGGTGCCTGCGTGATCAGACCAGATTGGTCGATGAATCACGCAGGCACCTTTGTCATATACGGTTATCGGTACGACGTATGCCGGATTAGACCGTAAGGCCGGAACGACATCAGGCCTGCATCTGCAGGGCGGCTGAACGACGGGCACGCATGGCGCGACGCTTGAGCGCGCGACGTTCGTCCTCGCTTAGACCGCCCCACACGCCGTAGTCTTGGTTGGTGTCCATGGCGCATTTCAGGCAGGCGTCAATGACCTTGCAGGTACGGCAGACGGCCTTAGCCTCTTCGATCTGCTGGTAGGCGGCACCGGTGTTGCCTACAGGGAAGAACAGCTCCGGATCCTTGTCACGGCAAGCGGCCTTTGCGCGCCAATCATATGCACTGCTCATAAGTGTCCTCGATCCCAAACGAAATACAAAACTCTCATGTATGAGCAAACCACGAATACCACGATTTTTCAAGGGTTTTCCGCAACTGGACGCAAGATTCACCAGATTGGGTCGCAGTCATGGCACTGTACCGGCGTGGCGGAGCCCTGCACGAGCAGTACGGCGCGCCCCGGGATGCGTACGTCGTCGCCGTCGAACTGCGACAGCGCCTGCGAGGGGATGCCTGCCATCATGTCGATGGCCCGGTCGCCCGTAGGGAATACCAGTCGTATACCACAGTGATCGGGGAACCTCAGGTGTCGTGATGCGCTCAAGGTGAACACCACGACACGATGCGGATCGGCGAGTGCGTTATGGAATTCGTCATGGTCCGGACCTCGTCCCAGCGGATCGAGCAGTTCGTCGGCATCGTCGACGAGCCAGATCCGCTTCGGAGAGGAATCGGCGTTCGGCGTCCGGGGCTTCTGGCCGGTCGGGTCTGCCGATTCCTCCGCCAAGCCTGTCGCGTAACGCGTGGCGTCGCCAATGATCGTGCCCGTCGACGGATGCTCGGTTACATAGCCGTCGGCGGTCTTTCGGGTCAGCATGACCTCGACGCCATGTCGTGGCAGCAGCGCTCTCGCCATGGCCATGAGCGCGGTGGTCTTGCCTCGTGGGCCGGATCCGATGATCGCGATATTGCCGAGATCCAACGGCAGACAGAACGGTTCGAGCGTGACTCCGGTATCGGCGACGCCGATGATCATCGGTGCATCGGGAGCTTCTGTGACATCGTTCATGGCTGGCGCCTCAAGACGTTGAGGCAGCGGCGGGGAGAACAGTGGGGGAGGGGCCTGCTCGCCAAGGAATCGGCACGCCCACTGTCCTCCGCGGGTCAGGACTTCGCTGGAGGCCGGCACCGCGCATCGGAATGCCTCCCGTTCCTCGCCGCCATAGGCGAATGCGGTACCCGGTGCCTGCGGACTGATCAGAGCGGCGGCTTTCGACCCGAGCAGCTCGGACGACTGCAGGGGGTCACGTACCCGGAGACAGATGTTGAGCCCGATGTTCGCCTTCATCTCACTGCTGACCTGGCCAAGGGGATTCTGCGTACAGGCGATAAGATGCATGCCGAGGGAACGCCCCAGCGCGGCCAGCGCCGTCAGTTGGGTGAGATAGTCGGGAAGCTGCCGTTTCAGGGCATGGAACTCATCGATGACCACTACGATGCGCGCGGGAGGATGCCTCAACTCATTGACATCCGCCACATGCGCGCGGGAGACGATCATCTCACGACGTTTGAGCTCCAATTCCATGGAACGCAGTGCCCGTACGGCGTGCTTGAGATCAAGGTCCGAAACGAAGCCCACGGTGTGGGGCAGTCGGTGCAGCACACGGAATGCCGAACCACCCTTGAAATCCAGGAACACGAAGTTGAGCATGGACGGCGGGAATCGGCTGGCCAGCGAGAGACACCATGATTCCAGCAGCACCGATTTTCCCGATCCTGTGGTACCGGCTACCAGTGCGTGCGGTCCCTGCTTCGGCATGTTGATCGAGAATACGCCGGTCGGCGTGACACCCACCGGTACGGTGTGCAGCGACGTGATCGTCCGACGATCACCCTTATCCTGTGCGGAGCGGGCGCGCTCCCATTGTCGGGCCATGCCCTTCCACGCGGATGGGACATCTCCGGCATCGATGTCGAGCAGCTCCTCCAGCTCCATGTGGATTGCGGCGCATTGCCGGGCCGCTTCGGTGTCTCGCTCATCTGACGATGCGCCGGCCACACCACCGGGAAGCGCACCTCCGGATGATACGCCGCCTGCGTCGGTCTGCGCATTGGACCGCGCACGCCGACGCATGGCGATGTTGGCCAGTGCCGAAGCCAGACATCCAATGAGGCCGGGAACGATAAGCCCTACGAACATCCAACGACGTTCGATGATCATCATCACCAGCATCATTGCCTGTCCGGCGACGGGCGCGATCATGGACAGCAGCAGCAATCCCGAGCCATCGCCTCCTGCTGTGCGAGAGCCGGCTCGTGTTGTTCGTGAGGTAGTCATGCCCCGAGTGTGAACCGCGCCTGACGGCCAGCGCAAGGGGCAGCGCACAATGTGCGTCGATGTGGATGGGCCGGGTGGAGTCGGATGGGATGACTGGGATTTACATTCCGCCCACCGTACCGGCGTCGTGGGTACCGGCCTCCAGCTGGTCGAACAGTTCGGTATTACGGGAATCATCCAAGAGTACCGTCGAACCGATGCCGGACTTCGGATAATAGTCGCTGCTCTTGTAGTACACGCTACCGGTTACGCCCTTGGTTCCCGTCGCGGCCTTGAATGCGGTCGCCATGCCGAACAGGTCGAAGGCTCCGGTCTTCTCGTCGACGGTCAGGGATGACAGCCCTGCCTTCATGAGCTTGCTGACGGTTGAGGGATTGGTGAGCACTGCGGGGGATCCGGCCTTTTTCGCCACTGCGGCGATGACCTGACGCTGTCGCGCGGCTCGGCCGATGTCTCCGGTCGGATCCGAATACCGCATACGGGAGAATGCCAGCGCGGTGCCTCCGTCCGCCTGATGGCAGCCTGCCTCCCATACCAGACCGGAGTTGGCGTCGTTCACGGTACGGTCGTAGCACAGCTCCACGCCGCCGATCGCGTCGACGACCTTCTCCACGCCACCAAAGCCGATCTGCACCACGTGGTCGATCTTCATGCCCGTAATGCTCTCCACCTGGGTGACCAGCGCGGAATAGCCCTTTAGCGTGGCCACCGCATTGATCTTCATGTCCTGTCCATCCACGGTCACGTAGGAGTCACGCGGGATAGAGATCAGGGAGCTGGTTCCGCTCTTGGGACGGGTGAGCACCAGAATCGAATCGGTTCGTGATCCGGGGACGTCCTGTTCGGTGCCGGTGCCGGCGGTGCCATCGCGCTCGTCGGAGCCAAGAATCAGCCATGTGGTCGCGGGCGTATTGGTCATGGATGACAGCATGTTCTTGTGGGTGAGCTGTCCGTCAACCCAGTGGACAAGTCCGAATACGGCGATCAGTAGGATGACCAACAACGCTGCCAGTACCGCGAGCGCACGGTGACGGAACCGATGGACGACGGCAGTCCCGGCATGTCGATGGCCGAAGCCACGCAGCGAGGAGCGATCGAACTGTCGTGTGCCGCGGGAATGGTTCGTGACCGGTTTCGATGCCGCCGACGAGAGCCGGGAATGCGCTCCGCGGTCGAACGAGACGGAGCCCGAAGCGGAAGCGTGATTTCCCGAACCCGACAGGGAACGGGGCTCCGCACGCCGAGCGGAACCGGCTGGGGAGAAGCTCGGAGGTGCGGCCGGGGCGTTCATCGGTTCGATGGCCGGTT
Organism: Bifidobacterium tissieri; assembly: GCF_002259645.1. GTDB lineage: Bacteria > Actinomycetota > Actinomycetes > Actinomycetales > Bifidobacteriaceae > Galliscardovia > Galliscardovia tissieri. The sequence goes on from NZ_MWWV01000006.1 coordinate 243,594, forward strand.
CGCTGGCCTGCTCGATATGACGAGGCGCGCTTCGGCGTGGTTGGAAGGACTCCGGCTGCGCCGGGGACGGGGACGGAGCGGAACGGCGACGCGGCGACCCGGAGGGTATGAAACTCGGGGGCGTGTTTTCCGGCGTGCCGTTCATGGATCTCCTCTCGTGGTGGACGATGTGCTCACCTGACTATGACGCATAATGTCCGGCCTGAGGCCGGAGAAGGTCATTCCTTCTCAGTAACGGCACAGAACGTGCTGTTCACATAGGCGTCGGCTATGCCGATGGCCTGACTGGTGACGGGATCACGAATGGTTCCGGTGTTTGGATCGACGATGCCTCCGGTATTCGGATCGACCAGCGTGCCGTCGGCCTTGGTGATCAGACCGGTCTTCGGATCCGGCGTGGAATCGGCGCTTGCGGTGTCGGAGGGGGACGATGATGCGGAATTCGACTGCTCAGGCGAAGCCGAGGGGGCGTCGGATTCGGAGGGGGACTCGGAAGGCGCGGCGCTTGACGACGAATCTGCGGAGTCGCCGGTGGTGGAATCATCCGAATCGGAGTCGTCGGTGAGCGTCAGAGGCTTGTCGTCGGCGAGCTTCTTCCACAGGCTGTCAGCATCCTTCGTCCACACCACGCGATTGCGATCGCGCGACCATTCGGTCACGGGAACGGTCTGGGCGTAGATCTTCGCGGTGTCGAGATCCTTAAGCGCGGCACCCAGGCCCACGAGTACGCCGGCATCGGCCAGACCATCGCTCATCTTCAGCGACTGAATGCCGGCGGTGGCCAGCTGATACAGCTGGTTGGTCTGGGTGAACAGATTCTTGCTGGAGGCCTCGCGCAGCAGCGATTTGACCAGATACTGCTGTCGGGTGGTGCGCATGATGTCGGTGCCATCGCCCACGTGACGTACACGGGCATACTGTGTGGCCGCCACGCCATCGAGATGATGCAGTCCCTGCGTGAGATCGATGCCGGTCGTATCGTCCTTCATGGTCTGATTCACACAGATGTCCACGCCGCCGACGGCGTCGATCATGGAGCTCAAACCAGCGAAATCGGCTACGATGAACTGCGAGATATCGAGGCCGGTCAGCGAATTGACCGCGTTGAGCGTGCAACTGGCGGCAGACGCCACATCGCCTCCAGTGGAATAGCCCAGTGCGAAAATCGAGTTGAACTGTACGTTGTACCGTGCCGGCACCGTGCCGTTGGTGGTGTTGCAACTCGGCGCGTTCACGATCGAGTCACGTGGAATGGACACGATATTGATGAAGCTGCGGTCGGCGGAGATCTGCACGATCATCGCCGTGTCGGACTGATGGTCGGTCGCCGATCCGCCGGCGCCGATCGCGGCGTTCGCCTCGCCTTCACGGGTATCCTGTCCGAGCACGAGAATATTGACGGTCTTGCCGGCGTTCGGATCGATGACCTGATTGGTCTTGACGTGCGCCTGTCCGAGCACCGCTGTCTTGCTGTCATTGATCAGCGTGAACAGATTGGTCGCCGTCGCTCCGGTCGCCGTGGCCACGAACGTGAATATGGCCACAAGAACCAGCGCGATCGTGGTCCGGAGTCTATGGCTCACCGTGTATCCAAGAGAATGGAGCGGTCGCGCGCCCCCGTGATTCGCCAGATTTGGGGCGGAGTACCTGCCTCGGGAACTGCTTGGGCGGTGTGAAGCCACGGGAACGCCTTTCTACCGGGTGTATGAAAACAACGGGGGTGCGGCAAAGCCGTCGAGACCGTAATATACAGACTCATCTTTCGACGCACATCAGGCAATACGGTACCAAAATGGGAATTGTTTACAACACCCTTCCATTAGGTACCGGTGATCATTGCACGAGTCAATGTGCTCTACCACTTCAAGTCAATATTATTGGTAACGACACCCCTTAAACTTGACAAAAACTGAGTGACAAGTGTGTAATTTACCATGTCTTCCGTACCGGAGGACATTGCACGGCATTTTTTTGGGAGGTTTCGACATGTGGGGAGTGTTCGGCGATTCCCAAAAAGGCGACGATTCCGACTCCGCCACACCGGAGTCCGCCGAACGTGCCCTGTTCGAGCTCTGGGGGCTGTTTGATGCCGACGAAGACGTGTCATGGCAGCACAAGGCACTGTGCGCCCAGACCGATCCCGAAGCCTTTTTCCCGGAAAAGGGAGGATCCACCCGGGATGCCAAGCGTGTGTGCGCCCAGTGCGAAGTGCGGGAGCAATGTCTCAAGTGGGCCATTGACCATGATGAACGATTCGGCATCTGGGGCGGGATGAGCGAGCGCGAACGTCGCCGATATAAGAAAGAACATGGTAAAGAACAGGCCTGACGGATACGCCGTGTTCGCCCGGGTTGTCATACAGTGGAGAAGATGAAATCTGTTATGGACGAGGCCCAAGGCATTCAGGAGACGGTCGGCTCCGTACTTTCCGGCCACCGGGCGCAAACCGGACAGGAGGTGGATTCCGCCGTGGCGGCGGTGATCTGCGTGGAATCCGATATCCGATTCCTGCCCGACACGCTCAGCGCCGTGCTGGCGCAGCGTACACTGCCCGGCATCATCGTCATCGCCGACTGCACCGGGGAAACGAAAACCTCCGTGCGATGCGCATTCCGACTGGCGACGCCGGTCTACGGATCATATGACGACGAACATGCGAGCATGGTCCATGACGTCGATATCCAGATCGTCAGTGCGGAAGGAGCCGTCACATTCGGCGATGCCGTCAGCCGCGCACTCGATCATGCCCGTCTGACGGCGGCGATCCGCGCACTTTGGCTCCTGCACGACGATTCCCGTCCTGCCGATGACTCCTGTCTCGACACCATGCGCGAAGCCTGGCGCAACGCCCCCACCGCATCCGTGCTTGGATGCAAGCAGATATCCTGGGAAGGCGACCACCTCCACGACGTCGGCTACTACGCCACACGGCGACACGGCATCGCATCCCTCGTGGTCGACGGCGAACCCGACCAGGAACAGTACGACGCCAGACAGGACGTCTACGCGGTCGATCTCGCCGGCGCCCTCATATCCCTCCAGACGTGGATGGAGCTCAACGGCACCAGTCCGCAGATGGGAACATTCGCCGAATCCGCCGATTTCTGCAGGCGCGTCTGTCTCTCCGGCGGCCGCGTGCTGATCGTGCCTCGCAGCGTCATCCGACACCGTCGTGCGCGATTCGAAGGGCTGCGCACCCATACCGGTCATTCCACCGGCAGCCACACCTCCATCAACCCGTACGCCATGAAGGTCGATGCGCGCGAGCGCTACCGGTTCACCGACATCCGCGGCATCATGTGGCTGCCCACATGGCTCCTGCGCTTCCTCATGTCATTCATCCTCGCCTTCACCCAGTTGGCGGGCAAGCGTCCATACGAAGCGCTTTGCGAACTCGGCGCACCCTGGCGCACCCTGCTCTGGATGCCTAGGGGAGCGTCCGCCCGAGGCAAGGTGGCCAGACAGTCCTCCATGAGTCTGCGACAGCTATCCGTACTTGTCGCCAGGCGCGATCAGCTCGCACAATGGCGGGAACGCAGCAGCGCCTTCGCCGACTCGCAGGGCACCACGCTGCTCAGCCCGCTGGCCCTCGCGCACCTGCGTGCACAGCGCCGTCGCCGTACACTCTGGGTAAGCATCATGATGATCCTGTCGCTCATCGCCGGCATTCTGGCCAATATCAGCGTCCTTACCTCGCTGACCTCGGGAACGTCCTTCCACTCCGCGACCCTTGTCCCGTCCTCCGCCAGCCTTGCCCAGATCGCCGAGGCCGCCACTGGCGTCTTTACCTACGCCAACGGTCCGGGAACCACAGCGCCACCGGCGCCGTTCCTGTTGATCCTTATGGCCCTTACCACGATCGCATTCGGCCATGTCACCGTGGCCATGGCGCTGATCATCCTCCTTGCCGCGCCGTTCTCCGCCCTCTCCTTCTGGGCGCTTGCCGGTATTTTCACCCGTTCCAATTCGGTGCGTGTGGCCACGGGCCTGCTGTGGTGCATGCTTGGTGGCATGTTGGGGCTTTACGCGCAGGGCAATCTTCCGATGCTCATGGTGATGGTCTTCCTGCCGGCGGGCATGGCGTTCGTGTTCCGTGCGGTAGGCATGTACCACACCGAGGCGGTGCTCACCCCTACGGCATCCGTGCAATCCGCCGGACTGGCCTCGCTGTGCCTGGCCGTGGTCGTTGCCTCCGAACCGCAACTGGTGCTGCCGCTCGTCGTCGTATTCCTTGCGTTCCTGATCATGGTGCGTTCGCACCGGGTGATGCTGCTGCTCATCCCGGTGCCGGGTGCATTCCTGCTGGCTCCTACGTTGCTCAACGTGGTGTTGAATCTCAACTCCGGTTCATATCGTCAGCTATTCGCCGACATGATGCTGCCGGAGTCTTCCGTGAACGGATCGGTGCGTGCCTCGAATCTGCTGGGAATTCTCGGCGAGACGCTTGGCGTCGCTCCTACCGCGAATTCCTCGATATGGGCCATGCTGCGCGTGCCGGAGTCCGCCGCCGTGCTGGCCACGGTGATCTTGGTTGTGGCGGCTGCCGTGGTAGCCTTGTTCCTTCCGTTCGCGTTACGCGCGTCACGCATGATGTGGACCATCGGCTTGACGGGCGCACTGACCGCCATCGTCGCGGTGCGCGTGGCCGTTGCCCCGGGGCAGGACGGACCGATTGCCGGCATGGCTCTGCCGGGCGTCGCATTCATGATGGTTGGCATGTTCTCCTGCCTGTGCATTGTCGCGGGACGCGCCGTGCGCCCGTTCTCTCCGCTGCTGGTGCGTGATGGCGACGATTCCGCGGCACGCATTGAATCACGTCATCGAAGCTTCTACGGCCGTCGCAATCTCATCATTGTGGCACGCGCGACTCTGGTCGTGCTGCTGGCGGCATGCCTGGGACTCTGGGGCTCGATCTGCGGCGTGAGAGTGCAGCAGGGGGCGCATCTGAATGTGCAGAACCATGAGCTGCCGTTGATCGCGCAGGACTATCTGGCCGCGAATCCGGGCCATCGCATCCTTGCACTGAATGCGGAGTCGTCCACGGCGGTTGACTACTCGTACATGCGCAGCGGACGCGGTGATTTCATCGACAATTCCCCGGCCATCAACGCGCGCGCCGTGTCCCAGCCATTGGACCAGACTGCTGAGAAGGTGTCCAAGGTTGCGGCGAGCCTGCTGCAGAACAACGATGATTCCGCTGTAGCCACCTTGGCGTCACTGGGTATCGGCGGCATATATGTTCCATATTCCGATGATTCCGCCAACCGTGATCTGGTGGCGAATATTCTCGCAAGCGGCGGTACCCAGTCCGTGGTGAGCAACGAAGCGGGAACCTACGTGCGGCTCACCACCGCGTCCGGCGACGATATCAGTATGGATACGGGTGCCGAATCGCGTGCGCTGTCCGATGGATGGCGTCTGGCATGGGTATGGTGCATGGGCGTGGTCGTGGTGCTGTACTGCATCGTCGCATTCCCGAGATTCCGTCGAATCAACATCAATGGGGGACAGGTATGAGCAGATCAACACGGTCGGGCGCCGCCCGCCGATCCCGTAGCGTATGGGGCACCGTGGGCAAGGTGTTTGTCTCCTCGGTCACGGCGATACTCCTGTTGGCGGTATTCGGTCTGCTTGCTGTCCTGACGCCGGCCGATCATCTCATTGACGGGTCGGACGCGCGTTCCGGTTCCCATACGGTCAGTGTGGGGCAGACCATGCTGCAGTCCTACTGCCCGGCGCGCATGCAACTGGCTGATACCGAATCGTATGGCGACTCCGCGTATCAGATCTCGGAGGGCAATATCGTCGGCAAGGCGAGATTTGCCGCATTCGGCTCCATGTATAGCACCGCCGTCACCTCGCTCAACGGCGATGACAAGCATGATACGCCGGACATTGATCTGACCGATCAGACGAAGGCGTTCGTATACGGATCCGATGCGGGCGCTGATCCGCTGCTACTCACGTCCAGGATGCTGGATGTGAGCAAAGGATCCGGTGTGGCCGCTTCCGTGGCCTCCTGGGCCACTGAAGGCGACCTACAGGGATTGTCCTCCGTGCAATGTGTGAATCCTCAGCTTCGGCAGTCGTTCCTGCTGCCTGCCACGCAGACCGGGTGGACCCAGCAGCTTGTGCTGGCCAACCCGACGGAAAAATCAACGACCGTGTCGATGAGCATGTGGGGTACCGGTTCCGCGCAAGCCATCGCATCCTCCACCGACAGCAAGGTGACCGTGGCGGGCAAATCACAGACCGTGGTCGATGTCTCCGCCGCCGCACCTGCACAGGATGGTCTGTATCTGTCGCTGACGAGTAGTGGCGCACCGGTGTCGGCCGTGGTGCGTGTGGTCCATGCCGAGGGGCTCGCTCCAAGGGGATCCGACTACGCGACTCCGTTGCCGGCCACAGCAGCCACCGACACGACGATCGCAGGCGTCGGAGGAGGACAGGACGTCACGGTGAATCTGTACTCCGACCAAGGCGGTGACGTGACGTTGTCGTGGATCACCGGATCCGGTACATCGGAGGCGAAGAAGGACACGGTGACCGCCAACACGGTCAAGTCCATCGGATTCGGCAAGGCTCCCGATGACGCACTCGGGTTGCGCGTGGAAAGCGGTTCCGCCGTGTATGTGTCGGCGATCTGCTCGCAATCGTCTGACAATCAGACCGATTTTTCGTTGGCCAATGGCGTTGTCGCCGTTGCGTCGGGTGCCGTTGCCATTCCTGACGGAGTGGACGCCACGCTGGCCATGGTGAATACAGCCGACCAGACGGTCACGACGAAACTGATCGGATACGGTGACGACGGCACGCAGAAGGGCGAGAAGGAGGTCACGGTCGAACCCCACAAGGCAGTGTCGATCAAGCCGAGTGAGATCGCCGATGGCGTTGTGACGGTGACCATGAGTGACGACAAGGCGTCCATCGTCTGGTCCGCCATGATCGGCGTCAATGCAGTGAACGATGCGCATCTTGCGGGTCTTGGCGTGATCGGATCGTCGAGCCTCATGCCCGCTCAGGCACAGGTGCGAGCCGATCAGTCACTGTCCGTCGTCAAATAGTCGTCCAGTCGAACAGTCATCCGGCTGCCCGGCCGTGAGTGTTCCGACAGCCGGATCAGAGTCCCCAGTCCGGGTCGATGTCCTCGGGATGACGGCCGGTCAGATCGGCAAGCCGCGCCACGATCTCGTCACGGATGAGGAACTGCATGTCCAGCCGGCTCTGGCTCCGCTGCTCGATCGGCTTGCGGTACAGCACGATGCGGGCGGGGGAGCCATGTTCGGCGGGGAACGACTGAGACAGGAACGCCCGTTTCATCTCCCATGACACCGGACCCGACGGGGGGACATCCTCCACTGCGCATTCCGTGTTCTTCAGCAGTTCCGGCCAGGCGGCGTTAAGACGCTTCAATTGGGCCACCACCATGCCGTCGAATGTCCCGGATTTGGTGCGATACCGGGGCATGCGAATTCCGAAGGTGGCCTGTCGGATGCCTCTGCCATGACGGTTTCGATAGATCTTGTGCTCCCAGGGCAACACGGTGCCGCTGGCACGTAACAGTGAAGTGAAGTCGGATTCCTTGGTCATGAGGATATACACTAGCCGGCAGTGCTGATGTTGGGCATATGCCTGAGCGACTGTGCCTAAGTTGTGTCTGGGTGCCTCCGGCGGACATGCTGGCAGGCGTTGTGAACAATGACATGCGTCCCACCTTCCGGTGTGGTTGTTGTGCGATAATGCTGAAATGCAGACGTCCGTCGTGGACGCCTATGGGTGTCGAAGGAGGATGTGATGGGCGACGTGATGATTCACCGCTGGGATGATGTGGATTATGACCGGCTGGCCGGGATGATCGATGCCATTGGATTCGATCTGGACACGACGCTCGCCAAATCGAAGACTCCGATGACCGCCGACATGGCTGCGGCCTTTGCCGAACTGACCCATCATATTCCCTGCGCCGTGGTGTCCGGGGGAAAGTACCATCTGTTCACCAACCAGATCCTTGCCATGATCGGGGACATGGCGGATCGTGACAACCTGCATCTGATGCCCACCAGCGGTACGCGGTATTATGCCTGGGACGGTTCCGAATGGCGTTGCCAATATGCGCATGATCTCAGTCCCGAGGATCGTGACGCGGCTATCGAATCGCTGACCAGACACGCCAAGGAACAGGGACTATGGTTGCCTGACGATCGTATCTGGGGCGACCGTCTGGAAGATCGAGGCAGCCAGATCACCTTTTCCGCATTGGGGCAGCTTGCTCCGGTGGACGCCAAGGAGGCGTGGGATCCGGACCGTGCCAAGAAGAACAGGCTCGCGGCCGCCGTGGCTGCCGATCTTCCCCAGCTGACCGTCCGATCCGGCGGATCGACCAGCGTGGACGTGGTCGCCAAAGGCATCGATAAGGCCTACGCCATGCGTCAGCTGTCAAGTATCCTTGATGTTCCCGTGTCCCGTATCGCGTTCATCGGCGATCGTATGGATCCGGACGGGAACGATTACCCCGCAGCGGTGGCGGGCGCGTATGCGATCCGTGTCTCCTGTCCCGATGACACGCTTGAAGCAATCCGTCGACTGATTGCCGCGTTGTCGGTGAATGATTGACGGTGGCGCGATGACTCGGATGGCTGAAGAATCTCGGATGGCTGAGGAATAGAGAAGGATCATGAGTACGCATCCCAGCCGTGTTGATCAGACCGGTCTGCGCCAGGCATGGCGTGGCATGGCCGGTCTGGGACGGGAGATGCGTGATTTGCTGCTTCCTCGCGGCTGTGCGGGCTGTGATCGTCCTGATACGGTGTTGTGTGAATCCTGCGTCGATCTGTTCGATCATGATGTCATTCGGTCCATGCCGACGGCGGTGATGGCCTCCGGACGTGTGCATGCCTGCGGCATCTATCGGGGAGCGGTCCGCCGTGCCGTACTGATGTGGAAGGATCACGACGATCAGGAGCTCGACGGAGAGTTCGCCGTCATGATTGCCCGTTGCCTGCTACGCAGCAACGAATTCGACGGTTTCCAGAATCAGCGCAATATGATTGCGGTGGTGCCGGCGCCATCGGCACGGTCGTCCATGCGCAGGAGGGGACGTTTTCACACGGTTCTGCTTGCGCAGGCGGTGGCGGATGGGCTTCGTCTACGGGGCGTACCGGCACGCTGCGTACCGGCGTTGAGCATTACGGGCACGACGGCAAAGTCGGTGCAGTCCAGCAAAGCCGGCGAGCGTGCGAATCGATTGCGTAACCGGCTTCATGTGAATCGAGATCTGCTGCAGGACTGCAGTGCAGCGGTGTTGGTCGACGACATCATCACCACAGGATCGACGGTCCGCCAGTGTGCGAAGGCGCTGAACAGCGCAGACATACATGTCCATACGGGGTTTATGCTTGCCGCCGTGCCAGCGCCTTCGGAACGCTGATCAATGGTTGTAATGGCTGTTCATTGACTACTCATCGTCGATGGTGGGATATTTGGGCAGTTCGATCTCGAAGTTCGCCCCTCGGGGATCGGGTACCACGTTTACGGTTCCACCATGCAGTCCCGCCGCCCAGCGGGCGATGGACAGGCCGAGGCCGGTGCCGCCTGAACCAGTGCCCGGGCGTCCCGTACCTTTGACGTACCGGCGGAAAATGTCATTGCGCGCTTCTTCCGGTATACGGGACCCATAGTTCACCACATTCGTGATGACCGTGCCGCGTTCCTCGTTCTCATGCGTTTCGATAAGCACCTCGGTGCCGTCGGGGGAGTGTTTGAGCGCATTCGCGATGATGTTGGTGAACAGCTGACTCAGCCGGTTCGGGTCACCCTCCATCCGCAGATGTTCCGGTACATCAACGTGAATGGTATGGCCGTGGCCGCCGTCCGCGATCTCCAGCGGTTTGACGGTGTCATCGATGAATTCGGCGAAGTCGAAGGGCTCGATTTCAAGACTCGCGGCACCGGCCTCCACACGGGACATGTCAAGCAGGAACGCGATGAGATCGGACAGCTTGTGCGTCTGATCAAGAATCCCCTCCAGATTGGCGGGAGTAGGCTCCACTACGCCATCGGCCATATTCTCCACCAGCGCCTGCAGGGCGGAAACGGGCGTGCGGAGCTCATGACTGACGTTGGCGACCATGTCGCGGCGCATCTGGTCGGCGTGCTGCAGCTCCTCGGCCATTTCGTTGAAGGACCGGGCGAGCTGTCCCACCTCGTCGCGGCTGTCATTGGCGCTTTCCACGCGCACGGTGTAGTCGCCCTCAGCCATGGCCTCGGCCGCATCGCGCATCTGCCGAAGCGGAGCCGTGAGCCCGTGGGCGAAGAAGTAGGTGATGCCCAAGGCCACCACCAAGGTCAACGGCATGGCGAGCCAGCCGCTCCAACCCCATTTAAGGAAGTGCCAGGCCAGAACGAATGCTATGGCGGTGGACAAGGTGATCAGGATGCTCAGCTCGGCCTTCAGGGAACTGAACATACCGATCGGGCGGTCCCTCCAACGGTCCAGCTTAGCCGTCAGACCTTGCGACTCGCCGCTCCGACGCACGGGTCGTGACTGACGTGCCGGCTTGCCCTTACTTGGCTTCTGGCGGTTCAAAGGCATAACCCACACCATGCACCGTGCGAATGAGCTCAGGGCCGAGCTTGTGACGCAGGGCCTTGACATGAGAGTCAACGGTTCGGGTACCGGACGCATCGACCCAGTCCCAGACCTCTTCGAGCAGCTTTTCGCGGGTAAGCACCGACTTGGGGCGTCGGGCGAGTGTGGCAAGCAGATCGAATTCGGTGGGGGTCAGATGGACCTCGGTACCGTCAAGCGTCACGATGCGCTGGGCGGGGTCGATCACCAGCGTGCCGAAATCGAGAATCTTCTCGTTTTCCGAGTTCTTGGCGATGACCTTGGCCCGTTCGACGCGACGCAGCAGTGCCTTGCAACGGGCGATGAGCTCGCGCATGGAGAAGGGCTTGGTCATATAGTCGTCGGCTCCTGCGCCCAATCCGATCACCTTGTCGGCCTCGTCATCGCGGGCGGTGAGGATCAGCACCGGGACGGGACGGCTGGCCACGATACGCTTGGTGGCTTCGAGACCGTCCATCACGGGAAGCATGATGTCCATGATCACCAGATCGGGCTTGAGCTGGTTCGCGGCCTGTACCGCGCTGGCGCCGTCCCCGGCGACACGGGCATTCCAGCCTTCCGCGGTCAGTCGCTGGGCGATCGCAGTGGCCAGCGTGGGTTCATCCTCGACCACGAGGATCGTACGTCTGGAGGTGTGTGCATCGATAGTGTTCATTATTGCCTTATATCACCTTGTGTTGCCATGTCTGTTGACCACCATCATACGTAAGGCCAGGAAAAGAATCCTGGCCTTACGCTAACGGATGCCGCGTCCGGAAGGATCGGGTGCGGCGGTGATTGTCACTCCTGAGGCTTGAGGAACAGGGCTCCCAGAGCCGGAACGGTGATCTTCACCGAGTACGGACGGGAATGGTATTCCTCCTTCTCCGCCTCGATATCGGTGTTGGAGATACCCGATCCGCCATACTTCTCGTCATCGGTGTTGAGGATCTCGACCCACTTGCCGCCCTTGGGCAGCGGCACCTGATAGTCGGACCATGCCGAACCGGAGAAGTTGACGATCACCACGATCGGGTTGCCTTCCTTGTCCAGACGCATGAAGCTCAGGACATTGTGGTCGGCGTCGTCGCTGGTGAGCCACTGGAATCCGGAGGGCTCGAAGTCCTGACTCCAGAATTCAGGGCTCTTCCGGTACAGTTCATTCAGATCGGCGACGAACTTCTGCACCCCCTGATGATCCGGCCAGTTGAGGGCGTCCCAATCGACGGAGGACTTGTAGTTCCACTCGCCATACTGGGCGATCTCGTTGCCCATGAAGGTGAGGTTCTTGCCCGGATGCGCCCACTGATAGGCGAACAGGGCCCTCACGCCAGCGTACTTCTGCCAGTCGTCACCAGGCATCTTGCCGAACAGCGCACCCTTGCCGTACACGACCTCGTCATGGCTGATCGGCAGCACGTAATGCTCCGAATAGGCGTACATCATCGAGAACGTGATTTCACCATGATGCCACTTGCGGTTGATCGGGGCTTCATGCAGGTACTCGAGCGTATCGTGCATCCAACCCATGTTCCACTTCAGTCCGAAGCCCAGACCGCCTTCGGACGTCGGGGCGGTCACGCCCGGCCATGCCGTGGATTCCTCGGCGATCATCATGGTGCCGGGGTAGCGTCCGTATGCGGTGGAGGTGGCCTCCTTGAGGAATGCGATGGCCTCGAGGTTCTCGCGTCCGCCGTAGATGTTCGGACGCCACTGGCCGTTCTCACGGCTGTAGTCGAGGTAGAGCATCGAGGACACGGCGTCCACGCGCAGGCCATCGACATGGAATTCGTCGAGCCAGTAGCAGGCGTTGGCCACCAGGAAGTCACGTACTTCGTTACGGCCGAAGTTGAACACGTACGTGCCCCAGTCGGGATGCTCGCCGCGCAGCGGATCCGGGTCCTCGTACAGCGGCGTGCCATCGAATCGGGCGAGTGCGAAGTCGTCCTTCGGGAAATGGGCAGGGACCCAGTCCACGATCACGCCGATGCCCGCCTGATGGAAGGCGTCGATCAGCGCCTTGAGATCGTCCGTGGTGCCGAGACGCGACTGCGGTGCATAGTAGCCGGTGACCTGATATCCCCACGATCCGGTGAATGGATGCTCGGCGAGCGGCATGAACTCCACATGGGTGAAGCCCATCTTCTTGACGTAGGGAACCAACTCGTCGGCGAGTGTGCGGTAGGTCATGCCCACCTTCCAAGAGCCGGCATGGACCTCGTAGATGCTGATGGGGCCGGCATGCGGATCGACGGTGCGGCGACGCTCCATCCATTCGTCGTCATGCCATTCATGCTTGGAGTCCACGACGATGGATGCGGTTTCCGGCGGCACCTGATGCTGGCGTTCCATCGGGTCGGCCTTCTGCTTCCATTCGCCGTTGGCGTTGAAGATCTCGTACTTGTAGCGCTCGCCGGCGCCGATGCCGGGGATGAAGATCTCCCAGATGCCGGAGGAACCAAGCTCGCGCATGGCAAACTGACGGCCTCCCCAGGAGTTGAAATCGCCGACCACGCGAACGGCGCGGGCGTTGGGGGCCCATACGGCGAAGGCGGTGCCGGACACGGTGGTGTCGGAGGAGCCGTCCGGTTCTCCCATGACGTCGTCGTACGTGTGCACGTGGGCGCCGAGCACCTCCCACAGACGCTCGTGACGTCCTTCGCCGAACAGGTACATATCCATGTCCCCGACGGTGGGCATGTAGCGATAGGGATCGTCGGCCAGCGAGGACGATCCGTCCTCGTATTCGGTTCTTACGCGATAATCAGGTACGGCATATCCGTCGTCGGTCTTGTCCGCCGGCACGACGGCCACGAACACGCCGTTCCATTCATGCCAGGCCTGCCACTCCCCGTTCGGGGTGATGATGGTCACGGTCTTGGCAAGGGGCTTGAGCACGCGCACGGTGGCGAAGCCTTCGCCGTCCTCTCCGTTGAGGTGCGCACCGAGAATGGTGTGCGGGTTGTAGAAGACGCCATTGCTGACGGCATCCAGGGCTGCCTGGTCGACTTTGACGGGCTGCGGGATGTTTTCATGTGTGTTTGTCATACCAAAAGTGTACGTAGACCCCCGCATAAAATCGTTCATCTCCGTGCCGGGTTTGAACGTTCACACCCGGGTGTCTCCTTGATTTCCCGTCATTCTGGGCGACACGCCGTGAAGGTCTGAGATGTCCCGATGGCTGGTTCCGCGAGTGTCTTAATGGGGGAATTCGTTGTCGTCCATGCGATATGCGAATATGAAATGTCTTCTGTAATCATTTGGAGGGGCTGTCTTTATGAGTTATCAGGTTGGCGATACCGTTGTCTACCCGCGCCATGGCGCCGCGAAGATCGTTGAGATCACCGAAAGGGAGATGAACGGAGTCAAGCGCACGTATCTCAAGCTTTCCGTGCTGTCCTCTGATGGTCTTGTCATCCAGATTCCCGAGGAGAACGTCAAGAAGGTCGGCGTGAGGGATGTCGTCGACGGCAAGGCCGTCTCCAAGGTGTTCGAGATTCTTCGTACGCCGATCGTTGAGGAGAAGACCAACTGGTCCCGTCGTTACAAGCTCAACGTGGAGAAGATCGCCACCGGCGATGTGAACAAGGTCGCCGAGGTCGTCAGGGATCTTGCGCAGCGCGACGACGACGAGCATGGCCTGTCCGCCGGTGAGAAGCGCATGCTTACCAAGGCTCGCAACATTCTCACCTCCGAGATCTCGCTCAGTGAAAAGCTCAGCGAAGAGGAGACCCAGCGTCTGCTTGATGTGAATCTCGGCTACCGTGATCCCGAGCCGGGGGATGAGAAGCATCACACCAAGGCACCCAAGGAGCCCGCGTCCGAAACGCTCGCCCGCATCGAGGCCGAGGCGAAGGCGTCCAAGGGCAAGAAGAAGTCGACCCGCAAGGCCAAGTGATGATCGAACCGACCGCGATGCGCATCGGACAGGGGTTTGATGCGCATCGCTTTGCGGAATCCGGCACACACCGGCCGCTGTGGCTGGCATGCTTGCGCTGGACCGATGATGAGCATCGTGGCGTAGAAGGCATTGATGGGGACTCCGACGGCGATGTCGCCGTTCATGCGGTGATCGACGCCGTCTTGTCGGCCTGCGGTCTGGGGGATATCGGCTCCATGTTCGGTGTCGGGGCTGATTCCTCGGGTGCAGGTATGCACGGGGACCACATGCTGCATATGGTTCGAGACCGCGTGCAGCATGGGGGCTGGCGCATCGTCAATGTATCGGTTTCCATCATTGGTAATGCGCCACGTATCGGACGCCGACGTGAGGAGGCGTGCAGGGCCATGACCGAAGCGCTTGGCGCTCCGGTGACCATCGTCGCCACTACGACGGATGGCATGGGATTCACCGGCCGGGGCGAAGGCATCGCCGCAATCGCCACGGCATTGGCTATGCCGTTCGCGTCGTCGCCGTCCGCTGATTGATCGATTGATCAGCGTATTGATGTATTGATAGTGATCTCACCATGTATCGGCTGAACGAAGAATGGGGACGGTAGACGTCCCCATTCGAATATCTGTTATCAGTGCTTCCTGCCGCACACCACTCGTGCTATACCCCACATCAGGGTGCTGAGCGTCACGATGACGAAGCTGGGCGGAGTGGGGAACATGGCCGACAACACCAGACCGCCCCAGATGCTGACCAGACACAGCAGACACGACACCACGATGGCGGCGAACGGCGAACGGGTGATCATCGAGGCCGTGGCGGCAGGCGTAACAACAAGCGCGAAGATCAGCAGGGTGCCCACCGCGGGTACCGCAACGGTGATCACTCCCGCCATGATGGCCATGAACAGCACATTCATCAGCGAGATCGGCACGCCCTTGGCACGCGCCACCTGCTCGTCAAGCGAGCTGAACAGCAGCGGCCGGTATACCAGGGCCAGCACAGCCAGCAGCAGTACGTCGAAGATCGCGAACCCGATGATCTGACCATCGGTGATCGTAAGGATCGAACCAAACAGGATTGACTGCATCTGCTGCGACGCGCTGGAGGAAAGTCGGGCGAAGAACAGACCCAGACCGGTGGCGAACGCCAGTACGGTTCCCGTGGCGATCTCGCGTTCGGACACCTTCTTGCCCAGCGCTCCGATCACCAGCGCGCCGCCGAGCGCGAACGCCCCGAGACCGAGGGAGACGGGCAGACCCAGCAACACCGCACCGGTGGCACCGGGCAGACCGATATGAGCCAGTGCATGTGCCGCGAAGGTGGAGTGCCGTGTGATGGTGAAGTATCCCATGATTCCAGCGGCTATGGCGATGAGCAGGCCGGCTTCGATGGCATTCGTCATGAAGGGCGCGGTAAGCACCGACAGCCACTCGGGATCGAAAGCGAATGTGACCTTCATCGTGCGTTCTCCTTCGGAAGGTTCGTATGGTGATGCTCGTGGAAATGCGCCGCCTCGGTTGCATCGTGCGTATCCTGATCGCGTTCGTCGGGCTCCAGCTTGCGGTCGGGCGTGACGAACATGTCGCCCTGTGGCGTGGTCACCACTTCGATGCGTGTGCCGTACAGATGAGTGAGCAGATCGGAGTCGAGCACCGAGCTGATGGGGGAGTAGTGCGGGTGTCCGTCAAGCAGATAGATCGCGCCGGTGAGAATGGGCAGCAGCATGTTGAGATCGTGGGCGACCACCTGAATGGTCATGCCCCACTCCTGATTCAGACGGGCCAGTAGTTCCACCACGGCGCGCTGGCTGGCCATATCGAGGTTTGCCAGCGGCTCGTCAAGCAGCAGCAGCTTCGGGCCGCCGACCAGCGCCTGTGCGATGGCCGCACGCTGGCGCAGACCGCCGGACAGCTCATTGAGCCGATAGTCGGCTTTGTCCGCCAGACCGACGAACTCCAGCACCTGCTGTGCCCGGGCCTTTTCCTCCCTGGTGACGAAGTGAATGCCGAATCGTGTGCCGGTAAGTCCCAGAATCACTGACTGTCGCGCGGTGATGTTCGAATCCAGTCCTGCAATATATGACTGCGGTACATAGCCGATCTTGGCGTTGTTCTGGCCTGCGGGGCGTCCCATGACGGTGATGGAGCCCGAATGCAATGGCACCAAACCGAGTTCGGCATCCAAAAGCGTGGTCTTTCCCGCTCCGTTGGTGCCGACGATGGCGGTCACCGTTCCGGAGGGAATGGCAAGGTTGCCGTGCGACCAGATGACCTTTCCTCCGCGACGGACCTCGGCGTCGCTGAGCACCACGGCGTCCGTTGTGGCGTTATCCGGGGTTGGGACGGATTGGACGTGCGTTGCTGACATAATGCACCTCTGACGATAATCATACTACTATTGAGAATAATAATCAGTATTTGATGAATTCGTCCAATTACGACGTGTCAGCAACCGTCGGTGGCGGTGTGATGGACGTGTGCCGGCGATGAGGTGATGAATGGTCATCATGACTGACCACGACCAACGACAAGGGCGCCCCGATGACGAGGCGCCCTTGGAGCCACTATTACCGCATGCCATCAGGCCATGCGTTCGGCGATATCCACCACATTGCTCAGCAGCATGGCACGGGTCATCGGCCCCACGCCGCCCGGATTCGGCGTATATGCGGCACATACCTCCCGTGCTGCCGGATCCACGTCACCCAGAATCCTGGACTTTCCCGTCTCCGGATCGGTTACGCGGCTGACGCCCACGTCCACGAGCACGGCATCCGGTCGTACATCCTCGGGCTTGACGAAGTGGGCGCTGCCCATCGCCGCGACGATCACGTCGGCCGACCGCATGATCTCGTGGATGTTCGTGGTGCCGGTGTGGCACAGCGTCACCGTGGCGTTGATCTCCTTGCGGCTGATCAGCAGACCAATGGTTCGACCGATGGTGATGCCGCGACCCAGCACCACAACATGCTTGCCGTTGAGATCGATGTCGTTCATGGACAGCAACTCCACGACGCCACGAGGCGTGCACGGCAGCGGCGTGGTCAGCTCTCCCCGCGGATGCAACACCAGCTCGCCGAGATTGTAGGGATGCATGCCGTCCGCGTCCTTCTTCGGATCGATCAGGTCGATCGCCGCGTTCTCATCGATGCCCTTGGGCAGTGGCAGCTGCACGATGAAGCCCGTGCATGCCGGGTTCTCGTTCAGTCGTTGGATTGCCGACGCGATGTCGTCGAAGCTCGCATCCGCGGGAAGCTCCTCGGCGATGGAAGCGATACCCACTTCGGCGCAATCGCGGTGCTTGCCCGCCACGTACTTGACGCTTCCCGCGTCATTCCCGACCAGCAGCGTGCCTAGTCCGGGGGTGATCCCTTTGGATTTCAGCCGTTCCACGCGCCGTGCCAGGTCCGCCTTGATGGTGGCCGACGCCTGCTTGCCGTCCAATCGAAGTGCCATCGATTCGCTCCTTGTCCTGTATCGCCTTACAGCGTCAATAACGCGTCCTGTCACGATACTCCGCATCATGGGCTATCGTGAAATCATTCCACAGAACGGAATCATGCCACGGCCGCGCTCCAGTGCGGACTGTGCCTGTAGGAGTGGTTGTGTGGACGACAGCGTATGGATGACCCGGAGGAAGTCATGACGTTTTCCGCGAAAATAGGCAGAGTGGCCGCCGCGGCGGTAGCCGCCGTCATCATGTTCTCGACCGCTGGGTGCGGCTCGACCGCATCCGATGGCGCCAGCGCCGCTTCCTCGCCGTCCGGTGATGACGTCATCACGGTGGTCGCGTCGATCAATCAGTGGGGCATGCTCGCCAAGGAGATCGGAGGAGACAAGGTCGACGTCGTTTCGATTCTCGGCACCACCAATGTCGACGCCCACGATTTCGAACCGCAGACCAGCGACATCGCCGCCATCTCCAAGGCCTCGGTGCTTGTCGTCAACGGTGCCGGATACGACGAGTGGGCGACCAAGGCGACGACCGGCGCGCAGTCCGTGGTGAACGCCGCCGATACCGTTGGCGCGTCGGACGGCGACAACCCGCATCTGTGGTTCTCCAGTGACGCGCGCACCGCGGTCGCCAAAGAGATCTCCGAAGCCTACGGCAAAGCCGCGCCATCGTCGAAGTCATACTTCTCCCAGCGTCTCGCCACCTGGACGAAAAGCGAGAATGAACTCGAATCAAACATGGCGGTCTTTTCCAAGAACCATCCCGGAGCCACGTACGCCGCAACCGAATCCGTGGCCTACTATCTGATGAGTGATCTGAAGTTCACCGACGTCACTCCTCAGTCATACGCCCAGGCCATGCTCAATGAAAGCGAACCGGCTCCCGCGGATGTGCAGAAGATACAGAAGGTCCTCACATCCGGCGAGGCCTCCCTGCTGATCAACAATCCGCAGGAGCAATCCGACATGACGGCTATGGTCACCAAGTCCGCGGATGAGGCCGGTGTGCCGATGGTCGACGTAACCGAACAGGTGCCCGAAGGCACGACGGGACTGATCGCTTGGATGAACTCGTTGATCTCGCAGTTCGACAAGGCCCTCACCAAGGATTCGAACACGGACGATGCCACGTCCCAGTCGACGGAGTCGTCATCGCCACAGCCGTCGGATTCGTCATCGACGGGAACCGCGGAATCCTCAGGCGACAGTGATCAATAACGTCCATTGGACAAGACGCCGCTAGGGTTCATAGTGGAGTCATAGCAGTGGCGTCGTATCGAATAACAGTGGGCTTTTCACGGGCGTGTTCGCCATGCGCGACACGCCCGGATTTATTGACCATGCATTCGGCTAGACTATCTCCTTGTGCGTGTCCGCATGGGCAGGCAATAACTGAATATCGATTTTATCCACCTATCTATTAGAAAACCAGTACATTTACATGGCAGAGAACAACGCAGAGGTCACCAAGGTCGCCATCAACGACATCGGCACCGAAGAGGACTTCATCAAGGCAGTCGATTCCACCATCAAGAACTTCGATGATGGTGATCTGGTCGAAGGCACCGTCGTGAAGATCGATCGCGACGAAGTGCTCCTGGATATCGGCTACAAGACCGAGGGCGTGATCCCCTCCCGTGAGCTTTCCATTAAGAAGGACGTCGATCCCGACGACGTCGTCGAGGTCGGCGATACCGTCGAGGCACTTGTCATCACCAAGGAAGACAAGGAAGGCCGTCTGATTCTGTCCAAGAAGCGTGCCCAGTACGAGCGCGCCTGGGGCGATGTCGAGAAGATCAAGGAAGCCGATGGCGTTGTCGAAGGCACCGTCATCGAAGCCGTCAAGGGCGGCCTTATCGTGGACATCGGTCTGCGTGGCTTCCTGCCGGCGTCCCTCGTCGAGATGCGCCGCGTGCGCGATCTGGCCCCCTACATCGGCCAGAAGATCCAGGCCAAGATCCTGGAGCTCGACAAGAACCGCAACAACGTGGTCCTCTCTCGTCGTCAGTACCTCGAGGAGACCCAGTCCGAAGTGCGCGAGACCTTCCTCTCGCAGCTCAAGAAGGGTCAGATCCGCGAAGGTGTCATCAGCTCCATCGTCAACTTCGGCGCCTTCGTCGATCTCGGTGGTGTTGACGGCCTGATCCACGTTTCCGAGCTCTCCTGGAAGCACATCGACCACCCGTCCGAGGTTGTCAAGGTCGGCGACAAGGTCACCGTCGAGGTGCTCGATGTCGATCTCGATCGTGAGCGCATCTCCCTGTCCCTGAAGGCCACTCAGGAGGATCCGTGGCAGCGCTTCGCTCGCACCCACGTTCCCGGCCAGATCGTCAAGGGCAAGGTCACCAAGATCGTTCAGTTCGGTGTGTTCATCTCCGTGGATGACGGCATCGAGGGTCTGGTGCACATCTCCGAGCTGGCCAACCGCCACGTGGAGAACCCGGAGACCGTCGTCAAGCCGGGCGAAGAGGTGTTCGTCAAGGTGATCGACGTCGATCTCGATCGTCGTCGTATCTCCCTGTCCCTCAAGCAGGCCAACGACTCCGTCGACATCTCCTCCGAGGACTTCGATCCGGCTCTGTACGGCATGCCGGCCGAGTACGACGAGCAGGGCAACTACAAGTACCCTGAAGGCTTCGACCCGGAGACCAACGAGTGGATCGCTGGCTACGAGAAGCAGCGCGAGGAGTGGGAAGCCCAGTACGCCGCCGCCCACGATCTGTGGGAGCAGCACAAGGAGTTCGTCGCCAAGGAACTGGCGAACGCCGACGCCTCCGCCGCGGCCGATGGCCAGGGCGAGGCCAAGGAAGAGAAGGTGGAAGAGGTGTCCAACTACTCCTCCGAGACCGCTTCCGAGGGTACTCTCGCTTCCGACGATCAGCTGGCCGCCCTGCGCGAGCAGCTGCTGAACGAGAAGAAGTGAATTCGTTCCGTCGCATAGCTGACTAAACAGTGAAAACCCGGTTGTCATTACCTGATGGCAACCGGGTTTTTCTGTAGACTGAAAACGGTTGAGTCGAAAGCGGTCGGGCAAGGACGCCCGCGTTCGATGTGAGGAGAAGAGCATGTTCACTCGAGTGGGACTAACCGGAGGCATTGCAGCCGGCAAAAGTACTGTGGCCAAGCGCTTCGTGCAACTTGGCGCCTATGTGATCGACTATGATCAGCTTGCCAGACAGGCGGTGGCCAAGGGCAGCGAAGGTCTCGATCAGGTGATTCGTCGGTTTGGACGACGTGCCCGTGGACGGGATGGCGAGATGAACCGCGTCTGGGTGTCCGCCCATGTGTTCTCCGATCCGGAAAAGCTGCAGGAGCTCAACGACATCGTGCATCCCATTGTGTTCCGCGAGGCCGGGCGTCTGGAATATCAATGGCTTGACTCCCATCCCGAACCGAAGGATGGCACCCGCAGGCTTGTTGTCCATGACATTCCGTTGCTGGTTGAAACTTCGCGGTGGGATTACTTCGATGCGATCATCACCGTCGAAGCCCCCAAGGAGACCCGAATACGACGCATGATTCGCAATAGGGGAATGACGCGTGATGAGGCCGTCGCCCGCATCAACAACCAGGCCTCCCAGCAGCAGCGGTTCGATATCTGCGATTATGTGATCGATTCCACCAAACCCCTAGAACAGATGTTTGAAGATGTTGATAGGCTGTATCACGTACTGACGCATCCGTCGTACTAAGTGCGAATGCGGGTGACGGGGAGGCCGCGGCTATTGGCTGTGCATATGGTGCAGCAAGGCAGCCGTTCCTAGAGTCTCCGGAAGACATCACAACAGAGGCATGGCATGGGCTATAACATCGAACGAACCAACCGTCCCTTCGTGGTCAAATCGCCGTACAAGCCATCGGGGGACCAGCCGGCGGCCATCGAGGAACTGGCCACGCGCATCGAGAACGGCGAGAACGATGTGGTGCTCATGGGTGCCACCGGCACCGGCAAGACCGCCACGACGGCATGGCTCATCGAACGACTGCAACGTCCCACGCTCATCCTCGAACCCAACAAGACATTGGCGGCACAGCTCTGCGCAGAATTCCGCGAACTCATGCCCGACAACGCCGTGAGCTATTTCGTCAGCTACTACGACTACTACCAGCCGGAAGCGTACATCCCGCAGACCGACACCTATATCGAAAAGGACTCCAACATCAATGACGACGTGGAGCGGTTGCGTCATGCGGCGACGGCGAACCTGCTGACGCGGCGAGACTGCGTGGTGGTGGCCACCGTCAGCTGCATCTACGGACTGGGCACGCCGGAGGAATACGCCGGGCGCATGCTGTTCCTCAAGGAGGGGCAGGAGATCAATCGCGACGATCTGCTCCGGAAGTTCGTCGACATGCAATACAAGCGCAACGACATCGCCTTCACTCGTGGAACGTTCCGAGTGCGTGGCGATACGGTGGAGATCATCCCCGTGTACGAGGAACTGGCGGTGCGCATCGAGTTCTTCGGCGACGAGATCGATCGCATCTCCACGTTGCATCCGCTGACCGGCGACGAGATCGCGCACGAGACCGAGGTCCATATCTTCCCGGCGTCGCATTATGTGGCGGGACCGGAGCGCATGCAGCATGCACTGAAGACGATTCGTGAGGAACTTGACGAGCGCGTGGCCGTGCTGAAGAAGCAGGGCAAGGATCTGGAGGCGCAGCGTCTCACCCAGCGCACCACCTATGATCTGGAGATGCTGTCGCAGATCGGCGTGTGCCAGGGCGTGGAGAACTATTCGCGACATTTCGACGGCCGTGCTCCGGGCACTCCGCCGCATACCCTGCTTGACTTCTTCCCCGACGATTTCCTGCTGGTCATCGACGAGTCGCATGTGACGATCCCGCAGATCGGCGCCATGTACGAGGGCGATGCCTCGCGCAAACGCACACTGGTGGAACACGGCTTCCGTCTGCCCAGCGCTATGGACAACCGTCCGCTCAAATGGGATGAGTTCCTTGAGCGCATCGGACAGACCGTGTACCTGTCGGCGACCCCCGGTGACTATGAGCTCGGCCTGTCCGATGGCGTGGTCGAACAGATCATCAGGCCAACGGGATTGGTCGACCCCAAGATCGATGTCCGTCCGGTGGAGGGACAGGTGGACGATCTGCTTGGCGAGATCAAGGACCGCGTGGCGCGCAACGAGCGTGTGCTCGTCACCACACTGACCAAGAAGATGGCCGAGGACCTCACCGACTATCTGCTGGAACGTGACATCAAGGTGGAGTATCTGCATTCCGATGTCGACACGTTGCGGCGTGTGGAGCTGTTGCGGGAACTTCGTGAGGGCAAAATCGACGTGATCGTGGGCATCAACCTGCTCAGGGAGGGCCTGGACCTGCCCGAGGTTTCGCTCGTGGCGATATTGGATGCCGACAAGGAAGGCTTCCTGCGCTCCTATCGGTCGCTGATCCAGACCATCGGTCGTGCGGCACGAAATGTGTCCGGCACGGTCATCATGTATGCGGACCGTCGTACCGAGGCCATGACCAAGGCCATCAACGAGACGAATCGTCGCCGCGCGAAGCAGATCGCCTACAACACGGAGCGCGGCATCGATCCGAAGCCGCTGATCAAGAAGATCAGCGATGTCAACGACATGCTGGCCAAGGAGGACGTCGACACCCAGACCCTGCTGGAGGGCGGATATCGCAATGCCAACAAGGCTGGGAACTCGCACTTCGGTGTCCCCATTGGGGGGTCTCCGGAAGAGGCCGAGCGTCGGCATCGCGACCTGCTGTCCGCGGGGCTTCCCGCTCAGGATCTGGCCGATCTCATCCGTCAGCTCAGCGAGCAGATGCATACGGCCGCCGAGCAGTTGCAGTTCGAGCTGGCCGCCAGACTCCGTGACGAAATCCGTGACCTGAAGAAGGAACTGCGACAGATGACCGAAGCGAATAAATAGCGAATAAATGACGTCGTGCAGCGGCGACAATTGCCATATATTGTCTATGTCCGGTTCCACTGGTCACCGATGGTCCGTATGATGGTGACCCATGGCTGAGACTCCTTTATGGTTTATGGTGAGTGCCTTCGTGGTGCTCGCCGTGTTCTTTATCGTCGATCTGCTGATCATCGGTCGTCGTCCTCATGTGCCCTCCACTGCGGAATGCGTGCGACACATCGCGTTCTTCGTGGTCATGGCGCTGATCTTCGGCGGACTCATCTGGGCCGTGGCGGGTTCCAAGCCGGCCCTGGAGTTCTATTCCGGCTGGCTTACCGAATATTCGTTGAGCATCGACAATCTGTTCGTATTCGTCATCATCATGGCGAACTTTGCGGTCCCGAAGCAATTGCAGAAGTTCGTGCTGTCCATCGGCATCACGATCGCGCTGATATTGCGTGGTATCTTCATCCTGCTGGGTGCCGCCATCATCACCCGGTTCACATGGGTGTTCTTCCTCTTCGGCGCGTTCCTACTGGTGACGGCGTTCAAACTCGCCTTCGGCAAGGACGATGACGAGGAATACCATGAGAACGCCTTGATCTCCACATTGCGCAAGGTGATTCGCATCTCCGACGAGTATGACGGTGAGCGTCTGCGCACCACCAAGGATGGCGTCAAGTACTGGACGCCCATGCTGATCGTCTTCCTGGCGATCGGAACCACCGATGTGATGTTCGCCTTCGATTCCATTCCTGCGATCTTCGGTCTGACCAAGGACCCGTTCATCGTGTTCACCTCCAATGTGTTCGCCCTGCTTGGTCTGCAGCAGCTGTACTTCCTGCTGGGCGCGTTGCTTGACAAACTGGTGTACCTGCCGATCGGTCTGTCCGTGGTGCTGGGCTTTATCGGCGTCAAGCTGATCATGGAGGCCCTGCACGCCAATACGCTGCCGTTCATCAACGGTGGCCAGCCCATTCATGCCGTGCCGGAAGTCCCCACGTGGCTCTCCCTTGCGGTGATCGTGCTGTCGATCGGCATTGCAGCGGCGGCCAGCGTCATCAAGATGAAGGCGGTGGAGAAGAAGGACGCGCAGAACTGACGGCCGACCAGCTGCCGATGCATTGACGGACGCATGATCGTTCTGTCTGCATCACACTACGTAGTGACGATACGAGGTCCCGTGCATGGATGACACGCACGGGACCTCGTCGTATGATTGCTGTTTTTCACGCCGCCATCCCGAAGAATGATGATGGATTAACGATGGTTTTGGCCTGATATTCCAAGTTTTTCGGGAAGGTGACGCTTGGCTGTCCAATATGTGAACGCTAACACAACACGCCGTAATCACACCTTGCTCGGTCTGGAACAGCTAGTAAGCTAATCCATGGCAACAGCGGGGAAACATCCTGTTCCTCGTTCCGTCTAGAAGAAATAGGCAGGCAATATGCGTAAAGCCAAGATCGTAGATACCATCGGACCGGCTACCGAATCCCTCGAGAACATCACCAAGCTCGTTGAGGCCGGCATGGACGTCGCTCGTCTGAACCGCTCTCACGGCACGCCCGAGGACCATCTGAGGGTCTACAACAACCTCCGCGAGGCCGGCAAGACCGTCGGTCGCAACGTGGCTGCCCTGGTTGACCTGCAGGGTCCGAAGATTCGTTGCGGTTGGTTTAAGAAGAACGCTGATGGTGAGGACAAGGTCTTCCTGAAGGCCGGTCAGGAGTTCACCATCACCACCGACGACATCGAAGGCGACGAGACCATTACCTCCACCACCTTCAAGGGTCTGCCCGGCGACTGCCACCCGGGAGATCCGATTCTGATCGACGACGGCAAGGTCCGTCTCGAGGTCACCAGCGTCGAGGGCAACAACGTGCACACCAAGGTCGTCGTGGCCGGCCCCGTCTCCTCCCACAAGGGCATCAACCTGCCCGGCGTGGCCGTGAGCCTGCCCGCCCTGACCGAGAAGGATGAGGCCGACCTGCGTTGGGCCATCCGCACCGGTGCCGACATCATCGCCATGTCCTTCGTGCGTTTCGCCACCGACATCGACCGCGCCCACGAGATCATGGACGAGGAAGGCCGTCGTATCCCGATCGTCGCCAAGATCGAGAAGCCGCAGGCCCTCGAGAACCTCGAGGACATCGTCAAGGCCTTCGACGGCATCATGGCCGCCCGTGGCGACATGGCCGTTGAGTGCCCGCTGGAAGAGGTCCCGCTGGCCACCAAGCGCATCATCGAGCTGGCTCGCAAGTACGCCAAGCCCGTGATCGTGGCCACCGAGGTGCTCGGCTCCATGGTCAACTCCCCGGTTCCGTCCCGCGCTGAGGCCTCCGACTGCGCCAACGCCGTGCTTGACGGCGCCGACGCCACGATGACCTCCAACGAGACCGCCGTCGGCAAGTACCCGACCGAGACCGTGGCCACCATGTCCCGCATCTCCGAGTACGCCACCTCCCACGGCTTCGAGCGCATCCCGGAGCTCAAGAACCTGGATATGTCCAAGTCCGGTGCCGTGTCCTCCGCCGCCGTCGACCTGGCCGAGAAGCTCAACGCCAAGGCCATCGTCGCCTTCACCCAGACCGGTGACACCGTGCACCGCATCGCCCGTGAGCGTCCGGCCGCCCCGATCTACGGTCTGACCAACAACGAGCACACCTACCACTGGCTGGCTCTGAGCTGGGGCACCGAGGCCTTCCTGCTGGACAAGGATTACCACGACATGACCCGCAAGGAAGTCATGGCCCTCACCGACGCCACGCTGAAGGCCGCCGGCAAGGTCGAGGACGGCGACCACATCGTCGTGCTCAGCTGCTCCCAGGGTGACCACAAGCCCGGTAGCACCGACTCCATCTACGTGCACACCGTCGGCAACGCCGCGTGAGCATAGATGAATCGGCGGTATGGTACCGCTGATCGGTAACCGTACGGCATGATTCTGGGGCCCATCCGCGTGGCGAAACACGCGGATGGGCCCCAAACTTTTGTGTCATTTCGATAAATGGTGTACCCTCTCTTAAGGATTGCCCCGGTATCCCAATTGGTAGAGGAGACAGCCTCAAAATCTGTACAGTGTGGGTTCGAGTCCCACCCGGGGCACTGACGTGGCGATGAGGGAACGTTACCGCCATCGCTTACGTGATTGAATGTGTTGCGTTGCATAGTACGTGATTTGAATTGGTTACGATGATGTAACGCGATTCATTATGGTCAAAACGCGGAAAGGGACGGATATGTCTGATATGGATGCGCTGTCGGAGGATTCGAAGGGACGCACCGTCGTCGTGGCCGAGGATGAGGCCTTGATTCGTCTCGACATCGTCGAGTCGCTGCGCGCCGCCGGTTACGATGTGGTTGGTGAGGCTGCCAGCGGTCAGGAGGCCGTGGATCTGGTCCGTGAACTGGTTCCCGATGTTGTTGTCATGGATGTGAAGATGCCGGGCAAGGATGGCATCACTGCGGCGAAGGAGATCGCTGAGGAGAATCTTGCCCCCGTGGTCATGCTCACCGCATTTTCCCAGCAGAACCTGGTGGAGAAGGCTGCTGACGCCGGTGCCATGGCGTATGTGGTCAAGCCGTTCGTTCCCGAAAAGCTGTTCCCGTCCATCGAGGTGGCCATCAGCCGATTCGATCAGATGAACGCGCTGCGTGACGAGGTCTCCGACATGAAGGCGCGCTTCGAGGCTCGCAAGCGTGTCGATCGTGCCAAGGGCCTGCTGATGGAGAACATGGGCCTTACCGAATCGGAGGCGTTCCGCTGGATTCAGAAGACGTCGATGGATCGTCGTCTGACCATGCAGGAGGTCGCCGACGCGGTCATCGAGCAGGTGCAGGGCTGAGCTGATCCATGACTCTGTCTTCGCACGCTTCTGACGATATGGACAAGGTGACGGCAGAGAACAGACTGCTCGTCGTCGACGGGCATTCTCTGGCATTCCGCGCGTATTTCGCGTTGCCTGCCGAGAATTTCACGACATCCGCAGGATTCGCCACCAACGCGGTGTGGGGATTCGCCAACATGCTCACCCGAGTGATTCTGGACGAACATCCCACACACGTTGCGGTGGCGTTTGATGTCAAAGGTGGCACGTTCCGCAACGATCTGCTCCCGCAATACAAAGGCACAAGGGATGCCGCGCCGGAGGATCTGCTGCCGCAGCTGCCGGTGATTCAGGACATGCTCACGGCATTGGGCGTGACCTATATCGAAAAGCCGGGATATGAAGGCGATGACATCATCGCCACGCTCGCTACCATGGGGGAGAAGGCGGGCTTTGATGCGTTGGTGCTGTCCGGCGATCGTGATGCCTTTCAGCTGATCGATGATCGCATCACCGTGCTCTATCCCGGGCATCATTTCAAAGACCTCAAGCATATGACGCCACAGGCCGTGGAGGACAAGTACAAGGTCACCCCGCAGCGGTATCCCGATCTGGCGGCGCTCCGCGGTGAGACCGCGGACAACATTCCCGGAGTCCCTGGTGTGGGCGACGGTTTCGCGGCCAAATGGATCAACCAGTTCGGCGATCTTGACGGCATCATCGAGCATGCCGATGAGATCAAGGGCAAGAAGGGCGAGGCCCTGCGAGAGAACATTGATCAGGTGAAACTCAATCGCAAGGTCAACGCCTTAGTGCGTGACCTTGATCTCGGCGTCAACGTGGGTGATCTGGTGATGTCTCCGCCGAACCTTACCGCGATCGATGTGCTGTTCACAAAGCTGGAGTTCGGCCCCCGGACCAAGACCCGGCTGCTTAAGGCGTTCCCCGGTGGCATCGTAGGGGAGGGGACCGCTACCGACGCGGAATCCGGCCTCGCTGAACCGGTGCTGGACGAGCCGATCATCGACACGATCGCAGATAATGAGGATACGGTCGTGGACGAGGTACGACAGTGGATCAACGACCACATCGTTTCCGCGGTCCAGCCAAAGACTGTGCCCGACAGTGAGCTTGACGATGCCTCACAATCCTTGGAATCCTCGTGGTTCCTCCACGCTGAGGGGGACGTTCACCCCGGCACCACCATATTGCAGGCGATCTCGCTGTTGGGTCCCGATAATCATGCCGTGATATTGCAGGCCGACTCGGCCGCTGCATGCCGCGACGTGCTGCAGCAGTTGCTGAACGATCGTGCGGGCGTGTGCGTGTTGCACGGGCTCAAAGACCAATCGCATCTGCTTGCCACCATCGGCGTGCATGTGCCTCGACCGTGGTTCGACACCCAGCTTGCCGGATATCTGGTCGAATCCGATTATCATCCCGATTCATTGGACGCCGAGGCGGCGCACTTCCTTGATCTGCCAATGGACGAGGCCGATGCCGGGGCGACGCAGGGAGAACTCGCACTCGACATCGACGAGGAACCGGAGACGGCAAAGCCCGCGTCCGTGGTCCGCCATATCGCGCTCGTGCGCGCACTTGCCCGTGATCTTGCACCCAAGGTGGTGGAGAGGAAGCAGTATTCTCTGCTGCACACCATCGAACTGCCGGTATCCGAAGTATTGTTCGGCATGGAATCGGTCGGGGCGGCCGTGGACGAAGGCCGTCTGATCGCCATGCGTGATCGGTTCGCCACCGAGGCGCGGGACGCCCAGGAACAGGCATGGGACGCTGCCGGCAAACACATCAACCTGCAAAGCCCCAAGCAGCTGCAGGCAGTGCTGTTCGACGACATGCAACTGCGCGGCACCCGCAAGACCAAATCCGGAGGATACACCACCGACGCAGCGGCATTGCAGGAGATGGCGGTGCGCAATGTGAACAACGAGCGTGCCAGTTCATTCCTGGTGGCGTTGCTACGGCATCGTGAAACCAACAAGCTCAAGCAGATCGTGCAGAGTCTGCTGGACGAGGTGAATCAGAACGACGGTCGCATCCACACCACCTTCGAACAGACCGTGGCCGCCACAGGACGGCTGAGTTCGGCCGCACCGAACCTGCAGAACATCCCCAACCGCAACGCCGCTGGCCGTGAGATCCGCGGAGCGTTCGTGCCGGGCGAGGGATATGTATCGTTGATGAGCTGCGACTATTCGCAGGTGGAACTGCGCATCATGGCACATTTGTCCGGCGACGAAGTGCTGATCGAGGCGTTCCGTTCCGGAGCGGACTTCCACCGCTACGTGGCCTCGCTCGTCTATCAGATTCCTGTGGACGAGATCACCGGCGACCAGCGGTCCCACGTCAAGGCGATGAGCTACGGACTGGCCTACGGACTGAGCACGTATGGTCTCGCGCAACAGCTCAAGATCTCACCGGCCGAGGCGGACGTCCTCAAGGACAAGTATTTCGCCACATTCGGCAAGGTGCACGACTATCTGGAATCCCTGGTGACCGAAGCCAAGCGCAACGGATACACGGAAACCATGTTCGGACGTCGTCGCTATTTCCCCGGCCTCAAGTCGACGAACCGCCGTGTCCGCGATGCGGCTGAACGCGCCGCACTGAACGCGCCGATCCAGGGAACCGCCGCCGACATCATGAAGATCGCCATGATCCGTGCCGCCGATTCACTGCGCGATCATGACCTTCATAGTCGTATCATTCTGCAGATCCACGACGAACTGGTGGCGGAGATCGCCCCCGGCGAGGCAGACACCGCCACCGACCTGATCCGCGACGCCATGGAGAACGCCGTGCATCTCGACGTGCCGCTCGATGTCTCCACCGGCATCGGCGACGACTGGCAGCTCGCGGCGCACTGAGTCACCGGTATACGGGTCCTCACGTCCTCGGGCTTCTGAAGCCAAGGACCTGAGGACCCGTATTATTTTGTGTAGTATCGCAACCGCATATTCGGAAGGGAATGACAATGACCGAACCGACCATGGCACCCACACTCAAGCAGATCGTCGACGTGCTGGAAACGCTGTATCCTCTCCGATATGCGGAACAATGGGATGAACCCGGCCTGATCGTGGGTGACCTCTCCCAGCCGGTCCGTCGTATCTATTGCGCGGTTGATCCCACCCGGGAAATCGTGGCCGAAGCCATCGACTACGGGGCGGACCTGCTCATCACCCACCATCCGCTGTTCTTCCGATCCGTACATCAGATCTCCGGACTCGGATTCCGCGGTGATATCGTCAATACGTTGATCGCCAATCATTGCGGACTATGGGTCGGCCACACCAACGCCGACTCCGCCTATCGCGGCACCGCACACGCGTTCGCCGACCGGCTCGGCCTCGTCGACCAGAGGCCGCTGGAACCCATCGCCGATCCAAACACTGACCATGCCGTCGGACTCGGACGTGTTGGCGAGCTTCCCGAACCGGTTACGCTTCGCGCACTCGCCGAACGCGTGGCGAACCTGCTGCCGCATACCGAACTCGGCATTCAGGTGGCGGGAGACCCCGATCAGCAGGTACAGCTTGTCGCCACGCTACCGGGTTCCGGGGATTCGATGTTCGACGAGGTCCGGGCAACCGGTGCCGACGTGTACATCACCAGCGACCTCCGTCATCATCCTGCCACCGACGCATGGCAACAGGCCCTGTACGAAGCGGAATTGCGCGGCCGGGGGTTCGCCGTCGGACGCGTGGAATCCCCGACTGGGGCGTCCGTTCCCCGTCCGGCGTTGATCAACACGCCACATTCAGCCATCGAGCGCTCGCTGTTCCACTATCTGGTGCCTGATGTGTCTGAGGCGATCCAACGAACCCTCGGCGCTGATGTGGAGGTCACGCTGTCCACGACCAGCACCGATCCGTGGACCTTCCGCGTCGGCTGAAACTGAGGTCCGGTGCGGAACCTCCACGATCCCGCACCGGACCTCGGCTCCATTCAGCGATCGAGATGCGCAAGCTTCAGCGGGTCGAGCACATCATCCAGAATCTCCTTGCGGATATGGCCCTCGTCCATGGCCACGTCATGAACGCTGCGACCTTCGGCCAGAGCCTTATGCGCGAGCCGGACGGCCTCCTCGTAGCCGACGTAGCCATTGAGCGAAGTGGCCAGTGATGCGCTATGCTCCGCGCGTTCCCGGCCGACCTTGGCATTGACGGTGATGCCTTCCACGCAGTGGGTACGCAGCGTATCCATGGCATGGGCGAGGATCATCATCCCATCGAGCAGCGAGTGGGCGATAACCGGCTCGAAAGCGTTGAGCTGCAGCTGTCCGGCCTCGGCGGCGAAACTGACCGTGGTGTCCATGCCCATCACCGTGAATACGCTCTGGTTCACGCTTTCCGGAATCACCGGGTTGATTTTGCCGGGCATGATCGAGGAACCAGCCTGCCGTG
The DNA here is from genome assembly GCF_002259645.1 of Bifidobacterium tissieri. Classification (GTDB taxonomy): domain Bacteria; phylum Actinomycetota; class Actinomycetes; order Actinomycetales; family Bifidobacteriaceae; genus Galliscardovia; species Galliscardovia tissieri. The sequence goes on from NZ_MWWV01000006.1 coordinate 275,695, forward strand.
CCGGAATGTGGATCTCCACGAGACCTGCCTGCGGCCCGGATGTGAGCAGACGAATATCGTTGGCGATCTTGCCAAGATGAACGGCCAGACGCTTCAACGCCGACGAGGTATCAACGAAATCGGCCATGTCACTGGTCGCCGCGACCGAATCCTCCGCTGAAATCACCGGCATTCCGGATACGGCACGCAGCCGTTCCGTGACAAGGTTCCGGAACCGGGCGTCCGCACAGATGCCGGTGCCGATGGCGGTGCCGCCGAGGTTCACCACCGCAAGCCGGTCGATCATATCGGAAAGCCTACGGGAATCACTGGCGATGGTGGCGTGGAAGGCGCCGAACTCCTGACCGAACGTCATGGGCACCGCGTCCTGCAATTGTGTGCGACCCAGCTTGACCACATCGGCGGTGCGACGGGACAGGGCCAGGAATGACAGGGACAGGGCGTCGACGCTACGGATCAGCGTGCGCAGTGCGAAGATCAGGGACAGTCGAACCGCTGCGGGATAGGTGTCGTTCGTGGACTGCGATTTGTTCACCGTATCGTTGGGATGAATGATCGTATATTCGCCACGCTCATGGCCGCCGAGCTCGAGAGCACGGTTGGCGATTACCTCGTTCATGTTCATGTTCGTGCTGGTGCCGGCGCCTCCCTGCAACACATCAACCGGGAACTGATCGTCAAACATGCCGGCGTAGACGTCCTTGCACGCCCGCTCGATCAGACGATCCTGCTCATGACTGATGCCACCCAGCGCCACGTTCGCCTGGGCGCACGCCTGCTTGACCAGCGCATAGGCGCGAATCAGTTCGGGATGGTGACTCACCGGAACGCCGGAGATCGGGAAGTTCTCAATGGCACGCTGCGTGTGAATACCCCAATAGACATTCGCCGGAACCGGCAATGTGCCGATGCAGTCCTTCTCGATGCGGGCGGAGCGGTCGGTGGTATTGGTGCGTACCGTGTCGGTAAGGATCACAGCGGTCATTTGAGGTGCCTCCCTGTTTCCCGGTTGTGCCGGGCTTGTGGTGATGGTTGTGGGATGTCATCGTTGCCGGTGGGCTTCGATGACATCAGACCATACGCGGAGACGACACACCATACAAGAGCACCGATTCCTTGATTTCCCATAGAAGAAGACTATGACGGGGTGACACGGGTGTTGGTAAGCCCGACAATCGGAAGTGTGATCGTGCGAAGGTCCGATATCGTTTACACCGATTTACATGCCGAACATATTGGCGACACCATTTCGCATCACTGCGGTCTCACCATGATTGCCATGACGTTGACGCAGATACAGGCGTTCTATTACGCCGCCACCTTGGGGTCGTTCACCGCAGCGGCCGAATACATGGGCATGACCCAGCCGACTGTGTCGGAACTGGTGCGACGCATCGAAGCCAATTACGGACTGCAACTGTTCGTACGTGGTGGACGGCGTCTGGTGCTCACCACTGCGGGCCGCACGCTGTTGCCGTGGGCCAAGCGTCTGATGGATGGATCGCTTGGCGCGGACACGGCGTTGAACGCCTTGCTGACCGGGCGAGGCGGCACGGTGTCGTTCGGCATTCTGCGCAATGCCGGCTACTACGGCTTGTCGGATCTGGCGTCCGTCTTCAGTGAAGCCCATCCGAACGTGCATCTGCGACTGGTCGGTCAGAACTCGTTCGAGGTTGCGGACGCGGTGCGTGACGGCGAACTCGAAGCCGGATTGCTCTGCCTGCCGATTCCCACTGACGGACTGGCGATTACGCCTCTGATGCGACAGGAGATTCTATGGGCCAGCAGCAAACCGGAGCGGTGCGCGCAACCGATGCGTGTGGAACGGATAGCCGATGAGCCGTTGATCCTCTACGATGCCCACCATGGATGGCGGGACCCTTCGCGTAGGCAGCTTGCCCAGCAGGCGCAGATGCATGGGGTGACGTTGGACCCGATGATTGAAATCGAATCGGTTGATTCCGCCTTGTCGTTGGTTTCCCTCGGACTTGGCGACACGATACTGCCTCGGGCGGTGGCGGATGCGGAAGGATTCCCCGATAGCGTCTACACCACGTCACTCGCCGAGCCTATCTACGATACGTTCGCACTGGTGACTCGTAAGAACTGGGAGCTGTCACCAATGGCGAAATACCTCGCCGGACTTGCCGTCGACATGTTGCTGTCGAATGCCGACGGTGCCGACGAGGTGTTAGTGCGGCCGCCGGTGATGTGATGCTGTGCCGTCATGCGCATGCGGCTGCCTGTGACTCTGCATGTTGCGCATGAGCCGAAAACGTGCGGGCGTCAGGCCGAGAGCGTGTCCTTGATCGCGCCCACGAAGTAGTCCAGATCGTCGGGCTTGCGGGACGTGATCAGGCGCCAGCCGTTCTCGTCATCCACGGTCAGCTGATTGTCGACGTAGTGGCCACCGGCGTTTTCGATGTCGGCGGCGATGTAACGGCAGGGGGACGACGTCTTTCCCGCGATCAGACCGGCGTTGACCAGCAGCCACGCACCATGGCAGATAGCGGCGATCGGCTTGCCGGCGTGCGCGAACTCCTGAGCGAGCGTGATCGCGTCCTCGTTCACGCGAATGCGATCGACATTGCAGGTGCCGCCGGGAATCACCAGCAGATCGTAGTCGGCGGCCTGCACGTCGGACAGTTTGGCGTCCGGGGTGAGCGTCTCACCTTCATAACGGTCGTGCTGCACGGTTTCGCACGGGTCCAGCGTGGTGGCGGCGAGCGTCACATTCGCGCCGGCGGCCTTGAGATCGCGCAACGGACGGGTCAGCTCCGTCTCCTCGATGCCCCAGTTGTTGACGATGATCAGTACATTGGCGTTTTCGATGGCCATGATCCTGTTCTCCTTATAGCGGTCGTGTGATGACGATGGTGTGCCAATACCATGTACGCAACACATGGTACGACATCAAACGACTACAGGATTCTATCGACGACGAATCGTTCGAGATCACGCACATCGACACCCGGCACGAATTCAAGTCGGATCTTGCATGGCGTAGCTACTCCGACCAGACCGGAGAATCCCAAATCTCCGATCCACAGTTCCATATTGGCATCCGTCTCGAATCCGTCTGTCGTATCGACGCTGGCTGCACGAATGCCGGAATACGGCAAGGTCGTGTAGTCCTTCTTCTTGCCCGTTATGCCTTGTGCGGTCACGATGATGACCCGCCGATCGGTGAATGCCACCCAGCCGCGCGTACCGGTGAACGCGGCGTGGACGGTCTCGCCGTCAAGCAGCAGTCCATCGAGCAACGTGTTGGCTTCACCATGACCCATGTCGTCCATCTTGGTGAACGTGGTGTTGAAATCGATCATGATTTTCCCTTCCTCCCGACGGCCGTCGTCGGGTGTCCGTTTCTCCAGACTATCGGATGCCAACGGGCAACGCGAGTATCAAGCACAGCGGACACGGTGTATCACATATCCCGCCTGCGTCGGTCCGGTATCACCATGGTGATACCGGACATCGCCGCGAGCAGGCCGCCGATAATGGCCCAGCTTCGTGGTGTACCGAACCCACCGGTGAGTGGTAGCGCAGTTATCGAGCTATACGTGTTGACAAACGTCTGCGTGCCATTCACATCGTTCAGCCCTGAAGTCCTGCTCGTGACGGTGAGATCGCCGGCAGCGTTTGGGACCACGGTGAAAGTCACTCTGGCCATGCGGGAGTCGACTGTCACACCGTTGCCGGGCTGGCTTGTCTCATGCACGCCATAGGCATAGGTGCCCGGCTTGGTAAATGTGAAGTCACCGAACGTCACGGGTGAAACACTGCCATTGGCTCCCGAACCGGACTTACGCACCGTGACGGTGTCCGGCTTGGGCATAGCGTCGACAAGGTCGGACTCGTTGACGCCCCTGCTGCCGCTAGGGTCGATCGTGAGCTGGAAGTCGAACGCATCCGCGTCGGTCCAGGCACGGCCGGACAGTTGCTTGCCCAGCTTCATAGACGCCTTGACCGGTATGGGAATGCGCTTGTCCGTTACCGTGAATGCCGTGTTGGGGGAGACCGCCAAGCCGAGTCTCCGGGCTTTCGCGATAGCGTTCTCATACGCCTGGTCATCATCGCCCTTGATCATGGCGTAATGCTTGGCGGAATCAAGAGAGTAGTGCACGACGACGCCGTCGGATCCCGTGAATGTGGGTGCCTTGGTCTCCACAAAATAGTAGAGCGCATAGTTCTCAAGTGGTTCATCGACAGTGCCGAATTCCAATGTGCCGTTCGGCCCGGTCATACCGGTGTACACCTTTGTGGCGGCACCTTCAATCATTTCGTCGGTGGCTTTGCTACCGGGGGAGAGGACCCGGTCCAGCTTATCCATGTCTACCTTGTACAACGCGAACTCGGCCCCCTGCAGGAACCGGGATAGATGCGACGCATCCACCTTGGTAATGGCGATGGCACCCGCTGTGCCGACCGTGCCAGCCTGCGCGTTGGTGACATTCCACTGGTTCTCGTTGGTGGAGCTACCACCCATCTGCCCCTCGAGCGTGGCGACGTTCTTGAGATTCACCTTGTCTCCAGGCTTGCCGGAAGGCATGACGGCGTACACGACCCTCACCGGCATGGAATCAGGCAGGGTAAGTGTGAGCTTCTGTGTCGGATTGCCATCGGCATCGACGATGTCGTCAAGTTGAACCGGTACGTCGATGGCATCACCTGTGGTGTCATCGGTGATGTTCAGCGAACCGGGCAGGAAGGTTCCCTTGGAGTCCATGACGTCCGAGAGCGTCACCGTGTCGGAATCCTTCGCGATGTCGACGCCTTCGGGGTTCACCAGAATGGTGTAGCGAACATGGTTGAGCTTCTCCTCGGCAACCGCCGTCTTGTCGACCACGTTGTTCCTGCCGGTGACCGTGGCCGAGCTGCTACCGAGATTGGTGGAACCCGTCGAGGCGCTCGCAGTATTGGTGTAGGAGACATCCTTGCCGGTGCTTTTTGCCGCGGTTCTATAGGTAAGCGTTGCAAAGGCCTTGTAGTATCCGTCGTTCTGCCTCAGGTTGTCCGTGGGGATGGTGAACTCGATTCGGCCATTGTTGTTGGAGGTAATGGTCTTGTCGAGGTCCTGACCCGTGAATGGTCCAACATCCAGACCGGCCTGGATATCGTATGTGCCACCTGGCACGTAGCGCATGCCCTCGGGCAGTGTCTCCTGCACTACGATGGGCTTGCCTTCGGTGTTCACCAGACCATGATGGTTGTTTGGGTCGGCGTCCTCGTTCACCATGACGGTCCAGTCGGCCACCCACGCGCCCACGGACGTGTCGTTCTTATCGATGGTGTTCCACTTGAAGTCCTTGTCCCACCTGAGTTTGCCGCTTTTGGAGACCAGATTGGTCTTCTCGACGTGGTCTGTGGCGTTGTATCCCTGACTGGGGTTGTTCCCGAACTTGACGACGGAACGGTTAGCGTAATCTCCGGGGGCCTTGCTGCAGACGGTGGTGTAGGTGACGATGATGTCGGTCTTGCCGAAGGCTGCCTTGACTGTGTCTCCCTTGAACTTGACGTTGAATGAGGTCGTTTCGCCGGGCAAGAAGGAACGTGTGAAGTCGTAGTCGGTTCCTTCCACGAGAATCGTGTCTCCGACCTTGAACGTCGGCTTGTCCTTGAAGTGGAAGGTCGCCCCCTGTGGCTTTCCGGTCAGTGCGTCGGCGAACTCGAGCGTGGTGGGATCGGTCGAAGCCGGCATGCGGGAGGTGTAGATGGTCGAGGTCCAGATGGCTTCGCCGGCATCGTTCGTGGAGGCGCTCGAATCGAGTCGCTTATGGATGTAGTCGATGTCGGGCGTGAACACGCCATCATCGCTGCCGCCAGGCTGATTGGTGGGATCGGGCGGGGAGAGTGTGGCGTTGCGAGGTGGTGACGTTTTCTTGGACTGTGATCCGGGAGGAGTCATCATGGCGAGGTATACGAGGGAGCAGCGTCGGCGTGCGGTGGAGTTGTATGTGAGGTATGAGTGCTGCGCGGCGGACGCGATCCGGGAGTTGGGGTATCCCAGTCGTGAGGCGTTGCGTATGTGGCATCGGGACTGGCTCGAGGAACAGAGGACGGGAATACCCTCGACGCGTGGCGAGCGGTATTCGCGCTACACGTTGGAGCAGAGGCGGGCCGCGGTGGACCATTACCTGACGCACGGGCGGCGAGCGAGCCGTACGATCCGCCAAATGGGGTATCCGAGCAAGACGCTGCTGGCCTCGTGGATTGACGAGCTCGCGCCCGGCGAACGCCGGCTTCGCCACGGGCCCATACCTGAGGAGCTCAAGCGCGAGGCCGTGCTCAAGGTCGCGTCCGGTGGAGCGAGCTCGCGTGAGGCGGCGGAGGG
>NZ_MWWV01000007.1 GCF_002259645.1 Bifidobacterium tissieri
GGTTCGTCGTTGACCGTATGACGGGGCATAATACGGAGCATGCACTTCTTCACTCCGAAACGATGCCCGAATTCGTCGAAAATCATGTATCACGACAAAGCCCAGGCGGAACGAGCCGCTGAGCAGAGCCGTATCGAACGCGGAGCGGAACTGTGGACGTATCGTTGCCAGTACTGTGGAACATGGCATCTGACCAGTCATTCACCGGACAATGCGTGGGTGCATGTGCCACTCAATCAGCAGGTCAAACCGCATTCGCGGAAAAAGGGATACAAGCCACGTCGTAAATAACGGAGACGATCGTCATCTCGTCATCAGTACGGAGTCGTCAATACCGTCATACATACACCGAGGCCAATCGTTGACTGTGGAACAGCATTGCGGTGGTCTTCAGCAATAGCACATCTGCTGTGCTGTCAGAGGTACGCCAAAGAACGTAGAGCAACATCACTGTGGACTCCAACCACGTCCCATGGGGCGGCGTGGGAACTGAACTATGGAATCGCATCACAGTGGACTCAACAACGTTGACAATTGCGACGTTGACAATTGCAGGAACGGTGAGTGTCCACTGTGATACGCATAGGATGGCGAAAAGCGCGCGATACACGTAGAACGAACGGTAGCCGGTACGTTCTGACCGGCTACCTTCATGAAGTGCGTTATGCGCGTAGGGTGAACGATCGAACTAGCGGTCGAGACGGAATCCCTGGCGGGAAGCAACCGGCTGGACCTTGCGTTCATCCATGTTCGCGGTGGAGTTCTTTGCGATCTGATCGCTGAAGGCGTCGACCGGGCGATCCGTGTCTCGCAGATCGTAGTACTGATGCACATCGGCATCGAAATCGGCGATCTTGGACAGTACGTCGTCGGAAATCTCCGGGTAGGCGTTCTCGAAGAACTGTACCGACTTCGGCATACGCGGCTTCAGCTTGGGCTCCTGAGCGGGAACGCCCATTGCCAGACCCAGCACGGGGTAGGTGTACTTGGGCAAGTGGAGCAGGTCGATCAGCGCGTCCACATCGTTGAGCAGCGAGCCGAGGATCACGCAGCCCAGACCAAGCGAATAGGCGGCGGTTTCCATGGCATGCAGGGCGAGCACGGCGTCGTTCTGCGCCTGGGTAAAGCGGTAGCTGCCGTTCAGCGTGAACTCGTCGGAATCGATATCCACGCTCTTGGCCTTGGCGATCAGCGCGTTGCGATGCTCGTCAAGAACGAACACGTACAGCAGCGGAGCCTGTGCGATATAGGGCTGGCGGCCGATTTCAGCGAGTTTGGCGGCGATTGCGGGATCGGTGATACGGATTGCGGACCAGTCGTTGAGGTACTGGCTGGATGCTGCGTGCTGGGCCACGGATTCCAGAGCATCGATCACATCGGCGGGAATGGCTTCGTCGGCGAATGCGCGGATGGAACGACGGTTCAGCAGCGTCTGAATGGTTGGATTGTCAAGATCATAGGTGTGTTCTGTCATGACACCATTGTGGCAGAACACAGTATGACGACACTGAACGTTGTTCGCTGGGAGAACATGGGAGTGCTCTGTCCAGCGATCGGTGTCACAGCGATATTGATAACGATTGTCTAACGATTATCGGCGACGGTGACGGCGATTCACCAAGGCCTGGGATCCACGATCGGAAAGCTGGGAGACCACGGCGCTCAATGCCGCGGACAACGCCGAGAACGCGATGCTCATGAACAGGCTTTCTTGTTCATCGATGGTGCCATCGCCGAGCTTGCCGGTGCCAACGGAATTCTCACGCGTCACCGCGGACTGGGCCGAATGACGTCCAGCGCGCTGCGACGCACGCTTGGTCATGAGGCCGTTCCACACCAATTGAAATGCCTTGCTGGCTATGAATCCGGCAACGGACGGGATGGCGAATTTCAGCATCTTGTCGCCGAGCGAATCAGGATCGTTGAGACGACGCTCACGCATGGCATCCACCTTTGCATCGAAACGTCCGAAGGCGTCGACGATCTGATCGACATTGCCGTTCGGGCTGGTCTGGAAATCCGTCATGATGACCATTATTCCACGATCTCCAACGGCCGAACGGCAGCGGACGCCGAGTTCGTTTAGTTCGCCGGGGCCAAGGCGAGCTCGGAAAGACGCTCCTGAATAGCCGCGGTAATGACCGGATCATCCTCCAACGTGGGAAGGAATACAGCGTCGGAGGTCAGCGCCTCGACGCGGGCCTTGATCTTGTTGGCAAGACGTCCGTCGGTGAGGAACAGGCGCTCGACGATCAACGGGCCGGGATCGACGCGCAGCGTCTCCTCGATCAACGGATGGCCGATGTGATTCGTGCAGATGATCGGCACGCCGATCTGCCGTTCGACATCGGAGGCCAACGCCTGCAACTGGTCGAACGGTTCGGGGAAGTGCGGAGTGCCATGCGCGACCAGCAGAATACGACGTCCAGGATATTCGTTGACCGCCTTGCTCAGATGATCGACCAGGTAGTCGCGCACCGCGCGCGTGGTGGCCAACGGTTCGGTGACGGACAATGTGACGCCGGGCTTGAGTACCTTGCGCGTGCGCTGCGGAATATCCCAACGCATATGCGTGGCGGAAAACAGCAGCACCGGCACGATCGTCAGGTGCGAGACATGGGATTGCAGGTCGCGAATGCCGTCCTCCAGAGTCTGCTCGTCACCCTCAAGAAATGAGATGCGACCGATCTGCTCGGAACGCTGAATGAAGTTGTTCAGCAGGTCGAGGTTTGACTCGGGAATCTTTCCGCGGCGCCCGTGCAGGACGTAGAGGTATCCAGTGGTCATGATGAGTCCTTGATGTGAGACCTTGACGGCTCCCTTCGACGGTGATGAACACCATCGAAGGGAGCCGTGACGGGGATGAGTGTGGGGATGAGAGATGGGATCGAGGCCGGGCTGGGAGATCAGTCCGCGTCGGCGAGGGTCTTGGCGAGATCCTTGATCTTGGCGATCGCGTCGTCGTCGGGGGCGAGCTCGATCTTCAGGGACGGAGCGGCCAGTTCGGCACCGTCAGCCGTGAGCAGCTTTTCGAAGATGTCCACGGCGGCGCAGAAGTGCGGGTAGCTGGTGTCGCCGGTGCCGAGCACGGCCACCTTCTTGCCGGACAGGTCGTATCCGTCAAGATCGTCGTAGAAGTCGACGATACCGCCGGGCACTTCGCCGTTGTCGCCGTCGCTCCAGCTGGCCACGACATAGTTGTCGGCACCGTCGAAGAACTCGTCGACCTCCACGCCGTCCTCGGCGTCGAAGACCTCAACGTCCTGATCCAGATCCTGCAGGGCCTCCTCAAGCAGTTCCACGGCCTCCTTGGTGTTGCCGGTCGCGCTCGTGAAAACGATCTTGGTGCTCATTACTTCAGTACCTCCGTTGCGGGTAGGGTTGCCAGATAATTGTCGAAAACTTCCTGAAAATGTTCGGTGCCCACACGCTGGTAGTAGTCGTAGAACGACTCCTTGCCCTCATGGGAGTCCTGATAGTCGGCGAGTAGCGAGCCCACCGCATCGGTGAGCTGCTCGGCGGAGACCACACCCTTCAGCTGTTCGTTGAAGTGACCGCCGTCGAGCAGGCTGCCGCCCACGGATAGCTTGTATCCCGCCGTGTGCTGACGGTCGGCCGTACGGGCGTGCACGCCTTCGATGCCGATATCGGCGATGGAACGGTGGGCGCAGCCGTTGCCGCATCCCGTGAGCGTGATGTTCAGCGGGGTGTCGAAGCTGAACCGCTTGTCGAGCTCCTCGACCAGCGGCTTGAACACGGTCTTGGTGTACGCGTTCGCCAGATTGCAGTACTCGGCTCCCGTGCATGTGGTGCCGTAATCGGCCAGCAGACGCGGGTGGATCGAGAACCGTTCGAAGATCGGCTCGGCCTCAAGAGCGGGCAGATCCTCCTCCTTGATCCACGGAATCATGAGATTCTGGCAGTGGTCGAAACGGATCTCGTCCTTGCCGTACTTGCGTGCCACGTCGATCAGCGCCTGGAAATCATCGGCCTGAATACGGCCGGACGGTACGCTGACGCCCACGTAGTAGTAGCCGTCCTGCAGCTGACGATGCACGCCAAGCGCGGTGCCGTTCGTCCAACCCTTGACCTTGGACACGCCCTTGGTCTGCAGATCAGGCAATGATTCGCGGATCTTGTCCTCGAACTGTTCGACGCCCCAATCCTTGATCAGAAACTTGAGCCTGGCCTTGGAACGGCTGCGACGGTAGCCGTAGTCACGGAACAGACGGCAGACGACCTCGGCGAGATCGGCCACGCGGTCGGGCGTGACGAAGATGTTGAGCTGCTGGGCGAGCATCGGCTTCATGCCCAGACCGCCGCCGACCTTCACGTTGAAGCCCTTGACCGTGTGACGGCCGATGCGTTTGGTGGCCGGGATGAACGCCAGATCGTTGATCTCCGCATTGCCCGAGTTGTGACGGTTGCTGCTGATCGAGATCTTGAACTTGCGCGGCAGGTTCGAATAGTCGTAGTTGCCCTGGAAACGACGGTATACGTCGAGCACGGTCTGACGGGTGTCGAACAGCTCGTCGGGATCGATGCCGGACAGCGGATTGTCGATGATGTTACGCGTGATATCGCCTTCGGCACCCACCGTGGTGAGGCCCACAGCCTCGATGCCGGCGAAGATGTCGACGAGTTCGGCGAACGGAATCCAGTGGTACTGCACGGCCTGACGGGTGGTCAGGTCAACGATGCCGTGACCGTACTTGCGGCCGATCCATGCAAGATGATCCGCCTGCTTCACGGTCACACGACCGCCGGGGATCTTGATGCGCATCATGAAGTAGCCTTCGTCCTGCGGCTTCTGCACCGTCAGACCGGCGTACTTGAAGTACATGTAGTAGCTTTTGTCGACTTCCGAGAACGGCTTCTTGACCAGTTCCGGCAGATCCTTGAATACGTCAAGGCCATCCTCGTTCAGCTTGCTGATCTCGTTGGCGTTGAGCTTTTGGTCTGCCCAGGTGGCGGTGTAGCTCATGTGACCCCCAAAATAACGTAAAACCCCTAGTGGCTGCGGCCCCGCCGCTGTTGCGTGGCCGGCCGTATGGCTCACAGCGTACAAATGTGCGTGGCGGACTGTCAAAACGGCTCATGACGGTCATATAGTGCCCAAAACCGTTGGAATTGCAACGAAAACGTGATGTCAAGAGCGGACGGGTGTGAGAAAGTACGGTGACGGTTCTATTTGTGAACCGTTATCAATCGTTGAAATTGCAACGTTTTCGGCAGTGTTGGCAGTGTTTCGTCAACGGTGGTGAATCCGTATACTGGCGGCTATCGTCATGCACAATGCGTGCGTAATGCGTCATATACAACACTAGGGGGAACCATTATGACCGATGAGACGCTGACCGATGTGACCGTGATCGGGGGAGGACCGGTGGGCATGTTCACCGCGTTCTATGCGGCCATGCGCAATCTTGATGTGCAGCTGGTCGACAGTCTGCCCGAACTCGGCGGTCAGGTGGCGGCGCTCTACCCGGAGAAGCCGATCCACGACATCGCCGGATTCGTGTCAGGAACGGGCGCGGAACTCATCGCCAATCTCAAACGGCAGATCGAATCGTTTGGTGACCGGATCGATGTGCACACGAACGAGGAGGTGACCGGACTCGAACGTCGTGATGACGGTACGTTCATCCTGCGCACGGCGAATCGTGAGATCCATACGCGCAGTGTGATCGTGGCCATCGGCAGCGGTGCGTTCAGCCCGCGTCCGTTGGCCATTGACTATGATCGTGAGCAGCTCGACGGACGCAAGGTGTTCTACTTCGTCAAGCGTCTGGCCGATTTCAAGGGCAAGACCGTGGCTGTGGCGGGCGGTGGCGACGCGGCGATCGACTGGGCGCTCGAACTGGAGCAGATCGCCGAAAAGGTGGTGCTCATCCATCGTCGCGACAACTTCCGTGCGCTTGAATCCAGCGTCACCCGGCTCAAGGAGTCCACGGTGGCGATCCTGACCCCGTACAAGTTCACCACCGTGGCCGGCACGCCGGACGGTCTGCATATCGAACTGGCGAAGATCAAGAGCGACGAGACGCTTGATCTCGACGTGGATGCGCTGCTGGTCAACTACGGGTTCACCTCCGACAACCATGTGCTGCGCGATTGGGGATTGCCGGTCAAGCGCGGCGACCTGCAGGTGAACGAGTATCTGGAAACCGACGTGCCGGGCATCTACGGCGTAGGTGACGCGGTGAACTATCCGGGCAAGGTGAAGCTCATCTCCGCGGGATTCGGCGAGGTGCCGCGTGCGGTGAACCATCTGGCCGAGCAGCTGTATCCGGATCGAAAGCAGCCGCTGCACAGCTGAGCGGGTGCTTTCGTAGTTGGCTGGCGGGTGACCTGACGCAGGGTCACCCGCTTTGTGAGAGCGTGCGATCTATTCCGATTTTCGAGCGTTCTTCTCGCGCTCTAGATAATTGAGCCTGATCTCGATGTGGTAAAGAGCCTGAATGACCTCTGCAGATAGGGTTTCCATTGTGAATGTCGGATTGCCGTCAGGATCCACGGTGGAGAGTCTTTGACATACAGACTCAATGAAACCGAATGTTGTTGGAGTCTCGTCCTTATCCAAATTCGATTCAAAACTCTTTAGGAACCGCGTAAAGTCTTCTTCTGTAATTTTCTTACCTATTTTCATTTTCAAGTGTTCCTAGCCAGATGCCATTGTTGTCGAGGCTTATCACGCAATAAGCAGAAGGCCACAAAGCCAGCCACGTAATACCTTTCCCCAATCGAATCCCGGTCCGTTCTGGGTCGAACTGGGTCATGAACACCGGCTCTGGGTATAACCATGTCACGAACACCTTCTTTTTCGCCGCTAACCTACCCGGTTATACCCAGACGTCCGGTAATACCCGTGGTGTCGGATGCGGTTATCAGGCGTTGCAGAATTTGCGGTCGGCCCAGGCGAGGACGTCGTCGAGCGTGGCGAGCTGTTCGCGCAGTTCGTCCTCGGTGATGATGAGCGGCGGGCAGACGTTGAGGTTCGACTCGCGGCCGAACGTGTAGAATCCACGACGCTTCAGCTCGGCGAAGATGGCGGGCATGCGGCCGTTCGACGTATGGTACGGGGCCATGAGTTCACGCGTGCTCTTGTCGGTCACCAGTGTAAGCGCCGCGAACAGACCGATGCAGCGTGCCTCGCCCACGCAGGCGTGACGCTGGACGAACTCTTCGAGCGCGGGCTTGAGCACGCCCTCCAACTGCTTCACATGGCCGCAGATGTCGTTGTCCAGATAATACTGGGTGGCGGCCACGCCGGCGGCGCACGCAAGCGGATGCCCGGAATAGGTCAGGCCACAGGGCAGCGGATGGTTCTCGAAGAACGCGGAGATCTCCTTGCTGGCGATCACGCCGCCAAGCGGGACCGTGGCACCGGTCACGCCCTTGGCGAAGGTGATGAGATCCGGAACCAGATCGAAGTTCTGCCAGGTGAACATCTTGCCGGAACGCGCGAATCCGGCCATGACCTCGTCGCAGATGAGCAGGATGCCGTTGTCTCGGCACAGCTTCGCCACGCCTTCCATATAACCCTTCGGCGGGATCAGCACACCGTTCGCGCCCACGATCGACTCCATGAGCACGGCCGCGATGGTCTCCGGCCCCTCATAGCGGATCTGCTCCTCCAGCTGACGCAGATACTGGCGTGTGCAGCGGGCCTCGTCCTCCTCAGTGCGATCGAAGCCGTCCTCGTACACACTCGGATTGAGGAAATGAATGAACGACGGGGCTGCACCGCCCACTTCGTAGGCGAAACGACGCCAGTCGCCGCTCGCGAACGCGGAGCCCAGCGTGGAACCATGATAGGAGCGATAGCAGGAGAGGATCTTCGGACGTCCGGTATAGAAGCGGGCGATCTCGATGGCGTTCTCATTGGAATCCGAACCGCCCAGCGTGAAGAACACCCGCTGGAAATGATCGGCCCCGGCGATGTCGACCAGCAGCTTGGCCAGCTTGCCGCGCGGCTCCACGGCGAAACTTGGTGCGATATAGCACAGTTCGTCGGCCTGACGCTTGATCGCCTCGACCACCACCTTGTTCTGATGGCCGAGATTGGAGCACACCATCTGCGAGCTCATATCGGCGTACCGGTTACCGTCGTAATCCCAGAAGTAGATGCCCTCGGCGCGCTTGATGGGCGTGGCGGGAGCCCCCTGCTTCGCCCACGGCTGCAGAACATACTGCTCGTGAAGATGTGCCACTTCCTCGCCGGTCAACGTCATATCGAAACCCCTTCCGAAACCGGACTGAAATCATTGGAACGCCCACGGACGTCGTGAGCTGATAGGCAGTATACGCGGCGACTCCGCGCGGACGAAACGTCGTCAATACCGCGGAATGTCAAGGATTATGCGGAATAGTAATCCGTCATAGCGAATGCCTATAGGCCTTTTTTCGTTTTTCTGATTTTTCGCGATTTGAGGAGAATATTGTGGTATACGGATTCCGACGACACGCCGGAACCCACGCATGACCGCGTCGGAGGAGGGGATGCCTCCGGTGCGGTCCGTCACAACAGCAGTATTCGTATTCCACGACGTCAGGAACAGGGCCGACGGGCGCCGTTTCTCGGGGAGGCATCGTCATATGAAATGGAACTACACGCAGCCGGTCGACATACGATTTGGTGCCGGTCGCGTGGCTGAAATCGGCGAGGTCGCACGTGAACGCGGACTGTATCGCGGGCTTCTCGTGGCCGGCGGGCACAGTGTGCGCTCCGGTCTGGCCCAGCGCGTGCTCGACCACGGTCGCGGCACGATCGAAGCCGTGTTCAGCGAGTTCTCCCCTAACCCCGATGTGACCGAAGTGGACGCCTGTGCCGAACTGATCCGCACGCAGGACGTCGGATTCATCGTGGCGCTCGGCGGCGGCAGCGCGCTCGACCTTGCCAAGGCCGCGTCCGTGATCGGTGCGGGCAGTCGTGAATCGGTCGGTTCGATCACGGACTATCACGGCACCGGCAAGCCGTTGCCACTCACCCACCTGCCGCTGATCGCTGTGCCGACGACAGCCGGCACCGGCAGTGAGGTCACCTGCGTCTCCGTGCTGACCAATCGTGCGGCGGGCGTCAAGGCACCCATCGTGTCCAACGGGTTCTACCCGGAACTGGCGATCATCGATCCGGAACTCACCTATACCGTGCCGCCATATGTGACCGCATGCACGGGAATGGACGTACTCAGCCAGGCCATCGAAGGCTACTGGAGTGTGGGTCATCAGCCGATCTGTGACGCGCTCGCCGTGCATGCCGCCCGGCTCGTATTCGAATTCCTACCGAAGGCGTTCACCACGCCGGACGATCGGGAGGCGCGCGAGCGCATGTGCGAGGCGTCGGTGACGGCCGGACTGGCGTTCACCCTGCCGAAGACCACGTCCAGTCACGCCTGCTCGTTCCCGCTGACGAACCGGTACGGCATCGCGCATGGCGAGGCGTGCGCGCTCACGCTTGACTACTTCACGCGGATCAATGCGGCGGACCCCGAAGGACGGGTGAATGCGTTGGCGCGTTCGCTGGGATATCGGGACGCCGACGGACTGGCCGACGCCATCGCCGATCTGCGGCGAACGCTGGGGCTGCGCGAGAACATCGCCGATCTCGGACTTGGTGAGTCCGACATTGCGGCGCTGGTACGTGACAGTCATCATCCGAATCTTGACAACAATCCCGTCGTCATCACCGACGACAACCTACTGGCCCTGTATCGCGGGCTTGCCTCGGGCGGCGCGGCGAATGCAGACAAACACAACGAACGAGAGGAACGTCAATGACCGCCGTAAGCATACCTGCATCCAAGGTGACGGAGCGAATCCGTAGCGTATTCGGCCAGCCCGGAGGAAACGGATCGGTGAAATCCGACGGTCGGGTGACCGTGAGCAAGGCGCAGGGGGTGATCTCCCTGGTGGCGTTCCTGATCGCATGGTGGGCGGTGACCGCGGCCAAGCTGGTCAGCCCGCTGTATCTGCCGAGTCCGGCGGCGGTGTGGGACGCGTTCGTGAAGGCGAACACCTGCAATCCGATCGCGGCCGGCTCCGATCGCATCGTCTGCGGTGTGCAGCAGTACTTCCTGTGGCAGCATCTGCTCATGAGCCTGGAACGCATCGGCGTGGGATTGGCGCTCGCCATCGGATTCGGCGTGCTCGTCGGATTCGTACTCGCCAACGTGACGGTGCTCAACCGGCTGGTGATGCCGTACATCAACTTCATCCGTGCGTTGCCGCCGCTGGGATACATCGGTCTGCTGATCGTCTGGTTCGGCATCGGCGACACCACCAAGATCTGGCTGCTGTTCCTCGCCGCGTTCCCACCGATCGTGCTCGCCACCATCGACGGCATCTCCAGCGTGAACCGTGATCGTCTGAATTCGGCGCTCTCGTTGGGCGCGAACCGACTGCAGCTGCTGGTGCATGTGATGTTCCCGAGCACGCTGCCGTCGATTCTCAACGGCATTCGACTGGCCGTCGGATTCGCGTGGACCACGGTGGTGGCGGCCGAGCTGAACAACGGTATTCCGGGCATCGGCGCGCTCGCCTACCTGTCCGGTACCGAGATGAACACGCCGCTGACCATCGCGTGCATTCTGGTGATCGGCGTGGCCGCTCTGGTGCTTGACGGGCTGATCCAGCTGGTGATCCGCGCGCTTACGCCGTGGGTCGGCAAGGAGTAGCGCGGTAGCCGTTTCGCGGCGTCGAACACATCGAATATCTGTGATCGTGGTTCGTGAATGGGGGTTTGCGGACCACGGTTGAACGCACCTTTGGTCGGAGGCTTGTCGTTGGTGCAAGTGTCGTTGGCACAAGGTGCGGCATGGCAATCAACATCACTATCAACAAGGGGGAAGAACCATGCCCGTTTCATCGAAATCATCGAATGCGTGGCTGCGCAAGGCATTGTCCGTGATCGCGGCGGGGGCCGCGGTATTGTCGCTCACGGCGTGCGGCGGCATGAAGACGGCTGATCAGGTGGCCGGCAACACCGACGCATCGTCGGCAAACGGCGCCTGCCCGACCGATGTCAACAACGATTTCACCGGAACCGTGCGTGTGGGATGGCAGGCCATTCCGAACGCCGATCTGGTGGTGAAGGATCAGAAGCTGCTGGAGTCCTGCCTGCCCAAGGCGACCATCAAGTGGAGCCAGTTCAACTCCGGTGCCGACGTGTTGCAGGCGTTCGGCGCGAAGTCCCTAGACATCGCGCTGCTGGGATCCAGCCCGTCGGTGAAGGCCGTGAGCGGCCCGCTCAACCTGCCGGTGCAGGTGGTGTGGATCAACGATGTGATCGGTGAGGCCGAGTCGTTGGTGACGCAGGCGCAGGGCGTGTCCTCGATCAAGGATCTCAAGGGCAAGACCATTGCCGTGCCGTTCGGATCGACGTCGCACTTCAGCCTGCTGTCGGCCCTGAGCGAGGCGGGTCTGACCGAGTCCGATGTGAAGCTGGTGAACCTTGATCCGGACAAGATGCCGGCCGCGTGGGAGCGCAAGGAGATCGACGCCGCATGGGTGTGGGACCCGGTGCTGAGCCAGCTCAAGGAGAAGGGCGGCACCACGGTGACGTCGAGTGCCGAAACCGCGAAGACCGGTGCGCCGACCTACGATCTGGAGCTTGCCGACAGCACGTTCATCAAGGACAATCCGGCGGTGCTTGACACCTGGACCGCAGTGGAGAACCACGCCGTGCAGCAGGTGAAGAAGGCCGACGACAAGGCCGTGGACTCCATCGCCGTGCAGCTCAACGTGAAGCCTGATCAGGTGCGCCAGCAGCTCAAGGGGTACACGTATCTCGACGCTGCGGAGCAGGCCAAGGCCTTTGATGATCTGCCCGGCGTGTTCTCCAAGACCGCCGAGTTCCTGAAGAGCCAAGGCGGACTCGACTCCGTGGCATCCAGCTATGATTCGGCGCTCTACACCGACGCGATTCAGAAGGCAAGCAAGTAGGCGAGTAGGAGAACCATGACCGATACCCAACCGGCCGTCGCCATCCGAGGCGTGACCAAACGATTCCACACCGACCGCGGCGAGGACGTGACCGCGCTGCACGACGTCAACCTGACGATCAACGCGCATGACTTCATCACCGTGGTGGGACAGTCCGGATGCGGCAAGACCACATTGCTGCGCATGCTCGCCGGCTTTGACCAGCCCACCGAAGGGGAGATCCTCATCGACGGACGTTCGGTGAGCGGACCCAGTCCCGAACGCGGTGTGGTGTTCCAGAAGCCGCAGCTGTATCCGTGGCTGAACGTGCGACGCAACGTGGAATTCGGTCTGCGTATGCAGGGCGTTGACGCCGCTCGGCGCCAGCGTGTGGCCAACGAGTATCTGTCGATGGTCGGCTTGTCCGATGCGGCCGATCGCAAGCCATATGAGCTGTCCGGCGGCATGCAGCAGCGCGCGCAGATCGCGCGAGTGCTGGCCGCCGACCCGGCCGTGGTACTGATGGATGAGCCGTTCGGCGCGTTGGATGCCCTGACCAGGGAGAATCTGCAGGTGGAGTTGCGGCGCATCTGGCAGGAGCAGCGCAAGACCGTGTTCTTCATCACCCACAGCGTGGACGAGGCGATCTTCCTCGGTACTCGAGTGGTGGTGATGAGTGCGCATCCGGGCACAGTGCTGATGGACATCCCGGTGGACGTGCCGCGCGACCCGGAGCACCCCGAGGACATCGACGCCGTGCGGGACACCGATGAGTTCCGCACGCTGGAGACGAGGATCTCCGCCGCGATTCACGCGTGAGAGCGGTAGTCGCCGAGTTCTCCATTATGACGATTTGGGGTATGAGTGTTACAACAACGCTCATACCCCAAAATATTGTTTCTGCGTAGAACTCGACGATCGCCAGTTCCCGTGCATGAGATCAGTCGTGGTATAGGGCTTCGGCGGCCAGACCGGACGCGAGCGCATCGTCGCGGATCGCGTTGAACAGGTCGTCGTCGAGCTTGACTGATCCCATCGGATAGTTGCGGCCGAGGGCGTGATACTTGCCTTCACCGAAACGGTGGTAGCGCAACGGTTGATAGGTGATGTTCGCGTCGGCACCGCCCAGTCCGTGCAGGAAGTCGAGAATGGCGGCCACGTCCTCGCGTGAATCGTTGAAGCCGGGGATGATCGGCGTGCGTACCAGTTTGGGGATTTCCGGATGGTCGGCGCAGAGGCGGCGGAAGTTGTCGAGGATGCGGGTGTTGCCGAAGCCGGTCCATTCGCGGTGTTTCGCATCGTTCATGGATTTGATGTCGAACAGCACGTAGTCCAGATGTTCGGCGGCGCTGGCCAGCGAGGCGTAGGGCGCGTATCCGCAGGTTTCGATGGCGGTGGAGATGCCCCGATCGTGGGCACCGGCGAGCAGGGAGGTGAGGAACGTCCGGTGGGAGAGCGGTTCGCCGCCGGATACGGTGAGACCGCCGCCGCTGCGGTCGAAGAACACTTCGTCGCGTTCCACGACGTCGAGGATTTCGTCCACGCGCATGGGACGGCCTTCCAGGGTGAGTGCCTTGGAAGGGCAGGTTTTGGCGAAGGCGGTGATCTCGTTGAGATCGAGGCGGTCGAGCCGTTCGTGGTCGAGGGTGATGGTGTCGGTTCCCGGTGCGGTACGCACCGCTCCCGGGCAGGCCAGTGCGCATCGGTCGCAACCCATGCCGGCGATGCATTTGTCGGCCACGTAGCTGACCTCGGGGCCGAAGCGCTGCGATTCGGGGTTGCTGCACCACGGGCAGCGTAGCGGGCAGCCTTTGAGAAACACGATGGTGCGGATGCCCGGGCCGTCGTGCAGCGAATAGTGCTGGATGTTGAACACCAGTGCCGAGTCCTTGGGCATGAGTTTGCGCCATTCGCCGGTGGGCTTGGAGGAGCGGCTGCGATCCTCGAGGATGCGGCTGACGAGTGACGATTGCATAGGAGCCTCGGGCGTGGTGTTGGAAACGGGAATATGGCAATGACCGGAGAAGGTTGTGGGATTCCCGCCGCAGGGGCTGGGAATCCCACAACCATGAGTCGATATATATAAATATGTATTTATTTATATATATGTATATGAGTGTGAGGCGCTCACGGCGCGTGGAATCAGGATGTCTTAGAAGGCTTCCTGCTCGTTGCGGGAGATGAGCTCGTCCTGCAGATCCTTCGACAGCTCGGTGAAGAACGCGGAGTATCCGGCGATGCGCACGATGAGGTTCCGGTACAGTTCCGGATGCTTCTGCGCCTCGCGCAGCGTCTCGTTGTTCATCACGTTGAACTGCACGTGCCACAGCTTGAGGTCGCGCCAGGTCTCGATGAACTCGACGAGCTTCTCCGTGCCTTCCTTGCCGGCCACGCAGCCGGGGGAGAGCTTGATGTTGAGCAGTCGGCCGGCATGCTCGTTGTGGTCGAAGTTCTTGGTCAGGTAGTTCGACAGCAGGATCGCGGTGGGGCCTTCGTGATCGGCACCTTGCGCGGCGGAGGATCCGTCGGACAGCGGCGTGTAGGCGCGACGGCCGTCAGGCGTGGCCGACACCACCTTGCCGAACGGCACGTGGCTGGTGAACGGCACCAGACGGATGTCCATGTGCACGCCGATCTGTTCGGAGTACTTGGCGGTGAATTCCTGCGCGGTACGGTCGAGCACCTTGCCGATCTCGTCGGCGTACGGGTCGTCGTTGCCGTAGGACGGGGCGTTCTTCAGCAGCTGGCGGATCACCTCGTAGCCTTCGAAGTCGTGTGCGCACGCCTCCTTGAGCTCGTGCAGGGTGATCACGTGATCCTCGAATACGAGCTTGCGGATGGCGGCAAGCGAGTCGATCACCGTGGCATAGCCCATGTACTCGAGGTAGCCGAGGTCGATGCCTCCCGGGATCTTCGGCTGGTGAAGGTCGATGCACGAGTCGCGGCACAGCTTCTGCAGCATGGAGCCCAGCGGGGTGGCGAAGTGCTCGGCGCGCAGGCGGATGATCTCATGCTGCTGGATGAACGCGTGCTTGAGCAGGTTGTTCTGCTGCTTGAGGAACGCGGCGAACAGGTCGTCGAAGCTCGTGAAGTCCTCGAATTCGCCGGTTTCCAGGCCCAGCACCTCGTCGCCGTACTTGAGCATGCGGCCGTTGTACATCACCATTTCCAGCGCGGCGGCGAAGTTGATGTAGGCGTTCGGGCTGGTGTAGGTGTCGCGGTTCGGCATACGGCATTCGGCGCATCCGGACACGGAGTAGTCGAGCGCCTCATCGAACTTGGCACCCTTGCTGAGCAGCAGCGGCACCACGTCCTCGTCGTTGAGCAGCTTCGGGAAGCCCTCGCCGCTCTTGATGGTCAGCGCCACCTCGCGCAGGTAGCGCTTGGGGGAACGGGTGTGGATGCGGGCGGCAAGATCCGGGTAGTTGAGCGGGAACTCGCGCTTGGACTTGAGCAGAATGTAGGTGAGCTCGTTGGTGGCGTCGTAGCCCTCCGGGGTCTGGCCTCCGATGGTCACCGCCTCCCAGTGCGCGTAGCCCTCGTTGAACGCGCCACCGGCGTCGGACAGGTACAGGTCGATGTACTGGGCCATATCGACCCACATGCATTCGAACAGCTCCTGCGCCTCCTCGGCGGTGATGCGTCCGGCCTCCTTGTCCGCCTTGTAGAACGGGTAGAGGTACTGGTCCATACGGCCGTTGGAGATGATGGTGCCGGTCTTCTGCTCGATGCGGCTGAACAGCTGCGTGAACCACTGGCTCTGCATGGCCTCGTAGAAGGTGCGGGCCGGGTGCTCGGGCACCCAACGGCAGGTTTCGGCGATGCGGCGCAGTTCGGCGGCACGCTTCGGATCGGACTCCTCGACGGCCAGCTGCTCGGCCAGATCGGCGTGACGGTTGGCCCACAGAATGATCGCGTCCGCGGTGAGGATCTCCGCCTCCAGGAACGGGCGCTTCTCGCAGTTGTCGATCGGCGAGAACTCGTCGAGCTGCGCCAGACGCTCCTGCGCCTCGGCACGCAGTCCGCCGAAGCCCTTCTTCAGCACGATGTCGTAGTCGTGCACCCACTGCAGGCTCGAACGGAACGATGCGGTCTCGTTCACCACGTAACGGGAGGTGAGCGCCTCATCGGGGTTGTAGGTGAGCTTCATGGTCTCCGGGCCCAGCGCCTTGGCCAGATCCTCGTGGAAGGTCTTGCCCTTCCAATACGGGGCGATCTCCTCGACGATGATGCGAGCGTCCTCGGGGCTGATGTCGAACGGCGAGCTTTCGCGCGTTGGCAGCTTCTGAATGGCCAGATCGAGCGTATCGCCGTCAAGTTCCGGGTACAGCAGTCCGTAACGGCCCTCACTGCCGCCACGGCCCACGATCAGCTGATCCTGGTCGATGTACACGGTGGCCTTTTCCGCGTAGTGGTAAAGCGCCTTGGCCCAGCGCAGCACGAGCGGCTCGCCTTCGGTCTGACGGAAGCTTTCGGTGAACAGCAGTCCGCGTTCCACATCGACGTGCGGCTTCTCCGCGCGAATGCGGGCCAGAATGTCATTGGCTCGCGTGTGATGCTCGAGCTTGACCGGCTGGTGTTCGATCTGCTCCTTGATACGGGTCTCCTGCGGAGAGAGTACGACTGTGCTCAAGATTGTCTCCCATCGTGTGACGATTATGGTGGTTGCCGGACCGCTCATCCCTTAACGATTCGACATCCATTCCAGCGTACCGGCTGGCGTTCGTCCGCGGGCGAAAAACGGCGAACGGGATTATAGGGATTGATTATGAGCGCTCATAGATCCTTGAAACCATTGGATTTCAAGGCGTGAGACCGTGTAGGGCATAGCCGTTCTCTATAGGGGCCGGTTATGACAAGTAAAAGAACGGGACAACCATGGCGAATGCGTGACGGCCATAACCAGCCGCTATAGCGAATCCGCCGATTTCGGTTCAGGCGACGTCTTCGTGCGGCTAGTATGGCAACCAACGACGACGCGGATGGGGGTCCGCGACATCGTACGGAATCATCACAGTGCCGATATGAATTCAGCCGTATTCGAATTCACACCGGCACGATCGCACACGAAGGGTCAACGGTCTCAAGGGGATGCCGTCGGCATATTCGATATTCGCCTTCATGATTCCGCGAATCAGTCATCGACATCACGTAAGGGGGAAACCATGTCTGATGAACCGTATTCCGAAACCGATGAAATCCGCCCGCGACTGTTCGTGGGCGGTGACATCCTGACCGCCACGCCGGACTTCGAGAACGCACCGAAGCCCCAGGCGCTGCTCACGAACGCCGAAGGCCGTATCGTATTCGTCGGCGACGAGGACGAGGCTCGTTCTCGCGCCAAGGAATTCGACAACGTGGAGGAACGTGATCTTGACGGTGCCGCGCTGCTGCCCGGATTCGTCGACGCGCATGGTCATCTGTCGGCCATCGCCCACTATTTCACCACCGCCGATCTGCACGATACGAAGGACATCGATGATGTCGTGAACCGTCTGCGTGACTTCGCGCAGCAGCGTCACATCGATGCCAACGGCATCATCATCGGCAACGGATACGACCAGAACACGTTGGTCGGCGGAAAGCACCCGACACGTCATGATCTGGACCGCGTATCCACGACCATTCCGGTGGTGGCGGTTCACGTCTCCGGACATGTGCTCGCCGCCAATACGAAGGCGCTGGAGGTCAGCGGTATCCATCTCGACGATCCTGATCCGTTCGGTGGCACCTTCGGGCGCGACGCGGACGGGCTTATCAACGGGTACGCGGCCGAGGGGGCGGCTTGGCGTATCCGTGCCGCAGCGGCGGAACGCAGTGTCGTCGACTTCGATGAGCTCGGCGACGCCACGCAGGACGTTTACCTGTCGAATGGCATCACCACGGCGCAGGACGGGGCTTCCGGGCGGCAGCCGCTCGCGGATTTCGCCCGGTTCGCCAATACACACGGTCTGCGCCTCGACGTGGTCGCGTACCCGGTCAGTGGTCGGGATTCCGACGGCGTGCTCGCCGACTACGCGACCTACGTGGGCGAAACCTACCACAATGGACTGCGCATCGGCGGTCTCAAAGTCGTGTTGGACGGCTCCCCGCAGGCGCGTACCGCATGGGTGACCGAGCCGTACACGCCCGGTCCGGAAGGAGAAGGATACCGTGGCGGCCCGTCGGTCAGCGAGGAGGCCGTCTACCAGGCAGCGCGCAAAACCATCGACAACGATCTGCAGCTCATCGTGCACACCAACGGGGACGCGGCATCCGACCGGTTCCTCGACGCCTACGAGCGAGCGCTGCACGATTCGCCGAATCCCGGCAAGCACGATCTGCGTCCGGTGATGATCCACAGCCAGCTCGCCCGTCAAGACCAGTTGGAACGTCTGCAGAAACTCGGCGGCATTCCATCGTTCTTCGTGGCGCATACCTGGTATTGGGGAGACGTGCATGTGAAGAACTTCGGTGCCAGACGAGGCGGACGAATCTCCGCCGCCGGTGACGCCAAACGACTGAGGCTGCGGTACACGTTCCACAACGATTCGCCGATCATCAAGCCGAACCTGCTTGACACCGTCTGGGCGGGTGCCACACGACGCACCAAAAGCGGCCGTCAGCTCGATCTTGATCAGAGGGTGAGCGTCGCTGACGGATTGCGTGCCATCACCGCCAACGCCGCATACCAGTACGGCGAGGAGCGCGACAAGGGCACGTTGGAGGCCGGCAAGCGCGCCGATCTGGTGATTCTGGAGAAGAACCCGCTGTCGGTGCCGTTGGACGAGACCGGGGCTCCGGACGACAGCCTGCGCAGCCTTCACGTGCTGGAAACCATCAAGAATGGCCGTACCGCCTGGACGCGCGGCTGACCAGCCACCCATCACTCGTATCAGATTCATCACTCGTATAGGGGAACCACAACATCACGCGGCTTTGGGGAGTCGCACACGAAGGGGGAACAATCATGAACAATCGGAAGAACCGACCGTTGTCCGGTCGCATAGGCAAGGCATTCGCGGCAATCGCATCCGTGGCCACCATCGCGGCGCTCGCGGCATGCGGCAGCTCGTCGGCGAGCGCCGGCGACAATGCCGGAACGCCTCAGCAGGGCGGCACGCTGCGACTCATCCAATTCCCGGACACCGGCCAGTGCATCGACCCGTCCCAGGCGATCTCCGACTCCGGTCCGCGCACGGTGGTGCGCAACTATGTGGAATCGCTCACCGATCAGGACCCGGACACGGGCAAGCTGGTGCCGCGACTCGCCTCCGACTGGCAGGTGAGCGAGGACGCGAAGACGTATACGTTCCACATCAGGCAGGGCATCACGTTCTCGGATGGCGAGAAGCTCGACGCGGCCGCCGTGGTCAAGAACATCGAATCGCTGTCCAAACAGGCGGCCATCTCCAAGGTGCTGTCGCTGAACACGCTGGAGAAGGCCGAGGCCACGGACGCCAACACGGTGACGGTGACGTTCTCGACACCGAACCTCGCGTTCCTCAACTCCACGGCGTCGACGAAGTTCGGCATCATCGCGCCGAAGTCGCTTGACATTCCGGCCGCACAGCGCTGCTCCGGCCAGGGCGTGTACGGCACGGGTCCGTTCACGCTGGAACAGTACGATCCGAACACGAAGACGATCCTGAAGCGTCGCGCCGACTACAAGCCGACCAGCGAGCTCGCCAAGCATCAGGGCGCCGCCTATCTCGACACCATCGAGATCTCGTACGTGCCCGAGGAATCCGTGAGACTCGGCACCTTCTCCAGCGGACAGGCCGACGCCATCCACGCCGCCACCACCGAACAGTTCACGCGGAACGCCGTGGCGCAGATCAAGGCCGCCGGCGGCACCATCCAGTCGCACTCCATTCCCGGACAGGCGTTCAACATCTACCCGAACGTGGAGGACGGCAAGCCGCTGAGCGACATCAAGGTGCGTCAGGCGCTCTCCTACGCCATCGACCGTGCCACGTACGCCACCACGGTGTATCGCGAAGGCTACCCGGTGGTCGGCAGCGTCTACGACGCCACCAGCGTCGGACTGGTGAAATCGCCCAACACCACCACCTACGACGTGGACAAGGCCAACAAGCTGCTCGACGAGGCCGGTTGGAAGCAGGGCGACGACGGCTACCGTCACAAGGACGGCAAGAAGCTGACGATCGTATGGTTCGATGCGACCAAGCGCACCGGCCAGGAGCTGCTGATCGACGAGCTGCGCAAGGTGGGCATCGACCTTCAGGTGGACATCAACCCCTCCGCAGGCGAGAATCTCAAGCGTGTGCAGAGCGGTGACTACGACTTCGTGACCACGCCCTACAACGCCAAGAACGATCCGAACGTGTTCGACCTCATCTACAGTGATCAGCCGTCCTTCTACAGCGGCGTTCACTCGCTGACCCCCGACAAGCTCAAGCAGGCCCAGGATATTCTCAAGCAGGCCGACGAGGGCACCACCAAGGAGGCGCGTCTGGAACAGTACTCGAAGTTCCAGAAGTTCATCGAGGAGAACTACGCGGCCATTCCGCTCAGCGAGCGCACCCAGGATCTTGCCGTATCCAACAAGGTGCATGACACCCGGTTCGGTGTGGAGACCACTGTCGACTTTACCGACACGTGGCTGTCGAAGTGACGGACGGGGCGCGCAATCATGAATCCCAAAGGATATGCGGTGTATATCGCCAAGCGTATCGGGCAGGCGGTCCTGGTGCTCTGGGCCGCCTACACGGTGACGTATGTGATCCTCAACCTGCTGCCCAAGAACGTCGAACAGTCGATTCTGGTGGCCCGAGGCATGCAGGAGGCGGTGGGTGATCCGAACGCCATCGCCCAGGTCCGTTCCGAATTCGGACTCGATGAATCGCCGGTACGGCATTATTTCACGGTGCTGTTCGCCGCGTTGCACGGCGACCTCGGCACCTCCTACCAGTACGGTTCCAACGTGGCCTCGCTGATCGCGACACGACTCGGCATGACGATATCCGTCAGTCTGCTCGCCATACTGCTGGCGGTGGTCGTGGCGTTCGCGCTCGCGTTCGCCGCATCGTACTTCCGTCAGAAGACCGTCCGCGCGATCCTGCAGGCATTGCCCACGCTGTCGGTGTCGGTACCGACCTTCTGGATCGGACTGCTGCTCATGCAGGTGTTCTCCTTCTGGCTGGGATTGCTGCCATCCATCGGGCAAAGCGGATGGAAGACGATGGTGCTGCCGGTGGTCACCATGGCCATCCCCGTGAGCGCCATGCTGTCACGACTGCTCATGGATGGGTTCGACACTGTGATGCGTGAGCCGTTCATTGTGGCGGCCAAGGCGCACGGCTTCAGCCGTCGGTCGATCGTCATCAGTCATGTCATCAAGAACGGTTCGCTCCCGGCGCTGACCATGCTTGGCCTGATCGTGGGCGGCACGGTGAACGGCGCGATCGTGGCGGAGACCGTGTTCTCCCGCCAGGGTGTGGGCCTTCTGATCCAGCAGGCCGTGCAGAATCAGGATTTCCCCGTCGTGCAGGGCGTGGTGTTGCTTGCGGCTGCGGCCTTCGTCGTCGTCAATCTGGTGGTCGATCTGATCTATCCGTTACTTGATCCGCGAATCTCCCATATCGCCAAGGAGGTGTGAGATGAGCAACGCC
Organism: Bifidobacterium tissieri; assembly: GCF_002259645.1. Lineage (GTDB taxonomy): Bacteria > Actinomycetota > Actinomycetes > Actinomycetales > Bifidobacteriaceae > Galliscardovia > Galliscardovia tissieri. The sequence goes on from NZ_MWWV01000007.1 coordinate 21,537, forward strand.
ATACAACTTGAATCACTCGAATCGGTGAAGACATCCATGCACAGTACATCGTCATACAGTCAGTCCGTGTCCACTGTGTTGCGCAGGATCGGAAACGGATTGCGCGCGCACAGCAGCGTCTCGACCACGTTGGCGGGACTGTTCACCGTGGTGATACTGATCGCCTCGCTGTTCCCCTCGGTGGTGGCCCGCAAGGATCCGTACGCCACCGACCCCGTGCACATGTTCCAGGCGCCGAGTGCCGAACACTGGTTCGGCACCGACCAGCTTGGCCGTGACCTGTTCTCGCGAACCATCTACGGCGCGCACGCCACCGTGACGGCGTCCCTGCTGTCATTGGCCATCGCCGTGGTGGGCGGTCTTATCATCGGCATCGCATCCGCCTACGTCGGCGGCATCGTGGACACCGCGCTCATGCGTTCGGTCGACGTGCTGCTGTCCATTCCGGGACTGCTGCTGTCCATCACCATCGTCACGGCCATCGGCTTCGGCACCACGCCAGTCGCGGTCGCCATCGGCGTGGCCAGTCTTCCGGGCTTCGCGCGCACCACCCGCGCGCAGACGCTGAAGATCAAGAACCACGCCTACGTGGAGGCGGCCGTCGTGTCCGGCGTCTCACCGTTGCGCATCGTGTTCTCGCACATTCTGCGCAACGTGCTCGGACCGGTGTCCGTGCTCGCCATGCTCGAATTCGGCGCCGTCATCATGTCGGTGGCCACGTTGAGCTTCCTCGGCTTCGGTGCGAAACCGCCGGCCGCCGAATGGGGCTCGCTGATCAACGACGGTCGCAACTATCTCATCACCAGCCCGTGGATATCGCTGATCCCCGGATTCGTGGTGGTCCTGACCGTGCTTTCCGCCACCGTGCTGGCGAACAATCTGAAACGAGGTGAACGATGAGCAGTGCTGAATCCACGGCAACGGCGGCGGATGGAACCGCGACGGAAAAAATCGCAACGAACGACGGTAATGACACGGTCATCGAGGTCTCGCATCTGAGCGTGACCTACCGGTCGTCCCGCCGATCGGTCACCGCCGTCAACGATGTGACATTCGCCGTCCGACATGGCGAAACCGTCGGCATCGTCGGCGAATCCGGCTCCGGAAAATCAACCCTGGTCGACACGTTCCTCGGCATATTGCCCGACAACGCCGACATCACCGGCACCTTCTCACTGTTCGGCGAGGACTTCACCCATGCCGACGAACGGCAATGGCGGCAGGTTCGCGGCCGCGTCCTCGGATTCGTTCCGCAGGATCCACGAACGAACCTCGACCCGACCATGACCGTCGGCAGGCAGACCGAGCAGATCGTACGGTTGCGCCATCCCGAACAGTCACGTGACGATGCGCGGAAGCGCGTCATCGACCTGTTCACCGAAGTCGGCATCGACCGCCCCGAACTGCGCTACCGGCAATATCCGCACGAACTGTCCGGCGGACTGCAGCAGCGTGTGCTCATCGCCCAGGCCTTGGCCAGCGAACCGGAGGTCATCGTCGCCGACGAGCCCACCAGTGCACTCGACGTCACCGTGCAGAAACGCATCCTCGACGTACTCGAATCACTGGTACGCAAGCGCGGCATCACCCTCGTGATGATCACCCACGATCTGGCGGTCGCCTCCGACCGTACACAACGACTGCTGGTCATCCACAACGGGCGTCTGGTCGAACACGGCGAGACACGTCAGGTGCTCGACCATCCCCACGAGGAATACACGCGGCATCTGATCTCCTGCGCGCCAGCGTTCCAGGTGAACGAGAACGTGCACGACGACGAGCGTGAGCAGGCCGACGCGGAGACCACCCCGTCCGACGACATCGCCGTGAGCTGGAACGACGTCTCGAAGGTGTACCACGAACGCGGCGGACGAGGGGCGGCGTTCAACGCGCTGAACCACGTATCGCTCACCGCCCGCACCGGACGGACGCTGGCCATCGTCGGCGAATCCGGTTCCGGAAAATCCACGCTGCTGCGACTCGCGCTCGCGCTCTCCGCACCCACATCCGGCACCGTGCTCGTCGACGGACGCAACATCCACGAACTGCACGGCCGCGCGCTGCGCGTCGAACGACGCAACTTCCAGCTCGTGCAGCAGAACCCGTTCGACTCGCTCGACCCGAACTACACCGTGCGCAAGGTGATCGACGAACCGTTGCGATCATTCGGCTACGGCAACCGTCAACGCCGCAACCAACGCATCGCCGAACTGCTCGACCGCGTCTCCCTGCCCGAACGGCTGCTCGACGCCAAAGGCTCCGAACTCTCCGGAGGCCAATGCCAGCGCGTGGCCATCGCCCGGGCGCTCGCCATCGGCCCGAAGATCCTGTTCCTCGACGAACCCGTCTCCGCACTCGACGTCTCCGTACAGTCGCAGATCCTCGACCTGCTCAAGGAACTGCAGGAGGCGCTGGGCGTCACCTACGTGTTCGTTTCGCACGATCTTGCCGTCGTCGCCGGTCTGGCCGACGACATCGCCGTCCTCGAACGCGGCAACATCGTGGAACATGGCAGCGTGGACGACGTCTTCGGCCATCCGCGCAGCGCCTACACCAGAAAGCTCCTCGACGCCATCCCCGGGCGTTGACGGTCTCCCGGGAAGATCGCCGTCGTCGACGTCGTTGGAGTCTCCCCGCACGGTCCGGTGGACATCCCCGTCCGCCGGACCATTTTCCGTATGGTGCCGCATATCGAACGGTGTGCCGGACGGCGTATCGAGCGGCCTCGACCATACACGCGTAACCGCTGAAATTTCAGCGGTTGATAAACGGCTCAAGATTTTTGGATTACCCCAAAGCGTTGATTTCACTCGAATGGGCAACATGGCGCGGAGATAATGGTGAGCAACGCGGCTCGTCGCAGGGGACCAGTACGACGGCGCGACATACATCGTAAGGGGATCATGATGGGCACAGGCAACGGGAGTGGCATACGCGGACGGCTTCACGGCGTGCGCATGGCATGCCGTTGCGTCGCGGCCGCGCTCTCGCTGACGCTCATGCTGTCCCTGTCCGGATGCGCATGGCCCAGCGAACTCATCGCCGACGCCGGTGCCAAGGCGCTGCGCGACAACGGCAGCGGCACCACCACACTGCGCATCGCCGCCCAACCCTACCCGCTGTACTCCGACGTGTGGGTGGCCCACGAACTCGGCTACCTCAAGGACGAACTCGGCAAGGCCGACGCCAGCTACAACTGGGATTCGTTCAAAAGCGGACCGCTCGTCAACGAGGCCATGGCCTCCGGCAACGAGGACATCGGCTACGCGGCCGACCTCCCCGCCATCATCGCCAAATCCACCGGGCAGAACGTGACCATCGTGTCGAACGTGGCCTACGGGGAGAAGGCGCTCGCCATCATGGTGCCCACTGACTCGCCCATCACATCCGTCGCCGATCTCAAAGGAAAGAAAGTCGGCTACGCCACGGGATCGTACGCCCAGCATCTGCTGGCATTGCGCCTCGCCGAACAGGGCTTGACGCTCGACGACGTGCAGACCGCGAACCTGTCCGCTGAGGATCAGGTCGCCGCAATCCAAAGTCATGGCGTGGACGCCATCGTGATCTGGGAGCAGTACATCACCAAGCTGGAAAGCGAGGGCACGGCCAAGGTGCTCGTCGACGGCACCGGCGTGAAACGCGGCAACATGGTCAGCTATGCGACCGCCGACTACGCGAAGCAGCACCCGGACGTGATCCGTGCCTACAACCGTGCCGTGCAGCGTGGCGCCGACCTGATCGCCAAGGACCCCGACAAGGCGTCGTCCGCCGTGGCCAAGGACTTCGGCGTGGATGCCGCCATGCTCAAGCGGATCTGGATCCATCTCACGTTCACCACCGAACTCAAGCAGGACGATATCGACGCGATCACGCAGGTCAGCGACTTCGCGTGGCGCAATGGCATCCTCAAATCGCAGGTGGACGTCAACGCGCTCATCGACACCAAACTCGCCGCATCAACGTCGGCTTCGGCTTCGTCGCCGACATCAACGTCGTCATCGTCGTCATCGTCATTCACCACAGCCACTACGAAGGAGTGACCAGTCATGGTCGAAAAGGTACTTACGGGATTGTCGGCACTCCGTCCGGGTGCCATCGAATCGAAGCCGGCCACCGTCGTGCGACCGGATTCACGCACGCAGGCGGGCGCGAAGAACACGGCAACTGCGAAACGACGTTCCGGCACGCGTTCCGCCGCGACCCGAGGCATTGGCGGATGGGCGCTGTATCTGGCGCTGCCCGTCTTCCTCGTGGCGGCATGGTCGCTGTATGGCGTGGTCCGCGGCGGTCAGTCCGTCGCCATGGCAACGCCGCAGCAGATCGTGGGTGCCGCGGTCGAATACGCGGCCAACGGCGAACTGTGGCTGAACATCGCGGTGAGCATCGCCCGCGTGCTGGAGGGATTCCTCGTGGCCCTGGTCGCCGCGGCAGTGCTCGGTGTGGCCGCAGGTGTCTCGCGCCGGTTCGAGCGCGCGATCGATCTGGTCATGCAGATCCTCCGTCCGATCCCCGGCATCGCATGGATTCCGCTTGCGATCATCTGGTTCGGCATCGGCGAAAACTCGAAGGTGTACATCATCTTCATCGGCGCGTTCTTCCCCATGTTCGTCAACATCGTCGACGGCATCAAGGGCATCGACAAGCGCTATTTCGAACTCGGCGAAGTGTATGAGATCCCCAAGTGGCGGTTCATCCGGCAGGTCGTGGTGCCCGCCGCGCTGCCGCAGATCCTCACCGGCATCCGTCTGGGCCTGTCCGGCGCGTGGATCTGCGTGGTGGCCGCGGAGATGATCGGCGCCACGTCCGGCGTGGGATTCATGCTGTCCGACGGCCGTTCGATGTCCCGCCCGGACGTGGTGATCCTCGCCATGCTCATCATCGGCGTGATCGGCAAGTTCATGGACGACTTCGTGCAGTGGCAGCGTCGTCGTATGGTCAACTGGCAGTGACCGGTCGTCCGTGAACGACGATGACGAAACAGCGATGACGACATTGACGACATCACCATCAACGAAGGCGGCGGACCTGCGATCATGACCGACAGCATCATCGACATCCGTAATCTCACCAAGACCTTCCCGTCCGACGACGGCGAGGTCGAAGCGTTGCACGACGTGACGCTGTCGCTTGATCGCGGCGGATTCACATCGATCATCGGCCCGTCCGGCTGTGGAAAATCCACGTTGCTGCGCATCATCGGCGGACTTGACACCGACTATGAGGGCACGGCGCTGATGAACGGCGAACCCATCGCCGGGCCCGGCCGTGACAAGGGATTCGTGTTCCAGGACCATCGTCTGCTGCCATGGTTCTCCGTGCGCGACAACATTCGATTCGCGCTGCCCGATGAACATAAGAACGACGACGACTACATTCAGGAATACATTGATCTTGTAGGGCTCACCGGTTTTGAAAAGGCCCTGCCGAAGCAGCTGTCCGGCGGCATGGCGCAGCGTGTGGCCATCGCCCGCGCGCTGGCGAACCGGCCGAAGATCCTGCTGCTCGACGAACCGTTCGGCGCGCTCGACGCCATCACCAAAATCAAGCTGCAGGACCAGCTGCTGCGCATCTGGCAGGCCGAGCACATCACGATGGTGATCGTGACGCATGACATCGACGAAGCCGTGTATCTGGGCCAGACCGTGGTGGTGATGAAACCGCATCCCGGTGAAATCAAACGCGTGGAGCACGTTGATCTCGGCACGCCGCGCAAGCGGGTCGGCGATGCGTTCAACCGTGCCAAGGACGCGATCTACACCGAATTCTTTGCATGATCGTGTGAGCCTGTGCCCGGCTGTGCCTGATCACGGCTGATTTCCGATCCGCGCGACGTTATCGATTATTCCGATGGCGACGCGCGGATTTTTGTTGTAACGCGAAGCTTGCGTTGGACGAGGTCGGGTCGTTAGCATCGGAACTACGCAACGGAACGAAGGTTGCCACGCAACGTTTCGCAACGACGGGATTCATTTGACGGTGGGGGACACGCGTCGGGGGAATTCAATACGCAGATGTGGCATCGGACCTGAATCCGTTCCGTTGCGGCCAATTCATCAATCAATGCAACACAAACCAACACAACTAACAAACCATCAACAAGCTGACGTCAGTCAACAGACAAGATGTTCGGTATCGCGGTAGTCAGGCGTCGTGGTACCGGATGTGATCACGGACAATGCCGATGGGGATCGGCAGCGTCCGTGCAAGGAAGAAGGGGAAACCATCATGGCGCAATCACAACCGGTGGCGGTGAGGCAAACCGCCAAGCGTGGAGTCAAAGAAGCGGTCCCGGCGGCCGCCGAAGGACGCAAGATCCTCGGCAGTGAGGACTGGTGGGCCACGTTCATCGGACTCGGCATCGTAGTGCTCGGATTCGTGATCTGGGCATTCGGCGGCACCTTCAACGTGTTCGCCGCCAAGATCCCCAGCTGGGGTGATTGGGCGTTCCTGTTCAACGGCGGCGACGTGACCAAGAACGGCGTCACCACGCATGCGGCCGGACTCATCCAGCGACTGCCGAACATCATCGCCCTGTTCGCGCTGTTCGCCGTGGTGTTCGGCGTGGCCGCGTACTTCCTCAGGCTCAAGGTGCAGGCGTTCCTCGGCGGATTCCTCGCATTGTTCGTGCTGAGCTTCATCGTCAACGTGTTCAGCTCGTCGAAGTTCGCCAGCTCCTACAATCTTGAGGCGCCGCTCGTCGCGCTGGTCATTGGACTGGTGCTTGGCAACCTGATCAACCTCGAACGGTTCTTCGGCGGCGCGTTGCGCACCGAACTGTTTGTCAAGGTCGGCATCGTGCTGCTCGGTGCCACCCTGCCGTTCACCACCATCGTCAAGGCCGGACCGGTCGCATTCCTGCAGGCCACGTTCATCGCCGTATCCACCTTCCTGGTGATCTACTTCGCCGCGACCCGCCTGTTCGGGCTCGACAAGCGCTTCGCCGCCACGCTCGGCGCCGGCGGTTCCATCTGCGGCGTCTCCGCGGGCATCGCCGTGGGCAGTGCCGTCAAGAGCCGTAAGGAGCACGTCTCCGCGGTGATCTCCATCGTGGTCGTATGGGCCATCATCTCCATCTTCCTGCTCACCGCACTCGGCAAGGCGTTCGGTCTGCCCGACGGTGTGGCCGGCGCCTGGGTCGGCACCTCCGAGTTCGCCGACGCGGCCGGCGTGACCGCGGCCAGCAGCTTCGGCGAGCAGGGCATCGCCGCCTTCACCCTGATGAAGGTGGTCGGCCGCGATATCTTCATTGGCGTGTGGTGCCTGATCCTCGCGTTCATCGCCGTGACCTACTGGGATCGTCAGGACCAGATCAAGGAGGCCAAGGCCGAAGGCCGCGACCCCGCCACCCTGCCCAAGCAGAAGCTTGACGTGGCGCAGATCTGGCACCGCTTCCCCAAGTTCGTGATCGGATTCTTCATCGCCTCGATCTTCCTCACCATCGTGATCGCGGTGGCGGGTACCGCGGCATCCGGTGGCGTCACCAGCGATCTGATCACCCCGATCAAGGAACTGCGCACGTGGGCGTTCACCTTCACGTTCCTGTCGATCGGTCTGACCACGCGCTTCGGCCAGCTCTCCTCGCTTGGCTGGAAGCCTGCCGCCGCATTCAGCATCGGCGCGATCGTGAACATCATCCTCGGATTCATCCTCTCCGCGGTGATTCTGCCCGGCTTCTGGGCCAACATCCCGGTGGCCTGACGGATCCTCGACCCGAACCATCCCATCCCATATCGAAGGAGCAGACTCATGAGTTTCGCAGCCCTGCTGAAGACCCGACCCGTGGGCGACTCGTTCGCCTCGGGGGTGAACGATGACGAACACGCGGCCGTCGCCGACTCCGGCGACGTTGCGAATGCCGACGGCGGACTGCCCGTCGTATGGCATGTGATCGTCGACATTCCCTTCCTCGACGGACCATTCCGTCGCACCCGACTGTCGCTGGACGAGGCGTCCGAAGCGCTCAGCAAACGCGTCGAACGCGCGACCGTGGTGGAACGCGTGCTGCGCGCACTGCGGTCGATTAGTGATGCGGACGACTGGCAGGTCACGATCTCATGGAAGGGCGTGCGCGCTGAACGCGACGGTGAATCCTACGAGCGGCTCGAACAGGAGCTGCGGGCTGCGGGATTCGACGACGGCGACTTCGAAATCCGCGTGGAATACGCCCGCTCCTGGGGAATGCTGTGATGCGGTGACTCGATTTGAGCCTCATACCCGTCTAAGTTCTGGAGCTAAGGGATGGGCCTAGGGGATGGGCGGCATATGATGATCGACTGTATCAGCGGAGGTGATTTGATATGCTCTGCAATCAAATCGCCGGAGCGAGGCCAAACGGCCTGAGTGTGTCGATCATCATATGCCGGCCATCCCCTTCTCCCTATAGAGATTCGTTAACCCGGGCACCCCTTTTCCGTATCTGCTGGCGCTCCGCCGGGTGCGTTGAGGGCAAAGGGATTTGGGGTGGAAGGTTGCTGGGGCTTTATGCTTCTAGCCGCTGGAGCCAGTCGTGCAGCAACGCTTTCACCCTGCGCGCGCGTGACGGGTTCTGGCCGTATGTGGAGACCGTGAGCATCAGGCCGTCGTGTTCCGTCACGGCCACGTTGGCGAAGGTCGATTGCGCGGGATCGGCGGCGTTGTTGATCAGGGGAACACCGGCCGTCTTGGCGTCGTTCGCGACCTGCGCGTTCACCGTCGGATCGTCCGTGCAGGCGATCACGATGAACGCACGATCGGCATCGTCGTCGGTTGTGAAGTTATCCCCAGACTTGTATGACATATCCACCCAGATCACGCGTCCGGCCGACACCTGTTCGGCGATACGCGGATCGATCGTCGGGCTGATCACCGTCACGTGCGCGCCGGAGCGCAACAGCGACATGACTTTGCGCGTGGCCACGGTTCCGCCGCCCACGACCACGGCCCGTCTGCCGCGGATATCGAGATTCACCGGGTACGGTTGGTGGAATTCCGCGGTCATTGCTCGCCCGCCAGCGTCTCGTCCAGCAGCGACGCCACGCCGCCGACCACGATCAACGCGGGCGCGCCCAGCCCGGCCTCATCCACCGCCGCACGGATGCCGGCGAGATCGGAGCGCACGGCCCGCTGCTGTTCACGCGTGGCCCATTGGATCACGGCGATCGGCGTATCGGCCGGCTTGCCGTTGGCGATCAGATTGCCGGTGATGCGGTCAAGCGATTCCATACCCATGAGGAACACGAGCGTGCCCTCCATGTGCGCGATGTTGTTCCAGTCGAGTTCATGCCCCTCGCGTTTGCGATGCCCGGCGATCACATGGAAGCTCGACGCATAGTCGCGGTGCGTCACGGGAATGCCCACGGCCGCCGGCCCCGCGATCGCGCTGGTGATGCCGGGCACGATCTCCACGCGCACACCGCGGTCGCGCAGATACCGCTGCTCCTCGCCGCCGCGTCCGAACACGAACGGATCGCCGGATTTAAGCCGCACCACGCGCTTGCCGTCACGCGCGAGACTGGCGAGCATATCGTTGATCTCACGTTGTTTCACCGGATGATGATGCGCGGATTTGCCCACGTCGATGCGTTCGGCGTCGTCGCGTGCGAAATCGAGCAGTTCAGGGTTGACGAGTCGATCGTAGACGATCACGTCAGCCTCCTCGATCCGGCGTTTGCCGCGCAATGTCAGCAGTTCCGGGTCGCCCGGCCCGGCACCGACCAGCGACACCAGCCCCGTGCCGTCGGTGCCGTCGTGCCGTGCAATACGTGCATTGGTCGTATCCTTCACGTCGTCGTTGCCGCCCATATGGTCCCTTCCGTTTGTCGACGCCCGTATGCGCCGCAGTCAATCACTCGTTCCAACATACCTGTCCGCGCAATCCGCGAGGAACGTCCGGAATCATCACCATCCTTGCAATCATTGATCTCTATCAGCCGTCATAACAAACCGGTATAGGCGTTCCAACACCCGGCGCAACGCATTCCCGCCGAACCGGTTACGCTGGGGATTCGGAAAACGCAGATAGTGATATTGGACATATTGGGGGATGTATGACGGAGAACAACACCATCAGCACACTGCAGTTCGATCGGCATCGTCGTCTGCGCACCAGCGCCGTGCTGCGTGATCTGGTACGCGAGACGCATGTGTCGAAGGACGATCTGATCATGCCGGTGTTCGTCGATGCCACGATCAGCGGCAGCCAGCCGATCGCATCAATGCCGGGCATTTCGCGCTTCGGCCTGGACGCCGTGGCCGCCGAGATCGATGAGATCGTGGCGCTTGGCATCAAATCGGTCATCGTGTTCGGCATTCCGGATCATAAGGACGATACCGGTTCGGATGCGTGGAGCGACAACGGCATCGTGCAGCGTGGCATCCGACTGATCAAGTCCCGCCATCCGGAGCTGGTGGTGATCGCCGACGACTGCATGTGCGAGTACACGTCCACCGGCCACTGCGGCATCGTGCGCGACGGTGAGGTGGTGAACGACGAATCGCTGGACTACATCACCCGGATCGCGGTGAGTCAGGCGAAGGCCGGCGCGGACATCATCGCGCCGTCGAACGCGATGGACGGATACGTGGCCGCGATCCGCGCCGGCCTTGATGCGGCCGGGTTCGTGAATACGCCGATCATGTCGTATGCGGTGAAGTATGCGTCGAGTTTCTACGGCCCGTTCCGCGACGCCGCCGACGGCGCTCCGCAGTTCGGCGACCGCAGTGGATATCAGATGGATCCGGCGAACCGTCTGGAGGCGCTGCGTGAGGCGGCAAGCGATGAGCGTGAGGGCGCGGACTTCCTGATGGTCAAGCCGGCGATGGCATTCCTTGACGTGGTACGCGAGGTGCGCAATGCGAGCGATCTGCCGCTGGTGGCATACAACGTCTCCGGCGAGTATGCGATGATCAAGGCCGCGGCGGCCAACGGCTGGATCGACGAGAACCGAATCGTCAAGGAGACGCTGACCGGCATCAAGCGCGCCGGCGCCGACCTGATCATCACCTACTTCGCCAAGGACGTGGCGGCGCGCATCGACGCCCGTACGTGGTGACGGCGAGTCCGTCATGACCGTACTGATCACCTATCCGCGGCGGAGCGTTCCGGAGGATCTGCGTGCCCGGCTTGAACAGGCCGCCCCGGCGACTCCGCCGATCTACCTGCCGCTCCGGCATCTTCGCGCGGTGCCGTTGTCGTCGCAGGACCGTCGGCGCATCGCGCGCAGCGCATATCTTGTGGTGACCAGTCATTTCGCGCTGACCACGCTGATCGATCTGCTCCCCACGCTGGCACCGGCGTGGCAGGGTACGCTGATCGTACTGAGTCACAAGATGGAGGCCGTGGCGCGGAACGCCGGGATAGTTCGTGTGCTGGTGCCGGATGAGGAGAACCATCGGGGGTTGGACCGGCTGATCGCCGCATTGCCGCCTCACGAGGGAGGTGACGACGTTGATGATGGTGACGGCGTTGGTGATGCTGACGTTGGTGACGCTGTCGGTGATGTCGTCGGTGGCGTCATCGAACTGTGCGGCAACCTGCACGTGCCCGACGATCATACTCGCATTCCGATCGCCGGGAATCCGACGCCCGTCGTTCCACGAATCCGCATCTACGACAACGCATGGGACGAGATGGGCGAACGGAATGCGGTTCGATCGATCCGGCGATCGTTGACTTCCGCACGACATGACGATTCCGGGCTACGCGAACGTGATCAACAAGCCGAAAATCGTATGCGTATCGATCGTGTTCTGGTGACCAGTCCATCTTCATACCAACGTTTGCAACGGATCATCGCCGCCACTCCAGAAAGTTTTATCGATGAACTAACGTATTATGTACTGGGTCCCAGCACTGCTCACACCATCGAGGCGGATGGCAATGCCGTGATCTGTCCGCGTACCAACACCGATGTGCTCCGGCGGATTCTGGACCGGATGCTACGCGATCTTGCCGGACGACCGCAGGACTGAACCCGGGCGGTCGCAGGCCGAGCCTTGGGTTGCGGTGTATCGGCCAGGCGCTGCCGGCACTGATCGCCTACAATGACGGAAGGTTCAAGCGACTCGGCGTCGAGGAAGCGAGGAACGATGCAGGCGACCATTCAGGATGTGGCGGCCAAGGCGGGGGTTTCCATCTCAACGGTGTCACGTGCGTTCACCAGACCGGAAATGGTGAGCGAACGCACGCGCGCCAAAGTGATGCGCGTGGCCGACGAACTCGACTTCAACATCTCCCGATCCGCGGCCACCCTCAAATCCGGGCGCACCAACCGCGTGGCGATGCTCATGAACGACGACATCACCAGCTGGTTCAACGCGTCGGTGCTCGCCGGACTCGAATCCGTGCTGCACCCGGCCGGATACGACATCGCGCTCTTCCAGAACATCGACACCGCGCGCAACCGTCAGCACTTCTTCAGCACACTGCCGATCCGACGCAACGTGGATGCCATCTTCGTCGCATCGTTCGCCGTCGACCCGCACGAGGTCGAACAGCTCGGGCGCGCACAGGTGCCGATCATCGGCATCAACTCCCCGGACGTCGACGGATTCGACGCATCGGTGTCCATCGACGACGAACAGGGCATGTTCATGGCCGCCCAGCATCTCATCAAACTCGGCCATCGTCATCTCGCCTACGTGGGCGCGGAGGCGGTACGCACGCTCCACGCCAGCATCGACCAACGTGAACAGGGATTCCGAAGGGCCTGTGAATCGGCGCGGTCGGAAGGCGTCGAACTCGACTGGCAGGTGATCGGTGTCCCACGCGATGTATCGGCGCTCGCCGCCATCTCGTCACCGCAGACGATGTCCATGATTCTGGCCCGTCTGCTGGAACTCGATCCATTCCCCGACGCGATCTGCTGCCAGGCCGACATGATCGCCATCCCGCTCATGTTGCGACTCGAACGATACGGCAAACGGACGCCCCGCGACTATTCGATCATCGGATTCGACGACAGCACGTATGCCGACGTACTTGGGCTGACCACGATTCGGCAGAATCCGCAGTCGATGGGTGCGGCTGCGGCGCGCAAGGCGTTGCGACTGATCGCAGGGGAATCGTTGGGCGACGATGCGCATGAGACCGCGCCGGCCAGTCTGGTTCCGCGCAATACCGACGATACGTATGCGTGAGTTCGTCCGTTGGTTTCGTGGCGTCTCCCATAATTCCTTCTATAGGTTCCTCCCATAAGTTCTTCGTATAGCCGGGCGGCAATTCCGACTTGGCGCGACTGCTATAGTGGTCTGCCGGAATTTGGAATGCGAACTTGCCGGCGTGAACGGATGGCGCGGCGAAGCTGGAACGGGGGACGGGATGGGACGTGAATTCCGCATCGGCACGAGACGAAGCCGCTTGGCATTACGCCAGACCGAGCTGATCTGTGACGCGCTGTGCGAACGGTTCCCGGATATCGTCATCACGCCGAAGCCGATCGTCACCCAGGGGGATCGGGATCTCAACTCCAGTCTGCAGACCATCGGCGGCAAGGGGGTGTTCGTCAAGGAGATCGAACGCGAATTGCTCGACGGCACGATCGATTTCGCCGCACACAGCCTCAAGGATGTGCAGCCGGTGCTGCCCGACGGACTGGTGCTGGGATGCTTTCCCAAGCGCGATTCCCCGTTCGACTGCCTGATCTCCCCGCGGCCGTATGAGCGTTTCGACGATCTGCCGACCGGCGCGCGCATCGGCACGAACAGCCTGCGACGGCAGGCGCAGCTGCTGCATCGCCGACCCGATCTGGTGATCGTGCCGATTCGTGGCAACATCGACAGTCGTCTACGCAAGATCGAAACCGAGCATCTTGACGGTGTGATTCTGGCCGAGGCAGGATTGAACCGGCTGTATCCTTCATGCGCGGAAGGTGGTGCTGGCGTGGAGGTCTCCGAAACGGAATATCTCGGAGTATGTCATCCCGAACTGGATGGACTGTATCGGCTGTCGCTGAGAGGCGTGCTGCTGCCGGCCGCCGGTCAGGGCGCGATGGTGGTGGAATGCCGCGCCGACGACAGGGAGACGCTGGATCTGCTGGCCGCGATCGATGATCCGGTGACGCGTGACGAGGTCCTGACGGAACGGGAGTTCATGACCACGCTGGGTGGCAGCTGCACGTTCCCGATCGGAGCGTATGCGATGGCGATGGTGCCGCCGGAGACGGATGAGCGGTGCGTGGCCTTTGAAGGATTGGTCGCGTCGCCGGACGGCACGCATATGTTCACGGAGCGCAATGTCGGCACGGTCGCCGGTCATGTGGGGCGTGCCGTCGCTGAGGAATTCATCGAGCAGGGCGTGCTTCCGCTTATCGATCCGGGTGTACGGGCATAGGGTTCTAGGGTTCTGGGTGTAACCGGGCAGGTTGAGGGTTACACCCAGAACGGCATGCTGCCTGTTGTTGCCTATTGTCTGGACTGCGTTAGAACGCGAGCCAGACGGTGGCGTCCTGGGGGAGGCGGCCGTTGTCGTCGAGCGAGGCGGAGGCGAGCAGCACCTCGGCCTCGGCGGGCAGGGTCAGCGGTTCGTCGGCGAAGTTCGTCACGCTGGCGAACGTGCGGTTGTCGGCGGTCGGACGGCTGTAGGCGATCGCGGTGCCGCCTTCGGCGGTGTCGAAATCGTCCAGCCATGCGATCGACGTGTCGCCGGTCGGGGTGAGCAGACGCTGACGCAGGGCGAGCGCGGCTCGATACAGGTTGAGCATGGATACTGGATCGGAATCCTCCGTATCGGCGGCGAAGTCCTTGAACCACAGGGGCTGCGGCAGATGCGGTTCGGCTGTGGGGAGGCCGTCGGGGCGTGCGCCCGGCGCCGGTGCGAACCCGAACGTTCCGGTCGTGCCGTCGCCGAACTTCTCGTCCCATTCGGCCGGCTTCGGCTCGTCGGCGGCGGTCCATGGCAGCGGCACGCGGCAGCCGTCGCGGCCCTTCACCGTGAACTGGTGCTCGGAATTGAAGGCGTAGGGGTCCTCCAGGCGATCCCATGGGATGTCGGCCACTTCGAACAGTCCGAGCTCCTCGCCCTGATAGATGTAGGCGGACCCCGGCAGGCCGAGTTCCATGAGCGCGGCCGCGCGGGCGCGACGGGTACCGGCGGCGCGATCCTCCTCCACGAACTCGCCGTTGCGCAGCAGCCACGCCTCGGCCATCTGATGGTAGTGCTTCGTCTTCACCTGCGGCAGCGCGTATCGGCTGGCCGAACGCGGCACGTCATGGTTGTTCATCACCCACGTGGTGGTGGAGCCGGAGCGTTCGGCTGCGGCCATGCCGTCTTCGATGGCGGCGCGCAGATCGGACTGACGCCAGTCGGCCTTGGCGAATTCGAAGTTGAAGATCTGGCCGAGTTCGTCCGGGCTGGCGTACAGGGCCTGATGTTCGGGGGAGATCCAGGCTTCGGCCACGGCGAAGCGCGGCGGATCGTATTCGTTGAACACGGTGCGCCATTCGCGGTAGATGTCATGGACTTCGGCGCGGTCGAAGAGCGGGTTGTCGCCGTTCGGGTTGAACTGGTCGAGCGTGGACCATTTGCCGAGTTCCACGAGCGGCTTGGATTCCAGATCCTTGGCGAGGCCGTGTGCCACGTCCACGCGGAATCCGTCGGTGCCGTGGTCGGACCAGAAGCGCAGGGTCTTGAGGAACTCCTCGTGGACTTCGGGATTCTTCCAGTTGAAGTCGGGCTGCTGCTTGGCGAACAGGTGGAGATACCACTGGCCGTCGGCCACGCGCTCCCAAGCCGGACCGCCGAAGATCGACTGCCAGTCGTTCGGGGGCAGTTCGCCGTGCTCACCGCGTCCGTCGCGGAAGATGTAGCGGTCGCGTTCGGGGCTGCCGGGGGCGGCGTTCAGGGCGGCCTGGAACCAGACGTGCTTGTCGGCGCTGTGGTTGGGGACGATGTCGACCACGATCTTGATGCCGGCCTCGTGGGCGCGGGCCACCATCTCGTCGAAGTCGTCCATACTGCCGAGGCGGGGGTCCACGTTGCGGTAGTCGATCACGTCGTAGCCGCCGTCGTGCAGTTCGGAGGGGTAGAACGGGCTCAGCCAGATCGCGTCCACGCCGAGTTCCCTGAGATAGTCGATGCGGTCGGTCACGCCCTTGAGGTCGCCAAGGCCGTCACCGTTCATGTCCTTGAAGCTGCGGGGGTAGACCTGATAGACCACCGCCTGCTTCCACCAGTCGTTGTGGAGATTGTTTGCGGTCATTGCTGTCCTTTCCGTACAAGAAGTCCGGTAGTTCCGATTGTCCACCGGTCGGCGATGGCCGGTAAAGGGGTGTCGGTGCCGGATGTGGACTACGTCATATTTGAACGTTCTAATCCTATCGCGACGGAACGACGATTGTGTACGTTCGTACATATCGGCGTGTCAGATTCGCAAATCGTGAATAATCGTCACTCGGACATGACCTATAAGCAAACTTCTGTATAACTCTCATGAATGCTTATGGCTAACAGAGCCGACATCGGCAACAACACATGACATACAACACATGACATGGGGAGAACAATGTCAGACGTGACACTCAACTGGGTGGCGCTCGGCGTCACCGTCATCCTGTTCGCGGGAATCGCGGCGCTGAGCGTGAAGAAGAAGGCCGGATTCACCACACGAGTGCTGCTCGCCACCGTGCTGGGCATCGGCATGGGCGTGATCTTCAAAGGACACACCGACTACGTGGCCGCGTTCGGCACCGTATGGTCCAACGTGATCTCCGCCATCGTGGTGCCGCTCCTGCTGTTCAGCATCATCGCCAGCATCACCAACCTCGGCGAATCCGTGCGACTGCGCAACATCGGCATCAAAACCATAGTCCTGCTGCTGCTCAACACCCTCACCGCGGCGGCGATCACACTGGCCCTGGCGCTCGCGTTCGGCGTGGGCAAGGGCTTCCAGTACACGCTGCCCACCGACTACCAGCAGCGCGAGGTGCCGGCCGTGATCGACACCATCGTGAATCTGTTCCCCACGAATCTGGCCGCGAACTGGTCTGAAAACCAGGTGGTGCCCGTGGTCGTCTTCGCCATCCTCGTGGCCGTGGCCTACAACGCGGCCGGTTCCACCGACAGGGCCCGCGCAGCCATCGCGCCGTTCAAGGCGTTCATCGACGCCGGCAACGTGGTGATGTCCCGCGCCACGCAGATCGTGGTGGGCTTCACGCCGTACGCCGTGCTGTCCCTCATCGCCGCGGCGGTGAGCGGCAGTGACGTGGCGGCCCTGCTGCCGCTGCTCGTGGTGCTGGTCGTGGCGTACATCGCCATGGCCCTGCAGATGTTCGTGGTGCAGCCGCTCGTGCTGGCCGCCGCCACCCGACTCAACCCGGTGTACTTCTTCAAGTCGTTCTGGACCACGGGCGTGGTGGCGTTCACCTCCGAAAGCAGCATCGGCACGATTCCGGTGACCGTGCGCCAGCTGCGTGGCGCGGGCGTGCCCGGCGACATCGCGTCGTTCGTGGCCGGACTTGGTGCCAACCTCGGTATGCCCGGATGCGCGGGCGTGTGGCCCGTACTGCTCGCCGTGTTCGCCGTGAACGCGCAGGGACTGGCGTACTCGCCGGCACAGTACGGATTCCTCGTGGTGCTGGCGCTGCTGGTGTCGATCGGCACGGTCGGCGTGCCCGGAACCGCCACGATCACCGCGACGTCCCTGTTCGCGGCCGCCGGACTGCCGATCCCGTTCATCGCGATCTCCCAGCCGATCTCCCAGATCGTCGACATGGGCCGTACCGCGCTCAACGTCGCCGGTGCCGCCAACACGGCCGTGGTCGTGGCCGCCAGCGAGAAGCAGCTCGACGAGGACCTGTACTATCAGCGCAAGGCATTCGCCGAGGAAGAGGAAGACGCGATCGAGGCATTCCGCGGCACCATCGCCGGTGTAACGTCCGGTGTTCCCGCGACGGCTGCATCCAGCTCCGCGGGAGCGGTGGGCGTTTCCGCCGCATCCGTGTTCGCATCCGCATCGTCGAACCCGCTGGACTTCACGCCCGGTGCCGTGCTCGCCGGTCAGGGCGAAGACCTGTGCGGCGTCCGCCTGCCGGTCAAGTCCGGTGCCCGCCACTCCGAGGAAAAGTAGCGTCCGGATTTCCGCCGTTGCCGGCGTAATGAACGAACAGGGTCCGTGTCGCCAAGCGCACACGGACCCTCGCCATATCCATACCAATCCATTCCGTATGACACGCACCCTCTTAGTGTGATCACACTAAGGAATGCCCAAACACCTAGCAGCAGTACCCTCCCTGACGGAACGCCCCCCATTCCTGGGAGCTATCCCTCCCTGATAGAGCTATTCATTCCTGACGGAACGACCCATTCCTGACGGAACGACCCATTCCTGACGGAACGACCCATTCCTGACGGAACGACCCATTCCTGACGGAACGACCCATTCCTGACGGAACGACATTCACCCCCGATTCGGTTTATTTCGCATCCACCTGAGCGGAAGGCCGGTGCATGATGTCCGACTGTATCAGCGGAGGCGATTTGATATGCTCTGCAATCAAAACGCCGGAGCGAGGCCAAACGGCCCGAGTGTGTCGGACATCATGCACCGGCTTTCCGCGCCCACCTGAGAGCATTGAGCGCCGACTTGACCCGTCCCACAGTGCTCGTCCTGTCGTGATCGCCCCACAGTGAGCATCCGCCCGTGATCGCCAATGTATAGGGAAAACCAAGAGCATCCCTGTAACATGTCTGACATCTTCGAGATCGAAACGAAATACTCGAGCAACACGTTCGATGCCGAACGTTGCCATGCTGTTCCCCGTTGCAATCGTTGAATTACGGGGAGAGGAAACGCATGGCCAGAACATCACTATTCCACGCCGGCCGTGCCGGACTACGTTCCGGCATGATGCGCGCCGGCGCAGCAGCAGTGGCCGTCGCCGCGATCATGAGCCTCGGTGGCTGCGGATGGGGTCGCACCGTCGCCGAGAAGGAAGCGCTGGACGCCACCGCCGCCAGCGCGACCAGCACCACATCCTGCGTGGACACATCCGGCAGCACCATCAAGGTCGGCTTCGTCAACTCGCTGTCCGGCACCATGGCGATCTCCGAGAAGACCGTAAGCGATTCCCTGCACATGGCCGTCGACGAGATCAACGCGGACGGTGGCGTGCTCGGCAAGAAGATCGAAATCGAACAGCAGGACGGCAAATCCGAACCCGCCACCTTCGCCGAAAAGGCGCGCACATTGATCGAAAAGCAGTGCGTGGCCGCGGTGTTCGGCGGATGGACGTCCAGCTCCCGCAAGGCCATGCTGCCCGTCTTCGAAGAGGACAACGCGCTGCTGTTCTACCCGCTGCAATATGAGGGCATGGAAGCCAGCCCGAACATCTTCTACTCGGGTGCCGCACCGAACCAGCAGATCGTGCCCGCGCTCGACTACCTCAAGGAGCAGGGTTACAAGAAACTGTTCCTGGTCGGTTCCGACTACGTGTTCCCGCAGACCGCCAACCGCGTGGTCAAGGCCTATGCGGAAGGCAACGGCATGGAGGTCGTCGGCGAGGAATACACGCCCATGGGCTCCACCGACTTCACCACGATCGTGAACAAACTCAAGTTCTCCGGCGCGGACGCCGTGGTCAACACGCTCAACGGCGACTCCAACGTCGCGTTCTTCAAGGAGTACAAGGCATCCGGCCTGACCGCCGAATCCACGCCCGTGATCTCCATGTCGATCGCCGAAGAAGAAGTTGCGTCGATCGGCGTCGACAACGTCGACGGCCAGCTCACCGCATGGAACTACTACCAGACGCTCGACAGCACCACCAACAAGACGTTCGTCAAGAACTTCAAGGCCAAGTACGGCGAAAACCGCCCCACCTCCGATCCGATGGAATCCGCCTACACCTCCGTCTACCTGTGGAAGGCGATGGTCGAAAAGGCCAAGTCGTTCGACGTGGACAAGGTCAAGGCCGCCGCCGACGGCGTCGCGTTCGACGCGCCGGAGGGCAAGGTCACCGTGGACGGCAAGAACCACCACATCTACAAGACGTCGTACATCGGCAAGATCGGCAAGGACAAGCTCATCCACACCGTGTGGAAATCCGACGGGCCGATCAAGCCCGACCCGTACCTGACCACCTACGACTGGGCGAAGAGCCTGAGCGCCGGTGCCACCGATTCCACGTCCAAGAGCGAGTAAGAGGAAGAGAGAACAACCATGAACATGCTGTTTCCGCAGATCGTTGCGGGATTGTCAAACGGATCGATCCTGCTGCTCGCCGCGCTCGGCCTGTCGCTGACATTCGGCCAGATGGGCGTGATCAACAACGCGCACGGCGAATTCATGATGGCCGGCGCTTACACCGCCTACGTGATGAGTTCCGTGATCGGCAGCAAGACCGTGGCCCTGGCCGTGGCGCTCGTCGTCGGATTCGTGGTGTCGGGTCTGCTCGGCCTGCTGCTCGACGTTCTGCTGCTCGAACGCATGCGTGAACGTCCGCTCGACACGCTGCTCGTCACATTCGGCGTATCGCTGGTGCTGCAACAGGTGGCGCGAGACATCTTCGGCGCGACCGGCGTATACGCGCAGGCCCCGGCCGGACTCACCCAGCCGGTGACCATCTTCGGCTACAGCTTCCCGGCCGCCCGACTGTTCATCTTCATCCTCGCCGTGGTCTGCGTGGCCGCACTGTACGCGGTGCTCAAGCTCACGCCGCTCGGCCGTCAGATCCGCGCCACGTCCGAAAGCCGTGAACTCGCCGAAGTGTCCGGCATCTCCACCAAGGCCGTGGACCATGTGACGTTCTTCATCGGCTCGGGTATCGCCGGTGTGGCCGGTGTGGCGCTGAGCCTGCTCAACTCGATCAGCTACAACTTCGGCACTACCTTCATCGTGCAGGCGTTCCTCGTGGTCGTCGCCGGCGGCGTCGGCCAGCTCAAGGGTGCGGTGATCGCATCGTTCGTGCTGGGTCTGTGCCAGTCCGCCGTGGAACTGCCCACCTCGTCGTCGATCGCACAGATGTCGGTGTTCCTAATCGTCGTCGTGTTCCTGCAGTTCCGTCCGCAGGGCCTCGTCTCGATCCGTTCGAGAAACCTGGCGTAACGGATGACGGACTGATGAGTGCGAATACGAATACGAATGAATGACACGAACATGAACGACGTGAACGTGAAAGAGGGGAACTGACATGAATGCACCAACGACTTCCTCCGGCGTGGCCGGAGCGTTCATCGGCAAATACCGGGCGTGGTTCGGCACGGCCATAACGATCGTACTGATCTTCCTGATGCCGGCCGTGCTGAGCACCTACAGCCTGGGACTGCTCGCCAAATATCTGTGCTACGCGATGGTCGCCGTGGGCATCGGACTGGCATGGGGACAGGGCGGCATGCTGACGCTCGGCCAGGGCATGTTCTTCGGTCTGGGCGCCTACGTGATGGCCATCCACCTCAAGCTTGAGGAACTCGGGCCGGGCGAAGTGCCCGACTTCATGGCCCAGTACGGCATCACGCAGCTGCCCGGATTCTGGGAGCTGTTCCGCAACCCGGTGATCGCCGCGATCTCCGTGGCCGTAGTGCCCGGCGCGATCGCAGCCATCCTCGGCATCCTCGTGTTCGGCCGCGGTGTGCGCGGCGCCTACTTCGCCATCCTGTCGCAGGCGCTGGTGGCCGCATTCTCCGTACTGCTGATCGGCCAATCCAAAACCACCGGCGGCGCGAACGGTCTGAGTGACTTCTCCGGATTCTTCGGATACGATCTGACCGACCCCGCCAACAAGACCATGATCTACTTCATCTGCGCGTTCCTCACGCTCGGCATGGTGCTGATCGTGCGCTGGATTCGCGGATCATTCATGGGCGAGCTGATCATCGGCGTGCGCGATCAGGAAAACCGTATGAAGTTCCTCGGCTACAACCCCGCATCGATCAAGGTGTTCGCCTTCTCGCTGGCGGCCATGTTCGCCGGCATCGGCGGCGCGATGTTCGTGCCGGTCGTCGGCATCATCTCCCCGTCCGACATCGGCGTGACCCCGTCGATCCTCATGCTCGCCGGCGTGGTCATCGGCGGCCGCACCACACTGCTCGGACCCGTGATCGGCACGCTGCTCGTCCGCTTCGCCGAAACGCAGCTGTCCGACGCCTACCCGTCCGCATGGACCTACATCGAAGGCCTCATGTTCATCCTCGTCATCGCATTCGCGCCCATGGGACTCGGCCAGTTCAAGGGCGTATGGCCATGGATCGTCGAGAAAGTCACCGGCCGATCGTCCGGTGCCGCAGTGTCGGCCGGTGCAGCGGCCGCCGCGCCCGTCGCAGCCAAGGCGGTGAAGGCATGAGTAACGACATCAACCACAAGGAGGCAACCGTGACCACCAACACCACCGATGTCGCCGACACCACTGTCACCACCGACACTGACATGGACGCCGCCCAGCTTCGCGAAGAAGCCCGTCAGATGCGCGACGAGGCCCGACGCATGCGCGACGAAGTCAGCCGCATGAAAGACGAAATCGTCTCCGAACGCAAACGCATGGAAGACCTCAAGGACGAACTCGCCGTCCTCGACGACCGCGGCGGCCAATGGAGCGACTACCTCGAAGTCAAAGGCCTCCACGTCGAATTCGACGGATTCGTCGCCGTCAAAAACCTCGACCTCACCGTCGAACACGGCGATCTGCGATTCCTCATCGGCCCCAACGGCGCCGGCAAAACCACCATCATCGACGCCATCACCGGCCTCACCCCCGCCACCGGCTCTGCCACCTTCCGCGGCGAACAGCTCCTCGGCCGCAAACCCAACGACATCGTCAAACTCGGCGTCGGCCGCACCTTCCAAACCGCATCCGTCGTCGAAGAACTCTCCGTCCTCGAAAACCTCCAGCTCGCCGAAGGATTCCGCAAGAAAACCGCCGACCTCTTCAAAAAGGTCAAAGGCGTATCCCAGAACATCCAATACATGCTCGACGTCACCGGCCTCACCGCCGACGCCTACAAGCCCGCCGGCATCCTCCCCCACGGCAAAAAGCAGTGGCTCGAAATCGGCATGCTCCTCGTCCAGGACGCACACCTTCTCCTCCTCGACGAACCCGTCGCTGGCATGACCCCCGAAGAACGCCAGCAAACCGGCGAACTCCTCAAACGTTGCAGCCGCAACCGCACCGTCATCATCGTCGAGCACGACATGGACTTCATGCGCAGCTTCGCCGACTCCGTCACCGTCCTCAACCAGGGCGAGATCCTCGCGGAAGGATCGGTCGAAGACATCCAGAACAACGAGGAGGTCGTCAGGATCTACCTCGGCGGAGGCGAATGATGGAGCGCCTTCTGCGTTGCGGAGAACTTGACGTACTGTTGTACGCCTTCGTTCTCTGCGCCTTGAAGTCGCACGCATCATTCGCCTCCGGTGGAGGCTGTGATAGGGGGCTTCTGCGTTGTGGAGGACTTGACGTACCGTTGTACGCCTTCGTTCTCCGCGTCTTGAAGTCGCACGCATCATTCGCCTCCGGTCAGCGGTGGGGCAACGAGTAAGGAAAACAATCATGGCAATGCTTGAAGTGAAGAATCTCAGTACCGGGTATGGCAAGGTGACCGTGGTCAACGACATCGCCTTCAGCGTGGAAGCCGGACAGTGGATCAGCATCATCGGCAACAACGGCGCCGGCAAAACCACGCTGCTCAAGGCGATCCTCGGCCTGCTGCCGGCGAGCACGGGTACGGTGTCGTTCGACGGACGCGACGTGACGAAACTGTCACCGAACCAGCGCATCCGATCCGGCATGGCATTCGTGCCGCAAGGGCAGCAGTCATTCGGCGGCATGACCGTCGACGAAAACCTGCACGTGGTGGCCGACCGGTACGGCTCCGAGGCGCAGGCCCGCTACGACGAAGCCGTGGACGCGTTCCCCGTGCTCAAGGAATTCGCGGGGCGTCGCGCCGGCCTGCTGTCCGGCGGTCAGCGTCAGCAGCTGTCGATCGCCAGGGCGTTGATCACGCGGCCGAAGCTCATGATCCTCGACGAGCCGACCGAAGGCATCCAGCCGAACATCGTGGCCGACATCCAGAAATCCATCCGTTCGATGGTGGAGGATCGCGGCATCGGCGTGGTGCTGGTCGAACAGAAGGTGCAGTTCGCCGTCGAACGCTGCGACACGTATCATGTGCTCGCATCCGGACGGTTCGTGGCCGGTGGTGAAGGCGGGGCCGATCAGGTCGAGGCGGCCAAGCAGTCCATGCGCGTGTGAATGCGCGTGTGAATGGGCGTGTAAGTGGGCGCGCGATAGCTCGCGCGTGGCAGAGAATGCGATATTCGGCTCAATAGTCGTTCTCTGCCACGGCCTTTGGCAGAGAGTGGAGTACAGGCGTGGTTTCTCGTTCGCTGCCACATTTCGTGGCAAGGAACGCGTATATGTCATGAATTCTCATTCTCTGCCACGCGATCATGGCAGAGAATGAACAATCTGGCTGAATCATCATTCTGTGCCAGCGCGTTGCCGAATCGTCGTGGCACGGAATGACCAAATGACCGGATCACGCATTCTCTGCCACGATGACACCGCGTATGGAGCCGATTTCCGTGGCAGGGAATACAACAATCACCGTATATGGCATTCTCTACCACGCCCCTTGGCAGAGAATGAATTCAACCTTTGATCTGTCATTCTCTGCCACCCGGCCAACATCACCGTATGCCACGTGTGGAAACGTGTCGTTTTTATTGCGGTCCTAGGATGATCGCGATTCGACAGAATTACCTGACATGCCTGACATACCCGACATGCGGATACGACGGATTGTCAGATTCGACATTGCCGGAACGACCGGGACGAATGGGGGTCCGATGAGACTTACTCCGCGAGAGATCGACAAACTGCTGCTGCATCAGGCGGGGGAGCTTGCCAAGGAGCGCAAAAGCCGTGGCGTGAAACTCAACTATCCGGAATGCGTGGCGCTGATCAGCTCCGAATGCGTGGAACGCGCGCGCGAAGGCGCGACCGTGGCCGAACTCATGCAGTACGGGCGCACGCTGCTCAAACCCGAAGACGTGATGGACGGCGTGGCCGAGATGATCGACGTGGTGGAGGTCGAGGCCACGTTCCCCGACGGCACCAAGCTCGTATCCATCCACAACCCCATCGAAACCACCGAAAAGCTCAAGCCCGGCGAATACTTCTACGCCGACGGCGACCTCACGCTCAACGAAGGCCGTGACGCCATCGAGCTCGACGTGGTCAACACCGCCGACCGTCCCATCCAGATCGGCTCCCACTTCCACTTCTTCGAAGTCAACAAGTATCTCAAATTCGATCGCAAGGCCGCATACGGCAAGCGTCTCGACATCGCCGCGGGCACGGCCGTACGTTTTGAACCGGGCGAAGCGCATCGCGTACGACTCATCGACATCGGCGGCACGCGCGAGATCCACGGATTCAGCGCACTCGTCGACGGCAAGCTCGACGATCCGCAGGTGCGCGACGCCGCATTTGCCAAGGCGCACGATCAGGGATTCCTGGGAATCTGACGGGGGAAAGAGACCACAATCATGAGCACCACGATCACACGCAGCGACTACGCCGGCATGTTCGGCCCGACCACGGGCGACCGCGTACGCCTCGGCGACACGAACCTCATTATCGAAGTCGAACGCGACTGCACCAACTACGGCGACGAACTCAAATTCGGCGGCGGCAAATCATTCCGCGACGGCATGGGCCAAAGCTCCGTGCAGCTCGACGCGGAATCGCCCGACACCGTTATCACCAACGCGCTGATTCTCGACTACACCGGCATCTACAAGGCCGACATCGGCATCAAGAACGGCAGGATCAGCGCCATCGGCAAGGCCGGCAACCCGCAGACCATGGACGGCGTGACGCCGGGACTCGCCGTCGGCTCCGGCACCGAAGCCATCGCAGGCGAAGGCATGATCGTCACCGCGGGCGGACTCGACACGCACATCCATTTCATCTCCCCGCAGCAGGTGCGCACCGCGCTCGCCGGCGGCATCACCACCATGGTGGGCGGCGGCACCGGCCCGGCCGACGGAACGAACGCCACCACCTGCAATCCGGGCGCGTTCCATCTGGCGCGCATGATCGAAGCCGCCGAAGCGCTGCCCGTCAACATCGCCTACCTCGGCAAGGGCAACGACTCCAGCCCCGAACCATTGCGCGAGCAGATCCGCGCCGGTGCCGCCGGACTCAAGATCCACGAGGATTGGGGATCGACCCCCGCCGTGATCGACACCTGCCTTGGCGTGGCCGACGAGATGGACATCCAGGTGGCCATCCACACCGACACGCTCAACGAGGGCGGCTGCGTGGAGGACACGATCGCCGCGTTCAAGGGCCGGGCCATCCACACGTACCACACGGAGGGCGCGGGCGGCGGCCATGCCCCCGACATCATTCGTGCGGCAGGATTCCCGAATGTGCTGCCCAGCTCCACGAACCCGACCATGCCGTTCACGCGCAACACGGTGGACGAGCATCTCGACATGATGATGGTCTGCCATCACTTGGATCGCAACGTGCCGGAGGACATCTCGTTCGCCGATTCACGAATCCGCCCCGAGACGATCGGCGCGGAGGACATGCTGCACGACATGGGCATCATCTCGATGATGAGCTCCGACTCGCAGGCCATGGGCCGCGTGGGCGAGGTGGTGACACGCACCTGGCAGACCGCGCACAAGATGAAGATCCAGCGCGGCCCGCTTCCCGAGGACGCGCACGACGGCAACCGCAACGACAACTACCGCGCCAAGCGCTACGTGAGCAAGTACACGATCAACCCGGCCATCACGCACGGCATCGCCGACTACGTGGGATCGGTCGAAGTGGGCAAGATGGCCGATCTGGTGATCTGGCAGCCGGCCATGTTCGCGGCCAAGCCGGAGATGGTGATCAAAGGCGGGTCGATCGCCTACTCGCGCATGGGTGACGCCAATGCGTCGATCCCCACTCCGGAACCCGTGTACTACCGCGACATGTTCGGCGCGCTGGGTCGTGCGCTCGGTTCGAGTTGCGTCACGTTCGTCTCGCAGGCGGCAATCGACGACGACATCAAGGGCCGTCTCGGTCTGGCCCGGCAGGTGCTGCCCGTGCGCGGCTGCCGTACGATCGGCAAGAAGGACCTGAAGTTCAACGACACGTTGGCCGACATCCAGGTGAATCCGGAAACGTTCCAGGTGACCGTGGACGGCGAGCTCGTGCACTCCGATCCGGCGAACGATCTGCCGCTCACCCAGCGGTACTTCCTGTTCTGAGATCGCGCGTTCTGGGCGTCGGCGGGCGATGACGTCTGACACCGACGTCCGTCGCCCGTCACCCTCGCCTGCCGGCCGATCACATCGCGAACGGCTCGTAATAGATGTCGTCGGCACGCACGCCGTGCGCGAGCAGCGTCTTGCGTACGGCGACGATCATGGCGTGCGGTCCCGCCACCAGATACACGGCTCCGGGACGGATCATGGGCGTGAGCGCCGTCTCATCCGGGCGGTGCAGACTGATGCGCACGCGGGCGTTCGGATGATCTTCGCCGAACCGCGTCAGCTCCGGACCATAGATGACGTCACGATCCTTACTGACGGTATACAGGAAATCAACGCTACGGCCACCGCCCCTGCCCGTGCCGGCGTAGGCGGTGAGCACACCGATCAGCGGGGTGATGCCGATGCCGCCGCCGATCAGCACCAGCGGCGCGTTGGCGGGATGCTCGTCGACGAATTCGGCGTAGCGGCCGTACGGCGGCACCACGCGTACGGCGGTGCCCGGCTGCAGTGACGCCACGCGCGTGGTGAAATCGCCGTCGGCACGAATCGCGAACATCATCGGCTGCGGTGCGGAACCACCGTTCGGATCATACGAATTCGTCAGGGAGAACGGATGATATTCGTGCATGCCGCGCTCGCCGGGGAACGCGATGAACGCGAAATCGCCCGGTCGCCAGCGAGCGTTTCGTGCGGAATCGCCGTCCAGTCCGACCGATAGTTCGGTCACGCGATCGGCGAGCGGCCGTACCGCAATCACCCGCCCACGCAACGCATACGCGTGTCGGTTGATCATGCTCCACACATAGTAGGCGAACACGACGATGGTCGCCGCATCGATCAGCAGAATAAACGGCTTGATCGCGGCGATGTAGTCGATCACATGCACATGAATCAAGATGATGGCGATCGCGATCAGATTGAATCGATGCAGCCAGACGCTCATCTCATGACGGAACACGCGCTCCAGCGTGCGCTTGACGTTCTCCAGCCATCGCACCCGGCTGGTCAGCCATCCGGCCATGAACACCAGCGACCAGACCGCCACGGCGATGAACAGGTACAGGCCAACATGGCCGGTCAGTCCGACCAGCGCCCCGGCACCGGGCAGCAGGCTCTGATGAACGAACGCGAATCCGATCGCCAGAATCGCGAGAATGCCGTGGATCATCATCATGTGCGGCAGGCCGACCGTGCGATCCACCCAGCGCGGACGGCACGCCAGATAGACGGCCGCAAGCATCCACGTGTAGGCGATCACACCAAGTTCAATGCCGAACAGTTGGCCGCTGTACAACGACGGCAATCCGTAGGCGAGCGCGGCGAGGAACGGCAATGGCACGACAAACAGCACGACGGCCCATGCCAAGGTGACGGTGGTGGTGAGATGACGGTTCATGATGAGGTCCCTGTGGTTGTACGGTTCTGTGTTCCTGAGTGTCTGCGTGTCTGTGGCGTTTTGCGGTTCCGGCAATTGGTCAGTGGCATTGGTCAGCGGTATCGATCAGCGGCAGTGAGCGAGTCACTGTCGCCGATGGTCGCGATGGTGTGATCGGCGCGTACGAGCACCGCAAGAAGACGCCCGTGCGGGTCGGTGAGTTCGCGGAAACGGCGCTCGCCGGCGCTGATGGCGGCCGTGGCCCACATGTCGGCGAAGATCAGATGATCATCGACCACGGTGGCCTGTGCCAGATCGTGTGCGGTTCGGGTGATGTGCTCGCCGCGTCGATAGGTGCCGGAGGTGGCCACGGCACCGTTGCGCAGTGTGATTGTGCGCAGTGTGGCGGTGTGTGACGTGGCGGTGTGCTCCGCGTCGGTATGCGTTGTGCCGGCGTCGACGGCGAACGGGTTCTGCACGCCGATGCGCCACTGGAAATCACTGTCCGCATGCACGGCGGTCTGGATGTCGCCGCCTCCGCCCAATGCGGCCGCGGCACATCGTTCGGAACGGACCAGTGGCATGAGTATCCGCTCATGCGCGCGCTGGATCGCCCAGCCCTTCACGATGCCGGTCGGATCGTAGGCGCCGTCGTGCATCGGATCGAATGCACCATCGGTGAGCTGTTTCGCCTGCGTGCACAATGCGTAGACCTCGGCGAAGTCCGGATCGTTCAGCAGGGCGGACCAGTCGCCGCGCCGGGCGCAGGCCACCAGGGAACGCGCGTTGAACGGGGAGAACCGTGTCTCGACACTATGCAGATGATTAGCAATGCGGGTCGCGGCCGTATCGATCATGCCGTCGAGGTCTTCCGCCGACTGCCATGGCATGCCAACGATCTGTATGGTGAACGGTACGGTCATGGCATGAACGACCCGGCTGCGAATAATCCACGGATTATCAGTGTTGTCAATGTCGTCAGTGGGATTGTCGATGCGCTGATCGGTCCTGTCGTCTACTGTTCTGATCATGTCGTTCCCCATTCGCGTCCGCTACTTGCTCGCGTTCAGCGCCTGATTGATGGCGTCCTGCAGGGAGTTGACGAATGCGGTGGATGTTTCGGTCGCGCCGCTGACGAATTGAATATCGGAGCTCTGCTTGCTGATCGCCCGTTCGGCGAGTTCTGGAATGGCCTGCGCACTGATCGAACGGGAACGATCGGTGTGGTTCGGGTAGGTGATCGCATTCACGGACGTGATCTTTCCGTCCTTGACGACGACCTGCAGCTGGACTTCGCCATATTCGTTCGGTGAAGCGACGCTGGTGTAGGTGCCGTCGGTGAGCGTGCCGGCGGAGCCGCTTGCAGAATCCGACGAATCCGAAGAATTCGAGGAATCGTCGGTGGAATTGCCGGTTGTGCCCGAGTCGGTCGAGTCGGTCGAATCGGCACCGCTTGACGCGCCGAGTGTGCCGGACTGTGACGTCGAGGCAGCTCCGACGTCGGCATGCGGTTTGACGAATAGCAGGAAAGCGTCGCCAACGATGGCCAGTCCCGCGATGACGGCCACCGCGGCACGGGTGATGGTCGCGTTCATGATGTCCCTTCGATGATGCCGCACTACGGATACCCCTAGTCGTAGTGCGATGCGTATTCCCAACATCTGCGAGACTAAAAACGGTGTCTGGGCACTTCTCTGACATCAACTGAGAGCCAGCTGAAAAACACGCTGAATGTGAGCCATCTCTCATCGTCGTCGCTGATGTCAGCGTTGTCCGGCATGCATCGCGTCAGCGTCACACCATATCGGTGATGGCCGTGATGAGGTCGAAGGCGTCGTCGCCGCGCATGGCCAGTACGCGCACGCACACGCCGTTCACTACACGACTGACGCC
Organism: Bifidobacterium tissieri; assembly: GCF_002259645.1. Lineage (GTDB taxonomy): Bacteria > Actinomycetota > Actinomycetes > Actinomycetales > Bifidobacteriaceae > Galliscardovia > Galliscardovia tissieri. The sequence continues at coordinate 51,990 of NZ_MWWV01000007.1, forward strand.
GAATTCGCCTCGGAAACCATGGGATTCCGCGGTTTTGGCATAATCGCGAATCCGCGTGATCAGCGCATCCTCGGCCGCCATGCGCGTCGCTTCGATGCGCTTGCGCGGATCGGCGATCAACCGGGGATCCTTGGAACCGGACGCAGCCCCTCCCGACGCCGCATACGGCGATGCCTGCACGTCGTCCAGCGCATTCGGGTTGTATCCGGGGTCGATCTCGGGAAGATGTGCGTACAGCACGCCGCAATGCGTGTACTCGCGCCACATGCCCATCTCCGTGTAATCGAAACGGGAGGGGTCGAGCAGCAGACGATCGGCGAACACCAGACGGGAACGATCCGGCTGCTTGCGCGGACGGCCGCGATGCGCGTGACGGCCCGCATCGGAGTCGGAGTCATCAGTCTCACCGCGTAACGCCCGCCGATAATCCTCCGACGCCAACGACTCATCCACGCTCACGCGCAGCCGATTCGAGAACCGGTTCATCATCCAGCGCTCGCCACGGCCAACACGACCGCACGTCACCACATCCGCGTACACGAACGTCGATTCCGGACTGATGCGCGCGGTCGACACGTTCGCAAACGTGCTGCCTGCGAACGGAATCACCGGAAACGGCAGGAACACCGCCTTCGCATCGCCGCACGCGGTCAGGTCGATCGTGCGTGACGCCGATCCGTCGGCCGTGTTCAGCACCTTCTCGTAGCTTTGCGTCGTGATCGTCGAATCCGTGCCCGTGCCGAACGTGCACTCGATGTGCGCCTCGTCGCCCTTGAGGAAACCGGGCGAGGCGAGCATCACGATGAAGTCCGCGTGACGGCCGCGCACGAACGGGCTCATGAGCTTGAACGGCGCCTCGAAATAGACGTCATCGATCTTCGTGCGGCCATTGCGGAATGTGGTGGCGAGACGGAAGGTGCTGCTGGGCATGGATTCTCGATTTCTGACGATGGAGCGTGACGGTTCTGACGCGCCTGACGGATGGGTCCTGATGGGAATGGCTACGACTCGGGACTACTTGCCCTCGAACAGGACGTCCTTCTTGATCCAGTCGATCACATCGTCCACGCCGGAACCGCCCATCAGATCGGTGAAGATGTACGGACGACCGTTGCGCATACGTTCGGAATCGCGGGCCATCACGTCCAGATCGGCGTGCACGAGCGGTGCCAGATCGGCCTTGTTGATCACCAGCAGGTCGGAGCGGGTGACGCCCGGGCCGCCCTTGCGCGGGATCTTGTCGCCCTCGTCGGTGGCGATCACGTAGATCGTCGCATCGGCAAGATCGGGGCTGAACGTGGCGGAGAGGTTGTCGCCGCCGGACTCCACGAAGATGATGTCTACATCCGGATGCGCGGCGGCCATCGCCTCGCACGCCTCGAGGTTCATCGAGCAGTCCTCGCGGATGGCGGTGTGCGGGCATCCGCCCGTCTCCACGCCGACGATGCGGTCCTCGGGCAGACGGGAGTTCGCGATCAGGAACTCGGCGTCCTCCTTGGTGTAGATGTCGTTCGTGACCACGCAGATGCTGTAGTCGTCGGCCATCTTGCGGGTCAGGCGTTCGATCAGTGCGGTTTTGCCGGAGCCGACAGGGCCGGCCACGCCGATGCGTACGTAGGACATGGGGTTCTCCTTTGTTGTGTTGCTTGCTATGTGATATTTGACGAATTGGTTGTTGTGAGATGTGCTTATGTCTTGTCGTGGTTGACGGGGTGCCGAGCCCACTCAGCTCATGTACAGCCTCGAATACAGGGTCTCGTGCTGCATGGCGGCGATGTCGAGATACGCGCCGGAAATGCCCAGATCGTCCGGTTTGAGCGTGAACGCCACGTCGACCGCCTGCACCAGATTCGGGAACGAATCGTGCAAGGCCACCTGACCGGCATACTGGCTGAGCGGAATCGCCTTCGCCGCGCACATGGTGAGCGCACTGATCAGCGAATATCCGTACGTGACGGCCGCGCTGCGCAGACTCGCCGCATGATCGGCCGCATACAATCCCATTGCGATCGCGTGCAGACCGCGGCAGCGGCCGTCGGCGATCAGACGCCGATATCGTGCCAGATGCGGACTGTTGTGTTCGATGCCGCCGTCGGCGGTCGGGGCGGAGTCTGCCCCGTTCGCGTCCATCTTCTCCACGAGTTTGATCAGACGGGCGCACATGCGCTCGCTGCCGTCACGAATCTCACGCGCGGACTGCAGCGCCGAACACAGCGCGTCCAACTCCTCGATCCGCGTATCCAAACCGCGTTCGGACAACCGCGAATCCTGCGCGTACCGTCCGGCGATCACCATCTGCCCGATCTCCTTGTAGGGAGCGACCTCCAGATAGTTCTTCAGATACTGCTCGAAGTCGGGGCCTCGGCGGAGAAAGTCCCGCTGCACAAACGTCTCCATGCCGTTCGACAGTGCAAACGCGCCGATCGGGAACACGCTGTCGCACACCTGCAGCATGGCCAGATGCCGTGCCTCGATCTCATCCGGCGACAGGCCGGTTGGTTCCGCGCCCGGCGCGGTGGCCGTTGCCGACGAATGAGAGCGGGTGCCCGGGCGTGTTTGGGTGCGAACATTTCGGGTCATGATGGTCCTCGATGAGTGTGATGGTCCGGTGGTCCGAATGCGGGCCGGCGGTCGGGAAGGACGACCGACCCGCCTGGCGGATCAGTGGGTGTGCCAGGTCCTGCCGCCGTCGTGGCTGTGCGAGCCGTCGGGACGGTGCAGCACGCCGTTCACTTCGTATTCGCCATCGACGTGGCTGGCGTGATCATGGCCGTGCTCGTGCTCGTGCGCATGATCGTGCGAGTGCTCATGCCCGGCGTCGGCTGCCCAGTCCTTGTCCGCCTCGGCCTCCTGCTCCTCCTCGGCCAGATCGCCGGTCGTCTTGTTCGTGCCGGGGATGATCGTGCCCGAACCGGCATGCGCCTTGACGATCAGGAATCCATCGAATCCGCCCTCGATGATGTGCGGCTCATAGCCGATCTTCTTCGTGTACTCCATCGTCGGATGATCGTACGGCACGAGCACACGGTCGTTCTCCACCTTCAGACTCAGGTGACGGTTGCCCAGCTCAAAGCAGAGGCGCCCCATCTCCTTCATCGAATCCACCGGAATCTCGATGAGCTGCGCCGACTTGATCTTCGCGTAATACCGCTTGTCGTCCGTCTCGGCCAGCACATCGCCGTCCTTGATCGTGCGGCCGACCATCACGCCGAACTCGGTGCCGTCCTCCGCCACCTTGGCCATGCGCTTCTTGTCGGTCTCGAACCATTCGAAGTCGATCGGCACGCTCAGCTTGCCGTCCTTCGGAGGATTCTCGATGATGTTGCCGCTGATGCTGTTCGCGATCATGACGCCGCCTTTCGCGGAAAATCCGCACCGTATCCCGACAGTCATGCCGTGCGTGCGCGGCCGGCTGTCATCACATTTCGCGGCCAAGAATAATGCTCAAAAAAACATGCGTGTAACGGGGAAATCACCGGTTTCATACGACCGTATCGTCGGCGTGTCGTGTGGTTTGTCATGTGCTGTTTTCGTTGGAATCTCAACGAAACAACGTATTCGATATCCCATGTTTACATGGGTGAAATCGGACTTCCTACCATATTTCTCGGGGCTTTGGGCCTGACCGGCCGCAATCCGTGACCGGCCGCGTCCTTCCCGGTCCCGTGTGCAGTGCCCGCTCGCTGCATACGTGAAAAAATGCGGCAATCTGGCAATTCGTGCGCAGCCGCAAGCCGCGAGTGGGCGGAAGGAAAGGAAGGACGATCGTCATGGTCACCAACGACGTTGTTACGCTGTCAATGCACATTCCCGACAACTATCTGTCGCCGTCCACCGGTCTGATGTTCACCGTCATCATGATTCCGATCTGGGGGCTGTGCCTCAAATACGTGATGACCCACGCCAACCATGAACGGATGGCGTATCTTGGTGCGGGCGCGGCGTTCTCGTTCCTCATCATGATGTTCAATGTGCCGTGCCCCGGCGGCACGACGGCGCACGCGGTGGGAGGGTCGCTGATCGCCATCCTACTTGGGCCGCAGTACGCCACGGTTGCGGTTTCGGTGGCGTTGCTGCTGCAGGCGTTGCTGTTCGGCGACGGCGGCCTGATCACGTACGGTGCGAACTGCTTCAACATGGCATTCGTGCTGCCGTTCGTGGCGTACGGACTGTATACGTTGCTGACGAAGGCGCTCGCGTCCGGATGGAAGGAGCGTGTGGCCTCGTTCATCGGAGCCTACGTGGGTATCACGCTTGCCGCGCTCTGCGTGGCCTTGGAGCTTGGCGTGCAGCCGATGCTGTTCCGCGATGCCGCCGGTCAGGCGCTGTACTTCCCGTATCCGGTAACCGTCTCGGTGCCGGCCATGCTGATTCCGCACCTGCTGATGGCCTCGATCATCGAGGGATTGGTCACCGTGGTGGTCGTGGAATTCGTCCGTCGTACCGCCCCTGAAATCGTGGCGGGCGCGGCCAAGCCTGCCGCCGATGGCAAGGCTGCCAAGGGACTGAGGACCCCGGTCTGGATCGGTCTTGGACTGCTCGCCGTCATCTCTCCGATCGGTCTGCTCGCCACGGGCAGCGCCTACGGTGAGTGGGGAGCCGAGGAATTCAAGGAGGCCACAGGCCTGAGCTACGTGCCCGATCAGATCGCGCACGGATTCTCCTGGAATGCGCTGCTTCCCGACTACTCCATGCAGGGACTGCCCGACTGGGCCGGCTATATTCTTTCCGCGGTGATCGGCATCGCCGTGATGACCATCGTGTTCCGTCTGCTGGCGTCGGGCGTCAAGGATGCCTCTGCATCCAAGGGCACCAAGGCGACTACCGCATGATGCTGCCCTGATCGAGTGCCGATTGGGTTTCTGACTGGGTTCTGACTGGGGAAGGCAATGTCATCAACGTCATCCACGACAACAACCATGACGGCGGCGGTCGCGTCGGGATCGTCCTCTGCTGGTTCCGCGCTGCCGGATTGGCTTGCCGAATCGGAGTCATACGAACCGCTCAACGACCGTTCGACGTTCATCGAGAAGAATCTGGGGTCCATCGGTTCCGCGCTCGCTGAAGTCGCTGACGGAGGACAGCCGGAGCTCGTTTCCAGCCCGGTCGATCGTCTGCTCTGCCGAGTCTCCCCGGCTATGCGACTATTGGGGCTGATCTCGGCCATCATCTGCGTCAATGCGACGCGCAACATGACCTTCGGCTATATCATGCTGGCCGTGGTGCTGGTGGCGCTCGCCATACGTCCGGCACGATTGATGAAAACCGTGCTGTTCGGTGGGCTCGGCATCGCCGGGCTGAGCGCGGTGATCGCCCTGCCATCGATACTGATCGGACAATATGAGGCTCCGGCGCGGTTGTTCATCCGCGCATTCATCACCGTGTCGCTGACCATAGGGCTTGCGAGAACGGTGCCGTGGAACCGGCTGATCGCCGGTCTGCGCGGATTGCACATACCGAATGCGGTGGTGTACGTCTGCGATGTGACCATCCAGTTCATCGACATTCTGGGACGATCCATGCTGCTGCTTCTCGATGCCCTACGGCTACGGAGCGTTGGCCGGAACTCCCGCAAACTCACTTCGGCCGGGCATATCATCGGCACGGTGTTCCTGCTGGCGAACCGTCGTGCCAAGGAAATGGGGGAGGCCATGCTCTGCCGCGGCTTCGAGGGGGAGTATCGCATTGCGAAGGAGCGCATGCTGACCGCGGCGAACGCGGTGTACACGTGCGTGATCACCCTGATGATCGCCGCGGCGGTGTATTTCGGATGATTCCGGGCGCGAATCGGCCATCAGGTCGGGCAATCTGCGAGTTCTGTGCGGATTTGCCGAAGTGCAGACACCAATCTTCGAGTTCTGTGCGGTCATATGCCTCAATGCCATAGTAGGACTGTTGGAATTCCAAGCCTCATACTTGGTATATGACGTTATATCCGCACAGAACTCGCAGATTGATGTCTGCAATGGCCTGGAATCCGCACAGAACTCGTAGATTGCTCAGTTTTTGGCCTTGGCCGGGCGCTCGAGCAGTGGATTCACACAATGACCTATGCACAATGAACGAGGAGAGATGATGAACAGCGGACATGATGACGGAACGCCCCTTGTCGAGTTGCGGAACGCCTGCTTCTCATACCCGGGCGTGGAGGGGGACCCGCCCCACGAGGTGCTGCGCGGGTTCGACATGGTGCTTGATCGCGGCGAATCCGTGGCCCTGCTCGGCCCGAACGGCAGCGGCAAGACCACCATCATGCGCATTCTCAATGGTTTGGAATTCCTCTCCGCCGGAGAATACCGGTTCGACGGGAACCGCATCACCCGAGATGCGCTCGCCGACAAGCGCTTCGCCAAGCGGCTGCATCAGCGCATCGGTTTCGTGTTCCAGAACTCCGAAACCCAACTGTTCTGCCCGTCGGTGGCCGAGGAGATCGCGTTCGGTCCGGCACAGATGGGGTTGCCGGACGAGGAGATTCATCGTCGCACCAACGACATCCTGCGACTGTTCGAGCTTGAACGATTCGCCGAACGGGCACCCTATCGCCTCAGCGGAGGCGAGAAGAAGCGTGTTGCCATCGCCTGCTGCATGTCGTTGAACCCCGATCTTCTCGTGCTCGATGAGCCCACCGACGGGCTTGACGAACGGAATACGGCCCTGGTCGTGCGCGTGCTCAACCAGTTCGTCGCCGCCGGCAAGTCCATCCTCGTCTCCACGCATCACCACGACATCGTCGAGGCCTTGCACTCCCGCCGTATTCCCGTCCATCCGATCGAATAGCCGAATCCGAGCGGAAGAGGGCGGGCAATCTTTGAGTTCTGCAGTGATTTCACGCCGTTGCAGACATCAATCTCAAAGTTCTGAAGTATGCAATGCGTCACACCCATATACATTCATTGGAATTCCAAGGGTGATACTCGTCATATCCCGTCTTGACACTTCAGAACTTGGAGATTGATATACGCACACCCTCACAATTACCGCAGAACTCGAAGATTGCCTACGAAACCCGTTGTGCGTTCAGTGCCGCTGGTAGATTGCTGGTTAGATGACCGATGGGCCGATGGGGGTGCCGGATGAGTGTTCTGCCAATTGACGAGCTTCCTACCTACACGGGCGATGATCTGGGTGCGATTCCCGACAAGACCGGTCAAGGCACCACATTCCGTGTATGGGCGCCAACCGCAAGCCGTGTCGAACTGCGACTGTTCTACGAGGGTGGCGTTTGTGCTCCGGGCGTGCATGTCGAAGGCGTCGATGCCGATGTGATGCAGCAGCCGTACGCCACCTATGCGATGACCGCGGTGGCCGTGGTGCCTCGTCATGGCTCCGGTCCGCGCAACGCCAAGGAATTCGACGGCACCTGGCTGGTACACGTCGACGGTGTAGGCCACGGTGTCTACTACGACTACGTGGTGCACTTCCCAGACGGCCACGTATCCAGAACCGCCGACCCATGGGCGCGGGCCGCCGGCGCGAACGGCCGCCGCAGCATGGTCGTCGATCTGCGCAAAACCGACCCCGACGGCTGGGCCGCCGACCAGGCCCCGCACATCCCCCTCAACGAGCTCGTGGTCTGGGAAACCCACGTCGGCGACTTCAGCAACGACTCCCACAGTGGCATCCCCGACGAGCATCGGGGCACATATCTGGCCTTTACCCACAACAACACCAGCGTGGATGGCGAAGGCGATTTCCCCACATGCACGGCCTACCTGCGACGGCTCGGCGTCACCGCGGTGCAGCTCATGCCGATCTTCGACTTCGGATCGGTGGACGAGGCCGCCGCGCGGGACGGCGACCCGCTCGACCGCGCCTACAACTGGGGCTATGACCCGGTCAACTACAACGTCCCCGAAGGCTCATACAGCACCGATCCGTTCGACGGCGCGGTACGCATCCGCGAATGCAAGCAGATGATCCAGGCGCTGCATACGGCCGGTTTCAAGGTCATCATGGACGTGGTCTACAACCACATGTATTCCGCCGACAACTGGCTGGAACGCATGGTGCCGGAATACTTCTGCCGCCGCTACGCCGGGGGAGCGCTGTCCAACGGCTCCGGCTGCGGCAGCGACATGGCGTCCGAACGGCCGATGATGCGCAAGTACATCGTCGATTCCGTGGCATACTGGGCGCGCGAATACCACATCGACGGATTCCGCTTCGACCTCATGGGCCTGATGGATGTCGACACCATGAACGCGGTGCGTGCCCGGCTGGATTCACTGCCCGGCGGTGCCGAGAAGATCCTGTACGGCGAACCGTGGGCCGCGGATATGACCGCGGTGTCGCCCGATGTCGTATTGGCCGGCAAGCGCGGCCTTTCGCGACTCGATCCGCGCATCGGATTCTTCAGCGACGACACGCGAGACGCCATACGTGGCAACATCTTCCACCATCGCAAGCCCGGTTACGTCTCCGGCGCGGCACTCGAGTTCGCACCGGCCATCCGTCATGCGGTCGACGGGTGGCGCGGCACCCAGGTGGAGGCCGCCAGCGTCGGCCAGTTCGTGCAATACATCTCCGCGCACGACGATCTGACGTTGTGGGACAAGCTGTGCATGGCCATGCGTTCGGTCGCGTTCGGTCATACGGACGCGTCGACCGCAACCGGATTCACCGGCGTCTGGCCTGCGGAATCCGGCCCCACGCACGCCGAATATGACGCCGATCCCAGCCTGAGCGAGGACATCATGGATGCGAATCGCATGGCGGCCGGCATCATCGCCACGTCCGTGGGAATCCCGTTCATGCTTTCCGGCGAGGAATTCGCGCGCACCAAATACGGCTGCGACAACTCGTACGACCGATCCGCCGAACTCAACCGACTAGATTGGCGTCGCGCCCGCCGGCTGCACGATCTGGTGGACTACTATGCGGCGCTGATCCGCATTCGCCGCGGCAACCCCGCATATTTCGGCGGCCCCCGCATCGTTCCCGCCCGCGATGATTCCGTCGTGGTGTTCCGCGTGGGCAACGACTGCGTGACCGTCAACCCGACGCGGCAGACGGCATGGCAACATGTGTCGGCGTTGCGTGCCGTGCACGACTATGGCCAGTTCGCGCCGCTCGACGATTCCGCATGGGAGTGCGTGTTCAGTTCGCGCGGCCCCAAAGCGTGCGGCGAGGCGAATTGGGAGAGTTATGCGCAGGGGCATGAGCGACAGATCGCCATCCCGCCGCGCACCTTCTGCGTGTGGCGCAATGGCTGACGGTGGGGCTGGCGGCAGACTGCTGTCTGCGCCACGTCGTCAGGGAAGTCTGTCGCGGAATCGCGCTGATTGATAATCGTTGATAACCAACGTCTATACGGCGTTCCGCGATTTCGGGGATTCCGCGGGATTTCGGGCGGCATAATGGCGATATCCGTGGTGTGCGTCTGGGGAGGCGTGCGCCGATTTCGCCGAACGCCGTCCGCGGGGAGAGCGTTCGGGCCGTCGTCATGAAAGGACGCTTCAGTGGGGAACAACGCCGCCAACAGCAATGACCATCAGTTCAACAGCCCGGCCAAACGCCAGATTCACTTCAACGGATTCGTCAAGGACTGCGTGGGCCATCAGTCGTCGGGCATGTGGCGATACCCCGGCGACCGGTCGGCGGAATACACCGACATCAATCATTGGATCGAACTGGCGAAACTGTTCGAGCGCGGCCGTTTCGACGCCATGTTCATCGCCGATCTGGTCGGCTACTTCGACGTGTACGGCGGCAATGTGGACTCCGCGTTGCGCACCGCCTCGCAGCTGCCGATCAACGATCCGACCACGCTGATCTCGGCCATGTCCGTGGCCACCGAAAACCTTGGATTCGGCGTGACCGCCGGCGTCTTCTACGAGCATCCGTACACGTTCGCGCGCCGCATGAGCTCGCTCGACCACATCACCAACGGCCGTGTGGGCTGGAACGTGGTGACCGGCTATCTGCCGTCCGCACTGCGCAACATGGGTCAGGACGACATTCCGCACGACAAGCGCTACGACTACGCCGACGAATACCTCGAGGTGCTGTACAAGCTGTGGGAGGGCTCGTGGGAGGACGACGCAGTGGTGAAGGACAAGGCGCACGACGTGTACGCCGACCCGGCCAAGGTGCACGAGATCAACCATCACGGCGAGTTCTTCGATGTGCCCGGCATCCATCTGTGCGAGCCGTCGCCGCAGCGCACGCCGGTGATCTTCCAGGCCGGAACCTCGCCGCGTGGCATCAAGTTCGCCGCCGAGAACGCCGAGGCCATCTTCGTGACCGGCCCCACGCCGGAACTGGTCGCGCCGCAGGTGAAGAAGGTGCGTGACTCGCTCGAGGCCGCCGGCCGTGGCCGCTACGACGCCCGTGTGCTCATGATGCTCACCGTGATCACCGGCAACACCGAGCAGGAGGCGTGGGACAAGTACCACGACTACGAGCGGTATGCGTCCACCGAGGGCGCGCTCACACTGTATTCCGGATGGATCGGCACCGACCTGTCGAAGTACGATCTCGACCAGCCGCTCGACGACATCGACTCCAACGCCATCCAGTCCACGGCCGCCAACATGCAGAAGGTCAAGGGCGACGACGGCAAGCGCTGGACGGTGCGAGACATCGCCGTGCGTCGCGCGATCGGCGGCAATAGCCCGGTGATCATCGGTTCCGGCGAGCAGGTGGCCGACGAACTGCAGCGCATCGTCGAACTGACCGACGTGGACGGATTCAATCTCGCCTATGTGACCAATCCCGGCACGTTCGAGGACATCATCGACTATGTGGTGCCGATTCTGCAGGAGCGTGGGGTCTATCAGACCGAGTACGCGCCCGGTACGCTGCGCAACAAACTGTTCGGCAAGGGCGATCATCTCAATCCGAACCACCGCGGATACCAGTACAAGGTGTCCCGTCCGTAGCCGTGTCCGGTGCGGACTTGGCGGAGTGTTCGACGGCTGTTAACCGTCCGTTGCCGAAATTCATGTAGCGGTTGCCCGGGGGATGCCCCCCGGACGATTGACGGGCATAGCGTTCCCACATAGGGAGCATTCCCTCAGCGGTAAGGATGCCGGCTGGCCTGTTGGCGTGATCGTGGATCATGCCCTTGGGACAGCCGGCATAATACATCGGTCAGCGTCGACATGACGTGCGATCGAGCAACCGTTGCTCGAAGATGGAATTGAGGTATGGAAGTGAACACTCGCAAGGCTTTGAAGGGAACAGTGGCCGCGATCCTCGCGTCCGCCACTCTGTTCGGCTTCGCTGGTCTGGCCAACGCGGCCGACGGTCAGGGCGTCGAACAGCTCAAGGAACACGGTGCCGCACAGCGCATCGCCGGAGTCTACGGCAACGCCAAGGCCAAGAACGTCATCCTGTTCATCGGTGACGGCATGGGCGACTCCGAGATCACCGTGGCCCGCAACTACCTGCACGGCGTGAACGGCAGCTTCGACGGACTCGACAAGATCGGTCAGCCGAACCTGAACAAGGGCGTGGAGACCGGCACCGGCCAGTACACCACCTTCTCGCTGGGCAACAGCTCCAACGACTCGCTGATGGCCAAGGACAAGAACGGTCAGCTCACCGGCAGCAAGACCGCCGGCGTGATCACCCCCGTGACCGACTCCTCCGCCTCCGGCTCCAGCTGGGCCACCGGCACCAAGACCTACAACAACGCCGTCGACGTGGACGTCGAGGGCAACCCGCAGCTCAACCTCATCGAGCTCGCCAAGGCGGCCGGCAAGGCCACCGGTAACGTGACCACCGCCGAGATCCAGGACGCCACCCCGGCCGTGCTGGAATCCCACTCCTCCGAGCGCGCCTGCTACGGCCCGCAGGGCAAGTGGGACGGCACCGACAAGAACGGTGACGGCGTGGTCGATCTCAAGGACGCCGAGGCTGCCGGTATCGGCAGCTGCCTCGCCCCGCAGCTCAAGGCCAACGGCGGCATCGGATCCATCTCCGAGCAGCTGATCGACACCCGCGCCGATGTGACCATCGGTGGTGGCGCCAAGTACTTCAACCAGCTGGACCAGTCCGGCAAGACCCTGTGGCAGGCTGCCGCCGACCAGGGCTTCCAGACCGTGAAGTCCGGTGAGGTGGACGGCTTCAAGGCTCTGAGCGAAGCCAATCAGGACAAGCCGGTTCTCGCCCTGCTCGGCGACGGCAACCTGCCCACCGAGTTCAACCCGTCCGTGGCAACCAAGCAGGATCCGGCCAAGGACGCCAACCCCACCGAGTGCACCGTGAACGAGAAGTGGCTCGGCAACAAGGGCGCTTCGCTCGCCGACTTCACCGACAAGGCCATCGACCTGCTGCAGAACAACAAGAACGGCAAGGACAACGGCTTCTTCCTGCAGGTCGAGGGTGCCTCGATCGATAAGCAGGACCACAACGCCAACGCCTGCGGCCAGATCGGTGAGACCGACGACCTCGACAAGGCCATCTCCGCCGCCCTGAACAAGGTGGATCTGAGCGATACTCTGATCATCGTGACCGCCGACCACGCTCACACTTCCCAGATCGTGGAGTCCCAGCCGATCTACGCGCTGAGCACCGTGCTGAAGAACCGTGACGGCTCCAAGACCACCATCTCCTACGGCACCTCCGAGGAGGACCTGTACGGCAACGGCCAGGACACCAGCGGCGACGTGGAAGGCAAGGCCGACCCGAGCAAGGCCCAGGGCAACATGAGCCACACCGGCACCCAGCTGCGCATCGCGGCCTCCGGCCCCGGCGCCTCCCGTGTTGACGGCCTGACCGATCAGACCGACAACTTCTACACCATCGCCCACGCCCTCGGTCTCGCCACCGAGAAGGCCGATCAGGACAAGCTGTCCGACGGCGCTTCCGTGACCGCCAAGGACAACAAGAACCAGGTGTTCGACATCGCCGGCTTCAACGGCGACGCCGTGCTGCGCTACGAGCTCAAGGACAAGGACGGCAAGGTCGTCTCCGCCTCCGACGCGACCACCCCGCTGTCCGGTCTGCGCGTGAAGACCGCCGGTGTGACCACCATCGATCTGAGCAAGTTCATCACCTCCGACGCCAAGTACAGCCTGACCGTCACCGGTCAGCAGTCCGGCAAGACCGTTGAGATCAAGGACTTCGCCGGCCCGAACGGCACCGAAGGTAACGGCGCCGCCCAGGTTGGCCCGAATGCCTCCAGCGACAAGCCCGTGGCCTCCGGCAAGGTGAACGCTCCGAAGCAGAACGGCGTGCTCGGCAAGACCGGTGCCACCGTGCTCGGCGTGGCTCTGCTCGCCATGGCTCTGGTTGCCGGCGGTCTGGCCATCAAGTTCGCCAAGTCCCGCAACGCCTGAGACTGAGCCTGACCAAGCCTGAGACCGCAAGCCGCTACGGCGGAGTGCGGTAACGGGCGGCAGGCATCACACACCATAGGGGTTCTTCGAAACCGGGTGACACCGGTTCCGGAGAGCCCCTTTCTCGTAGGTTGTCTCTCATCGTCGAGAGCGATCCAATGCTGTCCGGGGTCTTCGAGTGAGTCGGAAACTCCGAAAAAAGTTTTTCGGTAAAGACGGAATAAAAACTGGACTTCTAAAGTTGAGTGGTGTAGGCTCAAGTTTTGGAAAGCGAAAAAGCCTACCGGGCTTCGGTCGATCGACGCAGTCGGTCGCGGAGGTCGCCGAGGCCGGAAGCTTGAGCGATAAACGTAGAACGAAACCTAACCATAGGAGGAAATTATGGGACGCGCAGTTGGTATTGATCTGGGAACCACGAATTCCTGCATCGCCACTCTTGAAGGTGGCCAGCCCACCGTTATCGTGAACGCTGAAGGCGCTCGCACCACGCCGTCTGTGGTCGCATTCAGCAAGTCCGGTGAGATCCTGGTCGGCGAAGTCGCCAAGCGTCAGGCCGTGACGAACGTCGACCGCACCATCAGCTCCGTGAAGCGTCACATGGGCACCGACTGGACCGTCGAGATCGACGGCAAGAAGTGGACTCCGCAGGAGATCTCCGCTCAGGTGCTGATGAAGCTGAAGAGGGACGCGGAGTCCTACCTGGGTGAGCCGGTCACCGACGCCGTCATCACCTGCCCTGCATACTTCAACGACGCTCAGCGTCAGGCCACCAAGGACGCCGGTAAGATCGCCGGCCTGAACGTGCTTCGTATCATCAACGAGCCGACCGCAGCCGCACTGGCCTACGGTCTGGAAAAAGGCAAGGAAGATGAGCGCATCCTGGTCTTCGACCTCGGTGGCGGCACCTTCGATGTCTCCCTGCTGGAGATCGGCAAGGACGACGACGGCTTCTCCACCATTCAGGTGCAGGCCACGAACGGCGACAACCATCTGGGCGGCGACGACTGGGATCAGAAGATCATCGACTGGCTGGTCAGCGAAGTCAAGAACAAGTACGGCGTTGATCTGAGCAAGGACAAGATCGCTCTGCAGCGTCTGAAGGAAGCCTCCGAGCAGGCCAAGAAGGAGCTGAGCTCCTCGACCTCCACCAGCATTTCCATGCAGTATCTGGCCATGACGCCCGACGGCACCCCGGTGCACCTGGACGAGACCCTGACCCGTGCGCACTTCGAGGAAATGACCTCCGACCTGCTGGGTCGCTGCCGTACCCCGTTCAACAACGTGCTGTCCGACGCCGGCATCTCCGTGAGCCAGATCGACCACGTGGTGCTCGTCGGTGGCTCCACCCGTATGCCCGCCGTCAAGGAGCTCGTCAAGGAGCTCACCGGTGGTAAGGAAGCCAACCAGTCCGTGAACCCGGATGAGGTCGTGGCCGTCGGTGCCGCCGTGCAGTCCGGCGTCATCAAGGGCGACCGCAAGGACGTGCTGCTGATCGATGTGACCCCGCTGTCGCTGGGCATCGAGACCAAGGGCGGCATCATGACCAAGCTGATCGACCGCAACACCGCCATTCCGACCAAGCGCTCCGAGGTGTTCTCCACCGCTGAGGACAACCAGCCGTCCGTGCTGATTCAGGTCTACCAGGGCGAGCGTGAGTTCGCTCGCGACAACAAGCCGCTGGGCACCTTCGAGCTGACCGGCATCGCTCCGGCTCCGCGTGGCGTCCCGCAGATCGAGGTCACCTTCGATAT
The DNA here is from genome assembly GCF_002259645.1 of Bifidobacterium tissieri. GTDB lineage: Bacteria > Actinomycetota > Actinomycetes > Actinomycetales > Bifidobacteriaceae > Galliscardovia > Galliscardovia tissieri. The sequence goes on from NZ_MWWV01000007.1 coordinate 67,024, forward strand.
CGACGCCAATGGCATCGTGCATGTGTCCGCCAAGGACAAGGGCACTGGCAAGGAGCAGTCGATGACCATCACCGGTGGTTCCGGCCTGCCCAAGGACGAGATCGACCGCATGGTCAAGGAAGCCGAAGCCCACGAGGCCGAGGACAAGAAGCGCAAGGAGGATGCCGAGGTGCGTAACCAGGCCGAATCCTTCGCCTACCAGACCGAGAAGCTCGTCAACGACAACAAGGACAAGGTCTCCGACGAGGTCGCCAAGGAGGTCGCCGACAAGGTGAACGCTCTGAAGGAAGCCCTGAAGGGTGACGACATCGAGAAGATCAAGACCGCCCAGTCCGAGCTGATGACCTCCGCCCAGAAGATCGGCGAGGCCCTGTACTCGCAGCAGGCCGCCGCTGGCGCTGCCGGTGCCGCTGGTGCCGCAGGCGCTGGTGCCGGTACCGCGAACGCCGGTTCCGCCTCCAACGGTGGCGACGACGACGTGGTGGACGCCGAGGTCGTGGACGACGATGACGACAAGGACAACAAGTAATCATGTCTGACTTCAACAAGGACGATTACCTGAACGACATGGAGGATGCCGAGTCGCTGAAGAACGACCCGGCATCCGCCGGCTCTGCCCCCGCCGACGATGCGAAGAACGCCGACTCCGCCAAGCCCGCCGATGCCGATGCTTCGGCTCAGGCCGCCACGGATGCGGATACCGCGGACAACGCTGACAAGTCCGCCGACGCCGGCTCCGACGCCTCCGATACCGACGAGCTCACCCCGCTTGGCAAGGCCAAGAAGGAGGCCGCCGACTATCTCGAGGCCCTGCAGCGCGAACGTGCGGAGTTCATCAACTACCGCAACCGCACCGCCAAGGAGAAGGACGTGTTCCGCCAGCACGGCATCATCGACGTGCTGACCGCCCTGCTTCCCGCACTCGACGACATCGACCGCATTCGCGAACACAGCGAGATGGACGATTCCTTCAAGGCCGTGGCCACGAAGATCGACAAGGCATTCGAGAAGTTCGGTGTGGAGAAGTTCGGCGTGAAGGGCGAGGACTTCGATCCGACCAAGCACGACGCAATCCTGCATCGTCCCGACCCGACGGCCGACAAGGAGACCGTCGACGCCGTGGTCGAGGCCGGCTACCGCATCGGCGATCGCGTGATCCGCGCCGCCCGTGTGGTCGTCGTTTCCCCGCAGAACTAACACACTCACACCAGCCGGTGCCCGCCGGAATCGGCCTGCACCGGCACGATATCCCCGGTGTCCCTCCTCCATGGAGGGACACTGCACAGGAATGGATACCAAATAATTAACAGACTTGTGAAAGGAGACCTGAATGGCTGAGAATGAATGGCTGAACAAAGATTTCTACAAAGTCCTCGGTGTCTCCAAGGACGCTTCGGCCGACGAGATCACCAAGGCCTACCGTAAGCTCGCGCGTAAATACCACCCCGATCTGAACAAGACCAAGGAGGCCGAGGAGAAGTTCAAGGACATCTCCGAGGCGTACGACGTGCTCAGCAACAAGGATCAGCGTCAGAAGTACGATGCGATCCGCCAGTTCGGCATGGGTGGCGCTCGTTTCGCCGGAGGTTCGGGGCAGGGCGGCTTTGACGCCAGCGGCTTCTCCGACATCTTCGGTTCGATGTTCGGTGCGGGTGCCGGCGGCCCCGGTGGCTCGCGCATCCGTTTCTCCACCGGCGGTCAGGGAGGCCCCGACCTCAACGACATCTTCTCCGCGTTCGGCGGAGCGGCAGGTGCCCGGCCGGGCGGCTACGGTGCCGGCGGATACTCCTACGAGGAACCGCCGCGTCCGGAACGCGGCAAGGACCGCAACTCCAAGATCACGCTCACCATGCGCCAGGCGGTGAAGGGGGCCACGGTATCCCTGAGCATGGGCGGCAGCAAGTTCAAGACGCATATCCCCGCCGGAGTCAAGGACGGGCAGAAGATCCGTCTGGCAGGCAAGGGCCATGCCGGTCTGAACGGCGGCGCTCACGGCGACCTGTACCTCACCGTGCACGTGAAGTCCGACGACACGTTCTCCATGCGGGGACGTGACGTGGTGATGGATCTGCCGGTCACGATCGTCGAGGCCGCATGCGGCGGCAAGGTCTCCGCGCGCGACATCGATGGTGAGGTGGTCACGTTCAAGGTGCCCGCCGGCTCGTCGAGCGGTGCCGAGGTGCGGATCAAGGGCAAGGGCGTGCAGAGCCCCAAGGGCAACGGCGACCTGATCGGCCGGATCATGGTTCAGGTGCCCGACTCGCTGGGTCTGCGCCAGAAGAAGTCCCTGAAGGACTTCGACAACCTGAGCGAGGACTTCAACGCCCGCGTCGCATCCCAGCGCATGGGCGAATGATCCGCGGAGAACGATGAAACGATAACCAGACAGGAAAATCGGAAAGAAGGTGAACCATGGCTAAGATCACACCGAAGATTCGTCAGGCGTACACGATGTGCGCGCAGGCGCTGGTACTTGGCCGCGTGAACCTTGACGTTGTCGACCAGATCGGTCTCAACGCCGACTTTCCGATTTTCAGCGTCGGTCGGGCCGCCGAGCTCGCCGACATCCATCCGCAGACCCTGCGTCAGTACGATCGGCTTGGTCTGATCGTGCCGCAGCGCACGCCGGGCGGTGCCCGTCGCTACTGTCTGCGTGACATCGATCGTCTGGTTCAGGCGCAGCGCATGAGTCAGGAGGAGTCGATCAACCTCGCCGGCATCACGCGCATCCTGCAGCTCATGGAGGAGAACCGTCAGCTCAAGAGGCAGAATCGACAGCTGCGTCGCCGCATGGAAGGCAACGTGGTATTTGAAGCCGCCGCCGATGGCGAGGTGATCGAAGTGCAGCGCATTCGCCGCACCGCTCCCGCCAATCCATATCGACGCGCCATCCTCCAGATCACCGCGAGTTGATCACCGCGCGCTGATCGTCACGATCGTTCCGTACAAACCACGATCGTTCCGTGCAAACATCACCGTCTGCGGAAGATGCGATCGGTGTTGTTCAGCGCGGTTCGACGTGTCGGATCGGTGGATTCCCGTACGATCATCGGACATTCGACGGCAAAGGTGCCGCGATGGGGATGCCCGTTGATCGCGTCGATTAAATATGTGGCCGCCATCCTGCCGATCAACGAAATGTTGTTGTCGAACGTGGTGAGCGTGGGATGCGAGTTCGAGCAGAACACGAACCAGTTGTCGTGGCCGATCACCGCCACGTCCTGCGGCACACGCTTGCCGGCGGCCAGCAGTGCGCGGATTGCTCCGCGTGCGATCTCGTCACTCAGGCAATACACGGCATCCAGATGCGGGTGCCGGTCGAGCAGCAACCTCGCAGCCCGTTCTCCCCATTCCTCGCTCCACATGTCGAACAGCACTTCCACGGGTCGGAAATCGTAAAGCATAAACGTGCGCTGCGCCCCCTGCGCGCGGTCTCGTGCGGCTTGAAAATCCTCGGATCCGCCAATGACCGCAATGTATCGCCGCCCTAACGACAGCAGATATTCAATGGCCTGCGCTCCCGCTCCCACGTTGTCGCAGATGATGCTGCAATCATTCGGATCGGTCGACGGATCATACGTATACACCACCGGAAGGCCCATGGTGGTGGACGGCTTGAGTGGCGGTCGGGGATTCGTAGTGTCGCCAACCACGATCAGGCCGTCGACGCCTCGCGCGGCCAGCTGATCGATATGATTGCGTTCCAGATCGGGCCGTCCGTGTGAGCTCATCAGCAGCGCCGCATGATTCGATGCGCCGAGCGTTCCTTCCGCTCCGGTGAGCAGCGGCAGCGAGAATCGTCCGTTGTAATCCGACGTGATGAGTCCCACCAGACCGGAACGCATCCGTATGCCTTCTGCTGTCGATTTGCGATATCCAAGTCGTTGCGCGGTCGAGATCACATGTCGTCGTGTGGCGGCCGATACACGTTCGGTGCCGTTCAGCGATTTCGATACCGTGGCCACCGATACATGCGCCTCGCGTGCCACATCCTGCAGCGTCACTCGTTTCGCCATGCTTGATCGCTCCTGTCCTCATTGCCGTATTGATATGCAGTCTACCCACACTCTGCGAAATTTTTCGCATTCGCGGCATTCGCTGATATTGCGTCATACGGTTTCCTAATATCACAATCAACAGCAACGAAGAGCTGATCGGTGGCATTCCACAGTTGGAATTCCAACGATTGTCAATCCGTGGGTGAACTCGATGGAGAAGTGTTTCCGCCGACAAGCAATGGCCATCCATGGGGAGAACTCTGCGAAAAATGCGAAAGATTCGATAGACAAACGCGAAAGGGCAGCGAATGAGCGCGACAACAGTGAAGGTAACGTCGCCTTTCTGGGTGCGGTACCGCGACAATGTGGCCAACGAGGTCATCCCCTACCAGTGGTCGGTCATCAACGACGAACGTGAGATCGACATCCCCGAGGATCCGTCCGGCGTCAACAACCAAGACATCGACAACCATTACAGCCGCGCCGTGCGCAACCTGCGCATCGCCGCCGGCGACGAGGAAGGCCCCTTCAAGGGATTCGTCTTTCAGGATTCCGACGTGTACAAGTGGCTCGAAGAGGCCGCCTACGCGCTCGCCTACACCGACGACGCCGACCTGCGCGAACTGTGCGACAAGCTCGTCGATCTGATCGCCCGTGCACAGCGCGAGGACGGTTATCTCGACACCCCATACATCATCAAGTCCGGCGCGTTCGAGACGCGTGAACGTTTCACGCAGATCCAGCAGTCGCACGAGATGTATGTGATGGGCCACTACATCGAGGCCGCCGTGGCCTACTACGAGGTGACCGGTAACGAGCAGGCGCTCAACGTGGCCAAGAAGATGGCCGATTGTCTGGATGAGAACTTCGGTCCGGAGGATGGCAAGGTCCACGGTGCCGACGGTCATCCGGAGATCGAGCTGGCCCTCGCCCGCCTGTACGAGGTCACCGGCGAGCAGCGCTACCTCGACCTGTCCAAGTTCTTCATCGACGTGCGCGGTCGTGATCCCGAGTTCTACGACAAGCAGAACGCGAAGATCGGCAACGGCTCCACCGACATCTTCCCGCAGATGCGCGGCTGGACCCACGAATACACCCAGTCCGCCCGACCCATCCGTCAGCAGCAGACTGCCGAGGGGCATGCCGTGCGTGTGGTGTATATGCTCACCGCCGTGGCCCACGTGGCGCGTCTGACCCAGGACGCCGAGCTCGTTGAAACCGCTCAGCGTCTGTGGGAGGACATCGTTCGCCGTCGCATGTACATCACCGGCGGCATCGGCTCCACGCACGATGGCGAGGCATTCACCTACGACTACGATCTACCGAACGAGACCATGTACGGCGAGTCCTGCGCTTCCGTGGGTCTCAGCTTCGTGGCCCGTCAGATGCTGGACATCGCACCGCGCGGCGAATATGCCGACGTACTGGAGAAGGAGATCTTCAACGGCGGCATCTCCGGCATCGCACTGGACGGCAAGCACTTCTACTACGTGAACCCGCTCGAGGCCGATCCGCAGGCCAGCGCGCACAACCCCGATCAGGCACACGTGCTCATGCACCGCGCCGAATGGTTCGGATGCGCCTGCTGCCCGGCGAACATCGCCCGCTTCATCGCGTCGATCGATCGGTACCTGTACAACGTACGCGAATCCGACCGCACGATCATCGCCCACCAGTTCATCGCCAACGAGGCTAAGTTCTTCGATGGCGTGGAGGTGAAGCAGGAGTCCAACTTCCCGTGGGACGGCAACGTGAAGTTCACGGTGACCGTGCCGGAAGGCGCCGACGCCGTACGCTTCCTGGTTCGCATCCCGTCGTGGTCCGCAGGCCAGTACACGCTGACGGTGAATGGGCGCAATGCCGCCGACCTGCCGGTCGTCAACGGATTCGTGACCATCGATGCACCGGCTGGCGACACTGTGATCGCGCTGGGTCTCGACATGCGAGTGAAGTTCATGCGTTCCAAGAACGCCGTGCGTCAGGACGCCGGCAAGGTGGCCGTGATGCGCGGACCGGTCGTGTATTGCGCCGAAGAGGCGGATAACGAAGGACCGCTGTGGAACTACCGACTATCGGCAGCCGCCGTGTCCGGAGCCAGCGCCGAATACCATTCGGACGAGCTCGACGGCGTGACCGTGCTGACCGTTCCCGCTGCCAAGCGTGTGGACGACCCCGCGGACGCTCCGCTGTATGCCGATGTCGCCGACGGTCTGGCCGCTCCTCGCCCGGCCACGCTGAAGCTCATTCCGTACTACGCCTGGGCCAATCGTGAGATCGGCCAGATGCAGGTGTGGTTCGACTCCGATTTCTAGGATCGCCGGATCGGTTACGATGAGACATCGCGACGTCGCGCATGAGCTCATCCAATGTTTCACGTGAAACATGCTGTTGCTTGTGTATTTCACGATCTGGTTCGTAACCGATCCGCAATCACCATTACTGCTGTTATGTCAACTCATTCAACGAAGAAGGAAACATCATGAGTGCCGTAACCAAGGACGCTTCCGCGGTGAAGCTGTCGCTCAAGGAGAAGATCGCCTACTCCTGCACTGATATGGCAGGCAATCTGCTCTACGTGACGATCTCGTCATACATCATGTACTTCTACACCGACGTGTTCCACATTCCGCCGGCAGGCGCGCTCGGCGCGGGTACGATTCTGCTCGTCGCCCGCTTCGCCGCCGCCGTCTCCGCTGAGACCGAGGCCTGATTCCGGTCGTCTGGTCCTGGTCTCCGGTCCTGGGCCAGACTGACTGACCATCGTGAATATCGTCGGATTCGTTGAGTGCCATGAGGCCAGGTGCCCGACGAATCCGACCGCTGAAAAACCGAAATCAAGGATCGGTGCCAGCCGGTCCAGTAAGGAGCCGCCTGTACGAGACTACACCATATGATCGTTGTTTCACCTTTGGCACCCCGCGTACGCACGCGGGGTGCCTTGTTGCGTTTGGGTGGTGTTCGGATGGTGTGCGACGGGCGGCGTGCGTCAGCATTCGGTGACGTTGACGGCGAGGCCGCCCTCGGAAGTCTCCTTGTATTTGCTCATCATGTCGCGACCGGTCTCCTTCATGGTGCGTATGGCCGAGTCGAGCGAGACGATGTGCGATCCGTCTCCGAGCAGTGCCATACGCGCCGCGTTGATGGCTGTGTTCGCCGCCATGGCGTTGCGCTCGATGCAGGGGATCTGCACCAGTCCGCCGATCGGGTCGCAGGTGAGTCCAAGATTGTGTTCGATGCCGATCTCCGCCGCGTTCTCGATCTGATGCGGTGTGCCGCCGAGTGCGGCGCACAGTCCCGCCGCCGCCATGGAACAGGCCGATCCGACCTCGCCCTGACAGCCGACCTCCGCGCCGGAGATCGATGCGTTGCGTTTGAACAGATAGCCGATCGCCGTGGCGGTGAGCAGAAAGTCATAGACTCCGTCCATGGTCGCACCGGCGGTGAGCCACCAGTAGTAGTGCAGTACCGCGGGAATAATGCCGGCCGATCCGTTCGTCGGCGCGGTGACGATCCGCCCGCCGCCGGCGTTCTCCTCGCTGACGGCAAGCGCGAACAGATCCACCCATTCGCTGTCGGATGCGTGCGCATGGAATGTTTCACGCGATGTTTCACGTGAAACGTTGTCGTGGAACATGTCGACGTCACCATTGCCGAGTCGTCGATACAGTGCGGGGGCGCGGCGTGGAACATTCAGACCGCCCGGCAGCGTTGCCTCGTCGCTGGTGCATCCGTTACGTACGCAGTCACGCATCGTCCGCCAAATCGTCGTCATCATCGCGCGGGTGTCGTCGGCCGGGCGGAATGCCCGCTCGTTGCGGCGCACCAGATCGGCGATCGTGCACTGTTCCCGGTCGCACATCTCCAGCATCTGCGCGGCCGACGCGAATGGGAATGGAACGTCGTCGTCGGTTCCTCGGCCGTTGCCATGTCCGCTATCATCGGCGTCTCGCGATCGCAGCAGCTCGTCCTCGTAGGCGATGAATCCGCCGCCGATCGAATAGATCACCGCCGAACCCACCGTATGATCGCGCTCGTCAAGCGCGTGAAACTCCATGCGGTTCGGGTGCAGTCGCGGCGTATGCCAGGTGTTGAATTCGATATCGTCTCTTGTGAACGGCACGTCGTGCACGCCGGCAAGCGTCACCGTTCCTCGCCGGTCGCAGTCGTCAAGATCATGCAGCACATCGTCGGGGTTGACGCTTTCCGGATGCTTGCCCTCAAGCCCGGCCAGCACCGCGCGATCGGTGCCGTGCCCCAACCCGGTCTGTGCCAGCGATCCCAGCAGCACCACGCGCACACGGGCCGTGGCGTCCAGCAATCCGCGATCGCGCAGTGACGTGACGAATGCGCACGCGGCGCGCATCGGACCCACGGTATGCGACGACGACGGCCCGATGCCAATCGAAAACATATCCGTCACGCTCAGCATCATGACTCCTTGTTTCTGGTAACTGGAACGGTTGTGATGGTCGTTGTGATGGTCGACCACTATGGTCGGCCATTGCCAGCACCAGCATAAATGATCTCCGCGGCGCTGACCGTTACGTCCGTTTCGGTCACTGTGCTGCGGAATTGTCGTTGGTGTTGCCGGATTGCCCGTGGTTTGGGTGATAATGACGGGGAAGAACATCGTCGGACCCTGCGTGGCGGCCGCGGCATCGAGCCTCTGCCATCTGCCGCCGACGCCGCGGGGATATGACGATCGATCATGATGGAGTCGGCCAGTCAGGAGGTACTGATGTCGCGTAAGACGAAGGCGGTTGCGGGACGACGTGCAAATATCGCCAAGCATGGTAAAGGGTTGGGCGGATTCGGTTTCGGTGCGATGATTCGCAACGCGGTGATCACCGGAGGCGTGGCCGCCGGTCTGGGGGCGTGGGCGCTTGCCCCGCGTTCGCGCATCGAGGCACGTCGCTACCGCGTGCCGTCCGTGCCGTATGTGCACTACGCGCATCGCGGATTGCACGACGCAGGATCGGGCCTGTCCGTCGGCACGGTGAGCGAGCGCTGCGCATATGTGGATCTTGCTCGACGCAGTGCGCTGAAGGCCGGTTACGGCAGCGCCGATTTCGACGGTCCGATCGCGCCGGAGAACTCGCTCGCCTCGTTCGCCGCCGCGCGCGAGGCCGGATATGGCATCGAGCTTGATCTGCAGCTGACGCGCGACGGTCAGGTGGTGGTCGTGCATGATGCCGATCTCAAGCGTGTCGCCGGCGATCCGCGTCGCATCAAGGATCTCACCTATGAGGAACTGACCCGCATTCCGCTGTTCCCCGATCCCGCCAAGCCGGGTGACGCCGTGGCCGCTACGCGCGCCGACGGCAAGTGGGATGAGAAGCCGGCCGGCTACTACCAGCATGTGCCGCTGTTCTCCGACGTGCTCGCCGTGGTCGGTGGCCGTGTGCCGATCATCGTGGAGTACAAGTTCAACGACTACGGCTGGGATGACTCCTGCGAGGAGCTCATGAAGAAGGGTTCCGAGCTGCTGGCCGCATATGACGGCCCGTATGTGGTCGAGTCGTTCCATCCGAGCGCCGTGCGCTGGTATCGGGAGAACTGCCCCGAGGTGAACCGCGGTCAGCTGGCCGAAGAGGGCGATCCAACCAAGAACTGGAAGGACTGGCTGTGTGGTCTGCTGGTGTTCAACTGGCTTGGCCGCCCGGATTTCGTCGCCTATGACTGGCATGGCGGCGACAGCGCTCAGGCTCGATTCGCCCGCAAGCTCGGTGCGACCATGGTGTCGTGGACGGTTCGCAGTTCCGTGGAGTTCCAGCGGTCCGCGCCCTACTTCGACCACATGATCTTCGAGGCGTTCGTGCCCGATTCCCCGGCCCGATAGCCGTTGCCGCGCACTCTTCGCTGAACATTGCGAACGTTGCGAATGTCACGAAGAGTGCGCGTGATTCTTGTTCCTGCTATTTGTGATAGCTATTTGTGATACGGCTCGCCCGCGTTGATCTTGTAGGCGCGGTAGATCTGCTCGAGCAGGACCATGCGCATGAGCTGATGCGGGAACGTCATCTTGGAAAAGCTCAGATGATAGTCCGCACGCTTGAGGATCGCATCGTCCAGACCGATCGACCCGCCGATCACGAACTGGATATGACTGGTGCCGTGCAGTCCGAGATCGTTGATCTGCTGCGCGAACTGCTCCGACGTCGACTGCTTGCCATTGATCGCCAGCGCGATCACATAGGCGTCGTCCCGGAGATGCTTGGCGATGCGCTCGCCCTCCTTGGCCTTGATCAGTCGCTCCACGCCATCGCTCGCATGCTCCGGCGTCTTCTCGTCGGCCACTTCGACGATGTCGAGCTTGCAGTAGCGTCCAAGACGCTTGGCATATTCCGCGATGCCATCTCTCAGATATGGCTCCTTGATCTTGCCAACCCCAATAACCGTAATCCTCATGCCCTACACTCTAGCCGCTCTGCTTTGTGCTTTTGGTTCTGTTGGCAGATATAGGTGTGGGTGGAGGGAGGGGCATGCATTTCCCGATACACTCAAGGCCGTTCGGCCTCGCTCCGGGATTTGTTTGCATAGCATAACAAATCCCTCCGCTGCTTACGATCGGGAAACACATGCCCCTCCCTCCACGGCGTCTCCCCTGAAAGCCTTGACACTTGGGAAAGTACCCGCCCATTAGGCCAGACACGAGTGAGGGGAGGCGTGTATGTTTCGCGATTGTAAGCAGCGCAGGGGTTTGCTAGGCTTGCCCAGCAAACCCCGGAGCGAGGCCAAACGGCCTTGAGTGTATCGCGAAACATACACGCCTCCCCATGCCAAAGCACCTACGAAAAGCGTGATTGCCGATCAGTCGACGACGCCGTACAGGCGGTCGCCCGCATCTCCGAGGCCCGGCACGATGTACGCCTGCTCGTTGAGGTGATCGTCCACGGCGGCCACCACGACCTTGAAGTTGACGTCCGGGTTGACCTCCTGCTCAAGGCGCTTGAGTCCCTCGGGAGCCGCAAGCACGTCGATGCAGGTGATTTCGCGCGCGCCACGCTCGGCCAGGTAGTGGATCGCGGCCACCAGCGTGCCGCCGGTGGCGAGCATCGGGTCCACGAGGAACACGTGACGGCCGGTCAGATCGTCGGGCAGACGGTTGGCGTAGGTGATGATGTCAAGGGTCCGCTCGTCGCGCTTCATGCCGAGGAAGCCGACTTCGGCGGTGGGCAGCAGCTTCATCATGCCGTCGAGCATGCCGAGTCCGGCGCGCAGGATCGGCACGATCATCGGGCGGGGCGGGGCGATCTGCTTGCCGACCATCGGTGCGACCGGCGTCTCGATCGGCTTGTCTTCCAGCAGCAGGTCGCGCGTGGCCTCGTAGGCTTCGAGCATCACGATTTCGCTGATGAGCTCGCGGAAGGTGTTGGATGGGGTGTTCTTGTCGCGCAGAACGGTGAGCTTATGTTCCACCAGAGGGTGGGATACGACATGCAATTCCATACTCATGGTTTCCAAGTCTAATCGGGCGTATGCCCCCGCAGCCTCTGTGCCGCGATCATCCGTTGGTGATTGTGCGCTCGTTTCGACTCGTCGTGTTTACTTCGGGGGAATGGGCCATTGCCGGGATGCCACTGCACCCCTACACGGTAGTGTGATCACACTAAGAAAGATGGGCTGGAGGCTGTATGGTTCAAGTGTCTGCAAGGGTGAACGGGAGTCTGGCGGACGAGCGTGCGGAGAGTGTGATGCGGGAAGTCGATAGAGTGTCCGTATGAGCGACGTGGATCTGCGAATGATGGATGAGGCCCTGTCCCTTGCACGACAGGCGGCCTCGCATGGCGATGTGCCCGTGGGAGCGGTGGTGGTCGACGCGAACGGTGTGATCATCGGTCGTGGCCGCAATCGTCGCGAGGAGGACGGCGATCCGCTCGCCCACGCCGAAGTGCAGGCCATGCGCGAGGCCGCCGAACGTTGCGGCCGTTGGAATCTGGAGGATTGCACACTCGTGGTTACGCTCGAACCGTGTCCGATGTGCGCGGGCGCATGCCTCACCGCGCATATCGGTCGTATCGTGTTCGGCGCCTGGGATGCGAAGCTCGGCGCATGCGGGTCGGTGTGGGACATTCCCCGCGATCCTCACGTGGGTTCAACCCCCGAGGTGGTGGGTGATGTGCGCGAACCCGAATGCCGTGCGCTGCTCACCGATTTCTTCACTCGGCGTCGATGACATCCAACGCCCAATCGACGCGCCATTGCCCTTCGCTATACCTCGTCATGACCGCGTTACATGGGTAACGCCCGCGAAATCATGCGGCAATCGAAACCGTGTCCGTGTCGCCTAGCGTTAGCGTCACGATGATCGATTGATCATCGGCCGGAATCGGAAACACCGGTGCCGCGGAAATCGGAAGGAGGCGCACGATGGAATTCGCCATGAGCAGGATCGATATTCTGCGATTCATCTCCGATGAGTTCTTCGGCGCGGGATCCTCGGATCATACCGTTCGCGTGACCGTCACCATGCCGTTGAACGGCAGCGGCGACGAGGATTCATCAACGTCGATCGATCCCATTCATTAAGTAATGCACAAAGCTTGCCGTCCTGTCAACGTTCGCTGCACGAGTTCGTTGGCGGGACGGCATCGTTATTTCCGGCCTCCCCACTCGATCCGCCGTCGGCCCGTTCGTATCAGTCAATATCGGTCAATATTCGATAGGCCGTAACGTGGTATTTAGATTCATGAGGGGAAGCATCCACATTCCTGCCTTATATTCGGCACGTGCGGAACCACGTATGTGGTGTTCCGACGATAAACGAACAGATATATGACGATTGATCGACGCCAGTCGACGCCATCCGACACTGATTCGGAAACGCGGCAATCGGCGGGCGGACAGTGACCGAAACAAAGCGTGAACGCGACATCATCGATCAAGCGAGGCTGGTATGGAAACGACAATGCAGGCAGTGGAACACGACAACAACGATCACACCCCCGATTATTCAAAGCGCCGCAGGAACGCCGGCGTGAAGCCGGGCGCCAAGCCGTCCCGTCGTCGTACGTCGCGTCCGTTCCTCGCCATGCGCGTCAGGATCGCCGCGGTACTGTGCGGTGCGGCGGCCGCGCTGATGACGCTGCTCACGCCCGCGCTGGCGCTCGCGGCCGAAGCCACCAGCATCAACACCCCCGACCGTACGCCGCTCACCGCGATGGACATGCTCAGCGTGGTCGGACTGATCGTGGTCATGGTCATCGTCGGGGCCTGCGTGATCGTCCACCGCGGTCACGCCTCCGGTACCGGCCATCCGCTGGTCTGAACGATTCGGATAATCCCGACTCCGCTTACGCTTTAACGCTTTGCGTACGCGAATCCGATAAGAATTCCCACATCCGTCACCAAGCGTTCAACCAATTGCGAACTTCCGCACACGACGCTCCTCTAGCGTGAAAGGGACCGGCACGGCGAACACCTACGGGGCGCAATCGCCGACCGTGATCAACCCTCACAGAGCTAGGAAATCAAGGAGCAGAAGGACATGACGACCTTCTCGAAGCAGATCCACAGGGCGCTCGTCGCCGCCGGTGCCGGAGTGTTGGCCACGGCAATGGCCCTGACGCCCGGCATCACGTTCGCCGCGGACGCGCAGACCAACTACTACAGCAGCAAGCAGCCCTATCCCGTCCCCTCGCAGGAAACCACGAGCTCATACTCCGCCGCACCCGCCGGCTATGAGCCGATCTACACGGAAAGCGTGGACCGCCACGGTTCGCGCGGTCTGTCCAGCTACAAGTACGACGCCCTGCTGAAGCTCATGGCCACCACGGCGGTCAAGGAGAACGGCTTCAAGAGCGAGCAGATCAAGAACGAGTTCCTCGCCAGCCTCGACGGCATCACCGCCGCCAACGTGAAGAACGGCTACGGACAGCTCACCAATCTGGGCCGCGACGAACTGCGCGGCATCGGCCAGCGCGCGTACGACCGCAACAAGACGCTGTTCGACCAGGCCAACGCGAACGGCGAGCAGATCGCCTTCGAATCGTCCGGCGAATCCCGCGCCACCGAATCCGGTGACCGCTTCAAGGACGGTCTGGTGAGCGAATCCGGCAGCGCGCTCGCCGACAACGTGCAGGCCAACGAGAAGCGTCCCGGCATCCTTTACTTCCACAAGCTGGAGAACCCCGACGGCACCGTGAAGCAGCCGGGCGACGAGGGATACGCCGAGGCGAAGGCCTACGAGGACTGGCTTGACGCGCAGGAGTCCGACAACGGACAGATCACCGCGCACATGGACTTCATCGAAAGCCTGCCGGAAAGCAAGACCGTGGCCAACGATCTGCTCAAGACCATCTTCACCGATGACTTCATCAGCAAGATCGGCACCGACGACGCCCACATCTGGTACAACACCAAGGACGGCACCAAGAAGGGCGAGCAGAACTGCGCTCCCGGCGCCGACCCCGCCAAGGACGCGGACGCCTGCGGTGAGGCGTCGAAGAAGATCAAGACCCAGATCGACGCCGCCGAATACGTCTACGAGCTGTACATCACCCAGGCTGACATGACCGAGGAGAACAACGGCACGTTCGACTTCACCAAGTACTTCGCCGGTCACGAGCAGGACGCCGAATGGTTCGCTTACCTGCTCGACAAGGACGACTTCTACGAGAAGGGACCGGGCTTCGAAGGCCACGATGACAGCTACAAGAACGCCCAGGTGCTGCTCGACGACTTCTTCAAGGTGATCGACCAGCGCGTGGACGGCGGCAGCACCGCCGCCACCTTCCGCTTCGGCCACGCCGAGACCGTGGTGCCGTTCGCCGCGCTGCTCAAGCTGCCCGGCTCCACCCAGCAGGCGCCCGATGTCGCCCAGCCCAAGAGCATCCACGACGTGTTCAATTACACCGACAACATCTACCGTTCCGACACCGTCGGCCCGATGGCCGTGAACGTGCAGTGGGACGTCGTCGCGCGCAAGGGCACGGACCCGAAGACCGGCAAGGCGTACACGCCGCTCGTCCGCGTGCTCTACAACGAGAAGGAGACCGCGCTTGACGGCGCCCAGTGCGTGCCGGTGGCCAAGAACTCCACCTGGTACAAGCTCAGCGAGCTCAAGCGCTGCCTCAAGGCCACCGGATACGTGAGCACCGGCGAGGACCCGCAGATCGATCCGAACGACGTGCCGACGCCGAACAACCCGGACGCCAACAAGCCCTCCCAGTACGGCGTGGACAACCTCAGCGCCGTGACCGCCAACTACGCCGACAACGGCGCGCAGGTGAAGGGCTTCGACTACCGCCAGCACGGCCCGTTCGCCATCGAATCCGGCCGTAGCGTGAAGCTGCAGGGAGTGCCGGACAAGTGGACCGCCACGAAGACCGATGAATCCAACGGCGCGCAGAAGTTCACCGTGACCAGCCCCGACGGTTCGTTCTCGTGGACGTACGAGTTCTCGCCGAACGCCGTTGGCTCCGGCAAGGACAACGGCACCAACGCTGCGCAGAAGACCACCGCCGACGTGACCACGACCAAGAACGCGGGCACGCCGTCGGCGCTGTCGAAGACCGGCGTCAACGTGGCCGTTGTGGCGGGCGCGCTCGTGGTGATGATGACCGTGGGCCTGTGCCTGATCGTGCGCGTCATGCGTCGCGACTGAGCGCAGTCATAGTCGCAGTCGTAACCGCATGTTCGATCGCGTGATCACATGATTCATGCGATCCCCCGAGTCTTCTGCCCGCATGTCGAAATGGCATGGGGGCAGAAGACTCACTTGTTGAGACAGCCTCTTAAGATTGACACTCATGGATCAGAAAGACGTCATCAAAAATCTGCAGCGTGACCATGCCGAGGAATTGAAGCTCGCGGCGAAGCGACTCAAAGGCACCGCTCACCACACCCGTATCATCGAATCTCCCATTCTTTCCGAAATGACCGGACACAAGGTCCTCCTCAAGCCGGAGAACCTGCAGGTCACCGGATCGTTCAAGATCCGTGGCGCCTACAACAAGATCGCATCGCTCAGCGATGAGGAGCTGGCGCGCGGCATCGTGACCGCATCGGCCGGCAACCACGCGCAGGGTGTGGCGTATGCGGCTCGCGAGCGCGGTGCCAAGGCCACGATCTGCATGCCGCAGATCACTCCGCCGCTCAAGGTGGACGCCACTAAGGCGTACGGTGCCGACGTGGTACTGCACGGTGACGTGTTCGACGAGGCCGCCGCCTACGCGCAGCGTCTGAGCGACGAGCAGGGCATGATCTTCGTGCCGCCGTTCGACGACTACGAGGTGATCTGCGGTCAGGGCACGATCGGTCTGGAGATCCTCGAGGACGTGCCGGACGTGACCGACGTGGTGGTGCCGCTGGGTGGCGGCGGCCTGGGTGCCGGCGTGGCGCTCGCGATCAAGACGTTCAAGCCCGAGGTGCGCGTGATTGGCGCGATCCCGGAGGGCAGCCCGGCGTTCCTGAATTCGTTCCGTGCCGGCCGTGTGGTGGAGGCCGAGCAGGTGGTCACGTCGGCCGAGGGCGTGGCGGTGAAGCATCCGGGCGATCTGACGTTCGCCCTGCTCAACGAGTTCCTTGACGATCTGGTGACGGTCACCGAGCGTGACATCAACGAGATGATCCTGCTGATGCTGGAGCGTCACAAGCTGGTGGTGGAGGCCGCGGGTGCGGTGTCCCTGGCCGCGCTTGAGCATCTGAATCTGCGTTCCCGTAAGTTCGCCGCGGCCCCCGGCCCGCATGTGGTGGTGCCGATCCTGTCCGGCGGCAACATCGATACGGTGACGATGGGCGCGGTGATTCAGAAGGGTATGATCGCCCGCGGCCGCATCATGAACTTCGAGGTGGAGCTGCCGGATACGCCGGGTCAGCTGGTGAAGGTGGCCACGTTGCTGGCCGAACAGCGCGCGAACGTGATCGCGCTGGATCACGATCAGTTCAAGGCGTCCGGCCACTACACGAACGCCGTGTCGCTGGGCGTGACGGTGGAGACGAACGGTCCGGATCATATCGACAAGATCCTCGCCGCGCTGCGTGCCGCCGGATTCCAGCCGCGTCGCGTGTACTGATCCGCCGCCGGCGCGTGTCGTCAGGCGCGAATACGGGCTGACAGACGCAAATACGGGCTGAACAAGACGAAATCCGCAATTCGTAGTGCTTTACGGACGTTTGGCGCACAAAAAACGTCCGTACACCACTACGAATTACCGGGAACGTCTTTTTCAGCCCGTATTGTCATACGTAAGGGGTCACTTACGTAAGGGGAACGAGGACACCATGACACAGTCGTCAATACAGTCGTCAATACAGTCGTCAGCAGATCAGCAGGATCAGCAGTCAAATCAGGAGGCAGCCGTTCCGGCCGCGATCACGATCAATCCGGCGTTCGCCGTCGCGCCCGTCAACAACCGACTGTTCGGTTCGTTCGTCGAACATCTGGGCCGTTGCGTATACACGGGTATCTACGAACCCGGTCATCCCACGGCCGACGAGCACGGATTCCGTCAGGACGTGATCGATCTGGTCCGTGAACTCGGCGTGACCACCGTGCGCTATCCGGGCGGCAACTTCGTGTCCGGATACCGTTGGGAGGACGGCGTCGGTCCGCGCGATCTGCGTCCACGCCGACTCGATCTGGCCTGGCACTCCACCGAAACCAACGCGTTCGGCCTGCACGAGATGGCCGAATGGCTGGAGAAGACCGGCGGCAACGAACTCATGGAGGCCGTGAATCTGGGTACGCGCGGACTGCAGGAGACCCTCGACCTGCTCGAATACGCGAACATCCCCGGCGGCACTGCGCTGTCCGACGCCCGTCGTGCGAACGGCCACGAGCAGCCGTTCAACATCCGCATGTGGTGCCTTGGCAACGAAATGGACGGGCCATGGCAGCTCGGTCACAAGTCGGCGCACGACTACGGCGTGCTCGCCACCGAAGTGGCCCGCGGCATGCGGCAGATCGACCCGGATGTGGAACTCGTGGTGTGCGGATCGAGTTCGCACGGCATGGCCACGTTCGGCGAGTGGGAGCGCACGGTACTCGAACACGCCTACGATCTGGTCGATTTCGTGTCCTGCCACGCCTACTACAAGCCGGAGAACGGCGACATTGCAAGCTTCCTTGCGTCCGGCGTGGATATGGATGGATTCATCCGCGACGTGGCGTCCACGATCGACGCGGTCAAGGCGCGGCGCAAGAGCACGCACGACGTGGCGATCTCGTTCGACGAATGGAACGTCTGGTATGCGGGCGGGGATGCAAGCCGCACGCCGGAGGGCGTCGACAACTGGCCGGTCGCGCCGCGTCTACTTGAGGACCAGTACAGTGCGCTCGACGCCGTGGTGGTGGGCGATCTGCTCATCACGCTGCTGAAGAACGCCAACCGTGTGCATGCGGCATCGCTCGCGCAGCTGGTCAACGTGATCGCTCCGATCATGACCGAACCGGGAGGCCCGGCATGGCGGCAGACCATCTTCTACCCGTTCGCCGCCGTGGCCGCGCTCGCCAAGGGCGGTACGGTGCTCGAATCGCGGACGGATTGCGGCACGTACGCCACCGCCGCATACGGTGATGTGTCAACGATCGACTCCGTGACCGTGCGCTGCGCCGACGGATCGCTCGCCGTGTTCGTGACGAATCGTTCGCTGGAGATGGCGACGGAACTGTCGGTGCCGATTCCCGAGTCGTGGCTGCGGGAGGACACGGCCGGAAGCGTCGCCGGAGTGACGGCCGAGGCGCGGACTCTGCACGACGACGATATCAACGCCCGTAACGTGCTGGACGATCAGAATCGTGTGACGCTGCAACCGAATCCGACCGTTCGCGTGGAGTCCGATTCCGCAGGGACCGCGGCCTCGGTTCGCGTGACCCTGCCGCCGGTCTCCTGGACCGCGCTCCACATCATCCGCTAGCCGACCACTATCGGTTCCTGCCGATCTCTACCGATCCTCACGGTCGGTTCCTGCGGTCGGTTCTGGTCTGGGTATATCCGGACACGGTTCTGGGTATATCCGACCATTTTCAACTGGCTCTGGGTATAACCATGTCATGAGGAGGCTGATATTGGTCTCTTCATGAACCGGGTATACCCAGAGTCGTGGTTTCTGGGTCAAACCGGACGTGGTCTCTGGGTCAAACCGACCATGATTCTGGGTCAAACCGGTCGTGGTCGACGGATGTAGTCCGTATGGTGGACTACGTAACCGATTTATGAACTTCCCCTGCTGTTCGCCGCCGGTTCATGTTCCATCCGCGCTGCGTTGTTATCGATTTCCTACGGTGGAAACAGTATGACGTTGCATCTGTTATGGCTGTGGATGACCGGCGTCATGCCAATGAAAGGGGAAGACATGACATTTGCCAAACGTATTCAGGGAGGAGTGCTCGCGGCATCGATGCTGTTCGCCGCGGCGGTCGTCCCCATGCAGACGGCGGTCGCCGATGAGGGCGGCACACAGCCGTCCGCGGCATCGCAGTACGCCGGCGTCGTCATCAACGAGGCGTATCTTTCGGGCGGAAGCAAGGGTGCCGCATACAAGAACAAGTTCGTCGAACTGTACAACACGACCGACAAGGACATCGATCTCGCCGGCTCGTCGCTGCAGTACCGTTCGGCGGCCGGAACCGGCGCGTCGAACGCCGTTGCGGACCTGACGGGAACCATCAAGGCCAAAGGCTACTACCTCGTCAAGGCCGGATCGAACGGTGACAACGGCGCCGATCTGCCGGCTGCCAACATCGAGGCGACTGGACTGAACGCCAGCGGTACCAAGGGCACGCTGTTCCTCGCCGCCACGGCCGACAAGCTCAGCCCTGCCGCAGGCGACACCACTGCCGATGCGAAGGTCATCGATGCACTCGGCTACGGTGCCACGAACACGTTCGAGAAGGCGGCCGCCACCGCGCCGACGTCCAACAGCGACGTCAAGTCGCTTGACCGCACGAACGGCGTCGACACGAACGACAACAGCAAAGACTTCACACTCAGCGCCACGATCACGCCGGGCAAGGCCAACACGACGGACGGCGGTTCTCAGCCGACTCCCGACCCGGGCACCAAGCCGGCCGGTGAGAAGACCATCGCCGAGATCCAGGGAACCGGCGACGCCAGCCCGCTGGTCGACCAGACCGTCACCACCAAGGGCGTGGTCACCGCCACGTACCCGGACGGCGGCTTCAACGGCTACACCATCCAGACCCCGGCCACCGGCGGCGACATCGACCTCGCCAAGCACACGGCATCCGACGGCCTCTTCGTCTACGACTCGAAGAACGTCAAGAACCTCAAGGCCGGCGACTATGTCCAGGTGAGCGGCAAGGTCAGCGAATACAACGGTCTGACCGAACTCAACGCCACCACCGCCACCAAGCTGACGGACAAGGTCGACGCCCCCGTTCCGGCGAAGGTCGCCTTCCCGAAGGCCGACGCCCAGCGCGAAAGCCTCGAAAGCATGCTGGTGGCCCCGCAGGGCGACTACACCGTCTCGAACGTATACAACACCAACAAGTACGGTGAGGTTGGTCTCGCCGCTTCGAACAAGCCGTTCCTCAACCCGACGGTCAAGGGACTCAAGGGCGACGCCAAGACCGGTGCCGTATACCAGGCCGAAGTCGACCGTCTGGAAGCCGAAAGCGTAACGCTTGACGACGGCTCCAGCCGCAACTTCCTCGACACGAAGTACCCGGAGAACGCCGATACGCCGCTGCCGTACCTGAGCAACGAGCAGCCCGTGCGCGTGGGTGAGAAGGTGACGTTCACCAAGCCGGTCGTGTTCGACTACCGCAACAACGCGTGGAAGTTCCAGCCGACGACTCGTCTGACCGGAGACAACGCCGACGCCCAGCCGGTGACGTTCTCCAACACCCGCACCGACACCCCGGATCTGAAGACGGTCGGCGGCGATGTGAAGCTCGGCACGTTCAACGTGCTCAACTACTTCTCTACCACGGCCGATGAGACCGGATGCGCCGCGAGCAACGCCTACGTCGACCGCGACGGCAACCCCGTGACCGCGAAGAACTGCGACGTGCGCGGTGCCTGGGACAAGACGAACATGGAACGACAGCGCACGAAGATCGTCAAGGCCATCAACAACCTTGGCGCTGACGTCGTGTCGCTCGAGGAGATCGAGAACTCCGCCAAGGCCGCCAGCGTGGTGCCGGACTCATTCAAGGGCAACCGCCGCGACTACGCGCTCTCCACGCTCGTGGACGCGCTGAACGCCGAAGCCGGTGACGGAACCTGGGCGTACGTGCCCAGCCCGAAGACGCTGCCCGACCTCGACACCGAGGACGTGATCCGCACGGCGTTCATCTACAAGCCCGCCAAGATCGCGACCGTGGGCGAGACACACATCCTCACCGATTCCGACGCCTTCAACGGCAAGAACGGCTACGAGCACGGACGCCAGCCCGACGCCCAGGCATTCAAGGCCAAGGACGCCGCCGACAAGGATGCGTTCCTCGTGGTGGCCAACCACTTCAAGTCGAAGGGCTCGGCCAGCAACGACCTGAACAAGGACCCGGGCGACGGATCCGGCAACGCCGACTACACGCGCCAGGCCCAGGCCGACGCGCTCCTGAAGTTCACGGACTCCGTGAAGCAGGACCTCGGTCTTGAGAAGGTGTTCCTCGTCGGCGACTTCAACGCCTACTACGCCGAGAAGCCCATCCAGAAGATCGTGGACGCCAAGTACACCGATCTGAGCGAACAGGTGAGCGAAAAGACCGGCAAGTACACGTACTCGTACACCGTGACCGACGACAAGGGCAACACGAACGGTGGCGTCGGCTCGCTCGACCACATCTTCGCCAACGAGGCGGCCCTCAAGGACGTCACCGGCGCCGACATCTGGAACATCAACTCCGTGGAATCCGTGGCCCTGGAGTACTCGCGCTACAACTACAACGCGAAGAACCTCTACCAGCCCGACCAGTTCCGCGCCTCCGACCACGATCCGGTGGTCGTCGGCATCAAGACCACGGCCGGCGAAACCCCGGTTCCGCCCACGTTCAAGGACACCATCAAGGACGAAGGCACCGCCGTCTACCTCAAGAAGATCGACGTCGGCACCGACACCGTCACGCTCGGCTCCAAGAACACCAAGGACGTCGACATCTCTGGATGGTCGTTCCGTGACGACAAGGACTCCGCCGACCACATCTACACCGTGCCCGACGGCACCGTGATCAAGGCGGGCGGCGAAGCCGAGTTCAACCTCGACAAGCTCGCCGGCATCGGTCTCGGCAAGTCCGATCAGGTGCGCGTGTTCGACAAGTCCGGCAAGCAGATCCTGCAGTTCACCTGGAAGGGCGATGACGGCAAGGTCGTCTACGTGGCCAACACCGACGCCGACGCCATGGTCAAGCAGGGTCAGGGCGGCGGCACCGACCAGCCGTCCGGCGACAAGATGGCCGTGGCCGCATGGCCCGGTCTCGACACGGTGAAGACCATCGACGGCGTCGACGAGTTCGGTGCCGGCAAGGCCACCGGCGAGCACACCGACGGCAACCTCTCCGGACTGGCCTACCAGCCCGGTGCCAACGGCAAGCCCGGCACGCTGTGGGCCGCCGACAACGACCTCAACCCCACGCTCGGCATCACCGGACCGAAGGGCGCCGGCTCCATCAACAAGTTCGTCTACGATGCCGCGTCCGGCTCCTGGAAGCAGGACCCGAACGACGGCTGGAGCTTCACGAAGGACGGCACCGCCAAGGGCGGCAAGCAGCTGCACTTCAAGGACGGCAAGGGCGGAGTCGACTCCGAGGGCATCACCCTCATCGAAGGCGACCCGAACAAGGGCGTGTTCATCGGCGCCGAACGCGACAACACCGACAAGAACAAGCCTCGTCCGTCCATCCTCAGCTACGACGTGAACGCCAAGACCGCCGACACCAATGGTGACGGCGCGCAGGATCTCACCGCCGCGCACGAGTGGAACCTCACTGGCGGCCTCAGCCAGTTCGGCGTGCAGCTCGCCGACGGTGACGACGCCAACCTCGGCGTCGAAGGCGTGGCGTTCATTCCGGACTCCGTGCTCACCGCCAAGAAGTTCAAGGTGAACGTGGACCCGAAGAACGTGCACGACTACGATCCGAACGGCTTCGGCAACAGCTACGGCGGCCTGTTCTTCGTGGCCCTGGAGAAGACCAACGCCATCTACGCGTTCGCCCTCCAGACCACCAAGGACGGTCAGGACAACGCCTTCCCGGTCGCACAGATCGCGCTGCCGGAGACCGCCGCCAACGCCGGCTACTCCGGACCCCGTGATCTGACCTGGGACGCCGAGCACGGACAGCTGCTCGCCCAGGGCGACAACACCATCGGCGCCGAGGAGAAGCCCACCAAGGCCATGCTCGCCACCTACGAGTTCGGCACGGACGGCACGCTCCAGCTCACCAAGCTGAATGAGGAGCCGGCCGCCGTGGCCTCGGGCAACACCGAAGGCTTCGCCATCGCGCCCGACGCCGAAGCGGCCAAGGTCGACGGCGGCAAGGACGGCAAGACCTACAAGCCGGTGTTCTGGGCCGACGACTCCGTGACCGACGGTCACTCCCTGCGCATGGGCTACATCGAGGCCACCGCCCCGCAGCAGCCCGGTCAGCAGCCTGGTAACCAGCCCGGCGGCAACCAGCCTGGTAATCAGAACAACGGCAACGGTTCCACCAACGGCAACACGAACACCGGCAACCACGCCGGCAACGCGAACACCACTGCCAAGGGACAGTCCACACAGTCCGCGAAGAAGGGCGGCCTCTCCAAGACCGGCGTCGCCATTGGCGGCATCGCGCTCGCGGTGGCTGTGGTCCTCGGCGTCGGATTCGCCGCCGTGCGCATGGCGCACCGTCGTCGCAACTGATAACTCAATAATCAACAACGTAGCTTGCCAATGAGAATTGGCGGGATACGCGATGGAAGCCGACTGCGACTACGTAGTCGGCTTCTGTTGTTCATCAGGTATTGTTCTGGACTTTATTTTCCTGCCGTATCTCGTTGTCGATATGGACATACCGTGATTATGTCTATTTGTACTTTCGCGCGGATCATCGGATGCGTGGCGAACCTACAGAGAGGAAGAACACATGGGAATCATCAAGCGTATGCAGGGAGGACTGCTGGCGACCGCGATGTTGCTCGCCGCGGTGGTCGTCCCCGCTCAGGCCGCGTCGGCCGCCGAGACCAAACCGGCCGCGGGCGACACCGCCACCATCAACCTGCTCAACGTCAACGACTTCCACGGCCGCATCGATACCGGTCTGACCGTGCCGTTCGCATCGACCGTGCAGCAGCTCAAGGCTGAATACCCGGATTCGTCGCTGTTCCTCGGCGCGGGCGACCTCATCGGTGCCTCGCTGTTCAACTCGTCCATCCAGAAGGACCAGCCGACCATCGACGTGCTCAACGCCTTGGATCTCAAGGCTTCGTCCGTCGGCAACCACGAATTCGATCAGGGCTACGCCGACCTCACCGGCCGTGTGATCGGTGCTGAGAACGCTCGTAACGCCAAGTGGGACTACCTCGGTGCCAACGTCTACAAGAAGGGCACCACCACTCCGGCCCTCAAGGAATACAGCATCCAGAACGTCAACGGTGTCAAGGTCGGTGTGATCGGTGCCGTCACCGAGGAGACGTCAACGCTGGTCTCGCCCGGCGGCATCGCGGACATCACCTTCGGCGACCCGGTCGAGGCTGTGAACCGTGTGGCCAAGCAGCTCACCGACGGTAACGAAGACAACGGCGAGGCCGACGTGCTCGTGGCCGAATACCACGAGGGTGCGCCCGCCAACGAGGACGACAAGACCGCCAAGCCCACGATCGACGAGCAGAAGGCCTCCAGCCCGGTGTTCAAGCACATCGTCGACGACACCGATCCGTCCGTCAACGCCATCTTCACCGCGCACACGCACATGAAGTACTCCTACACTGACGCCGCACACAACAACCGTCCGGTCATCCAGACCGGAAGCTACGCCGCGAACGTCGGCCAGGTCGTGCTCAACTACAACAAGACCAACCACACCGTGAGCTACGAGAAGTCCGGTAATGTGGCCGCCCCGACCGCACCGGAAGGCGTGAGCAAGGCCGACTTCGACGTCCAGCTCGCCGCCGCCGACAAGTCCGGCGTGACCGCGAACGTCAAGAAGATCGTGGACGCCGCCGTGGCCAAGGGTGCCGAGGAAGGCAACAAGAAGGTGGGTTCGGTGTCCGCCGACATCACCACCGCGTTCAAGGACGGCAAGCGTGACGACCGTGGCAGCGAATCCACGATGGGCAACCTCGTGGCCGACTCCCTGCTCGACTCCCTGTCCTCCCCGGACCGTGGTGGCGCTGAGATCGGCGTGGTGAACCCCGGCGGTCTGCGCGCCGAGTTCTGCAAGACCGGCGACAATGCCTCCTGCACGCTGGCGGCCGACGGCTCGATCACCTACTCGCAGGCCAACGCCGTGCTGCCGTTCCTCAACAACCTGTGGACCACCACGCTCACCGGCGCGCAGTTCAAGGAGGCCCTGGAGCAGCAGTGGCAGACCACGACCGACGGTTCTACGCCGTCTCGCCCGTACCTGCAGCTGGGGCTGTCGCACAACGTGTCCTACACCTACGATCCTGACGCCAAGCAGGGCGAGCACATCACCTCGGTGACCGTGAACGGCCAGCCGCTCGACCCGGCGAAGGAATACCGCATCGGCTCGTTCAGCTTCCTGCTGCAGGGCGGCGACAACTTCCGTGCCTTCGCCCAGGGCAAGAACACCAAGGACACCGGTCTGGTGGATCGTGACGCATGGATCGAGTACATCGGCAAGAACTCTCCGCTCGCCCCGCGCTACGACCGTCGTGCCGTGGCCGTGACCGGACTGCCGACCGGTGAAGTGAAGGCCGGCGATTCGTTCGAGCTGAAGTTCTCCAAGCTCACGCTCACCTCGCTGGGCGTGCCCGCCGAGACCGCGCTGACCGCGAAGATCGGCGACGCGACGGTCGGAACGGCTGCCGTGAAGGATGGCGACTCTGCCACGCTCAAGGTGACCGTGCCGGCTGATCTGGCCACTGGCGACGCGACGCTGACCGTGACCGGTGCGACCGATGGCACCACGGTGACCGTGCCGCTGAAGGTGGTTGCCGCTGGCGAGCAGCCGCAGCCGATCGAGCCTGCCATCGCACTCGGTGACGAGAACGGCAACGCCCTTGAGTCCCTGACGCTGAAGCCGAACGACGAAAAGATCGTGCGCGCCTACGTCAAGGGTGAGAACGTCGAAGGCACTCCGGTCTACTGGAAGTCCTCCGACCCCACCATCGTGAGCTTCAAGCCGAAGGATGCTCAGACCGGTAAGAGCGGCGCCCGTGCCGTCGTCGGCTACGACGAGCAGACCCTGCTCGCTCACAAGGACGGCAACGTGGTCATCACCGTGACCGCCACCGTCAACGGCAAGGAACTGAAGGCCGAGCTGCCGGTCGCCGTGCGCGACGGCCAGGTGGTCAAGCCCGCCCTCTACTTCACCGACACCAACGGCAAGAAGATCACGTCGCTCAAGCTCAAGAAGGGTGCCTCCCAGAAGGTGTGGGCCGTGGGTGAGGGCAAGAACCTCGAAGGCACTCCGGTCTACTGGAAGTCCTCCGACCCGCAGATCGTGAGCTTCGCCGAGAAGACCGACTCGAACGAGGCGCAGAACAACACCGCCACCGTGGCTTTCAACGAGCAGACCCTGCTCGCTCACGAGAATGGCACCGTGACGATCACCGTCACCTCCACCATCGATGGCACGGAGCTGAAGGCCGAGCTGCCGGTGACGGTTGGTGAGGATGTGGCTGTTGCCGCTCCGAACCAGGGCTCGCCGAACACGGGTGCATCGAACAACACGACGAAGCCCGCCGCCAAGACCTCCCGTAACGGGCTGGCCAAGACCGGCGCGGATGTGGCGATCGTGGCGGCCGTGGTGGTCCTGCTGGTCGGTGCCGGATTCGGAGCCGTCCGCCTCTCCGCCAAGCGCGACTAGTAAGCAATCAATCTAGACAATCAATCTAGAAACCTAGAAGTGGGCGTACCCGTTCACACAAGACCGATCCCGGTCCTGCTCCTGAATGGGTACGCCCCCTTTTCGTATGGGGGAGGGGAGAGCGGTTCTCGGTCCGCCCTCTGCCTTGATGCCTTCCGTGGCCTTATGGTCCAGTTGGCAGTTGGCTTTTGGCGGATGACATGCGTCCAATTGGCTCTGCTGGAAAGCAATCTCCAAGTTCTGAAGTATTTTCACGACTCCGCGACCATCAATCTCCAAGTTCTGAAGTATGAAATAGCAAAGCCCGGAGTATAAACGTTGGAATTCCAGCCTCTATACTCTGGGCTTCCTGCGTGGAGACTTCAGAACCTGGAGATTGACGGTTGCGAAAGCCCAAAACTACTTCAGAACTTGAAGATAGATAGATAAAGAAGTCCAACGCGGTGTGTCTGCACTCATACCATTTCCAGAATGGTGGAGGTCAAGGTGCCGATGGATACGAGCAGAAGAAGGATGCCGAACAGCATCGTGAGCGTGGATTCCTTGACTTTGCGCGAGGCCGGTGCGCCAATTTGCCCGCCGATCATCGAGGCTACGGCGAATAGCAGCACGATTGGCCAGTCGATGTGAATATCGGTGCCGATACGGGACAGCAGTCCCGTGGCTGATGCGATCGTCATGACCAACAGAGATGTGGAGGATGCCTCTCGCATTCCAAAGCCAAGGGCAAGTACCAACATCGGTACTACGGCGAATCCGCCTCCCACCCCAAAGAATCCTGTAAGGAATCCTGTGGCAGTGGAGCACAGGATCAGCATGGGTAATCCGCCTCTCCGCCGAGTCCCGGATGGAACAGCGGTTGCCTTGGTCGAATTGCTGCCAGTTTCGCTGCCACTGCTTTCACCGTTGCTGCCATCGCCGACGTGAACCTCTGTCATCCGGTCCTTCGCGGCCGCAGCGAGACGTCGAGCCTTACGAATCATCATGATCCCCACGACGATCAAAAGCACGCCGAACAGCAACATGAGTACCTGTGAATCCACCATCACTGAAAGACGAGAGCCAAGAACGGTGCCTACAGATGAGAGCACGCCGAAAATCAGTCCGTCCCTCCAACGTACATGACCGGTACGGGCGTGAGGCACCAATGATGTCAATGCTGTCAGACCCACGATCACCAACGAGCCAGCGGATGCAGCGTGCGGCTCCTGTCCGAGCAGATATACAAGCACCGGCACCGATAGAATGCCTCCGCCGGCTCCCAAAGCGCCTACGACCACGCCTACGCCAAGACCGATCACCAATGCGAGCGCCAAATCAACCATGTGTCATCCTTCCGGGTTGCGATTTGATTGCGATGTTGAGGAGCGGGGACGGAATGTCATCGCGAGCACGGTGGGCGTCATTATGAGGATTATCGTGTTGTCTTTGCGCGGACCTTGGCTCGTACGTCTGGATTCATGATTTCGTAGGGAGCGCGCCCGGCACGCAGTAGTCTGGCCATGCCGATCATGTCCGGTCGGATATGACCGTAGAATTTTGCGAATCCGGGGCAGAGGTAATTCTGCAAGTTCTGTGATGCGCCATTTGTTGTCTCCGCTGTCTTTGCCGCAACAGTGTCGTTGCCTGCCATGGCGTCGGGACTTACGAACCGGTCTTTTGGACATCCTCCGTTGCACATGCGTAGGAATGGACAGGTGCGGCACCGATCGGGTAATTGTGCGTGCTTCTTCAGCGAGAATTGCTGCATGAGCTGTGTTCCGGCAAGTGAAGCGAAATCGCTGTCATTGATGTTGCCGACAAGCCAATCAGGTTCGACCCAGTGATCGCAGGCATATACGTCGCCATTGAATTCCAGCGCCATGTTGGTGCCGCATTCGGGGGCATGCACGCAGACCGAATATTGCCCGAACAGTGCGCCAAGTGCTGCGTCGAAATCCTGCACGAATACACGTCCCACATCGTGGGTGATCCATTCGTCAAAGATCGTGTTAAGAAAATTGCCGTATGCTTCGGGTTTCACAGATCGTGATGTAACTGCGTCACCGTGCTGACGATAGAGCAGTCCGACCTGATGGCAGGAGCCGCCTTGGTCGCCATTGTTCGTATTACGTCGTGTGCCGGTGGCCCGCCATCCGCCATGTTCTACCCGGTTGAGTTGCTCTGGATCCACGCGCTCCACAATCGGAATGAACTGTAGATATTCCGCTCCGAGTTCATCGCGGAAGTACCGGTACACATCCAGAGAGTGCCGTTCGTTCGCATGATGTACGGTGCAGAGGATATTGCAGCGTACGCCGGCGTCTTGCAGTCGCCGCCATCCCCGGATCACCATGCTGTGTGTCCCGCGTCCGGCCCGGTTGAGTCGGTAGGCGTCGTGGCATTCAGCCGGGCCGTCGATCGACACTCCGACCAGCACGTCGTGCTTGTGCAGGAATTCGGCCCACTCTTCATCGATGAGTGTTCCGTTGGTCTGCATGGCGTGCACCACGTGCTGGTCGGGGCGTCGATACTGTTCGCACAGTTCTATCAGACGACGGTAGAACGGTAGTCCACGCAATGTGGGCTCGCCGCCCTGCCACAGCATGGTGACTTCACCATCAGGGCTGGCGGCCAGATATTCGGCAACGTACCGTTCCAGAGTGGCTTCGCTCATCTGCTGTCGTTGAGCGTTATACAGCAGTTCTTTTGACAGGAAGAAGCAATACTGGCAGTCGAGATTGCAGGCGGCACCGGTGGGTTTGGCAACTACGGAGAACGGCAGACGTCGGCGGGTGAGCGGCGTGCGCTGAAGAGTCGCTGGCGTCTGGTTCGTCGTTAATTCCTCAGTTGCCGCTTGTACCTCGCTGTTGCTGATGGAAGCGAGCGTCGCCGTGGTCATTGCCGTCCTCCGTTCATGATGCGGGACTGTGGTTCAGGGTGTTTGCGAAGTCCGCTACTTCGCCACGGAATCCCAATCGGATCGTGCTGTGTTCTCCAGGGGGATGTCGAAGTCGGTCATCGCTGCCATCCACTTGGCGAACGAGCTGTCACCGCGTTCGCGTAGCTGCCGGTACAGTTCGGCAGCCAGATTCCGTCGGATCTCGTCGTACGCGGGCACGGTGTATACGTTGTTCAATTCATACGGATCGCAACGCAGATCGTAGAGTTCATCCATCGATTCGTGGTTGATGACGAGTTTGAAATCATCGGTGCGAATCATACGCTGCTGAATGGGGAAGTGCAGACCATGGAATTCGCAGACGATGTTCTTGCGCCAATCGGGCACGTCATCACCGTGAGCGAGCGCGGTGAGCGGACGGCCATCCTCCACAAGCGCAGGATCAATGCCGGCGATATCCATGATCGTGGCGGGGATGTCGATCAGTGATACGTATTCATCGCACACGTTGCCATGCGTCACACCAGGAATGCGCGCGATGAACGGAATGCGGTAGATATCGTCATACATGGCCGGGCCCTTGTCGTTGAGGCGGTGGGCTCCGGTGAATTCGCCGTGGTCGGCGCAGAAGAACATGGCGGTGTCATCCATGAGCCCGAGTTCTCGTGCGACGTCGAGGATGCGTCCGATCTCGAAGTCGATCATGGCAACATATCCCCAGTACACGGCGATGAGCTTTTTCCACTGGTCGTTGTCGAACGACGATGTGGACCAATAGGTGGCGTAGTTCTGCTGCACGGGCGGCTTGCCGATCAATGAATCACCGAAGCTTTGTGGCAACGTCACGTCATTCGGGTCGATCAGATCGAACCATTCGTCAGGCAGGAAGTACGGCAGGTGTGGGCCGAAGAAATGCACATCAAGGCTGAACGGTTTGCCGGTGTCCTTGTAATCCTTGGCGTACTGGCGCAGTCGTGCGATCGATCGGTCCGCGATAAAGCGCTCGAATGTGGCCTCTTCGGGCTGATCGAGTCGGGCCGCAATGATATGACCGTCGCGGTTGCCGGGCAGTTTGCCTCGCCAGATGTCATGCGCCTTGACCGGGGGCAATCCGTTCTCCTCAAGCCAAGCGACATACTCCTCGTTGGCTACGGGATTTTCAGCGCCCCAGAACGTGTCGTCATCCATGCCGAACTTATCGGGAAGATTGGTGCCGCAATGGTATTTGCCTACCATGCCCACGTTGTAGCCGTGGTCATGGAGTTCCTGAGTGTAGGTCCAGTCGTTTTCGGGAATGGCGGTGGAGTAGGCGATATTCCATTCGGGGTTGGCGAGTGTCTGGTGCTTGAACGGCAGTTGCCCGGTCAACATCGATGCACGTGCGGGAGTGCAGATGGCGGAAGGAGTAAATCCCTTGGTGAAACGACATCCGTCGGCGGCGAGGCTGTCGATGTTGGGCGTGCGTGCGTGTTCGTTGCCGAGGCATCCGAGCGTGTCGATACGGTGCTGGTCCGTCATGAACGTGATGACGTTGCGTACGTTGGCGGGGATGATGCGCTGGATGGCGGTTATGGGTTCGGACATGGTTGGTGCTCCTTGGTGTGGCGAAATGATTGGCTTGTGATTGACAATAGTTGCGTTGGTGGCTGATGGGAGGGGAGTGCGTGATGGGATGCCGCACGGGTTTGCCCCATCACGCACGTCGTATAGTGGCTCCATCCGGTGGAAAGAACCTCCGGAGGGTGGAGCCCGCCGGGATCATCCCATATCCTCCAGTGACTTGCCGCTGGTCTCGTGCAGGTACTTCTTGGCGAAGATCACGGCCATCACGCCGAAGAAGCAGTACATCCAGTAGGTGAACGACGGGGACCAGGCCACCAGGTATGGGAACATCAGCACGACCACGAGGTTCACGAAGAAGTCTGCTCCCGAGGCGAGCGACATGGCGCTACCGCGGATCTGGTTGGGGAACATCTCTCCCATCATCACGGAGAAGATCGGTCCCCACGAGGAGGTGAATCCAAGCAGGAAGCAGCACAGTGCCGCCACTGCGGCGAAACCGAGGATCGGGCTGCCGCTGATGTCCGGGCCATTGGGCCCCTTGGGGGCGATGGTGAATACGGTAGCCACCACGGCGAGCGAGATGAAGATCAACGTGCCGCCGTAGATCAGCATGCGCTTGCGTCCTACCTTGTCCACAAGCAGGATGCCGGTGGTTACGCCGATGATCTTGAACACACTGAGAATAAGAGTCTGCTGGAATGCTGCAGACTCAGGGATGCCCACGGATTCGAACAGCGTGTTGGAATAGAAGAAAATGCCGTTGGTGCCGGTGAGCTGCTGGAAGGCGGCGAGCGCCATGCCCACGAACACGAGTCCCTTCCATTGCGACTTCAGTACGGCGATCATGCCCATGCGCTCAGTGCCTTCCTCGCCCAGCGAGGCGTGAATGGCGGCGACCTGTGCCGGTACATCATCGCGGCCGGTGACCTTGGCAAGTACCTTGGCGGCTTCCTCGGTGCGTCCCTTGGCGACCAGATACCGCGGAGATTCGGGGATGATCGCAGTGAGCACGATGTAGAAAATCGCGGGGATAAGCAGGAACAGGAACATGAACTGCCATGCCTTGAGGCCGAATGCCATTTCAGCGGTGGAAGAACCGGCGATATTGGTAACGACCAGATTCACGATAGCGGCGAACAGCAGGCCGAGAATGATGGCAAGCTGACGGAACGAAATCAATCGGCCGCGAATGCGAGCGGGGGAGATCTCGGCTACATATCCGGGGGCCACGGTAGTTGCCGCGCCGAATCCCATACCGCCTAACACGCGGCAAAACAGCAGGAAGAAGTAGCCGCCAAGCCACGGGGAGAATGCGCCGAAGATGGCTTCGAACAGCAACAATGGTCCGGCACACATGAGTACGGTTTTGCGTCCGATGTGATCAGACAGACGGCCGGCGATGACGGATCCGATCAGACCGCCGATGATGCCGGCGGCTCCGGCGACGCCTTTGGCGAATGATCCGAGCTGGAATTCTGTGCCGACGGCGCTGATGGCACCATTGAGCACCATGCCTTCGAAACCGTAGAACAACGGACCGAGTGTGACGATGAGGGCCAAGGTGGTGGCGTAGCGTTCCGCGCTGCGCACCTTGGCGGGTAGGACTTCCTGTGATGTCATGATCTCTCCTTTGAGCTGTGCGTTAGGTTTCCCGGTCCCAACGTTGAACCCAGTATACACGAAAATGTAAAGAAAGATGACATTTGAGAAATGTCAACGAGTCTCACTGTAGAAAAGCCTGTGTTTCTTTGAAATTAAGCCATTGTTGCCGATGTGTAATTGAAGGATTGCAGGGGGTGATGTCTTCTATGGCTCTTATTTGTAACCGATATTGATGTTTATGCTCTGTTGTGAAGCGATGAGGGTGTGGCGGTTCGGCGGATCATTCACTGCATGTCTGTTTGGCTGTCGTCTCTTGTTCGGGGCTACGCGTGGGTTCAATCGTTGTACGCAAGTCTTGGTGAAGTCTTCGTCTTGGTACGGTTTCGTGGGAATGCATAACGCCTGCTGGCGAACCGAGTGGAGGTCCGCCAGCAGGCGTTATGACTGTGATGTTTTCGTTGATCGGTTTCGGCAGCCCTACTCCACGTGGATGGTCTGGCTCAACGTGGCGGACTCACCGGGGTTGAGTGTCGTCGCGTTGTCCCGACAGTTGGCGGCCTCCACGCAGACGAAGCTACGCCATTCGCCGGCTTCCATGTCGCCGATCGCATTGCCGGCGTCCTCTCCCGGATTCCAGACCACGGTGTTCTTCGAGCCGCTCTTGCCGACCGTGATCATGCGCCCCAGACGCTCGTCGAGGATGCGAACCACATCATGCCTGTTCTCGCCGCCGGCGAAGTAGATGCGGTCGACCATATTGCCGTCGAAGGTGATCGGCTCGTCGGCCTGTACTCGTTTCGGGTCGTCGTCAAGTGTGGTGTCGAGAAATTCGGTGCCTTCCAGTCCGCTTACCTGTACGTGCTCGATGTCGCCGATGGCGAAGTACGTGTGAAGCGCTGATTCGTAGATGAACGGCATGTCACCGGTATTCGTCACGGTCAGTGAAGCTTGGAATTCCGCGCCGCAGTGCACTTCGTACGTGGCGTTGAACGCGGCCGGGCGTTCCGTTGACCCGCTGAGTGTGGCGAGCCAGTCCGGGTGCCCGTCGGCGGAGTCGAGTGTGTATCGGGCGAATGCGTCGGTGCTTGTGTCCTTGTCGTAATGCCAGAAGGAGATGCGTCCGAAGCCGTGCTTGGGGTTCTTGCTGGCGATGTGGCCGTCGACGAAGCCGGAGTTGAACCAGGGGAAGATCACGGGGATGCCGCCACGGATGGCGGTTCCTGCGGAGAGATGCACGGCCTTGGGATGCCACAGCACGCTGGGCTGACCGTTCGGAGCCCATTCCAGTACATGTGCGCCATAATCTGAGATGGTTGCGTTGGCGTCGTCGTTGACGAAATCGCGCGAGATAAAGCAGTCGTTCATGAGCATCAGTATAGGCCATGTGAGTTGGGGTGCTGTTCTCTTGATTGCTTTATTGTATTGTGTCTTTACAAAAAATTCCCTTGCGGAAGATTCTTGCTATGTGAGGTCTTTTGAGGATTTTCGGCTTCGATGTCTATGCGTACTGGATGGCAAAATATACAATTATGTGATATAAAGTAAATGTAGTTGACATAAAAGGTGCAGTTAGGCGATGTCGCCTAGCGGTTTTCGTATGGAAAGGACGACGATGTGTGTCGAACGCGCTGCCGAACCTCGCATATCGTTGTCGCATGACTATTCATGGTCGAATAATGCGACAGCGATGGCGGATTTGGGCGCGCCTCAACGGACAATGGGATGGTCCGGCAATCTTGAAGCCGGTGTTCACGGAGAGCTCCAAGGAGAGACTATGCCCAAAACGTTGAAGTCAGACCCGTCCGATGTCCGAGCCCGTAACATCCGGGCTGTCTTCCGGTTGCTGTTCCCCGCGGAACAGATGTCCCGCGCCGAACTTGGCCGTCGTGTGGGGTTGTCCCGTATGGCGATCAGCGAAGTGGTGGGCGAAATGACGGAGAACCGGCTGCTACGTGAGACCGGTGTGGACAGCCGCTCTGGCCGTGGCAAACGATCCGTTATGTTGGTGGTTGACCCGGATGGCTGGCGTATCGTATCCATCGATCTCACTCAGCAGTTCGTGATTCGCGGGGCGCTGGTGGATCTATGTGGTCGAATTGTCGACCGTGTGGAGATTCCCTGCGAGAACATGGGCGATGTGCCGCTCGAAATCGTAGGGGAACTCTGCGAAAAACTGCTATCCATGACTGACCGTCCTCTACTCGGCATGGGAGTGTCCGTCCCTGGCGTGGTGGGACAGGACGGTACCGTAATTCGCTCCGTCAATCTTGGATGGACGAATGTGCCTCTCAGGCAGCGTATTGAGACTCGGTTCCATGTTCCCGCGGTGGTGTCCAACGACACCAATATGGCGTTGCTGGGAGAGTGCTACTTTGGCGACTGTTCCGCGGACTCCGTATTTATCAAAATCGGACAGGGTGTTGGCGCTGCGGTCTGCGTAAACGGCGAGATCGTGGAAGGATGCGGATATGCGGCCGGTGAGATCGGACACGTGGTCGTGGACCCCAAGGGTCCTCGATGCGTGTGCGGCAAGCGCGGCTGTCTCGAAGCGTTGCTGTCGGTATCGTATCTGCGTGAGCGGATCGACGCCGAACCTGAGGATCGTACTGCCATACTCTCTGAAGCCGGACAACGCCTTGGCCGTGCATTAGCCATGACGGTAAGCCTGCTGGATTTGAGCGACGTTTCGGTGTTTGGCCCTCCCGAGATCGTCGGTGAGGCGTTCATCGGATCCATGCGCGAAGAACTGGAATCCTGCATTTCTGCGGACTATCGCAATACCCCATCGTTGCATCGTTGCCAGCAGGGCGACGATCTGGTGCTGCGGGGTCAAGCGGTAGCCGTGATTCGTGGTCTGCTTGACAGCGTCCACAGCCGTGGTCTGGTGGAGGACGTTGTGCACTTCACCTCGGAAGGAGAACAATCACATCATGACCCAGACGAACATAGTGGTAAGTCCGGCGACTGACGCTTTCGCCCAAACTGCCCGACTGCGCATCGGCGTGGATGTGGGCGGTACCAAGATAGAAGGCGTGCTTGTCGATGCAGACGAGCACGCTCTGCGTGGGGGCGTTGGTGTGCGTGTGCTTGACAGTGTGCGAGTGCCGGCGCGACGTGGTGAACGCCAAGTGGTGGAGGATGTTTCCACGGTGGTGAATGCGATGATGCATTCCGAGGCGGCGCTGCACGTCTCTGACGACAACGACAGTGGGATGTCTCGTTTCGTCGGTGTCGGTATCGGTACACCAGGCCGTGTGGATAGTGCCGCCGGCGTGGTGGAGAATATTGCGAATCTTGATGTGTCGCGACTTGACATTTCGAACGAAATCGGTGCCGCATGCGGTCTGTCGGTGCGCGTGGAAAATGACGTCAATGCGGCGGCTTTGGGCGCCTATGCATTGATCGGCGGAGGCAACCATGTCGGTCATGATGTCAACATTTCTGATGACACGGATGACACGGTTGCATTCCTGAATTTGGGTACTGGTTTGGCGGCGGGGATTCTGCGCAACGGTCGGCTCGACCATGGCTCAAGCGGTGTGGTCGGCGAGATCGGTCATATCCCGGTGGAACGTCACCGATGGCAGTGCCCCTGTGGGCAGTGTGGATGTCTGGAAACCGCTGCCGGAGGCGGAGCGATCATCCGTCAGTGGCCGCAGGCGAATCCTCCCATGCCCGATGTGCTCGCCAAGGCGTCCGATCCTTCGTCCCCTGACTACGAGTTGGCCATGGACGTGAAGCGAACGGTGATCGGTGCTATTGCCGACGCCATCGACATTCTTGCCGTGACCGTGGATCCTCGGGTGATCATGATCGGCGGTGGCACGGCCCGGACTGGTGAACCGCTAATGGCTGCGATCCAAGAGGAACTGTGCCGTCGTGAGAAAAACAGCCGTTTCATCGAATCGCTGCACCTGTGCGACAGGTTATTTCTGGTGCCGGGTACTGAGCCGGTCGGCGCGATCGGAGCCGCGTTGTCGGCGTAGCCGAAATCGTCAAACAATCACAATCCAACCACCAATTAGAAAGGAAAGTGCATCATGGCGGAAGTCATTATTGTGAAGGATCAGGATGAGGCGGGTGAGATCTATGCGCGTTGCGTGGCTGATCTCATCAAAACCAAGCCCGATTGCGTATTGGGCCTTGCCACCGGATCCAGCCCGCTGGCTGGATATCGGCATCTCGCCAAGATCGTGCATGACGAACACATCAACGTCTCCTCGGTCCGCGGATTTGCCCTCGACGAGTACGCCGGGTTGGACCCGGAGCATCCTGAATCGTACCGTAGTGTGATCACACGAACCGTGGTGGAGCCGATTGGTCTCACTCCGGATCTTGTGCACGTGCCCAACGGTAATCTTGATACGATCCGCGAGGCAGGGCATGAATATGATGCCGCCATTGAGGCCGCTGGCGGAGTAGATCTGCAGATTCTGGGTATCGGCACGGACGGGCATATCGGATTCAACGAGCCGGGAAGCTCTCTCGCCTCAGGAACCCGTATCAAGACACTCACCGAGCAGACCCGAATCGATAACGCGCGGTTCTTCGATGGTGATGTGGATAAGGTCCCCACGCACTGCATTACGCAGGGCATCGGCACGATCATGAAGGCGCGGCATCTGGTGCTGATGGCGTTTGGCGATGGCAAGGCAGAAGCCGTGGCGGAGACCGTGGAAGGCGGTGTCAGCTCACTGTGCCCGGCGTCAGCACTGCAGTTGCATCCGCATGCCACGGTGATCGTGGATGAGGCGGCGGCATCGCGGTTGCGGAATAAGGACTATTACCGCTGGGCATATGCGCACAAGCCGGCTTGGCAAGGTATCTGAGCGATTGCGCGGCCGAACACCTGCCGCATGCGGTTGTTCGGTTGGCGTTTTATAATGTCAGACGTCAGACAAATTGGTGACTGATTGGCGGCAGGGAAGCCGTCGTTCGTGTCGCCGAACCGATACAAACCCAATACAGTGGACCGATGTGGATTGGATGTCGTCGTTGTCCGCGCTCGTTGTCGGCATCACCGACGGCGGACAAGCGCGTAAACCTGACGGATGATCCACGATCGGGCGGAAAGAAACGGGACATGGAATCAAAGGAAGCCGCTACGAAAGATACGGAATCATTCACGACGGCGGTCGCACACATCGGCGAGGTGCTCGCGCGGCCGGCTGGATCGTTTGCGATCCGCAATGCTCGACGCATCGATGCGCGCGGTGTGCAGGATCATTGCTGGCTGGTGGTGCGCGACGGTGTGATCGTCGCGGAAGGTGCCGAAATCGACGTTGAGGCCGGCGGCACCGACGATATGGCCGACGCGTTCGCCAAAGCGGTGGAACGGGTACGGTCGCAAACATCGTCGCAATCACAATCTACGGCGGCACCCGACGATCTGCCCATCATCGATGCGCGCGGCGCGATCATGACCCCCGGATATGTTGACATCCACGCGCACGGGGCTTGGGGGACCTCCTTCGACGACGGGGCGGACGGCATCGTCACTGCCCGCGCCGGACACATGGTCCACGGCACCACGCGACAGGTACTCAGCCTCATCACCAACCCCATCGACACGATCTGCGAAAACCTGCGCACGGTCCGATCGCTGATGCCGAGCCGCCCTGACATCCTCGGCGCGCATCTGGAAGGGCCGTTCCTCGCCCTCGAACGCAAGGGCGCGCACGACCCCGAATGCCTGCGAGATCCGGTGCCCGAGCTCGTCGACCAGCTGCTCGATGCGTCCGACGGGTGCTTGCGCCAGATCACGATCGCCCCCGAACTGCCCCACGGCATCGACGCAATCAAGCGGTTCGCGGCCGCCGGGGTCAAGCCCGCGGTCGGTCACTGCTCCGCCGACTACCAGACCGCCAAGCGCGCGTTCAACGAAGGCGCGACGATCATGACGCACATGTTCAACGCGATGAACGGCATGCATCACCGCAAGCCGGGCCCGATCCCCGCAGCCGTGGAGGACCCGCGCATCACGATCGAGCTGATCAACGACGGTTTCCATGTGCAGGATCCGATGGTCGCGCTGTCGTTCGGATTTGCGCCGCATCGTACTGCGTTCGTCACCGACGCGATGGCCGCCACCGACTGTCCTGACGGACATTATCTGCTCGGCGCGCTCGACGTGAACGTGGAGCATGGTCATGCGAGGCTGGTCTCGAACGGCGCGATCGCGGGATCCACGCTCGTGCTGGAACGCGCGGTCAGTCGTGCCGTACTCGAACTGGGCATCGACCCGGTGTCGGCGGTGGAGGCGGCCACGCTCACGCCGGCCAGGGCACTCGGTTTCGATCACGCCAATCCGGTGACCGGCGCGCCGATCGGCCTGCTCGCCACCGGCTATGCGGCCGACGTGCTGCTGCTCAATCCCGCCGACTGGCAGGTCGACTCGGTCTGGTGCGCCGGTCGCCGCATTCGTTAGTGTGAGGGCCTGCGTTAGTGTGAGCTCACACTAAATCGTAACCTGCCTAAAACGTTGCAATTCCAACTGTATTGTCTCGGGGCATGGTTGACGGGTGTCTCGGGGCATGGTTGACGGGGTGTCCTGGGGCATGCTTTACTGCTGTCCTGGGGCATCGTTGTCGTTCGCCGGTGGCCTGCGGTATTGGTATTCGCGTGTGGTGTCGAGTCTTTGGTCGGCGAGGATCTCGCCGGTGGCGGTGTCGGTGACGGTGACGATGCCGTGGTCGATGGCCAGTTCCACCGTCCTGCCGGCGTTCTCCCTGCCGATGTTGACGATGATGCGGCGCAGCGGAGCGACGCCGCCCTGCTGGGTGACGCATCCGCGTCGGTCGGTCTTGTGCGTGCGGGCCGGGACGGTCACGTCCACGGGCTCGGGCTCCGTGCGTTCGGCGGCCGGGACGGGCCTGCGTCTCGGGGCCGTCACGCGTTCGGCCTCGCGGTGTTCCTCCTCGTCGCGTCTGGCCTGTTCGCGGGCGGCGATCTCGGGGTCGGGGCCGGCCTTGCCCTTGGCCTCGTACGCCTCCTTGGGGGTGCGGCGGCCCAGGGCCCGGTGGGGGCGTTCCTCGTTGTACTCGCGGCGGAACTCGTCGAGCTGGGCGTTGAGCTCGTCGAGACCGCGCGCGAGGTGCCGGGCGGCGAGCCATTGC
>NZ_MWWV01000008.1 GCF_002259645.1 Bifidobacterium tissieri
GGGTGAAGTCCGACTGCCACGTCTCGTTGGGCAGCGCGGCCTCGAACCTCGCGTACGAGGACCTGGGCCGCTTCCTCGGCTCGGGGCGCACCAGGCCCGCCTGCTTGAGGATGCGGTGGATCGTGGAGTTCGCCGGAGGCCTGACGCCCTCGCGCTCCAGCCTGGCGGCGATGGACTCCGGCCCCGAGTCCAGACCGGCGGCGTCCAGCTCGCGCCGGAGCGCGACGATCCGCTCCCTGGTCTCCTTCCCGGTCCTGTTGGCGATACGGCGCGCGCGCCTGGAGCGGGGCAGGAGACCTTTCTCTCCCTCCTCGCCGTACCTGCGTCTCAGCTCGTTCGCCCACTGCCTGGTGACGCCGTGGCGCCGGGCGGCCTCGGCGACCGGCATGCCCGCGAGGATCGCGTTGACGATGGCTTTGTTGCGCAGGAACTCGCTACGGGCCGCGGGGCCATCATCATTGGAATGCGCTGGTGTCTGCTGCTGTGATTGTGTGTCCATACACCAATCAACCAGCACCGACCTGTAAACCATGCCCCGAGACATACGTCAACCATGCCCTAGGACACCCCGTCAACCATCCCCCGAGACATACGTCAACTATCCGCTCGAACTAGACAGAGCCATATCCGCCTAGCGAAGCCAGGTTAGGCAAATCGGTGGAATCTAGATAGGATCAGACCAGTCCAGACGGAATGAGACGGGGCTCAGCCGTGGTACTGATGAAACTCAAGCCAGCATCAAACGAAAATGATTCTGCTGAAGCTCAAGCCGAATGAATCATCCGTCACACGCCCTACGCTCCTCCCCAAGCCCAAACCCAAATAAGATCCGAGCCCGGTCCAAACACGGGCAACAGCGGCAGACTCCCTCGCCGGCCAGTACAGTGTGAAGCATGAAGAACCTACTTTGCTTCGGCGACTCCAACACGTTCGGCACCAATCCCGCCCAGCCGGGCACCCGCCACCCGTTCGGCGTGCGTTGGACCGGCCGTCTCGCCACCATGCTCAGCCCGGAATGGCGCGTGATCGAGGAAGGCATGGGTGGCCGGACCACGGTGTTCGACAACCCGATGGAACCCCGACGTTCAGGCATTCAGGCCCTGCCGATCGTGCTGCAGTCGCACCGCCCGCTCGATTGCGCGATCGTCAGCCTCGGCACGAATGATCTCAAGGAGATCTTCCACGCGTCGCCGCGCACCATCGCCGCCGCTGCCGAACAGGTATGTGCCGCAATCCGCGACTATCCGTATGGCGGCTGCGGTCCGGCCCCGAAGATTCTGCTTGTGTCACCGATCGCGGTAAAGCCGGGGATCTCCCGCAGTCCGTACGTCGGCTTCGATGAAGATGCCGTGGAGCGCTCACATCGTCTGGCACCGTTCTATCGCGAGGTCGCGGAGCGGAACGACTGGATGTTCCTCGACGCCGCCACCGTGGCCGAAGCCAGCGACGCCGACAAGCTGCACATGGACCCCGAGAACCACGCCCGCCTGGCCGACGCCATCGCCGACATCCTACGCATCGAATTCACCGACTGATCGCGCGAGTTTTCACAAGGATACTGCCGCCGTTCTTTCGCGAGTGTGAGCCCCTCCCCGAGTCCTCGCGAGTGTGAGCCCCTCCCCGAGTCCTCGTT
This sequence comes from Bifidobacterium tissieri, assembly GCF_002259645.1. Taxonomy (GTDB): domain Bacteria; phylum Actinomycetota; class Actinomycetes; order Actinomycetales; family Bifidobacteriaceae; genus Galliscardovia; species Galliscardovia tissieri. The sequence goes on from NZ_MWWV01000008.1 coordinate 1,634, forward strand.
AGTGTGAGCTCACACTAACGTCCCACACCCTCAAAACGTTGAAATTTCAACACCCATATTTTTTAGTGTGATCACACTAAGGAATATGGGTGCTCAGTATGTGGGCAAAGATTAAGTGATGAGATGCGGTGATGGATAGCCCGAGCACCGGAGTTCGATAGTTGACGTTTGGTTCCGGACCTACGGACCAACAAATAGATGAGGTTCAACGTCAACGGGCGGCTGGGCAGCCGACACCGGAGGACGACCGACGGACATGGTCAGGCAGGTTCCACGTTCCGCCCGCCCCTCACCGTCGCGTCCTCGTCGGGCATCGACGGTCAGGCAGGTTCCACATTCCACGTGCCCCCTGTCTGACGACCACCCCGCCCAGCCCAGCTGACCGCCCAGTCCAGCCAGCCGACCACCCCGCCCAGCCAGCCGACCGCCCAGTCCAGCCAGCCCGACCACCCCGCCCAGCCAGCTGACCAAACCACGCACCTCTAGCGGCGGATCTTCCAGATCAGGTAGGCAGCGAGCGTGATGCCGTCCATGATGTTGCCCTCGACAATCATCGTGTCGATCTCCTCAGGCGTGAGCCATGCGAGACGGGAATCGGTGTCATCGACATCGGCGCGGAAGGGATCATCGACCGCCCGCACTGGCTGCGCACCCTGCGCGCCATCAGCAGCAGCCTCAGCCCCCGCCTGAATCTCCTCGTCGCTCACCTTCGCCTCAACCACGGCCACGGAGTCACGCAGCTTGCACGTATCAGCGTGGATCATCTGCAGCAGGCGACGCCCGTCCGTACCAACGCCGGCTTCGGCGAACAGCTCACGCTCGGCGGTGGCACCGGAAACCTCACCTGGCACGCCCATGCTGCGCGGGAACTCCCATTCGAACGAATCAGTGGCGATACGCCAATGCCGCACCAGCAGCAGACGACCGTCCGAACGCACGGGAATGCACACCGCGCTCGGCTGCCCGCCACGCACCTGTGCGAACAGGACGGAATGCGTCCGGGGCGCGCCATCGCCAGCCCCTTCACCGTCGCCCTCACCGTCGTTCGACTCGCCGTCCACGCTCACATCCGTCTGGAACACGGTGAACTGGGATTCGTCATCCCCCTGGAACACGACCTTCTCGTCGTGCACGATCATCTGTGATTCCAGCCCGGAGCGAATAGCCGTCATGGCATCGTCCGCACCGCCGTTGACCTCGGTCATGGTAACCTCCGTTGACACTTGACCTTCTCGATCTCCCTGATCGATCTTCCGATCCTCGCGAGTCGGGCGCCTTCGCAGGAGCCCGCCGCATCCCCCCGAAATCGGACGTATAGTGCCCAATATACCCTCGTATCCCCTGACGTGATCGTTCCGGTAACCAACGATGCCATATATTGTCTCGATGTCTCAGCCTCAACGTCTCAACGCATGATTCCCAATGGATGATGCTGCAGTATTGTCGATGCCACCCCATCCCAACCCCCATCGCCCCGCACCCGGCACCCATCGCACCCCAACGAATATCATGGGCCTCATGGCTATGGCTCCCACGCACACACCCCACAATCTGCTGATCACCGGCGGCGCAGGCTTCATCGGCGCAAACTTCGCGCATTGGACCGCCGCACATCATCCGGACGCGCACATGGTGGTGCTCGACGCGCTCACCTACGCCGGCAACCGCGCCAGCCTCAACGGCATCGATCCGAACCAGCTCACGTTCATCCACGGCGACATCTGCGACCGTCCGCTCGTCGAACGCATCCTGCACGATCACGACATCGACACAGTGGTGCATTTCGCCGCGGAATCGCACAACGACAATTCGATCCTCGACGCATCACCCTTCCTCACCACCAACGTGACCGGCACATGGACGCTGCTCGAGGCGGTGCGTCACGAACGGGAGGAGAGGAACGCGCACTGTGCGTGTGGCATCGGCGGCGACTCCCACACCCCCAGCGCCACCCACACCCACGACATCCGCTTCCACCACATCTCCACCGACGAGGTGTACGGTGACCTCGCCCTCGACGAACCGCGCAAGTTCACGGAGGCCACGGCATACAACCCGTCGAGCCCGTATTCGGCGTCGAAGGCGGCAAGCGATCATCTGGTTCGCGCGTGGCACCGCACGTATGGATTGGCGACGACGATCTCGAATTGTTCGAACAATTACGGCGCGTATCAGCATGTGGAGAAGTTCATTCCGCGGCAGATCACGAACATCCTCGCCGGGATTCGCCCGAAGCTGTATGGTCAGGGACTGGCCGTGCGCGATTGGATTCATGTGGATGATCATTGCGATGCCGTGTGGCGGATCCTCACGCATGGTCGGGTTGGCGAGACGTACCTGATCGGCGCTGACGGCGAGCGCAGCAACATCGATGTGCTGCGCATGATTCTGCAACGGATGGGCCTGCCGGAGGATGCGTTTGATCATGTGAACGATCGGCCGGGTGGTGATCGCCGATATGCAATCGATGCGTCGAAGATCATGCGGGAGTTGGGCTGGCGACCGCAGCACGCGGATTTTGCGCGGGGTCTGGATGAGACGATCGAGTGGTATCGCTCGCATGAGGAGTGGTGGCGCCCCGCGAAGGCCGCCACCGAGGAGAAGTATCGACGTCAGGGGCACTGAGACGCCGCACTGCGGCGGCGATTACTCCTCTTCTACGGCTTCATCCGCTTCGCGGCGGGTCTTCCAGATCAGATAGGAGGCGAGCGTGATGCCGTCCATGATGTTGCCTTCTGCGATCATGGTGTCGATTTCTTCGGGGGTGAGCCATGCGAGGGTGGCTCCATCGAGGTCGTCCAGGCCGGCGAGGCTGCCGTCGGCGAGTACGCCCGCTTCGTCAAGCGATTCGGAGTCCACGGCGAGCTCGACCACGGCGATGGAATCGCGCAGCTTGCAGGTGTCGGCATGCATCATCTGGAGCAGGCGGCGCGACGTGGCCTTCACGCCGGCTTCGGTTTCCAGTTCGCGTTCCGCGGTGGCACCGGAGACTTCGCCGGGAGCGCCCATGCTGCGCGGGAACTCCCATTCGAACGAATCGGTGGCGATGCGCCAGTGGCGGGCGAGCAGCAGACGACCGTCATGCACGGCGATGCACACGGCACCGGGCTGTCCGCCGTTGACCTGCGCGAAGAAGATGGGATGCACCCGTCGCTTGCCCTCGGCATCGCGATCCACATCGGATTCAACGGACTCCGCATCGAGTTTGGCCTCTTCATCAAGCTCGGACTTCGTGTCGATAAGGCCGGCCGCATTGCCGTCTTCGACGTTGCCCAGGCTCACGTTGGCCTGAATCACGGTGAAATGGGCCTCATCGTCGCCCTGGAACACAACCTGCTCGTCGTGCACGATCAGATTCGATTCGAGTCCGGTACGGATGGCAGCCACGGTGCCGTTGACGTCGGTCATAAGTCCTCCACGTTATGCGAGAATGTAGTCATTGTGTGTCAGACTACTCCGCAAACGGCGGAATTTCAGTAATTCTCGGGAATCTCAAGCTCTTTTGAACGGTAATATTCGAAATTTTGGACGCGATGTGCGAGTGAACACGGGAAGCGAACATTGCCTCACGAGAAATGTTCGGTTTTGGGGGCTCGTATAGGGGGCGTCTTCCCCCGCACCCGACCCCCAAACCGAGGCCTCCCAAAATCAACAAAACATCCCATACACATACAAATGTGGCGGCCGAAACGAGCGCCGGACCCCAGGGGAATCCGGTCACCCGGTTCGACCGCCACAGAGCAATCACAGAGCAATCACAAAGCAAAGCCCGCGCCTCACACAGCGCAGCCCCGCACCCGCTACTTCAGCAGCGGCTCCACCTGCTCCTCATACGCAGTGAGCGCGGTGTCGATCACATTGTGCATGTCGTAGTACTTGTACGTGCCCAGACGACCGCCGAACACGACCTTCGGCTCGGCCGCGGCCTTCTCCGCATAGCGGGCGTAGAGCTCCTTGTCGGCGTCGGTGTTCACCGGGTAGTACGGCTCATCACCGCGCTCAGCGAAGCGGGAGTACTCCTCCCACACCACGGTCTTCTCGTGGTTCTGCTGGTCGGCACGCTCCGGGTTGAAGTTCTTGAACTCGATGGCGCGGGTGTACGGCACGTCGGCGTCGGAGAAATTCATCACCGGGCATCCGAAGTGGTCGTCCTCATCGTAGCGAACCTCCTTGAAGTCCACGGTGCGCCACTTGAGGTCGCCGAGCTCGTAGTCGAAGTAGCGGTCCACCGGACCCGTGTACACGATCGGCACGCCCGCGGCGAGCAGCGCCTTCTTGTTGAACGGCTGCGACTCGTCGAAGAAGTCCACACCGAGGGTCACATGGATGCGCGGATCGTCGATCATGCGCTCCATCCACTTGGTGTAGCCGTCCTTGGGCAGGCCCTCCCACGTGTCCTTGAAGTAGCGGTTGTCGTAGTTGAAGCGCACGGGCAGTCGCTTGATGATGGCGGCCGGCAGCTCGCTCGGGTCGGTCTGCCACTGCTTGCCGGTGTAGTTCTTGATGAACGCCTCGTACAGCGGGCGGCCGATCAGCTGGATGCCCTTGTCGTTGAGGTTCTGCGGATCGGTGCCGGCGAGCTCGCCCGCCTGCTCCTCGATGAGCGCCTTGGCCTCGGCCGGCGTGTAGTGCGCGTGGAAGAACTGGTTGATCGTGCCGAGGTTGATCGGCAGCGGGAACACCTCGCCATCGTGCGTGGCGTACACGCGGTGCACGTAGTCGGTGAACTCGGTGAAGCGGTTGACGTAATCCCACACGCGCTTGTTCGACGTGTGGAAGAGGTGCGCGCCGTACTTGTGGATTTCGGCGCCGGTCTCCTCGTCCATGTACGAGTAGGCGTTGCCGCCGATGTGATCGCGGACGTCGATGATCTCCACCTTCACGCCCAGGTGTTCCACCGCCTGCTGCGCGATCGTCAGACCGAACAGTCCGGCGCCGACGATCACCAGATCCGGGTAGGTGTTCTCAGCCATGTGCAACCTTTCTATGTTTGGTTTTCCGCTACGGACCATAGTACTTGCGACGGTGCCAAGCGGCCGCTACTCGGCCTTGGAACCCTTGGATTCAGACGCCTTATCCACCGCGAAGATACGACCCCACGTCTTCAGGGACGGCAGATCATACGCACGGTACTCGGCGGACAGCCGCTTCCAGTCGCGCACGAGCTGGCTCGCCAGACGATACCCCTCCCACATGCTCTTGCGGAAGCGTGCGTTGTCACGCTTGAACCAAGCCACCCCGTTGCCGTCGGGCGTGGTGACCAGCGCCGAGTCGATGCCGGCGAACGCAAGCCACGTCCACGCGGTGTCCTGCGCGGTGATCGCCACGTCGGGCTTATCACCGTCGTTCACACACGCACGACGTCCCGGAAGCCCTGGAATCAGGCTACGCACGATCTGGCGAATGCCGCCCTCGCGCCGCGCCTTCGCCCCCTGAGGCCTGTACCGAGGCGACACGAGCTCGCGCTCCGGCTCCGGGAAGTCGTCGAAGCTCGGCTTGGCCTGCGCGTCGGTGAACTGCCCACGCAGTTCGCGCATCTCCCCCAGCTTGGTGGGCAGGCAGTCGACGATGTACTGCGGTCCGCGCAGGATGTCACGCAACGCCTGATGCCGCAACGCCATAGCGGAGTAGATGAATCGCAGTCCCAGGCTGGCGTCACTGTACAGGTTCTCGAAGATCACGCGCTTCGACGGCTCAGGCTTGAGCAGCAGCGCCGCGATCCACCGGTTGCGGTTGGTGAAGTACTCCTCCCACGTGCGCGCGTTGTCCTTGCCATGCCACGCCTGATGCCACACGGCCACGCCCGGCAGGCACACGGTCGGGAATCCGGCACGCTTGGCGCGCAAACCGTATTCGATATCGTCGAACTTGATGAACACGGGCAGCGACAGACCGATCTTCTTGAGCACGGTCACGGGGATCATGCACATCCACCAGCCGTTGAAATCCTCGTCCACACGCTGATGGCGTTCGGGCGCGTCACGCAGCGGTTCGACGGAGAAGTCGTGGTTGTATCCCATGCCACGCGACGGCGTCATCCACATGCGATACCAGTCCACGCGCTCGCCCTGCGAGTACAGCACGGTGCGGTTGTCGAGGTGCAGCATGCCGCCGCCCACGAGCGTGGGACGAACCGTGTAGTCGGAGAACTGTAGCGCGCGCAGGATCGCCTCGGGCTCGCTGATCGCGTCGTCGTCGAGCAGCAGGCAGTACGTGCTTTTGCCGGCTTCCACCGTCTCGTACATGCCACGCGAGAATCCGCCGGAACCGCCGAGGTTGCGCTGGCGGATGTAAGTGAGCTGCTGGCCGAGTTCGGCGGCGACCGCAGGGAACCCGCTCTGGTTCTTCACCAGATCGGTGCCCTGATCGGTGCAGTAGATGGTGTCGAGCCGCTTGCGCAGTTCGGTTGCCTCGCTCATGGCGACGAGCTGGTTGAGGCAGTACGACGGACGGTTGAACGTAGCGATCGCGATCGACAGCGTGGTGTTGCCTTCAGCCACGCGACGGTCCTGCGGCACCTGCCATGCGGCGTGCGTGATGGTCAGATCGTTCGCGGCGGACGCTTCGGCATCGAACCAAAAGTATCCGCCGTCCATAAGATCGGTCATGGGTACTTCCGCGGCGATGGTACGGTTGCGCGCCACCTTGGTGGAGCCGGATCCCTCCACAGTGATCGCGGCGACCGGGAACGAGAGCCCGCGTCCGTTGGAACGGTACAGCAGCACACGACCGGTGCCGCTTGCGGTGGCGACGAAGCGCACAGAGTCCACGCGCGTCCAGCGCCGCCAGTATGAGGCGGGGAACGCGTTGAAGAACGTGCACAGTGACGTGCGATGACCGGCCTTCACGCGGATTTCGTCGCGTGAGGTGGCGGTGAACGAGTCGGTACGCACGCCGCCGGCCGCTCCGGAGCCTGCGACCGATCCGCGGACGAGATGCTGGAATTTGGATTCGTTCATCTGCCCGAATTCCAGTGTCTTCATGTCGATACGCGAGTCGAGCATGGTTTCGGAAAGATGCTGCGGCGTCCAGTCGATCGCGTAGAGCGGCATGGTCAGATCGGCGTCACGCGTCGGGTAGACGATTCGGACCACGGTTTCCCAGGTGCGCAATTGCTCGTCGGATTTCACAGAACTCATGAGTTCACTCCTTCTTGCCGATTTTGGCATTGGGCTCGTCGTCAGAAGACGCGGAAGAGGCAGAAGGCACAACATCCTCAGTACCGGTGGCCGAATCATCCTCCGCGAACGGATCGTATCGCTTCATCACTTCAATCCCCTGCTCGCCTTCCGCCGGCGCGATCTGAATGGCGGAGTGATTGAGCAACGCGTATGCGTCACCCTTGCTGTTGCGGATCACGAAAGTGCAGGCGTTATCCCCGGTTGCCACGGCCACCATGTCGGTGAAGTTGGGATCGGTGGGACTGGGCTTACGCAAGGACGTGAACAAACGGAATTCACCGCTGTTGAACAGATTGAGCGGCACCTCGAACTCCACGGTGTGGTGACCGTGCTCCTTCATACGGAACACCTTGGCACCCGTATCGTACGTAATACCGCCTCGACGGATGTCGTTCATGGAGATGGCGAGATAGAAGTCTCCCGGCTCGTCGTACTGGTATTCGACGGCGAAACGGAATACATCGTCGCTGGTCAGCATGGGCTTGGACACCGCGTATGTACGCAACAGCGGGCACTGCTCGTTCAGGCCTTCCGGATAGAGTCCCTTGGCCGCGTTCTCCTTGACCTTCTGGTCCTCGATCTTCTTCTCGGCCTCGAGATTGGCGAGCGTGTACTGATCCGCCACGGTTTCCTTATCGCCGATGGCGGCCACTTCGCCTTCCTTGATCATCATGGCTCGTGTGCAGTATTTTTTCACCGATCCCATGTCGTGCGTCACGAGGATGACGGTCTTGGTGGGGTCCTTACGGATTTCGGTGAAGAAGTCGTCACACTTGCGCTGGAACGCCTCGTCGCCCACGGCGAGCACCTCGTCGAGCACGAGGATATCGCCCTGTGCCTTGATGGCGACGGAGAAGGCGAGTCGCACCTGCATGCCGGATGAGTAGTTCTTGAGCTTCTGGTCCATGAATTCCTCAAGCTCGGCGAATTCGACGATGTCGTCGTACATCGCGTCGATCTCTTCGGTGGTGAAGCCCAGCAGACAGCCGTTAAGGTACACGTTCTCGCGACCGGTGAGTTCGGGATTGAAGCCGACACCGAGTTCGATGAACGGCACGAGCTTGCCCTTGACGTTCACGCTGCCCTTGTTCGGATAATAGATCTGCGAGATGATCTTCAGCAACGTGGACTTGCCACCGCCGTTACGGCCGACGATGCCGAAGAACTCGCCCTGATGCACTTCAAAGGAGATGTCCTTGAGCACTTCCTGGGTCTTGTAGCCCTTGATGCCCTTGGTCCAGTTGATGAACGCCTGCTTGAGACCGGTCGCCTGCTCGGTAGGCAGTTTGAAGGTCTTGCCGACATGGTTTACGGACAACACCACGGGGGCGTCCTCGAATGCGAGTTCGGGGCGAATCTGCCTGATCTCAGCAGCCTCCGCGGACGCGTCGACTTCGTTCTTCGTTTCGCTCATTACATCACCTCCGCGAACTTACGGCTGTTCACACGGAACACGTGCACGCCCACCCAGATCAGGATCACGGTAAGGGCAAGCGGAATGATCGGCACCCACCAGTGGCCGAACTGATTCCACACGGTCGGTTGGGTTTCCGGGGCGATGAAATTGTGACGAATGTCCTGAATCGCCTGCGCGATCGGGTTGAGCAGTTCAAAACGTGCCACTTCCGCGTAGAATCCACCCTTGTTGGTCACATAACTCAGCGGGTAGATGATCGGCATACCGTAGAAGATGATCTGCTGCAGCACTTCCCAGATGTGCGCGATATCGCGGTAGTAGGCGTACATGGTGCTGAAGATCAGCGCCATACCGAGTGCCAGAACCCACAGTTGGATCACGCTGAACGGCACGAGCAGCACTCGCCAGGTGAAATGCACATGATTGAAGATCGCGAAGATCAGCACCACCACGTAGTTGATGGCGAGACTGATCATCGATCCACAGGTCGCCGAAACCACCACGATGTAGTTCGGGAAGTGGATCTTACGCAGCAGATCACCGCGATCGACAATGGCATGCAGGCCGATGGACGTGGCCTCCGCCACGAAGTTCCACGAACAGATACCAAGCAGCAGCACTACGGGGTATGTGGGGGTACCGTCGGTCATGCGCAGGAACTTGCCGAACACGAGGTACATCACTGCGAACAGCATCAGCGGCTTGAGCACGGACCATGCCACGCCGAGGAACGAGCCCTGGTATCGCAGTTTGAAATCAGTCTTGACCAGTCCACGCAGCACGATCAGCGCGTAGCTGTACCGGTCCTGGATTTGTTTCATCACTGTCTTCACGGCGTTCCATCGTATCAGCGAGCCGATATAACAACGGTTCCAAGCCCTCCGATGGTCACACGGTCTGCGCATGGGGACACAGACCATGCTTATGCATTTCAGGAAGACACTGATTTATGGTTCTCGCAAACAAGCCATGATGCACACAGTTATCAGACCGGTTTAAAAGCATCCATAATGGTGATGTTGCTCGTCCACATTCCACGCCCTTCCCTACGTACAAGTCCCAATTCAGCGAGACGTTTCAGATCTCGGGAAAGCATCCGGGCACGTTTTGTCTCATCATTACCGTATTTGGCTGCAATACGCGGGGTCAACTGGCTAATCTGCTGCCGCTCTAGTGAGCCTGACATATTCGACATGGCAATCACAACGTCACGCCTTCTGTCACGCGCGACTCCGGAAGGCTCATCTCGGAGCACTTCATAGACAAGGCTCTCCCACGCAATCTTTCTCTGCTGGTCCTGAACCCGCTCAATCTGGTCACGAAGCTTCTCTACGAATCCCACTGCGCTGTAATGAACAAATCCAGATGCGTCTCCGTTCCTCGAAGACTCGCTCAATCGAAGATAATACTTATCCCTCGTCTGATTGTAATAATCGGCAAGGGTATTCGCAGAAATCCACGGGACCACTCCGGAATGATCAAGTATCGCCGTCTCCACCAAGCGAGCCGTACGTCCATTGCCGTCTCCGAAACCGTGAATCCACACCAGATACAGGTGCGCCAGTACCGCAGCCAGGAAGCAGAGGTAAAACCGCATATCCTCTTGATCGTCGTTACAGGCATCCGCCGGCTCAAGGTATTCAGTGTTTAGCCATTCGCACAAGCGATCCATCAGATAAGGGACATCTTCGGGAGGGGCTCCACGATAGGATCCCACCACCATCTGTCCGGTGCAATACTCACCAGGAACTACATAATCTTCGACTTCAAGACCGTCCAATACTTTGCGGTTCTGGTCCTTGATCCATTCCGCAGACAAGCGGAACCGTTCGCCGCTTCTACCGGAGGAATCAATATCCTTCAAAGCCCCCAAGACATTGTCAACTTCCTGTTCAAGGTATCGCTGAGAAGGAGGTAACTTCTCCTTTCCCTCCCGCAGCGCCATCACCTGGGCTTCAGACAATGTGTTTCCTTCAATGGCGGTTGAGGCCAACGCGCCTTTGATCATATAGATACGAGACAAGTCTCTTTGTAATGCCGGCTTTAGCGGAGTACCCGACAAATGCTTGCATTTGGAGTAAGCTTCGCCGAGCTTGGCCCACAACGGAGCAAACGATACTGCGTAGCGAAACGAAATCCACGGATTCTGCTGCTCATATCTACGACCGTCTCCCATGGCCAACCACGCTCCTCAAGCAATAACCATTTCAGGTGTCCTTTACAATTGTCCAGTGTATACGTCCATAGACAATCGATGTAATATCAGCGATAAGCCGAACTTTTACCAGCGGTCTTGGTACCGGAATCCACCTGTTAAACACGGTTTCGAGATACCAACTTCAACTATTGACATGTCCTTTTGTCGATGCAACAGTTAATAAGACCAGCATCACCGCAGTCCTACATCAAGTTTGTCAGTTGTGCTCTTAGCATTGACTCTATGAGTAAAGAGATCCAGCAAACTGGTCACGATCCCAAAGTCAGCGTCATCATGGCGGTCTACAACGCAGCCTCTTACCTTGAGCAGAGTATCGGTAGTCTGCTGGATCAGACGTTTACTGATTACGAGATTCTCTGCGTGGACGACGGTTCAACCGATGAATCGTGCGATGTTATCAACGGGTTGATCGACGTACACCCGAACGGGTCACGAATCCGGCTTCTTCACACATCTCATGTGGGAGTCGGCGAAGCTCGCAATATTGCGCTTCAGCAGGCCCGAGGGCAATACATTGCCTTCCTTGACTCCGATGACTATGCCGACCCTAAGATGCTGGAAAAAGCCGTGACCAAGGCGGATGACACGCGGGCAGACATCGTTATATGGGACGTCTGGTTCATGGACCACAAGTCCGGTCAGGAGATATATCCGCCAGTTGGAACTCTCAACTTCCATTACTTTGACGACGGTTCCGGCACGTTCTCATATGAGAAGAATCCCGATTACATCTTCACATCGTTCCAGAACTGGGTGTGGAACAAACTGTTCCGACGTGATTTTCTGAAGGAAAACGATATCAAGTTCCCCAATCTGGCACGAACCGAGGATCTGGAATTCACCTGTCTGGCCCTCGTTGAGGCCAAACGCATAGCGGTTATCTATGAACGTCTGGTGAAATATCGAATCAACAGGGGCTCGTCCAACATGGATACCGTCGACCTGCATCCGCTGGACTTCCTAACAGCGTTCGTCGATCTCAAAGAAGAACTGGTCCGTCGCGGCATCTATCAGAACGTGCGGATGAGCTACATCAATTGGGCACTGTCATCTGCTCTCTTTAATCTCTCAACGCAGGCACGATACGAGACTTTCCTGAGCGTGTTCAATGCATTGCGAGACTACGGATTCCGGCAGATGGATATCACCGACCAACTCACGCGTGAAGACATCCAGAACGAAGCGTGGTGGAATGAGTATCAGACCATGTTGGCAAGTACTCCGGAGGAGCTACTTCTGCATTATCTCCGGGACACTCGTCGGAATGAAGCGTTCTTCATTTGCGAGCTCAATAAGGCCGACCGAGAAAAGAACAAGCTGAGCCAGACGATTAACACATTGAACCAGACGGTTCAAGAGCAGCAGGAGCATGTTACCGAACTCAAGACGGCACTTGAACACGAGCAGGAAACCGCACGACATGAACGTAAAATGCACGAGCACTGGGAACATAAAGCGCAGGCGACTCGCAACTCAATCACTTTCAAGGTTGGCCGCATCGTCATCTTCCCACTTCATGCGGTGAAGCGTTTGGTACAAGCAATCAGACGATAGCCGCAAGGTTACACAAGCTGAAGCAGACAAAGGAACTCAACGCAAATAATGTGAGAGGCGCTGTCCGGCATCGAACCAGACAGCGCCTCTCATTTCTCAATCACAGTCACACAGGCACTGCGAACGAGCCGACTACTCCATGTCCAGGTAGTTCTTCCAGTACTTTACGGAAGTTAGTTCGGGACGGGCTGCGGCGTATTCGGCGCGCAGACGGTCGATGTTCTTCCTGTAGTACTTGAGGTCGCGCTCGTAACGCTTGACGATCTCCTCGTAGCGAGCAGCATCCTTGATACGGATGGCACCCTTCTTGTTGTACCAATCGATCACGATCAGGTACTTCTTGCCACGAATCACACCAGCCGGGTATGCCCAACCGAGCAGCGGAATTACAGCGTAGCCTTCGCCCTCGGTCTTCAGCAGACGCTGACCATTGTTAGTGGCGTAATCCTGCAGACGCTCGAGACGGGTACGCGGCTTGTCGCTGTCGACGAGCTGGCGGGTGATCTGGCTGATATCGAAGCCGGTGATGTGCAGATCCTCGGCCTGACGCTGCAGTTCCTCAAATCCTACGAGCTGTTCCTTGCGCTTGTTGGCACGCATGAACGTGGCTTCGGCGACACCGGGCTTGGAGATGAATCGCGGGCCCTTGAGGAAGTCCTCGAACGCGTCGAGGCACAGCTCAGCATTGGCGTATCCGAACTTCTTGAGCTCGAGGCGGATGTTGTTGTGCAGCTCGTGCATGAAGTCGGAGTGCGGGGCGAAACCGGTGGTGCACTGGGCGATCATGGTGTTACGCGTGGTCTGATAACGCTCCACAGCGGCGTTGTAGCGCACGTGGAACGACATGTGCCAGATGCACAGACCGTTCATGGTGATGAGCTCACGCTGGCAACGCACACCGTATTCCGCATCGTCGCAACGCACGAATACAGGCAGCGGCAGGCCTTCTTCCTTGATCACGCTGATCGGGATGCAGCAGTACCACCAAGCGGCGTAACGCTGGTTGTACTTGGTGATGGCCTTGGGCAGCTTGAAGACCTCGTTAAACACCACATCTTCGTACTTGGTAAGACGCAGCGGAGGCTTGGCAGGAGCGAACGTGCCTTCTTCGGTCATGAAACCGGTGTCTTCCCACTGGTCCTCGCCGATCTCGTAGTTGAGCATGGCACCGCTGATCATGGCATCCGCGTACTGCGGCTTGAGAATGCGCAGCAGGTTGTAGGTGCGCTTGATGCTCTCCGGAGAGACGGCGACATCATCGTCCATGAGCAGAATGTTGGTGGCCTGAGGCTTCTGCTCCATGGCCTCGATCATGCCGCGGGTGAATCCGCCGGCACCACCCACGTTCTGGTTCGGACGAACGATCACATGGTCGTCACTCAGCGCTTCAGCATCGAGAGTACGACCGTTATCGATCACGTACATGTGGAAGTGCTTGGCGATATCGTCGCCGGAACCAAGGATCTGCTCCTTTACGAGTCCGATGTTGCGCTCGATGAAGCTTTCCTTCTTGAACGTGGTGGTGGACAGCACGAATTCGACAGGACGGAAGTCGCCTTCGAAGTCAAGGGAGTAGTAGCTGTTGCGAATAGCGACCTTGCCCTCGGTGGTGATCTCGAAGCCGACGATCACGGCATCGGAGTCGATCTGCAGTTCAAAGTCCAACGTCTGCCACTCGTCGGATGCCTTCAGCTTGTACGGGTCGCCCACCGGCTCGGGATGAGCGGAGAACACACCGCCCTTGGTCTGCTGCACGCTCACGGCAGCACCCTGAAGCTCAAGGTGCAGGTAGAACTTCTTCGCGCGAGTGTACTTCTGCAGCTTCTGCACGGACAGCGAGTTGAAGTATGTGGAGAAGTCGTAGACACCCCGGTCGTACATGATCCAGGTGTTGTTCTCCTTGTCTTCAAGGAGCGAGCCCTCCGCCTTGCAATACAGCGACGGATAGCTCAAGGACCGGGGATTCTTCTCCAGCAGGACATTAGCGAACTTGATCGTTGGCATACTCACCTCATCAGAATCATGTGTGACTGGGATTAGCCTAGCATATGAAAACTATATATATCACTAGCCTCTAACCTCTCATCCAGCTGCAATGGGTAATTGCAGTGCGCGACTACTTACTTGTCGACATTTTCTGACAGCGTTCAACGACCTTTCCCAGCACGCCAGATCCCCACTGCCCAATAACTGCAAGACCTGCACCAGCCAGCGGAATCATCATGATATACGCCGGCATAATATATTGGGATTGAGCTTCCCAGAGCAGATAAAGCAACGCCATACCAAAAGGAATCATTACAATATTGATTTGATAAACAGTAAGCTGCTTACGATAGAAAAACAAAGCAATAGCACTGCCTAATAGGAGTAAAAACTGTATTACGTCACAAATATTTGAAAATATGGAATGTAATTTACCATAATACATAGAATGCAATACAACACTCATGGGTCGATCGCTCATTGCGGGACGATCCGATCTGCCTGATGACCAATTACTCGCCAATAAGGACTCATAAGTCGGTTCGGTCCACTCTGAGAGAAATTTCTTACTAAAGAAGCTAATAGCATACCAGGGATCATCTTCAAAACTTTTCAGAGAATTCTGAATCGACTCCATAGAGTCTAGCTTAGCTTGTTCGGGATCATAATTATCAGCAGGCCAACTAGCAGGATAGCCATTGTACCATCCCGCGTTATCTGGCATAGCTTCTTGCGGTCGTTGCAAGCCCATGGCAATCCAGACAACCTTCGGCAATCCTTTATCGGTCTCATATCCAGATTGGTTACCAATACCAGCAATCACAAAACCTGACAGCACATAAAAAACCACAGCAAGAAAAATACAGATCAATTCACTCCAATGGAATTGTTTAATCAAAGAAACAATCCAAGTGACTATCATTGCCATGAACACATAAATCATCGTCGATTTCAAGAGAATGGCAACAATTATAAAGAAAGCGCTGGCGATTCCTTGATTCAGTTTCTTCTCTCTCAGAGAGCGACACTGGAACAAAAGCGCCAGCAATACAAACGGCAAAGATAAGGTATTGCCATATGCAAAGGTGACATAGATGATTTGCGGAACAAAAAAGAAACAAAGTAACAATGTAATTTTGACAGCTTTTTCATCTCTAAAGAGCTCATGCGAAAGTTTTCCTAGTAACAAAAATGAAAATGATGTAAAAAATACATTAAGAATTTCAATTGCGAGATAATCACCATCACCAAAGATCCAGTTCACCATACGGAAAACAAACATCAAAGGCAACTGATAAGGGTATCGTTCCATTGCTCCATTAGCGCAAGCCGCCCAAGTTTCATCACTCGGGATACTACAATCAGGCATAAGAGAAGGATTGTTCAAACCACGTGCAACAAAAAAGGTATCGTATGAATCCCACTCAGGCCATACATGAGCCAAAGCTATCCACCCAAGACCAAGTATAAATGTATAGAAAAACAAAATTTTTAAAATGGTCTGTAAATTAACCCTATTTAGGAAATTACAATAATTTAACAAAGATACCAAGAAAATTGCAGCTAGGGCAATGATAGCCGTTGTCCACCAATTCTCAAGAGAAAAGACGACACGATAATTATAATCCGGTAAATAAACCGTTACAAATAGCGAAAGAATTCCAACGACCAAAAAAAAGACAATGGAGACCCAAACGACAATGCGTTCAACAAACCATGAAATTCCTATTGAAATCGAATTCAATCGAGCTTTGACACCTGAACTCATTTTTCTCCCCTCAAAGAGACATCCTACTCAACACTTTTCTAAATCAGTTTTAGAAACAAATGATCATTAGGGAAAACTAATTATCTCAACTGCCGTTTTGCCTTTATAAAAAGGCGCCTAACTCCCCCAGCTATTATTGCAAACAACGATAACATTGATACAGTTTCCCCGATACGCCATGAAACTGGTTCAACAAAACTGACTGTTACATGCCCCTTATAACCATCAGGAACATGTATCACCATCACACCATCACGATTTGCGGACAGCGAAAACTGAGAAACAGCATTTTCGGCGCGCACGGTATAATGCGGATACATCAACAACGGTACAGTGATCTCTCCGTTAGACGAGGCATCCGCGATCTCGAGATCTATAGTAGCGCCTTTTTTTTCATAGGAGGAGAGCGAGACATTTACCGGATCGGGATACTTACTCTGGTTAGCTATCAGAGTATTGACATCAGCATTTACCGGCAAATACTCTCCACTCATTACACCATAATTTCCGGTTGGCTTAAATTCCGACGAAGAAAAATCACCAACAGGCTCCGTGTTCTGCAACCAAGTCGTAATAGCCACTCCACCCTCTACAGTGCATAAGGCGATCATCAAAGCCATGACAGGAACCGCGAGCACACGATACCCATTGGCTGTCTTCAAAAGGCATATCCCGATGCACGCAATCAATACAAGTAGGGCACTAGCAACACCGAGTAATCTCCAGGGAAATTGAATGGTAGCAACTATTGAGATTACCTCATTCCAAATAGCAAATCTCGAAAAATGCCAATGAAAAGCGGAGGTGGAGGCAAACAATACACAACCTGTAGTCATTACTGATATTATTCCAATCTTAATCCAGTTTTTGCTTTGATCATTGCCATCTATCATAATAATCGCGATAATAAACAGAAGAACACCTGACAAAAGCGTCCATCCAACGCCAAAGGGCATATCCTGCGCTATGTCGGCAGCAGGATCGCTTGCACCTTTCATGGGAACGAAGAGCATAAATAATTGTGAAGGCTGAATGGCATGAAGAGCTGCGAAATCCATTTTCTCTTCGGCGGTGAGAGCACCAACCTTCATATTGACATTTTTGTAGAAATCAAGGAAAGGAACTATAAACCATGCTGTTAAGGCAATAGAAATAACACCGGATACCGCCAGTCTCTTCCACACAATTATCGAATGATTATGGACTAAGCCCACAATGACAAATACAAATGCGACGGGAAATACCAATATAATGCTTACGGTATGAGATATCATAATTCCAGAACAGCCAATTGTCGTCCAGAGCCAAGAAAATCCAAATTCGCCCGTCTCTCGAAGAAAGATACCATATAGTCCATATGCCAGTACAGGAAAAAACATCAAAGCCGTATATTCACCAACTGACGCTCTTAAATACAAGTCCTCTAGGCGATATGGTGCCAAAGTCCATAAGTAGGCAGCTAAGATTCCTAGCGAAATGGAGCTAAACATTTTTCGACCGACAAAAAAAGTAATCAGTATTGTCGCAGCATTGATTAAAAGCACAAATACTTTGTAAGCGGTTGTAACAGACAACCCAATTAGACATAAAATTCCCGCAGGATAGAGTAATAGGTCTCCATAAAGAACGGAAACGGGATACCCGTACCCATTTAACTGAGAAAATTGGACACGAACAGGGAATTGGCCTTGTCTAAGGGCATCAGCAATACCCTGTATACGGTATAGGTGGAAAACTAGGTCATGACCCGTCGTGGAAATTGGCAGATATGACATATACATCGGTATATCTACCACAAGGAGCAAAACAAGGAGAGCAATGACCGTTATCTTTCCTCTCTTGGAATAATGCATTCTTCAATTTTCCCTTACTAGCACTCACAACTACTTATTAATCTTCTGCTCCTGCACCAGATAATTCGGCCTCCCCTTAGTCTGCATGAAGATGCGCCCAAGGTATTCGCCAATGATGCCGAGGCTGAGCAGCTGCACCCCACCCAGAATGAGAACCACGACCATGGTGGACGCATAGCCGGGAACATCGATGCCCTGAGCAAAGGTCTTGACCAGAATGACGATGGCATAGACGACCGCCGCCAACGACACCAAACTACCCACCCACGTGGCAATCTTCAGAGGCGCGGTGGTGAAACTGGTAATGCCGTCCATGGCCAGATGGAACAGCTTCAGATAGTTCCACTTGGTCTTGCCCGCCACACGCTTATCACGATCATAGAGGAACTCGATCTTCTTGAAACCGATCCAGCTGAACAGCGCCTTGGAGTTGCGCTCGGACTCATCCAGCCGCTTCAACGCGTCAACGCACTTGCGATCAAGCAGACGGAAGTCGCCGGTATCCTTCTGGATGGCCACGCCGGACACCTTCTGCAACAGATCGTAATACCAGCGGCTAGTGGCCTTCTTCAGCCAGCTCTCGCCCTCACGAGAACGACGACGCGCGTATACGTCGTCATATCCCTGCATCCACAGTTCCGCCATCTGCGGAATGAGTTCCGGCGGATCCTGCAAGTCAGCGTCAATGATCACCAAGCCGTCGGTATGCACGTTCTCGATACCCGCGTACATGGCCTTTTCCTTGCCGAAGTTACGGGACAAGAAGATGTATTCCACATACGGATGTTTTGTCGCATATTCCTTGATCAGAGGGCGGGTGTTGTCTTTCGACCCGTCGTCGACAAACAGCAACGTGTAGTCCAATGTCTCCGATCCGGCTACCAAGGCATCCATACGGTCAAACAGGATGGGCAGAGACTCCTGCTCGTTGTAGCATGGGATGAGCACCGTGATGGTCCTCTTCTCCGAGGAGTTCGTCTGCTCACTCATATCCAAACCTCGCCTCGTTTCTTCTCCCCTCGAAAACGGTGAGGGGACAAAGTTTCATTTTTGCACACAGCTAACAGGATTCTACCCCACTGTGGAGATGGCAGAACGACTTCACTCTGGAAAGCACATTGCATCGTCCCGAACTCCACAGATTCACCAAAGAGCATTTTCCGTGCGGACATAGACCGACACGGAAGCTGCAGTGACGAATGGCAGTCTTTTTCACACTGCCATGCACCCACCACCGCTATTTATTACCAAGGCCAGCCAGCCGATACCGTGTAGACGGGCCACTACCCTCGCGGACAAGCAGACCCCGCTTGATAAGGGATCGCAGCAGCTTGGCGGCGGTTGCCTGAGATACGTTGATCAGCGATTGCACCTCGGCACGCGTTACCGCATCATGTTCAGCAATGTAATCGAGAACCTTCTTCTCTCTATCATTTGCTGGTTGCGAAACGGCAGGAGCGCTGTGCGATTGAGCGCTATGCATATCCTCATCCGGAAGACGTTTCCGCGGCAGCACAAGACGAAACACATGATCGCTGATATTAAACTCCGGCTGAGTATCGGCATCCGCGTAATCCGCCAGAATGCGTCGTATTCCAGTCCCATACGCCTCTACGAGATGCAGACGATAGAACACATTTGCCAACTTGGGATTCCGCTGGCACGAAATACCGTTGAACATATCGGAACGAGTCAGCGTATCCGGCAAACCACCAGGATTGAGGAATTCCATACGATTCGGGAACACGCTGACCAACGAAGGCGCGCTCAGGGCGTAATCGCGATGAATGATCATGTTCAGCAAAGCCTCGCGCAACGTCAGAGGCGCATACGCATAC
Organism: Bifidobacterium tissieri; assembly: GCF_002259645.1. Taxonomy (GTDB): domain Bacteria; phylum Actinomycetota; class Actinomycetes; order Actinomycetales; family Bifidobacteriaceae; genus Galliscardovia; species Galliscardovia tissieri. The sequence continues at coordinate 21,449 of NZ_MWWV01000008.1, forward strand.
TCATCCACACGCTTCAGCCCTTCAACTCGCGATATTACGCGGTTACGCCGGTTGACAAACGCGGCAACCTGATCGATCTGGTCAAGCAGGGAACCGGAAAACTCCTGACGATCCAGAAAAGTCTCCTTACTCGATTCCGAGAACTCCGCGGCCTTGATCGACACCGTGCATTGGTCCGACAGCAACCACGCCAGATTCGTGAACACACCATCCGCATTCACCATACCCAGCGTACGCATGGATGCCGTCGTAAAAGCCAGACCAGCACCATGAAACGCATTCTCTGTTGAATGGAAGGTCAGGCTTTGCTCAAGACTCACAGCCGACTCATATGAATTCCCCGCAGTGGTTCGTATCATGTCCACAATCGCAGACTCCGATGCCGGAATCGACGCAGCACCTGACCGCACATACACCCCGGCCGAACGAATGCCCTTATCCGCCAAATAATACGGCCTATTCGACCCGCGACCGACATGCACCGCAACGACCGTGGCCCCTTCCCGGTCCTCCGAATCAACCGATATGAAAGGCATCAGATCTGGACGGATGCCATCTGAAATCGCCTGCGTGGCCTGCCTCATCGATTCATCGGCATCCGGTACACCGCAGACATGACCATCATCATCGACGCCGAGCCATATGATCCCACCATCCGTATTGGCAAATGCGACAGCCGTACGCTTGGCGCCCTGTACCCAATCGCGCTTGAACTCCGTGTACAGATCCTCTGAAAACCCTGTCATGCGTAGATACCACCTATCGACTCGTCGTATCTTGTATCTTATCTTATCTTCTTATATCTTGTATCTTATCTTATCTTCTTATTATCTTATCGTGCGGCTATAGAGGCGTAGCTCAACCGCGTCCGCGCACCGAGCATAAACAACCATAAACAAAGAGTGCCGCAACTGTATGGAACAGTTGCGGCGCTCGCGTGGAGTATGACCAGCGGCTGGACTAGTCGGTCTTCCGATTCAGAACGAATCGGAAGGCCACTAGATCACTTCTTGTTGAAGGCCCAGTGCTGGGCGACCGAGTTGTTGGACGTCCACATCTGGATGTTGGTTCCGTTGCTCGTGCCACCGGCGGCGGCATCGATCACGAAGTCCTCGCGCAGGGCGGAGTGCAGAGTGAACGAACCATTCGATTCCTTCACGAGCACCCACTTCTGGGCGAGCGATCCGTTGGACGACCACTGCTGCACGTTCGCGCCATCGTTCGACGAGGCATTCGAAATATCGAGCACCTTGCCGGATTCTACATTGGTGAGTGTCACATAACCATTCTTGTCATGCGACACCTTCCACGCCTGAGCGTTCGTGCCGTTGCCCTCATAGAGCTGCACGTTCGCACCATCGTCGGCGGAACCGCCAACCACGTCGAAACGCATCTGCTTCGCGGCCGTGGACGCGATCTCATACGTGCCGTCCGCCAGATCACCCTTGTGATCGGCGGCCAGCTTGTCGAGACGCTGACGGGTCGTGGTGGTCTTCTTCAGACGCCAGCGCTGGGCGGAGGAGTCGTTCGAGGAGTAGATCTGCACGTTCGCGCCGTCGTCGGTGCTGCCACCGACGATGTCGAGCACCAGATTCTCCGCGGCGGCGGACTGGATCTTGAAGCCGTTCGCGGTGGAGACCGCGATCCACTTCTGGGCCCATGTGCCGTTGCCGTCGTACTGCTGCACGTTCGCGCCCGGATTGGTGGAACCGCCAGCCACGTCGAGCACCTTGCCGGAGCCAGCGTTGGTGATGGTCAGGTAGCCGTCGGCGTCGTGCTTGATGGTCCACGCCTGAGCGTCGGTACCGTTGCCGGAGTAGATCTGCACGTTCGCGCCGTTGTCACGCGAGCCGCCAGCCACGTCGAGCACTTCCGCGTTCTTCTTGCCCGCGGCGAACTTGTACGTGCCATCGGCGATGTCGTTACGGTGCTCATCGGCCAGCTTGTCGAGACGATCGCGCGGCGTTTCAGCACCGCTGATCTTCCACTGCTGGGCTTCAGAACTGTTCCCGTCAAAGATCTGAATCGGCGTACCGTCGGCGTTGATTGCGCCTTGCAGGTCCAAAGCCAGACTGGAGTCGGATGCGGCAATCGTCAGCGCAGAATCAGTCCCAGCAAGCTGCCACTGAGTCGCAGCCTTACCCTCGTCCTTCTGCTGCGTCACCGGATCCCCCGCAGCATTGCCGTGCGCGAGGAACAGGCCGGAGTTCACGTTCTTGATGGTGTAGTTCCCGTTGTCAAGATGCTTGAACTTGTAACGCTGGGCCATGGTGCCGTTGGCGGTGTAGAGCTGCGCACGGGCGCCGACGGCCTTGGATGCGCCGGTCATGTCGACCACGCGGGAGCCGTCTTCGATGGCGGTGGCGATCACGTACGTGCCGTCCTTGAGCGTCACGTTCACGGCCACCTGCGCGTCAAGACCCTTCACCTTGCCGGTCGCGGTGAACGTACCGATGGTGAAGAACTTCTGCGAGTCCACGGAGCTCCAATCCACGGCCTCCTCGGTGGTGGTGCCGTCGGCCCACGTCACCTTGGCGGTCTTGGGCAGCTGCGCCACGTTACCCACATTCGTGGTCACGTCGGCGAGCTTCTCCACGCTCACCGGAGCATTCTCCACGGTCACCTTCACGGTCACGTCAAGACCAGCGGCCTTGCCCTTGACCTCGAACGAACCGGGCTTCGCATACGACTCCGCAGGAATCGCATCCCACGTCACCGGCTCATCGGTCGTGGTCTTATCGCTCCACGTCGCCTTCACGGTCGTCGGCAGCACCGGCGCCACGCCCATGGCGGTGGTCACGGCGTCCGGATTCTCCACGGCGACGATCGTGGACGGAGCCTGTCCGGCACCCATCGGCACGACCGTGCGCTGGAACGGCGTGCTGAGCTGGTTGTTGCCGAGACGCTTCACCGGCGTCATCACGTAGTTGGCCTTGGTGGTGTCCACGTCGGCGGTGTGACTCTTCAGCGGATTCCAGTCGTCGGCGAGCAGCATGACTGCGGGCTTGTTGTTGGCATCCTGATACTGCAGCACATAGGTCGGCTGACCGATGTACGTGCGGGTGTTCGAATCCTGGTTGCCCCAGTTCTTGCGGGCATCGTCACGGCTCTGCAACTCGGTGAGGTTAGTCCAGCCGTTCGGGTCCTCGATGTTGCTCGTGCTCGCGTACTCGGTCTGCGTCGGATCCCAGTAATCCTGGGCGGACGTGATCATGTAGAACCGGCCGTTCTCCTTGAACAGGCTCGGAGCCTCCCGGTACTTGATGTTCGGGAACTCGTAGGAGCCGTCCGGGTCAACGCCCGTGTAGTCGTCGTTGAGTCGGTACAGACGCACCTTCTCGGTGGACGACACGATGTACGCCTTGCCGGTGTCCGGGTCGGCCCATGCGGACAGATCGCGGGAGGCCATCGGCGTGAGCTTGCCGTTCACGTTCACCTTCGGCTGGGCGTGCACCTGGCCGTCCTGCCACTTGAGAGGCTGGTACTTGCCGTCAACGGTGTCGGACTGGAACGCGATAAGCTGCGAGGAGCCGTAGCCGACCGTGCCCTCCCAGTGTGCCCAGATCAGGTACTTGCCGGTCTTGGCGTTCTTGAGGATGTGCGGACGTTCGATCTTGCAGCCGAGCTTGGAGTTCTGCAGGTACTGCGGGTGCTTCGTCACCAGATCCTTGAACTTCTTATTATCGTTGTAGTTCAGCACCTTCGAGGTCAGGCCCGCAACGTTGCCGTCGCAGTATTCCGCGGCGTTCGGATCGTCGATGCTGGTCACCGCGTTCGCGAACTGCCAGTTGACCAGATCCTTGGACTTGTACATGTTGATCGTCGTGTACAGCCACTGGTTGGCGAACACGCCGTTGGCACCGTTGTAGTCGGTCGGCACGTTGTCGGGCGCGCCCTGACCGACCCAGTAGAACGTATCGCCGTCCTTGAGCACGGAACCGCCGTGGGCCTGGATCACCTGACCGTCGGTGGTCTTCCACGCGGTGAGGTTGGTCAGGTACGTGCCCTCCTGCGGGGCCTTGGGGGTCTCATACACCTGCGGCACGGCCTTGGCGGTGAGCCTCACGTCCTGGTTCTCGAAGTTGATGGTGACGTCCTTGGTCTGGTCGTCATTGTCGAGCGTGGGCTTGTCGGCCGTCCAGTAGACGAGCTTCTGCGCGCCGGACTTGTTGCGGTAGATGGCACGATACACGCCGTCGGCGTTCTGATACGAACCATCCACGTAGCTGTAGCCCTTGAGCGCCAGCGTCACATCCTTGATGATGTTGTACGCTTCGGTGGTCTTCACATCGCCCGGGTTGGCCGGATCGTTGTCCTCGTTGATGCTGAACGAGTCATAGCCGACCATGCGGTACGGCGAGGCGAGGTTCAGACCCTTGATGTCCTTGACGAGCAGCTGACGAATCAACCAGATACCCTGCAGGTTGGAATCCTTCGGAATCTTGTTGAAGCCACACGACCAGCTGGTCTCGGTGTTACCCGCCGAGCATCCGAACTCGGAATCCATGAAGTCGTAGCCACCAACCGGGCTGGATGCCAGCGGATTCTCCGGGGAGCTGATCCAGTAGCCGTGGCCGGACAGTGCCGTGGCGTGTGCGGCCTTCATCTCGTTCTGGTACTGGTTGAGCTTGCCCGGACCGGAGAAGTTGCCCCACACGTAGGCGGCGTTGGGATCATACTGCCGAATGGTGTCGCCAATGAACTGGTCGAGTTCGATCCACTGGATCTTGGCCTCGTCCTTGTTGTTGCCACCAGGCCAGTGCTCCTCGGATTCCGGCTCGTTGAACGCCTCCCAGATAATGCCCTTGTTGGCGAACTTCTGGATGGCGTCGGAGATCGTGTCCTTCACCTGATCCTTGGTGAACGACGGCACGGTCTTGTACACCTGATGCGGGTCCGGATTGCTCACGGCCTTCGGATCCGGGTTGCCCTGGCTAAAGTAGACGACCGGCTTCAGGCCGGCGTCGAGAATGCGCTGGATGATCTGATCAGGCAGATCGGTGCTCGGCGCGCAGTCGCCGGGGACAGACTGATCGCAGTTCGGATCGACCGCGTTGAGCGGGCTGATCAGGTACGACGTCTTCACATACGTCATGCCGGATTCCTTGACCAGCTTGAGCTGTGCGTCAAGGGACTTCAGATTCGGTTCGGTCGGACGCGTGCCCGGACCCTTCCATCCGTACTCGCCGGCGGCGATATGTTCGCTCTGACTGTACGTCTGCGGTTCGTCGGCGGCATTGCCGGACGCGCTCTCGGTCTGGTTCACGTCAGACGTGGAGCCACGATCCACCTGCAGTGCGCTCTGCTTCGGGGACTCCGTATCGCCCACGTTCTGCGTGCCCCACTGGTACGGCCACAGGAAGTACGCGATCGTCTGATCGAACGGAGCCGTCTTGGACGGCAGGCCGGACGGCGCGATCTCCAGTTCCTCGTTGGACTGATCGGCCGCCGTCTGCACGGACGCGGACTGCGTAGTCTGCACAGTGGCAGGTGCCGCCGAAGCCGCTGACGTGGTGACCGCCGCAGTTGCTGCACCCATGGCAACAGCACATAACGCGGCGATCACTTTGAATGGTGCTCTGCCGGCACCATCCGTATTCTTCGCCTTACTCATACCTCATATTCCCTTCTTTCGTCCACAACAAAGAGGACGAATTCAGGCGGATTATATGGCCGATGAGTATCGCCAAGACGAACAATGCCATTGTTTGCCAGCATTTGCATGAGCAAATGATCATCAAAAACGCCGAACCGCACAGAAAATATGTGCGATTCGGCGTGTATGGCTGGTTATGGTTATGGGATGCTGCGTTCGCTCGCCCTCAGACGAACATCCGCAACGCAGCATTCCGCAAACGCGGCCGGACTACTTCTTCTCGAACGTCCAGCGCTGGGCGGCGGAACCGTTGGAACTCCACATCTGAATGTTGGTGCCATTCGACGTGGAACCACCGGCGGCGTCGATCACAAAGTTCTCGCGCAGTGCGGAAACCAACGTGATCGAACCATTGCCATTCTTCTGCAGAATCCACTTCTGCGCCCACGAACCGTTCGACGCATACTGCTGCACGTTCGCGCCCTCAGCCGTGGACGCGCCGGAGATGTCAAGCACCTTACCCGATTCCACGTTGGTCAGCGTCGCGTAGCCCTTCGCATCGATCGACACCTTCCACGCCTGCGCGTTCGTGCCGTTCGACGCATACAACTGCACGTTCGCACCATCGTCGCGAGAGCCGCCGACCACGTCGAAGCGCATGGAACCCTTCGCCGTCGACGCGATCTCATAGGTGCCTGCGGCAACATCGGACTTGTGCTCGGCGGCCAGATCGTCAAGACGCATGCGCATGGACTTCGCCGCGGCGAACGACCAACGCTGCGCCTTAGTGCCGTTCGACGAGTAGACCTGCACGTTCGCGCCGTTCGCGGAGGAACCGCCTGACACGTCAAGCACCAGATCCGGGCTCAGCGCGGACACCAGCTTGATCAGACCGTTGTCGCCCTTCACGGCCACCCACTTCTGGGCGTACGTGCCGTTGGAACCGTACTGCTGCACGTTCGCACCGTTGTTGGCCGAACCGCCAGACACGTCAAACACCTTACCGGAGTTCGCGTTCTTCAGCGTCACATAGCCGTCGTCGTCATGCGACACCGTCCACACCTGCGCATCGGTGCCATTGGAATCGTAGAGCTGCACGTTCGCGCCGTCGCCGGTGGACGCGCCGGACACGTCAAGCACAGCGGCATCCTTCAGCGCGGACGACACCTTGTACGTGCCGTTCTTCAGATCGTCACGATGCTCGTCGGCCAGACGGTCGAGCTTCTCGCGCGGACTGGTGGCGTCGAGGAACTTCCACCGCTGCGCCAGATTCTCGCCATCCTGAGTGAACGACCACAGCTGCAGCAGACTGCCGTTGCTGTTGTTCGCGCCCGGCACATCAAGAGACATGCCCTCCAGACCATCGGCCGCCGGACGGATCGTGAACGAACCGTTCTCGGCGAGCGCGATCGTCCACTCGGTGCCATACGTGTCGGAGCCGTTGCGCTGCTGGATGCGGGAACCGTCCTTGGCATGCAGCGGGTAGGCCAGCGGCAGGCGAGAACCCTGGTTCACGATCGTGTAGTTGCCGTTCTTCAGCGCGGTCACACGATACTTCTGCGCGGCGGTGCCGTTGCGGTCATACAGCTGCACGTTCGCGCGGGATGCGGTGGAGCCGCCGGGGATGTCGAACACGCGTTCACCGCCGTTCAGCGCGGTGGCGATGGCGTACGTGCCGGTGCCGATGGTCACGTTCACGTGCACGGTCACGCCCTGGTCCCAGCCGTCGATCGTGCCGTGCACGTCGAAGGAGCCGACCTGCGCATACTGCGACTTGGCGACGGCATCCCAGGTCACCTTGGCCTTGGCAGTCGTGCCGTCGGACCAGGTGACGTCAACGGTCTTGGGCAGGGTCGGGGCCTTGCGGGCGGGCGTGTTCACCGCTTCCGGCGTGGCGACGGCCGTGATGTTCTTCCACTGCGCGTAGAGCTGCACGTCGGCGGTTACGGCGGTGTTGAAATCGTAAGTGTCGCGGCCCTGTTCGTCCGTGGTCCAGCCGACGAACGTGTAGCCGGCACGGGTCGGATCGGCGGGCTTTTCGGCCTTCTTGCCGTCGGCCACCTTCTGTTCGGCGGTGGTGGAGCCGCCGCGCGAGTCGAAGCGGACCGTGTACGCGCGGACCAGCTTGGACGTGGCGTCGCCGAGTGCGGATGCGGCGTCCTGGATCTGCTGGTCGGTGGCGTTCGCGTCGGCGAGCACCTTGCGGGCGTTGTCGCGGGCCTCGGCGAGCGCCTTCCACGAGTCGGCGGTGTAGTCGTTCTCGTTGAGCTTGTCGGCGGCGTTGAGGCTGTTGCTCAGACTGTCACGGTTGCCGGGTTCGACGGTGATGTCGAATGTGGCGGTCTTGGACTTGTCCGGCTTGCCGTCCTGCAGGTAGGTGACGGTTACGGTCTTGGTGCCGGCCGTGCTCATGTCGGGGCTGGAGACCGTGTATTCGCCGGTGTCCAGCGGGCGCTGGGTGCCGTCGGCGAGGGTGGCGGCGACGGCGAGACCGTTGGTGTCGAACGTGTCGCCCACGTGGTAGCCGGTCTTGGATGGCTGCGCGGTGATGGCGATGCCGGTCACGTTCGGCGTCCACTTGGCGTACAGGTCGAACACGCCGTTGGCCTGGTCGGTGAGGTTGGTCACCTTCTGGCCGTCGGCGAACGAGTCGCCGGTGCCGTCGGCCTTGGTGTTCCAGCCGGCGAACGTCCAGTCGGTGCGGGTGAACGCGTTCTTGTTCAGGTCCGCTTCCGTGCCGTAGGCCATCTTCTGGTCGGTGGTCTTTTCGGGCTGGGCGCCGTCGTTCGCGTGGAAGCGCACGGTGTAGGCGTTGGTGCCCCACTGAGCGTAGAGCGTGGTGTCGGCGGAGATCGGCTTGGAGAAGTCGACCGGCTTCTTGCCGTCCTTGTCGGTGGTCCAGCCGGTGAACGCGTATCCGACGCGGGTCGGGTCGGCGGGCTTGCCGATCACGGTGCCGTCCTTCACGGTCACGGGGTCGATGGCGTTGCCGCCCTGGGTGTCGAATGTGACGGTACGGTCGGCGATGATCTGCGTGAACGCCTTGAGCGACTGCAGTGCGTTGCCGTGATCGTCGAACAGCGCCTGATTATCCCAGCCGGAGGCTCCCCAGCTGTCGTATTCGGTGTTGTTCGGATCGTTGTCCTTGGAGTATTCGCTGGCCCAGCCGGTGCCGAAATCGTTGGAATACGTGCGGTTGATCTGCCAGTGGTTGGTGCCGGGCACGACGGCGATCCATGCCGGTTCCCAGTAGAACGCGCCAAGGCCCAGATCGGTGCCGTTGTCGGTTTCGGTCACGGTCTTCATGATGTCGTGGATCACGTCGGCCTGGCCCTGGGCGCTGGCCGCGTAGTCGCTGACGCCACCGTCGGTGAGGTTGTTCGCGAATCCGTCGCTGTCGCTCATGGTGAACGGCTGGCTGAATTCCATGACCGCGAACTTCTTCCTGTACGTTTCGGTGATCACCTTCTCGCTCTTGACGAGCGCGGCCATGCCGTCGTGCGCGTTGGTGTTGTCGCTGCCGGCGGACCAGAACGGGTAGTAGGTCATGCCGAACACGTCGTAGTCGAGACCGTACTTCTGGAAGTTGTCAGCGATCACGTTGATCGTCCACGAATCCGAATACATCATGTGCACGGCGATCTGCGTGTCCGGCGATTCCTTGCGGATCACCTTGGCGGCGGAGTTCATGAGATCGACGAGCTTGCTCCAGTTCGGATCCTTGTCGAAGTCGAATCCATTGCTGCACACGGTGACGCCGAGCAGACCGCAGTTGCTTTCGTTGCCGATCTGTACCATGCCGAGGTCAACGTTGTTGTCCTTCATGGCCCTCATGAATTCGGCGGTGTAGTCGGCCACGTCGGTCTTCAGCTGATCGAAGTCGTGGCCCTTCCACGCCTTGGGCGTGCGCCACGACGACGAGTAGAAGTCGTTGTAGTGGATGTCGACGTTCACCTTGAGACCGTACTTGGTGGCTTCCTTGGCCATGGCGGTCACGTTCTCAAGATCGTTGTTGCCGCCGCCGTAGGAACGACCCTGCGCGTCCTTCGGATCGTTGAACAGGCGCAGACGTACCCAGTTCATGCCGTTGTCCTTGAGGATCTTGAACAGCGGCTCTTCCTTGCCTTCGAAGTTCTTGAAGCGCACGCCGGCCTCGTAGAGCGCCTGATAGCTGGAGACGTCGGCGCCGCGGATGGTGTCGTTCGTCACCGTGGGAATGGATTCCACGGACGCCGGCTCCTTGGACGCACCGGTGTCGGAGCCGTCCGCGTACGGGTCCTGTGCCTCGGGCACGAGGTCGGTGTCGGACGGGTTCGCGGCGGCGAGCTGGGCGAACATCTTCAGCGACTGCAGCGGCTGGCCGAGATCGTCGAACAGGGCGGCGTCATCCTGCTGGGATGCGCCACCGTTGTTCGCATAGTCCACGTAGCCGTTGGCGTACTTACTCACCCAACCGGTGCCATACTCGTTGGCGGCGTTCCAGTTGTCGTCGGCATGCCACAGACCGGCCTTGACGGCGATCCACGTGGCGTCGCCGTAGAACACGCCGGCGCCGTTCGCATTGTTCTTGGCGGAGACGATCGCCTTGTACAGGCTGCGCACATAGTCGGCCTGCGCCTGCGGGCTGAGCGTCTTGCCGGCGGCGGTCAGATCGGTGCCGCCCGTGGTGTTGGACTGGCCGTCGGAATCGTACGGCGTGAACGGGTAGAGGGTATCGAGCACGGCGATCGACTTGCCATACTCCTCAGAGACCGTCTTGCGGGTCTGGGCGAGGGCACCGAGATCGTCGTACACGGCGTACACCTTGGTGCCGAGCACGTCGTAGTCCACCTTGTAGTACTTGAGCATGTCCACGTACGTGGTGACCAGTACCGGCGTGACGGACGAGACGCCCACCGCGATCGTGGTGTTTCCGCTGTTCGCGGAGATGGACCTGCTGGCCGACTGGATCAGCGCGGCGATGGACTTCCAGTTGTCCATGCCAAGGAAGCCGCCCTGCAGCGCCTTGCTGTCGTCGTAGTACGGGGAGCTGATCTCGCTGCCGATGGTGACCATGTCCGGGGTCACGCCGCCGGCCTTCAGGGTTGCGAGCGAGCGCTTGGTGTAGTCGGCGACCTTGGTTTCGAGGTCTGCCTGCTTGGTCGGCCAGCCCTTCGGCAGCTTCTGCACGGTCTTGGACGTGTAGAAATCGGAGTAGAGGAACTGGATGTTCACCTTGAGCCCGTTGGCCTGAGCCACCTTGGCGGTCTTCAGGGCATTGTCGAGCGTGGGGTTGCCGCCGCCGTAGGTGTTGCCATCGTTGTCGGCGGGGTTGACGGCCACCTTGAGCAGCACGTAGTTCACGCCGCTGGACTTAAGCAGCTGCATCATGCCGGCGTCGTCGATCTCGCTGCCATTGAAGTCCTTGAACGTCACGCCGGCGGACTTCTCGGCCTGATACGAGGTGAGGTTCACGCCGCGCACGGTGTCGGCGGTCATGGAGGAAACGCCGGTGACACTGGCGGGAAGCTTCGTCACACCGGTGTCGGTACCTTCGTTCCAGGCATCGGGGTAATCGGGGTTCACCGCCGCCGGGGCTGCGGATGCGGGAGTCTGCGACGACTCCTCAAGTAACTGCTGCTGTTGCTCCGCCGCCTTCTTGGCGGCTTCGGCTCGTTTGGCAACGCTGGACGAGGCGTAATCCTGACCAACGGTTGCAGAGGCGTTTGCGGTGGCGTTCGACGCGTCCGCGGCGGAAGCCATCGACGCCGGCACCAGCATCGACAACGCCGCCACGGCAGCGCACACCGCAGCAAGAGGTTTCCTACTGCTCATTCTCTTCCTTCGTTCATTTCCTCATATGGATTGCGAACCACACGATCGATGGAGAACTCTTCAATTGTCCTCACATCAAACCGGTGAATATCACGATCTTACCATTCGGTAAGCCTAGGAAATACAAGGAATTGCCAACGGTTGCAGTAGGTCGGATCCTTACTTCCTATTGAATGTCCAGCGCTGGGCGGCGGAACCGTTGGACGCGTACATCTGAATGTTGGTGCCGTTGCTCGTGCCGCCGCCAACGGCGTCGATCACGAAATCCTCCTTCAACGCGGAACGCAACGTGATCGAACCATCGTCGTTCTTCACCGCAATCCACTTCTGCGCCCAGGAACCGTTGGACGCATACTGCTGCGCGTTCGCGCCGTTGCTCGTGGACGCGCCGGAGATGTCCAGCACCTTGCCGGAGTTCACGTTGGTCAGCGTCATGTATCCTGCGGAGTCGTGCGACACTTTCCACGCCTGCGCATTCGTGCCGTTCGACGCATACAACTGCACATTCGCACCGTCGTCACGCGAACCGCCCGACACGTCGAAGCGCATCGACTTCTTCGCGGTTGACGCGATCTCAACCGTGCCGTCGGCCACGTCGGACTTGTGCTGCGCGGCCATCTTGTTCAGACGCGTGCGCATAGTGCTGGTCGTCGTGATCGTCCAACGTTGCGCCTTGGACCCGTTCGAGTCATACACCTGCACGTTCGCGCCGTTTGCAGAGGATGCACCGGTCACGTCGAGCACGGACGAGGATTTGAGCGCGGTCGCGATCCGGTACGTGCCGTCCTTGAGATCATCCTTATGCTGGGCGGCGAGCGTGTTCAACCGGTCGCGTGATGTCGGCGCTTCGGCGATGGTCCACTGCTGGGCCTTGGTACCGTTGCCGTCGTAGATCTGGAGTTTGGTGGCGTTGGCCGTGGCACCGGCGGGCAGGTCGATCGCACGGTTGGAGCCGGCTCCGTATAGCGAGAACGCGACGGCGGACGAATCCGTACCGTTGGCACTGTCGGTGCCGTTGCTGCCTTCTGCCGTGCGCACGATCCAGTGCTGGGCCGCGGAACCGTTGGAATCCCACTGCTGCACGGCGGACCCGTTGCCGGTCGAACCGTTCGCGACATCGATCACACGGCCGGAATTGACGTTGGTGATCGTGTAGACGCCGTTGCCCACCTGACGGAATCGGAACAGCTGCGCGTCGGTGCCGTTGTCGTCGAAGAGCTGGAGCCGTGCGCCGTTGTCGGTGTTGGCACCCGTGACGTCGATCACACGGTTCTTCGCGGCAGCGGACTGGATCTTCACGGCCTTGGTGGTGAACGGTTTCGTGGCCGACGCGAGCAGGAACTTCTGCGCGTTCGTGTCGTTGGGCGTGTACAGCGCGACGGTGGTGTGGTCGCTCGTGCTGCCGCCGGCGAGGTCGAGCACCCAGTTGCCGAGCGCGGACTGGATGTAGTAGCCGCTGCCGGAGTCGCGGATGAACCAGCGCTGAGCGGTGGTGCCGTTGGACGTGAACTGCTGGACCGTCGCGCCGTTATACGCGTTGCCGCCGTTGATGTCGAGCGCCTTGCCGGAGTTGACGTTGGTGATCACGTAGCTGCCGTCGGACTGCTTGGTGAACTTGAACTGCTGCGCGACGGAGTTGTTGTACGAGTACAGCTGGGGCCGGGTGCCGTCGGACGTGCTGTAGTCGGGGATGTCGATGCTGGCCGAGTCGCGTGCCTTCGCGTTGATGTAGTAGACGCCGTCGGGGATGGTGACAGTGGCGAGCGTATTGATCTTGGGCACGAGCAGCGACTGCACCTTGGTGCGGATGCTGTCCATGCGGTCCCACATCTTCTGACCGGGGCAGGCGGTGTTGTTCGCGCTGTCGACCCAGTGGGCCTTGTCGCCGTGGCCGGTGATGCGCGGCTGGGTGCCCTTGTATTCGAACGTGTCCTTGGCGTTGGTGATGCCGAGGGCGTTGAATTCCCAGGCGATGGCGGCGGAGACCGAGTTGATCGCGGCCTCGGATGGGGCCTGGCTGGTGAAGTCGCCGAGCACGACCACGCCGAACGTGGCGGTGTTGAAGCCACGGGCGTGAGCGCCGACGGCGTTGCTTGCGGGCACGACCTGATTGTCCACGCCTTCGTCGCGGCCCTCCCAGATGCCGCCGTACTTGTCGACGAGCAGGTTGTAGCCGATGTCGCCCCAGCCGTTGGACGTGTTGTGATACACGTAGATGCCATTGATGAGTGCGGGGACTTCGGCCTGCGTGTAGTTGTTGGCCGGCTGGTAGGTGTGGTGGACCACGGCACCCTGCCAGTGGCCGCTGTTGTCGGGCTTCCAGGCGCGGGCCGGGTTGCCGGACTTCCACCATTCCTCGCGGGTGTGGATGCGGCCGGCGGAGGTGATGGCGTCGGCGGCGGTACGGACGGATGGGGTGGAGGTTGCGGCGGTGGGCGCGGCTGCGGAATCCACAGAGTTTTCCCGGTTATTCACGGTGTTTGCGGTGTTCTCCGCAGTCGAAGCCGTTGTACTGGAATCTGCTACGCCGGAATCCACAGACTTGTTCGCGGTATCCACATGTTCGGCATTCGTATTCGCGGACGGGACATCGGACCGTGCGTCGGAGTGGGGCACATCGGACTGTGCCGTCGAGGTAGACTGCACGTCACGCGTATTGGAACGAGCCGTAATGTCCGCACTGGTCTTTGCATCGCCAACGGCGGAATAGCCCGGATCGACGGTGATGAACTTCGCCTCGGTAATCGTCTGGCCATCCACTGGGGTCAGGCGCGCCTCGGCCTCGGTGGCAAGACCCACGTAATAGGCCGGGCTGGAGCCCATCTCGCCAAGATCATCGTCAACGGATGGAAGCGTCCGCCACTCGCTCCACGCGTTGTCCTTGAAGTATCGGAGTTCGAGCTTCGGCGCCTTGGCCATGTCGGTCATATCCTGCTGCTTCCACGTCACGCCCACCGTGGCTAGGCCATCGAGGTCGGCCGCAGCGACAAGCGTGTCGGACCCGGTGTCGTCGGTCAGACCGTCGGAGCCACTCTCGCCGTCGTCATTCTGCGCATCCAACCCGTACGTGGACACGTCCGACGCGGACATAAACGACTCTTCGGCTGTCTTCGGCGTATGCGTCTTCTCCACCTTGGTCGGGCCGTCCGCCGAGGTGCCCGTCACCGTCGATGTCGTTACGGGAGCTGCCGAAGAAGTCACGTCGGAAGCGCCGGTCGAGGTCGTCGCGGCAACATTCGCATCGGAACCGGACGCGGACGGTGCTGCCACGGCTGAACCCATCGGCATCAGCATCGCCGTTGCGGCCACTCCCCCGACCACGGCCTTCATCACACGAGTCCATGCACTCATATCCGCTCGCTTCCTTCTTGCACAACACACGTATCTCCCAACCTACCCGGCCCTACCTACCCGATCCGTCCGGCGGCTTCCGGCGTCATCGCACCCTGTTCATCAGGCAACCGCTTTGACATCGCCACGACTAACACCAGCGCACCTGCTCCAACATCGTCGCCATGACCGACCATCCATCCACCAAGCAGTGGCCTAATACCTAATAAATAATGGAAACCGTCGTGAAAGCTGTCTGCTCCCGGCCTGCCCACGAAGCCGCATTTGATGCCCGTGTGGAATCTGCAACCGCTCACCCCTGACCTATCCCCCGTTCACTAGGCAGATGCGGCAAATCCCCAAGATATAACCACCGTTCGCTAGGTCTTTCGCAAAATAGACCAACCGGCAGCAGCCCCCAGAGAGCTCAATTCCCCATCATTCTGTTGAGGACTAGTAAAATCCAACAACCTAGCGAAGCGTACATAGACCTATACAGACCCTGGAATCTGCCTAGCGAAGCACAGATAGCCACCGAGCCCAGCCCCGCGGGCGCCACGCTATCTTCCGAGGCCGCATACATACAATGGGCGTGGGTTTTCGGCGGGAGCGGATATGCGGATCGATATTGCGGAACAACGGACCTTGGGCAAGCGCGAGAATGCACGACTCAACGAGGACGGCATCTACGCCAACGACTGCGGCAACGGATTCATCGCCGTGGTGGATGGGGTGACCAGTAAAAGCACCGCGAACATCTGGAATCCGACACCCGGGGTCGTGGCGAAGGATACGATTCTCGCCGCATTGCGGAGGGCTCACCCCGAGACCGATCTGCGCGGCATGCAACGGCTGATCGACGGTGCTCTGCGGGAGAAGTACCGCTCTGATATGGCGGCTGCGGGTATCAACGCGTGCGGGACCGACACGCGTGTGGAAGGAAACAGCGAAAACGGCACGTGCACAGGCGGGTCTCTGCTCGACCACGTGCGCAATCATCCCAACGATCGACTGCAGGCCAATGCCGTGATCTATTCGGCGGCGCGGCACGAGATCTGGCTGTTCGGGGATTGTCAGGCGATGGTCAACGGACACGCGATCCCCACCACCAAACGCGTGGATGTACTGCTCGGCGAGCTGCGCAGCTTTGCATGGCACGCGATGCGGTTGCAGGGCCCACAGGATCGGCAAAGTCTATCGGACGACTGGCAGGGCTCTTGCGATTCGCACGATCAGGCACGAGACATGATCATGCCGTTCCTGCGATTGCAATCCCAGTTCGCGAATCGGCGCGGCGAATACGGATACTTCGTATTCGATGGCTTTACAGACCCGGAGTATCCGATTCAGGTTATCAACGTCGCTCGCGGAGAATCTGAACCGCCGACTCGATCGTTGGATTGGGCGTTAAAGGAATCACCAAGATCGCCAGCAGGATCAACGGAACAGGAGACGAGAGCGAAGGCGGATTCATCGGCGTCGTTGCTGCAGTCGTCGGAATCGTCTCCACAGCCATCGCAGTCTTCGATATGGCTGTCGGCACAGTCATCAACGTCCGGGGTCATCGGCGCGGTTTCGGTGCGGCCAGGCGACGACGTGGTTCTCGCGAGCGACGGATATCCGATCATGCGCCCCACACTGGCGGAGTCGGAACAGGAACTGGAACGATTGCGCCGCGCGGATCCGCATCTGGTCAATGAATTCCGCACGACCAAGGGATTCACGCCGGAATTACGATCGTTCGACGATCGAACTTATATCCGCTTCGCCGCATAACGCTTCCGACACCCCGACACCTCGGCATATACCACCAATCCGGTTCGGGCAGCATTGTCCGACGCAGCAACGGCGCTCAGCAGATAACGATTGGCGGAAAAACGAAAATCCCCCAGCGGCTGAGCCGTGGGGGATTTTCAGGTGAAACTATGGGGCCGGACCTGACTGGGCACCGTCGAAACGATCGAAACGATCCACTCGCGGTGATTCAGCGGCCTTGGCCGTCGCCGAGATTCCGTTTCCGTATCGCGAAAGAAACGGGATCCCAGTTCGAAGTTCAGTTATGAGTTATGGGTTACGAGTTATCGCCGCGCCGCTAGTTGATTCAGCGAGCGTCGTCCTGCAGGTCACGCAGGGTGTCGGCGATGGCTTTGCCGGCGACCGGGTTGGCAGCCAGAGTGGAAGCGCCGTAGAGGGCCATACCGCGCAGAATGCTCTTCTTGATGTTCATGATGTTCTCCTTGTTGTTGAAGTATGTGATTGATTATTCAGTTGTAAGTCTTGAACGCCCTGTGATCTGCGGCCATCCGCGGTCGATCAGGGTTTGCGCGCTCAGCGGGTCTCTGCCTCGCGAGCCAGGTCGATGACCGTCTGGTTCATCTTGCTGCAGGAACCGGCCATCACGGAGGCGCCGTACATAGCCAGACCGCGCATCATGCTGTTCTTGATGTTCATTGCTGTTCCTTTTCTATTTCCGTCCGCCTTGTTTGGCTGACATGAATAACGATAGAGCACCTGCGCAATTTGCGCAAGCGCTGGCGCAGAGAAACCTACCAAGTGGTTGGTATTACGCCGTTTTGTCGGCGTGTCGCACGAAGAGCTTATCTTTCCTTGAAATTACAACGGTTTGAAGAAAGTGTGATCACACTTACGATATGGTCACCAAGACATCGGCAAGCACGGCACCTCTTCTTACGCCGCAATCAGCCAGTACAAGAAGACAGCGTTCCCGCGCGATGCGCAACACCGTTGCCCTACTGCACGACGGTCGGCTCTGGGTAAAGCCACGTCACGAGCATCCCCTTATCGTCCTCAAATCTACCCGGTTATGCCCAGACGTCCGGCAATACCCAGAATAGGTACGAACGAGACGACTACAGTCGAAGCCCGAATAATCAGCGACAGAATCAAAACACCAACTTGGCGAAATACAGCAACACAACCCGACGCATCGCAATCCGATGCCCAGCGGCAAGAGCCCACGGACCCCACGACCAACAGTGCGACGTGCACCGCAGTCCGAAATCCAAAGCGACGGCGTTCACCAGATCCCGAGTCAGCCTACGTCACCCCTGGCAACGAAGAGTCCGGGCGGCAGTCGACAACAATACGGGCTGAAAAAGACGGTTTTCGCAATTCGTAGTGCTTTACGGACGTTTCCGTGCCTTGAAACGTCCGCACACTACTACGAATCGCAGGAATCGTCTTTTTCAGCCCGTAATTTCTGCCCCGAAGCCCGAACGTCGTCGCGACCGGCCCGCGATCGTATCCGCATAGCCCGAGCACCAGCCCGAGCATCGCACCTATCGCGTAGTTATGCAGACATACAGCAGCGCATCCACGTCACGCAAAACACGCCACAATCGTTCGCAATGTTGATTGTCCCCGAATACCCCCGCAGTTAGAATGAAAACAGATCAGCGATGATGCTGACGCCTTAAGGGACAGGGGCACCATGTTTTTAAGGAGGTCCGCCAATGTCTGCGCACAGTAATGAAAACGAAAACGAAAACGTCGAGTCGGGAACGACCAACCCCACAGCACCCAGCTCAGCAACGCCTTCGGATGGCGCACAAAACGCACACGGCAAGGTCATCTCACTGGGCGAAGTGGCGGTCAATCTGACCATGGGTGTCAACACCATTCCACTGCCCGGCGGATTCGCATACTCGGAGAACGCCGGCACCAGCATCGGCGGCAGCTTTGCCACGCTGCAGGCCGCGGCGCGCATGGGGGCGCGAACCGAACATGCCGGCATCATCGGCAACGGACCGTGGGCGACCATGATCCGTCAGGCGTTCGACGCGGAGGGCATCGCGCACACGGGCCAGGATCGTCTGGACGAGGACTCCGGTCTGCGCGTACTGCTCAGCGACGGCAGCCCGCGCAAGACGCTCATCGCCAAATTCGGCGCCGAGGCGCATGGCTCGTTCGACTCGTTTGACGAGATCCGCCCGGAAAGCAACGACGTACTGCACATCAGCGGCAACACGCTCACCAACCGCACCGCAAGCGCAGTGTTCGCGTTCATGCGACGCGAGGACGAGCATTGGAGCGACTACGGCGGTTTTGACGAGAACGGGAATCCGCACGGGCATCGATATCAGATCGTGATCAACCCGTCGGGCGCGGTGATCGGGCATGTGAACGAGCAGCTTATCGAAACGCTGGTGCTCGATCGTCCGATCTGGACCTGTAACAAACGCGAGGCCCGCGCGGTGGCGCTCCGACTTGGCATTCCGATCACGGATCCAGAGCCAGTGATGGTCAACGGCAGCACCGAAGCGACCATGCCGGAGCTGATCGAGGGGCTGGGCGAAGTGCTGAAATCGCCGGTGATCATCCGCACCGGAGCCAGCGGCGCGTGGCTGTGGGAACCGGATGAAATCGGCAGCTCCGAAGGCATGATCACTCACGTGCCCGCCTACGCCGCCAAGGCCACGCACACGCAGTCGGCCGGCGGATGCCACACCGGCGTGCTGTGTGCGATGCTGGCGCGCGGCGCCGATCTTGAGGACGCGGTGGAAGTGGCCAATGCGGCTTCGTCGATCGCGGTGTCTCGGGCCGATTCGGTTACCGGCGAACCGAGCTGCCCCACGCTTTCGGAGGCGAAGATGCTGATCGCCAAGCAGATGGAGGCGGATCGCGGGTAGGCCGAGCGCAGACGGCGAGCGGAACGCGGGTAACGAAATGTGACAGATGCGAAGCTTGGACGCAAGCGCGATAAGTGCGGCAAATACGAGGAGCCGCGGAACGGGTATTCGTATCGGCACCAGACGGACAATAGCCTGATTTGTTTGGTTCGGGCCGACGGACTGTTCGCATATCCGTACTGTCATTAAATGATGCGCACCGGCCTCGTACTGTTGCGCACTGTCGCGCACCGGATGCGCCGGCACATGACACTCCGTGTGCACACGCAGTACACGCAACGGTGCAGCACACACAACAGTGCACGTGCACGTGCACGTGGAATGCAGCTTGCCACTCTAAGTCCCAAGCCTCACACGCCACATCTCACGCTCGCGACACGCCGATAACGCCTTGCAATGACGCCATTTTTTGCATTCCTCAAAAACCGTGTTATTCTTTTCAAGTTGCCTGACTGAGCAAATCTCACGAGTTCAGGATGGTAACGCTGGAGAATTCGCCTAGTGGTCTATGGCGCACGCTTGGAAAGCGTGTTGGGTGAATAGCCCTCACGAGTTCGAATCTCGTATTCTCCGCCATCAGGGATTTCGGTTCGCCGGAATCCCTTTTTTGTTATCACCGCAGGCGTATGCGCACATACGGCATGTAGTCACATGCGCGGAGCCCACTGGACAGCCGCGCCCGCTGGGCCGGCATCGGCACCCGCCTGGCCGGCACCGGCACACACTGCCGCCGGTGCCGTCAACCACTACCACTGGGCGCGCATGTCGCGGGAGTAGACCACTTCGCCGGGGGCGGGGTAGCCGTCGAGCAGCTGCGGAACGGTAACGAGCGTGAAACCCAAGCGACGCAGATCGTGGATCACATCGGGCAACGCGTCGGCCGTGCTCTGGTGGATGTCATGCATCAGCACAATCGAGCCGGGCCGCACCTGCGCCAGGATCTTCTCCCTCGTCTTCAACGCGTTGAGACTCTTCCAGTCGTACGAGTCCACGTCGTAATCGACCAAGCCGAGGTTCAGCGCCACGGCCGTACGACGCGACGCCTCGTCGTACGCCCCATGAGGCGGTCGCAACAGACGCACCGGCTGACCGGTGACGGACTGCACGGCACGGTTCGTGTCGACCAGCTGCTGTGCACGATCGGCGGAATTCATCGACGGCAGATCCGTATGGTTCCACGTATGGTCGCCGATCACGCTGCCGGACGACAGCGCTTTGACGAGCGGGGAAATCGACGCCTCCTCCGCACCCGCCGAGCCGGCACCGGCGGAGGCACCTTCGGCACCTTCCGCATCCGCCGCGCCGACGGTCTGTCCCACGGCAAAGAACGTGGCCTGCACGCCCTCGCTTTCCAGTGTCTGCACCACCTGCGGACTCACGGCGTTCGGACCGTCGTCGAACGTAAGCGCCACGCATTTCTGCACGCTGCAATCGATGCCGATCTTGCGGTTCTGCGACTTGACCACGGCGTTCACTGCCGCGTTCAGCGCGTGCACGTGACCGGCGCGGGCCTGCGCGGCATCGACATCAGATTGCAGGTGCAGGGCGTCGGCCGCGGTGTCGGCGGATTTGGACGCGGATTGCGCGTCGAACGCGGGATTCGCGGCATCGGCAGCAGCGGCGGCTTGCGTTGCCAGATCGGTGTCGGCGGACAGCGCTGCACCCTGCGTTCCCGTTCCCGTCATCCCCTGTAGAGCCGTGGTGTCGGCGAGCGCGGATTCGATGGCCCGGAGGAGCTTGATGCGGGTGGACGAGTCAGCCACCGCATCCTTGGAGTTGTCGAGCACCCATTGGGCATTGGCGATCGCGTTGGCGAAGGCCGTGGTGCTGCCGGAGAGGTCGCGGTCCATGGGCAGGAGTGCGGACGCGGCCGCGTTTGTGGCCGCTTTCTTGCGCAGATCGGCGACCTCGGTTTCCACCTGCTGCCATGCGGTCTTGAACTTGTGTGCCTTGCCCGCGAGCGCGGTGGGCAGTTGTTTGGCGTCACAGGCCGCGTCGTCGTATATGCCGGACGGCTCGCTCACGGTGATATCGCCTGCGTTGTCGACTTCGGCGGCGACCGCCTCCAGATGCGCGCGATTCTGTTGGTAGGCGTACTGATAGTGCTGGCAGTCGGCGATGGCGAGGCGATAATACCGGTAGCCGGACAGCGATCCGACTGCGGCAAGCGCCAGCGCGAGGATCACGATGAGGGTGATGATGACGACGGTTCGCTTGCCGCGACGCTGCTTTGCGGCACGGGGGCGACGGGACGGCTTCCGTGCGGGTGACTGGGCGGACTCGGAGGACGACCGGCGAGACCGGCGGGCGGATGTGCCGGCCTTGGACACGGAAGAGTCGGTCTTGCTGGTACGGCCTGTCGGATTGGCACGACCCGCCTGATTGGTGACCGAGAACGAGTCAAGATCGATGAATTCGGCGGCGAGATCAATGACCTCGGTTTCCGCGGCATGAATGCTGTCGTGAACGCCTTCGGCACGCGACACAGGCGCTGAGCGAGTGGCGGACGTCTCCGCGGCGGACGTCCCGGTGCCAACACCGGCACCGGCACCGACTCCCATACCGGCATCGAGTGCTTTTTCGGCTTCGACAACGGGTTGCCTGTCCCATGCGAACAGCGGACCGGTGTACTCGGTTTCCTTGCGCGTTCTGAAGTCCCGTGCCATCGTTCTCCCGTGTCTCCGTTTCGGCGTTTCCACCAACCCTCAACTCGAACAGCACAAGCATACCGGCAGGCATGGCGCATGGTTTCAGACAAGATACCTCACCTCCCGAAACCAACGGACGCAGGCCTTGGCAATGAACCGCCGGAACCAAAGCTACAGTGAAAACCGGCACGACCCCAGACACAGCAACCCCGATTCGGCGGGCACGATAGGGTGGGCGTATGACTTCGACGCAGGCCCCTGAAACCTCTGAACCCTCGGATGCTCCGAGCGCGGCACCGACCACCGCACCGAAGGCTGTCACCGCAGCCGGCACCAACCCCAACACCTCGAAGAGCATCGCCCCCGTCCCGGAAGAAGCCACCACCCCCACCCCAACCGAGGCTGCTCCCGAAACCGCGCCCAGGCCCCGCGATGGCCGCGCAACCACGCAACCCCAAACCCCTGCCTCAGACACGCTCGCGCCCAAGATCACCCTTGCCGCCCGCATCGCGGGGATCGTAGGCGTTGCGCTCGCGTTTCTCATCGTGCTGGCATGGTTCCCCCGCGGCATCTGGAACAGTCCGATCCAAGGCATCGACGCCCCAGCCCATTACTACTTCATCCGGGAGCTGCTGGAACAGGGGCCGGCCAAGGCGCTGTCACTACTGCCGAACGGCGGCTACTATCCCCCACTGTTCCATCTGCTCGCGGCCTCCACAGTCAAGCTGGCCGCCCTGTTCGGCGTACACCTCAGCGTGTTCACCGCACTTGACGTGGTATGGATCACCTCCTCCGGTCTGCTGTGGCCGGCGGGCATGCTGCTGCTCTGCTCATACTTCCTGCGCACCGCCACCCCGATCACTCGCATGGTCGCGAACCTGCTAATCCCCCTACTGGCCGTGGCCTCGGCCTCGCACCCGTTCCACATGCTCTACTCGGGTCCGCTGATCGCGTTCGGTCTGGCAAGCACGCTGCTCCCATTCCTGCTCTACTGCTCCCTGCGCTTCCTCGACGCCCTCACCGCGCTGATCCACGCGCCACGCGGCCACCGCCTCAGCGCAATAACCCTTCGCCCACTGTTCCTGACCGCGCTGAGCACCGCGGCAACCGGCCTGCTGTGCGTGGCGGCCCACCCCCGCGTTGTCTTCACCTACGCACTGCTCATTCTGCCGTTCATCCTCACCCGCCTGCCGTGGAAGTTCATCCTGGCCGTGTTCGTGCTGATGATCGTGGGCGCGGGCGCGTTCCTCGCGTTCATGATCAACTTCTACCCGTCGAACCGGTATGCGGATCCCGGTGCCTGGTTCCACACATTCGTCCCCACCAAAACCGTGCCTGAAGCCTTGTGGACCGCGTTCAGCGACCACCTGTCGTCCCTGTCCAGCGGCACGATCGGCGGCAATCCCGTGGCCGGCGCGTTCATGTTCCTTGCCCTGATCGCCGCCGTTATCGCCGCGCTCGGATTCGCCGGCAATCGTCTGCGCGACGGCATCGCCCTGACGTTGGGCTACGCGTTCGTGATCATTGTGTATGTGTGCAGCGCGTCGCTCACCGGCGCGATTCCGAACATTCTCACCGCGCCCTGGTACCGCTCGGACGCCCGCACAGTGACGATGTTCCCGTTCGTGCTGCTGCCGCTGCTGGCGTTCGGCCTGTCCTGCGTGGAACGCGCCGTGACCGAATTCGCACTGGTCAAGGCGTCACCAACGCGCGACGCCCTCGGCATTCCCGATATCCGCAGCGCCCAGCACGTGCGCGGCAACGGCACCGATGACCCGCGCATCCCCAGCAGCCTGCCCCCCATCGTCTCCGCTGTCGTTGCGATCGTACTGGTCGTGTCGATGACCGCGGCCATGGTTCTCACGCAAATCAGCAATCCCATTCGCGCCACGATGAGCGAGGAGATCACACGGAACGCCAGCTACGACAAGCCCGATCAGTACGAGCAGCTCACTGCGGACAAGTACGATGCGATGCGTCGCATGGTGGCGACGACCGGCACGCGGGCCGCGGTGATCTCCGACCCGATGAACGGCTCGATGTATGCGAGCACGCTGTTCGACGCGAACATGCTCTACCCGGTGTATAACCCGCAGCACACCAAGAACGGCGCGATCTTCGGCGAGGTTGAGGACGCGTTCGCATCCGGCGACAGCCGTCGCGTGCTGGATACGGTATGCCCGGTGGGCGGCGACGCTGGCGCGTATTTCCTGGCGATGGGCCCGCAGGCGGCCAGCCTGCAATTGTTCACGTTCAAGCAGCAGTATGATCCGTTCCACAACGAGGATCTGATCGCGCGATACGTGAACGATGGCACGCTGATCAAGGTCGACGACTACGGCAACTACGGCGACCATGCCAAAGGCTGGGCGCTCTATCGCTTCGTCTGCGGTAACTAAGTCAACTCAGCCAACGGCTGGCCCGGCCCTTTGATGGGCTCAACATCGAAATTTGGAGTCCGCAAGGGACAATCCTCGAGTTCTGTGCGGATTGCGGGGTCTTGCAGACACCAATCTCCGAGTTCTGTGCGGTCCCAGACGAGAATGCAAAGTATGACCGTTGAAATTGCAACACCCATACTCGGAATCTGCCGCCAAACACGCACAGAACTCAACGATAGGTGTCTGCAAACAACGAAAAACGCACAGAACTCGGAGATAGGTGCCTGAATCATCGAATCATCGCAGTATCGGCCTGCATGATTGAGGCATGAGAAAGCCCTCTGCCGGAACGACCCATAACGATTCCATAGGAACGTCCCACAGAGGGCAACCAGTCACGGTCAAACAGCCAAGGCCCAGCTCTGGAACCCCGGCTACCCGATCAACCTCAACGAATCAACAACAATTCAGTCCTTGACCATCCAAGGCTTGTCATCGGGCACATCCACCACTTCGCTCGGCTTGGCGAACCGCTGCTTGAGGAAGTAGATGCCGTAACAGGCCACCAGGAAGATCAGCTCGGCGATCAGCGCGAACCGCTGCTCCACGTCGAAGAACACCAGGAAGAACGACACCGTGCACAGGATGAACGCGCCCCACGACGTCCACGGATAACCGGGCGTACGGTACTTGAGCTCATCCACGCTGTGTCCTTCGGCGATCCAACGCTTGCGGAACACGATCTGGCAGTAGGCGATCGCGATCCACACCACCACGGCGGACAGACCGGAAATGCCCACAAGCACCAGATACACCGTGCTCGCCGCCACCACGGACGACAGCAACGCCAGCAGGCCACCGGCCATGGACGCGCACAGGGCAAGCATCGGCACGCCTCGACGGTTCGTCTTGGCGAACCACACGGGGATCATGCGCTCGTGACCCAGCGACCACACCATGCGCGTGGTGGCATACAGACCGGAGTTCGCCGCGGACAGCACCGCGGTGAGCACCACAAAGTTCATGATGTCGCCGGCGAACGGCAGACCAATGCTGTTGAACACGAGCACGAACGGGCTTTCATCCACGCCGGCATCCTGCCACGGGATCAGCGCCGACATGACCACGATCGAACCGATGAAGAACAGCACCAGACGCCACAGCGTAGTGTGGATCGCCTTGGGCACGGCCACCTCAGGGTTGCGCGTCTCACCCGCGGTCACGCCGATCAGCTCGGTGCCGGAGAACGCGAAGTTCACCGTCAGGATCGTGGCGAACACCGGCATGAATCCGTTCGGGAACGTGCCGTCCTTCACCAGATTGTGGAACAGCGGCGCATGATCGTAGCCATGCACCGGCAGCGCACCAAAGATCGCCAGACCGCCGATCAGGATGAACGCGCAGATGGCCACCACTTTGATCGACGCGAACCAGAACTCGGTCTCCGCGAAGAACCGCACAGACAGCGCGTTCGACACGAAGATCAGCACAATGCACGCCGCACTCCATATCCACGTGGGCGTGCCGGGGAACCATCGCTGCATGAGCAGTCCGGCGGCAGTGAACTCCGATCCGAGCGCCACCGTCCAAGTAAGCCAGTACTGGATCGCGACCACGAAGCCCGTGGCGGGTCCGATGAACTTGTCCGCGTAGACGTGGAATGATCCAGTGACCGGCATGGCCACCGACAGCTCGCCCAATGACAGCATGACCAGATAGACGATCACCGCGC
Source organism: Bifidobacterium tissieri (assembly GCF_002259645.1). Classification (GTDB taxonomy): domain Bacteria; phylum Actinomycetota; class Actinomycetes; order Actinomycetales; family Bifidobacteriaceae; genus Galliscardovia; species Galliscardovia tissieri. The sequence continues at coordinate 47,599 of NZ_MWWV01000008.1, forward strand.
CGATCGCATACGCAAGGATCGTGCCGATCGGACCGGCCTGATGGATCGTATATCCGGAGCTCAGGAACAGACCTGTGCCGATCACGCCGCCAAGCGAGATCATCTGCAGATGGCGGGCTTCCATGCCGCGCTTAAGACTGGTGTGAATGGCGTGCGTATGCGGGCCCTTCGGGGTTTCCTCGCCGGTTCCGTCCGCAACGGTCGCGGTCGATTCGCCGGTGGCCGCTTCGCCAGATTGGCTGGTTGTCATGGTGTTCTCTCTGGTCGTTCTCTATATGTCAAATCGTCAAATATATGCGCCAAATAATACGAGGCGATGCGTGATACCACATAGTAGATTCATAGCGATCCGCGCCACATACGTTTTGGCCGAATCACTAGCATAGTCAACAACGCGGCGGGATGGGTATTCAGAACGCAAAAAATCTGGGCTCTCGAGCCTCGAAAAGGCCGGAAAGCCCAGATCCGGTGCCAGATAACAGCAGATATCGGCAGTCATCGGCAACGACGAATCGCTGTCGCCTATCGATATCCGACGATCATCCGCGGCAATGATTACTCGGCGATCGCTGCGGTCACTTGGCGTCGATGAGCACCATGTGATACTGCTCGGCCATCTCCTTGAGGCCCTTCGGCTCGCCGTAGATGCCGACCAGATCGCGCATGCGCTGTTCGTTCGCCTTACCGAACTTGGCGCAACGCTGGATCGCCTTGGCGGCGGTCACGAAACGCGGCGGCGCGGACTTGCTGTTGAAGTTGTCGGCGTACATCACGATCTCCTGCTCGGTAGTGCGCGGCACGTAGTCGGCAACAGGCAGCGGCAGATGCTGCTGCTCCACCATCTCCTTGGTGATGCCCACGCCGGTGTGGTTGCGGCAGAACTGGGCGATCTCCTCGTCCACGCCCTCGGCCTTGAGGATGTCGTAGCCGGCCAGACCGTGCAGGATGTAGCGGTCGCGGTTGAACGAGACGGGCTCTCCGTTGGTGCCGTCGTTGTCGATGACCTCGTAGGTGCCGATGTCGTGCAGCAGTGCGCCGACGACGGCCTTGTCGGTGTCGAGCAGACGGGTGGGGGCCTTGGTCGTGTACTGCTGGATCAGGTCCTTGCCCAGCACGTCGGCCTGCACGTACAGACGGTTGCGGAAGCGGCAGATCTCACGCACCATGTTCGCCACGATCATGCAGTGGCGGTACACCAGCTCGTAGGCTTCCTGCGAGGGCGCGTACTTGCGGTGCAGATCATCGATTTCATCAAAGTTTGGAATCATATCGCCCATCTTAGAACCACCCACAGGCCCGGGTCTTGGCCGGTCCATCCCCGCGTTGTTAGTGTGATCACACTAACCGGCCTGATGCACCCCATGGCCACCCGCAATCACCCGCCCCATCAGAAATCTCCCAGTTTTTCCACAGGAGTAGCCTAGAAAGGGAACAGCGAACGCACACATACTGTGCCCATAGTGAACAAGGGCCGTATTCTGCCTTGACGCACGCTGGCATTCGCATTCGAACATCCGAGCCTCCGTATCGGATATCCGCAACAATCGCGAGCGCGGCGGCATGAACGATCGGCCGACACTGTAAACGGAACTGGAGAAGTACATGTTCGTCCTGAAGAACACATGGGCAGCGATGGGGCGCCACAAGGCGCAAACCATACTGCTGGTCCTGACCGCCGTGGCCGTATCGTTCGGCTCGATCGTGAGTCTGTCCATACTCGACGCCGCGAACACGGCGACTACGACCACCTACAACGCGCTGACGCCGTCGGTCGTGTTCCGTGTCGACCGCAACCGCATCATCGCCAAGGAGGGCGGTGACGCCAGCAAGGTGGATTGGACGAAGTACAACCTGTCCTGGGAGAACTATTCGGAGTATGTGGAGAAGGCGACGAACGCCGGCGTGCAGCTGGCGAACGCGCATTCCGGTGAGACGGCGAAGGTGAGCATCGACGGCCTGTCCGCCACGAAGGACGGCGCCCAGCTGGCGATCACCGGTTTCTCCGACGCCGATGCCGTGGCCGACAGTCTCAACGGTTCGTACACCGTGGTCCAGGGCAAGGATCTCAGCTACGATTCCAACAACGACGAGAATGCGGCCAGCAGCGTGCTGGTTCCGCAGGCGCTGGCCACCAAGAACAATCTGAAGGTGGGCGACACGATCAAGCTCGCCAATCCGACTGATGCAAGCCAGCCACTGGAGGTCAAGATCGCGGGCATCTACAAGACCAAGTCCACGGCATCCGAGGCGCAGACCGGCATCGATCAGGACAATACGCTGCTTGCCAGCACGGCGGTCACCATGTCCGCGGGTCTGACCGGCGTGGACACCACCGCCACCAATAATCTGCTTGACATCGCGATGGTGCTGCAGAGCCCGGCCGATTATTCGAAGTTCGAAACGGCGGTGCGCAAGGCCGGTCTGAGCACGGATTACATAATCTCGTCGCCCACGATCAACAAGTACAACGAGAAGATCGATCCGTTGAAGAGCGGTGCCGGCAAGGTGCGTATGGGCATGATCGCACTGTTCGTGGCCGGCGGCGTGATCGCGCTGCTGCTGATCGTGTGGGGCATCGGCCGGGCGCGCACCGGCGAGGTGAGTTTCCTGACCATGGTCGGCGTGACGCGCGGACGCATCGGATGGCAGTTCTCGCTGGAGAATCTGCTGCCGATCCTGATCGGCTGGATCGCGGGCACGGTCGGCGGATTCTTCGCCGCCAAGCCGCTGTCGAACGCGCTGGCGGCGGGTACGGATGCGGCCGTGAACGCCGGTACCATCTGGACGATGGTGTGGATCGGTCTGGGCACGCTGGCCGTGACGATGGTGATCTGCCTGGTGCGTGCGAATCTGACCAAGGCGGCGACGATGCTGGGATCGCGAATGGAGGAGACCCGATGAGCGACGACAAGAAGATCGACGAGACGACTGACAAGACGGTGGAGAACGCTGCGGATACCACTGCGGCAAACGCCAACGACGATGTGATCACCAAGTTCGACATCGTGTTCGATGATGTGGATGACGCGGATGGCGCCGATTCCGGTACGGCCAGTACGGACGGCACGGATGACGGCGACGATGCATCGGCATCCTTGGCCGACGCGGATGCCGATGCATCCGAAACGTCTAGCGAATCCGACGCCGACAACGCCGAATCCGAGTCCGACGTCGACGATTCCGACGCAGATAAGGCCGATAAGGCAGACGGCGCAGCAACCACGTCGGCCGTCAAGACGCTCCCGGTCGAATCCGTCGAAGTAGTGGAGGCGGAATCCACCGCGAAGCACATCGATCATGAGATCCGTCACAAGGACGCGTTCAAGTTCAAGGCGTATCCGGTGCTGGCGCTCAAGCACGCCTCCTACGCGCCGGACCGCAAGGGCGGCGACGTGCTTCACGATGTGAGCATGGAGTTCTACTCCCGCAAGACGCATGCGGTGCTGGTCGATGCCGAATCCGAGCACGCGGCCATGATGGGGCTGCTGTCCGGTCTGATGCGCCCGACCGACGGCAAGGTGATGTTCAAGAGTCAGGATCTACTGGAGCTCATGCCGCAGGAGTACCGCGGTCATTTTGTGGGCATCGTCTCGCAGAAATATGCGCTGCTGCCGTATCTGAGCGCGGTGGAGAACATCGTGATGGCTATGGAGGCGTCGGGCCGCAACTTCCTCAAGGCCAAGCCGATCCTCGCCGCGGAACTGCTCGAAAACGTCGGCTTTCCTGACGAGAAGAATGACGTTCGCGTGACCGATCTGCTCGAGGTGGACCGTCGCAAGGCGGCCATCGCCCGCGCCCTGTCCTGCGAGCCGGCCGTGATCCTGACGGATGAGCCGACCGGTCAGCTGGGCGACGATGGACGGGACGAGGTGCTGAAGCTGCTGCGCTCCCTCACGCGCAAGGATGATCACTGCGTGGTGATCGTGACCGAGGACCGCGATCTTGCCAAGTCCTGCGACTACACATACACGCTGTAAACAATTACGCGCAGAGGTCACAGACAACAGACAGGAGCCTTCCACCATGCATGGGTGAGGGGTGCGGTTCATTCACCGAACCGCACCCCTCACCCATATCCAGCGGCAGGTCAAAAACGAGTTCTCATTACCGATGCAGGAACGGACGCAGAACGCGGCATATCCCACGGGCACCTTCTTGTCGATGTCCCCTGTCATACTGTAAATATATTTATGAATACGTAGTTGTATTCGCTCCTTTCGATAAAACTAGCACTTTAACAGGGCGCTAGCTCCCAATAAACTATCCGCATTCTCCCGATTCTTAATTCAGCGCATAGACAGGCCTAGGGTTCCGCGAACTCCAAACAACACAACTGAAGTATTCTTGTCTATCTATAATAGAAGGGAACCGACCCTATGAGAGGGTATACCCAAAAAACAATGTCGCTCTTAGCGTCATTCATCATCGCAATTTTTTTTAGTTTTCCATTGACCATCGCCGCGACAAATGCGTCACAATTGGACTCGCAAAGTACTGATACTACAGCGTTCGACAGTGATACCGCCGCCCAGAAGTCTCTTACCGACTACATAAAACAGCTCGAAATGGTTTACGAGTCTGACAATAACAGCGATAGAGAATCTAACATCAACTCATTGGCAGAAGATCAAGTAGGTTATCTGAGAGATACCTACATAAATTCAGGCATGCACATTCAAAATGCTGAAATAGATACCAAGGTTCTCACAGCTTCGCGCGACGGATCCGATATGAAAATAGCCACTGAAATGACTACCGTAATCACATATGAATATCGTGCAGAGGACGGACAACATACCGACTATTCCTCAAGTACCGATATACACAATATCATTCTGAAGAAAATAACGGGCCATACATACACGATCACGTCCGATACTCTAGTTCCCGAGGAAGAAACCGACGTAGCATCGTCACCTTCATCTTCTGCGCCATTGGATATTTCCTCTGATCCCGGCCTTACATCAGAGCAAGTACTTACCCAGCTTAACTCTACCGATATGTCTTTGCCACCTCACCCATACGCAGGAGCAAAGCCCGTGGTGGAACCTCAATTATCCGCTGACTATGCTCTTAAATGGACCGCTCCCCCCATATGATGGGGATGAGAGAGAAGATTACAATTCAGATTATCCATACAATGGGGAACTACATGATTGTACAAATTTTCTTTCTCAAGCAGTTCATGCAGGGGGACTACAATATCAACTCTACGATTATGCTCCCTATAATTCATTAAATTGGAAGCCAACCATCATGTTTCGCAATGGTTATACTTGGCACAATGCCGAAGCAAGCTACCAGTACATGAAGAAAAATGCATATAACATCTTTGATGACATACGCATGGACACCGGAAGTCTCATTTATGTTGATTGGTCAAATAGTGGGAAGATGAGCCACGCTCTCATGATCACAAGTGCAGGACGTATTTTCTTAGAAACTGGCGAAATTAGGTTCGTCCCTAATATCAGTCAAAAATCCAGAAATAGGCACAATGAGCCACTCCAAACCTATGTGGCACGAGCAGTAAAGGAAAATCCCAACCTTCGCTGGCATCCGCTAGCCACAAGATGGATCCCGTTGTAAATAATTAAAGCAATCCTCCATCAAAACACCGCCTAGAAATCAGAGGTTTTTACTACAGAAAGCCGAAAGGAATTTCTAGCAAAAATTCTCTGGTACAGACGGAAACCTTTTGCCATGGTTTCACCATTTCCCACCATACGACAGAACTTTCCACCATGTATGGGTGAGGGGTATGGTTCATTCACCGAACTGTACCCCCTCACCCATACCTCGCTCGCCCTTAGTGTGATCACACTAAGAAAAAGAACGAGACGCAACCGGTACCACCGGTACCGGCGGCAATCTAATCATGAAAGACGCCGTCGCGGATGTTGGTGTATCCCTCCGGTTCGATCTGGAACGTGGAGTGCTCCACCGAAACGGGGAAATGGTCGCGCACGCAGCACTGCAACGAAGTGAGGATCGCCTCGTAGTCGCCGATCGTGTCGGCGTCCACCACCACATGCGCACTGAGCGTCGGCATGCCTGTAGCCACGGTGTTGGCGTGCAGATCGTGTACGTTCACCACATGCTCCACATTGCTCAGATGCGTGCGGACCTCCTCCAGATCCAGTCCTTCCGGGGTCTCCTCAAGCAGCACCTTCATACTGGAGTGCAGCAGCTTGCCGGCACGCGGAATCATCAGCAACGCGATGATCGCGCCGGCAATCGAATCGAAATTCCCCCATCCAGTGGTCATGACGAGCACGGCGGACACGACGACCGCCACCGAGCCGAGCGCATCGTTGGCCACCTCCAGGAACGCGGCCTTCATGTTCATGTTCGCCTTGCGGTCGCCGATCAGAATGACCAGCGATCCCAGATTCGCCGCCAGACCGATGATGCCGAAGATGAGCAGCAGGAACGGGTCCTGCACTTCCTCGCCATTGCCGAACAGTCGCATGACCGCTTCGATGAGCGCGTACAGACCAACGGCCATCAGGGCGAGCGCGCCTCCGGCGGCGGTGATCACCTCGAGTCGCGCCCAGCCCCATGTGCGTTCCGAATTGGGTTTGCGTCGCATCAGGATGGCGGTGATGGTGGACGCGGTCAGCACCGAGATGTCGGTGAGCATATGGCCCGCGTCGACCATCAGGGCGAGGCTGCCCGTGATGACCGCGCCGATCACCTCGGCGAGGAACACCGTGCCGGTGAGACTGAGCGTGGCGATCAGTCGACGGGCGTGCCCCGGATCACCGGGATCTCCACCATGCGAGTGCGAATGCGAATGCACGTGCCCGGTACGCGGCTGCCCGGCATTCGTCTGGTCGGCAGGGCTACTGGACGTACCGCCAGAAATACCGCTGTCGGCCGGCTGCCCGGTACCGTTCTTCACGTCCTGTTTCACGTCTGTCATACCCCACACTGTATCCCGTTGAGTATTTCAATGGGGCATATCCGCGTATTGTGCGCCGAGCGAGGAGCCATGGCGAACGACGGCGAAGGATGATACACGGGTACACGAAAGCGGGTGGACACGGATTCGTGGGAAAAAAGGAACCTCGTTTGAAGGAACCTTGTTCCGTCGAATCTGCATCCACCCGCTCAACCAGTCGTCAACGCGGCTCGCAAGCCCTCAGCTCTGGAACACGTCCGGACGCTGCGGATCGCCCGGCTCGGTGTCGAGCGTGCCTTCGGCGTGCAGGAACTCTCGCCAGAACTCAAGACTCTGACCGTACGGATGCGCGTCGGCACCGTGCGCCTGCAGATCGGCCTTGGCCTCACGCACGTCGAGCGAGGTCAGACCGTCGAAGTACGACAGCAGTCCCGAGAACTCCTCCGGCGAGTAGAACAGGTTCGACACGATCTCCGTCAGACGTTGCGCACGCGCCACCGGCAGCGAATCCCAGTGACGCAGCTCGACGAAGTTCTTCAGTCGCACATCGTTGAAATGCGTGGAGATCAGATGGTTGATCTCCGCCTGATTGAGCTCACGATCCGGATAGATCGCGGCCGCATCGTCGTACGGCGCGGAGAACACCGGTCGATCGCCCGTGTACTCGGGCGTATGCGATAGGTCGGCGATGAACACGGGCGTGGTCAGCACGTCGGTCGCGTAATGCTCCCAATCGTAGTTGTCGTCGTACAGACCCCACAGCTGGTTCGTGCGCTGCGGGTCGATCCAATCCCACATCTCCTGACGCAGCAGCGGGAACGGATTCGGCTCCTTCTCGAAGAACGGGGTGTTGCGGAAGAACCACGCGAGGATCGGGCCGACAGCCGTGCCGATACGCAGCTTGTCGATCGAATCCTTCTCGCTGAAGTAGTCGATACTCACCTGCGTGGATGCGGACGCGCGCATCATGCAGTAACCGTAGCGGGCGATGCGGGCGAAGTACTTCTGCATCGCGTAGTAGCGGTGCTTGGGGATGATCTCGATCTCCTTGTAGGAGGTGTCGGGCTGGTATCCGTAGTTGATCAGTCGGATGTCGAAACGGTCGAGGATCGGGTCGAGATCGCGTCGGAACTGCGCGTACAGCGCATCAAGATCGTCGGCGTGACGGAGCACGCCCAGCGAACATTCGATCTGTCCGCCCGGTTCGAGGGACACGGCGATGCCGGGCTTGCCGAGGCCGAGCAGATGGCCGTCCTCATAGTATTCGCGCGTGGGATCGTAATGTGAGGCAAGCGCCTGCAGCACGTTGCGGATGCCGTGCGGTTCGGCGTACGTCACCGCCTTGCCGGTGGATTTGCGGATGGGCAGATGTTCGATCTCCACACCGAAACCGTAGTTGTCGGGGCTTTTGATGCCGGATTCGAAGAACTTCAGCAGGCTCTGCACATGCTTGGGATTCGGCTTGGTGCCCTGGTGGGCAAAATCGAAGGCTCGTATCGTCATGCCTCGAGCGTACTGCAACCCGCTCCCCCGACATGTGCCGGACGCTATACGAATAATCGATAGACCGCGCAACGCATCCCCGCTTCCCGGCTTCCCCGGCTTCGTCCTTCGTTCTTAGTGTGATCACACTAAGAATTGGGAGTCTAAGTGGGAGTAGGGCTCAGGGAACTTCACGCCCGTTAGTGTGATCACACTAAGAATCGGGAGTCTAAGTGGGAGTAGGGCTTGGGGATGTTTGCACCAGTTAGTGTGATCACACTAACGGATGACGGATGCATCGGGTATGGTTACAGCCCCTACAGCTCCTCGATCGCGTATTCGCCCGTCTGGTTGGACGCGATGATCATGTGATTGTTCGGCAGGGTCTTCCAACCGTCACGCTCACGCTGCTCGAATCCGGAACTGGCGGCCACCACACCGCCGTTCTTCAGTTCGCGATACCGGATGCGACGATAGTCGGCCGCGTGCTCCACCTGACCGTATCGCGCGTACAGCTCCTCGATCTCCTTCTCCGGCTTGAGACTGCCGACCGCGTGCACGCAGATGTAGGTGTCTCCGGTCTGGATCATGCAGTTGTACGACGACCGCGGATACTGCGCACGCAGATCGCGGATCGTCTCGCGCACGGCGTCATGCAGGGCCAGTCCCTTGTGATGGTAGGCGAGAACGAGGGCGAAGTACACGGCAGAGTCGCTCTTGCCACCGGTACGCAGCATGTCGAGTTCGGAGACGGGCTTCTTTGGAGCGCGCACGATGTTGCGCTGATTGAGATCGCTGATATCGCCGTTGTGAATGAACGAGACACCGTCGGCGAAGAACGGCTGCTGATTCTCCATGATCAGCGGCAGACCGGACGATGCGAGACGCAGATGATAGAGCGCGCCGCGAGCGCCCTGACACTCGATCGAACGGAATACTGGATCGGCGTAGGCGGACGACGTGGATTTGTACACGCTCACATTCGCGGACGGCGACGGCGCCCCGCCGTCCTTGGTGCCGGCGGGCTCGTACGGATCGGTGATGAGCGCGGCACCCCAGCCGTCGTTGTGAATGATCGCCATCTGCTGGAACGTTTCCAGCTGCGAAGACGTCAGCACGTCGTCAAGGCTCTGATTATCACCTGAAGTAGCGTATCCCAACAGTCTGCACATAGTCTTCCACCATACCGGCTTCCCGTGTCAACTTGCCCACGGTGTTATAGAACATGGCTATAACGATCGACGAACGATTGATGACGGCATTGACAACGAACGATTGCGGCAGCCAAACGATCGTGGGCGGCCCCGCCGCGAAATGTCCTGAGACATCCGTGGCCGGACCGCCCACGTCATTCACGTGCCGGATCACACGCTGGATGCCGGCCGCAGATCGAAGTTGGGCTTGGACCGATACCGGTGCACATCGTGCACAGGATCGTCCTCGCGACCGGCCGGACGCAATCCCACGGCATCCGGATTACTCTCGCCGGACGGGGACGGAGTCGGGGAAGACGGGGACGACGATGCCGACGGCGGCACGAGCGCACCCGCGAACTGGCGCGTATCGTCGGCCGCCATCCTTGCGGCGCGTGCGTTCTCCGCCTCCTCGCGCTGCTCGGCCTGAATCTGCTGCAACGTGATCGGACGCTTCGACTTGCGCAACGCCACACGCTTGAGCGCCGGCACCTTATGTGTGGAGAGGAACAGCGGCTGCACCTCCACCACCGGGTTGTAGGCGGACAGGCCGAACCACTGCGCGGGGCTGCCCGCGAGATGACGAATCGCGTACTTCACACGTAGCAGCGTGGAACCGCGTTCGGTGATCTTCGACTCGGGCATCAGCGCCTTGTGCACGAGTACATACTGGATCGTGCCGATCTGCGGGTCCTCGTCGAGCTTCGGATAGATGCTCGACTGCTTGGGCAGCGTGCCGTCGTTGATCAGATCGTGCATGATCTGATGCAGGTATGTGGCCACGTTCTGCGACACCTTGAATCCCAGACGGATACGCACACGGAACATGAAGCTCGTACCGAAGTTCTCCACGGAGTACTCGCGCGTGAACGGATCGTCGGTCACCTGCACGGAGACCGCCCACCAAGCGCGGGCACGCTTCGGATGATTGCCGAAGATCGAGTAGAAGATGTCAGTGTCGAGTCGACGCAGTTCCGGATCGGACGTCAGGTAGACCAGATTGTCGGCGTAGTACGGCAGCTTGAAGTCGCGATGCAGCGCATCGAGCGCGGGCAGAAACTCCTTGGGCCACATGTGACGACGCTGCGAGCGCTCCACCTTGGTGCCCTGATCCCACACGACCATGATGCCGAGGATCGCCAGCGTGAGCAGCATGGTGAACCAACCGCCGTGCAGGAACTTCGACATGGATGCGAGGAAGAACAGCGTCTGGATGGCGAGGAAGATGATCGCGAACACGATCGCGAACACGCGGCGCTTCCACCCGTTCCAGATGTAAGCGGCGAGCAGGATCGTGGTGGTGATCATGGTGATGGTGAGCGCCAGACCGTATGCGGCGGTGATGTGCTCGGAATCGCGGAACAGGGCGAGCACGCTCAGCGTGGCCACGCACAGCACCAGATTGATCGACGGAATGTACAGCTGACCGCGGGTTCGGGCCGGATAACGCACCTGCAGATGCGGCATCCAGTTGAGGCCGGTGGCCTCCGAAACCATGGTGAATGCGCCGGTGATCAGCGCCTGCGAGGCGATCACGCCGGCCGCGACGGACAGCACCACGGCCACCGAACGCAGATTCGGCGTCATCATCTGGAAGAACGGGTTGAGGCTCTTGATGTCGTACAGGCTCTCGTTGTTCTGGTTGCGCAGAATCCACGCACCCTGGCCGAAGTAGTTGAGCACGAGCGCAATCTTGATGAACGGCCAGGTGGTGTAGATGTTGCCACGACCCACATGGCCCATGTCGGAGTAGAGCGCCTCGGCACCGGTGGTGGCGAGGAACACAGTGCCCATGATCGCCAGTCCGGCCTTGTTGTTCGGATCGAACAACAGGAAGTCGATGCCGATGACCGGGTTGAGCGCCTCGAACACACTCCAGTCGGTACCGATCGAGAACACGCCCACCACGGCGAGGAACGAGAACCAGATCATCACGATCGTGCCGAACACCTTGCCGATGCGTTCGGTGCCGCGCGACTGGATGCTGAACAGACCGAGGATGATCACCACGGTGATCATGAGCGTGAGGTTCTCGTTGGCGTCGAATACGGGTGCGAGCTGCGGAATGGTCTGCAGACCTTCGACTGCGGACGAGATCGACACGGCCGGCGTGAGCACGGAATCGGCGAGGAACGCGGCGCCGCCGATCATGGCCGGCCACGCGAGCCACTTGCCGTAGCGGCGGACCATGCTGTACAGCGCGAAGATGCCGCCTTCGCCCTTGTTGTCGATGCGCATGGCGATGAACACGTACTTGATGGTGGTGATCAGCGTGATCGACCAGAACAGCAGGGACAGCATGCCCAGCACGGACCCACGGTCGGCGTACTGGATACCGCCCTGTCCGGCGAGGAACGACTGGGCCATGTACAGCGGCGAGGTGCCAATGTCGCCGTAGACCACGCCGAGCGCCACGATGCACATGGCGAAGCTCACGCGGTCCGGGCTGGACTGCACACGGCGCCACCAGTGTCCGATGCGGGTTCGCGGTTCACGTGACGTCTTACGGGCGGCCTTGGCGGCGGCCTTCTTGGCGCGCTCGGCCTCTTCACGCTCCTCGGGCGTCACGATGCGATGCGACGTCTTGGGGGCCTTGGTGATGCTGACCGGCGGAATGAGGGATCCGCTGTCCTCGGCGGTCATTGGATCCTTGGGAGCCGTTGGGGCCTTGGAATCCTTTGTCGAAGATTTCATTGACGGAGACTTTGCCGATGCGGGCTTTGCCGCGGCTTTCGGTGCCGATGCAACCGATTTTGCCGCGGTCTTTGCCGCGGCCTTCGCCGCCGATTTCGCTGCTGGTTTTGCCGCTGATTTCGCAGCCGCCTTTGTCTCAGTCTTTGTCGTGGTCTTTGCTGCCGACGTCGGTTTCGCGGCGCTCTTTGCTGCCGTCTTTGCCACCGACGTCGTCTTCGTCACTGTTTCCGCGGGCGCTACCGTCGCTGATGCCCCCGCTTCCACCGGTTTTACGGATGCTTCTACCCGATCCTGATCCGCCTGTTTATGCTTGTCGGGACCGGAATCCGACGACTCCGTCGACTCGTCCGACGATGTCGAACCGGTTTCACCGGCGGATGCCGACGCCGTCTGCGTCTGGCTGGATCGAACCGCCTGACCGGATGTAGATGTATCGGATATGTTAGGGGTTCGCGTTCGCGATTCTCCCTGTTCTCTTCCCTTGTCCGCCGGCTTGTCGCCGGTGTCCCTGAGCTCTTCCGCCACCTGGAACCTCCAACAATTCCGCGCATCCGAGGACACGCAAAACCTTGTGAATATCTCGTGACCTTCAAGTCAAGATACACACAATACCACCGCCGAAAGCATTTGATAAATCAGTTGGAAGGAATGTCGGGAAGCATACAACTAACGTTCATCTAACGTTTTTTATACGGTTTTTCGACGACGATCTACGGTGATTTTCCAAGATTCTCGTCACGTGGACCATCATTATTATGACGTCAGACCATAGAGGTCAGATGTATCGAATCCAAAATATCGGGTTTCAGTTATCCGCGTCGGAATGGACAAATAATCAAAATAGCCGGAATGACGGGGATCGCCGCGTCGAATTATCACCGTTGTGGCATCTCGCCACAATCTCCGCGACGGATTGCACAGCCGTCGTCCCTTCAGTCTTTCAGCCGTCAGATCCCGTACACCCGACGGGTGTTCTCACGCGTAAGCGCGGCAGTTTCGTCGATCGTCAGATCAAGCACGTCGGCCATCGCGGCGAGCGTGTACGGAATCATGTACGGCGCGTTCGTACGACCGCGGTATGGCATGGACGTCAGATACGGCGCATCGGTCTCCACGAGGATATGGTCGCGCGGCGTCAGCGCGAGCGCCTCGCGAATGCCGTCGTTGCCCTTGTAACTCACCGTGCCGGAGAAGCTCAGATACCAGCCATTGTCGCGCGCGATACGGCCCATTTCGGCGTCGCCCGAGTAGGAGTGGAATACGGTACGGTCGGGGGAACCATCCTTGAGCAGGATGTCGATGCAGTCGGCGTGTGCGTCGCGATCGTGGATCTGCATGGGCAGGTTCAGTTCCTTGGCAAGAGCGATATGCGCGCGGAACGCCTCGCGCTGATGCTCACGGGCGGCGTCACCAGTGCGGAAGAAATCAAGTCCGGTCTCGCCGATCGCGACCACGAGATCCGCATGAGCGACCGCCAGACGATGCACTTCGGCGATGGCGTCGTCAAAGTCGATGTCATGCCACGGCTTGTATTTGACTTCGAGTCCGTCCGGGCCCTGCGCTCCACGATGACCGTGCAGCACGGCCTCGTTGGGGTGGATCGCCAGCGCGGCGCGCACACGATCGGGGAATTCCTCGGCCAGACTGACGGCACGAGACAGATTCGGGTATTCACAGCCGACGTCGACGATCTTACGGATGCCGACCGCAGCGGCCATATCCAGCAGTTCGCCTTCGGAATACACGGGCACGGGAGGCTGTCCTTTGACGGCGGCCTCGTGGCTCATGGCCTGCGAGAACGGGACCACGGACCTGACGTGCGTATGGTTGTCGATCGTCCACTCGGCAAGTGGTTTGGGTGCCGGAGCCCAGCTTCTGTCGCGATGATGTTTGGCCATACGCTCCAGTATGCACATGAGTCTGGCCACAGTTGGTACGGCGAGGGCGGCAAGGACGGCGGGATGCGGTACGGGGAATGTTGGGAATGTGGAGAATGTGGGGTTATAGGCCAGAATGTGGGGGAAAAGAAAAACCCGGCGGGGACTGGCCGCCGGGTAATCAGAGAAAGGAAGAGAGAAGAAGGGTTCAGTTATCCGATTCGCTTACCGACTGACTCGACGTTGCCGAGCCATCCGTGGAACCGCATCCGCGGTATCATCCGCTGACATCTCTTATATAACTCCTGCTTTCTGGACACAACGATGCAATAACCTTGGAGTTACCTAAAAGTGTGAGCTCGGCTGGAAGACTTGTCGGTCGGTCAGTGGCTCCGATCTTTTTTGGGGGCTCTGGCCTTTGATGTTGGCCTGTCTGGGCTGCGAGGAGTGCCGCGTCGACGTTTTCCGGTGCAGGCCATGGTCCCAGACCTTTCGGGACTGCGAGAAGTACCAGCCTGCGAATGCCGGCTCACTGGCGGAGAGGCATCGTGATCTGGTGATCGAGAGGAGTATCAACTTGGCGGAATGCCAAATCGCTGGAGTTGCAGGTCCTGGTGACTTACGACTCGCGTGGGTTTCCACATCGCTTACGATCATCGAGCGCCCTCACCACCGGCAAGACCGCCCCGCCACCGACATGATCCTTACCATCAAACCCCGATCCGTTCGGAGTCAAACCAGACAGGGACGTAGGTTACACCGGACCGAGGCTGGGTCAAACCGGACATGGGTCTGGGCCAAACCGGACAGAGGTCTGGGTCAAACCGGGTCATGAGCACCGACTCTGGGTATAACCATGTCACGAACACCCTCTTTTTCACCGCTAACCTACCCGGTTACACCCAGACGTTCGGTAATACCCAGAGTAAGAGTCCGGGTTATAGGCCAAAATGTGTGTCTGTTTCGGCTTGCTTTCCTTTATGGCAGTAGGCGTTTCCCCTGTTCGAGTTGTATGGGCGGGGAACTCGAAGTCGGCCAGAATGTGTGTCCGGAACAGGCTGTGAGGCCTTTCGGGACAACGGTTGAGCGGCTTTCGAGTTGGCGTGGCAGATTGGGTGGATGAACACACCCAGTTGCGCCGTGTGCGGCGAGCCGATGAAACGGAACGGAAGAACAAGCTCGGGGCGGGTCAGGTGGCGGTGCCGGGACGCCGGCTGCGGGAGCTCGCGCACCCAGTCGCGCGACAACAGGGCCCGTGACCTGCGGTGCGGACTGGACTGGCTGTTCTCCAAACGGTCGCAGGCCGAGCACGACCTGCCCTCCCGCACGTTGCGCCGCCGGTGCGAGCTGATGTGGGGCCTGTGGCCGCCGGTGCCCCTGGTGGACGAGGTGCGTCACGTGGTGCATGTGGACGGCATCCACCTGCACCGCGACGCCGTGGTACTGATCGCCATCGCCGACGGGCACGTGATCGGCTGGCACATCGCCAAAAGCGAGCGGTCGGCGGCGTGGCAGAGCCTGATGGCGCGCATCGCGCCACCGGACGTGCTCGTGTGCGACGGCGGGGGCGGCATCATGAAGGCCGCGAAGACCGTGTGGCCCGACACCCGCATCCAACGCTGCCTGTTCCACG
>NZ_MWWV01000009.1 GCF_002259645.1 Bifidobacterium tissieri
GACGGCTCAGACGCATCGCCCTCGCCCTGCCGCGCGTCAGGGACGGCGCGGCCGCGGCCGATTGGCTGGCCTCCTATAACCAGTGGGAGCAGGACTTCGCGGGCTTCCTCGACGAGAAAAGCGAATACGCCGACGGCAGCGTGAACGACATGCACCAAAGACTCGTCAGGGCCAGGCGCATGATCCGCGGACGCATCCGCGAGGGGCGCCTGTTCACGTTCCTCGACGAGGACCTGACGGAGAACGGAACGATACCATCCACGAACAACCTCATCGAATCATGGAACGGACGGATCCGGGACATGCTGCGCCATCACCGCGGACTGCGCCTGATCCGGCAACTGAAGGCGATCTGCTGGTGGTGCCACCAGCACACCGAACACCCCGAGACGGACGCATGGCTGGCAGCGAACGCGGTCACGGACGAACGGCTGGAGAGCCTCTACCGGAAGGCATGGGAGAACAGCCCGCAGGGCCGATACGAGACGTTCGGCATCCCCATGCGCCACGGCACCGGCATCGACTGGAACGACTTCCACACCCGGGTCGACTGGCCATCCAACGACTAGACCACCAGACACACATTTTGGCCTATAAGCCAAGAGTCCGGTAATACCCAAATTCCTGTCCGGGAAAACCCATAACGGGAATCGGGAAAAGACGGAAAAGAAGAAACCCGGCGGGAGAGAAGACCGCCGGGCTAGAGAGAGAAGAGAGAAGAAGGGTTCAGTTATCAGATTCGATTGGAATCTCATCAGCAGGTTCAACCGCTGACGACTCACATATAACCAGCGATTCCTTGGAAAGATGATGCGGGAACCTGAGTCTTTCCTGAAAAAGTACGAGGGATTCTGTGAGAGCTCACATCAGTCGGATATCGCCGGTTTCACGGTAGCACCGTTTTCCTGGCTCATAACCCGAAACTGGACCGCAGACCGGGAGAAGACGGCACCGACTCTCTCGTCGCAAAACCAGTCACGACAACGCAATCCAGTCATAACAACGCAGCCCCCTGTCACAACCAACGCAGAGCCCGTCTGCGAACCACGGCCCCAAAGAGATCCCGCACCTTCCCTCACGGAAAAGCGTGGAAAAGATTTACACAGGAAAGGCCGGGCAGGACACTCGCACTAGCCAGCGGCACACCAACGGCACACGCGAATAAGACCCACGTGCTGACCCTTAACCCGCGGCATACAGCCAGACACCGATTACAAGCACTATGAAAGTTCCTATAGCCCCTATAATCCAGAGGCTGGGTTTCCGAAGGAGATCCTCCGGGAACCCAGCCCGACTGCTCAATTCAGCTCAGCCGGTCAAGCCGAGCCAACTCAGCCAAACCAACTCAACTCAGCTCAGCCGGCCAAGTTAAGCCCGACCGAGTCGAGTCAGCCAAGCCAACTCAGCCTAACCAAGCCAAATCAACTCAGCTCAGCCGGCCAAGTCGAGTCCGGCCAAGTCAAGTCCGGCTCAGTCAAGACACATCAACTCAGACCAACCAAGTCGAGTCAGCCAAGCCAACTCAGACCAGCCAAGCCAACTCAGCCAAGCCAGAAACCACCGAACTCAGACGAGACACAGGCCAGACTCAGACGAAACTCAGGCAAGCTTGGCCTTCTCGGCGGCGAAACGCTCGGCCTCCTTGGCGCGGCGGGCGTCGAGCTCGGCCTGGAAGCGCTCGAGCTCCTCGGCCACGGCCTCCTTCGGGATCTTGGCGAAGATCGGCTTCGGCTTCGGCACGGAAGCACCCACCTCGATCGGCTCGCTCTTCCACGGGTGCACGTTCACGCCCAGCTTGTAGTCGCCGGTGATGATCGGATAGGAGAAGCCGGGCTTGTCGAGATCCTCGACCTCCTCGATGTGCGGCAGCGGCGAGAACACGCCCGTGCCACCCAGAGCCTCCCACACCTTCTGCGCGGAGTGGGGCAGGAACGGAGCCAGCAGGTGGTTGGCGTCGGACACGGCCTGGGCGGCCACGTGCAGCACGGTACCCAGACGGGCCTCGTCGTCCTTGATCTTCCAAGGCTCCACGGCGGAGATGTACTTGTTGATCTCGCCGACGATGCGCATCGCCTCGGCCAGTGCGGCCTTCTGGTGGTGCTTCTCAAGGAAGTTGCCCACAGTGTCGAACGCGGCGTTGGTCTGCTCGAGCAGCGCACGCTCCTGATCGGTCATCGCGGACTCATCAATGGCCGGGATGGAGCCGAAGTTCTTGGCGATCAGGTTGGCCACACGGTTCACCAGATTGCCCCACGCGGCGGCCAGCTCCTCATTGTTGTGACGCACGAACTCGGCCCACGTGAAGTCGGAGTCGGAGCTTTCCGGACCGGCCACGGAGATGTAGTAGCGCACGGCGTCCACGGGGTAGCGGGCGAGGATGTCCTTGACGTAGATCACGATGCCGCGGGACGAGGAGAACTTCTTGCCCTCCATGGTCATGAACTCGCTGGCCACCACCTGCTCGGGCATGTTCAGCGGTCCGAGTTCACCGGTCTCGCCGCCCTTGGAGCCCTGACCGTTGTAGGCGAGCATCTCGGAGGGCCAGATCTGCGAATGGAAGGTGATGTTGTCCTTGCCCATGAAGTAGTAGGCGGGAGTGGACGGATCGTTCCACCATGCGCGCCACGCCTCGGGGTCGCCCTTGCGACGGGCCCATTCGATGGATGCCGACAGGTAGCCGATCACAGCGTCGAACCACACGTAGAGCTTCTTGTTCGGGTTGTCGATCCAGCCGTCCACCGGCACGGGGATGCCCCAGTCGATGTCGCGGGTAATGGCGCGCGGCTTGACTTCCTTGAACAGGCCGATGGAGAAGTTGATGACGTTGGTACGCCAGCCCTCGCGGGTCTTGAGCCATGCGAGGTTCGCCTCGGCGAGCGCGGGCAGATCGAGGAAGTAGTGCTCGGTCTCCTCGAAGCGCGGGGTCTCGCCGTTGATCTTGGAAACGGGGTTGATCAGGTCGATCGGGTCGAGCTCGTTGCCGCAGGCGTCGCACTGATCGCCACGTGCGCCGTCGGTGTGGCAGATCGGGCATTCGCCTTCGATGTATCGGTCGGGCAGGGTGCGTCCGGTGGACGGGCTGATGGCCACCTGCTGGGTGCCCTTGTAGATGTAGCCGTTCTTCAGGCACTGCTTGAACAGCTCCTGCACCACATGCTCGTGGTTGCCGGTGGTGGTGCGGGTGAACAGATCGTAGCTCAGGCCGAGATCGCACAGATCCTTGGCGATCACTCGGTTGTAGCGGTTGGCGAGCTCCTGGGCGGTCAGGCCCTCCTTTTCGGCCTCGACCAGGATCGGGGTGCCGTGCTCGTCGGTGCCGGAGACCATGAGCACGTCGTTGCCCTTCATGCGCTCGTATCGCGCGTAGACATCGGAGGGGACGCCGAAACCGGCTACATGGCCGATATGGCGGGGGCCGTTCGCATACGGCCAGGCGACGTTAACAAGAATATGACTCATAAATCCCGATTATCCGTACGGGCATTGACGTTTCAGTACGTTGAAATGTGGATAATCCGCGGAGTTGTCCACATGGGTGTCGTTTTAAGCGTGGGTTATCCACTTTTCCACATTTTTCGTCGTCGGACTCACACGATCGCATATCCCGCCCTAACGTCGGGAGACATGAACGACATTTCATATGACACAGTCGTTCGTCAAAGCAGACGAGCGAACACAGCACGACAAAACCGCTATAGGAACATGGGGATTGCAACGCGCGAAGGGCCATCACTGGTCCGCAGCAAGGACGTGACCGGATGCATGGCACTGAACCGGCTGATCCGTATGGGTGTGCTGACCCGATTGGACAATACCTGCGGATATCGCAACGATTATGCGAACACGTTGATCGGTCGCGCGATGATCGTGGAGCCGATGATTCCGTATGGTGCCACGGCGGCCGGCAAGCTGGCGCTGTGGGTGTGGGTCGGCGGCCGGTTCCCCACCTGTTTTGATTTGGTGTCGACGTCGCACTATCGCGCACGTGTGCATGGCCGCGACGTGCATGTGCACAATCGTCGGATGATGACGAATCAGGTGATGCGTCTGGCCGAGCTGAAGATCACGTCGCCCATACGCACGGCCTGCGATCTGGCATGCATGGCACCGGCCGAACGGCAGGGTTGTGATGTGAACCGGATGATCATCGAACTGATACAACGGTATTCGATCGATCCGGATCAGTGTCTGGACACATTGTGGTGCAACCAGCGCTGGCCGCGACACAGTCTTGGCATCACCACGTTCATGGCGTTGAAGAATCGGAGGGAGTCATGGGACGTTTCGTACGCGCGACAGGGCGAGGGGCCAGATTCGGATTCCGGCTCAGGCTCCGGTTCGGGAAGACGAACCGCGCCGGACGCCACAGCGGGCATGATCGGCGTGGTGACGAACACGACGACGGCACGACCGTCACCCGTCGGTCGCGGCGCGGAACGGGGCGACGCGCACAACGTTCGGCCGGCCAACGGACGTCCGGTCGGCGATTACGGTCCCGCAAGGCGGACCGGCGTCTCCACACGCTCCGCCGGATCGGCGTGAAACGGACGGCCTCGCCGAACGAACGCGGTCCGAAGCCGCCGGAACCACCGATCCGTCTGACCGCGCAGGTGGCGTGCGATCCGACCACCGCCGACGACGTGCTGTGGACGATCGCCGAGCGTGCGCCGGAGTTGCGTATGTGGCTGATCGCCAATCCGTCGGCGAGCGCCGAACTGCTCGAATATGTGGCGCAGCGCGGCGGACCGGGTGTGGCCCGGGGATTCGAGGTGCTGTTCGGCGCGATGGAGGATGGCGTCACCGGATGATGATTGATGATGATTGCCGCATGATCTGCCGTCTGCAACGCGTCTCGTATCTGCCGCCTGGTCTTTTCCCTACTGCTTGATCTTGAGCACGGCGGCGTAGACCTGCTTGCGGTTGGCGAGCGAGCCGTCGGGCAGCGGATGCTCCTCGATCACCTCGGCGATCGCATCCTTGATGCGCAGCCCGTCCTCGAGCGCACGATCGATGGCGAGCACGGCCAGTTCGTCCACGCTCAGCATGGACGACGACGCTTCGAGTGCCTCGTCCTCGGACGCGCCACCGATCACCAGCACGATCTCGCCGCGCGGCGGGTCGTCGATCACGCTCTGGCGGATCTCGCCGATGCCACCGCGACGGATCTCCTCGAAATCCTTGGTCAGTTCGCGCGCCAACGCCATGGGCCGGTCGGGGCCGAATGCGGACAGCAGGTCGTCCATCGAATCGGCGATGCGGTGAGGGGTCTCGTAGAACACGATCGTGCGGCGTTCGGACTGCAGGGAACGCAGACGCTGCACGCGTTCGGCGTGCTTGCGCGGCAGGAATCCCTCGTAGCAGAAACGGTCGGTGGGCAGACCGGACAGGGCGAGCGCGTCGAGTACGGCGGAGGGGCCGGGCGCGCAGGTGACGGGCAGTCCGCGTTCGATGGCGCGGCGCACGATCGACAGTCCCGGATCGTTGATCGTGGGCATACCGGCGTCGGAAACGACGAGCACGCATGCGCCGGTCTCCACTTCGTCGAGCAGACCGTCGGACTTGGAACGCTCGTTGTGATCATGGAACGCCACCACACGGCCGTTGACGTGCACTCCGAGACGACGGGCCAGATCGTAGAGCCGGCGGGTGTCCTCCGCGGCCACGATGTCGGCCTGTTCCATGAGCGCCGCCAGGCGGGCGGACGCGTCGAAGGTGTTGCCGATCGGTGTGGCGGCGAGCACTACCGTGCCTCGCGGAATCGTCGGCGTGCGTCGGGCTCCGGCGGGGCTGATGTCCGCAACCTGGACGGGTGCCGGCTGGACTGCCGGAACGGTTCGGGCAACGGGTTTCGTGGTTTCCAAGGTTTCCGATTGCATGCCTTCAGTATGGCATGTCTTCGGCATCGCCCACGGCAGTCGCATCACCGACGGTATGAAACAAGTAGTCTAATTCATCCGGGATTCACCGAAAAGATAGGGGGAATATGAATTGCCGTTGAATTCTCCCGTTTCGAACCACAAAAACACGCATAACGAAATAAAGTGGTAGCTATGGCCCAGATATTCAATGAACCCTCAAAGGCGATCCTGAAAAGCCAGATCGCCGAGCATATCGCGGAGACCCCCAAGGACAACCGCGAAAACCCCAACGCCTCCCTCTACGAGCCGTTGCCGAAGGACCGGTTCTTCGATCGCGAACTCAGCTGGCTGAAGTTCAACAAGCGAGTGCTGGAACTGGCCGAGGACGACTCCCTCCCGGTGATTGAGCGCGCCAACTTCGCCGCGATCTTCGCCTCGAACCTCGACGAGTTCTTCATGGTCCGCGTGGCCGGCCTCAAGCGTCGTATCGACACCGGTCTGGCCGTCACGTCGGCAAGCGGTCTGAGCCCGCGTCAGACCCTGCGCGCCATCGCCGATCAGGCCCACCGCCTGCAGGACGAGCACGCGCACTACGTGGTCGACCACATCCTTCCCGATCTGGCCAAGGAGAACATCGTCCTCCTCAAGTGGAGCCAGCTGACCATCGCCGAGCAGGAGCGTCTGAGCAAGTTCTTCCGCATGCAGGTGTTCCCCGTGCTCACCCCGCTGGCCGTGGATCCCGCCCACCCGTTCCCGTACATCTCCGGCAACTCGCTGAACCTCGCCGTGATCGTCGAGAACCCGACGTCCGGCAAGTCGCACTTCGCCCGTGTGAAGATTCCTGACAACCTGTCCCGTCTGGTGCCGGTCGACGACATGACCGAAGACGAGTCCGGCGACGTGCGCTACGGCTTCATCACCATGGAGAACCTGATCATCGCCCATCTGGAATCGCTGTTCCCTGGCATGATCATCAAGGAAGCCCGTTCGTTCCGCGTCACCCGTAACGAGGACATCGACGTCGAAGAGGACGATGCCGAGAACCTGCTCAACGCCATGGAGAAGGAGCTTCTCCGTCGTCGTTTCGGACCGCCGATCCGTCTGGAGCTGTCCGACACCACCTCCCCGTTCCTCTCGCACCTGCTGGCCGACCAGCTGGGCGTGAACGACGAGGAAGTGTACCGTCTGCCCGCACCGCTCGACTTCACCGTGCTGTTCGAGCTTGGCGGCGTGGACCGTCCGGACCTCAAGTTCCCCAAGTTCATCCCCACGACCAACCGCCAGATCGCCGAGGTCGAATCCAGCCGTGCGCAGGACATCTTCGCCGCCATCCGCGAGCGCGACATCCTGCTGCACCACCCCTACGACTCCTTCTCCACCTCCGTGCAGGCGTTCCTGGCTCAGGCCGCCGCCGACCCGAAGGTGCTGGCCATCAAGCAGACCCTGTACCGTACGTCCAGCAACTCGCCGATCATCGACGCTCTGGTCGACGCCGCGCAGGCCGGCAAGCAGGTGCTCGCCCTGGTGGAGATCAAGGCCCGCTTCGACGAGGACGCGAACATCGCCTGGGCCCGCAAGCTCGAACGTGCCGGCGTGCACGTGGTGTACGGCATCGTCGGACTGAAGACGCACTGCAAGCTTTCGCTTGTGGTCCGTCAGGAGGCCGACGGCCTTCGTCGCTACTGCCACGTGGGCACGGGTAACTACAACCCGAAGACCGCCCGCATCTACACCGATCTCGGTCTGCTCACCTGCGACCCGGTGGTCGGACAGGACCTCACCCGCCTGTTCAACCAGCTCTCCGGCTACGCGCCCAAGTCCACGTTCCACCGTCTGCTGGTGGCTCCGCGCGGCATCCGCTCCGGTCTGATCGAGCGCATTCGCCGCGAGGAGGACGCCGCACGCGCCGGCAAGGAAGCCTGGATCAAGATCAAGGTCAACTCCATCGTCGACGAGAAGACGATCGACGCGCTGTACCGCGCCTCGCAGGCCGGCGTGAAGATCGACATCGTGGAGCGCGGCATCTGCTCGCTCAAGCCCGGCGTTCCCGGCATGAGCGAGAACATCCGCGTGCGTTCCATCCTCGGTCGCTTCCTGGAGCACAGCCGCATCTACGCCTTCGCGAACTCGCAGGGCCCGCAGATCGGTGAAGGCCCCGCCTCCGGTCCGGAGGTCTGGATCGGTTCGGCCGATCTGATGCACCGCAACCTCGACCGTCGTGTCGAGGCGCTGATCCGCATCACCGCCCCCGAGCAGATCGAAGCGCTCATCAAGTACGTCGACCTGCAGATGGCCGACACCACCAGCTCCTGGCACATGCAGCCGGACGGCACCTACGTGCGTCACTCCCGCGACGCCGAAGGCAACCCGCTCGTCGACTGCCAGGAGGCGCTGATCAAGAAGCACACGCGTCGTCCGCGCAACAGCTGATCTGATCTGATTGAACTTGATCAGTGATCGGCTGATTGTCGATCGGTGATCAACCGATCATTGATCGACGTTCGCATTAGTCGGAATGGGCATCCTGCAACAGGATGCCCATTCTGCTATCGGCATCACTTGCTTCGATGTTGCATCATTTGTCCATAATCACGCACATTCGTTCACAAACAGTCATAGCCGCCAACACGGTCTGCCACCAACGAAAACCCCATCCGGCAACGTCCAACGACGGACGTACGCCCACAGGCAATTCAACCCATCGCCGACATCCCACCCCACATAGCGCGATAATGGAGCCGTAACGAACAGCTCCGAACACAAAGGAAGCACTATGAGCACAGTCGTCGAGGCAGCCGGCGGCATCGTGTACCGTTGGCGCGATGGAGTCGAGCTATTGGGCGCAGCCCAGCACGACTCGGATCTGATACTGGAAAATCTGGAGGTCTGTGTAGTACACAGACCCAAGTACAACGACTGGAGCTGGCCGAAAGGCAAACTCGACATCAACGAATCGCATCGGCACGCCGCGGTGCGCGAGATCGGCGAGGAAACCGGACTGGCGGTCGCGCTCGGCGCCTACATCGGCGAGATCGAATATCCCCTCGAAGACGAAGGGAAACGCGGCAAACGACGTAACGATCCTCGTAAACCCAGCAAACATATCCGCTACTGGATTGCATCGATCATTGATGATGAAACCGCAATGAAGCGTCGATACGCGTTCGGCCCGATCAACGCCGACAGGCTCGAAGTCGACAACGTGCAGTGGATGTCCCCCGCCGACGCACGCCATAAGCTCACCCATGTACTCGATCTTGACATCCTCGCCGAATTCGTGCGCAAGGTCAAAAGCGGAATCCTGTGGTCGAAGATGTTTCTGCTCATCCGCCACGGCAAGGCGGAAGGACGCAGATTCTGGGGCGGCACCGACGCCGATCGACCGATCACGCCGCTCGGATCGGCCGCGGCGTACGCGCTCACCCGCGAAATCGCATGCTTCGGCGTGAACCGACTCGTCACCTCGCCATGGCGGCGTTGCGTCGGCACCATCCAGACGTTCGCATGGCAGACCGGATTACCCGTCAACATGGCCGACGATCTGACCGAAGACGCCTACGCATCG
Organism: Bifidobacterium tissieri; assembly: GCF_002259645.1. Classification (GTDB taxonomy): domain Bacteria; phylum Actinomycetota; class Actinomycetes; order Actinomycetales; family Bifidobacteriaceae; genus Galliscardovia; species Galliscardovia tissieri. The sequence goes on from NZ_MWWV01000009.1 coordinate 9,424, forward strand.
CAGCCCGACTCCGCATGGGAATGCCTGCGGCACGAAATGGAGATCACACTGCGGACCGGACAGATCACCGCCGTGTGCATGCACCGACCCGTGATCGGTGGCGTGTTCGAACACATGCGCGGACTGTGCGAACGCAAGTCGCTGGCCAAACAGCTACCTGCGAAAACGCCGTACATGGCGACCGGACATGCGATAGCCTTTAATATCGTCAACACGGACAACGGTCCGGCAATCATCGATATTCAGAAGGTAAGCCCCATTGTCTACTAGCTCCTCCTCATACGGTTCCTCCTCCATCCGCGCGGCGGGCTCGGGATTCGCGGCTTCCGGGCGGTTCACCCGACCCGCGCAGCTCGATCCGGCGCTTATGGAGCATCTCTCCGGCGGCGTGGACCCGCAGCAGCTCAGTGAAATCAGCCACACCACGGCCGCTTCGCTGCTCGACCGCGTGCATCACACGCAGGATCCGCAGACCGTGGCACGCGTGCTCACGCTCGTGGAACATGAGGGCGTGGATCTGGTGGCGGAACTGTGGAGCGGCGGAGACCCGGATTCGCTGCCCGGCGTGCTGTGGCGACTGTACATGCTGCGCACGTGGATGCGTCGCAACAGGGAGTCGATCTCGCGGCTGTGGCGCATCGGCGAGCCGGTGGCGGGAGCGTCGTCGGCGATCGCGGGTGTGGATCAGGCGCCGACGGCCGAGGATATCGCGCGCACGGCGGATTCCATTCTTTCCGGCGCGTTTGTCGGTGATTTCGCCGTGGCCATGGAACGGGCGAGCGCGTTCTGCGCCGTGATCTCGGCTGGGCTCGTGGCCGAGGCACGCCGACGCCAGGAGCGTGAAGCGGAGCTGGCCGGGCCGAACCGGATCTCCAGCTCGGGAGCGGCGCATCTGCTGAAGACCGCGCGATCGCTGCACTCCACGTCCAAGGATTTCAAGGCCGGAGCGCGGCTCTGGCGCGAGGGGCGACTGGAGTAGGGCGGCGCGCGGGAACATCGGCCTGGGCCGAGGCTGAGAGTGAGCCGGGCTGAGAGTGAGCCGCGAGGTTAGCGGACGGCGCGCCGCAACTGACCGACATTCCGTTGCGGAAAGACCGGTCCGGCGCATATTCGACGCACGTCTGTGATAGATGGGCCTCTTGCGACAGCTCCGGTGCTTGTCCGACGCACCCATGCAACGGATAAGTACTTGGCGACAACCTCAATGCTCATTCGATGTACGCATGTGGCAGATAAACACCCTGGCCAGCCCCCGGTGCTTGTCTGACGCACACACGCGGCCAAGAAGCACCTCACGGGAGCTCCAGTGCTTGTTTGACGCATACAGGCGACGGATAGGCATCTTGTGACAGGTACGATGTTTGTCTGACGCGCACGGTGCGGGGTTGCCGAACACGCCCACGCCGGCGCCATCGGTTTGGCGGACCGGGAAAAATGCCGTACAGTGGTAGCCGCGTCGGGTCGTGCATTGCCCCGGGCTCCATTTTTTGCCGCTGCGAGCGGCCCTTGCGCCGACAGGCGCATTCACGGTCCGGCGTTCTTTTTACTTGTTTTATTTGTTTTCCTTCATTCGGAAATTCCGCTCTGTTCACGATGGCGGGAATAGAGCGCAAGCACAGACCATATGCAAACGACGCGCCCATCCGATGATCATGCCATGCCGGACTAGTTGGAAAGATCAGGCAGACAGGACGAGGTTACACAGGCGTTGTCCAAAGAGAGAGCATCTACGCTTGTCATTAACGATCATTGACAGATCCGTTTCCCCACGTATGAGAATACGCGTATGAGAAAACCATCAGAATCGTTGCGATTCCAAGGGCGTGCGGCGTCTCGCAGGATTCGACAACTTACGACATTCGGACGTGAAGATAACCGAGCAGGTGTACGGGCAACGCAATCTGAAGAGCGATAGCGCGACTGCGTTGATCGATGCCGGATACGAGTGGTGACAGTGTGTCGCTACACCACTAGGGGGTTGCATGGCATGGGTAGGGGGTATGTTTTGGAAGTGAATGTGATGCATAAATGATGCATTGCGTCCTTTTAACTGCCCGAACGCCGTTTCTGCCGGGAATGCAAAAGCCTCGAAACCGTTGGAATCATTGGCTTCGAGGCTTGTTTGCGGTGCCCCCCGTGGGATTCGAACCCACAACCCACGACTTAAAAGGACGCTGCTCTAACCGTTGAGCTAGAGGGGCAACATTTCTAAGATACACGGCATCTCCGAATAATTCAACCCATATGCCTCGGAAGATTTTCGTACAATGGGCGGGTGAAGATCAGCGCACAGACTTGGGAATTCATCCGATCGCATCGCAATGACGACGTACGCGATCTGGCATTGCACGCGGGCAGGGACGGCAGCGAGATCGACATGCCGTTCGCGCTTGATCAGATCGCGGGATGGCAGCGAGCGCGTACCAAACTACCGGAGTGGGCCGCGCGCGATGGGGTGATCTATCCTCCGCATATCTCCATAGAGCAGTGTTCGTCGCAGTCGACCGCACAGTACAAGGCGAGCGTGGCGCGCACGGTGACCGGATCGCAAGAGCCGCGCGGCACACTGGTGGATCTGACCGGCGGGTTCGGCGTGGATTTCTCGTACATGGCGCGCGGATTCGCGCACGCGACGTACGTGGAGCGGCAGTCGCATTTATGCGAGATCGCCGAGCATAACATGCGTGCGCTTGGTTTGGATCATGTGATGATCGTGAACGGGGATGCGGAGGAGTATCTCGCGGGAATGCCGGATCGGAGTGCAACACGCTGGGGAGATCCCTCCGATGCTACCGAGCCCACGTTTATCTTTCTTGATCCGGCCCGACGTGATGCGCATGGGGCGCGCACCTATGCGATCGCGGACTGCATGCCGGATGTGCTCGCGCTCAAGAGCATGCTGCTCTCCAAGGCGGATTGGGTGATGGTGAAGCTCTCCCCCATGCTTGACTGGCGGAAGACCATGGCCGACCTGGGGAGCTGCGTGCGGGAGGTTCATATCGTGTCCGCCGGCAATGAATGCAAGGAGCTGCTCGTGGTGCTGGCATCCCCGCGGACGCGGCATGATGCAAGCGAGGCGGCGGAGGAACATTCCATTCGCATGGTCTGCGTGAATGATGACGATGTGCTCGAATACATGGTCGATGCCGAGGGACGGATCCTCAACACGGAAGCCACCAACGTCGTCTCCACGGAAGCTGACCCCATAGGCTCCGCAAGGTCCGAGGAATCCGAGCCTCGATACCTGTTCGAGCCCAATGCCTCGATCATGAAGGCGGGATGCTTCGATCTGCTTGAACGGCGATATGCGCGGCACGGGCTTCGACAGATCGGTCCCAACAGTCACCTGTTCACCTCGGCCGAGCCGATTCCAGGATTCCCAGGGAGGGCGTTTCTCATCGACCGTATCACCGGCATGGGCAAGAAGGAGCTGAAATCCGCGCTGGCCGGCATTACGCATGCCAACATCGCGGTGCGCAACTTCCCCATGCCCGTGGCGACGCTGCGCAAGAAGCTCAAGCTCAAGGACGGCGGCGACACCTACATCTTCGCCACCACCACGGCGAGCGGCCAGCATACGCTGATGATCACAAGAAAACCGACGAATAGCTAGACACCAGTACCCCCAGACGAGGCAGCCGGCCGGCAACCTCGGTGCTATCCCTGCTTCGCTAGGCAGATTCAGCCTCTTGCAGAGGTCTAACCCCTCTTCCCTAGGCACATGGTTCCGAATACCTGCGGCATTTCAGCCATCGCCGTGTTGCAACCTCAGGGATTTTGACGAGGTTGTAGTTGGACGGCTGCCTAGCGAACGGCACATAGATTCTGGCAAGAGCCCTAATCTGCCTAATGAAGGCCGGTTATACCTCAAAGTCCGCAAACCGACGCCTCGCACCGCGCATACGCACCGGCATCTCACCAAGCCGACACGACCACCTCCACTTCTCCGCGTCATGATAAAACGGCAATCATCGAGCGAAAAGGAGCACAACAATGATCAACGAGGATTACAAGGCGATGTTGGGCGGCAAGTCCGTGATTCGCGAGTTGAGCGAATACGCGACCGCCCGCGGAGCCGAGATCGGCTACGAGAACGTGTTCGACTACAGCCTCGGCAACCCGAGCGTACCGGCACCGGCCAGCTTCACCAACGCCATGGTCGACCTGTATGAGCACGGCGACCCGGTAGCGATCCACGGATACTCCCCCTCGCTGGGCATCCCCTCGGTGAAGGACGCGATCGCCGACTCGCTCAACCGCCGCTTCGGCATGGAGTACACCGGCAATCACATCTTCCCCACCACAGGTGCCGCCGGCGCTCTCGCCCACGCCATGCGCGCGGTGACCAAGCCTGGTGACGAGATCATCACGTTCGCCCCGTATTTCCCCGAATACCAGCCGTACGTGAAGGGCACCGGCGCGAAGCTCACCATCGTGCCCGCCGACACAGAGAACTTCCAGACCAACTTCGAGGCGTTCGAGGCCGCATTGAACCCGAACGTGCAGGTGGTGCTCATCAACACGCCGAACAACCCGTCGGGAGCCGTGTACTCGGCCGCCACGCTGGAGAAGCTGGCGTCGATCCTCACCGCCAAGCAGACGGAATACGGCCACGACATCTTCCTGGTCAGCGACGAGCCGTACCGCGAGATCGTGTTCGACGGCGGCACGCAGCCCTACCCGGCCAAGTTCTACGCGAACACGCTCACCTGCTACTCGTGGTCCAAGTCACTGAGCCTTCCGGGCGAGCGCATCGGCTACGTGGCCGTGAACCCGAAGGCCACCGACGCCGATCTGCTCGTGCCGATGATGGGCCAGATCTCGCGAGGCACCGGACACAACTGCCCGCCGAGCTCCATCCAGCTGGGCGTGTCGAAGGTGCTCGACACGACGAGCGACCTGTCCGTGTACGAGACCAACATGAACCTGCTGTACGACGCGCTGACCGGCATCGGCTTCGATGTGGTGCGCCCCGGCGGCACGTTCTACATCTTCCCGAAGGCGTTGGAGGACAACGCCACCGCGTTCTGTCTCAAGGCCAAGGAGTACGACCTGATCCTGGTGCCATCTGAAAGCTTTGGCGTGCCTGGCTACTTCCGCATGGCCTACTGCATCGATACGGAGAAGGTGAAGCGTTCGATTCCGGTGCTGGAGAAGTTCGCCCACGAGGTGTACGGCCTGTAAGCCCCACCGGCGGCCAACCGGCGGCCAACCAAACCAGTTTCCGGCCGCCGACCGGACCGATGACAATACAAACGAAAGCCCCCTCACGTTGAACCGCCCCCGATCATTCGACTGAAATAAGTCAGTGCGATAACCGGAGATGCGATTCCACGTGAGGGGGCTTTTGCTGACGCTTCGATAGTGCGCCTACTCGATGTTGCTGATGGCGCCACCCCACGTCTTCTGCAGGGTCTCAGTGCCCTTCTGCTCTCCCACGAGGACCCATCGCTTGCCGGCGAGCATGGAATACTTGGCGTTGCCCGCCTGATCCTGATACTGCGCAAGCACCTCCCTCGCCTTGGACGCGATCGGCGCCTTGTAGATGCCCACGGACGTGTCATTGTCGAACACGGCGAACACCACCCGAGTGTCGCTGCACATCTCAACGGACTTGACGCCCGGGTAGGAGCTGGCGTCCATGCCCTGCCAGCCGCTGGTGCAGGTGCCGAACACCTTGTCCAGATCCGCCTCCATGGCCTTGGGATCGTCGATCGGCGCCGCGTCGAGGACCTTCTCCTCCACCACGCCTTGCGGGAACAGCGTGTTCGCGGCCCATCCGCATCCGGCGAGCATGAGGGACAGCACCAGGGCGATGATGCCCCACGTGCTGGCGATGCCGTGGCCGACCCCGGCCTTGTGGGCGACCCTACGCGCCACGATCACCAGAATCAGCGTGATCACGGCGAGCGCCACGGTGAGTATGATCAACGCGTTGACGGGAATGCCTGCAAACAGTTCCGGCATGCGCGCGGGGGCGATGGCGCGAGCCGCTGTGGCGCATCCGGACAGCACCGCGAGCACGCCGGCGATGGCGCACAGCGGATTCCATGGGCCGAGCGAGACGCGACCGTTGCGGTCGAGTTTGCCGCCACCATTGCCCCCGTTGCCACCGGCGCCGCCTTTGCCGCGATGGCTTCCCCGGCGTGAATGCTTGCGGTAGTCCCCTGCGTGATACACCGTCATGCTCAGCCCCCTCGATACGTTCGATATGCCCGATATGAATCGGCTATGAATAGTCGTCCTGACACCCGCCGACGAGTCCGCGATGCCGCGACGACAGGCCGGTATTGGTCTCCAGTGTAGTGCGACGGTCGTGGTTTCTCGATAATCCGACGGGATGACATGGCGGTTCTCCGAACGCCATCGTCCCGCAGAACGCCATGTACGCCAACCGCCTGCCGAGAATCCCCTAGTGCTACGGATGTCGTAGTGCTACGGTAAACGTAGTGGGTTGGAAATCGATAATGCGATCGGCAAACGATCGATGACACGATCAACAGATCAAACGGCGTCGGCAACAAGGTTCGACAACAAGACCGACCGGACATGACGAGGGGTTGTTATGAGGAATGTTCTACGGCTGGTGAAACGAGATCTGCTACGGCTGGCCAAAGTGCCCGCGGCATGGGTGATCTGCGTTGGCCTGATCGTCATCCCATCGCTGTACGCGTGGGTCAACATCTACGGATTCTGGGACCCGTACGGCAACACCAACAAGATTCAGGTGGCCGTGGCGAACGAGGACAAGGGCACGACGAACGATCTGCTCGGCGAGCTCAATCTGGGCGATCAGATCGTGCAGGCGATGAAAAGCAACACCCAGCTCGGCTGGCATTACGTGAGCCGCGATCAGGCGCTCGACGAGGTACGGTCCGGCAAAAGCTACGCCGCGTTCGTGATTCCCGAGGATTTCAGCAAGGATCTGGCCACGCTGCTGTCCGGCGATTTCCAGCAGCCGAAACTGCAGTACTACGTCAATGAGAAGGCGAACGCCGTGGCGCCCAAGATCACCGACGTCGGCTCCACCACGCTTGACACGACGATCAACAACACGTTCGTGTCGACCGCGAGTCAGGTGATCGTCTCGCAGCTCAACACCAAGCTCAACGACACGTCACAGCAGATCACGCAGGCGCAGACCGACGCGTCGAGCTCGCTCGGCGACACGGTGACCAAGCTCGACAACGCCCGCGGCTCGGTCAAGGATCTCAAGACCACGGTCGGCAAGGCCAAAGGCAAGGCGCAGGACGCCAAGTCCACCCTCAACGACGTGAAGACTCAGACCGGACTGCTCACCGACGGGCTCAAGCAGACATCGTCGCTGCTCACCGACAGCACGAACACGATCAACTCGTTCGCGGCGAACACGTCGAGCACGCTCGACAAAGGATCGTCCCTGATCTCGAACACCTCGTCGAAGGCGAACGTGTCGGTGGGCAAGGTCGCCGGCACGATCACCACGGCCAGCGGTACAGTGTCGGGCGCGATCGAAACCGGCAAGACGATCACCGATCAGAACGCGCAGACACTGAACTCACTCGAATCCGTAATCGCCTCACTGCCCGCCGACTCCCAGCTGCGCACCCGTCTCGACGAGATCGTCAACGGCAAGACCGGCAACGGCGGACTCAAGCAGCGCAACCAGTCCCTCGCACAGACCCTGGGCAATCTGGACAAGCTCAACACCGACACCGTGAACACGGCCAACACCGTGGCCGGCGCGACCAACACACTCGACGCGACCGTGCAGAACACGCTCAACAACGTCAACGGCTACCGCAGCACGCTGTCCGGCACCACGATCCCGCAGATCAACTCCGGACTCACGCAGCTGGCCGGAGTCAGCGGCAACCTCGCCGGCGGCATCACCAGCCAGTCGAACCTGATCGACCAGACCAGCACGATCCTCGACCAGCTGATCTCCACGCTCGACGCCACCGACAAGGCGCTCGACCAAACCGACGCCGGCTTCAAGACACTCCGCGATGACACGGATACCGTGCGCACCGACGTGAACGCGCTCGTCGGCTCCGACACGTGGAGCAAGATCACGTCCGGCGGCAATCTGGACGCGTCCAAGATCGCCGACTTCATGTTCTCCCCCACCACGCTCAAGACCACGACGATCTTCCCGCTCAACGCGTACGGCTCGGGCATGGCCCCGCTGTTCACCGACCTGTCGCTGTGGGTGGGCGCGTTCGTGCTCATGGTGATCGTCAAGCTCGAAGTGGACGACGAGGATATCCCCGGGCTCACCGTCCGCCAGGCGTACATGGGCCGCTGGCTGCTGCTTGCGATCCTGGCCGTTCTGCAGGCGATCGTATGCTGCGTGGGTGATCTGATCATCGGCGTGCAGGCGGCGAACGTGCCCGCGTTCATCGGCACCGGCGTGATCACGTCGCTCACATATCTGAGCATCACGTACGCGCTGTCGGTCACATTCCAGCACGTGGGCAAGGCCCTGTGCGTGGTGCTCGTGATCGTGCAGATCCCCGGCGCGTCCGGCCTGTACCCGATCGAGATGATGCCCGGATTCTTCCAGCGTCTCTACCCGTTCTTCCCGTTCACGTACAGCATCGACGCGCTCCGCGAGACGATCGGCGGCTTCTACGGCAACCAGTATGCGACCGCCGTGGGGCACCTGCTGCTGTTCGTGGTGGCAAGCTTCATCCTCGGTCTCGTGTTGCGCCCGTACCTGACGAATCTCAACGGACTGTTCGCCAGGGAGATCGAGGAAAGCGACATCATCATCGGCGAGCAGAGCGAAGTGCCGTACCGCGCGTACCGCTTCTCGCAGGCCATGAGCGCCATGACCGATCACGCCGGCTACCGCAGTGGCGCCCACCGTCGCGCCATGCGATTCGCCCGGCATTATCCGCGCCTCAAGATCGGCGGCCTGATCGCCGGATTCGTGGTGCCGGTCGCGCTCACCCTGCTGTTCTCACTCAACCCGGCGTTCGCGGACACCAGCCGCAAGGCTCTGATGCTGGGCGCCTGGGTGGCGTGGGTGCTGATCATCATCGGCTTCCTGCTCGCCATCGAATACATTCGCGACACCATCGAACGGCAGATGCTGCTCGGCGCGATGAGTGACGACGAGATCCGCGACCTGTTCTCCGTACGCAAGTACCTGAAGACGATCCAGCGGCCGTCGTTCGGCCTGCCGACCAGGCCGGCGCACACGGGCGCACACGGTTCGACCCACACCCACGGCTCGTCATCCGGATCATCCGGCACCCACAATCAACAGCACTAGGAATCAGGAGAAGGAGGAATCATGCGACAGATCTGGCGACTGTTCATCGGCGACGTCAAGCGCATCACCAGCAACGTGGTGTCGATCATCATCGTGATCGGCCTGGTGGCCATTCCCTCGCTGTTCACCTGGTTCAACGTGGTGGCCAGCTGGGATCCGTTCAGCAACACGAAGAACCTCAAGTTCGCCGTGGCCAGCGTGGACGAAGGATACAAGAGCGACCTCGTGCCGCTGAAGATCAACGTCGGCGATCAGGTGCTCAACGCGCTGCGCGCCAACGACCAGCTCGACTGGACGATCACCAACGAGAACGACGCGGTGGACGGCGTGAAATCCGGCAAATACTATGCGTCCGTGGTGATACCCGAATCGTTCAGCAAGGACATGATGACGTTCTTCGACTCCGACGTGCAGCATGCCAAGCTCACGTACTACACGAACGAGAAGAAGAACGCGCTCGCCCCCAAGGTGACCGGCCAGGGCGCCGATCAGGTGGCCGCGCAGATCAATAACATGTTCGCGAGCACGCTCAGCGATGTGGCGCTCAACATCGTGTCGTCATTGTCCGATTATCTTGACGACGCCGACGTGCAGAGCCGACTCGGCACGATGAACGACCATATCGGCAAACTGTCCGAACAGATGACCGACGCGTCCGGCATGCTCACCACGTATTCGTCGCTCACCGATTCCGCACAGTCGCTGATCACCAATTCGTCGACGTTGCTCACGCAGGCGTCCGGTGCGGCAAGCGATGCGAAGAATTCGATCGGCGACGCCAAGGCGGCCGGCGGCACGATCACCGACGCGCTGAAGGGATCGGCGGCCTCTCTGTCCACGGCGTTGAACGACTCGGCGGACAGTTACGGTGCCGTCGCCGGCGGAGTGGACGCCGTGTTCGATTCGGTGAACACGCAGGCCGCCGATAGTGCGACCGCATTGCGTGATCAGGCGACGAGCATCGACAAGCAGATCGTCGAATACCAGCTGATCGTCAAGGATCTCACCCAGTTCCGCAGCGATATCGCCGCCACGCAGCCGAGCACGCAGATCGGTCAGGATGTGATCGACAACGTCACCAAGCAGACCGATGCCATGATCAGTCAGCTCAATGGTGTGATCACACTACAGCAGGGGCTGCGGGACAAGCTCAACGACGCGGCAGGCAAGATCGAATCCGGCAACAGCTCCGCACAACAGGAACGCAACGACATCAAGGCGCTTGCCGCGCAGGCGAAGTCCGACATCACGTCGTTGACGAACGATTATGACGCCAACCTCAAGCCGCAGATCACCTCGCTTGCCAACACCGTGGCGAACACCGCGCAGACGCTGAGCGGCGGGGCCGCCAAGCTCGAGGGTGCCGTGACGGACCTGTCCGGTTCGAGCGGGTCGGCGTCCAAGCAGCTGGGCACCATGCGCACCACGCTCGACGGTGTGGCTGACGATCTCAACAAGTCAGCCGAAAAGCTGAAGACCCTGCACGATAAGCTCGGCGATGCGCTGACCAGCGGCGACACCTCGATGATCAAGCAGGCGCTGGGCACGGACGCCGAGCAGCTGGCCGACTACATCGCCGCGCCGGTGGGCGTCACGCGCCACGCCGTGTTCAAGGCGGACAACTTCGGTTCGGCGCTCAGCCCGTTCTACACCACGCTGCCGTTGTGGGTGGGATCGCTGCTCATGGCGGTCACGTTGAAGACGTCGGTGAGCAGGCGGATTCGTGCATCGCTCGCCCGGAGTGGCAAGGCTGGGGCAGGAGCCGGCGCTACCGATAGCGGGCAGGCGAAGGATGCCAGCGATGGTGCAGCGACTGCGACTGCCGCGGCTGCGGCAACGGCAACGACCACCGCGGCGGCAGCCGGACCTGATACGCAATCCAGGCGAGGCAACGGCAAGACCGCCAAACCCGCCAAGCGCAAGGCGCGGTCCGGCGAGCTCCGCCCGTACCAGATGTATCTCGGACGGTTCGGCATATTCGCACTGATCTCGCTCATGCAGACCACCTGCCTGTTCCTCGGCAATCTGCTGTTCCTGCGCGTGCAGTGCGAGCATCCGTTCCTGTATCTGCTCACCGGCTGGGTGAGCGGACTCGTGTTCATCTTCATGATCTACACGCTGGTCGTGTCGTTCGGCAACGTGGGCAAGGCCATCGGCGTGCTGTTCCTGGTGCTGCAGATCTCCGGCTCGGGCGGCGCGTATCCGCTGGTCGTATTGCCGGACATCTTCACGCAGATCAGTCCGTTCCTGCCCGCCACGCATACTATCAACGCCATCCGCGCATCCATGTTCGGCATCTACGACAACGACTACTGGCGGGCCATCGGCGCACTGCTGCTGTTCGTCCTGCCGACGCTGTTGCTCGGTCTGGTGCTGCGCAAGCCGTTGGTGAAGTTCAACACATGGTATGTGGCACAGGTGGAAAGCACCAAGCTGATCTAGGAATCAGGAATCAGAAATCCGTTCGTGCCGGCGAACGTCGTCGTGAACCGGCATGAACGATATCGAATATCGACGATGAGAGTTGCGTTGATGGGAGGATACGATGACATCGCAACGCGGAGAGAAGACACGTAAGGAAACCGATCGCAAGATCCTGCAGGCGACGCTGCAGATCGCCATGACCAAGGGCATCGGCGGCATTTCAATCGAGGAGATCGCCCGACGGAGCGGCGTGGCCAAGACCACGATCTACCGTCGGTACGAGAACACCGCCGATCTGCTCAACAAGGTGAGCGCACTGGAGGTGTCGTCATCACCCGAACTGGCCGATCTGGAACCGTCGCGTGACAATCTGGAGCTTATGATGCGCAAGATGGTGGAACGGTTCGTCAGCGGGATCGGCGTGAAGGCCATCGGCATCATCCTCTCCTCGGAGGAGGCGTTCTTCCAGCCGCTGGTGAAGCAGGCGATCGCGCCGGAGGAGCAGACGCTCGAATCGTTCTTCAACCGCGGGGTGAGGAACGGACTGTTCCGCACGGGTATCGATGCGAAGTTCCTGTTCGGTACGATTCTCGGATCGATGATCGCCTGCGAGGCGCTGACCGGCACGATCGACGACGGATGGCCGGCCCGTATGACCAATCTGATCTGGCCGACCATCGCCGTGTAGGGCACCGGTCTCGCGTAGGGCACCCGTCTCGGATCATCTTCGTTCGATGAATTGATTTACTGATTCAGCTGGTCGAGCACGGTTCTGATCGACGCCTGAAGGTTGTCATTTGGCTCGGAACCGCCATCTTCAAACCCGTACGGATCGCTACCGAAATCGAAATCGTAACCGTCGTTCTGTCCGGCGTCGAGTGCGCCGAACACCACACCGATGAAGAACACGATCGCGGCGATCAGCCCGATCACCGCCACCACGATCACGGCGATGATGACGCCGATGTGGCTGTTGCGCTGCTGCGGCTGCGGCGGGAGATAGGACGGCGTGTATGGAACCTGCGGCTGCGGCTGCTGGAACTGCGGTGACTGCTGGGCAGGTTGGGGCTGGAACTGCGGCTGGACCGGCTGTGGTTGTGGCTGCACCGGAGGCTGGAACTGCGGTGGCTGTTGCGCAACGTTGGGATTCGGCGCATAGGTCGGTTGCGTATACGGCGAGCGCGGCATCGGCTGGGCCGGCTGTGGTTGCGGCTGCGGCTGGGTGGGTGCGGGCCACGTTGAAGCCGGTTGCAGAGAGGGAGCCTGTGGCGGTGTCGGTACGGACTGCGGCGGCACTGTCTGCCCGAACTGCTGACCGTACGGCTGACCGTTTACGTTCGGGTATGGCTGTGCCTGATATGGCTGCGGCGTGGCAGGCGTAGGCGGCACGGCAGACGTGGTAGGCATAGGCGACGCAGGCGGCACAGCAGACACAGGCGGCACGAACGGCGTATTCACCGATGGGACATCGGGAATGACCAGATTGCCCTTGCGATCGTAAAATCCCGCTTGCTGAATGTCCTTCGCAGGTACGGCAGGTACCTGAGTCGATGCGACGGGAGCTGATGCTGGAGCCGGTTGCGAGGTCGGTTCCGGTTGCGGCGTTGACGACGGTTGCGATGCCGGCTGTGATGCCGTCACGACGGGCGGCTGCGGGATTGCAGACGATTGCGGAACGGACTGTGGAGACACAGGCTGTTGCGGCGCAGACGGTTGAGACACGGACTGTTGCGGCATCGACTGTTGCGTTCCTGCGGTCGGCTGCTGCACCGGTGCCGACTGCGACACCGGGTTCGACTGTGATGGCTGCTGAGCCGGCGACGGCAGGACGGCGGTGTCCGGCACGGCTGTTTCAAAATGAGGCTGCGGAATGTCGACTGTCGGCCACGGCACCGGGTCGGAACCGGACGCCGATGCGGAACTGGCCGCAGCACTGCTTGTCCCATTGCCCCAATCGGCACCGGGCGACGACAGGGCGTGATCAAACCAGTCCTCTTGCGAGAAGCGCTCGCCGGCAGACCGGTCTTCGGCATCAGGCTCGGGCTTCGATTCGGCATCGAACGCAGCATGACCATCTGCCGGAGCTGCTGTTGCAACCGAAGTCACGTCTGCCGACGTCGCCTCCGGTGCCGACTCCAGTGTTGTATCGGGTTTCGTCTGAGCCGCTTCGGTCACGCCATCCCCCTCGGACCGCGTTCCGTCAGGTCGCACCCCCGTGTTGTCGACCTGTGGCTCATTTTCGGAATTCGTCATGTTCCCAGCCTAGTCCCCGGCTACGTCATACGGAACCCGTATTCCGGTGAACGGTATCGACTGGATTACCGGACGGGATGGTTGATGAGGTCGCGTTCGATCCAGGCCATGACCAGCGCGGACAGGCGGTCGATCTCCTCGTCGGTGAGTTCCCGGCCTTGGGGAATATGATGCCACTTCTCGATGCATCCACGACAGCAGGTGGCGGTGGCGTGCTGTGCGGTGAACACCGGATGCCCACGCCACGGCGCCTGCTTGCCGTCCTTGAGCGGATGCGCCGGGCCGACGCGTTTGGCGAGCAGTTCGTGCGCGTGACGGTCGATCACCGCCTTGCCCTTCGCCCGCGCGTAGGCCCGATCCTTGTCACTGAGCACGAACTTCGCCCGGAACTTCGACATGCCCAGCCGAGCCAGCATATCCGCGGTCCACGCGGAGTAGCCGGCGCCGGTGCCAGAGTCAGGGACGCCAGAATTGTTCGGCCGAGGTTCACCATCGGACCGAGATCCGTTCATCGCATTCGCATCCGTCACTTTCATCGCCATCATCGCCTCCGCCTACAACAGTAGCCAGTAGCCTGCGTTACCCGATGTACGTTCCGGTGATGTGCCGATACAGTTCGGGATCGAGCGGACGATCCAGACGCAACGCGGACAGCACCACCTTGGTGGTCTGTTCGCCGGTCGCGTCAGGCTTCGTCACGACCCTGCTGTTCCTCACCGCGGCTACATGACCCACGTAGTAGTACTTGCGGAACTGTTTGGTCCGCGAATCGTCGGCCTCCTCCTTGCGCATGACGAACAGCGGGATGAAATGCGTCCGATCCCAATCGTCACCGGTACCCTTCGCCATCCATTGGAATTCCGGGGATTTCAGCGAACGATCGTTCTTGCTGTACCACGACATCTCCTGCGGATTCAGGAACTGATCCTCGTACTGGCTGGACGCGTATTTCACGAAGATGGGCATGGTGTCGGTCGACTTGTCGAGCAGATATCCACCGACCATCTGACCGTTGCGTTCCTTCTGCCATCCGAGCATGCGCATGATCTCCGCAAGCGAATACCGCTCCTCATACAGGAAGCCATGATCCGACCGACGGCCATGCTCACGAGCGCGATCATACCGGTCCTGGCAGTTCCGCAATCCCACACGCAATGTGTCGGCGAAGAAGATGCGGAACGTACGGTTGTCGTGCAGCATACGCGCGAAATCGTCCGACAGGCGGTATCGTCCGTCCGGTCCGAGTTCGATCAGCGGAGTATCGCCGAAGCGTTTGGCGCTCGCCTCGAAATAGGTGAAATCAAGCACATGAAGTGCCGAATCCATTTGCTCGGCGGTCATATAGGCGTCGGGGAATCGCGTGGCAATCTCACGTTCAAGATCGTCACGCGTCATGTCTTCCGTCGGCGTCCACGACGATACGTTCGAATCGTCGCCGATATGGCCGATGTGTTCGTCCGTGAATCGGCTCAGCGCATCGAGAATCACCAGTTCGTGCGGCCTCACGCCGGGAAGCAGCACGGCCGTCGCCATCTTCAGGATGGCGTTCTCGACATCGGACACCGGATCGAGCTGATCGTAGAAATCGGACCTGTCGGAATCCTTGCGCATGGCGTGACGTTTACGCTCCTGCGCGCATACGAACGACAGGTAGTTGCGGTCCTTGCCAACGAGTGCGATCACTGGAGGCACAGACGAATCATGCTCGTACAGGTCCATCAGCATCGGAATGCGACCATACTCGTATCGCAACTGCAGGTACTGTTCCTGCATTTTCCTTGCCGCGGTCCAGTTGGCGGTGTCCAATGCCCTGAGAATGCGATCACGCGAAATACGATCAAAACTGATCGACGACAGACCGATCGACGTTCGTTGCATATTCCTGCGCGCGGTATCGCGATCTCCGGTGTTGCCATACAACGCCACCGGAATCAGATAGTTGTTCGCATAATTGCCGATGAAGTCGATGACGACCACGCGATCCTTGTGCGGGAACTTACGCAATCCTCGTCCCAACTGCTGGGTGAACACGATGCTCGATTCGGTGTTGCGCAGCATGATGATCTGGTTCAGCGCGGGGATATCGACACCTTCGTTGAAGATATCGACGGTGAACAGGTAATCCAGTTCGCCGTTTTCCAGCTGCCTGATCAGTGGCTCACGATCCTCCGGGTTCGGATACCTGCTGCTGGTGACGGCGGCCGTGCGATAGGGACGTTCCATCTGCTGGTTGAACTGCCGGTTGAACATATCGGACAGTCGTTCCGCCTCCTCGTTGCGACTGCAGAACACCAGTCCGGTAATTTGCTGATGCTGTCCGTATTGTTGGATCTTGTCGATGATGTAGCGCACACGATCCTCGGAGGTGAGTCGCTGAATTCTCGTCGCGTCCTGATCGTCCTGATCATCCTGTTCGGCCTGCCGATCGTCCTGATCATCGTCGAAGGCCAGATGCTTGATCTCATACGACAGCTGGCCCGCGTTATCAGCCGTCTTGCCATCGCGCGCCACGTCAATGGAAACACCATCATCGCCGAGATATTCGGTCACACCGTGGTATTCAAACGGGCACAGCATGTTCTCTTCCAGCGCACGTTGCAGACGAATCTCATATGCGACGTTGTGATCGAATAACTCGAAAATGTTGATGTCGTCCGTACGCTCCGGCGTGGCGGTCATACCGAGCATGAAGTCGGCACCGGAGAAATAGTCCATGATCTGCCGATAGCTCTTGGCACCGGAATGGTGCGCCTCATCCACCAGAATGTAATCAAATTCGTCCGGTTTGAATTGGGCGAGCACATCGGCACGACGCATCGTCTGCACGGTGGCAAACACGTACTTGCGATCCTGCTGTTTACTGGTTCCGGAGAACAGACCGAGTTTATCGTCCGGGCATCCCAGCACCTTCTGGAACGACTCCATGGACTTGACCAGAATCTGCTGCTGCTGAGCGAGATACAGCATGCGCTTGGGCTTGAACTGACGCACATCAAACGCAGCCAGAAACGTCTTTCCCGTACCGGTTGCGGAGATGACGATTGCGCGACGCTCCCCATGTTCCCGAAGCTTTCTCAGATTCTCCAACGCCTCACGTTGCATGGCGTTCGGCTGGATGTCCTGAGACGATAGCTGCTTGATGATCTCCCGACGCGGCGGCGCGTACCTCCTGAAGTCCTCTTCGTATCGTTTGATCCATTCCCTGGTCAGCGGTTCGGATTCTCCGATCTGTCGTTCAAGCTCCTCACGAACCTGACGGACAAGATCCCCTTCCGGAAGCGATGAAACCTTGAGATTCCATTCGCGCTGAATGTCGGTGAGGGCGGAATCAGTGAGATTCGAACTGCCGACGTACATATCCACATATGAGTCATCACTGTTAGTTCGATGAGTGAATATATATCCTTTCGGATGGAAGTTCTCATCATTCCCAACGGTTCCACGCGCATCATCTGCGGCGCGCGACCAGACACGAATCTCAATGCCGGTGCGATCCTGAATATCGGCAAGCTTCTCGAATGTCTCGGGCTTGTTGAAATAGTTCTTGGTCGAAGTGATGATGCGCCCGGAACCATCATCGTGTGAATCATGCCAATCGTAGAAACTCTGCTGCACTCGGCCGACCGCGGCAGGACTCACAAAGGCCACAGACATGTCAAAGTCCGTACAGCTTTGAAGCTCCTCCTTGAGCTCATTCTCCATGGTCAGCCCCGGCCGATTCGCAACCAGTTTCGGCGCATACGGTCCGGGCAACTCATCGCTCGCATGAACAAGACCGAAACGCACGTCGGAACTCACCATCGAATCCAACACCGCATCAGCCACCGACTCGGTTCTACGACGTTCGGCGTCCTTTTCGAATTCGGAATCGGCATCTTCGATGATCGATCGTGTCTCGCCATCCTGCCGCGTATCGTCAACGTGCCGCATGCCATCCCCCATCACACGTGTCTGAATAATCGTCAATGACTACAACCGGACAATTGCGCCGACGCGCCCTATGCCCTACCGCCGCACGAAACTCATCGCGGAGATCAGCGACACGGCCTTGTGGTCGGCGGGAGCCCAGTCGAGCGTAGGCATGTCGGCGGGGTGTAGCCAGCGGAATTCCTGATGCTCGGTGCGGCGCGGTTCGCCGGAGAGCAGATGGCAGATGAACACGGTGAGCGTGACCGTGCCGAAGTCATAGTCGTAGGAGTCGGTGCACACCTCGTCGCCGATCTCCACCTCGCACAGCAGCTCCTCCTCGATCTCGCGGTGCAGGGCCTCGCGCGGCGTCTCATGCGGTTCGATCTTGCCGCCGGGGAACTCCCACTTGCCGCTCAACTGCTTGCCGCCGCCGCGCTGCGCGCACATCACCTTGCCGTCGCGCACGATCGCCGCGCCCACCACGCGGATCTGCTTGCGCGGCTTCGCCGGAGTCTCCGCGGCATTCTGGGTCTCCCCCGTCGATTGCGTCGATCCCATCGATCCCATCGATTCGTGTACCGGCTGAACATTGTTGTCGCTCATGGGTTCCTCGGATTTATCGAACTGGTCCATCATCACGTCCAGGATACCGTCTCGGTTCGCGTCAGCGACGGTATCGCCATAATTGTGAACAGTCGGCCGGCCCGTCGGAGGCCTGCCCACCAATCAGTCGGAGTCACTGCCGAACATTGCGGAGTAGACGGAATCGGTGGATGTGCGCAGGGCCTTGCCGCTCTTGCCGGACGTCTGCGAGGCGTCGAAATCGTCATCATCGCGGGAGCTCCGGGAACTGCCGGAGCGGGAACCGTAGCGGGAATACGAAACGCCGGATTTCCCGTACCGACGCCCGCCACGCGACTTCCTACCGTGACCGTAACGGTTTCGCGAATCCTGCGAATCATCGGAGGAACCCCAGCCGTCGGAACAGCTGGCATCGTAGTCGACGTCAAGATCCTCGTATCGGGTGCCGTCGAAGTCCCGTCCGCGGCCGCCACCGCCGCCGGAACGCTTCCATCGTCCATCACCGCCGCCACGGCCACCGCGACCGCCGTAGCCACCGGACCCGGATCGATCGTCGTCCTCGAGCAGATCCTCCATTGTGTACAACCCAAGACAATGCGAACAGGAACCGCAATGCGCGGCCTTGGTCTTGCCCTGCTGTTTGTCGGCCTTGCCATTCCCCGCTCCGGCCTTGCCGCCGCCCGTTGCGCCGGACGCACTCTCGGCCGTCTCACCGAAATATCGCAACAACTCGGCACGCAGACAGCCAGGCGTTTCACAATACCGTTGCATCGCATCCAACCGCGCGATCGCCGCGGCCTTGGCGCGCTTCGACTCCTCATCGTCCATCGCCGCATTCGCATACGACTTGGCCACACGCTTGTGCAACCATTCAAAATCATCACTGGACCACAACAGCAGACTCACCGACTGCTTGCCGTCACGCCCCGCACGACCGGCCTCCTGATAATACTCCTCCAGACTGTCGGTCGCGCCATCGTTGATCACCCAGCGCACATCAGGCTTATCCACGCCCATACCGAACGCGCTCGTCGCACAGATCACCTGAATCTCGCCACGCAGGAACCGATCCTGAACCGGCCCCTTATCCTCCTCCGGCATACGCGCGTGAAAATGCGCGGCGGCAATACCGGCGTCGAGCAGCGCCTGCTCCAGTTCCTCGGTACGATCACGACTGCCACAGTACACAATGCCGCACTGTCCCTTGTACATGCGCGCCCAATCCACGATCACACGCTCGCGATTCCACCGTTTGACGGCACGAATATCGAAGCGGATGTTCGGCCGGTCGAACGTGGTGGTCACGCGCGCGGGACTGATCTGCCCAAGATTCGCGATGATCTCCTTGCGTGTGGACGGCGTGGCGGTGGCGGTGAACGCGGCGATCACCGGGCGCGGCATGTGCGCAGTCAGCTGCTGCACGAACGACCGGATTCCCAGATACGCAGGACGAAAATCCTGACCCCACTGCAGCACGCAATGCGCCTCATCCACCGCAATCAGATCGATGGGCGCATGGGTTGCGAAACTCAGAAAATCGTTGGTATGCAAACGTTCCGGAGCCACATACAGCAGTTTGAGGCGCCCGGCGAGCGCGTCCTCGTATATGCGACGACGGTCGGCGTTCGCAGTGCCCGAATCGATGAGCGCGGCGGCGATGCCACGACGGGCGAGTGCCTGCACCTGGTCGCGCATGAGCGCTCGCAGTGGCGTGATGACCAGCGTGAGACGCAGTGCGGCAGCCGGCAGTTGGTAGCACACGGATTTGCCGGCACCGGTGGGCAGTACGGCCAGCACATCGTGATGGTTCATGATGGCGTTGACCACGTCGGCCTGACCGGTGCGGAACGACGTGTAGCCGAAATAGCGTTCGAGCGCCTTGAGTGCGAACGGCGTCAGATCACGGTCCGCGGATGGTTGTTGCCTGTGTGACGGTTGTTCATGCGGCTGCGCGGACGACGTTGCCGAGTTGGCCGATACGGCTGACGTGGACGACGTGGCTGGCGTGGACGCGGATTGCGCGGACGACACGGCTAACGTTGCCGCAGTTGCTGACGTGGGTGTGACTGGTGTGGACGAGGATTGCGGACCGCTCATATGCGCGATCCTATGCCACGGACGCGATGTCGAGGAACCTCAATCCGCAATAAACGAACAGTCACACTGCGGATTCGTACCGATTCGATATCGGACCCGCACCGAGTCGATGCCATACTGCGGATCTGCATCAAGCCGACGATAAACCCGCAGCAAACCAATGTCTGCACTGCGGGTTGGTGTCAGATAGACGACGAACCCGCCTCCAGCCGGTAAGCGCACTGCGGGTCTGCGTCAAGCTAACGACGAACCCGCAGTGCACGAGCCGCCACGCTGCGGGTTCGATGCGTCACGATAACGAACCCGCACCCAAGGGGTGGCGTCTCGGCATCGATTTCCGCGGGGCGTACCGGTCGGATGCCTGACCTGTGTCCAACCGGACATCGCTTCCGCTCCCTATTCCGTGTCTAACCGCCACGCGCAAGACCGCCACTGAGATCTGGGCTCATTCCCGATAATTCCGATAATAGGAATGGGTAGTGGAGCGAGGAGACCCCAAGCGACTAGGCTGGGAGTAACGAGCATCCGTAATGACGCGAGGGAAAGGCGTGAGGTCGATGAGCGAAACAGGGAAGGCACAGTTCTGCCCGAAATGCGGGACCCCGCGTATGGAGGGCGCTAATTTTTGTCCGAAGTGCGGACATCGCTTCGCCGACGCCAGTGTAACGCTTCCGCCGGTGGACGATACGACAACACCGGAAGCGCCGACGACGGTGGAGCCACAAACCGTACGAGAAACACAAGCGGCACGGGAGACTCCGACAGTACACGAAGCACAGGCGGCACGTGGCACGCGATCGGCAGCACCGATACCGTCGGTCGCACTGGGAGCGAATACCCCTACGCCCGATCCTGTGCCGCTGCCGACGATGCATGCGACACAACGCCCGCTGGCCGCACCAGCGCAGATGCCACCGTCGTTCGTTCCGCAAGCGCAAGCGGAGCCGACACAGCCGGAACCGCAGGAGAACGATTTCGGCGAAACGGAGATCCTGCCGCCCCAGCAGTTTGGAGTGACGCAGGAGGGAGTCGCCCGTCCGGGTTCGGTCAGGCCTGGTGCCGTGCAGGATGGCGTGGCCCAACCGATTTCCATTCGTCCCGAGCGTGTGGAGCAAGACGGCCAGTCAGCCGGTCAGCCTCGCATCGCCCAGGAGACCGGCGATATTGCACCATGGGGAGTGACCGCCGAAGAGCGTGAGGCCGCGCATGAAGCGGCTCAGGAGGCTGCACGGGAAGCCGCCCGTGAGGCGGTGCCGGGAGCGCAGACGGAACATGGTCGTCACACGCCGTATATCGCCGCGCAGCCGGTGTATGACGTGCAACCGTTGGAATCGCTGGTGGCCCGTACCGAGGCGATCACCGCGGCCCGTGAGGAGGAGCGCGCCCGGGAAGATGCCGAAGCTGAGACTACGTCGGGTCAGGCGATCCAGGAGCCGAATGGCGACGAGAATCTCATCAGCGCGGAAGCGGCGCGGGCACCGTTGGCGAATCGGAATCGCGAAGCCGCTGCCGCCGATGCGGAACCCGTCGAATCCGCCCAACCTGCTGACTCTGCTACGACCAATGCCTCGCCGAACGATGACGACGCCAATGACGCCGGCGAGGCAACAACCGCGTTCGATCCGCTAGCGGCACTGGCGGAGGAGGAAGCGCAGGAGGCCGAGCAGGCGGCAGCCGTACAGAACGATGCCGAATCACATGCCGCCGGTGACGAGCAGGCCCCGCAGCCGACGCAGCAGCCGGTATCGTTCGCGCCCGCACAGCCGCAATCTCCAACCCCGGTTCCCGTCCCTGCTCCGGCCTCGATTCCGGAAGTGAACGAGAACGCTACAGACAGCGACACCGTGAACAATAACGCGACTGACACGAACGCGATAGATGACGATACCGTGCCGTCGCAGTCCGATATTGACGACGACACCGTGCTGTCCGAACCGGAGATCGATGATCGTACCGTGGTGTCCGATGTGGCGTCGGGCTCGGTTTCGACGGCAACACCGGATGCGGCTTCTGCCCCGGTTCCGACTCCGTCTCCTGTTTCGGTTCCGGACGACAACGCCGATACGCCCGAGGCCGAGGACTCATTGAACATCGACGAAGACCCGACGCGCACTGTCGAAGAGACGACCGCGTTCAATCCGTTGGAATGGTTCGACGACGGTCAGGAGGAATTGGAGCAGCCGAAGGAACCGGAAACGTCCGATGAGGAGACCACGGTGATCCCGCCGGCAGCGGTCCCGACGACTACCGCATTGCCGACCAGTGCAACGCCAACTTCCGCAGTACCGGCCCCGATTCCGCCGACCACCGCGTTGCCTCAGCATGACGATCATGCTACAGGTCAGCAGTCTCCGCAGTCGGAGGAACCGTCGCCATCGGAAGAGCAGCCTACACAGGCGATTCCCGCGAATCAGCTGAAGCCTCTGCTGGCCGGTGCCGCGGCCGTGGCCGGAACGGCTGCGGCCGGAGTCGTAGCACAGCAGGCGTCCGCGGCAGAAAACATTCCGAAGACCACGGCGATTCCACTACCGGACACGGCACAGAATCTGCCGAACAATGATTTGTCAAATGAAAAAACTTTGGAGAATCCGGCCGAGGAAACCGTCGTCATCGGGCCATCGAAGGCAGCGCCAGAACCGGTGAACACCCCGGCACCGAAACCGTCAGCGGACAGCACGACAGTGCTGGGCAATCCTGCCACGGCGGCGAATGAGCCGGCGGACCAGCAGCCGGTGCAACCGCAGGCGATTCAGCCCACCGGCCGTGTTGCGCGGTCCGCAACGTCGTCAATCGCACAGCCGGAATCGGATCCCTCGCAGCCGACCGTGCAATCGTCCACACGCCCGTCGATCCTCGCACCGACCGGTTCCGCACAGGCCAAACCGGAATCGGCGCTTGACGAACTCGCACAGTTCGCCGTGCCCGACGACGAAGACGATGATCTGTTCCCCATGTCCGATCGTTCGGACCGTGCGGGCGGGAATCGTTCCGGCGATGCCGCGGCGGAAACCGCCATCTATCAGCCTCAGGGCGGGGCGGCACCGGCGCCGTTCGCGCCGGGAGCGGGAACATACCAGTACGGTGGACAGCAGTATCAGCAGTACGGCCAGCCCAACCAGCCCAACCAATACGGCCAGTCCAGCCAGCCCGGCACATATCCCGCGTACGCCGGGTATGGCAACGCGAACGCCGCTGGCGGCCCCGGCGCACGCGCAGGCGTCCCGGGACTACCCACGCCGAACGGTCCCAACGGTCCGCAAGGCCCAGCCGGTCAGAACCCGTCCAACGCACCCAAGCCCAAGCGCAAAGGCAAGGGCAAACGAGTCGCCGCGATCGTGGCGGCGGTGATCTGCGTGATCGCGATCGCAGCGAGCGGCGGTGGGTACTTCTGGTGGACGAACCAGCAGCATCAGACCGCGCTCAGCGCCTGCACCAACGCGCAGTCCGAATTCGACAAGTCGGCGACCACGCTGTCGAGCTCGATCACCAAGGGCAAGCAGGCGGCCAGTGGCACGCAATACGACGAGGTGAACGATCAGAACGACCTTACCGGGCTGAACAATCTGGTGAACACCACCACGGACGACGGCTCGTCGGAATCGTGCAACGCCGATCGCACCACGGCGGAGCTCAACAGCAGCGCCGACAAGTTCAAGGCACTGGCCAAAACCAACCTCACGCTCGCATCGAAAATCGACAACGCGGTGACCACGCTCAAGAGCAGCAAGGCCAACAAAACGCTGGCCGACGCGAAGAGCGCACTGGAGTCCACACTCAGCAAGGCCAAGGAACTCATGACGTCGGCCACCGGCAACGTGACCGATGAAAGCACACTCACCGCGCTCCAGCAAGCCATCAGCGACGCGAACACAATGCTGCAGAGCCTCACCACCGACTCGGACACGTCCAAGATCACCGCGTCGTCGTTGAACAAGGCCGCGGAAACGTTGGAAACCGCCATGGATAAGGTGAATGCGTCGGTCAAGGCCAAGCAGGCGGCCGACGACAAGACCCGGTGCCAGAACATCGCCGGCAACTACGGCATGTGGCAGGGCAGCATGCAGCTCACCGTGAACTCCGACTGCAGCATCAGCATGCAGGACGCCGGCACCCCCAGCGGTTCCAGCGGCGCCTACTCGTACACAACCAACTCGTACAAGGAGAACGGCGACGGCACGATCACGTGGACCCTGTCGAACAACGAGACGATGACGTACTACCCGTCGGGCACGCAGTCGCCGAGCATCAAAAAGTTCGTCGACGCGCTCGGCAATGGCGAAACCGATCCGACCGTCAACATGCCCAAGCTCGAAACCGGCGACGGATCGGCGTACGTCGGATGAAATCGAACGGACAGGCACAGGCGTTGCAGTGAACGGCCGAGTCGGCTAGCCGACTAGCCGGCTATTTCACTGCGACGCCTGTTCGCGTACCAGTTCAAGCGCGGAGTTGAACGCGTCGGACGTCCAGCTGGCGCCGGCCACGTTGTCGATCTTGAGCCCCTTGAGCTCCTTGCCGTCCACCACGCCGGGAATGGCCTTGATGAAGTCGTCCTGATGCGTTTTGGAAATGCTGGTGAGCGGGTGACCGACCACCTGCACGTCGGTGATCGAACCGTTGGCGATCGTCAGCGTGACGTCGATGCTGTCCTCGTTGACCGGCCCGTATACGCCCTTGACAGAGTACGTGCCATCCTTGTAGTTGCCGGTGTCCTTGGACGGATCCGTCGACGTGGACGGGGATGCCGACGAACCGTCCGAGGAAGCCGAGCCCTCCGTCGGAGCGGCGGACGATTCGCCTGAATTGCCGGCGTATTCGTCATTCATCGGCACGGCCTTGGACTTGGGGCTGCCGCATCCGCCGAGCAGCGCGCCGACGACCACCAGACCGGCGAGCGCGCCGGCCGCGGTCTTCATGGTCTTGTTGGTCATTGCAAATCCTTTCGTTTCATCCGACCGGTCACTCACTACCAGTCGGGCACCTACCGCCGGCCGATCACTCACCGCCGGTTTTGGCCGCCTTGGTGGGGTCGGCGAATCCGATCGCGGTCTCGCCGGTCTGCGCGCCTTCGGCCGTACTGCCGGTGGACGCAGGCTTGCCGCCGGCCGCCTCGTACTTGGCCCGGGCGTCGTCGTCGTTCCACTTCTCCCCCACGAGCACGCCGTGGTTGAGCATGATCTCGCGTTCGGCGCAGCTGGCGACCAGTGCGTCATGCGTCACGACGATGATCGTGGTGCCCTGCTTGTGCAGCTGACGGAACAGGTCGAGCACGATCTTTTCGTTCTTCTCATCCAGATTACCGGTCGGCTCGTCGGCAAGGATCAGCTTCGGGCAGTTGATGAGCGCACGCGCGATGCACACGCGCTGCTGCTCGCCGCCGGAGAGCTGGCTGGGCAGATGGTGGGCGCGGTCGTTGAGTCCCACGCGGTCGAGCGCGGCGAGCGCCTCCTTCTCGTCGACGACGGAGTGGTAGTACTGGGCGACCATCACGTTTTCAACGGCGGTCAGATGCGGTACCAGATAGAACTTCTGGAACACCAGGCCGATGAGGTTCTTGCGCACGTCGGCCAGCTGGGTGGCGTTGAGGTCCTCAAGCTTGCGGCCTTCCAGCGAAACGGAGCCCTTGCTCGGGGTGTCCATGCAGCCGATCATGTTCATCAGCGTGGTCTTGCCGGAACCGGACGAGCCGACGATGGCGAGCCATTCGCCATCCGGCACGGTGAGGGACAGATCGTCCACGGCGTGCAGCGATCCGTAGATCTTGGAAATGTGATCAAGTTCTAGAAGCATTGGAGATCCTTTGGATGAGGTCTTTGGATGAGGTCTTGAGACATGGGTTTTCCGGTTATTCTTCTCGCAACACGATGGCGGGGTCGATACGGGATGCACGGCGGACCGGCACGATCGACGCGACCACGGCGATCAGTACGCTCAGCACGACCGAGGCCAGTCCGAGCAGCCAGTTGAATTCCAACGACCGATCGAACACGGTCTGGCACAGCACGCGTGCGAACACGTAGCCGATGCCCGTGCCGATCACGCCGCCAAGCAGACCGTAGAGCGCCGACTCCACGTAGAATTCGGCACCGATCGACGCGGAACTCGCGCCCAACGCCTTGCGCAGACCGATCTCATTGCGCCGCTGCGAGACGATCGACGCCATGGTCGTGCTCACGCCCACCAGCGTCAGCACCAGCACCACCACCGACACCAGCCAGAACAGCGTCTGCAGCATGGTGATGATGCGCGCGTTCGACGAGGTGATCTTGCTGACCTGCTGCGCTTTCACGCCGAGCGTCGTGTTCTTGTTGATCGTGTTGACCAGTTGGGTGAGCTGATCGGCGGACGCTTCGGACGAGAATTCGATCACGTCGCTGCCGCGCTCGCCGGCCAGTTTGGTCAGGTCATCGTTCGTGGCGTATACGATCTCATCCTCACTGCCACCGGTGTCGACAATGCCGGCCACGCGGAATTCAGTGCCGTCGGTGTTGAGAATATCGGAGGACACGCGGCCGTCGCGTGTGGACTGGCCGGTGGACTGCGCTTGCGTTTCGGCGGACGTGGTGCCGGCGGTCGTGCCCGACGTACCTGCCGCACCTGAGGTGCCGGATGCGTTGCCACTCGTCGTGCCGGAATCGGACGACGATGCCGCATTATCCGACGCACGATACGCGATCTTGATCGCCGAACCGATCTCCAGACCCATCGCATCGGCCACATCACGGCCCACCAGCACGCGACCCTCGCTGGGCCACTTGCCGTCGACCACCCAATGCCGGTTGAGGTCACGGACCTGATTCACGTCAATGCCACCAAGCACGTACGGCGCCGAATTGATACGCACCGTCTCGTACCGGTAGGTGGCGGACTTGGCGGCTCCGTCGGCCGTGACCGTTTTCTCCACGGTCGCGACCGTTTCGGCACTCAGTCCGGCGGCGCTTGACGTCTCATTCGGAGTGATGATCAGATTCGCGCCATACGCACGCATCTCCGCACTCATCTGCTGCGGCACCACCAAACACACGGCGGCCAGGCAGAACAGCGTGGCCGCGCCCACCATCGACGAGACGACAGCCATCACGGCACGCGAACGACGACGGAACACCGCGCCGAAGATCATGGCGAAGAACATACGCCGATTCGTCATCGAACGTCCGGATTCGCTATTCACGGTCTTGCCCTCACTCTTACGATCACTCTTGCTATCAGCGGCCATGCAGCACCTCCGCGGGACGCAGTCTCAGAATCGAACGAATCGACGACACCGAGGCGATGAGAATCGTAATGGCCAGCAGCACGAACACCAGCACGAACACCATGGGACGCATGGTGATGCCCGAACCGAACACCACCTGTCCCACGATCTGCGCCACACCCGAGCCGAGACCGGCACCGATGATCGCACCCACAAGCGAGATCACCGCCGTTTCGGCCAGCATCAGACGGGACACCGCACCATCCGTAGCGCCGATGGCCTTGAGCAGTGCCAGTTCCGAACCGCGCTCGCCGATCGACGCGGCCATCAGATTCGCCACGGCGATGGCGGCGGCGATCAGGCTCAACGCGGTCATGAGGATCATCACGGCACGGGTCTTGTTCATCACATCACCCTGCAGCGCGGCCACCTGACGCACCTGCTTGGCCACCGCACCGGGGATGACCTCCTCGATCTGGTAGGCGATGGAGCTCGCGTACGCGGTGCAGTACCAGGTCTCCCATTCCTCGGACGTGAGCGCGGCCGGATTCTTGGCGGCCTTGCGCGCCAGATCGTTCTCCGGCGTGGTCAGCGCCTTGACCTCGATCTTGTCGACGGAATCGGGCAGATCAGCCAGCGACTGCGCGACCGAACTCGCCATGTACAGCGAGTTCGCCGCGTCGTCGCCGGAATCGTACGTGCCGACGATCGTCACCTTCTGCACGTTGTTCTTGCCGGACACGGTGGCCTTGTCCAGCACGAGCGAATCGCCGATCTTCACACCAAGCTTGTCGGCCAGATTCACGCCGATCATGGCCTGCGTGGAATCGTCCTTGGGCCAGGCACCCTGTACGGCCCACCATGAGCGCATGCCTTGCACGCCCACCACGGTGGATTCGCCGGTGTCGAGTTTGAGCGTCTTGTTGAACCACGTGCCCACGATCGGGATGGTGGTCTGATTGTGGCCGTTCGCGTCCGGTCCTTCCACGTTCGCATGGATGTTGAGCTGCGGCGCGAAGTTGGTGATGTTGAACGCCCAGAAGATCGTCTTGATGTTCTTGGCGTCGGATTCCTTGAGGAATGACGTCGGATCGCTTGTTGTGGCGGACGCACCCGACGAATCGGATGTGCCGGCCGCTCCCGCCGTATCGTCCGTGGAATACAAATCGGAGATCACGGCGTCGGACTTCGGCTGCACGGTGATGTTCGAACCGTACGTCGACAGTTCGGCGTTGAGCTTGTCGCCCACGTCGAACACCACGCCAAGCATGGCCACACTCACCGTGGCCGACAGACATACGGTGACGGCGATGAGCAGACGACGTTTGAGCTGCCGGCTGAACGACCGGAAAATCATACGAAGAAAGAACACGCTTCACCTCCCCTTACTTGAAGTGCTGTGACAGCGCGTCAAGATCCGCCGTCTGGATGGTGATCTTGCCGTTGCCGATCTTGTAGTTGAACGGAATCGGGTTGCAACCGCCCTTGAATCCGATGGTGGCGAGGTTGATCGCCACATCGCAGCGCTTGCAAATGATCTTGCCGTTCTCCTCGTAGTAGCCGGCGTCGCCGCACGTCTCGCAGGCATCCAGACCGATGCCGTACGCGCCACCGTTCTTCTTGATGATGATGAAGCGCATGGTCGTGCCGTCCTTCGCCTTGTATTCGAAGCGATGCAGATGTCCGTCCTCCACCTGGGAGAAGTTGATCGTGGCGACGCCCTTGCTCAGCGAATACGGTTCCGGCGGCGAGAGCTCCGGCACCTTGTTGTTCTCGTACACGCCGACCGTGAGCGCCACGGTCACGCCGATCATGGCGACGAGGCTCCACACGCTGGCCGCCAGCGCGCGACGTTTGAACGCGATATGCGAGCGGGCGATGGCCTCGTTCGCGCCGGTCCGCGGCATTTTGAATCCGGCGATCAGCGAGGCGACCATCGGAATGACGAACACGAGCGCCTGCGCGAGCGTGAACTGGATCTCGTGATTATGGAAGAAGATGAGCGTGCGGAACGCCGGACCGTGCAGCACCAGAATGAGCATGTTCATCATCAGCGAGAACAGGTCGGTCAGGTGTCGGATGAGGATCAGCACGACCAGCAGCAGGGCCGCCGCGGTGAATGACATGCGCACCGCGGTGGAGCGCATAGTGCGGAAGATGGCCGCCGTGACCACGGCCGTGCCCACGCCGAGCAGGAAACCGAGCGCGCGCAACAGCATTTCGGAGGTGAACGGCGACTTGCCGGTCTCCACGAAGTTCGTCAGCTGCAGGATCACGTCGGGAGTGATGTAGAACGTGGTGCATGCGATGCCGGCGGCCGCGGCGAAGTTGCCCAGATGCAGTGCCACCGGATGATCATGCCAGTTCTTGGTGAGACGATGCGCGGTGATCACGACCGCGATCATCGCCACGTCGAATACGACCGCGAGGATGAGCGCCGGCAGGTTCACCGTGGAACGCCGGTCGATGATGGCGGTGCCTCGCAGCGTTGCGAATACGAGTGCGCCCAGCAGACCCACGATCAGGCCGATGAGACGCCAGTTTGCGCTTCTCGGTTTGTCGCGCCCCTCACCCACGGTGAGCAGCACGCTCATCACCATGACCAGCAGGCATGGCGAGAGCATACCCGGCAACGCCTGCACGTATTGTCCAAGCATTCATCAGCCTTTCCGTAATTGCCACGTTATGTGTGATTGTCACGTTATGTGTCGATTGCCACGTTACGTGGTGTTCTGTTGTATGGTTTTGGTTTCCATCCCAAAACGCGTAGAGGGCATTCCGGCGATTCACCTCCCTCGTGGGGAGCGAATCGGCAGAATGCCCTTGGTGTAAGTTCCCGCTCCCGCTGACGGGAGCAGTCCGGAAGCAACCGGGCGGGTGGTCTTACGATGCCGAAGCATACGCTCCGGATTCAGCCACCGAACGTCCGGTCTCCGGATATCGGGATTGAGACATCTCGGTATCGACCAACGTCAGACGGGAGTCAGCGGGAGATCACCACTGGTGGACGGTGTAGTCCCAATCGAAGGAGGCGGTCAGCGGCTCGGTCCAGAAGCGGCCCTTCACGCCGGTCTCGGGATCCACGTGCAGGGTCCAGCCGTTCTCCTGCGGGGAGTGGATGGTGAAGGTGAGCTTGTACTCGCCGTCCTTGTCGAGCTTCAGGTTGGCGCCGTAGTGCGGACCGTCATCGGCGTTCATTTCCATGAACGTACCCTGCTGCACGTTGTTCGGATCGTTCTTGTCCTCGATCTTGTAGTCCACGGTCAGCTTCGGGATGAACTCGCCTTCGGCGTAGCCCAGCTCGTTGTTCTTCAGGGCGTGGATGTCGGCCTCGAGGTGCAGGTTGGCCTCGGCGGCGCTCAGGCCCTGGCCTTCGGGGTACATGTCGACGGGCTGGAAGTACACGGCGGCCACGTTCAGCGGGCCGACCTCCTGATCGTCACCGATCGGGATCTCCTCGAAACCGGCGCCACCGTCGGTGCTCTTGGCCTCGGTGGTCTCGGAGCTGCTGGAGCTCTTGGCGGAGGAGTCGGAGGAGGCGTTGGAGTTGCCGCATGCGGCGAGCGAGAACGCCATGGCGCCAGCGGCCACGACGGCCAGCAGAGCCTTGATCTTGTTCTTCATCATTTCTCTTTTCCTTTTCTGTTGTGATTTTGGAAAAAACTTGTGTTTGTGTTTGGCGGTCCGCCGGCGATCGGTTCGATCACCGGTGCGAGTTGGTCACTTGGTTTCGGTTCCGGTTTCAGCTCCGGTGGAAGCCTCGAGCTGGGCCTTGACCTTACGCTGCTTGATGAAGCCGACCACGAACAGGACGATCACGGCGACCGCGGCAAGTGCCTGGGCCACGATGGTCTCCACGTACGGGTAGAAGCCGAGCCAGTCGTTGGTAGGCACGCCGTTGAGGTACATGCCGCTCAGGGCGTCACCCTCAATCAGTGCGTGCACGCCACCGCCGGCGAAGACGACCACGAGAATGGACATCAGAATGGAGGTGACCAGGAAGAACGGGCCGATCGGAATCTTCACGGAGGTGAAGCGGATGATCAGGAACACGATCACCAGCACGACCGCCGCCGCGATACCGCCGATCCACATACCGCGTGAATCCTGACTCATCGAGTAGATCGACTCGTAGAAGATCACGGTTTCGGCACCCTCACGGAACACGGCGAGGAAGCTCAGCATGGCAAGCGACACGATGGTGCCCATCGTGGTCTTCTCGCCGGCGGCGGTCACGGAACCGGCGGACGCCACAGCGGATTCGGTCTTGTTCTTGATGTACTTGTTCCATGCTTCGACACTGGACTTATTGAGCATCCAGTTGCTGGTCCACAACAGCATGCCCATGGCGATCAGGGCGCATACGCCTTCCATGATCTCCTGGATCGGGCCACTGCCGCCGAAGAGCAGGCCAAAGAGTATGGCGATGACACCGGAGCCGGCCAGACCGGCCACCACGCCGAGGTAGATCCACTTGACGAAACGCTTGTTCTCGGACTTGATCAGGTAGGCGATGATGGCGGCCACCACGAGCAGCGCCTCAAGACCCTCGCGGATGAGGATCAGGAACGCCTGGCCGACCGAGCTGGTGATGAACTTGGTGAAACCGTTGACGTCGTCGGCGGCACCGCCGTCGAGCTTGCCAGCGTCCTCCACCAGCATGGCCTTGAGGCTGGTGATGTGCTGGGTGGCGTCTTCACCGGCGACCATGGCCTTGCGGGCCTCCTTGAAGGTGGATTCCACCTTGGAGACGCGGTCGCCGCCGATGGCGTTCATCACGTTCTTTTCGAAGCCGAGCTTCTCGTAGTACTGGTAGTAGGCGTTGTTGACGAGGTCGGAGCCCTTGCGGCCGTCACCGGCCTTGGCCGCGGCGAGGGCCTTGTCGAGGATCGGGGTCATTTCGTTGGCCACATCGGTCCAGGAGCGGTTGCCCTTGCCGGTGTTCTTGTTGACCTTGTTGGCCTCGAGCGTCTTGCGCTGGGCGTTGGTCTTCTCGGCGCGGGCCGTGTAGTATTCCTGCGGCTTGAGCAGGTCGGATGCGTTGTCGAGCTGGGTGGCGGTGTCGGCCACGTCGGCGGTGAGCGCGGCGATGCCGGAATCGATGTCGCCTTCCTTGCCCTGCTGGTAGGCCAGGGACTTGAGCGAGTTGAACTGCTGCTGCTGGGACTGGAACTTCTCCTGACCGAGCTTGTCGATGGTGGCCTGCGAGAAGTTGGTGGACACGTAGGTGATGCTGTACGCCGAGTTGAAGGCGGATGCGGCACCGGAGTGGTCGCCGTTCTTGTAGTCGGAGGAGCCTTCGTTGAGCTGTTCGGCGATCTTGTCGGAGATCTGGGTCCATGTGGTGTAGTCGAACGATGCCTTGGTGGGCACGCCGTCCGAACCGGAGGCGGCCATGGCGGCGTTCGGCGCGGCGAACAGGGTCGCCACCATAAGCACCGCCATGATCATGGCCGCGAAGACGCGGGCGACGCCACGGGCCGAGCCGCCGATTTCGGCATTTCGCTCATAGCGTACAAGTATGGTGCTTAGTGAACGCATAATTCCTCTCAATTCCAGCCACTAGGGAAGCACGTTAGGAAAACCAATGTTTCCAAGGCTTCCATAGCATTTCCATGAACCGTTACGGAAACTTAGAACCACTTTGGGGAAAAAGAAAGTCTTGACATTTTTAACAATGGATGATATTGGCCACCGTTCTGGATGAGTTGCACGTATGTGAGCGCTCATAAACCGTTGTGCGCACTACGTTTTGTTCATTTGGAGGAACAAACTGGCACAACTCAAGGGCTTGTCTCAATAGTTGAAATCACACAACTCGAAGATACCCAAATACGATCGCTGGAATTCCGCGGCACCGTTGTTCGTACCTTCGAGTTGTGTACCATCTCGTCCCGAGCCATGCACAAAACCACTATGGGACTACCATCGAACCCATGAACCACGCGATCGCCTTTTCCAAAGCTCTGGGCGGCGGAATAGTCGTCACCACGTCGAGAAGTGTCCCCTCCAAGCTGCGCGAACGCATGGCGGCGCGCATCAAGGAGTTCGAGCGGGCATTGTCGCGGTTCCGAGATGATTCGATCGTTGCGGATATGGCCCGGGCCGTACATGGGGGACGATTCGAATTCCCGGGCTTCACGCATCCCCTGTTCGAGTTCTACGACCGGTTGTATGCGACCTCGCAGGGCGCGATCGATCCGTGCGTGGGCGAGGACCTTGCACGACTGGGCTATGACGCGAATCTGACGTTTCGCATGGAATCCGGCGCGTTCGCGCACCTAGGCCAGGAGCACGGACGAGCCACATGGGACTCGGTGCGGCGCAACGGCACCACGCTGATCACCACCGGCCCGGTGCGGTTGGATTTCGGAGCCGCGGGCAAAGGACTCATGGTGGATCTGCTCGGCGACATGCTGGAGCAGTACGCCCGTGAAACCGGCCTCCCACTGCACTATGTGATCGATGCAGGCGGCGACCTGAGAATACGCGTGCACAATACATCGCCCAAAAACGAACGCCACACCGACGATCGGAAGTCCGACTTCGGCGAGCGTCCCACCCGCATCGCATTGGAGGACCCGGACGACACCACGCGGGCCATCGGTGTTCTCGCACTCACGAACGCCTCGCTGTGTGCATCGGCCCCCAGTCGCCGACACTGGCCAGTACGCGGAACCTCCGAGGCTCTGCGCGAAGCCCATCATCTGCTCAACGCGATCGACGGGCTTCCCGCAGACGAAGTACGCGCCTCGTGGGTGCTGCTCGACGGCAACAGCAACGACAGCACCCACGAACCGTATCCGACCATGGTCGCGGACGGATTGGCAACCGCCTTGTTCGTCACATCGGCGGCCGCGCTCGCCGAATCATTCAATTTTCAGTGCGCGCTCGTCACCGCCGACCGCGTGGTCGCCAAATCCCCCGGTTTTCCGGGGCGGTTCTTCATGAAGTGAAGAGATTGCGATGGCGCAATGGACACAAAACGACGATGGCTGGTGAATTACCAGTCATCGTCGTTGTATCAGGTTCCTCTATCAGGGTCAGTTGTCGTCCCTATCATCGTTCTGGTCGTCCTGATCATCATTCTGATCGTCAGCGTCGTCATTCTGATCGTCCTGATCATCATTCTGGTCATCGGCGTCGTCATTCTGATCGTCCTGATCGTCGTTACGATCGTCGGCATCGTCGTCTCCGGTATTGGACTGGCTGTTGCCGGTATTGCCGGAGTTTCCGGAATTACCAGCATCGGAACCGCCGGAACCATTCGATCCGCTGGTCGACGACTGGCTCGGCGAATCCGCCGGAGCGTCATCGTCGGAGGAGCTGCCGCACGCGGACAATCCGAACAGCAGCAGCACGGCGGCGAGCGCCGCCATCACCACGGCAAACCTGCGATCGCGACCGGAGCGGACTCCGGCCCCATTCCATCCAACCTTGTTCCACATTGCGTTCATGGCGCTCCCCTTTCGGCGTCATTGTCAGAGGCATGCGTCGCCGTCATCCACGCGGATCCAACCCAAACCCCTATCGGAAGCGCACACGGCATCGTTCATGCATCAACGGAGCCAATCGGTCCGTCGTATCCATCGTTCCATATCCGCTCGATCACCCGCAACCCCCTCCCCGCCACACACGAACGGGGGTCGGAGGCCAAGCACGCCGGCAATACTCATGGCCGCAATCTATCTCTACATAGCAGCAGGATACAAGCACATACAATTATTCATTTTCGAATAATTGGTGTATGCTGTTATTCGGAAACAAAATATCAGCAAGGGGATCGCATGACGGAGCAACTGGGAGAAAGAATGAGAGCACTGATGACAAAATACGGCATAACACAAGCAAAGCTTGCAGCGTATGCGGGCACATCTCAGTCGAGCATATCGAAGTACTTGTCCGGAACGCAGGAACCCAACGCTAACGTTCTAGCAAACATCGCGACAGCATTGCATACCACCTCTGCCAATCTTTTGGGTAAGCCCGAACCAACGATCGTCACACCGTTCGGCTTCATCAAGGAATATTGCGCTCGACATGGAGGCGAGCTCAGCGAAGCCGAAGTATCTGAACTCATAACAACTCTGCTCAAAGCGCGAGAGAAACGCAATGATCAAACTCGATGATCAGATGTACTGCGAACTAAAACAGAATGTAGTGAAAGCTTACAGACAACTGGGATTCATCCGTATCCCCGTCGATCCGCTGGAACTTCTAGCATCAGATGGCATCCAAGCAGTCCCCTACTCTATAGGCCTCAATATTAGGAATCTCAACGATTTCCTGACACTGAGCGCCTGTCCCTGTGGCATGTGATCGCCCTCGAGGGGAGAAAGAACACCACTAAACTAGCGTTTTATAACGATTATGAGTCACAAGGCCGAATCCGCTTCACTGTCGCACATGAGGCAGCCCACTGCTTTCTTGGTCATAAAGAAGATAGCGAACTTGCTGAGAGACAAGCCAATTTTTGGGCACGATATGCAATTGCTCCCCCAGCTCTCATCTATTGCAAAGAACTGAGATCAGCTGCTGAAGTGGCCGATCAATTCGGTCTTTCAAACGAATGTGCCGGCTATGCATTCAACGCTTATATGAAATGGCAGAATCATCGCATCAATGATAAGCAAATTGATGACAGCATCATCGATCTTTATGTGCAAGGACTGCGGCATCAACACAGTTATCAATTCCTAGGAGATGATCAATGAAAAAATCATACCGTCTTCCCGGCGTATTCTGGGATCATCGACCAGAATCTATTTCAGCACTAGAGTCAGTTGCTTATAACCCATTTTATTTGAAGGTCGGCCATCCAGAATGCTTATTCGATTACAACGGTAAGCACCGTTGCATCAGCCTCACCGAACTGCTTTCACTGAGCTCTCAGACAGCAGTCGATTCACTTGCTCGACAATTATTGAATGTTACTGCAATCGCCATCATCTGTGATTACAAACCTGAGTTTTACGGGAGCATAGCTAACAAGTTCTTCCAACATCGAATACGTCAGGCACTCCGCTTGTTGGAAGACTTAGTCCCAGACACTGCAGTGACATTGATGCAACTACCAAATCGAAAGTCGGTCTCATGATCCATACGCTGGTAGATATCTTGAAATTGATTGAACAGTATCAACATTACCTCGAACAGCAAGGGGTTAACTTTGACAGTCAAGGCTTTCCTCACCTGCGACGCGAATGGTATTTAAAAGAATGGCCAGACGTAATCGTGACGTATAAGGAACGCAAATCCACGCTCGTAAAGAATCCGTCGAATACCGTATTGTGCTTCTACTGTGCAGACGGACTCATCTATCCGCGTCTCGAACACGCACTAGATGAGATCGATAATTATCGGCCATTCATGGGCATCATTGGCTCAGACGTCACCGTTACGGAGGACATGGATATTGAGTGGCAACGAACAACCATCCTCCTTAACCAATTATTCAATGCCATTCTCGCAGTCAACGGCATCAGAATTGCACAGAATCTACGTATTGGTTTGCCATCAACTCTTGCGTGTCTTCTCAACATACCGGCAAATGTCATGTGTGCTTCTAGCACGCTTGGTTGTTCCCCGACACAACAAGGAGATATCTCATATTCAGTCAAGCTTCATACGCTTAGACCATCCGCGGTCATGCTCTATGGCAAGGAGGATCTTATCATGGAGCAGCAGCTGGATTCCGCCGGAATTCCTTATCGACGATATGACGATGTTCACACATTGTACAAAACAAACTCTTTCTCTTTACGAACAGAACCGAGGCACAAATTGGACAACTGAAAACAAAGACTCTCATCATGCGTCGGAGCTAACCAGTAGTACCCTCACAAGGATTCGCACATCCCTCATACCGCAGTTTACTTATGTGGCATTGTTAGGAAATATTCTACAAATTGTCATTATCCAAAATTCGATTCGGATGCACTATAAGGAGTTTTCATATCCGACACGAAAACCGCGTATTCGGCAGCATCGAAGCACTATATCAAAGATGTCGTCCCCAAATCACCAACTGAACAGGAACGGTACCGCAAGGCTAAGGAACGCGAAGCCAAGTATAACGATGATTGGGGCAGACTCTCGGTCAATCTCAATGATATTATCCAACAATTCGCCCCAGGATCCACCGGAAAAAAGAAAGGCTATAAATATAAATATGTTGGCAAGGACTACATTGTTTTAGCAGACATGATCGCCGGATACCTACGTATCGTCGACCGACGTACCAGTCAGTTCGTCAAACTTGATGGAACACCCGGCGATGATCCGGAAACACATTTTAAAATCCTCAAGAGGAAGGATATGCGATCATGATGTTCGCTCTGTTTCATAATTTCGACAATGTCAAGTTCTGGCACAGAATCCCCCAAAGAATCGGATGCCCTCCATCACAGGTTGAGATCTTTCGTATGACGGCGGACGCCGATCGCGATCTGATGGACGCCGATCTCGTGGACCCTGTCAACAATCTATGCGATGCATTACTTGGTCCGTATGATGTGGATTTTCTCGACGCCACGCAATGTCGGTTGCTGGCAGGCTGGATTGAGGCCCGTCTCACACAGCCGATCACACCACGATTGGCAGAGATCTACCGCAAACTCGATGACTACGCACGCCGCGCTATCGAATACAATACCGGCGTGGTCATCGAGCTCTAAGCCATCCCAGCGTCCGTAGAAGAAGCAATCTCACCGACTCACAGAGGCGTTGAGGAAGCGCAGTTCGTCGGGGGTGAGCACGAGGCGGGTCGCAGCGAACGAATCCTTGATTTCGTGCGGATTGCGAGCGCTGGGGATTGTGAACAGCTGATCGTATTGGGCCAGCTCCCACGCGAGTACCACACGCTGGTACGAGCAGTCGTGCACGGCGGCGACCGTGCGGAATGCGTCGTATCGACGCTGGTCCACCTTGTCGAGGAATCCGCCGAGCGGCGACCAGCAGACGAACGCCAATCCCAACTGTTCACAGTATTCCAGCGTGTGATCCGGGTCGGGATATGACGGGGAGAACTGGTTCTGCACGGCGATGAACGCGTCTTCCAGAATCGCGTTCGCGGTCTCGATGTCGTCGGCGTTCACTCGGGAGATGCCCACGTAGCGCACCACGCCCTCGTCCACAAGCTGACGGAACGCCCCCATCTGCTCGTCGTACGGCACCTGCGGATCGTTGCAGTGCGAATACAGCAGGCTCAACGTGTCGACGCCGAGTCGCAGCGCCGATTCCTTGGCCTGACGGATGATGGTCTCCGGTCGGGCGTCGGCCTGCCATCCGTATTCGCCGAAAGCGTTGCCGCTGACCGCGCCGGTACGATCGGCGATGACGGCACGATTCTGATCGGCATCGGATTCGGAGTCAGTACTGTTCTCCGCAGCAGCCTCAACGGCGACAGGAGCGGACAGCGTGCGCAGCCATCCGGTCTTGGTGGCGACCAGCACCTCGTCACGCGGCCCATCCCACGTGCGCAATGCGTCATACACGAGTCTTTCGCCGTAGCCGAGATCCTCCGGCTCGCCGGTGCCGGGTCGACTCGGCAGATAGTACGACCATGCGGTGTCGAGGTAGCGTACGCCTTCGTCGAGCGCGGCATGAATCGTATCGATCGCCTCGGTGCGATCGGTCGGCCGCCCCTCGATGGCGAGTGCCATCGTTCCCATACCCAATCGCGGTGTCTCGAATCCTGCCAACTGCGCCATATGAGTCCCCTTTCAACTGCTCGGCGGTTGCTCACGCGTTGTGCGCGTTCCCCGATGCCCTGCGGCACCTTGCGGCACGCACCGTGCCACTTCTCCATCACGATCGTCTCTCAA
The DNA here is from genome assembly GCF_002259645.1 of Bifidobacterium tissieri. Lineage (GTDB taxonomy): Bacteria > Actinomycetota > Actinomycetes > Actinomycetales > Bifidobacteriaceae > Galliscardovia > Galliscardovia tissieri. Next base: position 48,968 of record NZ_MWWV01000009.1, read on the forward strand.
GGCAACACCTTAGCCGTTTGAAGCCGTTCAGGGTATCCCCAATGTTTCCAGCATGTCGGCGGGGATTCAAAACAATATTGCCGGCCGACGTCGTTCATTCGACATCGACCGGCAAATCCGTGGCGCACCGTGCGCACGCCGACACGGACTACGCGTCGGCACCACGCACGACTACGCGCGTTTACGCGGCGAGAGTGGCGAACTGGCTGTTGTACAGGTCGGCGTAGAACCCACCGGCGGCGAGCAGCTCGTCGTGCGTACCGCGTTCGATGATGTCGCCGTCCTTCATCACGAGGATCATGTCGGCGTTCTTGATCGTGGACAGCCGGTGCGCGATCACGAAGCTCGTGCGTCCCACGGTCAACTGGTCCATGGCCTTCTGGATCAGCTCCTCGGTTCGCGTATCCACGGAACTGGTCGCCTCGTCGAGGATCAGAATGGGCGCATCCTGGATCATGGCTCGTGCGATGGTGAGCAGCTGCTTCTGTCCGGCGGACAGGCTGGTGTTGTCGTTGAGCACGGTGTCGTAGCCGTCGGGCAGCGAGTTGATGAACCGGTCGAGGCCCACGGCGCGGCACGCCTCGCGCACCTGTTCGTCGGTCACGCCCTGCTTGGAGTACACGATGTTCTCGCGGATCGTGCCCTCGAACGTCCACGTGTCCTGCAGCACCATGGCGAACTGGTCGTGCACTTCACTGCGTGGCACGGACGAGGTGGACACGCCGTCGATGCGGATGTCGCCGCCGTTGAGATCGTAGAAGCGCATGAGCAGGTTGACCATGGTGGTCTTGCCGGCACCGGTCGGGCCCACGATCGCCACCTTCTGGCCGGCCTTCACGCTGGCGCTGAAGTCGTGGATCACGAGTTCGCCGGGCTTGTAGCCGAAGCTCACGTGGTCGAATTCCACGTCGCCACGCAGCCCGTTGGCGTCACCGGCCTCGTCGGTGATGTGACGACCGGCGAGCGCGGTCTCATCGCTCATCTCCGGCTCCTCAAGGAAGCCGAACACGCGCTCGGACGCGGCGGCGCAGCGCTGCAGATTCTGGAACGCCTGGGCGAACTGGGAGAGCGGCTGCGTGTAGAGGCGGATGTACATCATGAACGCCACGATCACGCCGAACTCGATGTCGCCGTTCATGGCGAGCGCGGCACCCACCACGCACACGGCCACGTAGCCGATGTTGCCGATGAACTGCATGAGCGGCATCATGAGTCCGGACAGGAACTGCGATTTCCATCCGGACACGTACAGACGGTCGTTGTACTTCTCGAACTGCGCGATCGACGCATCCTCGCCGGAGTATGCCTTGACGATCGTGTGACCCGCGTACATCTCCTCCACGTGGCCGTTGACCTCGCCGAGCGCGAGCTGCTGCAGCGTGAAGTACTTCTGCGACGCCTTCATGATGATCAGCATGAGCAGCAGGCCGACCACGCTCACGCCGATCGCGGTGAGCGTCATGATCACGTTGTTGTAGAACATCATGACGAGCGAGCCGACGAACAGGGTGACGGATGTGATGAGCGCGCCCAGCGACTGGCCGAGCGTCTGGCCGATGGCGTCCACATCGTTGGTGATGCGGCTGAGCACGTCGCCGTAGCTGACCTTGTCGAAGTACTTGAGCGGCAGTTTGTTGATCTTCTTCGAGATGGCGTCGCGCAGACGCTGGGCGGTGCGCTGCGTGACGGTGGCCATGAGCCAGCTCTGCACGTAGGTGAGCAGCGCGTAGCCCACGTAGAGCGCCACGAGCGTGACGCAGATGTGCGTGACGGCGTCCATGTCGATCGCGTTCACGACCGGACGTCCGTTCACCATGGCGGGAAGACCCTTGGTGATCTCGTTGGTGACTTCCTTGAGTTTGTCCGGTCCGATGATCTGGCAGACCGTTCCGATCGCGCCGAGGATCAGCGCGATACCCATGACGGGCAGGTACCGCTTGCAGAAGCGGACGAGCTTGCCCATGATCTTGCCGAAGTCCTGCGGTTTTTCCTGTGGTCGGTTCGACCCCATTGGTCCTGGCATTGGTTTCTCCTTATACGACTTGTACGTTGTGCGACTTGACTGTGATGTGGCGGTCCGGTTCAGGCGGCGAGTTCGGACTGGCTGAGCTGGCTTTCGGCGATTTCGCGGTAGACATCGCAGGTGTCGAGCAGTTCCTTGTGCGTGCCGTGGCCGACCACGCGGCCGCCGTCGAGCACGATGATCTGGTCGGCGTGCATGATCGTGCCGATGCGCTGGGCGACGATCAGCTTGGTCGAGTCGGCGCATTCGCGGGCGAGCGCCTCGCGCACTTCGCGGTCGGTGCGGAAATCAAGCGCGGAGAACGAGTCGTCGAACACGAGGATCTCGGGGTGACGCCATACCGCGCGCGCGATGGACAGTCGCTGCTTCTGGCCGCCGGACACGTTGGAACCGCCCTGGGCGATGTCGGAATCAATGCCGCGTGGCATCTTGTCGACGAATTCGCTGGCCTGCGCCACGTCGATGGCGGCGCGCACGGAGTCGGCGATGGCGTCGGCATCGGTATCGGCCTTATCGGAAGCGGACGCGGCAACGGACGCGTTTCGTGCATCCTTGTCGCCGTACGCCACGTTGCTTGCCACGGTTCCCTTGAACATCACGGATCGCTGCGGCACGTAGCCGATGCGGTCACGCAGCGCCTTGAGGGTGTAGTCACGCACGTCCACGCCGTCGACGAACACCTGTCCTTCGGTGGCGTCGTAGAAGCGCGGCACCAGATTCACGAGCGTGGACTTGCCGGAGCCGGTGGAGCCGATGAACGCCACGGTCTGTCCGGGTTCGGCCTTGAAGCTCACGTGCTCGAGCATCGGCTCACGCGAGTCGGGGTAGGTGAAGCTCACGTCGCGGAACTCGACCTCGCCGCGTAGTGCGCGACCGCTGGCGTCACGCTCACCGTCGGTGCGCTCGCCGTCGGTGACGGTCGGCTTGGTGTTCAGCACCTCAAGCACGCGCTTGGCGGACACGTCGGCGCGCGGCCAGAGCACGAATACCATACTCATCATGAGGAAGCTCATGATCACCTGCACGGAGTAGCTGGAGAACACCACCATGTTCGAGAACAGGGTGAGCTTGTCCATCATGCCGGCGGCGTCGATCAGATAGGCGCCGATCCAGTAGACGGCGAGCATCAGACCGTTCATCACGGTGTTCATGAGCGGCATCATCACGCTCATCGCACGGTTGGCGAACAGCTGCGTTTCGGTCAGATCGGTGTTGGCCTTGTCGAACTTGGCCTCCTGATAGGCCTCGGCGTTGTATGCGCGGACCACGCGCAGGCCGGTGAGGTTTTCACGTGAAACGCGGTTGATGTTGTCGGTAAGGGCCTGCATGGCCTTGAACTTGGGCATGACCAGCGCCATCAGGATCACGATGGCCACCATGAGGACCGCTACGGCCACGCCGGTGGCCAGCGTCCATTCGAAGCCCTTGCCTGCGATCTTGAGCACCGCCCACACGGCCATGATCGGCGACTGTACGAGCAGCATCAGGCCCATGGTCATGAACATCTGGATCTGCGTGATGTCGTTGGTCGAACGGGTGATCAGACTGGCGGACGAGAACCGACTCATCTCCGCCGGACCGAACGATTCCACACGGTGGAATTCCAACGAACGCAGACGTTGGCTGAACGATGCGCCCACGCGTGCGGCGATCAGGCTGATGAACACCATGCACACGACTGCGCCAAGCGATACGGCGAGCATCTTGCCGCCGGCGATCCAGATGTCGCGCATCTCGCTGCCGGGCGTTTCGACGAGTCGGGTGATATCGGCCATGTAGTCGGGCAGTTCCAGATTGAACCAGATCTGCGCGATGACCAGCAGCAGGCCGACGAACAGCTGCCCCCATTCGGCCTTGGATAGGTATTTACTGATTTTCAGCACGGTTACGCTCCCCTCATGTCATATCCCACTCACATCCCCCGCCCCTTCATCCTTAGTGTGATCACACCAAGGTGGCAGGACCCAAGCAAGCAGTCCCAGAATCCTTGCAATATCAAGGATTTAAGGCCTATTCACCAGAACACCACATTCTTAGTGTGATCACACTAAGAATGTGGATAGGTTGTTTTGGGTTGTTTTGATTATTTTGAGTGGTCATTATTTGTAGTGTTCAGTATTCTGCAATAGAAAACCCGGCTTGAACACCGGGCGTATGGTCGGCTCACACGACACACGACTCAGATCTTGCAAGGCGGACCCGCAGGTGGGCCGGGAAATCCTTCATCGTGCATGCAGTCGACAAATTCCTTGCAGCGATCAAGAAACTGTCGGGTATGCTCCTCCCCCATTCGTTCGAAGACGCGGACAAACCGATCATGAATCTCACGAAACATCGCCTCGTCCGTTTCACGACCGAGCTTGGTGACACTCACCAGCACGTTGCGTCGATTGGCCGGGTCGGTTTCGCGTACGATCAGCCCCTTCTTCTCCAGCCGATCCAGAATCGCGGATACACGACCCGGACTGACACCCAGATCGTCGGATATGCGCCCCGGCGTCAACGGCACGCTCGACGCGGCCAGTATATGCAACGCCGGGCGTTCGCCGCGCGATCCGCGGTTCATCTTGTCAAAGGACTTGCCGCGATCGTTCATCGTGAGTGAAAACATCTCCGATACCGCGTCCTCAGCAAATCCCATGATCGTTCCTTTCTCGATTTCCGAATACTTTTTATCATCAATATTTTATAGTGTCAACTATTCGGCGTTCCGTGCGTTTTCCCTTGAAATTTCAATGGTTTTGACACATCAAGCCACACCCGGCGAATACGACTACATTCCACATTCGCCACACTATCTTCCACACGCACGCCACGCGCCTTCCACGTAGTGGGTTCAAACCCGCGGGTGACGTGCCATGCGACTACCCTCGGTACACGTTGCTCGAACGACGCCCAAACCGAGTCATCGGCAAAGGCGCCCGTATCGAATGTTTCACGTGGAACGTCCACTCGGCGACCACGCGCGGCATTCGCACAGCCATCAGAGAGGAAGGGAACGCCATGGCCGAACAATCGACCAAACCGCGCGAGACCGACGACGTGCCGGTCCCCGCATCGCTTCGTAAATCACTGAAAAACCGTCACATCCAGCTCATCGCACTCGGCGGCGCCATCGGCACGGGCCTGTTCTACGGCTCGTCCGAATCCATCGCGCTCGCCGGACCGTCGATCCTGCTGGCCTACCTGATCGGCGGCCTCGCGATCTTCATGATCGTGCGTGCGCTGTCCGAAATGTCGGTGGAGGACCCGAAGGCCGGCGCCTTCAGCTACTACGCCACCCAGTACTGGTCCAAGCGAGCCGGATTCGTGTCCGGATGGAACTACTGGTTCAACTACATCCTCGTGTCGATGGTGGAGCTGTCGGTCGTCGGATCGTTCGTGAACTACTGGTTCCCCGCCATCCCGACGTGGGTGTCCGCCGCCGCGTTCCTCATCATCATCGCGGCCGCCAACCTGCTCGGCGTCAGCCAGTTCGGTGAGTTCGAGTTCTGGTTCGCCATCATCAAGATCGTGGCCGTGGTGGCCATGATCCTCGGTGGTCTTGCCGTGATCGTCTTCGGCCTGCCCACCGACTCCGGTATCAAGGCCAGCTTCGCCAACTGGTTCAACATCGACGGCGGATTCTTCCCGAACGGCCTGATGTCCCACTCCGCAGACGGCACGTGGACCGGTCTGCTCATGGCACTCGTCGTGGTGATGTTCAGCTTCGGCGGCACCGAGCTCATCGGCATCACCGCCGGCGAGACCGAGGACCCGCGTCGCACGATCCCGCGCGCCACCAACGACATCATCTGGCGAATCCTCGTGTTCTACATCGGCGCGCTCGGCGTGATCATGGCCGTGGTGCCGTGGAACACGATCGACGGCAAGTCCAGCCCGTTCGTGCAGATCTTCGACTCCGTGGGCGTGCATGTGGCCGCCGGCATCCTCAACTTCGTGTGCCTCACCGCCGTGATGAGTGTCTACAACTCCGGCCTGTACGCCAACTCGCGCATGCTGTACTCGCTCGCCAAGCAGGGTAATGCACCCGCCTACCTCGGCAAGCTCAACAAGAACGGCGTGCCCGTGGCCGGCGTGATCACCTCCGCCGTGATCACCGCCATCGCCGTGGTGGTCGTGTTCCTGTGGCCTGAGTTCGCGTTCAACTACCTGATGTCGATCGCCACGATCGCCGGCGTGATCAACTGGACGATGATCATGATCACCGAAATGAAGTTCCGCCGCGTGGCCGAGGCCGGCAATTCACCGGAAGATTCCGCACTGCACGGACTCTCCGGCAAGGACGCGCTGGCGGCGATCCACTTCAAGCTGCCGTTCGCGAAAGTCACCCCGTGGATCGTGCTCGCGTTCCTCGCACTCGTCGTGGTGCTCATGTGCTTCTCGCCGAGCTACCGCGTGGCCGTGATCGCCGGCGTGATCTGGCTGGTGATCCTGTTCGTCGGCTACCAGCTCACCCAGGTGCGCAAGTAGTCGTCGCACAACAGTCAGACAAATACGGGCTGAACAAGACGAAATCCTGAATTCGTAGTGGGTTACGGACGCTATACGACTCCACAACATCCGTAACCCACTACGAATCGCCGGAACCGTCTTGTTCAGCCCGTATTTTCGTATACGCCTACGCCGCAGCCCAGAAACAGACGAGCGCGCGGGCATGTCATACGACCCGGCATACGGCTCCTGATCGTTCAATCATCGTACGAAATGCGTCAAGCGAACGGCGAGAAAACGCTCGATATGCAGGATTGCCACATCGTGGCCGATCATCATGGATGACGATCTCTGCCACATTCATCTTTTCAACTGCGTCGAGGAACTCGTCCAAACCGCTCGCAGTCTGACCAGCGACATCCAGCCATGTAGCATTGACATGGCGGATGATGATTCCCCGTTCGGCATCCCACAAATTGTAGGGGTCTCCGAACGGAGACTCGTCAATGGCAAAACCGGACGCATTGATCTTTCCCGATGCGCGGTCGTACTCAGGAGCAGCCTCCGCATTACGATGAAAAACGTCATCCTTCATGCGCTGTGCCGTTTCTGAATCTTGATCGTGACTCACATTGCCGCGTCGGATGCCTGTTTCATCCGTCAGATGTTGGTACCAGACCTCCTTCGGCGCAGATCTCTTGTGCATGCGCATTAGAACACCAGTTCTACGAACGTGTGGTGCTCCTGAGCGACCCGAAGTGCATCGATCAAGGTATGCAGACCACTGCGTTCCACGTCATTGGTACACTTCTTCAATGCAGTTTCTGCCATAGTCAGAGCGGTATCAATATATTGCGCGGGAAGTTCCTCATCCTCGTATTCGTCAATGATAATCCGGAATGCAAAATTGTAGGCGTCCCACAGGGGGCTGAGCGCATTGTATTCGGCCTGCCGCAGTTCAAACGTCGCACAGTGCTCGGTATCAAAATCCGCGTACTGCATATCCTGTTCCCCCTGAGCATCCAGCGGAACGAACAGGTTGTACCCTTCATCGATTTCGCTCATGGAAATACCTCATCCCCTCATTCCTGGACGTTTCTTAATGCGGAAATGCGTCAGTCTCATGGCGGATTCTTTGTCACGACGCTCCAACTTGCCATTGACGAGGACAAACCTAACGTCGTTGCCATTCAAATCCACGAAAACGCGCTTCTTCTTGGGGAAGTTTCGTATGTCCTGAATTCGTAAGTACCCACCTGCAGAGTCGGCGACAATTTCGTAACGTCCACGTGGATCTACGAAATGCACCTTGACACCGGATTTCTTCACCTGAGCACCGGGAGTGAATCTTGCAATCACTTCATTGATATCAACTTCCCGCCAATTCTGTTTGTACAGTGCGGTTCTCGTACGCCCACGAGCGAATGCATAAGCCAAGACGCTGTCGCCACCAAGAAGTCGTCGTGCGGCTTCCGCTCGCTGCTCTGCCGCAGCAGACGAATACGATGATTTGACGTCCATGCCTATGCCTCCTTTCTGAGTTGCGAAGCAGCATATGAACGTTTGCGATACTCCCGGAAGTGGGAGTAGGGAGTGTCGAATTCGTTAAGGATCTGCTCGTATCGCTCCGGCAGCGGACCGTAGATAAACAAGCGCTTCGGCATGGTGATAAGCAGTTTCGTACGCAACATGAGTTCGCCATATTGAGCCTCTTCCTTGCCGCCGCGCGAACATCCGAGAGTACCGACTGCAAACGTGGATCCCTGTGGATATACACGCAATGCGGAGATTGTGGACTGATCGCCGATACGCCAGTTCGGAACGATTTGCACACCGTGCAGACCGAGCCAAATGGTGGCCATCATACTAAGGATGATGTTGAACCGCTGAAGTTCAGGGTCCATACCAATGCGGGGGCTGAGATCGAAGCCAGTAACCCCAAGGAATTCCCGGTATGCAGGCAGGTCACTTTCAAGGTGAAACAGCCTACGGTACAGAAGCTCGTCATCCATGAACATGACGACGACTGTATTCTCGGGGGACTCCACTCTGCGACGATTCTTCCAATCAATCATGTCAGCGATATCATTTGTACCGCAGTCCAGCATGATATGTTCCGGAAACACGGGGTATCCGTCTTTAGTGAACTTGATACCGGACGCCAGGAGTTCTCCACAAAGGTGAGCGAAGAGCTCAAAGAGCGTAAATCTGGTCATTTCTTCCTTTCCCTGAAAGAAAAGTAACAAATGTTAACAATTCGCTTCAGGAGAGGAAGATAACGTGAGATAATGTGCTTTGCAGGTGACACATCATCTTTAGTCATCTTCCAGCGCGACGGATTATTGGCGTAATTCGTCGCGCTTTCCTTTAGCGTACAGAAATGCAGTGGACTAATCCGCTGCCGTACTTCTCCTTTCTATCGGGGTCCAAGTAGTGAGGTCAAAGATCAGCGCATTGTCTTCCGGGTAATATCTACCACCGACTTTTCTCCCTTTGTCCTCCAAGTCCCATCCAGTTATCGTCTGGATGGAGTCCTTAAGGTCAGTATTGTTCCAACGAACTCCCGCTCGAGCCGATCGTCCATCTCGCAAGAACGGACGCGCCCCTTGCGCCTTTTCATCACAGGGCGTCAAAGCCAGCTTGAGGTTTGTTTTGTCAACAAGGACTACAACGAATGCAGGGGAACACAGCTTCTCAACAACCGTCTTATTGAAGTTGATCCCGTCCTTCGTGACCGACATGGTCGGCACACCTGTCACATAAGGCAACACTTCAAATGAATCCAGCAACCCCATTTTCAACTCCCTTGACTGCGTACCCCCTACCTCTGATGATTGTACACCACTTTCACCTAATTGCCATCCAGATATGTGGATGGTTCGCGTTTTCTGCTTCTTCTCAATCGTTTTTTCTCCATAAGGCAATGAAGGATGGCGCAGATTGGGCGAATACAGCTCTAGTGACATTTGGTCAAAACAAGCATTGGTTAGCGGCAGCTGAATAGACTTTGCCAAGTAGAGCCAAACGACAATCCAACACGAAGACCTTATGCGGGCATTTAACTCTGAATGGAATCAGGTCACTAGGGGGGGGGATGATACTTCGATTGCCAATCGCCATGTAGAAGCAAGAGAAATGGCAAATACGGACCAAATGACGTCTACTACATACGCATTCATATATCTTATCGGCATTCAGCCATTTGGCAGACAACAGAATAACCAAAGAGCTCCTTTGAGCTCACAGACTCAACTACTCGTCAGTGAACCACCTACCAAGAAAAGATAAAGATATAGCCCCCTTATGGACGCTTCTAAGCCTCACAACGTCCGTGACCCACTACGAATCGCCGGAACCGTCTTGTTCAGCCCGTATTTTCGTATACGCCTATGCCGCAGCCCAGAAACGGACAAGCGCGCGGGCGACAAGTTCAACGCTTCGCCGTTCGGACGCGGCACATTCAAACATCTTGGCCGGCAGACTTACGCCCGCCCTAATTCTCGGCATCGCCCTTGTCCTCAAACGTAGACGAGCCTTTTGCCATTGCGGCTAATGCAAAGTTACCGTGGAATCAAGCAACATACGTTGCCCAATTCCACAATCCACAATCCACAACGAGGTGAATAATGGACACAACCCGTTCTCGAGCGTTCACAACAGCAATAGCCGTACTGCAGGCGATTTTGGCGAGGCATTCCCCTCGATGATAACGCACAGCATCAAGGAGGATCCATGCAGCTCCGACTGTCGTCCGTAGCCAAAGCGATCGGCTTTGTCTTCATAATCTGCGGGATGATGAGCCAACGTTCATCCGCACGTCTTTCAACGCCACTCCTGTGCATGGGAGCCGTAACAATGCTATTCGGATTCCTTTGGGAGAATCTCCACGACCAGCAGCGCTCGGTTCCCGCACGCTGGGCGGATGGCATACTTGCATTGGCGTGGATCTCGGCGCTGCTAATCCACACGATATTCGGGTTCCCGTTCTGCTGGATCATTGCAGCATGCGCAATCCTCCTTCAGATCACGCTACGGCACATTTTGCAGACGAAACAAGACGGCAAATAGCCTCTACCTGCCGCACTACACACCGTACGCCGCGCCACACCGTCGACGGCAGTCAGGCAAATACGGGCCGAACAAGACGAAATCCCGAATTCGTAGTGGGTTACGGACGCTATACGACTCCAAAACGTCCGTAACCCACTACGAATCGCCGGAACCGTCATGTTCAGCCCGTATTTTCGTATACGCCTACGCCGCAGCCCAGAAACGGACGAGCGCGCGGGCGAAGTCCTCGGGCTGATCGTCCTGGGCAAGGTGGGCGGCATCCTCGAACACCACCGGCGTGATACCAAGCGCGGCCGCCTCGGCATCGTAGACCTCGTTCGGCCAGACGTCATCGTTTCTGCCATACATGATGTTGATCGGCACACCGTGTTTCACGTGAAACATATTGAGTTCCTCGGTCACGTCATCGAACTTCGTCATGAAATCGGCGACCGACGCCAGATGGTACTTTGATGACGCATGCATGCACTGACGGAACAATTCCGCCAGACGATCGGCCTGCGGCTCATCGCGGAGCTTGGGACGGTACGCCCAGTACATCGACATCGAGCCAAGAAGACGGATCAGAAACGGCCCCGCCTTGATCACCGGCGACAGCTTCACCGGAACCGCGCCCGAATCAAACATCGTCAGCGAGCGCAGCAACTCCGGCCGCCGCAACGCCACACGCCGAGCCACCACTCCCCCGAAACTGTGCCCCACCAGATCGATCGGGCGATCCGCTGCACCCAGACGCTCCAGAACCTCGCATCCGTCGGCCACGAAATCGTTCAGCTCATAGGCGTGGCGGTCGTTCGGCGCCGCGGAATCGGCCTGACCGCGTTGGGAATATGCGACGATGGCGACGTCGTGGGGATCGAAGTCGGGACGGGCGGCAGGCGGTGCCGGGAATGGAGACGGTGACGATGACGCATCACCCAGCGACGCCTCATAACCGCTACGCAGCTCCCGCCACAGATACGGGAAGAACGGGATGAAATCCTCCTTGGAACCGGTATATCCCGGAATGAACACGGCCACGCGCTTCGCCGTATCGAGATTGCGCGACGCCATCGCCGTGAGCCGTCCCACCGAGCAGTCGATGCCGAACGTACGCATGAATCCGGGCGTATCGAACGGACCGAACTGCGGCACCCGCGGAAACCGGAATCCATCGACCATGACGCACCTCCTGATGCTTTCCACCATACGGTGTATCACATCGAGGACACCACCACGCCCCGCGCCAACCACTTCAACCGCACCAGTTCAGCCGCACCGCCTCCGCGACGTTTCGCCAAAGCACCGCCAGCGACTCCGCCCTAACCACAACTTCACCGAGAACCATCCGCCGACAGACGGTAACAGGTACGCAATGGTGTACATTCGTGTAATTTGGTACGCATTCGTGCATTATCGCAGATTGCCGAGAGGGTCGCGACCGCACGTGTAGACCTGATCGTTCACGCCGCCGGTTTCCGGGTCCGGCGTATACGGACCGGTGCGATTCTCGGAATCCCGTTCGTACTCATCCTTCGTATACGTCTTGTCGACCAGGCCGTTATCGATCAGACATTGGATCGTCGCCGACGTCAGATCGCGCGCATCCGGATTACGTAGCGCTTCGAAATAGACGTTATAGACGTCGGCGAATCCTTGATTCGTATCGCATTTTCTCGCCACGTCTTCGGTCTCGCCATCGACGTTTGCATTACGGGGGATCACGGTCGCCGTCAGATCGTCGTCGTAGAGAATGTCGTATCCCGCGGCCGCATAGCAGTCCATCTGCTGACGTTGCAGATCGTTCATCTCCTGCGCCGTGATGACACCGTCCTTCATGATGTCGGCGATCATGGCGGAATGCGTGCGCTGCTGGATGTCCGTCAACGCTCTCATTTGCGATGACGCCAGCCGAACCGTATCCCGCGTGAATGCCTCACTTCCACGCGACGACACACCCTTCGCCGACGACGTGCCGCCGCACCCGGCAAGCGATACGCACAGCAGTAGCGCGAGGATCGCAAATACACGTCCACGAAGGCACTGTTCACGCACAATAATCATTAGGAATTTTCCGACCTATCCAACACCTGAGTCCAATATGCCTTGATTCGCTTGGTATCAGAAGAAGTAAGCACAACCTTGCTCACTCCTGGCCCATACCCAATATTCTGAAATGGCTTCACCGTCCCACCGTGGAAGCTCTTCTTGGTCCATCCGTAGCTGATGGTCACCCAGTGTCGGATACCGCCATCGCAATCGATATTGCGGCTCATAACCGTATCCGTGTGATACGTGCAGAACCGCATCAGCTGCGCGGTATCTGCCCGAGCGGTCGGTACCACTCCAAATGACCCCAGCGCGAAAAGCAAGGCAATACCAGCGGCCATGCGAGATCTCATGGCACGTCGTCGGACCGGAAAGGCACTTCGCTGCGTCTTCATCATTGCCACTCCTCTCTGGAGACTTCGTCGTAATCCCGACCGTAAAGGTGCGTGGCGGATACGGCAAGGAGGTTGTCCTCAAACGTGGACACGGGCACGATTCGGCAGGACGGCCTGCAACATCCAACCGTCGTCGACAATGGCATAGGACAGTGAACCGCCGCATGCGTCGAATTGCTGACGATAATAGACAAGCCCGGCTTGCGCCCCAGTCTCGGCGGCGTTAGCGTCGGCCTCAATGCTGACAGACTGCGAGTGGGGACGAACAACGGTGTTCGTTTCGGAGATAATGCCGTTGGTTTGCATAATACGGACATCGTTCCCGGAGAACGTGATCATGATCAGATAGTCGAGATGCTCGAGATCGTCGGGATCGTCGTTCGACAGTCCATGTCCGCGCGCGACGGAATCGGATCGACGGGCGTATTTGAGGATGTTGACGAACAACTCGCCAAGAAATTGTTCGACCAATTCACAAACTCGATCGTTGCATTCCGTGGCGTCACCGGAGATCTGTACACTGCCATGTACATTCAGCAGTTCAAGCCGATGCTGCCAATCTTCGGCAGTCTGCGTTATACGTTGGATAGCGCCATCGGAAGTACATTCGGATACATGCGACGCCCACGACAAGGCACCCGTAGGGCCTTCCGCACGATCATCCATGCGGTCATGCAGGCGAGCGGCCACGCAGCTTTCCACGGCCGATGACAATGCAGACGCATTGTCGGACAATATCCGTACGGCCCGCCAGACGCTGTGGAGGGACTGAACCGTTTCCTGATTAACGAATTGCCATGCCGCAGTCTCGGTGCACTCACCACCACTGGCACTGCCTTCATTGGTTCCGTTCTCCACGTCAGCGGCACACCGTTGCTCGCTGAATGCGGCGACACACGATAGCCGCCCCGCCACCGAATCATGCAGCATGTGGACCAGCTGCATATCCCGGTGCAATTGGGCCAACTCCCGTTGCCGAGTCAGCAGACGCGCCTCCGAACGCTGGGCGTCGGCGCGCCAACGAAAAGCCAGACCGATGAACAATGGCATGGCAAGCATCATGGCGTTCCCCAGCCATCCGACCAACGGCATATCCACCATCCACGAGTGTCGACTGACGAAGCCCACAGCCGAAGCAACGGATAACGCGCCCAGTGCCGCAGCCGAAGCGGCGTTGATCTCAAATGCCAGCAAACCGATCAGCACGTATTGCGCCCAATTCGCCCACGACGAGCCCAATACGCCGCCCGTCAGCACGGACGACATCACCACAAGCGCGGTCAGTGCAGCACCACAACGCAGGTCGATCATGGCGATCAACAACGAGATGATCAGCGCCGCCATCACCACGAGTTCGGCTTTCGGAAGGCCGGTACCGGAGGACCATAACGGATACCAATCCAGCAGGGAAAACACAATGGCGAGCGCAAGCGCACCGATCCGTAATCGGTGAGTCCAAGCAAAGCGGACAGCTCTATCCACACGCTCGGTGCCGTTCTCACTGGCTTGACCATGGTGACTCCCGTGCGGGGTCTCATTCGCATCCGCGACGTTCTGGGATATCATGCGGCACACCTGCCCCACTCTATTCGTCCCTCATAGTGAGCCAGAGCATGACCGCATGGCTCAGAGTGGCAGCATGCAACTTGGCCTTGATGCGCTTCACATGCGTGCGGACAGTGCCAGATACGATGCCGAATTCGGCGGCGATGCGCTCTTGACTCTTCCCCTCGGTGCAGGCTTGCAGTACGCGCAATTCCATGGGGGACAATGCGTCCACGCCGTGCGGAGGCTCTTCGCGTAATCGGCGATGGGCCTGTGCGGCCGGTTCAAACTCAACACCGCACTGCGGTGGGCCCACACCGGTAGCGAGCACGCGGCCAAGAGTGTCAAAGAGCGTGCGCATCGATTCCTTGCCGACCAGACCCTGGGCTCCAGCTGCGCTCGCCTTGCGTGCGTAACTGTCCAGCGGAAATGAGGTGATGCCCAGTAAACGGATGCGGTCATTGCGGCGACGGATTTCGCGGCACACGCGGATTCCGGACATGCCGGACAGCGACATATCGACGAGCAACACGTCGGGAGACGTGGCGGTGGCCAGGGCGTGGGCGATGGCCTCGCGCCCGTCTGACGCGCTCCAGATCACCGTCACGCCGCGAAAACGTTGGGACAGCAGTTCGGACAACGCATGAAGCGTGATGGCGTCATTGTCGACGATGGCCATGCGAATGGTGGGGGCGGGTGCGGGTTCAGGGAATCTGCCGCCGCGAGGATTGGCGTCGGCGGCCGCGACACTGGCATCGGGAATGGTCATGGTCACAATCCGGCCTCCTCTCATCCGCTCGTCTGATGTTCATATCTTACGTATGCGCGTATCTCCCGCTCAGTAGGTTGATTGGAGGGGATGCAAACATCTAACCACGTTTCGCTAGGCAGTCGTTTGCGAGCATATGAGCAAAAACAGCCCGCAAACATGAGTTTCGGGCGATGGCTCTTTTCCAGCCTGCCTAGTGAAGGGCGGTTAGACCTCTGCAGGAGGCGAATACAACCTAGCGAACGACAGATAGCCCTGGATCGGCACCGATGCCGTGCCCGAACGTCACACCGCGACAACTCGAATACCAGCCCCCACCTCGGAAGAGCGGCAAAAGGAAGTCGACTGCCAGAGACTCGGCACAAGCCGGCAAGGTTGGCTCGCCGCTCACGGCCGGATGCAACCCCATCTCCCACTCGGGAGGTTCCATATGCGGTGACGGATTGTGCTAGACCTGAAAGGGACAGTGTGCCGTCCTCTGTCGAAGTCTGATGGGGGACTGGCAGCGACAAACACAGGGCAGAGAAGCAGACGAGGAAGACACACGCACCAGCAAGTTTGGGAAAGGCGAACCAGCATGACGAACGGCGAGGAAGCAATCATCAGTCCAGTGACGGACGGAGGTATGGAGAGCACCGTCAATCCCACAACTCAGGCCGGACCGACTGACCCGGCTCAACCAGCGGCCCCGGCCACCCCAGCAGCCGACCAAACCGACACAACCGCCATCACACCCGGGGTCACCACCATGCACGCATGGCAAATGAGGGAGAAGCCCAGGCCGATCGAGAACGATCCGCTGGAATGGATCGAGAAGCCCATCCCCTCGCCCGGCCCCGGTCAGGCGCTGATCCGCGTGCTCGCCTGCGGCGTGTGCCGTACCGACCTGCATGTGTCCGAAGGTGATCTACCGGCGCATCTGCCGCATGTGACGCCCGGACATGAGGTGGTGGGCGAGGTCGTGGCATTGGGTGCTGATCAAGGCATCGACATTAACGGCCGGCATACGCAGCTTCACGTAGGCGAGCACGTGGGCGTGGCGTGGCTGCGTCACACGTGCGGCGAATGCGAGTTCTGCGTGGCCGGCAAGGAGAACCTGTGCCGGCATTCGCTGTACAACGGATGGGATGCACACGGCGGATACGCGGAGTACATGGTGGCTCCGGACGACTACGTATATTCGCTGGAGGGGCTGTTGGGCGGCGAATCCGCGGATGGCGGGACGTCTGCCGGCGGGACCGCATACGACAAACCGTCCTACACGCTGGAGACCGTGGCTCCATTGATGTGCGCGGGCATCATCGGCTACCGCGCATTGAAGCGCACCGGGCTGCTCGACGGCGTTTCATTCGCCGACATCGAATCCGGGCAGGCGCGTGAGCGCATCGCCGAGATCGTGGGGCATCGTCCGGCACTGGGGCTCTACGGCTTCGGCGGTTCGGCGCATATCACCGCGCAGGTGGCGCTTGCGCTTGGCATGCGCGTGCATGTGCTGACGCGCGGGCGTGATGCGCAGCGTCTGGCATTGAACCTTGGCTGCGCATCGGCGAACGATGCGTATGACCAGCCGGATGAGCCGCTGGACGCGGCGATCATCTTCGCGCCCGTCGGCGCGATCGTCCCCCCGGCGTTGGAGGCGCTTCGTCCCGGCGGCGTGCTCAGTCTGGCCGGCATCCATATGAGTGATGTGCCGCCGCTCAACTACGAGCAGCATCTGTTCCACGAGAAGGAGATCCGCTCGGTGGAGTCGAACACGCGGCAGGATGGGCGTGAGTTCCTCGCGTTCGCCGCCACGCATCAGATCAAGATCGATGCACACCCGTACCCGCTGGATCAGGCGCAGCAGGCGCTCAAGGATCTCAAGGCGGGCGCATTCACCGGCGCAGCGGTGCTGATGCCCATGTGATAACCAAGAAAAAATCACACAACTGCAATGTAGCGATTTTGGACCCTTGCAATTCCAAGGGTCGCAACTCCGTACATTGCAGTTGTGTGATTTTTCTGGACGGCAATCACCTACCGAAGATCACAAACAGATACCCTAAGACCATAAACAATCAAAAAATGACCGTGGAGATGGCGGTGAGAGACGCCAGAGAGAACAATGTGCTGACCAGCACGAGTCCCACCGCGTATTCCGGCATGTTTTTGGAACGTCCGGCGAACATGGCGACGGTGGTCATGGTGGGCAGGCCGGAAATAAGCGACATCATCTGGATCATTTCGTGCGTGATCGGCAACGGCGTCATGGCGGCAAGCGCGGTCATGGCGAAGTAGAAGCCGACAGGGAACGCCAGCATCTTGGCAACGAGTCCCACATAGAGTTCATAGCGTTTGAACACACCCCACCATTTGGTAAGCACGAACAGACCGCCGAGATAGAACAGCGACAGCGGTGTAGCCATCTGGCCGATGGTGTGCAACGGGGTGAGCACCATGGGCGGCACCTGCCAGCCGGCGATGATGATCACCAGCGCGATAAGGATGCCTGCAATGGCCGGGTTGGCGAATCGGCGGAGCAGCGCGAGGACCGGCGACACGTGCGCAGCGGAACCAGTTGCGGCCACGGGGTTTGCTGAGCCGGAGACTCCCGCGGCTCCCGTACCTGCAGTAGCGGCCGCCGCAGATGCTGCAGCCGCAGACTCCGCAGCCGCCCCAGCGCCCGCTCCCCCGCGCCCACGCTCCTTCACCGGCTCGCACAGCCACACACCGTACGTCCACAGCAACGCCTGATCAACGATCGACATGAGCACGATGAACAGCGCGCCGTGCTTGGGAAACAGTGCCAGCACTAGCGGAATGCCGATGAATCCGGCGTTGCCGAAGATGAATCCCGCCTGAAACAGGCGGCTGCGACTGCCACGCAGGCGAATCGCCCATGCCACCACGGCGAACACGGCCATCAGCGACGCATACATGATCGCTGTGAGGAGCATGATCCCCCAATTGCCGACCAGCTCGGCGCGCGTGGTGCCGTCCACCGCGTTGCTGAACACCAGCAATGGGATGAGCACGCGCGTGAGCAGCATGCACATGCCGTCGAGCGTCTTCATGCCGTAGAACCTCAGTCGCACGCAGCCGTAGCCGATCATCATCATGATGAAGAAGCCGACGATCTGGCCAACCACGATCTCGAATTGCGACATGCTCCCCTCCTATTCCGCGTATTCCCGCGCTTTCCCGTGCATTCACGCGCTTTCCTGCGTATTCCTTTGGCACACCCCGAGTACCGGATGCCTACACGCCGACGGGCTCCCCTTGCGAGGGAGCCCGTGTCGATTCCGCGGTGATTCCGCGGTCAAATCCCGAGTCTGTTCTACTTGCGGGAGGAGACCTCCTCAGCCGCCCGGCGAGACCGATCCACCTTATTCATTGCGGTCTTGAGGTCCCGGTCCTCCAGATGCTGACGCCACTGGCAGAATCCGCCGAACACGATCAGCCACACAAGCGCGGCGATGGCCGAACCTCGCGTGTCCCCGGAGATGAACAGCGTGCCGAACACGAACACGAAGAACGCGATCGCAAGCGTATTGGTGAACTTGTAGGCGGGCATCACATAGCCGTCGGCCATGAAATCACCGCTCACACGGTATCGGCGATGGGCCACCATCGTGAGCACGTAGATGAAGATGATCACGGCCGACGACGCGGACGAGAACAGCACGAACGCGCTCGACATCGACGGGATCGCGTTGATGATCGGCGATAGCAGAATCATCGCACCGGACACGAGGATCGCACGCGCCGGCACGTGGCGCTTGGACACCACGCCGAGTCGCTGCATGGCGGGCGACGGCGAATCCTGCGCCAGCTGGTAGAGGTGGCGTCCGGCCGAGTAGAGCAGCGAGTTGAGTGCCGACGACGCGGCCGTGATCACCACGAAGAACACGAGCGCGGCGGCCCAGTCAAGACCGGCGTATTTGAACACCATGATGAACGGGGATGCGAACGAACCGTCCGAATTCGGCTGGAAGTTGCGCCACGGCACGATCACCATGATCGCCACGAGCGCGCCCACGTAGAAGATCAGCACGCGCAGGATGATCTCGTTGATCGCCTTGGGCAGCACCTTGCGCGGATTCTCGGTCTCGGACACGGTCACGCCGATGAACTCGATCATCTGGTAGGCGAAGAACACCATCTGGAAGCTCATGAGCAGGGCGAGCCATCCGTTGGGCGCGAGCGAAAATCCGTCGGTGATATTGGACAGGCTCACCTGCCCGGCGGGACTGATGTGGTCGGAACCGGTGATCTGTACGGCCGGGTAATGGTAGCCGATCACCAGCATGACCACGGCGGTGGCGATCATGCCGCAGATCAGCGTGATCTTGATCATGGAGAACCAGAACTCGGCTTCGCCGAACACGTTCACCGCGATCAGGTTGATGCCCGACAGCGCCACGAGGAAGCACAGCTCGATCAGCCATTTCCATCCGGACAGGTCGATGCCGAACGTGTCGAAGAACGTGACGAAGTATGTGGACACGGCCGTGATCTCACTCATGCCGATCAGCACGAGCACGATCCAGTACGTCCAGCCGGCGAAGTGCCCCCAGCCACGGCCCAGATAACGGGTGATGAAGTTGATGAACGTGTGCTGGCTCGGATCGCGGTACATCATTTCGCCGATGGCGCGCATGAGCAGGAACATGATGATGCCCACGGCGATGTAGACGAATATGATGCTCGGACCGGTAAGCGAGATCGATTTTCCCGAACCGAGGAACAGGCCGGTTCCGATGGTTCCTCCGATGGCGATGAACTGTACATGGCGGTTTTTCAAACCGCGATTCATCTGATTTTCCGCGTCAAGTTCCTCGACGTCCTGCATACAACTCCTCATTTCCCGCCATCTCTGCGGTATCCGCAGCACGCTCCCGGCGCGACGCGATGGCTCGCAATACGGCAATTGCTTTAGATTACAAAACCGACGGGAACTTTATGTAACGGAATCGATGAATGTGGACGCCGGGAACGGATGAGGACGAGGACGCCGATGATGCGCGAACGGCACAAGGACAAGGTCACGCGCCGGGGAGGATTGCGGAGTCCTCGGAACCGGCGGAGCCCACGGGTTCCGCGGAACCTGCAGGCCTTGCGGTGCTGCCGCGCACCTCGAGTGTGTACGGATCCTCAGGAACGGCACCGACCGTTTCGCCATCGATCATGGCGAGCAGCAGACGTCCGGCCTTCTTGCCGATGGAACGAACGTCACGGTGCAACGCGGTGAGTGGCGGAACGGAGGAGCGGCATGCGGCGGAGTCGTCCCAGGAAATGAGGGAGATGTCGTCCGGCACGGCAAGACCGCGGTTCTGCACCGCATCGAGTCCGCCCAGAGCTTGGGAATCGCCATCGTAGACGATGGCGGTGGGACGGTCGGCGAAGCCGAGGAACATGATGGTCAGGCGCGCGCCGTCCTCGCGGGAGTATTCGCCGTGCAGACAGTCGCAGCGCATGCCGAGTTTGGCACACTCGTCCATGGTGGCGCTGTCGCGGATGAGCGTATGCATGTATTGCTCGGGGCCGGCCACGCGAGCGATGTGCGTGTGGCCGAGTTCGTGCAGGTGACGAACCACGGTGCGGGCGCCGTCGGCATCGGTGCTATATAAGGTGGGCAGACCGCGCGTGGTCTGCTCCTGCGCAAGGAAGAGCACAGGAACGTTCGGATGGCTGCGGAACAGATCGAGTCGCGGATCGTCGAATTCCACGCCCAGAACCATGTGGGCGTCCACGCGGCCGGATTCGATCCAGTCGCGGTGGATGCGGCATGCGGCGGACGCTCCCCCGGTGGTCATACGCAACGTAATCGAATAGTCGACGGATTCGAGCACACTGCTCAGACCGGCCAGACATTCCATGTTGTAGTTGCCGGAAGCGAATTCGTCGGTGTCGTGCATGAGCAGAACCACGCCGATCGATCGCGTACGCGAATCGGACAGCGATTTCGCCGCACTGTTGGGACGCCATCCCATGCTTTCGGCAACACTGAGCACTTTGGCGCGGGTTTTCTCGGAGACGCCTTTCTTGCCGTTCAACGCGTACGACACCGCGCTCGTCGACACTCCTGCGGCCTTGGCCACATCGGCAATGGTGATCGTGGATTTTGACGCGCCCATCTCAGTCCCTGCCATTCAACTTAACCAGTACAGTCGTACGCAATACTAACATCGGCCGGGGTGAGACGGGCGCGCCATCGATTATGGTTACGTGTTGTCACACATAGTGACGGCAGTCAGTCAGTTACGGCGCCGCGCGTAACGCAGTCCGAAACCGATACCGGCGGCCGCGAGAGCGACGAGTACGAGTCCGACTACTGCGGAGCCTGTGCGCACCAGACCTGTGAAGGGACGTTTGGCGCTGTCCGCAACAGTAGCGGGGGCGGGCGTCGGCGTTCCGGAAGGATGCGGGTCGGCCGACGGCGACGACGTGGCGCCCGGTTCGGGCACGTTGCCGTTGCCGCCTTCACCGCCTTCACCGTCGTTGCCGTCGTTGCCGTCGTTGTCGCCGTTGTCGCCGTTGTCGCCGTTGTCGCCGTTGTCGCCGTTGCCATCGTCGTCACCGGAATCAGGCTCACCAGCGCTCCAGTGGATCGAATCGATCACAATCGTGCCGGTACGGTGACGGGTGGCACCGTTCGGCAACGGTTCGAGGTCCTGATCGCCGTCGTTGAGATACAGCGAAAACGCGCTCACCGATGCGAGCTTGGCGGAGTCGAGCACAGCACCCTTGTTTGCAGTGTCCCACGGTGCGGTGGTGAAGTCTGCCAGTGGGATGCTGACCATGCCGGAGCGCTGCTGCTCCAGCAACGGGTAGGCTTCGAACGTCACGCCGCCGGCCTGCAGCTGCACTACGAACTTGTGGGCGGAACCATCGGATTCGAGGTACAGATTGAGATGATCGTATGCCGACCAGTCACGGGTGGCTCCGAGCACGAGCGATGCGCCCATGTAGCCGGGGGCCTTGTCGAAGTCGTAGTCGATTTTCAGCGCGTTGGCACCGGTGGCTCCCGCCTTGATCGCGGCTTCGTCATTGGCACGCAGTGCGATGGCCGAGGAGCTCGCATTCGCCACGGAGTAGGAGGCACGCAGTTCGGCGTCATCCACGTAGGCGTCGTAGTTGTCGACCACGTCGGCGGCTTGTTCTGGTCGGGTGCCGAGCACCACTACGGTCTGATCAGTCAACGTACCGGCGGCGGTTTCTACGGTGAGATGCAACGTGGCCTTCTCGTTGGCGAGGAGTTCGGACGGCACCTGCCAGGTGCCAGTCATGTAGAGTCCTCCGTTCGCACCGTCGGCGGTGAGTTCATGCCGGTCGGCGTCATCGTTGACGGTGAACCACGCCTTACCGGCAGTGGTTCCCTCGACACGCGCATATACGGTCAGGGCACCGTCCTCTTCACGGGATCCTTCCGTGGGCGCGACAATACGGGCCGCTGCGACACGCGAGGCGGCCGTATAGGTGCCGGAATAGTCGGCGATGCGGCCGGATGCCAAAGCGATCGCCGGATCAGCGGCGTACTTCGTATAGTCGTCGCCGAGCGCGGTACCCTTGCGCGGGATGTAGGTGGCGTAGGACGAGCCGCTGCCGCCGAAATCGGCCCATGTCATCATGTAGGCGATGTGCCGCGCATTCTGGTCGGCGGTGATGCCGTTCAGCAGTCGGGTGAACCACTGCGTGTCGGTGTCGTTGCCGTCTTCGGCGATCATCTTGTTGGATCCCCGCCCGAATTCGGTCATGGCGACGGGCTTGCCCTTCTGTTCACCCAGCTTGGCGATGGCAGCGAGGTCTTTCACCACGTTGCCCACCCATTCGCTGGAATCGTTCACGTCGCCGCTGTCGTAGGCGTCGTAGCCGAGTACATCCACGTAGTCATCACCGGGGTATGTTTCCAGATAGGTGCCCAGATCGCCGCCGAACGTGCCGTTGGGCGAATAGGAGAACAGCAGGTTGTGCACACCCTTGACCTGGGTGAGGTAGTCGACGATGTACCGATACAGTTCCCTGTATTCGTCGCTGGTGGCGTGCGTGGCACCCCACCAGAACCATGCGCCGTTGTTCTCATGAAGCGGACGGTAGACGATTGGAATGAGTGTGCCGTCGTCGCGTTTCGCTCCGTTGGCGAGGTCGGCGATGCGATCGAGGTAGTCGTTGATGGCGGCTTGGCTGTCGCCGCCGGGCAGCAGCCGGTCCACGGCTTTGGTGGTGTCGTTGAATGAGCCGCCTGACACCGGGTTGTACCAGTGCGCGGAGAGTGTCGTCATCGCCCCGAGGCTGTCAGCTTGACGGATCTTGCCGTCAAGAATGGCGATGTTGTTGGTCTGGCAGGTGATGTCGCACGAATCATTCTCCCTGATGCCGGGTCCTTCGTAGCCGTAGATCGACAGGGTGTCCATTCCCCAAACAGATGGGTATTTTCCTGTGAGCGCGTAGATATCGGAGCCGGTGCCCTGATTTTCCTCGTCGGTGGATACCGCGTAATCATTGGCGTGCTGTTGACCAGTCATGATCGTGTCGGCGTCGCGCAGTTTGGCGAACAGTGTCTTGGTTTCCGCAGTGGCGTCACGGTCCACGATGGCCACCGTGCCAGCGTGATCCGCAGTTGCCGCGATTGCCGAGTCAGCCGTCGTCATGGCATATGCACCTCCAGTCATCACCATACCGAGACACGTGCACACTCCGGCAATACGCCGCCAGAGTCCGCGTCCTTCAACTCCCTTATGTATATGCATTTGATCCATTGTCATCAACGATGATTTTCCTTCCTAGCGGCTTGCTGCACTGCATTACTGAACCGCTTAATCATCATTGTATGCGCACCAAACATCCCCGTTTATGGACCTGATATGTTCAGCAAAATATCGATCGCTTTCTTCATAAAACTATGTATATTTGTCGTCAATTTATCATTTTCGCAAAGATTGCACTTAACCGCTTCACAAAATGAGGGTTTTCGAGTACAGTGCTGTATATCGATCATGGAGGTGCACGATGACGTCACGGACGACGATGCCGCGAATTCCGGCGTTACCAACGGTTCGCCGTCGCGACGACGAACGCATCGAAACACCGGGATCATCCGCGTCGCCGAAGACCGCCGCCGATCTGGCGGACGCTCGACGCTCCCGCATCGCCATACTGCGCGCACTGCCCGCCGGTCAACGCTGGAGGTACTTCCGCGACCAGCTGCTCGCACGCGCACTCGCCGGCATCGCGATCATCGCAACCGTCGTGTTCCTCACCGTGCACATGCTCACGCCCGCCCCCGCGCCCGCACTCTACGTGGCGGTCATCGACGGCGCAATCGACCCGACCAAGGCATCCAGCCTCCAATCCGAAGCCGCACAGGCGATGGGACTCCCCGAGGGCCGCGAATCCGGCATCGTCGTCGATGCCTACTTCGACCTGGGCAAGGACGGACTCAGCAAACTCCAGACCATGCTCGGCAACGGCGAAATCGACGTGATCATCGCCGACCATGACGACTTCGCCACGCTCGCCGGATACGGCTACATGACCGACCTCGACCACACACTCACCGGCGAGCAGCGCGCCGCACTCGCTGCGGACATCGTCACATTCCCCGGATTCGACGACCGCGACACCGACGACCCCGACTACAACGGGTCCGGCCGCGGCGCAAGCGAACCGTTCGGCGCAAAGATCGACGGACTCGCACAATGGGCCTCGATCACCGGACCCACCACGAATCCCAACACCGACACCTACGTTGGACTCGCCCAGGAATCCGGCAACCTCGCCACCGCGCAGCGATTCATCGACTACCTGCGAGGATGACGACCGGTACGGGTCGCACCCGTCAGACACCATCCACCCAATCCATCCGGCCGGCCCATCCACCCGATCCACCCGATTCGTCAAGGAGTAATCATGAAGGCATTCGCACAAGGCAGCGCATACAACGACGTCATGTCCACCATCGGCGACCTCGCCATGGTCAACGTGGCATGGGCGGTCTGCTGTCTGCCAGTGGTCACCGCCGGCGCCTCCACCGGCGCGCTATATGATGTGGCCCGTGCCATCCACGACGGCGACGACGCCCACGTATTGCGCCGGTTCGCCGCCGCATTCCGCCGACGCATCGGCACCTCGATCGGCATCACCGTCATCATCGGCGCCTTCTGGGCGCTGGCGCTGTTCGACCTGTGGTATCTCACCCACGGCCTGACGAACATCGACATCGCCTCCCTCGCCTACGGCATCTGCGCCACGGTGATCGCGTTGGTCGCCGCCGGACTCGGTTTCGTCTTCCCGCTCATGTCGCGCAGCGACCGCGGTGCAGGCGCGCAGATCCGCCGATCGTTCGCCGTGGCGATCGCCCATCCGCTCGTGGCGCTCGCCATACTCGCACTCAACGCGTTGCCGTTCATCGTGGCGATGATCGCGCCCGGTGGCCCGGTACTCGCCGGTACGCTGTGGGGCATCGTGCTCACCGGCTGCACGGCGTGGGTCGTAATCGCGCTGATGAAACGCTCCGATATCATCGACTGAACCATCAAAACGTCCTGCCGCTCACGCTAAGCCATCCCCACCATTGGGGATGGCTTTCGTCGAAACGCTGTCGGTTTTTGAAGACGGCGTGCTTGCCAGAACATGCGGAAGACACAGGCACCGTCCGAATATTCGATACGACAACCGCAAGTGCGCCCACCACGACTGCGGCTGAGAAACCGAATGCCCCCGCGTACGGTCAGACGGCGACTTCGACACCGACGCATTCATCGCCGACCGGCGCTGAGGAACCGCGCACAATCAAGTCGTCGGCGACCTCGGCATGCGGCTGCACCGTTCGTCCTTCGGCAAGGTCGATGAGCATACCAGCCGCCTTGCGTCCGCGTGCCACCACATCGCGATTCAACGCAGTGACACCTGGCGAGCTCATTCTGCACATGAACGAGTCATCCCATGAAATGATCGACAGGTCGTCGGGCACTCGCACCCCCATGGATGCGGCGGCCTTCAGCGCGGCCAGTGCCATCACATCACTGTCGTACACGATCGCGCTGGGTGGCTGCGGCAACGACAACAGCCGTCTGGTGCAACGGTCGCCCGATTCCGGCGAATAATCCGCATGCAGGCACAGGTAATCCATGCCGAACGCCGCGGACTCCTCACGGAAGGCGTTGTCGCGGATGAACGTATGCCCCATCTGTTCGGAGCCCGCCACACGGGCGATCCGCCGATGCCCGAGTCCATGGCAGTAGTCCACCACCAGGTGCGTGGCGGCACGACCGTTGTCGGACAACGCCGGCAGTCCGCCGGACAACGATTCGTCGCACAGCAACAGCACCGGCATGCGGGGATGCTCGCGGAACAGTTCGATGCGCGGATCCCCCAACTCCACGTTCATGAGTAGCACCGCGTCCACGGCACCGGCGGCAACCCACTCACGCAGCACCGCCAACTCGTGCCGGCGGCTCGACGACGAACGCACCAGCAATGAATATCCGGCCTTTTCGAATTCCGCGGTAAGACCGGCGATGAGTTCCATCGTGTACGACTCGATCGACAGCACGGCCGTATCGTAGGTGAGCACCAGGCCGACCGTACGCGTGCTGGCGTCGGACAGCGCCTTGGCCGCACGGTTCGGCCGCCACCCCATGCGCGACGCCACGGACAGCACCTTGTCGCGAGTCTGCTCGGAAACACCAGCCTTGCCGTTAAGCGCATACGACACGGCGCTGTTGGATACGCCGGCGGCCTTGGCCACGTCGGATATGGTCACCCTTGATTTCATGGGTTCTCCTCGTCGGATGGAAATCAGATGGAAAACGGAAGCCGGCGAATATTGCGAATACGCCGGATACGATGATGCCGCGGGACGCGTTTCCCGCGGCATCATTGACGGAGCCGTTCGGTTCGACCGATCTCACTCCTTGACGGCACCGGCGGCGATGCCGTTGTAGATCTGCTTCTGGAAGATCAGGAACAGGATGAGCATGGGCAGCAGCGTGATGATCACGCCGGCGCAGATCAGGTTGTACTTGCTGCCCTGCGGGCCGGTGAACGAGTACAGCGAGATGGCTACCGTACCCAATGTCGATTTATCTTGAAGGTACAGATTCGCGGCATAGTATTCGTTGTACACGCCCACGCCCTTGAGGATCAGGCAGGTGACGATGGCGGGCTTGAGCAGCGGCAGCAGGATCTTCGCATACACGGTGAAGTAGGAGCAGCCGTCCATGATCGCGGATTCGTCAAGCGAGACGGGGATGTTCTCGAAGTACTGGATGAACACGTAGATCGAGATCACGTCGGTGCCGCACATCATGATGATGTATCCCCACAGCGTGTTGACCATATGCAGGTTGGTCATGATCTTGTACATCGAGACTTGCATTGCGATGCCGGGCAGCAGTGCGGCCACGGTGAACAGGGCGCGGATCGCGGTGTTGCCGGGGAACTGGAAACGGCTGAGCACGTAGGCGAGCTGCGTGCCGATCAGCGTGGTGATGATGAGCACGAACACAAGCACGATCGCCGAGTTGCGGAACGCCACGGCCATGTTCGACAGCCGGAACGCGTCGAAGTAGTTCTGGAAGTTCAGCCAGTTTTCCGGCATCTGCATGACGGACGTGTTCTGGTATTCCTTCTCGGTCTTGGCGGCCGTCACGAAGCAGCTGACGACGGGCAGCAGGAACCAGAAGGCGCAGAACACCAGGCTGAAGTACTTGAGGAAGATGAAGAACCAGACCTTGGCGTTGTAGAAGAACGTCTTCCAATAATCGGCGTTGGAGACCTGACCACGTGCGGCGCGGCGTGCCTCGGACCGGGTTGCGGATTTCACGGCGTTCATCACGCCACCTCCTTGGCTGATGCCGCGTCGGACGCGGCCGGGGACGAATTACGGAACAGCGGGGCCTTGCCTGCGGCCACGCGCTGGCGACGGCGCTGCGCCTTCTTGGCCTTCTTGCGGGCCTTGGCCACGCCGTCGTCGGCGTCGCGGAACAGGTAGTTGAAGAACAGCTGCTGCAGCATGGCGCAGATCAGGATGATGACGAGCAGGACCACGGCCATGGCGGATGCGAGGCCCACCTTCTGGTTGACGTGGGCGAGGCGATCCATGAGCACGAAGTATGTGGCGGTGCCGTTGGCGCCGGAGGTGATCACGTACGGGCCTTCGAAGGCGGAGAGCGAACCGGTGATCGCGAGGATCACGTTGAGCACGAGGATCGTCTTGATGCTCGGCAGGATGATGTGGCGGAACTGCTGGAACTTGTTCGCGCCGTCAAGCTCGGCCGCCTCGTACAGCGATCCGTCGATCGACATCATCGCACCGATGAACAGGATCACCGTCTGGCCGAGGTAGCGCCAGATGGAGGCACCCACCAGCGACCAGTTGTTGATCGACTGGTCCATGAGCCAGTAGGGCAGGTGGTTGAGATCGAAGCCACACCATTGCAGTACGGTGTCGAACACGTAGCCGCGAGTGTAGAAGAACTTGAAGATGAAGCCGACCGCGATGCCGTTGATCAGGTAGGGGAAGAAGAACGCGCCCTTGAAGAAGTTGCCGGCCTTCACCTTGAAGCTCAGGATGGTGGCCAGATACAGGGCGAGCGCCACCTGAATGAGCGCGCCCACCGCGTAATAGAGGCTGAGCTTGAGCGAGGAGAGGGTGTCGGGGCGGGTGAACACCTGCACGTAGTTGTCGAGGCCCACCCAGCGGGGCGTGCCGATGTACTTCATCTTGTAGAAGCTGTAGCTCACCATGCTGCCGAAGGGCAGGTAGGTGAACACGATGAGGAGGGTGAGCGGAATCGCGCAGAAGGCCACGATGATCAGTGCCTTGCGCCAGTCCCTGGGCTTGTGGTTTTCGGGAACTGCGGCGTATGCCGTCGCATCCATTGTTGTCGTCGTCATGACGTGCTCCATGTTGCCGATGCGGCCGACTCAGCCGCCGTTTGTCGGATGTGTGTGGGGATGTGTGGGAAGGAAGGTGCGCGCCTGGTGTCCCTGGCGCGCACCTCGGCTGGTGTATGCGTGTGACTGGCGGGGCGGAGACCCCGTGTCGCCTTACTCAGCGGTGGTGTACTTCACGTCCACGCCTTCGGTGTCAAGAGCGGAGTTCCACTGCTGGTTCCATTCCTTGACGATGTCGTCGTAGGACTTGGTGCCGTTGGCAGCGGCCTCGATCACGGCCTGCAGGCGGGAGCTGCCGTCGGCGTTGATGGCCAACTCGGAGTCGGAGTTGAGGTCGTTGAACAGATCCTCTTCGCCGTCCACGGAGGGCTCGTCCTCAAGGAAGGTCACGTCGTTGAAGTGCTCGTACACGGACGGCAGTTCGTCGTCGCCCTGCTTGACGGGGATGCCGCCTTCGTTCATGGCGTAGCCGGACTTCTCGGTCATCCACTTGACGAAGATCATGGAGGCTTCCTGGTTCTCCTTGGAGGAGTCCTTGTTGATGCCGTAGGCGTAATCGGCGGAAGAGGAGCTGTACTGCTTGCCGTCCACGGTGATCGGGAACGGCATGTAGGCCACGTTATCGGGATTGTCGCCGGCGGACTTGATCTGCGCCACGGCCCAGGCGCCGAGCACCATGGCACCGTATTCACCGTTGTTGAGCTTGGCCTTGCTGGTCTCCCAGTCGGTGGTGGAGTAGTCTTCCTCGGTGAGATCGTTGGCCACGGCGTCGTACAGCACCTTGTACACGTTGTAGGGGTGGGTGCCGTCGCCGGGATCGGAGAACGGGTTCTTGGTGTGGAGCAGCTTCTGGTTCAGGTACTTGGCATCGCCGGTGGAGGTGGCGCCGATGTAGGCGTCCCACGCGGTCATGGTCCAGCCGGCCGCGTAGTTGGTGTACATCGGCGTGACGCCCGGCTCCTTGTCCTTGATGAGCTTCAGATCGTTGATGAACTCGTCCGGGGTCTTGGGCAGGTCAGTGATGCCGGCGTCGGAGAACACCTTGGTGTTGTAGACGACGCCCATGCCGTTGCCTGCGCTGGGCACGCCGTACGTCTTGCCGTCGTAACGCTGGTTGGTGGCGTACTTGATCTCCTTCTTCATGTCGTCGAGCGAACCGTAGGGCAGGAAGTAGGTGCCGAGTTCGGATGCGTCGACGGCGGGGATCATCATGATGTCGCCCCAGTCTCCGCCCTGCAGGCGGGTGAGCGCGTCACTGGCGTAGTTGGAGCTGGTCTGCACCTCCACCTTGATGTTCGGGTAGACCTTGTTGAACTCCTTGATGTAGGCGTCCCAGTTGGTGCCCGGGTAGGTGGCCTGCGCCATGTCGGTGCGGTGGTTGAACAGCTTGATGGTGGTGTTGAGATCCTTGCCGGTCTCACCCAGCTTGATCTCCGGGTAAGTGAGATCGGTGGCCTCGCCGCTGGCGCTGCCGCCGCAGGCCGCGAGGCTGATCAGACAGGCTCCGGCGACAACCGCCGCCGAGATCTTCTTCAGTACGTTCATGATTCCGTTCCTCTCAATCGCTGAGACGTGCCGGGGCCGTCACTGGCCTCGCCAATTCACGGGCGATATCGTCAATGAACCGCTTGCGTGAATAGTCAAACCCTGCGTTTTGTTCAGTGCTTGACTTGATTGCTCTTACTTTAAGTCATGTTTTTCAGTATGTCAACCGCTTAAGTAAAGTTGCGCTCACGCCACGTCGATAGCCTCACCCCAGCCCACAGCCCCACACACTACCCGGATCGCAACAGATCGTTGATTTTTCAATATTTTATGACCTCGGCACACAATCCGGCCCTTCAATAAAAACTCGACGACACGCCGAAATCGCATCACCGTAATGTATGATTTTCCTTAAACGGTTAATGCATTGATTTGACAAGCTCAGAGCCTTGAAAGGGGTTCGGCATCACTGGCGGACCAATGTCACCCCGGACCTGCGCATTCGGTTTCAAGGTTTTCGAAGGAGAACGAACATGACAGCGTCAATCATCACCGGTCCCGCGCCGGGCAGTTCACTCACGGACACGGACGACACGACCGCCGCACAGACCGAGGAGACGGACCGTAGCCCCCGCAATGCGCGTACGCATTTCACCGTGGCGGCGGTGTTCTCGGACCACATGGTGCTGCAACGACACCGTCCGATCGCCGTATTCGGCACCGCAACGCCGGGGACACCCATCACGGCGAGCATCCTTCCCTCCCCGCCGTCCGAGAGGAACGCAATATCCCACGCACCATGCTGCACGCCCCAAGAAACGGCCACGGTCAGGACCACGACGGAAGGACGCTGGCTGGTGGCGCTGCCCGCCATGGGAGCCTGCGCCGCACCGCACCGCCTCACCGTGACGGACGGCACGGAAACGGTTCAGTTCGACGACGTCCTCATCGGCGAGGTCTGGCTGGCCGGAGGACAAAGCAACATGGAACTCGAACTGCGCAACAGCCTGCACCCCGAGGCCGCAGTCGACAATGCGCACGACCCGCTGCTGCGCTTCTACAACACCCCCAAAACCGGCGCTGTCGACGAGCGTGCGGAACGCAAGTCCGGATGGTCCGTCTGCACGCCGCAGTCCGCAGGCGTCATGTCTGCCGTTGCCTATTATTTCGCCAACCGACTGCGCGCCGAACTCGCCGGAACGACCGAAGTCACCATACCCGTCGGCATCGTGGACTGCTATATCGGTGGCACATCGATCACCTGCTGGATGAGCCGCCAACGTCTGGAAACATCCGCGGCCGGACGCGAATATCTGAACCGGTACGACGATCAGGTGGCAGGCCGGGATCTCGACGCGATGCGCTACGACTGGACCACCTGGCAGACCAATTTCAACGCGTGGAACGCGAACATCGACGCCGCGCGAACCGCCGACCCCGATGTCACCTGGGAGACGCTGAACGCCCAGTACGGTGAATGCCCGTGGCCGCCGCCGATGACCCCGTTCAGCCAGTACCGCCCATGCGGGGCCTTCGAAGCAATGGTCTCGCGCGTGGCCCCCTACACCGTGCGCGGCGTGATGTGGTATCAAGGCGAAGAGGATGAAGCCTACTGCGAGCGCTATCGCACACTGCTCGGCGACATGATCGACGAATGGCGTGGCCTGTGGAATGACCGGCTGCCGTTCCTGATCGTGCAGCTGCCGCGCTGGATCGCCAAAAGCGAGGCCGACGCCGGACGGGACGTCATGCATTGGCCGGTCATCCGCGCGGCGCAGATGGACGCCGCCCGCACCATACCCGACGTGCATATCGTGGTCACCCTGGACTGTGGCGAATTCGACAACATCCATCCGCTTGACAAGAAGACGGTGGGCGATCGTCTGGCCGCCATGGCGTTGCGTCGCGTATACGGCAATGGCGACAATGGCGACGAGAGCGACAATGGCATGTTCACCGGCAACGGTCCGGTGGTCGACGGACCGGAATCCACCGCATGTGTCCGCGCTGACGGAAACGGCATTATCGTGATATTCCGTCATGCCGACGGACTGCATTTCGGCCATTACAACGGTGATGACCTCGGCATCAATCGCGATGACGTCGCACTGGGGTCGCCGATTGATACGGCCGAACTTCCTGCCGATGCTTCCGGTTTCGCATTGTCAGGCGGCGACGGCGTCTGGCATGCGGCATCGGCGCGTATTCTGGCCGACGATGAGCACGACAGTGGCAGCGGAAACGACGCCGGACGCAGACGCGTACAGGTCTGGTCGACGGCGGTGCCCGAGCCCTGCGCCGTACGCTACGGCTGGTTCAGCTGGGGCCCCGCGCCCTTGTTCAACGACGCCGGGCTCCCGGCCGAACCGTTCACACGCGAACGCTAAGACACGCTTCAGAAAGGAAACCCATGGTCAACGCAGAGTCCCAGCCCATCAGTATGAATCCTGCGCTTATGGACGCGACCCGTTCGACGCACGCCGATGATGCGCTCCCCCGCCGCGTTCATATCCTGCCGGACGATCCGGCATTGCGGTATACGGGTCGTGTGGATTTCGACGATCCGCAGCGTCCGGTACTCATCTACCCGTATACACTGATCGAATTCCGGTTCTTCGGCACGTCACTGCGCATGCAGCTCATCAATCGTCACAACTACTGGGAGAACGCGATCGGCGTGGTGATCGACGGCTGCCAGCGGAAGGTCGATATTCCATGCGACGACCGTGAAACGGAAATCGTGCTGGCCGACGGTCTGACGCCGGTGATGCATACCGTCACGGTGTTCAAACGTCAGGACGCCTGCCATCATGTGGAGCTGCTGGGATTCACCGTGGACGGCACGAATGTCGGGGTGCAGGTGCTGCCTCCGGCCGCCCCGCGACCACGGCTGCGCATGGAGGTGTATGGCGATTCGGTGTCGGCCGGCGAGGTGGCCGAGGCGGTGCATTGCTGTGGCCGGATCGACCCGGATGACAACAACGGGCAGTATACGAACGCCTGGTATTCGTATGCGGCGTTCGCGGCGCGCGAGCTCAATGCCGAACTGCATGACGTGGCACAGGGCGGCATCGCACTGCTGGACGGCACCGGCTGGTTCAACGGCCCCGACTATGTGGGGCTGGAGGATACGTACGACAAGCTGGAATACAACCCGACGCTCGGCGATTCCAAGCCGTGGGATTTCAACCGGTTCATCCCGCATGTGGTCGTGGTGGCCATCGGGCAGAACGACAGCAATCCGATCGACGTGATGGCCGACGACTACGATGGCGAGGCGGCCGTGACATGGCGTGATCATTATCGGATGTTCGTGGAACGGCTGCGCGAAATCTATCCGGATGCGCTGCTGGTGCTGTCCACCACCATCCTGTGTCATGACGCGGCGTGGGATCGGGCGATCGACGACGTATGCCGGGCCATCGACGATCCGAGGATCCTGCATTTCCTGTATGAGTCCAATGGCACGGGCACTCCCGGACACATTCGCATCCCCGAAGCCGAGCGCATGGGACACGAACTGGCCTCATTCATCGCCGATCATCTGCCGGCCGACATTCGGTAACGTCGTTTTCGCCACGCTGGCGTAGGCGGCGGTGTCGTTGCGTAGTTGGGCGATCTCGCGTTCCAACGCGTCGATGCGTTTGATCTGATACTCGATCAGACGTTCGCGGTAATCGGGTTCGCCCCAATCCCACATATGCGCGGTGGCCTCGCCACGAACCGCGCCCGCCACGGCGGTTCGGCGAATGCGTCGCACATCCTTGGCAGACAGCAGATTGCTCTCGCGAGAAGTCGCGTCGCAATCCGGGCCTTTGCAGTCTGCATCAGCACAGTTCGTGTCAGCGCGATCCATGCCAGCGTAATCCGTGCCGTCTCGATTGGGGCAGATGCCACGATGCGTTACGCCCTCCAACGATTCGGTATGGCTGGCGTATGCCATGACTCCGGCATCATCGTCACGATGATCGACGTTGACTTGCCCGACGATGCCATACGCGGGATGTCTAAACCCGGCAGCCTCGATCTCCGCGTTCCCGAACTCGGCATCCGCGTGCCCCGACTTCTCGATTCCGGCGCTCGTGGGCCCGACAATGGATGGCCGACCGACATCCGTCTGCATATTCCCGACGTGGGAATGGAATCCATAGGATTCCCCTATACCCCGCGGGGCGTCCACTCCGGCCGGCCCGGTCATCGGCGGCTCGTTCCCCGTCGGGCCGTGCATGATCTCGTCCATGCCGTCACCCGGCACAGCTTCGGCGTACGGCTGAGTACCATCACACGGATCAACACCACCATCCGGGCCGGCATGCCGCGCATGGACCTGCTTGGACAGTCGCCGACGGATCTCCTCCGATTCGCACCAGCGGGCGAAACACCGGTCGATGCGCTTGCGACCCACCAGTTCCGGATTGAGACCGGCCTCGCGAAAGATCGCGGTCGGGGATTCGCCGTTGAGATATCGGGTGATGCACGCATATTTGAATTCGTCGGTGTACAGAATGCGTTCGGCACCGACATGGTATACGGCCGGCAATGAATTGAGATATTGGCGTTCCTCAGTGGTGAACATGATGACCTCCTTTGGTCGGTGGCGCCCATCCCGATCATCGTTGACCGGGGCGAGCGCCCTCTGTTTTTCTACATATCGCTTCGCTGCAACGCCCGGATGCGAAGGCCCAGGACGACCGCACCGGCTACAAGCAGCGCCACGACAGGCGCGAGCATCACGACTCCGGCCGCACCGGTCTTCGGCAAGGCCGACACATTACGTACGTTGCCGACGATGTATTCGAAGGTGGGTGCCGAATCCGCGTCGACGACATCGCCAGTCGTATCGGTTCCTCCGGCCGCGTCACCGCCGGCGTCACCGGTTCCCTGCGTCACCAGCTTCCACGAATCCCCTTCGGGGGCGCTGAACGTCACGGTCGTCAGATGATGATCGCCCCACGCGGTCGTCCCGTCCGGCCGGGTACTGGAATCCTGCCGATAGTCGGCGGTGATGGCGAAGCCGAATTCGGGAAGCACGGCACTCTGATACCCGTCGGGGGCCTGCGTTTCCGTCACGGTATAGGACCCGGCGTCCAATCCGGTCAGTCCGTCGATCAGCCCGTCGTCGTCGGATACAAAAGTCTTGGCGTCAGCCGCATTCTGCGTGTACCGCCATCCGACGGATGACGATTCGCCCTCTTTGCCGTCCTGTTCGCCATTGCCGGCACCATCAGCCGCACCCGCCGGACCGTACTCCTTGAGATATCCCCGTTCGGCCGACTTTACGATGAACTTCGCCCCCGCCAGCGGCCGATGAGTGCCAAGATCAACCTTGCGCAGACGGAAACGAAACGTGTAGACGTTCACTTCGCCGCCGGGCACGGTAATTCGATCGGTCAGGTCTTCGGGATTATGCGAGTAGGTCAGATCCACTTTGTTCGGGTTGGCCTGCGGCCGGTTCGGCTCGGATACGACGGCGTTGTCGTTCAGCGTGGCGGTGATCGTCACGACCACGTTCGCGCCTTCCCGCAACGGTTGGGTTCCTTCGTTCTGATTCACGTAATTTCCCAGATCGATGGCGATCTCCGTGGCGGGTTTTCCGATCACGGCGTCGGGAACCTGACCTCCCGCGCCCTGTCGGGACTCGTACACGGTGTCACGCACACTGACCGTGTAGTCGCCCGCACCGCCGTTAGTTGATTCCGTCAGCGCCGTCTCTCCGACCTTCACCGCAACGACTTTTCCGTAGGTCAATCCGTGACTCATGGTGTCGATGATCTGATAGACGCGACCGGTGGACGCATACCCGGTGTAGATGGGTACGGTCGAGGTGATTTCGTAGTAGATGGTGTCGCCGACGCCATAGTCGGGTTCCGGTTGCGGACGACCGTCGGGGTCGACGATCTGCTTGTGGATGGGAACGGACTGGTTCTTGAGGTTGATCACGCCGTCGGCAAGTGTTGTGGATGCGTCGGCTTCGGCGTCCCACACTTCGAGTCTGGTGCCCACCACCATGCGGATGGAGTTGGTCCATGATTCGGAATCGCTCGCATTGTTCCGTTCCGCGTTGTGCTGGACTGTGGCATCGACGACCAGATACAGTCCGGGTTGCAGACCGTCGATGGTGACCGTGACCTTCTCCCCGGTGGCGACGATGGTGTCGTCATTCGCGGTGACGGATGCGGGAGTGCCGAGTTCGTTCGGATCGAGAGCGATGGCGAATGATCGGGTGAGCCCGGTCCAGGGTGAGGCCGTGACCTGATCGAGTCGCCCCTCGACCTGTACCGCCCAGGCGAGAGGATCCCCTCCGACGTCGGGGTTATATGCCGGATTGGCTTGTGCCATGGCGTTTTGGATATTTCGGTAGGCGGAGGCCGGTTCGGTGATGGTGTCCAACCCCGCCGAGCTGGAGTTCGCCAATGTGGTGTATGTTCCCAGCCGGTAGGCGGCGAACGTGCGCCCGCGAATCTGCGCGCTGGTGTCGGCGGTGATGGTGATGGACGTGCCCGTGACCGGATGATTCTCGGTCGCGTCCGGCACCGGAGCGGCGGCCGCAGACGGAATTCCCCAGCCGGGCATCGTCAAGCCTGTCATCACCATCGTTGCGGCGACAATGCCGACGATACGTGTGACGATCTTCGAGAGAGGCACACGCTTCGTTGCGTGTGCACGACCTGTTGCATTCATGACAGTCTTCATGAGTGTCTCCTTTCATTGCTGATCGCTGATTACGCACGGTATGGGCGTCTAAGCAACGCCGCGATGATGCGGGATTCGCCGGCCAGGATCAGCAGAATGATCCCGATCAGCGCGCATTGCACCAATGCACCGCTGCCACCGGTCAGCGGCAGTTCAACCACGGAAGGATGATTCGTCGCGGTGGCCACGCAGATTGGCAACGTCGACGCGGTATCAATGACGGCACGTGAATCCTTCGTGACGGTTGCGCATCCGGTCGCCACATCGGAGCCGATCGCACTATTGCCGTCAACCCCGGCGTTCCCGTTCCCGGCATCGGGTTCGGCATCGTCAGCGGATTGGTCGGCAAGACTGATCACGCCATTGTGAACGGTGACGAGCATCCATACGTTCTTCTTGTTGGCGTAGAGCTCTCTGCCGTCGCCATCGACCGGCGTACGAATCTCCCGAATCGTATAGGTGCCGTTCGGCAGATTATGCACACTGATCGTGCCACGCTCATCGGTGATGAGATCGACGGTCGTGCCGCCCGGATCAGTCGTGCCACCCGTACCGTCAGTGCCACCCGTACCGTCAGTGCCACCCGTGTCGTCTGCACCGCCCGTGTCGACAGGTGCGTAATTGTAGGATCCCGTGCCGGCGATCGGGACAAAGGCCAACGGTTGCGCGGGAATCGAACCGTCCTCGTTGTCAGCGTCCGGCAAGTGTCTGCCCTCGAAGATCTGGAAGACGGCGTCGCGAAGCGGACTGCCGCTGTCGTCGACCTTAAGCAAACGGAATCCGGAATTCACCACGGC
This sequence comes from Bifidobacterium tissieri, assembly GCF_002259645.1. Classification (GTDB taxonomy): domain Bacteria; phylum Actinomycetota; class Actinomycetes; order Actinomycetales; family Bifidobacteriaceae; genus Galliscardovia; species Galliscardovia tissieri. The sequence goes on from NZ_MWWV01000009.1 coordinate 87,086, forward strand.
GAGCTGGCAATCACTGCTGTTGTTCTTCCCGTCTTCACAGAGCGTGCCGATCAATCCCGAAATCGGACGATAGGTCAACGTGCCGTCAGCGTGCAGAATCACATGGAACTTCGGCGGCTCACCGACCGGCAGCAGGTACCCGGGAGGGGCCTTGGTCTCGGTGATCGTATAGCTCACGGATTCGCGCAACAGCTCCCCGTACTGCTCCGAATTCGGATCGTCATCGTATCCGAACACGTCGAGCAGATCGATGCCGAAAACCTGTACCTGACCATCAGACCCCGAAATCATGGTCTTCCCGGCACCTGGATATCCTTCCGGGACATGCATGTACGAACCGGACTGGCCGTTACTGCCGTCGCCATTACCGTTGCCGTTATTACTATCGCCATTGTCCATCGGAGCGATCAACAGATCGTCGGACGTGAACTCCGCGCCAGGCAGCGGAGTCCCCTGCTCGTTACGTTTGAGAAACGACAACCGTCCCCATATCGCATTGACGAACCGTGGTGCGAACGTGAGCGTTTCGGCGTCGAACCGCCCGCGCTCGCCTTCCGTTGCGCCGTTCTGCGTCAGATCGTTGCCGAACCGGTCATGCGTTCTGACGATGTAGCTGTCGGAGGACAGCGTCATGGCGTTGCGTTCGTCGATTTCGCCGCGTACCCAGATCACGAATCGGGACAGATCATAGGCGACCTTGCCGTCGCTGTTGTCCTGTTGCGTGACGCAGCCGCCGCCCGAACTCTGTTCGCAGAGCTGGTATGAGAACCATCGGGAGGACGACGAGCCGTATCCTGGGGATATGTCGTACGTGGTATACGCGATGGTGAGATGCGCGTTCAGACGACTGGCGGTGTGTGTCAAGGACGGGGAGCCTGTGGGGTCGGTTTTGACAGTGGGGTCAGGCTTCATGAAATCCGTGCCCATATCGCCCGGTTTGAGTTGAAAGGCGAATGATTGATCGTTCCCGCCGTACCAGTCCTCGCCCATGGTCATGCGATCATCGTTGATGCGGAAACCGCGGTTCGGCATGGGCGTCATCTCCGCCGTGGTGGATACGCCATCCCGATCGTTGGGCAATGCCGTCAGTAGGAGTTTGAACTCCCCCGGCTTCTGTGCCCGTCCGACCATCAGTTTGCTGGGATCAACGGTGATCGAATCGATGTTGGAAACCTGCGGGGATACGATGCCGCCGGCGGAGACCGCGCTTTGGCTGTTGTTGACATTCGTCTCGTCAGCAGTCAATCCATCTGCGTCTAGATCGCCCAACGACCGATCGGACTCCTCAGGATTTGAATCCGGCGGCATCGTAATCAGATCCTTACCCGTGATATCCGTTAACTGAGTAACAAATGCACTATTAACTCGCCAATAAGAATCGGCTTTATGACTCACCTCCGTGGTGATCTCCGCGATATCGCGGCCGAAGAACACGTTGCCCCTGGTTTCGTCGGCCGGTGAGGGACGGGACATCGTCACCCGATATTTGAACGGATGGGCGCCGTATGGCTGGGTGTAGTCGTCAACATCGACAGGGAAATACACTTTCGATGTAGCGCCATTGCTTCCCCAGTAGGCATATTCCATCTCTTCTGTCTGCGAGGCCACGCAATACCGGGCTCCGTTGCTCAGCTGTCCATCACATCCTTGTGGCATCGGCGACCAGGAACCGCCATCATTGAGATTCGGTGCCTCCGATTCGATCCACGCATCGCCTTCGATGCCATCAGCGTCTAGCGTGCTCTGATACCAACGCCCTTCGTCCTTCCACGTCCCATCATCATTGCGCTCAGTGAACCGCTGTTCGTAGACGTACCAGGCACCGTCGGCGGCATGATATTCCGGCCAGAGCACGAACTGCACACCGCCATCCCGAACGCCTACGCTGCCGTCGGGGTTGATCGCATCGGCCTGTGATGCGGCAGAGACCTCATTGAATTCCGCCGCATCCGGCTCGATCTTGGCAACGATGAACCGGCTGCTGGAAATATGCACGCGCTTCCCGCCGGAATCGGAAGCCTCGGCAACAACATCGATGCGCGCATCAGCGGTGTTGGTCAGCACATGGGTCACAGCCCTGCCCCAACCTCCGCCAGACGTATCCGCCGGCCGGGAATCGTCGTGGGCACCGGGCGGCGCTCCCAGCGACATCAGGAACGCGATTAGCCCGGCGATCAATCGACTGATGAACTCACCCAGCGATGCCTCGATAATCAACGACAATTGCACCAAAATAAGAAAACCCTTCATTCCCAGCCTCCATTGCTGTCTCTCGGTTGAGTACAGCCATCGTAGGGTCAGGAATTCGGGGTCAGTACCCCCTAAGCGCATCGCCGATGGCAGCGGGTCATACAGGTGATTATCAATCCCAGTAATTGCAATATATATCCGTGAGGGGGCCACATTCGACCACATTGCCGACCAACGCCAGAGCACGCTCTGAAGGGGGTACACGGGAACTCGCCACTGGGGATCCAACAATCCACACACCGCAGGCCCACACCCACAGGGACTATCGAAGCAGTTTGCCCCAGCCCAGAGGACTATCGCAACACTTTGATAGTGGACTATCGAAGCAGTTCGACCCCAGCCTAGGGGACTATCGCAACAGTTCGACCTTGTCAGGCCGGTTCCCCAGTGGACTATCGAAGCACTTTTCACGTCATTCCCTCTCCGATAATGGACTATCGAAGTAAAGCGGAAACCCAACACCACCGTCACAGCGCGTCATCGCAGCGATTCTTCCGGCTCAGGCGAGCGTAGCACATACCAAAACCAAGAAATCACACTGCTTCCCAATCACATGGACTATCGAAGCAGTTTGAGGCTCAGCCTAGTGGACTATCGCAGCAGTTTCGGGGACTATCGCAACACTTCGGCCTTGTCAGGCCGGTTCCCCAGTGGACTATCGAAGCACTTTTCACGTCGTTCCCTCTCCGATAATGGACTATCGAAGTAAAGCGGAAACCCAACGCCACCGTCACAGCGCGTCATCGCAGCGATTCTTCCGGCTCAGGCGGCCGTAGCACACACCAAAACCAAGAAATCACACCGCTTCCCAACCACATGGACTATCGAAGCAGTTCCGCAATCCTCCACCACCCGGTAGTGGACTATCGCAGCAGTTTCGGGGACTATCACAACACTTCGGTAGTGGACTATCGCAGCAGTTTCGGGGACTATCGCAACACTTTGGTAGTGGACTATCGAAGTAAAACGAAAACCCAACGCCATCCTCCGACAAGCCCCCAACGATTTTCCCCGGCCCGGGAGTGTCTCGGTAAGTGTGTAACTGGTCTTGGCCGCCGGTCCGTGGGCCAGCGGAAAAGGGCCTGTGATGAGCATGCCGACTGAGACAATGGAAACGACGAAGAAGCCCGCCGTCGGCAAGGATGACACAGAGCGGACAGCCACGGACAGCCGGATGATGCAGAACGAACAGCTAGGTGGCACAGCGGACAATCAAGTGGCAGACAACCAAATGGCACGGAACGGACGAATAGCGGATCGGCGTATTCCCTGCCGCAAGGCGTGGCACGGAACGACGAAACCAGCTCCAACACCATTCCCTGCCACGGGTCATGGCAGAGAATGACAGTATCGCCCGAATCGACGTTCTCTGCCACGATTTCCTGCCACACAATGATCAGCAGGGCGCTGTGCGCATTCTCTGCCACGATCGTCTGGCAGAGAACACGCGAAACCGGCTCCAACGACATTCTCTGCCACGGCCGTCACCCCGTTATCACGCCCAAGACCGAGAAAACCCCGGACCCCACATCATATCCGCCGGATTTACGTGCAAATATGACGGAATTTCGTGGCAGAGAATGACAGAAAATCTCGTATTGTCATTCCCTGCCACGCCCTTTGGCAGGGAATGACGGCAGGCGCCCATATCTCATTCCCTGCCACCATGATCATGATCACTCCTCCTAAGTCCGCTCCCGGAAGCAACACGGCCAGACACCTGTCACGGCCGATGGCAGCCAAGACCAGTTACACACCTAATGAGACACCCCCTAGGGGACTATCGCAACACTTCATAGTGGACTATCGCAGCAGTTCATAGTGGACTATCGAAGTAAAGCGGAAACCCAACGCCACCGTCACAGTGCGTCATCGCAGCGATTCTTCCGGCTCAGGCGGCCGTAGCACACACCAAAACCAAGAACACACCGCTTCCCAATCACATGGACTATCGAAGCAGTTTGAGGCTCAGCCTAGTGGACTATCGCAGCAGTTTCGGGGACTATCGCAACACTCTGGCCTTGTCAGGCCGGTTCCCTAGTGGACTATCGAAGCACTTTTCACGTCGTTCCCTCTCCGATAATGGACTATCGGAGTAAAGCGGAAACCCAACGCCACCGTCACAGCGCGTCATCGCAACGATTCTTCCGACTCAGGCGGCCGTAGCACACACCAAAACCAAGAAAACACGCCGCTTCCCAACCACATGGACTATCGAAGCAGTTTCGGGGACTATCGCAACAGTTCGGCCTTGTTAGGCCGGTTCCCTAGTGGACTATCGAAGCAGTTCCGCGATACTCCACCACCCGATAGTGGACTATCGCAACACTTTGGTAGTGGACTATCGAAGCAGTTTCGGGGACTATCGCAACAGTTCGTAGAGGACTATCGCAACACTTTCCCTGACCAGTCCGACGATCACATGGACTATCGAAGTAGTTTCACTCGGCGAGCGCCTTGCGGAGGAAGTCGCGCTGGAACAGCAGCAGGTTCTCGGCCACGGTCTCGTCGTTCGTCATATGCGTGATGCCGGTCAACGGCAGCATGGTATGTTCACGACCGGCGGCCAGTAGCGCGGAACTCAGCCTCAGCGAATTCGCCACGGTCACATTGTCGTCGGCGAAACCATGGATCAGCAGTAGCGGACGACGCAGATTCGGCGCGTCCTTGATCAGACTGTTGCGCTCATACACGGTCGGGTTCAGGCCGAGATACCGTTCGGTGTAATGCGTGTCGTACAGCGTCCAATCGGTGGGCGGGGCACCGGCGCAGGCGGCGTGGAACACGTCGGGCGCACGCAGCACGGCCAGTGCGGACAGATATCCGCCGTACGACCAGCCGATCATGGCCACATGATCGAGGTCAGGCTCGGGAACACCGCAATCGGCGCGGGACAACGGCAGTGACGACATTGCCTCGGGCAGTGCGTGAACGGCATCCATCTGATCATCCAACGCAAGATCGAATCGTTCGAACATGGCATGATCCCAGTGCAGACCGCGCGCGCCGGTGCCACGACCGTCGGCCGATACCACGATGAAGCCCTGATCGGCCCACCACTGCGAATCCCAGTAATACGAGCGGCTGAACATGACCTCGCGATGCATCGGACCGCCATACGGCTTCATCAGCACCGGCAGTTTCTCCGCATGCGCGTACGGGCTGGACTCGGACGGCAGCGTGATCGCCGCATACATGCCGCGCTCGCCCAGTCGTACGAATTCAGTACGTGGCGTGAATCCGGGGATGTCGGCATGATTGGCCACGATCGCAGAGTATCCGCTGTCCGCGTTCGCACCGAACATGTGCAGCATCACGCTGCGGTCGTCATGCATGGTCCGGCCGAGCAGAACCATGCCGTTGCCGGAGCGCGAAGCCGTCCACACGCCCGTTTCCGTATTCATCACAATCGGCTCAGGACATCCGTCGGACGCGGAATCGATGGCGAAACGGTTGCCGAAACCGCCGGCATCATCCGCGCCGTCACCTCCGTTCTGCGCGTCGATGCGATGATCATCCGTCAGTTCCTGCCAATACGAGCCGATGAACTCCTGCCCATCCTCCGGCAGCGGGAAGCTCACCACGTCCACAGCGCGCGCGTCACGGGTGGCGCGGGCAAGCACATCATGGTCGGTCACGTCGAGTACGTCGAGGATCTGCCAGCCGGCGGGGGTGAACGCGTGACCGTCCACCGCCAGACGCATGGTGTCGGTCTCCTCGTCGGGCATGGCGGTGATCAGTCGACCGCCCGGCGTCCACGTGGGACATCCGTGGATCAGGTCCAGCCAATACCGACTGCCACTTACCGTCAATGTGCTCGTCGGCAGCCAACGCTTCGCCGACTCCTCTCCGGTGAACGAGTCACCATCCGCGGCGAGGGAAAACCCGTCAAGAATGTTGTGCTGCGAGGCGAATCCCACATGCGGATCACTGCCTTCGGGCTTGATCGCCAGCACCTGATCGGCGGTCTGACGACGATTCTGCACGAGCAGCAGCGGGTCTCCGCCACGACTCCAATGCACGTCGGCCAGATATTCGTAGCCGCGACGGTCCCACCACACTTCGGGCAGGTCCTCTACGCTGGCGAACGCCATGTTGCCGGCGCGATGATCGGCGGAACCGATGTCGAAACGGAACAGACGCACGTCCGCGTTCCGGGTAAGCGCCTGCGGATAGTGTCGTGACTGCGCGGGCTTGGTGGGGTTGGCGGGATCGGAGATGTGCCACAACGGTTCGGGCGACTCGTCGGCACGTTCGATCAGCAGACTGCGTGAATCAGGCGACCACCAGAAGCCCTCGTAACGGTCCATCTCCTCGCCGGCGGCGAACTCCGCCAGACCGACCGTGACATTCGGATCGTCGGATACGCCACACACCGAACGTTCGTCGTCGGGCTGACCGTTTTCGCCGATCACCACGAGGTTGATCATGCGGCCGGTGGTGTAGGCGACCAGGCGGCCGTCCGGGGAGATGCGCGGATTGAGCACCGGACGGAACAGACGGCTGCGGTGGCCGCGGATGGCCATGGCGGACACGTACCAGGTATCGCCGAGTTCTCGCGTAACAGCGTGGAGCTCGCCATCCTCTACGGTCACACGAACCTGGGCGGGGCGGCCGGCGGCGGATGCGGCGGAGTTGTCGCGGGCGGAATCGTCACGCGTGGGATCATTACGGACGGGATCATCGGGATCGAATCCCGACTCGTCGAACCCGTTATCGCCAGCATTGTTATCGTTCGCAAAGTTTGAAAAATCAACGTTTTCCAGCATGATATCGGGGTCTTGGCGTTCAACGTCGTCAATGAATTCGATATCGCCATCGAAGACGAACGTGGTCAGCCACAGGCGGCCGCCGACCGTGAACACCACGCGATTGCCGGAATCGTTGACGCTGTATGACACGATGCCGTCGGCGGATTCGCGGGCGCGCTCGCGGCGGGCCTTCTCCTCGTCGGGGATGTCGTCGGAATCGGCATCGGCGATGTCGCGGCCGTTGCCGGAATTGCCGTTGCCGGACGACAACAGCGTCCGTGGATCGGCCAACAGCGTCTCATGATGATTGCCTGCGCTGTCGAACCAGCTCAGCCACAGGCAGGTGACATCGTCTTCAGGACCACGTGAGCGCAGGAACAGCGCGTGGGAACCGTCGTCAAGCACCGTCGCCGAGCGCGGGGCACCAAGCGAGAACCGCTGTGTACGTGCCTTGGCCCGCGGATACGCGGCGATTGCGGCACGAATCGTTTCGGACGTTGCCGTCGCCGGGCCCTCGCCGGGCACCGCGGTTACGTCGTCAGTCATCATGTCATCAGTCGTCTGCTGTTCGGTCATAGTCACACACCTCACCATAAATGAACCCCAAACCATTATGCCGATAAGCGGATGATTACGCACGTCTCGGCACGCAAAGCATGGACACGGTCAAGCGTGTTGACGAGTCAGCAGGTCGATGGGCGAATGTGATGACGGTTCATGACTGTCGGTTGGTTGACTGACTGATCGGGAGGGACTGACTGGGTTGGCTGGCGGATCAGGGTTGGTTGACGGCCGGCGAGACCGCAGACGGCGGGACATCGAACGAACACGAGTCGTCGGCAATGTCACTGTCGCCACAATGTCATCATCACCATGGTGTCACTGTCTCCGCAGGACCGCTAACGACTACGACTGAGCCGAATTAGACGGCCCACGTTTTCGGCGGTACGGGACAGATTCGCCGGACCGTCGGCAAGCGCCTGCGCCAGCGATTGTGCGCCGGGAACGATGCCGAACACCGCGTCGATGCCCAGATCATACAGCTGATCGATACCCTCTCCCACGTATCCGGCGAGCGCGATCACGCCGATCTGTGGATTGCCGCGACGCACGGCCCGCGCCACACCCATCGGCGTCTTGCCGTACTGCGTCTGGAAATCGATGCCGCCTTCGCCGGTGATGCAGTAGTCGGCGTCCGCCGCACGCTCGGTTAGTCGCACGGTTTGCGCAACGATCTCCACGCCGGACCGCATGGCGGCGTTGGTGAACGCGAGCAGTCCCGCGCCCAGGCCGCCGGCACCACCGGCACCGGGCACATGGGCGACATCGATGCCGAGATCACGTGCGATGACGGCGGCATAATTAGTCAGGTTCGCGTCGAGTCGTTCGACCATCTCTGGAGTGGCGCCCTTCTGCGGGCCGAACACTGCGGATGCGCCGTTGGGGCCGATCAACGGATTGGTCACGTCGCAGGCAATCAGCACGGTGGTGTCCGCGAGACGCGGGTCCATACCGGACACGTCGATGGACGCCAACCGGTCGAGGAATCCGCCGCCACGAGGAATCGGATTGCCCGTAGCGTCAAGGAAGCGTGCGCCCAACGCCTCGGCCATGCCGGCACCGCCGTCGTTGGTGGCGGAACCACCCACGCCAAGAATGATGGTGCGGGCACCGTCGTCGAGTGCGGCACGAATCAGCTGACCGGTGCCGTACGTTGTAGTGACCAACGGGTTTTTGGTGGTGTCGTCTACGAACTGGATGCCACTGGCGGCGGCCATTTCGATGACGGCGATAGGATGCCGCGCAGACGGGGATGCCTCGGATGCCATGGTCTCGGTCTCGGTCTCTGCGGTCGGGGCGATTGGGGTTACGGCAGCCGCCGAACTTGGGAATGGTACAGGAACCGAAGCTACTGCGGCAGCTGGGGTTGCAAGAACTGGAGACGAAGCGGCGGTTGGGAAAGCCGGGACAATTGGAGCGGTCGCGTAGACCTGGGATGCTGTGATCGCGGTAGATTCAGGTGCCAAGGAAACCGGGGATAGTACGGAAGTCGTCGAGCTTAGGGATGACACAGGAACCGAGGATACGGTCGGAGTCTCGGCATCGTCAGCACCGTCGGTATCGGCAATATTGGCAGCATCGGCAATATTGGCAACGTCATCAGCACCGTCGGTATCACCAACACCGTCAGTATTACCAACACCGTCGGCATTACCAACACCGTCGGCATTACCAACACCGTCAGTATTACCCAACAGCCCATATGCCGCAACGGTTTCGCGCTGCAATGGGTCAAGTACACGTGTCTGCCGCAGCACTCCCCCGGTGGCGTCGATCAGCGACTGCACCGTACCCTCGCCGCCGTCCGCCATCGGCACCATCACATATTCGGCGTCGGGAAACACTCGCGACAGCCCCTCACGTATGGCGTCGGCAGCGGTCTTGGCCGTCATGCAACCCTTGAACGAATCCGGCGCGATAACAAACTTCATTAGTGGCTCCTCCAATCGCTACCCAACTTACGAGTTCATCTAGGCAAGTTCGTTACGTGGGCCGTTAGCTGGGCCGCGCACGGCCCACGTAACGCCACATAAAAAACGTTGCAATTTCAACGATTTCGACGTTTTGTTAGCTGGGCCGTGCACGGCCCACGTCACGCATAACAATGGCGAGGATGAGCAGAGAAACGACGTAAGTAAGTGGAGCAGACAGAAGGAAGACAGAACTCGTGCGAATGTGGACAACTTTTCAGTTATTCCACTTATCCACATTCTCTGCAGACCATGTGGCACGATGATGCGAACCCGTTTACGCTCGCCGATATGAACCGATATCAGCGAACGAACACATCCGGAAACAGTAATCCAACGAGCAATCCAACGACACGCATAGCCGCGCCTGTCACTCACGGCATCGTCCGCAACTATCTTGCGCGATCACTGATTCAAGAACAGCAAACCATGCTGCAGCAGTGCTACGACCATCTCACTCGAAGAACACGTAATCATCAGCTCGTTTACACTGGTACGACAGCGCTTAAACTCTGTTATCTCGAAACCCCATGGTGCCCTCGACTGCGTGATTTCACATTTCAAGTGATGTATGACAACCGCAGACAACGACCGAGTCGCCATGACACCGGATACATCGTTTGGCATGACACCGCGATACGCCAAAAGGATTTCAGCGATATTCAATTCGTCGTCAACAACACACCGATCATCTGCACCCACCCGCTCGTTACGTGGGCCGCGTTGTCCAGACATCTCAGTCAGGTTGAAGTGATCGTTCAGGCCGATGCCATTGTACGCGCGACAGCTTGCCCCATACATATCACGACGAACGACATTACGACGTTTCTCAATCGGACCGGTGAATTTGTCGGGAAAAACAGGTGCCGCGCCGCCTTGCCATTCCTCTCCACGATCACAGATTCCCCGATGGAGGCCCGAGCCGTTCTTGCACTGATGAAAGTGGGACTGCCGCGACCGCAAACCCAGTGGAGAATCTACATTCCCGAGCTGAATTGGACAGCAACAGTGGATATGGCCTATCCGGAACAGCGCATAATCATTGAATATGATGGCGATGCGCATCGCGTTGACAAAAAACAATATCGATGGGATGAGCGAAAACGTCAGGCGTTACGTTCCATGGGATATACCGTGATCGTCGTGTTTGCGGACGATGTATTGACCGCCGACGGACGCAATCATTTTGCGTTACGAGTCGGGAAGGCACTGCATGTGGAGGTCTCTGGACAACCGATACCAGAGTACCGGGCACTGCTCAACGATGAGCGAGATGCGGCGAACAGGGAACGCCAACGTAAGATGCGGCAACGAAAACGAGTTCAGCGACAGGATGCGAGTGGAAACTGAGCCCTGAACCGGCTTGGAGACGAATTGATCGAGCTCACGAATTTGGCAAGAACGTTACGTGGGCCGTTAGCTGGGCCGAGTACGGCCCACGTAACATAATATAGAAAACGTTGCAATTTCAACGATTTCGACGTTTTGTTAGTTGGGCCGCGCACGGCCCACGTAACACATACGCGGCCCACGTGACGAAACGAATGGTGCTATACGAGTGAAATCACTGCACCTGGGCGCGGGCGATCTTGCCGGTGAAGGAGTTGGCCTCGTCGGCGTCCTTCACGCCATCCTTGTTCCAGGAGAACATGGCGCGCAGCTTCGGGCCGACGGTCTCGATGCGCTCGTTGGAGTACTTCTCCTGCAGCTCCTTGAAGTGCGGGGCGCCGGCGTCCTGATCGTCGATGAACTCCTTGGCGAAGGAGCCGTCCTGGATGCGGGCCAGGTGGTACTCCATGCGCTTGCGGCAGTCCTCGTTGATCACGGTGTTGGTGTAGTCGCCGTACTGGGCGGTGTCGGAGCAGGACCAACGGGCCTTGTTCAGACCACCCTCGTTCATCAGGTCGACGAGCATCTTCAGCTCGTGGCAGACCTCGAAGTAGGCGATCTCCGGCTGGTAGCCGGCGTCGGTGAGGACCTCGAAGCCCATCTCGACGAGCTTGTTCACGCCACCCATGAGCACGTTCTGCTCGCCGAAGAGATCAGTCTCGGTCTCTTCCTTGAAGGTGGTCTTGATGGCGCCGGCGCGCAGAGCGCCGAGAGCCTTGGCGTAGGCGAGGGTCAGGTCCCAGCCGTCACCGCGCGGATCCTGCTCCACAGCCACAACCACCGGGACGCCACGACCAGCGGCGTACTCACGACGCACGATGTGACCCGGGCCCTTCGGGGCAACCATGAACACCGGGTGATCCTCGGTGGGCTTGATGTAGCCGTAGTGAATGTTGAAACCATGAGCGAAGGCAACGGCAGCGCCCGGCTTGATGTTGGGCTCGATGTCGTTGGCCCAGATGGTGCGCTGGTACTGGTCGGGGGCCAGGATCATGATCACGTCGGCTTCGGCGGACGCCTCGGCGACGGACTTGACCTCGAGACCCTGCTCCTTGGCGAACTCGACGGACTTGGAGGTCGGACGAAGACCGACCACCACGTCGACGCCGGAATCACGCAGGTTCAGCGCGTGAGCGTGACCCTGAGAACCGTAACCGATGATGGCAACCTTCTTGCCCTGGAGAACGGACAGATCGCCGTCGTTCTCGTACCAGATCTGTGCAGCCATGTAAGCACTCCTTAACTACTGCGAATGTTGTTGTGGTTGCGCATAGTGCGCCGCGCGCACCGTGTCGTGACGCGCGTTTGTCCGATCGTGATCGTCGCGACTCCCGTACGAATCGCATATATCACTCACCCAGACGATCTCATCTGAGGATTTTGTCCTGCAAACTGCCCACTATCCTACAGATAATGTCGCTTCCGTCACATTCCCGTCCACAACGTGGGCGAACACTTGAGCCATCCACACTCAACCCCGTCAGAATCCCAACAACCTCAGAATCCCAACAATCAAGACAGTGCCCACATACCGTACGCCGCCCTCACTTAGTGTGATCACACTAACAAATGGAGTTGTTGGAATTTCAACGGTTTCGGGCAGTCTGGCTCGTTAGTGTGATCACACTAAGGAGCACACTAAGGAAGAGCGGCGTATGGGACGGTTAGCGAGATTGCTGGGCAGTCACCGCAATGGACAACGACGGATCAGCGAGCGGAATCATCATCGACTGCGTGGCGTGATACAGATCGGACTTGCCCGGCCATACCGTGCCGATCGGGCGATTGTCACGATCGAGCTGATGGAACCAGGATCCGTTGATGTGGTCGATCACCGTGCTGTCGGCATACTGCAGGAACGTGGCGTACCAGTCGGCGTATTCGGCACGGCCGGTCACATGCGCCAGCACGGACGACGTGTTGATCGCCTCGGCAAGCGTCCAATGCATGCGGTCATGCACGACCGGCGCGCCCTGCCAGTCGGTGGTGTAGACGATGCCGGGCGCACCGTCGGCGTCCCAACCGTCGGCGACGGCACGCTGGAACAGCTGCTCGGCGACGTCGACCAGCTGCGCCTTGCGTGATTCAGCCAGTCCGGCGCTCAGCGCGTACTGGGTAATGAGTCGCGCCCATTCGATGCCATGGCCCGGAGTGGCGCCGTACGGCTTGAACTGGTCGTCCTTCCGGTCGGCGTTGCATTCGAGATCGAGACTCCAGTCGGCGTGGAAGTGCTCGGGAATGCGCCATCCGTTGCCTTCGGCCCAGCCGACGACATGGTCGATGATACGGCCGGCACGTTCACGCCACGATTCGTCTCCGGTGACGTCGGCCACCGCGAGGAACGCCTCGACCGAATGCATGTTGGCGTTGATGCCACGGTACGGGTCGAGTTCGGTGAAGTCCTCGTTCCACGTATCAACGGACAGGCCGACCTCGTCGTCCCAGAAGCGCGTGAGGAACACCTGCTGGGCGTCGGCGAGCAGTTCGGCGGCACCCGGCCGGCCGAGCAGCGTGGCGGACGATGCGGCCAGCAGTACGAAGGCGTGCGCATAGCACTGCTTGATGCCGATGTGCCCGCCTTCGGGGGTGACCGCGGCGTACCAGCCGCCGTTGGTGTCATCGTGCAGTTCGCCCTTGAGTCCCTTGAGTCCGGCGTCGACCAGTTCCTCGGCACCCGGATGGCCGACGAATGCGGCGAGCGCGTAGACGTGGGTCATGCGACAGGTGATCCACGTCTCGCGGTTGCGGTCCTTCCACGGGGTACCGTCGTCGCCCAGCCAGTAGGAGCCGCCGGTCGGCGAGGGGAAGGCGTGGCCGAAGTTCATGAGACTGTCACGCTGCGTGTTGAGCCAGTCGCGGTTTTCAGAGGTGCCGAGCCGGTATGCGGCGTTCGTAATGGAGGTCATCGATGATTCCTTTCCGTAGTTCTTCCGTAGTTCTGCAGCATGTAGCATGCAGTGTGCACGGCGTGAAGTGGCGTTGCTCCTACCACTGGCGCTTGAGATCGTTGGCGCTGCGCAGTACGTTCGGATCGGCGAACACGTTGGGATCGGCCACGTCGGCAGTGGATGCGATACGCCAGGTCACCGTGTCGCCCGGCAGCAGGCTGACCATGCCGTCGGAGACGGTGGCGTTGTCGTCGACTTTGTCGGCCATGCAGAACAGATCGCGGACGTAGCCGGTCGCCGTCACCGTCAGGTCATAACCGTCGTCGACGGGCGTGACGTCGGCGTGGAACGCACGGTCGGGCGCCAACAGGTTCTGGTCGATTACTTCGGCCGGATTGTAGATTACGCGGGCAAACGCCGGCGCGGAATCAGCAGCGAAGGCAGCGGCGGCTTCAGCGACCAGCAGCTCGTTCGACGGATCGTCAAATCCGGCAAGCGTTTCGGACAGCGGTAATGCGACGTGCGACACGGCGTCCACAGTCACATCGAACGTGGCGGCGGCGAGTACGGTGCCGTCGAGCGTCACCCGGCGGACGGTCCAGGTGCCCGACCATGCCGTACGGGTGTCGTTGAGCACGATGAGTTCAAGATGATCGGGGGCGACGGCCTTGCCTTCCCAGCTGTGGTCTTCGCGGGCGCGGTCGGATGTGCGCGGCTGGATCGTGGCGAAGCGCGGCGCGAAGAAGTCCCGAGAGGCGTACCACATGGGCTTGCGATGCCCGTAGTAGTCCACGGCGGCCCAGGAGACGACCGGCCAGTCGTCGTTGAGCTGCCAGATGAGCGCACCGGCGTTCACGGGTTCGAGGGAGCGCATGTGTTCTACGCCGAAGCGGATGGCCTGCGCCTGCTGCAACTGGCATGCCCAGTGCCAGTCTTCGATGTTCGTCCACACGTCGGTGGGGATCAGCCAGTCACGCGTGCCGTCGGCACGGTAACTCACGTCGTCGATGTTGCCGGGTGTGATATGCGAACGCATGCCGCGGGCAAGCTTGTAGTTGCCGCCCATGGCTTTCTGATGCACGAGCATCTGCGTGCCGAACGGATCCATGGGATCGTCGTGCACCACACGCTTGAGTGTACTGAATGTGGGCGGGGCCTGATAGCCGAATTCGTCGGCGAAACGCGGCGTGTAGTCACGGTATTTGCGGTAGTCCACGCGGTTCCAGACGTCCCAGATGTGCATGGTGCCGTCGGTGTCACGGTTGGCGTCGACGAATTTGCTGAAGCTCATCG
The DNA here is from genome assembly GCF_002259645.1 of Bifidobacterium tissieri. Lineage (GTDB taxonomy): Bacteria > Actinomycetota > Actinomycetes > Actinomycetales > Bifidobacteriaceae > Galliscardovia > Galliscardovia tissieri. The sequence continues at coordinate 102,188 of NZ_MWWV01000009.1, forward strand.
GGGAGCTGGGAAGGTACACGTGCGTGGGGTCGAGTTCGGCGAGCAGCTTCGGGAAAAGTTCGGCGTAATAGTAGTCACCCCAGCCTTTTTCACCGTAGCCGTATTCGTTGGCGGCGCGGTCGTCGTCACGCAGCGCCTGCTGCACGCCACCCCATTCGGAGTAGGCCACGTAGTTTTCGTTGGAGCCGTTCCAGACGATCAGGCTCGGATGAGGGCACAGTCGGGTGATCTGCTGACGGGCCTCGTCTTCGATTTCGGCACGGGTTTCGGCGTCTTCGGGGTAGGAGGCGCAGGCAAGCATGAAGTCCTGCCACACCATGATGCCGTATTCGTCGGCCAGATCGTAGAAGTCGTCGGTTTCGTAGATGCTGCCGCCCCAGGCACGCACCATGTTGGAGTTGGATTCCACCAGATCAAGGAACCGCCGCTCGTAGAAGTCATGATCGCCGCGCGTGATGAATGCGTCGATCGGCACCCAGTTGTAACCGCGGGCATGCACGGGCACGCCGTTGACGGAGATCTGGAACGGGCGGCCCACGACATCGGCACGGGTGTCGACGTGGGTGGTCCGGAAGCCAACGCGTCCCTGCCATACGGCGTCGCCGGCGGTCACGGTCACGTCGTATAGCGGCTGGTCGCCGTAGCCACGCGGCCACCACAGTTCGGCGTTCGGCACGTCCACAGTGACGGTGGTGGCATTACGTCCCTGCTCTACAACGCCGGGAACGGTGATGTCGACGCCGTGCCCCTGTACACGAACCTCGACCGGCACGGCCTGCTGTCCGGCGTGGGCGTCCATGACGGTGGGCACGCGTCCGGAACCGGCACGTTCGATCTCCATGGTGCAGTTCAGTACGCCAGTACCGTTGCCACGCACGTCCACGAGCGGGCGGACGGCGGACAGACGAACTGATGACCATGAGTCGATGCCGATGGGCTGCCAGATTCCGGCGCAGGCCACGTCGATGCCCCAGTCCCAGCCGAACTGGTAGCTCGGCTTGCGCAGTTGGTTGAACGCGTGATGCTCGGTGTGCGGATAGTAGCCGAGACGCTGTTCGCGTGCGTCGGATTCGCGCACGGATGATGCGAAGAGGATTTCGATCGTGTTGTCGCCGTCGTGGAGCATCGGACGGACATCCCAGCGGTAGGCGCGATGATAGTTCTGCGTGGAGCCGACGTAACGGCCGTTGAGGATGATTGTGGCCACGGTGTCGAGTCCGTAGGCCACCAGATCATGCCGGTCAGCGCCGTCGTCATGCCAGTCGAACGTGCAGGAGTATCGCCAGTCGACGTCGCCGATCCACTGCTGGCGGGTTTCGTTGTCGGCGTCGAAGGGCTCGTCGATCAGTCCGGCGGCGACGAGGTCCAGGGTGATCTCACCGGGGACCGTGGCGGCGATGCCGGCGGCCAGTTGGGCACGCAGCGACGCGGGCGCGGCTTCGGGATTGGTGGCGTAGGCCGTCCACCCGGCATGCAGGGGGTGGAACGTGGCAGGCGTGTGGTTCATGATGGTCTCCATATACTTCGCTGTTGTGGTGATTATCGCGGGTTTTGCAAGGGGTGCAGGGGCGCAAGGGTGCGGGGCGAGGGCTGCGAGATGCGAGGATTCGCCGATCGTGATGACGTGTGACGATCAGTCGTTGCGATCAGTCGTTGTCCGGGATGCGGCGCTGGGCGATGAGACGCTGGTACCAGTAGTAGCTGTCCTTCGGCGTGCGTTCCAGAGTCGTGTAGTCCACGTAGGTGATGCCGAAACGCTTGGTGTAGCCGAACGCCCATTCGAAGTTGTCCATCAGCGACCATACGAAGTAGCCGCGCAGATCGACGCCTTCGTCCATGGCCCGCTGGGCGGCTTCGAAGTGGCGACGCAGATAGTCGATACGCAGAGCGTCGTGCACGGCCTTGGTACCGTCCGCCGCGATTTCGAGATGATCATCCACGGCCATGCCGTTTTCGGTGACGATGAGCGGGATCTCCGGATAGTTGTTGTGCACACGGACCAGCAGATCATGCAGACCGTCGGGATCGATGTTCCATCCCATTTCGGTGTGCGGACCGGCGGTGGGCAGCCAGTCGACGTCGCTGGCACCGGGCGCAGTGCTTGCGGCGGTGGACTGCGGGAACTGCGGACGGTCGCTCATGGCAAGCAGCGAGGTGTTGTAGTAGTTGATGCCGAACACGTCGATCGGCTGGTGGATCTGCTCGAGATCGCCGTCCTTGATGAAGTCCCAGTCACAGATGCCGCGGGTGATGGCGAACAACTCGTCTGGATAGTAGCCGCGCAGCATGGGGTCGAGCCACACGCGGTTGGCGATGAGGTCCAGACGATGCACGGCGTCGGCGTCTCCGCGGTTGAGCTGGAGGTTGCAGGTGACCGAGACTTCCGAGCGGTCGCCCACCTGGGCGCGTACGGCCTGGGCCATAAGACCGTGAGCGAGGTTCAGATGGTGCACTGCAGGGAACGCGCCGGGACCGAGGCCCAGACCGGGGGCGTGCTCGGTGGCACCGTAGCTGAGATAGGAGGAGCACCATGGCTCGTTGAGCGTGGTGTAGGTATGGATGCGGTCGCCAAGGCGTTCGGCCACCACGCTCGCGTATTCGCCAAGACGGTAGGCGGTTTCGCGATTCAGCCAGCCGCCTTTGTCGCCAAGGTATTGCGGCAGGTCCCAGTGGTAGAGGGTGACGATCGGCTGGATGCCCTTCTCCAGCAGGGCATCGGTGATGCGTTCGTAGAAGTCGAGGCCCTCTTCGTTGACCGGACCGCCTTCGACAGGCATGATGCGCGGCATGGATACCGAGAATCGGTAGGCGTTCACGCCGAGGTCGGCGAGCAGTGCGATGTCGTCACGCCAGCGATGGTAGGAGTCGCAGGCCACGTCACCGGTATCGCCGTTTACGGTGCGACCGGGCGTATGGCTGAACGTATCCCAGATGGAGGCGCACCGGCCGCCTTCGTGTACACCGCCTTCGATCTGGTAGGAGGCAGTGGCCGTGCCGAAGAGAAAATCATTGGGAAATGTGGTGCTCATACTTGCTCCTTTGCCGATGATGCGTCTGATGAGTGCCGGCATGCCGGCGTGCTGGTGCTAATGTACCACATTTTTCTTAATCGCTTAAGTAGTAGTGTCGCAAATCTCTATTTATTTTTAATATATTTTTAATGATGTCTAACTATTTTTGATCAGCGATTACAATGATGACCAGATCGACGAAGAAGCCAACTCGCGTATAATCCCATATATATCAACGTTTTCCGTCGCTTCATATCAGAATTCGACATACTCTGCCGCCTCTCCGACGCTTCTGTCGAAAAAGCGCATATCCAACAGCACGACACACTTAATCGGTTCAGAAATTGAAGATCATCGACGTTTGCGCCGCGACGAGATCATACCCACTAGGCAACAACCGAGATGGAGAATGTTTTCGATCGCCGACGTTCACAATGACCGCAAGAACGACAGGTCCTCATGGCGGAGCCACACGGCCCGTTCGACATCATCAATAAAACTGAAACGCTTAACTAAAACCACGGTGAATCAGTATTCCAACATCGTTCGGCGAAGCATGCCTTCGACGCCGGATTCTCCGCCGCTCCGCCGGCGGCATACCGCAAACCTCTCTCAATCCCAGCCCGCAAGACAGTGCCCACATACCGTACGTCGCTCTCTCTTAGTGTGATCACACTAACAAATGGAGTTGTTGGAATTTCAACGGTTTCGGGCAGTCTGGCTCGTTAGTGTGATCACACTAACGATCACACTAGGGGGAATAGAAAAAGGCTGTCGTCCCGCACATGAGTATGTACGGGACGACAGCCGTAACAGCCTTGACAGGCTTAGCTCACGCGGCCAAGCTTAGGGCCGCGCCCAAATCACTGGACCTGGGTACGAGCGATCTTGCCGTTGAAGGACTCAGCCTCATCGGCATCCTTGGCCGGGCCGTTGTTCCAGGAGAACATGGCACGCAGCTTCGGGCCAACGGTCTCCAGGTGCGGGTGAGAGAACTCTTCCTGCAGCTTCTTGAACTTCGGAGCGCCAGCGGCCTGATCATCCATGAACTCCTTGGCGAAGGAGCCGTCCTGAATGCGCTTGAGCTGGTACTGCATGCGCTTCTTGGTCTCGTCGGTGATGACGGTGGAGGTGTAGTCGCCGTACTGAGCGGTGTCGGAGCAGGACCAACGGGCCTTGTTCAGACCACCCTCGTTGGCGAGGTCCACCAGCATCTTCAGCTCGTGGAACACCTCGAAGTAGGCGATCTCCGGCTGGTAGCCGGCCTCGGTCAGCACGTCGAAACCAAGGTCGCACAGGTGGTTGATGCCGCCCATGAGGACGTCCTGCTCACCGAACAGATCGGTCTCGGTCTCTTCCTTGAAGGTGGTCTTGATGGCGCCGGCGCGCAGAGCGCCGAGAGCCTTGGCGTAAGCCAGGGTGATGGCCCAGCCGTCACCACGAGGATCCTGCTCCACAGCCACAACCACCGGGACGCCACGGCCAGCGGCGTACTCACGACGCACGATGTGACCCGGGCCCTTCGGGGCAACCATGAACACCGGGTGATCCTCGGTGGGCTTGATGTAGCCGTAGTGAATGTTGAAACCATGAGCGAAGGCCAGAGCAGCGCCCGGCTTCAGGTTCGGCTCAACGTCCTTCTTGTACACGGCGGCCTGGTACTGATCAGGCAGAAGGATCATGACGATGTCGGCCTCAGCCACGGCCTCCGGCACGGACTTGACCTCGAGACCCTGCTCCTTGGCGAACTCCACGGACTTGGAGGTCGGGCGCAGGCCGACCACCACGTCGACGCCGGAATCGCGCAGGTTCAGCGCGTGAGCGTGACCCTGGGAACCGTAGCCGAGGATGGCCACCTTCTTGCCTTCGAGCACGGACAGATCGGCGTCCTTCTCGTACCAGATAGTTGCTGCCATGATTGGCACTCCTTTATATGTTGGTGATTGCCGAGCAATGGCGTCCGGCAATCGGTTGAGATTGCTGACGGCCTTCGGCGAGAAGGATTGTGTCCTAGACGTTGAAAGTCATCGATCTGGGAACTATTTCTAGTCCTCCAGAGGCCGGCATAAAAGTCGGCGTCCAAATATTGAATTGTTTTTGCCCGGGTTGCGGACTGGGGCGGGAACGGTTATGTGAGCGTTCGCATACGTGACCATGCACGGTCATGTACGTGCGCGATTTTCCCATCGTGTGGCTTGCTGTTCACCCGCCCCCGTATTGAGTTTCCCCGATCGGAGACGGATGAGTCAAGCACCGAAAATGACTTTTTGGTGAACTTATTTGACTTATTTGCGACGGTGAAACTTAGAACGGGGACTTCACTTGGTGAAGTCGACGTTCGTGCTGAGCCGTCAAACAGGGAGTCCAGTGGACTCCCTGTAGGCGAAGGGAGCGCGACCCACGAGCGCGACGGTGAAACTTAGAACGGGGACTTCACTTGGTGAAGTCGACGTTCTTAGTTTCACGGCACGACAGCACCGCGACGAGGCAGCACAGGGCCATCACGCCGAGGTAGATGCCCACGGAGTGCACACCCCAGTGGGAGCTCAGCCAGGTGGCGATGGTCGGCACGAACGCCGCGCCGACGATGGCGGCCAGATTGTAGCCGATGCCGGATCCGGAGTAACGAACGTTGGCGTCGAACAGCTCGGGCAGGAATGCACCGATCGGGCCGAACGCGGTGCCCATCAGCGCGAAGCCGATGCACAGGAAGGCCATGTTGGCGACGAAGTTGCGCTGGCCGACGATCTCACCGTTCAGCAGGAACGGGAACAGGGCGGCGAACACGACGAGCAGCACGGAGGAGGTGATGATCACGCGCTTGCGGCCGAACTTGTCGGCGTTCACGCAGGAGATCACGATGAATGCGGCGAACACGCAGATGGCGATCATCAGCATGAGCAGGTATTCCTGGTTGGTGAAGCCGAGGCTGCCACCGCCTTCGCCCTTGGCCTTGGTGCCCCAGGCGAGGGACCACGTGGCGAGCGTGTAGAACAGCGTGTAGGTGACGGCGACGAGGAACGTGGCCTGCAGGACCTGCTTCCAGGACTTGCGGAACACCTCGGTGAGCGGGGACTTGACGACCTTCTTCTGCTCCTGGGCCATGCGGAAGATCGGGGTCTCCTCCATGTGGACGCGGACGACAAGGCCGACGATCACGAGGATGGCGCTCAGCAGGAACGGCACACGCCAACCCCAAGCGAGCATGGCGTCGGAGTCGTTGAAGGACTCAAGCACGAAGTAGGTGCCGTTGGACAGGAAGAAGCCGATCGGGGCGCCCAGCTCCGGGAAGGAACCGTAGAGCGCGCGCTTGTCCTCAGGAGCGTTCTCGGTGGCGACCAGAGCCGCGCCGGACCACTCGCCGCCCAGGCCGATGCCCTGGATGAAACGCAGCAGGCAGAGGATTGCGACCGCGGCGATGCCCCACTGGCTGTAGGTGGGCAGGCAGCCGATGAGGAACGTGCCGACACCCATGGTCATCAGCGAGACGACCAGCGTGGTCTTGCGGCCCATGCGGTCACCGAAGTGGCCGAACACGAGGGAGCCGAGCGGGCGGGCGATGAACGCGATGGCGAAGGTCAGCAGGCTCATCAGCAGGGCGACCGTGGGGTTCGCCTTGTCCGAGAAGAAGATGTGCGGGAAGTAGTTCGCCGCGGCGGTGCCGTAGGCGTAGAAGTCGTAGAATTCGATCGCGGTGCCGACCATGGAGGCGGCGATCACGGTCTTGACCGAGTCACGCACCATGGTGGCGGGATTCGCGGCCTCGGCCGCGACAGTCTTGTCGACTGCTGTCATTTCTAATCTCCTGTTAATCACATACGCGTGGGACGTGGCCGATCTGCCACGACGCACGTTCGCGCCCGTATGTGTGAGTGATTTCTCTTCTGTTCTTTGTGACTTTGCTGAACGATTTCGCCCGGTATAGAACTGCCGAGCATGAAAAAACCCCGCTTTTGGCAGGGCTAAAACAGATTTTGTCCGTTCGGGCCCCGCCAATCGTTGGCGTGCTCGAACAGTGTGAATGCCGAATCAGTCCGCCAACGAAGACGGAATAATAATTCGGCCGGACACAACGGCAAGCGCGGTCATTCCGTACATCATGGCGAACCTCCCTTCGGTATCAAAGTCATTTCCACGGGCCTTTCGACCCGAACCACTTGTGAAGATAGGCCTGCGGCGGCGCAGATGCCAGTGAGCGGTCACTATGTGGACGAGTCACGGGTCAGCATACGGCCGCAAATGCCCAAAAGCATTGTGGGAGTAAGGGAAACAGAGAAAATCACAGGAAAAATCAGTCCTCTGATGACGCACGGGACGATGCACGATGGGAGCCCAATGGCAGTTCCGGCGGCCGGGAGATCATGAGATACATCGTGCCCAGAAGGATGATCAGCGCGGCCGCACCGACGGCGTACTGCCATGCGTGCCGTATACGCACCGGGGATACGCCGGTCGACGTCGGCGCGGCATCGTCCGTGCGTACCGCCGACACGAGCAGACGATGCGTGTTGACGCCGTACGGCGTGCAGGTGACCAGCGTGACGCGGTCCTCGCCGGGTGTGATCTTGAGCTGACTGACGTCGTCCGGCTCCACCACACTGATGCGATCCACGCGATAGTACAGGGTGTTGCCGAGCACGTCGAGGTTGAACGTATCGCCTTTGCGTACTTCGTCGAGTCGTGTGAACAGGTCGGCGGTGACGAGTCCACGGTGGGCGGTGAGCACGGCATGGGAATCGGTGCCACCGACGGGCAGCGACGTGCCGTACAGGTGGCCGGCGCCCGACGACAACGCCTCGTCGGATGTGCCGTGATAGATGGGCATGGTGGCGTCGATGGACGGGATGGTGAGGCTGCCCATGATGCCGTCGCCGATGTTGACCAGACGGTTGTAGTCCTCGTCCTTGGCGGATTGCTCGCCCTGATCGGCGGCGATGACCTCGGCGTCGGTTCGCTGTGATTGCCCTGACTGCGTGGCTTTGGACACGGCGGCCTGCTGCAGTTGGATGGCCGCGTACGGGTCCTGAATGGCGCCGAGTCCGTCCTGACCGTCCTCGGCAAGCTGATGATTGTAGGCGCGGGCCTCCTTGAGCGCGCGCGAGGATTGTTCGCCGGTAAGCCGCGATGCGGCCTGATTGGCCTGCTCCGCCGTGTGCTGCTGTTGGCTGTCGGCCTGCATACGCGAGGAGACGAGCCAGCCGGCGAGCGCGACCACAATGGCAAGAAACAGCACCGCCATGATTCCGGTGATCCATGCTCCCCCGCCCGGTTTGCGCGCGGCGGTCTGCCGTGCGCCGGCACGCGCATCGGTTTGGGATGCGTGCGGACCGGGACGGTCGCCCTTGCGGGCGGGGGAATGCGGATCAGCGGGAATCATGGCGCTTATGGTTGTCGTCGAGTGTCAGACTCGCATGATCACATGCGGGCGACGCGACGGTTGCGAATGGTCTTGGCGGCGAAGAACACGCTGCCGGCGGCGGCCAGCACGATCGCGGCCGTGATCACGCCGATGCCCATGCCGCCGGTGCTCGGCAGCTGGGTGACGTTGTTCACGTTGGTCACGGTGACGTTGTTCTGGTCCGTGTTGTTCACCAGATCCCAGGTGGTGTCGGTGTAGATGGTGTACTTGCCGGTTTCGTAGACCTCGACCTCGAAGCTGGGCTTGATGTTCTGGTAGTAGCCGTTCGGGACCACGGTCTCGGAGACCACGTAGCGTCCGGCACCCAGACCGGAGAAGCTGATCACGCCGTCCTCGCCGGAGGTTGCGGTGCGCAGCGCGGTGGTGTCGGTGGAGTCCTTGAGCTTCAGGGTGAAGGTGGCACCGGCCAGGGCCTTCTTGGTGTCGGCTCCGATCTTGGTGAACTGGAAGCCCTTGAACACATTCACGGAGGCGCTGGCGGACTCGGTGGAGGCCACGGCGTCGGCGGCACCGTACTGGATATGCGCGGTGTTGGACACGGTGCCCACGCCGGCGTCGTTGTACTCGGGTTCGGCGGTCACGTAGCCCATGTAGGTCACCTTGACGGCGGCACCAGGGGTGAGCTTATCGACGTTCTTCAGTGCGATCTCGAAGGTCTTGGTGCCGTCTCCGACGGTCTGGCGGCGCGGAACGGTGACGTTGGCGGCCGGCAGGTTCTCGTACACGGGGTTGCCGTCGGCGTCCACCTTGAGCTGGCCGTTCTCGTCCACGGACTGAATCTGGGCGGTGAAGCCGTTCGGGGTGGTGGTCAGTCCGGCCTGCGGCACGTCGACGAACTTGTAGACGTAGCCGGCGGTGGCGTGCTTGGGCAGTACGCCGGTCAGCGTGTAGGTGATCCAGTTGGCATCGCCATTGCCCGGAGCCTTAGACACCACGGAGACGGACTTCTTGTCGGCGGTCTTGGTCGGGGCGGCCACCTTGTCGGTTTCGCTCGGCTTGACCTTTGCCACACCAAGCGTCACGTTGTTCAGCGTGGTCTTGCCGGTCCAGGTGGAGCCCACGAGGATCGGGGAGCCGAGCTGAGCACCGTTGGCGTCGGTGTCGGTGATGACGAACCAGCCGGCGTTGCTGGCGACGTTGCCGAAGTTGAATACGGCTTCGGTGGCGCCGTCCGCACCGGTTACGGTGGCGGCGGGATCGCCGAGGCCGTCGGCGGCGACGTACTTTTCAGTGAACAGACGGACTGCGGTGGCGTCGTTCGTGCCCTCGGCGGTGCTGGTCCAGCTGGACAGCCATCCGGCCGGGTTGCCGGTGTATGCGGCGGGCAGGGTCTTGACCTTGTCGGCACCCACGCCGCCGGCTTCGTTGGCCGCGGCCTCGGCGGTGGTCTTGATCAGGTCGGCCTTGTCGGTGACGGTGGCGAGCTCCATGGAGGTGATGTTCGTGCCGTCGGACTTGACCTTTTCAAAGGTGGCCAGCTGGTAGGCCTTGAACGTGTGGCCGGCCACCTCGCCGCTCAACGTGATTGTGGCGTCATTGTCCGCGGCCTGCGCGGTGCCCGCGCCGAGCGCGAAGCAGCCGAGCGAGATCGCTGCGGCGGCCACGCCCGCAAGGGTGCGGGAGACGATATTGCGCTTCATCTGATTCCTTTCCTCTATTCCGTCAGATGTCTGTTCCCCCACGGGCCGCCCGTTCCGATTGCGGTCGGAACGGGCATGACGCCCGCGAAAATCTGTGCGGCAACGATGAGGATCGTGCCCCGCCCGGGGATCCGGGTGCGGGACACGATTCATCTGGTTGCGTATGCGGTTCAGTTATGCGATCTTCAGTTATCGTGTTCGGTTATGTCAGCCCTTGTGGTTGGCCACGGCGACCCAGCTGATGACCGGGTCGGCACTCACGCCGCTCACCGTGAGGGTGACGGTCTGGTCCTTGTCGACCTTGATGGTGCTCGTGGAGGTCACGTCGGGCGCATCGCCGGACAGATCGGCGTTGCCGTTGGCGAGTTCGGTGCCATCGGCGGCGGTCACGACGACCTTCATGTTGCGGCTGACGCCCCACCACTCGTGGAATCCGGCGGACAGGTCGTACGTACCGGCCTTGAGCGGCAGGTAGTAGATCGTGGACTTGCCCTTGCCTGCCCACAGGCCGGTGGAGGACTTGTCGTTGATGTCGCCAGAGCCGTAGGTGTTCTGGCCGTCCGGGTTGTAGCCCCAGGTGGAGCCGTCGGACGTCTGGTCCACCTTGTCGTTGAGCAGACCCTTCACCGCGGACTTCACGGCCGTGTACTCCGGGGAGTCCTTGCCGTTGGTGCCGGAATCGATGAAGTACTGCACGCCGTCGGGGATGACCTCGACCTCGGTGGAGAACACGGTGTCGTCGGCCTTTACGCCGGAGACCTTGACCCTGCTGTAGTCGGCTGCGTCGGCCACGGCGGAGGCGGCGGACTTGTCCCAGGACTTCACGTCGAAGGTCAGACCGTCCACGCTGATCTGCTTGGGCAGGTCAGTGCCCTTGACCACGGCGGTGGAGAAGCCGTAGTCGGCGACCTCGGCCACGCCGAGCCAGCTGATGACAGGCTTCTGCGCGTTGCCGACCTTGGAGACCACGTACTTGACGGTCTGGTCGGTCGGTACGGTGAATTCGACGGTGCCAGTCAGGTTCGGGTTGGCCTTGCCCAGCTTCAGGTTGTCGCCGGTGGCGAGCGTGGTGCCGTCGGCCGCGATCACGGCCTGCGCGGACTCACGGTTCTCCTGGCCCCACCACTCCTGGAATCCGGCGGTGAGCTTGTACTTGCCGGCCTTGAGCGGCAGGTAGTAGGTCACGTCGTCATCGTCGGAGTAGAGGCCCGTGTTCTGCTTGTCGTTGATGTCGGTGTTGCTCTTCACCTTGATGGCGTTGGCGTCATAGCCCCAGGTGGAGCCGTCGGACGTCTGGTCTACCTTGTCGTTGAGCAGACCCTTCACCGCGGACTTCACGGCCGTGTACTCCGGGGAGTCCTTGCCGTTGGTGCCGGAATCAATGAAGTAGGTGGTGTTGGCCGGAATCGCCTCGACCTCGATGGTGAACTTGTACTTCGAGCCATCGACCTGCTTGTCGGTGGTCACGCCGGAGAGCTTGACCTTGCTGTAGTCGGCGGCAGAGGCCAGCTTGGACTTGGCGTCGGAGTCCCACGTCACCGCGGTCTCCTTGCCGTCCTTGACGGCCAGCTTGGTCGGCAGGTTGGCCACGTCGGTCTTGACCACGGCGAGTCCGGTGAAACCGAGCTCCTGCACCTCTTCGGCGATGGAACCATCGGTCAGGTTCTGGCGGGCGGTGTCGAGACGGCTGATGATCGCGTTCATGCCTTCCACGTCGAGACCGTAGCCCACCGGATCGGCGAGCGCGGCCTTGGCGTTCTCCAGGTTGTTGGCGAAGATCGCCCAGCTCTTGGCGCTCCAGTCCTCGGCCTTGAGGTCGGCGTAGGAGTCGACCGCGGTCTTGAGGGCGGTGGTGTCCACGTCGCCGGCGGCGGTGTACTGCACCACGCCCACGGTGTCGACGGAGATCGCGTTGTCGTCGGCGGTCTCGATGGTCACCGTGTGCTCGCCGTCGGGCAGACCGCGCAGGATGTACGTGGTGTACATGCTGCCGGCCGCGATGGTGGCGGCGGATGCGGCGATCTGCTTGCCGTCCACGGTCACGTTGAGCTTGGCCTTGCCGTTGTTGGCGCCGTTGATGTCAAGACCGGTGCCGGTGAACGTGTAGGTGAGCTGCGCGCCCTTGCCGGTGGAGTTGGAGATGGAGCGCTTGTAGACGTACATGCCCTGGCCGTTGAGGTGCTGCCACTTGTCATTGTACTGGAGCGCGGGGGTGGCCACGTCGTCCCAGCTGCGCATGTGCATGTTGTCGATCAGGTCGGTGTAGTAGGGCGTGTAGCCGTCAAGGGTTTCGACCTTGAGGTTGTCGTACTGCACGTTGGTGTAGCCGCTGCCGAGCTGGATGCGGCCGGTGGCCTGCTGCTTGTCGTCGGTGACCTGGGTCACCTGCACGCCGTTGACATACGCGGTGTACACGTTGCCGGCCACCTGCACGGCGATGTTGTTCCACACGCCGGTGCCGGCCTTCCAGTTGACGCCTTCGACGTCGGAGAGATTGCCGGAGGCGAGCTTGGAACCAAAGCGGTAGAACTCCCAGGTGCCGTCGGACTTGACGCGGAGCTGGGCCGCGGAGACATTGTTGCCACCGTTGGTGCCACCCTGTTCGCGGGCACCGATCCAGGCGTAGCCGTCCTGTTCGAACAGCACGTCGACGGAGGCCTTGTAGTTGGCCCAGCGGTTGTCGCCGATCGTGGTGATCGGGTCGCCGCCGTTCCACGCGCCGCCGTTCCAGCCGCCGTCCTGCATGCCTGCGGACAGCTGCTGACGCAGCACGTAGTTGCCGTCGGACTGCTTGACAACCTCGAACGCGCCGTTGGTGTCGTTCGTGTACAGCGGGGTCGCGCCGGTGTCGCCACCGCGGGACTTGAGGAAGTCCTCGGTGATGGTCTTGCCGGACTTCGGATCGTAGGATTCCACGGTCTTGCCGCTGTAGTCGTAGTCGTCGGCGTACAGGGTGTTGTCCCAGGTCACACCGTTCTGGTCGCCGCTCTCGTCGGTGTCGAGCACGGCCTGATCGGCGCCGTTGGTGTATTCCTTGGACGCGGCGACGCGGCTGCCCTGTCCGTCCTTGGCGGTGAGGCTGCCGTCGGCGTTCTTGGTGGCCTTGTCGAGCGTGGTGGCGGTGGCGATGGACCACGGCGCGACGGTGAACGTGTAGTAGCCGTCGGCGTCGGCCTTGGTCTCGGCCACGGGCTTCATGTAGTTGGAGGCGTAGCTGCCGGAGGTTCCGGCGCCCTTGGTCTCCCACAGTTCCATGGTGTCGCCGACGTTCATGTCGACGGCCTTGATCTTGTAGGTCTTGGTGTACTGGCTGTCGTTGACGATCACCGTGGAGAAGGCGGACTTGTCCGGTGCGGCGAGCGTCATGTAGCTGGTGGCACCGCCACGGGACGCGTTGGATCCGGTTCCACGTCCCGGCGGGTTGCCGTCGGTGATGTCGCTGCGGGATGCGGCGGGGATGCCGCGCCAGATGCCGTCGGCGTCCACGTCGTCGGCGTTGCTTTCGTAGCCGGTCTTGGCGAATCCGGAGACGTGTTCGAGCACGCTCATGCCGGTGTCGTAGTAGAGCCAGCCGCTCCACGGGTCACGGGCGGAGACCAGTTCCTTGGAGGAGTACTGGAAGCCGTCGTAGAACGAGCCGATGGCGGGCTGGTAGACGAAGTTGGTGCGGCGGGACTGGGTGAAGCCCTTGACGAAGGTGTTCGCCATTTCGAGCGGCGAGTTGATGCCGCCGATGCCGGTGCCGGACGAGCCGTCGTACTTGCCGTTGTTGGTGCCGTTGCCTTCACCGGAATCGAGGTTCATGGTGTTGTTCGGGCGGTCGGCGCCGACGGAGAACGTGGACTGGGCCTCGGAGTTCCAGATCTCCTTGTCGTACTTGTCGGCGAGGGTCTTGAAGTTGCTTCCCTGATCGGCGGTGTTGTAGTGGTAGCCGGCGATGTCGACGGCGTTGCGCAACGCCTCGTCGTTGATCATGTCGTCGCCGAACGATCCGGTGCCAACCTCGTCGGAGATGATGGTACGGATCTTGTGGAAGGCCTCCTTTTCGGCGTCGCTGCTCCATGCGAGCACGTCGTTGCCGTCAAGGTCCTTGGTGGTGCCGGCGCCGATGAAGCCGACCTCGTCGGTCTTCACGCGGTTGGCGAAGTCCTTGGTCCACGCGAAGTTCGGTCCGGATTCGTTGATGTGCGGGTTCACGGAGTCGACCATGTAGCCGTACTGGCGGTACACGGCGAGAATCGTGTTCTTGTACCACTTGTAGACGTCGTCGTTGCTCTTGACCCAGGCGGGGCTGCGCCAGCGCAGGATGCTCACCTTGACGTTCGGATTGACCTTCATGGCGTCGGCGGCCAGCTGGAAGCCGGGCTCGCGGGCCACGTTCGGGTATTCGTCGGACGAGCGCATGGTGGCCGCGTTCGGACCGGTGGATGTGTTGCGGTCGTTGCCCATCTCGATCTTCACGGTGTTCATGATCGGGTTGTCGCCGCCGAACAGCGTGTTGATGAGATTCCAGTAGGCTTCGGGGTTCTGGGCCTTGTAGTCCATCAGCAGGGCGCTGGTGGAATTGGCGCTCAGCACACCGAATCCCTTGAAGGTCAGACCGTTGCGGTTCTTGGCCGCGGCCGCGACGTCGCTGCCGTTGACCGTCACCTCGACCGGGTCGGTGGGTGCCGCCGATGCGGTGCCCACGGCCACGAACGGTGCGAACATCGCCACGGATGCGATGGCCACCGCGAGTTTCTTGGGAGAGGAGAAACGCTTGGGCTTATTGCTCATACGATCCCCCTCCCCTGCTTGATATGCGTACGCATATACTTCACCTCCTCGTGTAGGGCGAAGGCGCCTCCTCATTGTGCCTTCGTCTTCCATTACGATCAGAGCCGATCAACCTTAATCGCCAATAATCGTTACCGTTCAGAATAGCCGCAATATCCATGCCCGCGCAAACCGAACAATGTCGTTGTGCGGTCAAAATCCCACGCATTGCAAGGGGAATGGAGATGCAAGCCGAGTCGACCGGATATGCAGATCCAATCAAATACAGTCATGTTTGCGCAATCACAATAGGATGTGCCACTCTGCCGAACAGACCGACGCAACGCGCGTTGTGTTCCGGAACCATACGCTCGAATTCACCAATTATCAGAAATGATCAACTTTGATCTCATTTAATTGTACAATTACTGACAGGATGTTCGCGCGCACAACGGACCACCCGAAACGGGAGTGCGCGCAACGATGTGACGATGCATGACGGCCCAAAGGAGGGACGATGACGTTCGACGTGCACAGCACGTTCGGTGCACAACTGACCGACGGCGAATCCACATGGATCAACGAGACGACCGACCGACTGGTGGAGAAATTCGCCGCCGAACGCGAACGCGTGGGCGCGCAGATTCCGTATATCGCACACGACGGCCGTTACGAGGAGAACATGGCCGAGGTGTTTCCCGGCTGGTGGGTGAACGGATTCTGGCCCGGCATCCTCTGGCAGATGACCGTCGCCACCGCATGCCTCGACCGCACGTCGGCCGCCAACACCGCGCCCGACCCGACGACCGCAGGCGTGAGCACGGTCGCCAACGTGAACGCAACGGCAAACCCGCATGGTTCCAACGCCGCACCCACGACCGGCATGCTGTTCGGCCGATCCGAACGCGTCCACGTCTCCGACCACCCCGCCGATCCGAAGGATCTTCTCGCCAATCTGCGCGATGCGGAACAGCCCGGCAGTCTGGCGCATCTGCCGTCATGCTCGTTCGCGTTCGCCGCACCGGCACGTGAGATCGAGGAGACCGTGCTCTATCCGGTGCTCGCCGACTACGAGCGTGTGGATCACGATCTCGGATTCGTCTGGCTGCTGTCGGGCGTGGCGGACTGGCGCATCACCGGCAGTCCGACCGCGCGCATCCACGCCCTGCACGCCGCCACCATGCTCGCCGGGCGGTTCAATCCCGTGGGACGGTTCATCCGCGCATGGAACGAGCCCGGACGGGAAGGCTGGGCGATCGTCGATTCGCTGATGAATATGCCGCTGATGTTCTGGGCGAGCCGGGAGACCAACGATCCGCGATTCGCCGCCATCGCCCGCATGCACGCCGACACCATGCTGCGCACGATCGTACGACCCGACGGATCATGCAACCACATCGTGCAGTTCGATCCGGAAACCGGCGAATTCGTGGGCGCGCCCGCCGGTCAGGGGTACGCGGAGGGCTCGTCGTGGAGCCGCGGCCAAAGCTGGGCGATCTACGGATTCGCGCTCATGTACCGGCACACCGGCGACCGACGGTATCTCGACGCCGCATGTCGCGTGGCCCGCTATTTCGTGGAACAGGTGACGGTGACCGGCGGACTGGCACGATTGGATTTCCGTCAGCCCGACGAGCCGCTCTACTACGATGCCATCGCGTCCTGCGTGGCGGCCGACGGACTGCTCGAACTGGCCCGCGCGCTCAAGGAATGCGCGGAACGGCAGTCCGAGGAGACCGCAGTCGATGACACTTCGACCGACGAACCCGCGCCCGCGCTCACCCCGGATTGGTGCCTCGCCAACTCGCTGACCATGCTGCACGCCGTGGACGACCGCGCCGGCGACTGGGACGCCGACCGCGACGGTCTGGTACAGCTATGCTCGGTCGAATATCACGATCCCGAACGCATTCACATCCCGATCGTGTACGCCGACTACTTCTTCCTTGAGACGGTGCTGCGACTCAAAGGCATTGCGGCGGATCTATGGTGGTGACGACGATCGCTGACGACCGGCTGACGCCCATCAGCGATCGGTTTTGATCGTGGAGAACAGCACGACGGCCGCGGCGATCATGACCGTGGCGACGCAGAACAGCCACGAGTAGCCACCCAACACCACCGCGACGGCACCGGCGATCGCGGACAGCACCACGCTCAGCGTATTCGTCAGGTTCAGCACGGCGAGATCATGACCGGCGTCGGACGGATCAGGCAGCACCGTCATGCTCATCGCATGATCGACGGCGTTGTACAGACCGTAGCCGAAACCGGCGATCGCGGCGAACAGCCACATGCCGAGCGCACTGGGCAGGATCCATGGAAGGATCACGCCGATCAGGCACAGCAGACCGCACACCATCACCAGATTGCGACTCACATCGAACCGATCGACCAGAGGACCGACCACGAGCGCGGCGACCAGCGATGCGGCCAATGCGATCACGGCCATCGTCGCGATGACAATGGCGACCGGCAACGACGCCGGCGCGGACGTGACGAACGCACCCGGCCCGGCGATCACGCTGGCCAACGAATAGTACTTGAGCACATACAGCTCATACATGGGGACGATGCCGTAGCCGGCCATTATCAGCGTGCGCGCCACCAGCAGGCGGTAGTAGTCGGGCGCATGACGCGGCGGACGGAAATCGGCGAGCAGGGCGTGCATGTCGAACCGCACGTTGGCCTGTTCCACGCTGGAGGGTTCGCGCGGCCAGATCAGCACGACGACGATGCCGATCAGCGCGAACAGGAGAGCAGACGGGGCAAAGACGGTACGCAACACGGACAGATCGGTCGCGCCGGCACCGAAGACGCCCGTATCGACACCGGATGCGGCGAGGATTCCCGCGCCGACAAGCAGACCCAGCATCTGCCCCACGGCGATGCCCGTGCCATACCAGCGCGATACGCGGCCGCGGACCTTGTCGGGCAGGCGGTCCGCCATGGACGCCACGAACGGGGCGAGCATCATGTTGTAGCCGAACTGCATGCCGCACCAGGCGAACAGCATCGCCGGGAACGCGTGTGTGGCCCCCAGCAACAGCACGAACAGCGCGGTGAGCACGCCGCCAGCCACGATCCACGGAGTGCGACGGCCGAATTTCGTGCGCGTGAGATCGGACAGTGCGCCGAACAGCACGTTGGAGATCAGGGCGACGATAGCGCCAACCGCGTTGATCGCGGCGAACATGGACTCGCGGCCGGCGGGATCGATGCGGTCGAGCATTTCGGGGACCACGACCGATCCCAGGGCCATCCACGGGATGGCGCAGAGCACGGCGCTGAGCGTGAACGCGATGGTCAGACGCGTGATGTCGAGTTTGCCCGGACGCGTGCCGTCGGCGGCGACCATCGGGTCACGCATGTCGAGGAACGCGGAGTTCGGGTCGGGCACGGCCGCGTCGATCGAAGCGACCGATGCGGCGGCGGCCATGGGGGCGGCGGCCTCGGCGGCCAGCTTGGTAGATTGCACAGCGGCCTCGGTGCGGCTCGCCTCCGGTTCGGCGGACTCGGGCAGCACCGCCAGACGCGCGATCGCCGCCTTGTCCTCCGGCGTCAGCACCTTGTCCGGGTCGGGTTTGTCATCGATGCCCGGACGCTTGAAATCCTCGTTCATGAATCGTCCCTTCTCATTCCCACACGTCAGTCGATTACGTGTGTCACGCAGTCGCGCGCATCGCTCGCGAATACGGATTCCCTACTTCCGATTCGCATATTAGACCGTGCATAGGAACGGGAAATGAACGTATGAACGCTGACGGCACAGAGGCGATGCGGCAATCACACGGTGACGACCGGCGGTTCGGCCAGCAGGTCGGTCGTCTGGTGCTCGCCCACCGATGCAATTCACCGCACAACACGGGCCCATATGGACGAAATCCGGAATTCGTAGTGGTTTGCGGACGGAATTCGGCCCCGAAACGTCCGTAACCCACTACGAATCGCGGATTTCGTCTTGTTCAGCCCGTAATTGCTCAGCGCCAGCGCTCGATACAATGGGAATTGTCACCGGCAGCAGGCAGACTGCGCCGCAGAACGCCGTTCCGTCGGAGGGTACGGCCGGCAACGGCAGATTGTGAGGACACAATGAGTCGAATACGTCGCCCCGATCAGAAACGCGGATGGGTCAAGGTCGCCACAATCTGGATCGCACTGATCGCCGGCATCGTCATATATTGCACCACCGACTGGCATTGGCTGTCGATCATGCTGGTTCTGGGTGCCATGCTCCTCGGATTCTCCGCCACGTCCACACCCGTCGGGCGCAACGATCACGACTGAGGCGGACGGATACCTGCCACCAAACAGTGTCAGTCAAACAGCGTCAGCGCGTGGTTTCGCCTCGGACCAGCGTGACGGGGATCAGATCGCAGGATGCGGCGACCGACGACGACGCTTCGGACAGGGAGCCGGAGCCGGCTGCGGACGAACGCTCACGCTTACCATGCGAATCGGCATCGTTCTCCGCGGCGATGGCCTCCTGCATGCGTTCGACAAGCTTCGCCGCGATGGCGTCAAGATCCTGACGAATCACGGTCAACGTCATACCGGCCAGTTCCGCAGCCGTCGTGCCGTCATAGGCGATGATCTGCAGATCGTCGGGAATACGCCGAACCGAGCCGGGCACGGACGAACCAGCGGCGGCCGAGGCGGCAACCCGCTCCTCACGCAACGCCAGCCGCACGCAATGCGCGGCGGCCAGATCCGGCGCAATGATCGCATCCGCATCGGGGAATCGACGAATCGCATCCTCGGCGGCCTTCTCGAACAGCGACGGATCACTCACATGATCCACCGCCACATAATCGCAGCGCACACCGGCCTCGGCCAGATCACGCTCGAACGTCAGGTGGTATCGAACCGTGGGGAATGTGGTGTCGTCGGCGTCCACCGTGGCCGACAGCACCGACGCGAAACTCTCATCATCCACATCGCCCGCATTCGAGGCCACGGCAAGATCATGGAACTGCGAGCGCGGACCACCGATCTCCACCACATGACGCACGCCGGAATCGATAAGCAGTCGGGCGGCCAGATGCGCGCCCTGCACATGATCCGAGCAGACGGACGAGATCCCCTCCCCCAGGAATCGGTCGAACGCCACCACCGGCCGGCCGATGCCCTGCCAGTATTCGGGACGCTGGTTCGTGTGCGAACCGATGATGATGCCGTCCATCATCTGCCGCTTGAGCATGTCGATGTATTCACTTTCGCCGCGCTCCTGATCGGCCGTGGAACACAGCATCATACGCAGTCCGACGTCGTGTAGATGACGCTGCAATGCGGCGGTGAGCTGCGCGAAGAACGGGTGCGCGACGGTGGGGATGGTCACTCCGATCAGATTGGTGCGACCGCGGAACAGGTTGCGGGCCAGTTCGTTCGGCACGTAGTTGAGTTCGGCCATGGCTGCTTCGATGCGTTCGCGCGTGGCGTCCGCCACGTATCCGGTGCCGTTCACCGCCAGGGACACCGTGCTCAGCGACACCCCGGCCTTGCGCGCCACGTCACGCATTCCGACCATTCCGCAACCTCCTGCAGTCCGCACCACTAGCACCACTAGACAATGAGCACCACTACGCATCGGCCGGCGCGATGATTCGCGCACCCTCCGCCATCGTCATTGTAACGGACGGAGGGGGCGCAGACTGGGCGCGGGATATAGGACTATGGGACCGCCGGACTACAGCTCGTAGGCGAAGGCCTCCCAAGGAGCGAGCTTGCCGAAGAGCAGGTCGGCCGCGGTATCCTCGGTCGGGTAGGTGCTGATCAGGATGCGGTCGGCGCTCACGCCGCCAAGCGTGGTGCCGGCCAGTCCCAGCCCGAGCAGGTCGGCCGCCTCGGCGGGGATCTTCGCCGACTCGCTCGACATGTTCACCACCACCACGATCCTGCGCTCGCCGGAGCCGTCGATACCGCCGCCGAGGCTGGGGTCGCGCAGCGTGCGCACGAATGCGTACACCTGCGGATCGTCGGCGTCGAGCATCTCCCACTCGCCGGCGGAGATCACCGGGTTCTCATGGCGCAGCGCAATGAGCTTCTTGTAGAAGTTGTATACGGAGTCGGGGCCGCGCTTCTCCTTCTTCGCGTTCACCACGTCACGGTTGTCGTTGACCGGCAGCCACGGTTCGGTGGGCGCGTACGGCGCGGTGAATCCGGCGTACTTGGTGGCGTCCCACTGCATGGGCGTGCGCGAATTGTCGCGGCTGATGGCCTTGAGCGCGTCCATCATCGCTTCCGGGGTCATCACACCCGACTCGGTGAGCTGATGGTACATGTTGATCGATTCGAGGTCGCGGTACTGGTCGAGGGAGTCGAAGTAGGCGTTGGTCATGCCCAGCTCCTCGCCCTGATACACGTACGGGGTGCCGCGGTGCATGTGCAGCAGCAGCGCGATGGCCTTGGCGGAGCGCACGCGCAGCTCGTCGGTGGAGTCGTCGCCCCAGCGCGAGACCACGCGCGGCTGATCGTGGTTGTTGAAGAACAGGCTGGTCCAGCCGGTCTTCTTCACGGCGTGCTGATGACCGGCGAGGCAGTGCTTGAGATGCGTGAGTTTCCAAGGTTCGGCGGTCCACTTGGACTGGCCGCCGCCCGGCTCCACATGGTCGAACAGGAACAGCATGTCGAGTTCGCGGTTGGCCGGATCGGTGATGTGCTGGTTGCGTTCGGCGGTGATGCCGGGGGCCTCGCCCACGGTGAGCGTGCCTTCGCGGCCATCGAACACCTCGCGGTGCATTTCGGCGAGGAATTCGTCCTGACGCGGGCCGTCGGCGCAGAACGGGTTCGGGCTGGAGTAGCCGTCCGGGCCGATCGGGCCGTCGGATTCGGTGTTGGCACCCACGCCGGGCAGCTCGCCGTTGGCGTCCACGTGCTTGGAGATCAGCGTGATCACGTCCATGCGGAAGCCGTCCACGCCGCGATCGAGCCACCAGTTCATCATCTTGTATACGGCGGCGCGCACGTCGGGGTTCTCCCAGTTGAGGTCGGGCTGCTTCTTGGAGAACTGGTGCAGGTAGTATTCGCCGCGCTTGGGATCGTATTCCCACGCCGATCCGCCGAAGTAGGAGCCCCAGTGGTTCGGCTCCGCACCCGGAGTGCCCGGTTCGTGGCCTTCCTTGGCGGGACGCCACCAGTACCAGTCAGCGTGCGGGTCGTTCTTGTCGCGCGAGGCCTGGAACCAGGCGTGTTCGTCGGACGTGTGGTTGACCACCAGATCCATGACCACCTTGAGTCCGCGGTCGTGCGCTTCGGCAAGTAGTTCATCCATGTCGTTGAGCGTGCCGAACATGGGGTCGATGTCCTGATAGTCGCTGATGTCGTAGCCGTTGTCGTCCTGCGGGGACTTGTAGACGGGCGACAGCCAGATCACGTCCACGCCCAGATCGGCGAGATAGTCGAGACGGCTGGTGATGCCGGGCAGATCGCCGTAACCGTCGCCATTGGTGTCCTGGAAGCTGCGCGGGTAGACCTGATAGACCACCGCGTTGGCCCACCATGGGTTCTTCTCGGCTCCGTTCGTGCGGATCGTATCGGGTAGAGGCTTGCGCTGTTCAGTCGTCATTGTCCTGATTCTCCTGTCTGGGTTCGAGCACCATGCCGGTTTGCGGTCCGTCCAAATATAACGCCTGCGGTCTGATGGACGAACGTACCACCATGGCTATTTTAACGTTCAAATTCAAAGTTTCAACAATGATGGGAAATCCGCATGTGCCTCCCCTGCCCGGGAACGAGGCCTATCTGCCGTCCGCAGTTCCTCAAAACACCGCGCCACAGCCACAAATCACGTCTAAGATGCAGTTGGAATTCGACAGGACGGGCGACCGCGAGAGGAACGGCCGGCCCGGTTGTGTGGGGAAGTGACAACATGACCGGCAGTAATAACACTGACTTTGAAACAGACGATACGAGGGACGACAAGCACAAGCACGACAACGGCAACGACAAGGGACTCGCCGGCACCAGCGACGATTCGTACGATGCTCTTTCCAATTGGGACATCCCCGATCTGTCGTTCCCGGAACCGTTTGATATCGCGAGCGCGGCCAGCACCATCACGAGTGACGCTACAACCGTGTTGGGGACAACGAATACGCCGGCTGCACCCGCCACGGCAACACCGACAACCGATACGATTGATGACGCCCCCGACTTGACCGGCGCAACAACCACGCCAAGCCCAGTAGCCGAATCAGGCGCAACGGAGGTGCTGCGTCCGGTTGCTCAACCGTCGCCTGCAGCCGAGGAACCTGTATTCGCCCCGGCAGCCAAGCACGACATCCCCGATTCGATGATGCCGGATCTCGCGGCGGATACCACGGTGATCGCTCCGATATCACAGGATGCGACCACCAAGGAAGCGACGCTGGAGGATTTCAGTACGCCGATCGCAGCCGCCGGCGATGTGGCGGAAGGTGCCACGACTCCGGTCGCCCCGGCGTTCACGCCGTCAGCTCCCAGGGCCGCGACCAACGCAGGCCCGGTCACCGATGCCGTTCCGGAATCAGGTTCGGGTAACGCATCGTCCGAAACTGTTGTCATGCCGAAGATCAACGTTCCGGCGCACAGCGATCAGAACGAGTCACCGTCCAGCGCAACCGCTGCAAGTAGCAACGCGGGGAAGGGCGGAAACAAGCGTGGCGCCAAGCAGCGCCGCCGTCTGGTGCGCCTGGTGATCGCAGCGATCGCGGCGATCGTGCTGGTGGTCGCCGGCGTACTGGTCTGGAAAAACGTGAACGACAATCGGGCGCATTCCACGGCCATGCAGGATTGCGCGACGGCAGTGAACGACTACGACAGCGCCACCAAGAAGCTCAAGACCGCGATCAAGGACGCCCAGGACGAGGCCGCCACCGCGGCATCCGACGTGTCCGACGCTACCACGGTCAGCAAACTCAAGCAGGTCATCAACGATGCGAACGTATCCGGCAATGTGCGCGACTGCCGTAACTCCATGCCCACGGCGGAGTTGCGGGCGGCTGCGGACGCCAACGGCAAGCTGATCTCGGAGACTGACAAGGCGATCGCAAACGTGAATGCGGCGGCCAAGGCGGTGAACACCAGCAAGGATTCGCAAACGATCAGCACGCTGAAGCAGCAGATCACGGCATTGCTGCCAAGCGCGCAGACGGCCTATGACACGAGCGACGGCGTGGTGGACGATGTGACCAGATCCGCATTGAAGACGGCGATCGACAACGCGACGACTGCGGAGAAGAAGACCAATGCGACTGCCGCCGAGCTGGAGAAAGCGAAGACCGCGTTGGAGACCGCCACGACGAATGTGAAGGATTCCATGCCGAGTGAGGAGTCGAGCGTGGGCGGCGGTTCCGGATCGTCGAACTCGAATGGCAGCTCCACTCGTCGTCGGTCGAATAGCAGCTCCAACGGTTCTAATTCCAGCAATTCAGGCAACAGCGGCCAGTCGACCAACCGTTATTCAGGGAACGGCTACAACCGTAACCAGTACAGCACCGGAGGCAACGACAGCACCGACGACTTGAGCAACAACAGCAGCAACGGTACTCAGCAGCAACCCGACACCACGCAACAGCAACCCGGTGGCGGCCAGCAGGACCAGCCGCAACAGACCACTCCAAACCAAGGCGGCAGCAACGGCCAGCAAGGCCCGCAGAGCGGCGCAGGGTCGAACGGGCAGTCGTCCCCGGCAGCGGTCAAGGTCAGGGTCAGGGTACCCTGTCGGGCGGCGCATCCACGCAGTCCAATCAGCAGTAGGAGTAGAGGGCTTCCGCCTGCGCCTACGAGGAGACCAGACCTGCGCCGTGCACCCTGAAGCGCCCATGCGCCAGATCTGATTCCTATCAGCGGCATGCAGACAGCCCAGCTCCCAGCAGCAAAAGACCCGAATCATCAACAGGGCAGGAAAACCCTGCCGGAACCGGCACCGGCACCGGCACCGGCACCCGACACTAACTACTTGCGCACGAAACGCTCGCGCAGACCGGGCGTGATCTTCACCGCGGTCCACAGACTGCGGACCAGCAGCACGCACAGATACAGCGCGAACAGGTTGGCACCCATACGCGGCGAGACGGCGCCGGCGGCCAGCGTGCCGAGCGGCGCGATAATGGCCGCGGTGATGCCGATGGTCAGGCCGTTGCGCAGATGCACGAGCTTGCGTTTGGTGTTGGCGATGGTACCGGCGATCGAGCTGGGGAACATGGCCAGCAGCGAGGTGCCACGCGCGATCAGATCGCTGGCCCCGAACAGCACGGACAGCGCCGGCACCATCACCGCACCGCCGCCGATGCCCAGCAGACCGGCAAGCGTGCCGATGCCCACGCCGAGCAGGGCGAGCAGCACACCGGTGATCACGGTCATGTGAATCGTATGGTCACGCGACGGCGTGAACACGATCTGCGAGGTGATCACGAACACGAGGAACACCACGAACACCCAGCGCAACACCACCTCCGGCAGTCGTGCGAGCAGCCAACTGCCGATCTGCGATCCGACCACCAGACCGCACGCCAGCAGCAGCGCCGCGATCCAGTCCACATCGTTGCCCGTGGCGTACGAGATCACGCCGGTGATGGATGTGGGGATGATCGCCGCCAGCGACGTGGCCGCCGCGTGACGCTGCGACAGCCCCAGAAACACCAGAGCCGGCACGATCACCGTGCCGCCGCCGATGCCGAACAGGCCGGACAGGAATCCGGACAGGATGCCCACACCGATCAGCATCATCCATACGTGGCTTGCGGGACGTCCCTCGCCGAGCGTGGACGATCCCTCACCGTTGTCGACGGGCTTGTCATTCTTCACGTTCTTGTCATTCGTCACGTTCTTTGCCTCACTCACGTCGGCCACATTACTCTGCGGCGCGCCCTCCGCACGAGAGGATTTCATGCCCAACACCATGCCGATCGGGGCCCACGTAACGACCCACGCAACAGCACACGCAACAACACGATATCGGCGCACGTCCGTGCCTCATCGAAGCCCAATGCAGCACAGCACAACGCAACACAGCACACTACAACACAGCACACCACCATCGTGGATTGCACGAGAGCAAATCCCCGGATAATTGCACGAACAACAAACGAATACTGTACGAATACCGGAAGAACAGCGACCGCTCCCGGCCAAGGCATCTATGCAAAGCCCCCTTTTCGAGGGATAATGACGTTGTGTCGAAGCCGAAATCATGGCAACGACAGGAACAATATCGGCAACGACTGGCACTCGTCCGGTGGGGGGGATGACCGGCACCGACGCCGCTCGTCACCGCCGACCGCAGGTCCTCAGAGAGGAGACCGCAATGGCATATGCAACGACTAATCCGTACACCGGGGAAACGCTGAAAACCTTCCCCATGGCCACGTTTGAAGAGGTGGACACCGCACTCGACGTGGCGCATCACGCATACGAATGGTGGCGGGACGAGCCGCTTACCGAACGCACCAAGGTGCTGTCCGCCGCCGCGGACATCCTCGAGCACGAGAGCAAGGCGTTCGCGTCCATGCTCACGCTGGAGATGGGCAAGGTCACGAGCGAGGCGGTGGCCGAAGTCAATGTGTGCGTGGCGATTCTGCGGTACTACGTGAAGCATACCGAGTCGCTGCTCGCGCCGAAGCTGCTGCAGACCGCAGGATTCGGCGACACCAACGTGCATCTGGTGAACGATCCGCTGGGCATCATCTTCGCGGTGGAGCCGTGGAATTTCCCGTACTATCAGGTGATTCGCGTGGCCGCGCCGCAGCTGGCGGCCGGCAACGTAGTGCTGCTCAAGCATGCGTCGAACGTGCCGCAGTGCGCGGCGCTCATGTCCGAACTGTTCCACCGGGCCGGCGCGCCGGACGGCGTGTTCACGAACCTGTATCTGCCGCATGAGCTCACCGAGCATGTGATCGCCAGCCCGTATGTGCGCGGCGTGGCGCTCACCGGATCGGAGCACGCGGGCGCGGTGATCGCGTCGCTGGCCGGCAAGCATCTGAAGAAGAGCACGCTCGAGCTGGGCGGCATGGACGCGTTCATCGTGCTGAAGGACGCGGATGTGGCGGCCGCCGCCGAATGGGCCGTGCGCGGTCGTTGCCGCAACGCGGGTCAGGTGTGCGTCGCGTCGAAGCGGTTCATCGTGGTGGATGACGTCTATGACGAGTTCGTGGACCGCTACCGCGCCGAGGCCGCGAAGCTGGTGGCCGGCGACCCCGCGGATCCCACGACCACGTTGGCCCCGCTGTCGAGCGTGCACGCGCGTATTCAGGTGGAGCGTCAGGTGGCCGACATCGTGGCGCAGGGCGCGTCGATCGAATATCTAGCGGAAGTGCCCGGATGGTCCGCCGACGGCACGCCCAACGAAGGCGCGTTCTACCCGCCGGCGTTGATCACGAATATTCCGGAGGGCACGCCCGCCGCACGTACGGAGATCTTCGGACCGGTGGCGCAGTTGTACCACGCCAAGGACGAGGAGGATGCGATTCGCATTGCGAACGATTCCCCGTACGGGCTGGGTGGTTCGGTGTTCAGCGCGGATGTGCATCATGCACAGGAGATCGCACGACGACTCGACACCGGCATGGTGACGATCAACCGGTCGAGCGCGTCCGGACCGGATATTCCGTTCGGCGGCGTGAAGAACTCCGGCTACGGTCGCGAACTGATCGATCTGGGACTGAAGGAGTTCGTCAACCAGAAAGTGGTAATCAACGGGTAGCGTTCACTGGGTGCACTGGGTGCACTGGGTGCACCGAGACAACCGAGCCCACCGGGTGCACCGGGCCAACCGGCCGGTGCCGTCACCGCTATCGCGTGGTGGCACGCTCGATGATCCGCGATTGCGTACGCAACGTCTCCGGGGGAATGGCCTCACCGCCATTCCCCCGTGTGTTTCCCGCGTTTGCGGCAATGCGCGCAAGCATACGATCAACCGCAGTGGACGCGATCCAGTCGAGCGACGAGTCCACGGTGGTCAGCGGCGGCAGCAGATACCGCGATTCCTCGTTGTTGTCGAATCCGATCACCTGCACATCGCCCGGCACGTCACGTCCGGCCAGATGCAACGCGGTCAGTGCGCCGATCGCCAGCTGATCGTTGAGACAGACCACGCCGTCAAAAGCGGTTCCGGTATCGATCAGCCGCTGCATGGTGGCCTGACCGTTGCCGATCGTCCAATCATGCCCTGTCACACCCACCAATCGGGGGTCCAGCAGCATTCCACGCCGTTCACATTCCTCGATTATGCCGCGAAGTCGCAGTTCCGCGTTGCCGTCGGCGGCATCGGCCAGCGCATCGTGATCGTACTGACAATGTGCGCCGATCACCGCAAGTCGCGTGCTGCCGCGATCGATCAGATATCCGGCAGCCCGCGTAGCGTCGCCGATCTCGTCGGTCGTCACGCGATCGACAAGATCCCAAGCCGTGCGCGACCCAACCGTCACCAACGGAAAATCCACGCTCAGATCGTCCGGCTCAAGCCGCTCCATCTCCGACATCGACAGAATGACGCCATCGCTGACCGTGCTGTTGAACGATCGCAGCAGCGCGCGTGCGCCCGTGGCCGATCCTTCCGCATACGTGGTGACGAACACCGAGTACTCGTGCGACCGGGCGGCCTCGATGACGGCGCTCGCCAGATTGGCGAGGTACGGCGCCGACAGCATGGGCACGGCAAGGATGATCGAACCGGTGATCCCACGGTTGAGATTGCGCGCCGACACATTCACGCGATAGCCGAGTTCGGCGATCACGTACTGCACCTTGTCGCGCGTGGCGTCCGTCATGCGCCCGTTGCCGTTGACCACGTTGGATGCGGTTTTGAGCGAGACTCCGGCGGCCTCGGCCACGTCACGCAACGTCACGCGTTTTCTGTGCTGTGGCATGGGCATGAGACTCCTTCATCACGGTGATCATGACAGTGGTTGGGCGCGCGGTCAGGCGGGGCCAGACAACGTTGGGCGCGCGGTCGGGCACGGAAATACGCCCAGTCATTGCCATACTACGGAGCCGCATGACCAATACGGGACGATGCGGAATGATTGTGTGACCGCGTAGATCGGCGTTATGACATCGACATCATTCCGCAGTGCGGGTGATGAGGATGGCGTTGCGATGCAGAACGTAATCACGAACGTTCGCATTACCGTCGTTGATCTTCTCACAACGATGCATGACGATCGGATCGCCAAGCACATTGTGTACGACCACATCCTCCTTGCCGCGCGGCATGATGAAGTCGAATCGCACGGTCTCGCCGGCGTCCTGATCCGCGCCTTCGCGCACGGTATGGATCACCTCGCCGTCCGGCCCGTCGGCAATATCACCGGCCAGTTCGCCGTCCGGCCCGTCGGCAACGTCGCCCAGCTGTTCGCGCACAAGCCGCGCGATATCCGCACGATTCAGGTCGCAGCCCACGTACCACGCCTCGCCCTCGCCGTACGCATTGCGCACGATGGCGGGCACGCCGTCGAGTTCCCAGTCGGCGGCCGCGGCACCTTGGTATGTGGCGATTACGCGAGCGCGCTCCCCCACCGACGTGACGTCGTTCTGCCACAGTCGGGTTGTGGCGCCGTTCGACAGCGTGATCTCGCTCGGTTCGCCGTCCGCTTCGGCACCGAGGATGTTGAACTCCTCGCTGCGCACGCCGAGTACGTCACGCAGCAGACCATCGCCCACGCCGGGGTATCCGCCAAGACCGACGTGGAAATGCTCGTCGATCAGTCCGGTCGCATACCCGACGATCACGCGGCCGCCGGCCTTGACGAAGTCGGCGATCCTGCGCACATGATCGTCGGACAGCATGATCACGGTCGGCAGCACGATCGTCGCGTATCCGCTCCAGTCGTAGTCAAGCGGCACGATGTCGGCGCGACGACCGGCGTCGAGATAGCCGCGATACCAGTCGCGCACGTCATGCCAGTGGTTGAGTTTCATACTCGGCAGGGTCTGGCTGCGCGTGGCCCATTCGGAGTCCGCGTGGAACAGGATCGCCGTGTCGGAACGACGGAGTTCCGTGCCCTGCACGCCCGCGTCGGACAGCGTGCGCAGCGCGGCACCCAGTTCGCACACGCCGCGGTACACGGCCGAATCCTCGCCGGCGTGCGGCACCATGCCCGAGTGGAACGCCTCGGCACCGGACCGTGACTGCCGCCACTGGAAGAAGCTGATCGCGTCGGCACCCATGGCCACGTGGGCGAGGGAGTCACGTAGCAGTTCGCCGTTGCGCTTGCGCATGTTGAGCGGTTTCCACTGCACAGCGGACGTGGAATGCTCCATCACATACCACGGCTTGCCGAGCGCGAACGCGTCGACGAGCGCGTCGGAGCAGGCGAGTTCGTCGAGGTGTGATTCGCCTTCGTGGAAGTAGTGGTCGTTGGACACGAAGTCGACGTCGTTCGCCCAGTCGGCGTAGTCCATGCAGCACTGGTCGGTGGATACCATGAAGTTCGTGGTGAACGGCTTGTCGGGGCAGATCTCGGCGATCGCGTCGCGTTCGGCGCAGTAGAAGTCTCTGAGTACGTCGTTGCCGAACCGTTCGAAATCGGCCCAGTGCGGCGGGTTGACCATGGAGTCGCCGCCCATGTGATACGGCAGCAGCACTTCGTCAAACGACTGAACCTGCTGTGACCAGAACGCGGTTCCCCACGCCTCGTTCAGTGCCTCGATGGTGCCGTATTTGCGTTCGCACCATGTGCGGAAGGCTCGCTGCGAGTCGTCGGAGAAGTCATAGCGGTTGTTCCAGCCGTATTCGTTGCCCATGTGCCAGGCGGTGACGAACGGATTGTCGCCGTATCGTTCGGCGAGTTTTCGACACATCGCGAGCGCGTATTTCTTGAACACCGGACTGGTGGGACGCCATGCCTGACGCGAGCCGGGGTTGATCACATGACCGTATCGATCACGCGGCAGCACTTCGGGATACCGTTGGTACAGCCATTGCGGTGCGGTCGCCGTGGCGGATGCCAGATCGACGGCGATGCCGGCATGGCCGAGTTTGTCGATGATCCGGTCGAGCCAATCGAAGTCCCACACGTCCTCTGCGGGCTGGATGCGACCCCAGCTGAAGATGCCCAACGCCACCGTGTTCACGCCGGCCTGTGTCATAAGACGGATGTCGTCGTCCCAGACGTCTTCGGGCCACTGATCGGGGTTGTAGTCGCCGCCGAATGCGATGCCGCGGCCGCTGTCGGTGAGTAGGCTCGGCCAGCGGAAGGGGCGACGATGACGGATCGTGGAGGGTTCGGAGGATTCAGGAGATTCAGGGGATTTGAGGCCTCTAGACGATGTGGGGAATACAGAGGATTCGTGCGGCTCGGATGAGTCACACGATTTGGAGGATTCAGGGAAACGCTGGGACATGGGAAACTCCTTACGCTGCTGTCGGCCGTCGGACGTGGTACAACTGTGTACCGAGATCTATGGTATACCGTTGTACCAGAAAATCAAAATCATCAGCCCCCTACATAAGGTCGCAGTACATAACCAAACCCAGATACACCGAAAGATCGCCACACCGTTCTTGGCCAAACCGGACAGAGGTCTGGGTAACTCAAGACAGGGATCTGGGCCGAACCGGACAAGAATCTGGGTCACACCGGACACATCAAAACCAATCCACCCCGTTCTGGGTCGAACCGGACAGAGGTCTGGGTAACACAGGACAAGACTCAGGGCCAAACCGGACAGAGGTCTGGGCCAAACCGGGTCATGAGCACCAGCTCTGGGTAAAACCATGTCACCAGCACCCTCTTTGCCACCCCTAACCTACCCGGTTATACCCAGACGTCCGCTTATACCCAGAACGGAGCATGCCGTCACCATACAATCCCACATACCAAAATCTGCCCACATACCAAACATCCCTATCTCTTAGTGTGATCACACTAAGGAATAGGGATGTTGGAATTGCAACGTTTTGCGGGGGTGCACGCTTAGTGTGAGCTCACACTAACGAAGGCCCACCGGACCGTCTACTCAACGGCTCAGAGGCTCAGGAACAGTTCGTGGATGCGGGTGTCGTCGGTGAGCTCGGGGTGGAATGCGGTGGCGAGGATGTTGCCCTGACGCAGACCTACCACATTGCCGTTCACCTCGGTCTCCACGGTGGCGTCGTCCCCCACGGACACGACAAACGGCCCGCGGATGAACACCAGAGGGAAGTCCTTGATGTCGCCGAAGTCCGCGTTCGCCGCGAACGATCCGAGCTGGCGGCCGTACGCGTTACGGCGCACCACGGCGTCAAGTGCGCCGAAGTAGACGTTGTCGTCGTTGTCGAGCTTCTTCGCCAGCAGAATCATGCCGGCGCAGGTACCGAACACAGGCTTACCCGCGGCGATATGCGCGGCGATCTTGTCGAACAGTCCGGTGGAGCGCAGCAGCTTGCCCTGTGTGGTCGACTCGCCTCCCGGCAGAATCACACGATCGATCGAATCGTCGAAGTCCTCGGCGGCACGCAGCAGCTTCCACTGCGCACCCAGCCGATCGAGCATGGCCGCGTGTTCGGCGAACGCTCCCTGTACGGCGAGGATGCCCGTCACGCCGTGCTTGGCGGATTCCGCCTGATCGGACTCCTCCTTGGAAATGTATTCAACGGCTACTACCAATGTCGTTCCCGTCTTTCCATAGTCAGATGGTCAAAAATTCAGTTTCAGATGGTGAAAAGTCAACGGCTCCCCTCCGAAGAGAGGAGCCGAAGCGATGGTCTCGCAAAACGCATGACGCGCTACCGTTGGGATGGCGTCCCATGTGACGCATGACGTCGTGACACATGATGTCGCAACAGCGATGTGCCGTGATGACTACCATCATGTCGGCCGTCTTCTTGACAGTCGACACCGCGATATCGTCATCACTTTGCCAACGTCATCCCGTCAACGTTCCGTCAGCGTTCGTCCGACGAATTGTGCGAATCGTTCGATCGCATCACTCGCCGCGAGCGGCCATGATGGTCTGGATCTCGTCCTCGTTGATACCGACCATGGCCTCGCCCAGGTTCTCGGAGAGCTTGGCCAGCAGATCGGCGTCCTGCCAGTTGGCTGTCGCCTGCACGATGGCGGCGGCGCGCTTGGCCGGATCACCGGACTTGAAGATGCCGGAGCCTACGAAC
Source organism: Bifidobacterium tissieri (assembly GCF_002259645.1). GTDB lineage: Bacteria > Actinomycetota > Actinomycetes > Actinomycetales > Bifidobacteriaceae > Galliscardovia > Galliscardovia tissieri. Next base: position 135,080 of record NZ_MWWV01000009.1, read on the forward strand.
ACGCCTTCGGCACCGAGCTCCATCATCAGCGCGGCATCGGCCGGGGTGGCCACACCGCCGGCGGCGAAGTTCACGACGGGCAGACGGCCGTTGTCGTGCACGTACTTGGCCAGGTCGTAAGGCACGGCCAGCTGCTTGGCGGCCTCGAAGATCTCGTCGTCGCGCAGACCGACGAGCTCGCGGATCTGCTTGTTCATGGTACGCATGTGGCGCACGGCCTGGATCACGTCACCGGTGCCGGGCTCACCCTTGGTACGGATCATGGCGGCACCCTCGGCGATACGGCGCAGAGCCTCACCGAGGTTCTTGGCACCGCACACGAACGGCACGTCGAACTGGGTCTTGTCGATGTGATAGACGTCGTCGGCCGGGGACAGCACCTCGGACTCGTCGATGTAGTCGATCTCGATGGCCTGCAGAATACGGGCCTCGGCGATGTGGCCGATACGCACCTTGGCCATCACCGGGATGGAGACCGCCTGCTGAATGCCCTTGATCATGGCGGGATCGGACATGCGGGAGACGCCACCGGCGGCACGAATGTCGGCGGGGATGCGCTCCAGCGCCATCACGGCGCATGCACCGGCGTCCTCGGCGATTCGCGCCTGCTCGGGCGTGGTCACATCCATGATCACACCGCCCTTGAGCATCTGGGCAAGGTTCTTGTTCAGCTCAGACCTGTTCTCGGCCATGCTATTCCCCTTTGTACTGTTGTGGTCGTCGGCCGTACAGCCGATTGTCATTCACCCTCACTGCGTTTCACGTGGAACGCGGATCATAGGATACGTAACGTCCAATGCTATGAACGTCACGTTACGGACATGCGAAACAGCCCATATTTCGATGAGGATAGGCGATAATCAAAACCGATAACGCGTTCAAAACAGCGGACACGGCGCGCAACGACGCCCCTTCCCCCTCACCGACTCCCGGGCCACTGCGTGGACCGAATCCCGCATGGCGGTATGCTGGACGCGACAATGAAGGAGATGGGCATGGTCGAGTCGGGCTCACATAGCGTTTCGCGGAGCGCTCCAGATAATTCTACATCCGACGGAGCGCGTGACGTCGCCACTGTTTCACGCAATGTTTCACGTGAAACACCATCCCATTCACGTCGTCAATCCATGTCGGCAACACGTCAACCAACACGTCGACCAACCCAGATACATCGTTTTCTTTCCGACTTCAGCCGGATCAAATGGCGAATCGCAGCCAAGGGCATCATCAGCGGATTCTTCGTGGGACTGCTGGTAGTGCTCTACCGACTCGGCATCAGCTACGGCACACAGTTCGCCACGGCAACGTACGCATGGCTGCGAGACAATCCGCTGTGGATCGCGGTATGGGCCATGGCCGCCGTGGCCGCAGGACTGTTCGTCGCATGGCTGATCCGTTGGGAACCGATGGCGTCGGGCAGCGGCATTCCCCAGACCGAAGGCGTGGCGACCCGCGGCATGCGCATGCGTCCATGGTCGATCCTCGTCGTACGATACGCCGGCGGACTGCTCTGCGGACTGTTCGGCCTATCGATGGGACGAGAGGGCCCGTCCGTGCAGATCGGCGCAGCCACCAGTCAGGCCACAGGCGGCCGACTCGCCCACGGTCAGGTGGATCGCAACGCGCTGATCACATCGGGCGCGGCGGCCGGTCTGTCCGCAGCGTTCTGCGCCCCGCTATCCGGTGCCATGTTCGCGCTGGAGGAGATCCACCGCAGCTTCTCCCCCACCATCCTGCTCACCGCCATGAGCGCATCACTGACCAGCGACTTCGTGGCCAAATACTGTTTCGGTCTCCGCCCGGTGCTCAACTTCGCCACAATCCGGCAGCTGCCGCTCGCCCAATACTGGTGGCTGGTGCCGCTGGGCATCGCCACCGGTGTGGTCGGTGTGCTCACCAACCGTCTGCTTCTTGGCCTGCAAACGCTGATGAGCCACGTACCGGCCATGGCCCGGCCGATCATCTCCCTCGCCGTGGCATTGCCATGCGGCATGCTGCTGCCACTCACGCTCGGCGGCGGCGAGAACCTGATCGCGTTCGTGGAACAAGGCGGCGCGGGAATCGGACTGCTGTTCGCCCTGCTGATCGTGAAGATGCTCTTCACCGCCACGAGTTTCGCCAGCGGAGCCCCCGGCGGCATCTTCATGCCTATTCTCGCCGTCGGGGCGATCACCGGCGGACTGGTGGCCACGCTCGGCGGATCGCTCAGCTCACTCATCGACGGCCAGAACGGCTTCGGCGAACTAACCGCGCGTCTCGCAATCGACCCGCAATACATGGCCGTGTTCGCCGCGATCGGCATGGCCGGCACACTCGCCGCAGCAACGAAAGCGCCAATCACCTCGATTCTGCTGATCGTTGAGATGTCGGGCAATATCACGCATATGCTGCCCGTCGCGGCATGCGTATTGATCGCGTTGTTCGTGGCCGACCTGTGCAATACGAAACCGATCTACGAAGTGCTCCTCGACCGATACCGCGCCGGGCACCCGGACAACGCCGGCACCGCCGACGCCGAACCAACCGCCATCCGCAGCGGTGTGATCGAATACCCCGTCGAGATCGGCAGCACAATGGCCGGATCGACGGTCGGCACCGTACCACTGCCGGACGGCATGATGATCATCACGATCCGTCGCGGCAGTCATGATTTCGTACCGAATCCGGGTTCCGTGGTGCTCGCCGGCGACTATGTGGTCGTACTGTTCAGCGGCAAGACGGAAGACACCGCCCGATCGGCGCTCGCCGACCTCTGCCATGCGAACTGATAGCAAGCACCGAAACCCGGCACCGGGCAGCCGCCGCGAAGTGGCCATAACGAATCACGTCAGCACGCCGCCATCGGCACTACCCGGCTAACCCGGCTACCCCAGCGCGCCCATCATCTGCCAACCGAGCGCGGCGCAGAGCACGGGGACCACGATGCAGGCGATCAGATAGTAGCCTGCCATGGCCTTGTGCTCGCCGCGGGCGAGCGTCACCACCTCGTTGATGGCGGTGGAGAACGTGGATAGACCACCAAGGAATCCCGTCACCGCCATAAGATGCCACGGATCCGGGAACGCCGACGCGGCCGCAGCGGCACCGGCCATGCCCGCGAGCAGCGACGCGATGATGTTGATGATCAGTGTGGACAGCGGAAACGCGTGCTTCCACGCCAGTTTGACTGCCGTATCAAGCACGAATCGTGCGGTGGCACCCAGACCGCCGCATACGCAGACGCCGAGGAACGTCAGCACCGAGGCGAAAAACATCATCGGGCGCCTCCGGTCACAGTCGTCGTATCGGATTCATCCGATACGGATGATCCCGCGGAATCAAAGGAATCAGAAGAATCCGCAGAGCCAGCGGAACTCGCACGCATCGCACCTGACGCCGCCTCCTCCGAAGCTCTCGCCGCAGCCACGCCATCCCACACGCTCGACGCCATATGATCGGCACGCACGCGCGTAATCGCCAAGGACACGCGCACACCACCATATGCGGCCAACGTACCGATGCCAAAGCTCAGCAGCACATATACCAGCACGCCGAACACGTTACCGGCACCCAGATCGCTCAGCTGCTCGAACGCCAGCGTGGACATGGTGGACAAACCGCCGCACATGCCCATGCCGAATCCGCGCGATACCAGATCACGACTGCGCTTGCGCACCCACGCGGCACGCGACACGTACGTGCTCAACGCCGCGTACACGAAACACGCCACGATATTCGCGGTGAACGTGCCCAGATGGATCGCGTCCCACACGGACGGACCGGGCATGCCAGACGCCGACGAATTGGCCAACGACAGTCCGTATCGCATACCCGTTCCCAAGCACCCGCCCAGAAACACCACCAGATAGATCACAGGATCGGCCAACGGCGGACGACTGTCCCCGAACGTCTCTCCCCGCACGGTTTTACCCATCTCAACCCTTCTCTCTGCAACATCGCACCACGGCGACACGCCGATAGGCACCAGCGTACTCCGTCTGGGAAACCAGATGGAAAACCAGATGCACGATTTACCGATTCAACGAGTATCAATCCAACGGAAGCACCGATTTCAACGGGGATACCGATCCGAATGATCACAAGAGACACCGATCCGCAGAGAAGGGAATGCGGCGGAAAAGTATGAAACGCATCCGCTGAATTCGACCATCCCACGCATCGCAACGCGCTTCCACGTGTCGCACGCATCGTCGTCGCGCGCGTCTGCACACGCATGCGCCCAACGCACCGACGCTCTGCATATGACCTCGGGAATCCGGGCCATCGCCTGTCGAATCGTAGGAACCATCAGCGGAAATGCGGTTCGAATGCCCGACCCGCGCAACCGGCCGCGTATGCCCTCGCATACATTCGCTCGCGGTCGCCAACGACGCCAGACATTCAGGTGAGTTCCATCACCAGTGCGTAATAGTAGGACGGACCACGCCCAAATGCAAGCGGTTCACCAATCGGCGATAGGACCGGATGCGCGTTGTGAAGTCAACGCGCGGTTGCCGTATCGTCGATTGGTGAACCGCTTTCTGTCTGATTTACCAACTAGTCGGTCTAGTTGATCTGACGCCGACCAGCCGGCCTGATGCCAATTAGTCGATCAGCGAGTGCACCGAAATGATGTGATCGCGCTGCGGGCCGGTGCCGATGGCGGAGATACGGCAGTTGGAGATCTCCTCGAGGCGCTTCACGTACGCCTGGCAGGTGGCCGGCAGATCCTCGAAGCTGTGCACCTGCGAGATGTCCTCCTCCCAGCCGGGAAGTTCCTCGTAGATCGGCTTGGCGGCGGCGAACGCGGCCTGATCGCACGGCATATCGTCGTAGCGGGTGTGGGTGCCGTCGGCGTTCTCCACATCGTAGGCCACGCACACCGGAATGGACTTGAGACCGGTGAGCACGTCGAGCTTGGTGAGCACCAGATCAGTCAGACCGTTGACCTGCGAGGCGTAACGGGTCACCACGGCGTCGAACCAGCCGCAGCGACGCGGACGTCCGGTGGTCACACCGTATTCGTGACCCTGGGAGCGCAGCCAATCGCCCTGCTCGTCGAACAGCTCGGTGGGGAATGGCCCCTCGCCCACGCGGGTGGTGTAGGCCTTGGCTACGGCGATCACACGATCGATCTTGGTGGGGCCCACGCCGGTACCGGTGCAGGCACCGCCGGCGGTCGGGTTGGAGGAGGTGACGAACGGGTAGGTGCCGTGATCCACGTCGAGCATGGTGGCCTGACCGCCCTCGAACAGGACGGTCTTGCCGGCGTCGAGCGCCTTGTTGAGCACCAGCGACGTGTTGGTCACGTACGGATGCAGGCGCTCGCCGAGTGCGAGCAGCTCGTCGGTGGTCTGGTCCACGTCGATCGGACGACGGTTGTACAGCTTGACGAGCATCTGGTTCTTCTGGTGCAGGCTGGCCTCAACCTTGTCGTGCAGGTGTTCGGCGTTGAAGAGGTCGTGCACGCGGATGCCCACGCGGTTGATCTTGTCGGCGTAGGCCGGGCCGATGCCACGGCCGGTGGTGCCGATCTTGTGCTTGCCGAGGAAGCGCTCGGTCACCTTGTCGAGCGTGCGGTGGTAGGGCGCGATGATGTGCGCGGATTCGCTCACCAGCAGTCGCGAGCAGTCCACGCCGCGCGATTCAAGTCCTTCGATCTCCTGGAACAGCACTTCGGGGTCCACCACCACGCCGTTGCCGATCACGGGGGTCACGTTCGGGCTGATGATGCCGGACGGAAGCAGGTGCAGCGCATACGATTCATTGCCCACAACCACGGTGTGGCCGGCATTGTTGCCGCCGTTGAAACGCGCGACATAGTCCACCTTGGTGCCGATGAGGTCCGTGGCCTTGCCCTTGCCTTCGTCGCCCCACTGCGCACCGATCAAAATAATTCCAGGCATGATCTCCTCCGAATCCTGCGGACCTGCAAAACCGCTCGTTTACGCCGCAAACAGGTTACCGTAAGCCATGAACCGATCATGTTTCGATCTTCATATATGGTCATCCGGGACGCGGTGGGCATAACGTCGCCGTGTTTTCCCAAACCGACGGCAAACAATCGACGAACTTTTTCACAGTATCCCCCATGATCACCGCATCGGCATGGGTAATACCCTCCTACACTGATACAGGAATACAAGAGAATAACGAAAAAACGAAGTAATTCAGTGGGAGTCACGAAAGGTTCAGTAGACATGGCATCCCCGAACGATCGTATGAATGACGACGATATGGCCGGCCGCGGTCTGCACGACGACAGCACGACCCGCCATCAGACTCCGGAGCATGTGGAAGAACTGCATTTCGGCGACAGCGCCCGCGGCGCGTATTATGACGACGACGGCAAACCACGAAAGCGTGGATTCTTCTGGCGATTCAGCCGTGCGGCCAAGGCCGAGAACGCCGACGAGGCCAAAACCAGGCGCGAATCCGGAGCCGCAGGCACCGCAGCAGGAACGACGTCCGTGGCAAATACCGTGGAATCCCAACCGAGGCCGGAACACGAGTCCCGCACTCAGACGCCGACCGAGCCGCCACATCAGGAACCGGCGATAGGTCGCATCGCCATGTCGGAGCCCGAACCGGAACCGGCCAGCACACCGGCACGAACCCCCGTAATCCCCACAACTCTGACCGTATCGGGACAGTCCGGCGACGGCACCGCAACGGCCAACCACGGTTGGACCGTCGCCCGCAAGTGCGTGACGATCATCATGACCATGGTGGTCGTGGCCGCAGCGGGCTGCACCAGCTTCTGGATGTGGGAGAACCGACTGCGCCCGATCACCGTCACCGTGAACGGCACGTCGGTCAAGACCCGTGTCAACACGTCGCTCATCACGCTGCTCAACATCAACGATGGATTCGGCACCCAGGCAGGCAAGCTGCTCTCGGTCAGCGGCAAGACGCTGGATGAGCACGGCGGCGACCGCTATGCCGTCACGCTCGGCAATACCGAGGTCAAGTCATCCGATCTGGCGTCGACCCGCGTCAACGACGGCGACGTGCTGTTCGTGAAGAACGGCAAGGATACGACCGAGCCCCACCAGGTGGTCAGGGCGGCGATCCCGTTCGGCAACGATGTCAATCTCAAGGGCGGCGGCACGATCCAGTACGTGGAACAGCAGGGCGTGGACGGTGTCAAGGAGCAGTGGGTCGGCGAGCAGTCCAAGGAGACGGTCGATAAGAAGGTGCTCAAGGAGCCGGTGAACTTCAAGGTGACCACCAAGAGCCCGAACCCGCAGGACGGCAAGAAGTACATCGCGCTCACGTTCGACGACGGCCCAAGCAAGTACACGCAGGACATCCTCAACATCCTCAACGAGAAGGGCGTGCACGCCACGTTCTTCAACCTGAGCGAGCAAGGTACCGAGTTCCCGGATCAGGAGAAGGCGGTCGCGGCGGCCGGCAACGAGGTGGCAAGCCATTCCGTGAGCCATAAGTACCTGCCGAAGCTGTCCCGCGACGATCTGCGCAAGGAAATCAACGATTCGTTCGCGCCGATCGAGGCCAACACCGGCGGATCGGGGCGCATGTTCCGCTCGCCGTATGGCGCGTTCGAGGCGCAACAGTGGGTGGACTCGACGGATCTGATCAGCATGAACGTGCTGTGGAGCATCGATACGGAGGATTGGCGCCGTCCCGGCCCCGACAAGATCCATGACGCCGTGCTCGGTCATGCACGGAACGGCTCGATCGTGCTCATGCACGATGGCGGCGGCGATCGTTCACAGGATATCGAGGCCCTGCCCCGCATCATCGACGATCTGAAGAACGAGGGATTCACATTCGTGACCGTGTCCGAGATGATCAAACTCGACGGCACGTTCCCGCAGCATGTGATGGATAACCAGCCGGTTCCCGCCGTCGCGAATGCGTCGAAGGACTCGGCGGCATCAGGCTCGGCTGACGCGTCGTCCTCGCCCACGACCAAGTAATCACGACCACGTAATGCGATGATCCCGTGGCGGCTGACAAACCGTCACGGGATCATTGCGTACAAACCCACTGCAGGAACACTGCAGGAATACTCACTACAGGAACACTACTGCCCGCTACTGCAGGAACACCTCACGCAGATGTTCGGCCACATATGCGTTGCCGGCAACAATGCTGGTGTGCATGGCGCTGCCGAGATCGCCGCCCTGCCAGTCGGTCACCACGCCCCCGGCCTCGGTGACGAGCAGACGTCCGGCCGCGTGGTCCCACAACTTCACATCGCGTTCGAGGAATCCGTCAAGACGGCCGGCGGCCACCCATGCCAGATCGAGGGATGCGGAACCGCTGCGACGAATATCGGCGCAGTTCTCGAACACCTTGCCGAACATGTTGAACTGCGCGGCGGCCGTCGTGCGGTTGATGCCCTTGTGTGAGGTTCCCAGACCGATCAGCGCCATGCCAAGATCGGCCACCATGCTCACATGGATCGGCTTGCCGTTGAGGAATGCGCCCTTGCCGAGTTCGGCGGTGAACATCTCATCCAGATACGGCTGGTAGACCATCGCCTTGATCACCGTACCGCCGTCAAGCAGTGCGAGCGCGATCGCGCTGTGATGCATGTGATGAATCAGATTCGTGGTGCCGTCCACTGGGTCGAGCGCCCAGACCAGACCGTTGAAATCGGCATGCGGATCGTCGTCTTCCTCACCGGTGAATTGGATCTCCGGATAGTGCTTCGCCAGTTCGCCCTTGATGTAGGCCTGAATGGAGGAATCGACCTCCGTCACGTAATCCGCCGGTCCTTTGAGTCGAATACGATGTACCGCCACCGCGTCGAACATGTACCGTCGTGATGCCTCCCGGACGACCTCGTCCAGTATCGTCATATCGACTTGTTGTGCACTCGTCATTAAGTCCTCCAATTGTCGTCTCCATCATCATGACTGACCATGCACTGCCATGCGCCGTCGTGCCATCGTTTGCTTGGACGAACAATCCCATCCATTTTCCATCCGTTATACCCAGCGAATATGCCATGCCTGTACATTGAAACCTACGAATAGGCCAATAACGAACAAAATGTGCACAAACAAACGGCATGATCACGTTCACGTGTGCGGAAGTCAAGTACCGCAAGCGTTTGCACCGATTATTCGCTTCGTTCGTTCATGGAAATCAGTCGGGCACGGAATGGGATCGCCATGAACTCCGCCGTGGGCTCACCCTAGGCCAGCCATGGGGTCACAGCCCAGAAGTATGAATCCGGGAGGTCACGAAGTCGACGCCCTGCTCGCGAGTTCCGTCGGAGAAATAACTGCGATGCCCCTCCTCCACACCGCCCTGCTGACAGATGATATCGTTCGCCGCGCAGTAGTCCACGATCCGTCCGTCACGCGCATAACCGGACAGGGCCGTAACGTCACGCGGGGCGAGCATGCCGTTCTTCGCAGGGTCGAATCCGCCGGCATTATAGGTTGCCTTGCCGTTGAACCGCGGATCACCGTACATCACCACGGCGAGCACATTCCGGGATGCCGTCTCAGGAATCCGGTCCTGGGTTCCGTTGGTATTCAGCCGATATTGCGGATCGGACAGCGCATCGCCCACTACGGCGGCACCCTGGGAGAACCCAAGCAGCACGGTTTTCTGCATGGGACACTGCTGTGCGCCACCACCCAGCATGGCGACGAGCGCGGTCACGCCATCGTTCACACTGTTCAAGTCGAACGTGGCCGGATAGTCGAGCGATGTGGTCTGCACCTTGCCGGGGAACGCATCGGCGATGGCGGAGGCCACCGGGTTGAGCAGTCCGTCATCCACGCTTTCGCCGGTGCCACGCGCGATGATGACGCGAACGGACTTAGTCGAATCGCAACCGGAATCACCCCAGTTGCGGTTGTCTGCGGTGTTGTTGCCTGGTACGCCAGTGGAAGACGGCTGCGGAGACGGCGATGTCGACGCGGTCGCAGTCGCGGTCGGAGCGGGACTCGCAGCATCTCCCCCGTCGTCCATTCCACATGCGGCCAACGGCAGGATCGACGCCACCAGAATCATCGCCGACACCACACGCGTCATATCCCGTAGCCGTGTGCAGACTTTCCCCATTCGCATACCTCGACCTTACCGCGGCCGCCGGTTGTCGCCACCGGATCGTTTGGCATCGGAACAGTGGCATGCCGGCCATGACACTTATACATCATCTGAAATAGCAGAAAACCGTTGGTTTCCCAACGGTTTCTCATGGAGCGGATGACGGGAGTCGAACCCGCCTTTAGAGCTTGGGAAGCTCTCGTTCTACCGATGAACTACATCCGCGAAAGGTGCGTCTTGTGGACGCGAGGATTCAGTCTAGCACGCAATCTCCGCGGCCCAAAGCAATCCGTCCGAATTCATGGACCGCGCGATGCGATCCCCGCCTACCGCAGTGAAATACGCTGCCCGGGAACGGCACCCGCGGCACGCAGCTCACGACTCATCTGCATCAGACGCGCGATGCGCTCGCTGGTCGGCGGATGTGTGGAGAACAGACGGCTCAGGCCCTCCGCGGTAAACGGATTGGCGATCATCAGCGCGGACACGCTCTGCGTTCCGGCGGTCTGCGCCATGGGTGCCATCTGCACGCCCGACTCGATCTTGCTGAGTGCCGACGCCAGCGCCTCCGGGTCACCGGTGAGACGGCTGCCGTCCTCGTCCGCATCGAATTCACGCGTGCGGCTGATGGCCATCTGAATCAGGGACGCGCCGATCGGCGCAAGGATCATGCTTATCAGCAGGCCGATGATGTTGCCGCCGCCTTCACGCTCATCGTCGCTGCTGCTTCCGCCGAAATACATGAGCGAGTAGCCCAGATACGTGATCACCGTGCTCATGGCCGACGCGATCGCGCCGGTGAGAATATCACGGTTGTACACGTGCATGAGCTCGTGGCCGAGCACGCCGCGAATCTCGCGCTCATTGAGCAGCTGCAGAATGCCCTGCGTGCAGCAGACTGCCGCATGCCGTTCGTTACGGCCGGTGGCGAACGCGTTCGGGCTCATGGTGGGCGCGATGTAGATACGCGGCATGGGCTTGCCCGCGCGCGCGGACAGCTCCCGCACGATGCGGTACAGTCCCGGTGCCTGCTGTTCGGAAACCCACTGGGCGCGCATCGACGCGATGGCGAGTTTGTCGGAGAACCAGTAGGACACGAACGTAGTGGCCAGGCCTATGCATATGAATAGGCCCAGCGTGCCTCGGCTACCGCCGGTCAGCCACCATATCAGCATGATGATGGCCCACATCAGCGCGAATAACAGCGTGGTTTTCAGGCCGTTGAAGTGACCACGCACGTGAATTTCACGGTCCATGGGACTCAACGTAATTATTCAGACTGGATATTTGCTGAAGATTAGGGGGAAACCGGGTGCAAACGTGTGTGATTGGCTCCGGATTGCCACGCGTCGGATTGGCCGCAGATCGTTTACAAATCGTTGCAGATCGTTGCGGATCGGCGCGGCTCAACACACGTCAGCCCAAGACCGGCTGCTCGTAGGTCATATGATCCTTGAGATAGCCGCGTGCGGTACGGGTCAGTTCCTCACGCAGATACTGCAGCGAGTCGCGCGTGTCGTTCACTCGCGTAAGGATGCCGATCTGACGACTGGCATCCGCATCGGCGATCGGGCAGGCCACAAGATCACTCTGCAGATGCAGACGGGTGTCGAGTGCGGGAACCAACGAAACACCCATGCCCATCTCCACCAGATTCTGCGTGGCCCAGTAGTCGTCGGTGGCATGATGGATGTCGGGCTTGAAACCGGCACGACTGGCGAGCTTGAGCAGATTCGCACGGCAGGTGGCACACCCGGCGATCCAATGCTCACCGCGCGCCGCAGTCAAATCCACCGGCTCATGATTCTTCTCATAGGCGCGGCCGATATCGCTGGTCTTGCGCACCAGCAGACGCAACGGGTCGACACCCAACGGTTCGAATTGCAGGGAATCGTCGATCTGCAGAAAATGCGGCAGCGTACCGTACCGGAAGATGATGGCCGCGTCGGCCTCGCCGCTGCTCACCTGTTCCACGGCCTGCGGCGGTTCCATCTGCGCAAGATTGACCTCGAGTCGATGATGACGATGATCGTCGGGAGATGCACTGCCGGACGAAACGCTCCCGGATGCAGTGCCCGTCGGATTACCCAACGCAGCGCCGGACGGGTTCGTCTCTCCCGCTTCGTCGGCCTCGTTCGCCATGCTGATCTTGACCACGGTTTTCGCCACGATCGTGGAACAGATCGACGGCGGTGCGACGATGCGCAGATGTGCGAAATTGCCACGCTGATAGTCATTCAGTTGCAACTGCGCCTGGGCGAGCGAGTCAGCGATCGCTTCGCCATGACGGGCGAGCATGGCACCCACCGGCGTGAGTTCCACACCGCGAACGGCACGCGTAACGAGCTGCATGCCGCATTGGGATTCGAGTTTCTTCACCTGCTGGCTGATGGCGGGCTGACTCCAACCAAGCGCCTTCGCCGCAGCGGAAAATGACCCACACCGTGCGATCTGCCATAAGGTCACGAGCGATTGCGGGTTCAGTTCAGCCATGCCGCCCAGTCTATCCAACCCCTGAGATTGCCCCATTCCTTAGTGTGATCACACTAAAAAATGCTGTTGTTGGAATTTCAACGTTTTTGAGGTGTTGTTCCTTAGTGTGAGCTCACACTAAGGAACGGTAGTGGTCATATTGTGGGACGGTGATCGTTGGATGAGATAGCCGGGTAGGGCGGTCAGGTTTGGCTGACTCAGGAACTCAGACAGACTGCCCGAATCCAGCCAACCGACAAGACCGTCTAACCCGGCCGACCGGATCCGTGCAATCAGTCGCGGCCAATCAGTCCAGCGCAATCAGTCCAGTGTGATCAGTCCAGCGCGAGCGCACGCATCTGATCCGGCTCGATGACCTTCTTGTGTTCACGGCCTTCCTTCGCGCCCTCAGCACGCTCGAATGCGTCGATCTTCTTCCATCCGGCGAAGTCGATCGGGCGAATGCCCTTGGACGCGAGCAGCTCGTCGATGGATTCGGGGTTGCGATCGGCGGCGAACAGACCGCGTTCCGGAGCGGCCGCAAAATCCTCGAGCATGTGGTTCACGATCATCAGCGCGTCGGACTTGGTGGAGCCGATCAGACCGACCGGTCCGCGCTTGGCCCAACCGGTGGCGTACAGACGCGGACGCACCTCGCCGCCGTCGGCCTCGGTTGTGATGCGGCCGTCGCCGTTCGCGTTGGCCAGGTGGGCACCCTTCTCGTCGTACGCAATGCCGGGCGCGGTGGCGGGCTTGTAGCCGATGGCGTGATACACGGCCTCCACCGGGTAGTCCTCGAACTCGCCGAGTCGGGTCATCTTGCCGTCGGCGCTCGTCTCGGTCTTCTCCACACGGATGGCCTTCACCTTGCCGTCCTCGCCGAGGATCTCGGTGGGCGCGGAGTTGAAGTGCAGATAGTACTTGCGGTCGGCGGGGTTGCCTTCGTAATCCACGTCGCCGTCGTCTTCCATGTCCTCGGCCATCTCACGTACGGTGAACAGCTCCTCGACCATCTGACGGGCGAGCTTGTCCTTACCGGCCACCTCGATGGTCTCATCGTCCAGATCGAAGTCGTCCTCGTTGATGATCAGCTGCACGCCGGGCAGCTTCTCCATCTCACGCAGCTCCTGCACGCTGAACTTGGCCTGAGCCACGCCACGACGGATGAACAGGTGCAGCACCTTGGCCTTGTTCTTCTGGATGCCCTCGTACACGTTGTCGGGGATATCAGTCTTGGCCTTGAGATCGTCGGCGTTGCGCATGAGTTCGCGCGCCACGTCCATGGCCACGTTGCCGCCGCCGATCACGGCCACGTTCTCGGCCTCGAGCGGCCATTCGCGAGCGCCCGTGGGGTAGCCGTCGTACCATTCGACGAACTTGGCGGCACCGTACACGCCGTCCAGATCCGCGCCGGGCAGGTTCAGCGGCTTGTCCTTGACGGCACCGGTGGCGAACAGCACGGCGTCGTAGCGCTCGAGCAGTTCGTCGATCGTCACGTCCTTGCCGAATTCCACGTCGCAGTACAGGTGGATGTTCGGATTGTCGAGCGTCTTCTCAAGCGCGCCGGCGATGAACTTGATGGAGGGATGGTCGGGAGCCACGCCGTACCGGACCAGGCCGAACGGCACGGGGAGCTTCTCGAACAGGTCGATGCGCGCGGTGGACGGCAGTCCCAGTTCCTCGCTGCGCTTGGCGAGCTGCTTGAGCAGGATGTCGGAGGAGTACACGCCGGCCGGACCGGATCCGATCACGGCGATGCGAAGTTCATTGGTGTTCATAGTGTCAGTCACGCATTACAGGGTAACGCATTTCCGCCCTACGGAACAGAGGGAAAATCGGCTTTCCGCTGCGGTCTCCACGGTTTCGGTGCAGGCCTGTCATGCATTTGGCACAAAACCGCACCGAGGAGGCTGGCGCACTGCGGGTTCATCACGCCGCGCCGACGAACCCGCAGTATAGGCACGCGCCCACTGCGGGTCGGTCGCATCCCACGCATAGACCCGCAGTATAGGCACATCCACACTGCGGGTCGACTGCACCCCACCGACAAACCCGCAGTATGGCTACGTCCCACTGCGGGTTCATCACGCCCCACACAACGCCCATCACACCACGCCACACAACGCCCACCGCACACCACTCACGCCACGTTCCGCACACGCCGCACACCGTCGCACGCCCAGTCGTCCCCCGTCCACCGCGCGTCGCACACCCTGCCCACCCGCGCAGCACTACCATGCTCAGCGTTAACTCAGTTGACCATCAAGCGTCATATTATGTTCACCGTTTACGCGGGCCGAGACGTTTCGTTCATTGCACACCGATCGACACACCGATCGACACATGCCGATTGGCACACCGATTGGCACACAATTGGCACACACCGATCGACAGATGGCACAGATGACAACGTTCTGCACCCGCACTCCTATCCGTTCAACAAGGACAGAACCATGAGTGAGAAGACAGAGAAAACAGGGACGGCCGGGTCCGCTTCCGGAAGTATGCCATCGCGCACCGTCACGCAGGACAAGAGCGACGCCGGCTACGCGAAGGAGCTCAAGCCCCGCCATATTCAGATGATCGCCATCGGCGGCTCGATCGGCACCGGCCTGTTCCTGGGTGCCGGCGGCCGTCTGGCACAGGGCGGCGCCGGGCTCACCATCGCCTATGCGATCTGCGGCATCTTTGCGTTTCTGATGGTGCGCGCGCTGGGCGAGCTGGCGATCCGCCGTCCGTCGTCGGGCGCGTTCGTCTCCTACGCCCGTGAGTTCCTGGGCGAGAAGGGCGCGTACGTGACCGGTTGGATGTTCTTCCTCGACTGGTCCACCACCGTGATGGCCGATATCACCGCCGTGGCCGTGTACTTCCACTACTGGAAGGCGTTCTCCGACGTTCCGCAGTGGCTGCTCGCGCTGGGCGCGCTGGCCCTCGTGTTCGTGCTCAACATGATGAGCGTGAAGATGTTCGGCGAGGCCGAGTTCTGGTTCGCTGCGATCAAGGTGTTCACGATCATCGCGTTCATGGTCATCGCCATCTGGGCGATCGTCACCGGCGCTCCGGTGGGCGATGCGCACGCCGGCGTGGCCAACATCACCGAGCATGGCGGCTTCTTCCCGATGGGCATCGCGCCCGTGTTCGCCCTCACGCTGGGCGTGGTGTTCGCGTTCGGCGGCACCGAGATGGTCGGCGTGGCGGCCGGCGAAGCCAAGGAAGCCAAGGAGGTGCTGCCCAAGGCCATCAATTCGATGATCATCCGCATCTTCGTGTTCTACGTGGGTTCCGTGATCCTCATGTCGCTTGTGCTGCCGTACACCGCGTACTCCTCGAACGAGTCGCCGTTCGTCACGTTCTTCTCCGGCATCGGCATTCCGCACGCCGGCGACGTGATCCAGGTGGTCGTGCTCACGGCCGCGCTGTCGTCGCTGAACGCCGGTCTGTACGCCACGGGCCGCACGCTGCGCTCGATGGCCATCGCCGGTTCCGGCCCGAAGTTCGCCGCACGCATGAACAAGCATCACATTCCGTACGGCGGCATCATCATCACGTCCGCGCTGGGTCTGATCGGCGTGGTGCTCAACGCCGTGCTGCCGTCCGATGCGTTCGACATCATCATGAATCTGGCCGGTATCGGCATCGCCGGCACGTGGGCGTCGATCCTCGTCACGCATCTGGCGTTCCTCAAGAAGGTCAAGGCCGGCGAGGAGACCCGACCGGATTATCGTATGCCCGGCGCGCCGTACACGAACTACGTTTCCCTGCTGTTCTTCGCGATCGTCGTGATCTCGAATCTGACGAGCGCGTCCGGTCGTTGGACGCTTGCCCTGTTCGTGGTCGTCGTGATCGCCATGATCATCGGATGGTTCTACGTGCGTGGTCGCATCGACGGCAATCTGATGGACGAGATGCTCGACGCCGACGCCGCGGATGCCGCCGATTCCACCAATTCCACCGAGAACGCCACCACGAAGTAAGGATCAGCCATGCGTATTCATATCACGTATACGGGCGGCACGATCGGCATGATCGATTCGCCGCACGGTCTGGCCCCCGGTGCCGATATGCTCGGCTGGCTGCACGGGCTGCTCGACGGCACGCAGATCAGTCCCGATCAGGTGTCGTACACGGAACTGGATCCGCTGATCGATTCGTCGTGTGCCACGCCGGACAGCTGGCAGGCGATCATCGACGATCTGCGTGCGCATCGCAACGATGCCGACGCGTTCGTGGTGCTGCACGGCACCGATACGATGAGCTATTCGTCGGCTGCGGTTTCGTACGCGCTCACCGGATTCGGCAAACCGATCGTGTTCACCGGATCGCAGTATCCGCTCGGCATGGTCGAGACCGACGCCACGGCGAACGTGACCGGCGCGCTCAACGCGGTGCTGAGCGGCCGTGCGCACGGCGTTTCGCTGTTCTTCGGTCATCATCTGATCGCCGGTAATCGTGTGAGCAAGGTGTCGTCGTGGGCATTCGAGGGATTCGATGCGCCGTCGGCCGGACTGCTCGCCCAGACGGGTGCGCCCTGGCATTGGGAATCGTATGAGAGCCGCGGCGAGGGCTGGTACGATCCGCTGCCGTACATGCGCCACGATGTCGCCGTGATCGACATGGCGCCGGGCATTACGGCCGCTCGTCTGGAGGCCATGCTTACGCCGCGTCCCGAAGCCGTGCTGATCCGCGCGTACGGCGTGGGTAATGTGCCGTGCACCGAACCGGGGCTGACCGACGTGCTGGCCGACGTGCTCGGCGAGGGCGTGCCGGTGGTGGTGGCGTCGCAGTGCCAGCAGGCGACCGTACTGCTCGGCCATTACGAGGCCGGCGATGCGATCGCTCGCGCTGGTGCGATCGGTACGGGCGATATGACGCTCGAGGCCGCATACGCCAAGATCGTGTTCCTGCTGTCGCAGGGGCTGACCGGCAGCGATCTGGCCTCGTGGATTCCTCGCTCCATCGCCGGCGAGATCACGGTGTGAGTGTGGATCGTCCCATCCGCCAGTGGCATTGGTCACTACGATGATTACGGGGTGTGTTTGACGTACGCGTGCGTCGGACACACCCCGTAATCGTCCCTACCGTGCTTGTTTGACGCATGCGTGTGCCGGATGGGCATCGGAGGAACCACACAGTGCTTATTCGACGTAAGCATGCGACAGACGAGCACCGTAATGGCATCGTCGATGCCTGTTTGACGTACGCGTACGACGGACAAGCACTCATCCACTTCTACGATGGTTGTCCGTCACGCGCATACGTCGAAGAAGCATCGGAGCACCACTGCTGCGGGTCTGCCGTGCGCGTGTATCGGACCCGCAGCGAAGCGAGGGTTACACTGCGGGTTTATCGAGTCCGTACATCGAACCCGCAGTAAAGCCATGTCTCCACTGCGGGTTCGATGAGTCCGCGCATCGCAACCGCAGTGTAGATGCTGCTTCGCTGCGGGTTTGGCGTGCTCATGCTACAGACCCGCAGCGATCACCGCACAGTGCCCTCAACGACCCCCAGCAACCACAACGGCCCCACGCCTATTCGCGATCGACGAGGGCGGTAAGCGCCCAGAGGATGCTCACCACGTCGATCGCCTCCTGCATGAACGCGCCGATCACCACCGGGATCAGGTTGAACGCGGCGGCGATCATGCACACCAGCGCCAATCCCAGACCGATCGTCACCGCCTGCAGCATCACGCGCTTGGTCCGACGGGCGATCGCAATGGCGGCGGGCACGGCAGCGATGTCGTCGTTCATAATCACCACCTGTGCCGATTCGCTCGCCGCGGTGCTCGTGCCGTCGGTGATCGCCATGCCGATGTCGGCAGCAGCGAGCACGGGCGCGTCATTCACGCCGTCGCCCACCATCATCGTCACCGATTTCGTCGTGGATTCACCGACGAACCGCTGCAGCAGACGATCCCACCACGGCTGTGCGTTCGGCAGTTCGTGCGCGGCGTCCTTTACCGCCTGCACCTTGCCTTCGGGGAACAGTTCCGCCTTCACATCGTCGATGCCGACCTCGTTCGCGATGGCCGTCGCCGACGCGATCTTGTCACCGGTGAGCATCGACAGGCGTTTCACGCCGAGCGCGCGCAGTCGTTCCAACGATTCGCGCGTGTTGGCACGCGGCACGTCGCGCAATACGATGCGTGCCACGAGTCGTCCGTCCACCGCAACATAGGTGGCCATCTCGTCGGGCGCGAGCGCGGCGAAATGATCGGCGGGGAACAGACGGTCACGCACGGCATGACGACGGGCACGCAACGCCTGGGCCATGCGCGCGGCGTGGCGATTGCGCGCCGCGGACGTCATGCGGAATCCGCCGTCTTGAGAACCGTCGTTGTGCGGGGCGTTGTTACGCGCATCACCATACGTAGCATCACGCGCAACGCCATTATCGACCGCGATCACGTCATCCACGTCCGTGTGCCGCACCGCCGGAACGACAATTCTACGGAATCCGTCCTCGGCTGGCGTCGTGACGAGATCATGCCCACGCCCACTTCCACGTCCGGATGCCGCAACAGCGTCGGATGCACCGGATGCACCAACGCCGTGCGCAAAATCGGCAAGCTGCGACGCGATCGCCCCCATGGCGGTCATGCCGTCGGTGGCGTATGCGAACCGACCCACGCGAACCTTGTGCCCGTTGACCTCACCGCTGATGCCGTTGCCCGCGTCTTCGCTGATGTTGCGCACCACCGGATAGGAACGACCGTGACCGGGACGACCGTTCTCCGGGCACAGACGCTGCCCGGCATCGTAGCGCGCATGGAGTCGTTCCACGGCCTCGCTTCCGGCGGCGGCGATACCCTTGGCGAGAATGTGCACGGAGTAACCTTCCACCACGCCGGCGAGCATGAGGATGTGGTCCTCGTTAAGCGGCGGCCGCGCGGCGGGAAGAGCAGAGGGGAAGGCACCGGAAACGCTGGAATTGCCAGGATCGTTCATACCACTAGAGTTATCCGCACGATGCGCGTCGCTCACACGACCCACGTCGTCCGCATTGCCGTTATCCCCAGACTTACGTGAGTTTTCCTCAGATTCGGCTACAGCTCCGCCCGAGTTATCCCCAGAATTGTCGGGGTTGTGCACAGCACCATCGCACGCAACGGCGGTCTGCACGGTGCCGTCCTGCGCAACGGCATCGCGCATAGTGGCGGCATCGCGCACAACGGCACCAGCATCAGTCGCACCACCGCCCAGCACGGCGTCGGTACCCACCACGCCGATCGGCATGTCCACGCGAACGACCTGCGGTTTCTTCACAGTAAGCGTGCCTGTCTTATCGAAGAAGATGTGCGATACATGGCCGAGATTTTCCAGCACGTCCTGCGCTTTGATCAGGATGCCGGCCTTGGCGAGCCGCCCCGTGCCGGCCATGTACGCGACGGGCGCGGCGATGAGCAGCGGGCATGGCGTGGCGAGCACGAGCACCTGCGCGAAGCGGGTGGGCACGCCGGACACGATCCACGCGGCGCAGGCGATGATGAACGAGATCACAGTGAACGGCACGGCCATGAGATCGGCGGTCTTGACCACGGCGGCACGCGAGTTCTGCGCGGATCGCACGAGTTCGAGGATGCGCTGGTACTGCGAGTCGCGCGACAGTTCGGTGGCGCGCATGGTGAGCGTGGTGGAACCGTTGACCGCGCCGGACATCACGCGAGCGCCGTCGAACACCTCACGCGGTACGGGTTCGCCGTTGATGTTCGACAGATCGAGCGTGGCCGATCCGCTGAGCAGTTCGCCGTCAACGGGCACGGTTTCGCCGGGCAGCACCTGCAGGACATCGCCGGGGCGTACGCGATCGACGGGGACGGTGTTCCAATGGCGACCGGAGTCGCGATCATCGGCAACCGTATCAGTACCAGCCGTGTCAGCCGTATTGGTGTCAGTCGTGTCAGCGTCAGCCGTATCAGTCGACCGACGACTGCCCATACCGGGCAGGTTCATCACATGCGCGGTCTGCGGTGCCGCATCCATCAACGCGGTGAGATTGTTCTCCGCCTTGGCTTGCGCATATTCCTCGATGGCCTCGCCGGACGCGATCATAAGCACCACGGCCCAGCTGGCCCAGTACTCCTGTACGGCAAGCGTGGAGAGGATGGCGACCACGGCGAGCACATCCACGCCCACATGACCGTGACGGATGTCGTCGATCATGCCGCGCAACGTGTCGATCACGGCATAGACAACGAGAATGATGACGATCCACTGGCCGATGCTCGGGTCGACGAACCAGAACGGATGACTCCACGGACGGCTGTCCCACAGCAACGCCACGGGAATGACGGACAGAATGACGACGGGCAATAACGGGACTCGTCTGCATAAAGCGATGATGTGACTCATCGTTTCTCCTTACGCTTGTGCACGGGCCGACCACGGTATCGATAATCGGCGTGATTTCACGCCTTGTTAACCCATCCCAGACGTCTGCGGATCGACAGGATCGCACGGATCGCACGGTCGTCGACCAGTGTCCGGCTGACCGTCATCTGTGTCTCTTGCGTCTCTGTTTCGTCTGTGATACACGGCGTAAAGAAAACGGATATTCAGTTATCTGTGATCGACGATAACAACACCCCTCGTCGTTCGCCGTCCCCGCGTGGAGCGATCGGTGACGCGATCGGTTGCGCATACGAACAAGGGCCTCGAACCGGAAAAGGTTCGAGGCCCTGCGATCAGCGGATTAGCGCAACCGGTCGGCGATCACCAGCCGAAGTTGAACGGATCGGTGCTGTTACCGCTGTCACCGTTGCTGCCGTTATTGCCGTTGTTCTGGCTGTTGCCGCTGCTGCCATTGCTGGATTCGGATCGGTTGGAGCCGTTCACGGCGCTTTCCTCCTGATCCATGGTGACGTTCAGCTCAATGGTCTTGCCGTCACGCACCACGGTGAGCTTCACCGTGTCGTTGAGCGCGGTGGCGCGAACGAAGCCGAGCAGCGAGGCGTTGGAGCCGACGGTCTTGCCGTTGTAGCCCACGATCACGTCGCCCTGCTTCACACCGGCCTTGTCGGCGGGGCCGCCGGAGACCACGCTCTGCACGGAGCTGCCGGCGCGGGTGGTGCCGTCGGCCGTGGCGGTGTCGGTCTTCACGGTCACGCCGAGCGCGACGTGCTTCACCGAGCCGCTGCTGGTGATCTCACTGGTCACACGCTTGACCAGATTCGACGGGATGGCGAAGCCGATGCCGATCGAGCCGCTGGAGCTGGACGAGCTGGAGCTGGACGACGACGTGGCGATCGACGAGTTGATGCCGATGATCTGACCGGCCGCGTTGAAAGTCGGGCCGCCGGAGTTGCCGGGGTTGATGGCGGCGTCGAGCTGCACGGCGTTGGTGACGATCTCGTTGTTCTCCTCATCCATCACCGTGACGGGACGGTTGAGGGCGGACACGATACCGGTGGTGGCGGTGTTCTCATAGCCAAGCGGGTTGCCGATGGCCATCACGTCCTCGCCCACGGCGAGGTTGTCGGAGTCGGCGAATTCGGCGACGGTCAGGTCGCTCGGCGGGTTCTTCAGCTTGATGACCGCAAGATCGGTGGTCACGTCGGTGCCGACCACGTCGGCCTCGTACAGCGAGCCGTCGGACAAGGTCACCTGGATCTGCTTGGCGCCGGAGACCACGTGGTTGTTGGTGACGATGGCACCGTCCTTGGAGATGATCGCGCCCGAGCCCTTGGCCACGCCGGTCTGGCCGCCGGACTGGATCTCGGTCTGGATGGCCACCACGGAACCGGACACCTTCTTGGCGACGGCGGTCCAATCGACGGCGTCACCGGATTCCGCCTTGGCGGTGCCGGAGCCGGAGGAGTTGCTCAGCGAGCTCAGCGACGACGAGGTGGGGCTGGACACCCAGCCGTTGGAGATGGCGGCGAATCCGACGCCAAGGCTCAGTGCGGCGGCCACCACTGCGGCCACGGCACCGGTGACGATGTGGGAGACGGCACCGCTCGGCTTGCCGCCCTGCGCGTTCGGATTCTGTCCGGGAGCACCGTTGCCGGAATTGCCCGGACCCTGCGGATTCTGCGGGCCGCGGAACGGGTTGAACGGGGAGCCGTTGCGCGGCGGGAGTCCGTTGCCGCCATTGCCGTTACCGTTGCCGGAATTGCCATTACCAGCACTCGGCTGCTGCGCGTTGTTGTCGGGCTGGTTCTGCGGAGGCACCGGTCCGTAGGCACCAAATTCCGGTGCCGGACGGTACTGGCCGTATTCCGGCTGAGGGCGGCTCGGCTGATTCGGCTGCGGCTGGGCATTCTGCGGGGCGTTCGGCGTCTGCGGAGCCGGAGACTGCGGAGCGTTGTACTGATTGTGCTGGGGCCCGTACTGCTGCGACGATCCCTGCGGAGCGTAGGCACCGTACAGCGGTAGCGACTGCTGGGACTGGTTCGGCTGCGGGGCGGGCGCCTGGGTCTGAGCCGAAGCGGGCGACGATGCGGGACGCTGCACCTGCGTGGCCTGCGCGTCGCGGGCGGCGACCGGATTGATCGCCTCGGTCGGGCGTTCGTTGGAATCCGCGGATGAACCGACGGCAGTGCCGGAAGTCGGGTTCTGTGCTTCGGATGCGGATTCGTTGATCTGGGAATCGTTGGAATTGGAATCGTTGTCAGTGCCATTCACCGAGGGCCACGGCTCATTGTCAGGACGCTGCCCCCAAGGGGTGGAACCATTGTTCGTGTCAGCCATTGCTGCTCCTTGCTATTCGAGGTCTCGCGCGGGCGCGCGTCATGTTTCCCCGCGCATACGTTTGAACTACCTAAGAGTTAAAGCGTTACGTCTGGATATTTCCTGAACGTTATTTGAAAGCTGTAATCGAATCCTCTGCTTTTTCCCGGTCATCGCCCTTCGTTTAGAGTGGTAGTCATGACAGACGTTGATGTAAACCAGAACCCCATCGATCTTGTGGAACACCCGCGTGGAGCGGCACCCGGCAAGCCCGGCGATCGTAGTGAATTCAGCTTCGAGATCACCCGACGACTCGATCCCACGCCCGACGGACTCGGCCGCAACGGCTTCCGTCACGGACGTAGCGGCATCATCCACACGCCGCACGGCGACATCCAGACCCCGGCATTCGTACCCGTCGCCACACAGGCCACCATGAAGGCCATGCTGCCCGAACAGCTCAAGGCCCTTGGCGCGCAGTGCACGCTTGCCAACGCGTTCCACCTGTTCGAACGCCCTGGCGAGGACATCCTCGACGAGGCCGGCGGTCTCGCCAAATTCATGAACTGGCATGGACCCACCTTCACCGACTCCGGCGGATTCCAGGTCCTCTCACTCGGCGCCGGATTCAAGAAGACGCTCGCCATGGACGTCAAGGGACTCAAATCCGACGACGTGATCGCCGAAGGCAAGGAACGACTCGCCTTTGTGGACGAGGACGGCGTGACGTTCAAATCCCCGCTCAACGGCGACAGGCACCGCTTCTCCGCCGAGATCTCGATGGGCATCCAGCACAAGATCGGCGCCGACATCATGTTCTCATTCGACGAGCTCACCACGCTGATGAACACCCGCCGCTATCAGGTGGAATCCGTGGAACGCACATACCGCTGGGCGCAGCGATGCGTCGCCGAACACCAGCGACTGACGGAAACCCGTCTCGGCAAGCCGTATCAGGCGCTGTTCGGCGTGGTGCAGGGCGCGAACTATGAGGATCTGCGCCGCCACGCGGCCCAGCAGATCGCCTCGCTCGACTTCGACGGCGTGGGCATCGGCGGCGCGATCGAAAAGCGTCTGCTTGGCAACACGTGCGCGTGGATCTGCGATGAAATGCCGGAACTGCGCCCCCGTCACGTACTCGGCATCGCCGCGGTGGACGACATCTTCGCCGGCGTGGAGAACGGCGGCGACACGTTCGACTGCGTCGCCCCCGCCCGCACCGCGCGCAACGGAGCGATCTACACGCGCGACGGCCGCTGGAACGTGCTGCGCACCGCGCTCAAGCACGACTTCGGTCCGCTTGAGGAAGGCTGCGACTGCTACACCTGCGCGCACTATTCACGCGCCTACCTTCACCACCTGCTCAAGGCCCGCGAAATGAGCGGATGCACGCTCGCCACCATCCACAACGAACGTTTCTTCGTACGACTGCTCGACGAGATCCGCGAGTCGATCACCGGCGGATATTTCGACGAATACAAGAAGGAAACGCTCGCCCGCTTCTACGCCAACGGGTCGCGTGGGTGAACGGCTGACGAACCCTCGTGCATCATCGTCCATCGTTGAGTCATCGTTGAAAAACGGACTCGGGGAACACCTACAATCGCAGTAGCAGTAGTCGTTTCGAGGCATCACCAATCGATGCCCATCGACGCCTACCTGGCACAGCCATACGAACACGAAGAGGAAGACATGGATCTGATCGAAGCGATGGAGGCCCGCCACGCCATCCGCATGTACACCGACGAACCGGTTGCCGACGACGCGATCGCCGCACTCCGGCAGGAGATCGACGCATGCAACGCCGAAAGCGGGCTGCATACGCAGATGGTCACCGGACTGGATGACGCGTTTCTGGGCCTGAAAACGCATTATGGACGCTTCAAGGGCGTGCACAATGCGATCGCGCTGATCGGATCCCCGGCCGCAGTGCTCGCCAAGGGCTCCGAGGCCGCCGCATCCGTGGACTCCACGTCGACCGCCCTCGCCGATTCCGGTTGGACCAAGGAGGGCGCGGAGGACATCGCCGCCACCGACCCCGGCGAAATCGCACTGCAGCAGACCGTGGGCTACTACGGCGAGCGCCTGGCTCTGAAGGCCACGCAGCTCGGTCTGGCCACTTCGTGGGCGGTGCTTGATGGCGCGATGAACGTCACGGACCCGTGGTGGACTCTCGCTCCCGGCGAGAAGATCGTGTGGGTGCTGGCATTCGGCCATGGCGCCCGCCCCGGAGGCAAGCATCGCAGCAAGCCGATTGAGGAGCTGTGCACGCTTCCCGATGGCGAGGATATGCCCGACTGGTTCCGTAAGGGCATGGAGGCGGCAATGCTCGCCCCCACCTCGCTCAGCCAGCAGCCGTTCCATTTCACGCTGAAGACCGACGGCACGGTGGGCGCGCAGGCGACCGAAGGCCTGTTCGCCCACGTGGGACTGGGCTGCGCGGTCTATCACTTCGAGGCAGCGGCCGGGCATACCGTGGACTGGATCTGACGCCGATCGCACCCATCAGTCACCCTCGACGCGCGCGACACGCCGATTTGTACAATCCAGGAAGGCAGTGCTAAATTAATCACTTGTCTGCGAGCGTGGCGGAATGGTAGACGCGCTGTCTTCAGGTGGCAGTGAGTGTATGCTCGTGGGGGTTCAACTCCCCCCGCTCGCACGATTGAAAAAAGACCGAAATCGTTGGAATTTCAACGGTTTCGGTCTTTTTCGTTTTGCAGATTAGGTGCTTTGGTGACAAAAATGGTGACAAAACTTTTACAATTCACCTCGCATCGCCTGATTCAGGCCCTTATGCCGTGAACGAAGGGCGTGGATCATGAGCCAAAACGAGGTGAGTGGACCATGGACAGAGTATGCCGCATCCCACTTCAGGGGTCTCCGACACCGGCGGACGGGCGAAACCACCCGGCTGAAATGTTAGAAGTCACAACCAGAAACGGCGAACATTGGCCTCATCTGGCCGGAAAAACGCCCGAAAAGCACCCAGAAACGTTGCAATTTCAATTTTTCCCCACTCTTCCCATTTATCCCACGTATATCCCACCTTCTAATCGTTGCAATTTCAATCTTTCTCATTTATCTCACCATTTTGTAAGAGTCCAATAAATATAACAAATTACATGTTCGTTTTTATCGTCCTGTATCCACCGAAGAGGCACCAGAGTGACAAGCCGTCGCATGAAGCAAGCGACCCAGCGAAGCGGTCGCGCGGTAGCGCCCTTGGGGTCTCGGGGAGCTTGCTCCCTGAGCGGGGTGCGGGGCGGAGTCCCGGAGAAGAAACCGCCGTCATTTTCCGTAGAAGACGAGGCTCCAAAGGTTCGATCGCAGACCGTGCCCGTCGCTGCGAGACGCCATCGTCCCGCATACGCCACCGATGCCCCTGAAACCGTGGCAGCCAGCCGTCCAGGACCATCCATTCATTCGCATTGACGAAGCCAATGCGAGCAAGACCAAGGAGCCGCAGTCCAGCAGGAAGATTCGCGACCGCAGCGCTCCCGGGATCCATCGAGGGCAGCCCATTGCGCATCCACACGATCACGCGGCCATCGGAAGATGCGTGATGGGCGGATTCATTGACCGATGCAAGGTCACTGCCGACGGGAAGAGCAGCATCGTCAAACGACCGGACAAGCACGATGATGATCCGCGCCACATCGTGGGCCTTGCAGGAAGGGGCATCCGCGAGAACATGGCGACCCAGGACATCGTGGACAGTCCACCCCACACGATGAACCCAGCAGCCGAACGATTGTCCCGAGATCTGGAAGGCGTCAGAACAATCGGGGCCCCTCTCGGACGGTCCTTTGCTTTCCAAACCCGATACGAGCCAGCCGGACGACAATCGATCACGCTGACGCAGCGATACGGGCGGGCGCCTGATCGCATCAGCGCAATCAGGACCGAACGACGGGAGGGCGGACATGCACGACGACAATCACGAGATCCAGAACGAGATGCCAGGAAAACGAAGGCCCGTTTCGGGAGTAGCAAGCATAGCAAGTGTACGTACACTTGCCGCTTGCCCGCCGCAGGCGGGCCAGACCGGGAGACCCGGACCCCATAGTCGGCGGAGCCTCCGGACGACGACGAAGCCGCGTGGAACGACGAGGAGCGACGCGTGAACTGGGTTGGGGGACGACGCCGGAACGTCCGCCGCACGGTCACGTTCACGCCCGAGGAATGGGCCACCGTGACCGAGACATACGAGCTGTGGGCGCGCGGACGCGGGGCCTCCGCGCAGTTCGGCAGGTTCGCCCGGGAGATGCTCACCGACGGATCCGTGCGCGTCGTGGAGACCACCTGGGACCCCGAACAGGTCCTGCGACAGCTGCGTCCCATCGGCGTGAACGTCAACCAGATCGCCCGCCGCGTCAACGAGGGCGACCTGCCGACCATGCTCGCCGTGGCCGACCTGCGCGCCGAGGTCAACCGCCTGACCGACGTGATCGGCCGCATGTGCGACGACTACCGGACCACCGTCCGCAAGGCGTAGACCACTGTCACCGTCCGCGGCAACGCCTAGGAGACATCCTTCGCGATGAACCGGTCCACGCTCTCGGCCACGCGATCGACGTCCGAATCGTACAGATCCGCGTATGTGTCCAGCGTGGTCGAGGCGTATTTATGCCCCAGCATTCGCTGCACGTACTTCGGGCTGGCACCGCTGCTGATGGCGATGCTCGCTGCGGTGTGCCGCAAGTCGTGTATGCGCAACACGGGGACTCCCGACCTCTCCACGGCCGTTGCGAACCACCCACGGTGTCCCTTGGCTGCGCTCTGCTGGCGCAGATACCCGCCGGATTCGCTGGGAAACAGCAGATCGTCGGGATTCTTGCCCTTGGCCTGCTTCCGCAGCGCGTCGGCCACCAGATTCGGCATGCCCACCTGCCGAAGGGCATTGCTCTTCGGGGTTCCGGTCCGTACCTCCGAGCCGACCCATGTGGCGCTTCTGCCAACGCTGATGCGTTTGTTTTCAAGATCCACGTCCCTGACCAGCAGTCCCGTGGCCTCCCCCCACCGCAGCCCACAGAAGCCCAGAAGCAGTACCAGCGCCCGGTACCGTCCGCTGGCATCGGCAAGATCCAACAGCTGCCGAGGGGTCAGAGATACCCTTCCCCGGGGCTTCTTCCGGGGAAGCTGGATCTTCGACGTGGGAGCGTTCGCAATCAGCCGATCCTCAACGGCCATGTCATAGATTCCCTTCATGATGCCGTACGCTCGCAGGACCACGGTCGCCGACCGTCGCTGCGACATGGCCGATACCCATGTCTGGATTTCCGAATGTCGGATGCTTTTCAGGCTGCGCTCACCCCACTGTGGTTCAACGTGGACTTTCCACGAGGTCTCCACGCTGCGCAGATACGAGGGCTTCCAGATGGCCTTATGACCCTCGATCCACTTCGTGCCGATCACGGATATCGTCACACGGCCAGCACCCGGATCCACGTAGGTGCCGTTTTCCACGGCCACTTCGTTCGCGGCCAGATAGGCGCGAGCCTCCTTTTTGGTCCTGAAACCGCGTTTGTGATGCGCGACGTGCTGATCGTCACGGTAGTAAACCTCGTACCGTCGTTCCTTACGCGCGGTCATGTATGCGAGGACAGACCCCATCAGCCGTTCCCCTTCTCCGAAGTCGAGCGAGGCCGTGCGGGGGAGTCCACTATCGGGTGCCGCTCGGCCCATGCCAGAGCCTCCTCCCTGGGGGTCCATTCCCAAGTGCAGACCGAGTGCGAACATCCGAACCCCGGGGTGCGCACGCCCTTGATCCCGGCTTTCTTGCGGGCTCGGCCCTGGGCCGAGGGAGACATGCGGTAGCGTTTCAATGCCTCGTTCTTCAGATCGAACGAGTACATGAACCCTCCATGCCGGTTCAGGATGCTGGCTAGGGCACCGGCCGCATCGCTCATATCCTCCGGGCTGAGGGACCCGGCGGTGCGTTCAACGCACATGGTCTTGATGGACTCCCAATCGGCGTCATGCTGCTCTTCAAGCTCCGTGACGACCGGGAAGGCCGAGGACTCCCCCTCTCTGCCGCCAAGCCGGAATCTGAAGGTGGGATGCCCCGGAACGTCATTGCGCTTCGTAACGTGAAGATAGCAATCGCCATCCTCCCCGTTCCGGACGAAGCTGATCACAACCCGTGACTTGTCCACGAACGCGCTGGCACCGATCGGTGCCTGTCTGCTGGGCCTGTTCGCCTTGCCGTCATGGTGGATGCCGATGATCTCCACCCCACGTTCCTCGCTCCACCGGTTCAGACGCGTGATGATTCCGGACACGGGCCCATGCTGGTTCTGGTCGATGGCCCCCATGCATTCGGCCAGGGAGTCCAGCACCAGCATACGAATCCCGTTCTCCTCACATCGTTGGCGAAGCTGGTCGAATCGGGTATTCAAGTCAACGACCCCATCCAGATCTCGCTCAGAGTCACCGTTGCGAGTCCGCAGCAGAAACACGTTGGCCATATCGGCACCCGCCGCCTCGAGACGACCTCTGGCATTGGCGGCACCCCCTTCGGTAAGCACAAGACCAACCCTCAACGCGCCGACGCAGCCGAGCTCCCCCCGGGTGGCCAACGCTGCGAGATGAAGGGCCATGCTGCTCTTGCCGGTCTCCCCGTGGCCCGTGAACAGGGTCAGTCCGCAGGCGAACGGCAGCCAGGAATTGAGCATGCTGATAGGCCGACCATGGATCTCGGCCAGCGGCGTCGCCTCGATGTCCTTACGCATGGCAGGACCTCCTTCGACCGACAGGCAGGGCAAAATCGAACATTGTCAATGTTTGGAAAATTGCCTTACCTCCCATAGGTGGGATACATGATGAAAAATTGAAATTCCAAGGCCTAGAGGGTGGGAAAAGTGGTGGGATAAATGGGAAGAATGGGGAAAAATTGAAATTGCAACGTTCTGAGGCCTTTTTCGACCCGATTTTGGTATCCATGGGCATCCAATCCGCCGCAGTCTCGATGTTAGATATAACAAATCGAACACCGAGACTATACTGGTTGATGAGTTTTATTGACTTACTGCGTCCGGGCCTGTTGCAGCAGGCCCGGACGTTTTTTCATGTTCAGGCGGAGACGGTCGAGGCGCGCACGCTGTCGGCCAACCATTGATCCACATCCTCCTTCCGATACACCACCATCCTCGCGGACGGCTTGATGAACCTGGGCCCCTTCCCCGTGTACCGCAACTGGGCGGCACGCCCCCTTGTCATCCCCGGCACATAGGCGCAGAACCCATCGATGTCCATCAGCCCGTTCGGGGCGTTTCCGTTGGTCTGATCACGTCCGTACATGATTGTCTCCTTTCGGCATTAAATAATCGTACTACATACGTATGATTTTATTAGATAATTTCTTACTTTGAAAGTTCTTTTAACGAATTGAAAGTTGCCTGCGATCACATCGACGCTGTTATGATCGTTGTATGACCCATCCTGCCATCGCAGTAAACATCGGCTCCAACGTCAGCACGCTAAGAAGCCGAAAAGACCTCAGCATGGATATCGTCGTAGCGAAGATGAACCTCATGGGGTATCGATGGACAAGAACGACACTGATAAACATCGAGCATGGCGATCGAAAACTTCAGGCCACCGAAGCCTACGACCTGCTTACGGCCCTGGGTTACAACCCTCCCGTCGACCTACCCTTGCTGTACAACACCGTCGAACAGACGGAAATCGATGACGTCATGGACGAGTGCCAGCGGCGGGCCGTTACGCTTCAGGACAGCTGGAACCAGTATCTCCACTCCTCGCAATACGCAGCAGAACGCATCCACAAGCACGAGGAATCAGACGGCATCAGCAAACGGCAGGGCGAGGAGCTGCTGCATCGCCTGAGCTCGTGGGAGGACTCCCTGAAGGACGCCATTGAGGAAAGACGACCGGAGAACGGAGCGCACCTCATCACCTGGCAGCCATACCGGCACAGAGACGGCAACGCCACGGACAGCGACAACAGCCAGAAGCCACCGGTCCAAGAGCAGTAATCCGGTGACAAATCGGTGACAGACATCAGCAAACAACCTCTCAGTCGTGCGATCGACGCTCATCGAGAACCAAGCGACCGAACGTCAGCGAATCCTACGTGACCCAAGGTTACGCAATCCAGAGAGTTCAACTCCCCCCGCTCGCACGATTGAAACCCCGAACTGTTGGAATCCCAACGGTTCGGGGTTTTCTCGTATTCATTCCTGACCCATATGTGGCGAACGGGTGCCGGTCCCATACCTATCGTGCTCATCGGACGCATACATACGGCAGACAAGCACTGAGGAACAGCCTCCGTGCTCATATGACGCACGCATACGACCAACAAGCACAGAACCGGAGCCACGATGCTTATCGGAGGCACTTGCGCGCCAAACAAGCACCGGAGCAGCACCACGATGCTTATCGGACGCATACATACGGCGAACAGGCACCGAGCAGTCGGACCGAGGGCACTGGGCGGTCGGGCCGAGGCACCGAGCATCCCATCGCGCGGGCAACCATCCCCAACGCCCACCTGAGCAAGCACCTATCTCCGAGTTCTGTGCGGATTCGGCCTCTGTGCAGACACCTATCTCCGAGTTCTGTGCGTGTGCGACGGCCGATCCCGAGTATGGGCGTTGGAATTCCAATGCTCATACTTTGTGTTTTCGCCTGGGCACGCACAGAACTCGAAGATTGATGTCCGCAACAACGGAAAAACCGCACAGAACTCGGAGATAGCAACCTCACCGGCGCAAAACCGGCTATCGACCATCTAGGCTACGGCTTCTTCTTCACTTCGCCGATGCGGTGCATCTGCATCGGACACTCCTCGCCGTTCCACACCGACACGGTGTCGATGATCGGATCGTTGGTCTCCAGACCGAACCATTCCACCGGCTTGCTGATCAGCCGCTTGACCCACTGATAGGTGCGCAGCAACGTGCGATCGGAATCCGGCAGCGCGGACTCCGGACTGATCACGCGATGCATCAGCACATACCGCACACTGCCGATGCCAAGCCGCTCGCTTCTGGTGGCCAGCTTGGGCCACTGCGGATTAATACGGTTGATCTCACCATTCGCCAGCATGTCCTCCATGATGGCCTGCATGAACTGCGGCAGATAGAACTGCGGCACC
The DNA here is from genome assembly GCF_002259645.1 of Bifidobacterium tissieri. Classification (GTDB taxonomy): domain Bacteria; phylum Actinomycetota; class Actinomycetes; order Actinomycetales; family Bifidobacteriaceae; genus Galliscardovia; species Galliscardovia tissieri. The sequence goes on from NZ_MWWV01000009.1 coordinate 167,357, forward strand.
TTATACCCAAGATTGATGGTCACCCGGTGCAGATTCCGCCCGTATGATGTGACCTTCCAATCCTGACCGTACGGCCGCCCGAGCTGCACCACCGTCACCACCCAGTAGGTGTGCGCACGGCGATGGATCATGCTCACCGCAATATCCTTCTCCACGTCCCTCATGTTCGGGTCCGGCGTCAGATAGACCAGATGATCGGCCACCAGATCACGCCGCTTCTCCGCCATGCTCACGGCGAGAATATGCGACAGATCGTCGGCGTGCACGTGCCCGCGTTCGGAATTCTCCAGCATGCTGCCACGCGAGCAGATGTGGAATAGCCCGTACACCAGCCCCCAAATGACGACGGTGATGTAACCGCCCTCCAGGAACTTGCTGACGCTAGCGGACAGGAACAGCAGCTCGACCAGCACGAACACCGTACACATCACCACCGCGCTCGCCCGCTTGCCGCGCACATTCCGCAGAAACTCGAATAGAAGCACGCTGTCCATGATCATGGCGATCACCAGCGCAAGACCGTAGGCAGCCTCCATGGCCGCCGACGACTGGAAGTACAGCACGACCAGCACCGTCAGCACGGCCAGCGTGGCGCATACGGACGGAATGTAGATCTGCCCCTTGGTCACGCCCGGATACCGCATATTCAGTCTCGGCAGCCATCCCAGACCGTCGGCGGCGGCCGTCAGCGTGAACGCACCGGAAATCAACGCCTGCGAGGCGATCACACCGGCCATGAGCGACATGACCACGCCGAACGGGCGAATCTGCTCGGGTATGATCTGGAAGAACGGCGCCACACCGTGGGCGTTGATAATATGCCCGTCAAGCATCCAGACGCCCTGCCCGAAGTACGAGCACATCAATGCGATGTTGACCAGCGGCCAACTTGCCCAGATGTTGCCGCGCCCCACATGTCCCATGTCGGAGTACAGCGCCTCCGCGCCGGTAAGCGCCAAGAACACGCTGCCCATGATCGCCACGCCGGACTTGTTCTCGTCGGAGAGCAGGAATCGCAGCCCGATCGTCGGATCGAGCGCCTGCAGCACGCTCCAGTCGCGCGTGATCTGCATGACGCCGATCACGGCGATGAACGTGAACCAGACCGTCATGATCGGCCCGAACAACGATCCCAGACGATTGGTGCCTGCATGCTGTATCAGAAACAGACCCAGAATGATCGCGATGGCGATCATCATCGACAGTTCCTGCGACCAGTAACCGCTGTCACCGATGAACGGAATCGACGCCAGACCCTCCACCGCCGACGTGATGCTCACCGCGGGCGTGAACACGCTGTCGGCCAGAAACGCCGCGGCACCGATCATGGCGATCAGCCCGGCCGGCTTCCAATACTTGCGCACGGCGGCGAACAGTGCGAACACGCCGCCTTCGCCTTGGTTGTCGGCGCGCATGGCCGTACAGACGTATTTGATGGTGACCACCAGCATCATGAACCAGAACACGAGTGACAGAGAGCCCAGCGTCTGGAATCGATTCATCTGCCCGCCCTGCGCGAGCATGAGCGCCTTGGGTGCGTAGATCGGGCTGGTGCCCAGATCGCCGTACACGATGCCGACGGCGATGAGCATACCGGCCGGCGTGGCACGATTCAACGCCGATCCCCGGTCACGTTTTCGCTTGGTTCGGCCATTCTGCGGTCGTAATTTCTGAAGCAATGCGGACATGATTGACGATCCCCCTCCGCCGCATAAACAGTCACGAACAGTCATGCGTTATCGCGACCGGACAAACCCACACACCGATCGCGCTGCACCACGTCACATTGTACTTGCCACCGCTGGAACCGAGTACGCGCCGTCATCGTATGTCCGCCATAGACTGGGCGGCATGACAAACACGATCAGCGAACCGCAGCAGGAATCCCCGAACGCGACTCAGACCCCAGCCCAGCCCCCATCTCAGACCCAGACCGCCTACTTCGCGGGCGGCTGCTTCTGGGGACTGGAGCAGTACTTCCGCAATGTGGACGGCGTGACGACCACCACGGTCGGGTACGCACAGTCGAACACCGAGAACCCCACCTACGAGCAGGTCTGCTCCGGCACGACCGACGCCGCCGAGACCGTGCGCGTCGAATTCGATCCGGACCGCGTGACGTTGCGTACGCTGAGTCTGCTGTTCCTTGAGGTCATCGACCCGTTCTCCGTGGATCGCCAGGGCAACGATTCCGGCCGGCAGTACCGCACCGGCATGTTCTTCACCGACGATGTGCAGAAAAGCGTGTTCATCGCCGCGATCGAGCAGCTGATCGATCGCGAGCCACGTCGACCGGCCGTGCTCATCGAGCCGCTGCACAACTTCTACCCCGCCGAGGAGCATCATCAGGATTATCTGGAGAAGAATCCCGGTGGCTACTGCCACATCGACATCGCCAAGATCCACAATGTGCGCAATCGTCAGAAGTACGTCGATCGTATCTGGGATCTGACGCTCGAACAGTTCGCGGTCACACAGCACGCGGCCACCGAACGCCCGTTCGTCAATGAATACGATGAGACGTTCGATCCCGGTATCTACGTCGACATCGTCAGCGGACAGCCGCTGTTCCTGTCGACCGACAAGTTCAATTCCGGCTGCGGATGGCCGGCGTTCTCAAAGCCGATCAGCGCCGATCTGGTCACCGAGCACGATGACGATCGCGTACCCGGACGTCCACGCATCGAGATTCGCACCGCGGACACGCAGATCCACCTCGGACACGTATTCGACGACGGCCCGGCGGAACTGGGCGGGCATCGCTACTGCATGAACTCCGCATCATTGCGGTTCGTGCCGTTGGCCCGTATGGCCGAAGAGGGCTACGGCGACTACATTCCGCTGCTGCAGAAGTAGGTAGGCAGACGGGAGCCACGAAGGAAACGAACGCCTGTAACGATCCCGAACGCCATATACGACAAGAGGCGCATATACGACAGGAGGCGCGTTCCGCATGACCATGAGTCATGGGAGCGTGCCTCCTAACGATTCGCGGCGGGCCGGCCGTGCACTACCGACGCCACCGCCGTCAATGACGATAGCAGTGGGCGGCTACTCAGCCATCCGCCCGGCGATTCATTCAGCCATTCACTCGGCGATGAACTTGAGGAAGGCATCCACCTGAGCCGCCAGGGCCTTGCGGTCGTCCTCGCTCAGTCCGAGCTTGCCGGTGCCCCAAGCCTCGGGGGCCAGGGTCACGCCCAGCTGGTCGCCCAGCAGGTCGACCTTGCCGAAGTTCAGCACCTCGGTGAGCTTGGCACGGGTGCCGGCGCCGGCGGACTGGCCGGCCACGGAGCTCAGGGCCACCTTCTTGCCCGGCAGCACGGAGGAGGACTCGGCCGGGAACGGCTCCAGCGGACGGGACAGCCAGTCGAGCAGGTTCTTCAACACGCCCGGGTAGCTGTAGTTGTACTCCGGAGAGAAGATCCACACGCCATCGGCGAGCACCACGTCACGGCGCACAGCGGACACGGAGTCGGGAGCCGGGTATTCGATATCCTGGCTGAAGAACGGCACGTTGGTGTAGTCAAGGAACTCCACTTCGGCGCGGTCGCCGATCAGGACCTTGGCTTCGTCGGCGAGCTGCTTGTTGAAGCCGTCCTTGTGCAGGGAACCCACGATGAACAGAATCTTGGCCATGTTGCCTCCTCACTCTGGCAATGATCCGAAGGAATCGGCCATTGTCGTCGTTCGTTGTTGTTTCCATCGTTGCGCCACCGCCGTCAATCGGCCACGACGCAACCCACATCTCAGCTCTATTGTCCCGCCGGAGTGACGACATCCTTAGCCAGCAGAGAATCACGCTCGGAAACCGTTGCAATATCGACAAAATGGAGATCGGCAGCGTACTAATCAAGTAGTACAGTTGGACGATATATGTCAGATCCACTGGACGGCTTATGCCGGACTCGCGGGTTTGAGCGGGCCTGCGAGACCCGGCGATACGACGTTCGTGGATTGCACGGATGGCACGAATATGTACGGATCAGCGTTCGGAAAGGTTGTTACGTCATTATGAGCAGCGAAACCGAGATTCTGGAAGCGCCGATCGCCGTTGATGATGCCGTCATCGACGATATCGGCAATGACGATGATTTTCTGATCACGATCGATCTGAACAGCGCCACGCCCGCATTCGAACAGATCCGTTCACAGCTCGACGGACTGATCCGCGTCGGCCTGCTCGAGGCCGGGGCCAGCATGCCGCCGATGCGCGGACTGGCCAAGCAGTTCGGCGTCTCGCTCGGCACCGTGCAGCACGCCTACGAGGAATTGGAGGCCAGCGGTCTGATCGTCACCTCACCCGGTCGTCCGGCTCGCGTGGCCGAGGGCAAGCGGATGCCGTGCGATGTGCTCGCCGCGATCGAGTGTCTAGCCGTGGCCGCGCATCAGAAAAACGTGGATCTGCACGACACCCAGAACGTGCTGGGCGCGATGTGGCAGATGAAACGCTGAACGACTGCCACACAAGCCGGCCGTCAGACGTCGGGCCAGTCCATCAGACATCAGACCGAGCCCGTGCTAGGGCCATGCCCGCGGCTAGACTGAACAGGTTAGACGTATAATGCCGCCCCGCGACGATCATCATGATCACCGATCATCATGATCACCACGACGAACGACGGCGGGGCCCGGCGCAGACGACGCAACCCATGCGAAGGAGAACATCACATGCTGCTCAGCGATCACGATATTCTGGCCGCACAGGCGAGCGGGAACATCTCGCTCACCCCCTGGACCCCGGAGATGGTGCAGCCGGCGTCGGTGGATGTGCGACTGGACCGCTTCTTCCGCGTCTTCAACAGCCACAAGTACACGTATGTGGATCCGGCCGAGAATCAGGGCGATCTGACCGAGCAGTTCGAGGTGGCCCCCGGCGACCCGTGGATCCTGCATCCGGGCGAGTTCATCCTCGGTTCCACGTGGGAGTACGTGAAGCTGGATTCGTCGATCGCCGCACGCCTTGAGGGCAAGAGCTCCCTGGGCCGTCTGGGCATTCTCACGCATTCGACCGCCGGCTTCATCGACCCCGGCTTCGAGGGACACATCACGCTGGAGCTGTCGAACGTGAGCACGCTGCCCGTGAAGCTGTGGCCGGGCATGAAGATCGGTCAGATGTGCTTCTTCTCGCTGAGCTCCCCCGCCGACAACCCGTACGGTTCCGGCAAGCTCGGCTCGCACTATCAGGGCCAGCGCGGTCCGACGCCGAGCCGCTCCTACGTGAACTTCTACTGCGCCGACGTGAACGACAACACCGGCATCGACGCCGAGTGACCGAATAACCGTCAGACAGATCGTCAGGCAAACGGTCAGATACCGAAAGCGGGTGGGCGCGGCTAAGCCGAACCCACCCGCTGCCATTATCCAGCCGCTCTCTGCCGAATATTCGCCTACCGCTCCACGTCCGCGTACGGCGACTGACGCCACACCAACTCCGGCTGCAGCAGCTCATGCCAGTGCGGCTCGTCGGTGATCGGCTTCCCGGCAAGCATCTCACGTGTCATGCGCAGCAGTTCCTTCGCCACCACGTCGAGCGGCTGACGGATCGACGGGAACGAGAACGCGTGCGCGAGCGCGGAATCGTCGAATCCGGTCACCCACACGGGTCGGGATAGCATATTCACGTTCGGACCGCCGTCGATCACCGCATGTTTCACGATGTGGCTGATGCTGGAGAGCGCGCCCACGGCGAGATTGTCGGACGGGCAGACGATGGCGTCCAGATCCGGATGACGCTGGTACAGGTCCGCCGCCGCAGCTTCGCCTGCCCGCATGGCCTCGATCGTGCCGATCGCCCAGGTGTCGATCGGACGGCCGTCATACATGCCGTCGACGAGGAGCCCGGCCTCTTCCAATCCGTCGTACCAGCCCTGATAGCGATTGAGCGCCGTACCGGTTCCGGTGTTCCATCCGATGTAGCCGATATGACGACGTCCGGCGACGACCAGTCGGCCGACCATCTCCTTGATCGCGCTGTAGCCGTCCACATCCACCCACGGAATGCGGTCGGCATCCTCCTTGCTGAGATTCCACGGACGGCCGAACAGCACGAACGGCTGATCATGATCGATGAGCCAGCGTGGACGGCCGTCGTTCACCTCGAGTTCGTTGAGCACGATCGCGTCAACGTCGGACTGTTCCATCAGGCTCTGAATATGGCGCAGCTCGCTCGGCTCGTCGATGCGCGGATACAGCATGATCTGCTTGCCGTCGTTGTTCGCCTCGGCGGCAAGCAGGTGCAGGAATTCGTCGAAGATGGGCGACGGCGCACGGTTCTCACCCGCGGCGATGCCCACCGCCACCACGTCGGATCGACCGGAGCGCAGACGTCTGGCCGATGCGTTGGGCTTGTATCCGAGTTCCTTGATGGCCTGCGCGATCTTCTCGCGCGTGGCCGGTGAAACAATGCCGGGCGAATTGATCGCGTTGGAGACCGTCTGGTGCGACACCCCCGCCTTGCGCGCCACATCACGAATACTGACCATTCCCGCACCCCTTTTGCACCCACCACTGCGGAGGGTGTTGTATCAACGTCACATTTGGCATTCACGTGGCGAACGGCGGGTACGTCGCCATGACGTGCCCGCCGTTCGCCGATATGCCTATCGGCATGTCTGTCTAAGCCATTATTTCACACGATGTGAACGTTCAACTTTCGTTGCCGAAAGATGCCATGGACTACACGGAATGCTTACGATCGGGCAGCCCCGACCGTTCGTAGCGCGAACTTGTAGATCTCGCTGCCAACAAGCACGAGGGCGGCCAGTCCCACACACTCAAGCCACTGATGCGGGTCCAGCGGCGTGGTGCCGAACGCCACGTTCAGGAACGGCACGTAGATCACCAGCAGCTGCAACACGATCGACAGCGCGATCGCGCCCCACAGCCACTTGTTGGAGAACATGCCCAGGAACGCGGTCTGATCGGCGCTGCGGGCGGCGAGCGCGTTGAACAGCTGGGCGAATACGAGGATCGTGAAGCCCATGGTTCGTGCCATGACGATCTGCTCGTCATGCGTCACGTGCATCGCGGAATCGTCGGTGAGCAGTCCGCCGGGCAGGTAGAGGTCCATGCCGATGAGCGTGACCGCGGCCATGAGCAGGCCCACGACGATCACGTCACTCCACATGCGTGCGTCGATCACGCGGTCGGTGAGCTTGCGTGGCTTGCGATTCATCACGTTTTCGGTGGACGGGTCCACGCCCATGGCCATGGCGGGCGCGGCGTCGGTGAGCAGGTTGATCCACAGCAGCTGCGTGGCGAGCAGCGGCACGGTCACGCTGTCGGCACCGGGTTCGCTGATGCCGAGGAATCCGGCGAGTAGCACGCCGCCGAACACGGTGAGCACTTCGCCCATGTTGGAGCTGAGCAGGTATCGCAGGAATTTGCGGATGTTATCGAAGATGGATCGGCCTTCGCGCACGGCGGCCACGATGGTGCCGAAGTTGTCGTCCGTCAGGATCATCTTGGCGGATTCCTTGGTCACTTCGGTGCCGGTGATGCCCATGGCCACGCCGATGTCGGCGGATTTGACTGCCGGGGCGTCGTTGACGCCGTCGCCGGTCATGGCCACGATCTCGCCCTGTTCCTGCAGCGCGTCGACAATGCGCATCTTATGCTCGGGAGCCACGCGCGCGTAGACGGACACGGTACGCACGGCGTCGGCGAATTCGGCGTCGGTGAGGCGGTCGAGCTGGTCGCCGGTGAGGGCCTGCGGCTGCGGGGTGAGACTGGGTGCGTTGTTGGCGTTGTTGTTGGCGACGGTGTTGGCGGTGTTGTCGCTGCCGTCGTCGGCTGTGATGATGCCAAGATCAGTGGCGATTCGTGCCGCGGTGAGCGGGTGGTCGCCGGTGATCATGACCGTGCGCACACCGGCGCCATGCGCCTCGGCCACGGCGTCACGCACCTCCGTACGCGGCGGGTCGATGATGCCGACCATGCCAGTCCAGATCATGTCGTGTTCGATGGCATCGGGCTGATCGGCGATGTCCTTGGCGAGCGTGCCGTCGGCGTTGCGTTCCAGTCCGTCGATGACGTCGATGCTTGAAGCGTTCAGCGGGCGGTACGCCTGGCCGAGCGTGCGGTAGGCGTTGCGGGAGAGGCGTTCCACGTCGGCAAGGATGCGAGCGCGGTTGGCGTCGGTGAGCGCGCGGATCGTGCCGTTCTCCTCGATGCGTGTGCAGTATTCGAGCAGTACGTCGGGTGCGCCCTTGGCGTAGGCGGTGAGCATACCGGAATCAGACGTACTGGAGTCGAATGTACTGGAGTCGGACGTACTGGAGTCGGGCGCCTCGGCTGTGTCGATCGTCTTCTGCGCGATCACGGTCATGCGTTTGCGATCAGAGGTGAACGGGATCTCGGCCACTCGCGCATACTGATCGGTGCCGGACTGACCGAGGCCGGAACGGTCTGTCCCTGCACCGCTGATTTTCCGCGCACCGACGATCAACGACACCTCGGTCGGGTCGCCGACGATCGTGCCGTCGTCGTTGAGCTTGCCGTCGTTGGCGATCGCACCGACGAGCAGCGTATGCCGTGCCTCACGCAGACGGGGATCATCATCGGAGAGCGTGTCACCGTCGATTGTGGTGGCGGTGCCGGTGATGCCGTAGCCGGTGCCGGTGAGCGCGATCTCGCCGGACGGGGTGATCACGCGCTGCACGGTCATTTCGTTGCGGGTGAGCGTGCCGGTTTTGTCGGAGCAGATCACGGACGCCGAGCCGAGCGTCTCCACGGACGACAGTTTCTTGACGATGGCATGATGCTTGGCCATGCGCTGCACACCAAGCGCGAGCACCACGGTGAGGATGGCGGCGAGGCCTTCCGGCACGGCGGCCACGGCGAGCGAGACGGCGAGCAGCAGCGAGTCGATTACGTCCTGCGTGGAGTTGAATCCGTACACCACGGCGAGCAGTACGAGCACGAGCGCGGCGATCACGCAGACGGCGAGGCCGAGCACCTTGGAGACGAACGCGATCTCCTTCTGCAGCGGTGTGGGGTCTTCCTTCTGGTCGGACAGCATGCGCGCGATCTTGCCTACTTGGGTGCGCATGCCGGTGGCGGTGACGATCAGACGGCCGGTGCCCTGCGTGACGGAGGTGCCGTTGAACGCCATGTTGGTGCGGTCGCCGAGCGCCTTGGCTTCGGCGAGCATGGCGGGATTCTTGGTGACGGGCACGGATTCGCCGGTAAGCGACGCCTCGGCGATATGCAGCGCGGCAGTGGCTGCGAGCCGGCCGTCGGCCGCCACGGTGTCGCCTTCGGCGAGCAGCACGATGTCACCGGGGACGACTTCGGAGGTGGGGATGGAGACGGGCTGACCGTCACGCAACACGGTGGCATGGGCGGCGGCCATGCGACTGAGCGCGGCGACAGCCTGTTCGGCCTTGGCCTCCTGCGCGTAGCCGAGCACGGCGTTGAGCACCAGGATCAGTACGATGACGATGCAGTCGAACGGCAGGGCCTCCGCCTCGGCGGGATTGTTGGCGCGTTCGATGAACCATGCGACCAGTGAGATCGCCGTTGCGGCGAGCAGCAGGTAGACGAGCGGGTCCTTGAACTGGGCGAGGAACTTCTTCCATTTCGGGGTCGGCGGCGCTCCGGCGAGTTTGTTCGGGCCGAATTCGGCAAGACGTCGGGCGGCTTCCTCGGCGGAGAGTCCCCGTTCGATATCGGTATTGAGTCCGGCGGCCACCGTCGCGGAATCAAGTTGCGACGGATCGTCGGGAATGGGCTTGGCTTCGGCCGCGGAGACCGTCGTTGGTTGAGTTGACTGGGCTGCCGTCGATTGGCCCGTCTGGACGGGCACGGCGTTCTGTTCCGGACGATCCGGGTGATCCGGGTGATTTCTGGCGGGATCCTTCATCATGCACCTCATGGTTCCGCCGCAGAGTAGTCAGTCCCCCTTCGGGATCAAGACCCCGAATCCTTGACAATGCAAGGTTTCCAGTCGAAACCTCCACGGAACTGTGCGGATGTCTCAAGCCGTCGTATGACGACTTGTTGTCAGCCATTGTACCGATGTACGCCCGTACGTTCCATCGACACACTTCGCCATTGTGTCATGTAGGTCGGGGAAAAACACACAACTGCAATGTACGGAACAATGAGCCGCAGAATTTCAACCCTCGATTTTGCCTACATTGCAGTTCTGTGATTTTCGCCAAGTATCTCAGCGCGCCGACAACCCGCCGAAGACTGTCTATTGAACACGTGTCGTATTAGCGCGATACTGAAGGTACGGCGCCAACAATGGCGCTGGCGCCGGCCAACATGCATAAGGATCAGTGGCACCGACATCGGCAAGCTGCTGCGCGAATATGGCGTGGTGTGAGCGGTTTACAATATAACTACTGAATCATGACGGGGAGCCTGCCGCTATGCAGGTTCCCCGTTCCACACGATTCGGTGATATTCCAAGCAATATTCCAAGTCAATGACGACGTAAGGGGCAATCGTGGCAAATTTCGACGACCGTTACCCGCTCGACAAATGGCGTGATGCGGATCATTCAGTTATGCAGGAGTTCTCGCTGGCCGGCAAGAAGGGCTTCGTCACCGGAGCCGCCGGCGGCATCGGTCGCAGTGCGGCGGCCGCATGGGCAGAGGCAGGCGCGGACGTGGCGCTGGTCGATCTACCCGCCAAACTCGACCAATTGGAATCACTCGCCGCCGAGATGTCGGATAAGTACGGCGTGACCGTGGTCGCCATCGGCTGTGACGTGTCCGACCCCGACAGCGTGGCGGCGTTGAAGACGACGCTCGTCGATCGACTCGGCACCGTCGACATCGCTTTTCTCAATGCCGGTGTCTGCCTGACCGACGACTCGATCGACATCCCGTTCGATAAATGGCAGAAGACGTTGGACATCAACCTGTCCGGAGCGTTCATGACCGGGCAGATCGCGCATCAGATCATGCGCGAGCACGGGCATGGCGGATCGTTGATCTTCACGTCCTCCACGGCCGGGCACACCGTGCTCAACATGGGCGGATTCCCCGCGCCGAACATGAGCTACGGCGTGACCAAGGCCGGCGTGACACGGTACACGCAGTATCTGGCGGCCGCGCTCGCACCGTATGGCATCCGGTCGAATGCGATCACTCCCGGCTATATCTGGTCCGGCATCTTCGGCGACTCGGTGAGCGAGGAAGGCCACGATGCGATGCTGCAGATGGTGCCCGAGCGGCGGTTCGCGCGCAACGACGAGCTGCAGGGGCTGCTGGTGTTTCTCGCATCCGACGCGTCGGCGTATGTGACCGGCACCGATACGCCCATCGACGGCGGTCTGCTTGTGTACTGACCACACGCAAGGCTGACACGTGCACCGTTGGCCACCGCCGCCGTATGCCGCGGAACACCTTGTGGGACAATGGAATCTATGGCTATGAAGAAAGGACCGACCAAGGGGTCGGGTGGAAAGCATCGCAACAAGCTGCGCGGGTACGGCCCTACGCCCAAGGCCGAGGATCGCGTGTACCACAAGGCGTATCGCGCCAAGAAGGCGGCGGAACGCCGTCAGATGGCCGATCCGCGACTGGCGGCCAAGCGTCGCGCCGCCAAGTTCACGTCGGATTCCGATGATCTGGTGATCGGCCGCAACGCGGTCGTCGAGGCACTGCGCGTTGGCGTCCCCGCCAAAGAACTGTATTTGGCGGCGCGCATCGAACATGATGACCGCACGCGTGAGATCGTGCAGCTGGCCGCTCGCCAGGGACTGCACCTGCTCGAGGCGGATCGTCTGGAAATGGACCGCATCGCACGATCCTCGAACCATCAGGGCGTGGTGCTCAAGGTGCAGCCGTACCAGTACTCCTCGCTGCAGGAGCTCGTGGACCGCGCCGACCGCAAGGCCCGCGCCATGGAGGCCGCCGGCCCCGAGGCGCAGATCAAGGCCCGTCCGCTGTTCATCGCGCTCGACGGCGTGACCGACCCGCAGAATCTGGGTGCCGTGATCCGTTCCGCCGCCGCGTTCGGCGCCAACGGCGTGATCCTGCCGGAACGCCGGTCCGCGTCCGTGACGGCCGCCGCATGGAAGGTGTCGGCCGGTGCCGCCGCCCACCTGCCGGTGGCCCGTGTGGTGAACCTGACCAAGGCGATCGAAAGCCTCAAGGAACGCGGCTACTACTCCGTCGGCCTTGACGGTGGCGGTGACGCGCTCGTTGGCGAGACCGGTTTCGAGACCGATCCGCTCGTGGTGGTGCTCGGCTCCGAGGGCAAGGGCCTGAGCCGTCTGGTGCGCGAAGCCTGCGATTCGATCGCCGGCATTCCGATCAGCTCCATGGTGGAGTCGCTCAACGCCTCCGTGGCCGCAGGCATCAGCCTCTACGCCGTGGCCCGCGCCCGCCGCGAAGCCGCAGCCGCCGTTGGCGCAACGAAGTAACGACGGCGCCACCTTGCAGTCGTAAGGGTTCCGGCCCCTCCTTCACGGGTGCCGAAACCCTTACGGTTGCAGGCCCACGTCTCTCGATCTGCGTGGATCGTGATAGGAGATGACCACATCCGACTAGTTTTCCAATGGTTCCACTGCAAGAATGGAACCGTCTGTGACACTTTGCACCACTGAAATCGGCTCACCGGAATTCAGCAGTGCATCAAGCTCCTCCTGATTGGTGACATTCAGCGAAGCGTCGACTCGCGTCCGGCCGATCATGATGCTGTCGTCCTGCTGTGCCGAAGCAATGTTCGGGGCGGCCAGCAGCATCAATGATGCAAGTATCGCGACAATCCTCACCCGTTTTTGCATGGTCGTCTCTCTTCCGGTTCATATTGATGAAATCAATTGCAATACAGAAGAGTAATGGAAGCAACAAGGCGGACATGCCAATGTACGAGCCGCCGGCGTTCAGACAGCGTCCCACGAATGGCAGGAACCGTCTCAGCTGGCCCAGACGGCGGCGTCGGGATCGTAGTCCGGATTGTAATCGCTGCCGTAGCCGTCGTCGCCGTACGAATCCTCGTCGTCGACCACACCCGCGTCGGCGTCGGCGTTGATGGCATCCATCACCTTCGCATCGAGCTTGTAGTTCGGCAGCACGGTGTCGATATAGCTGTTCACGGCCTCGGCCATCGGCACGTCGTGCCCCACCTTCTCCGCCAGATACCAACGGTGCGTCAGCACTTCGTGGAAGAACTGCGCAGGCTCGATCTGCGAACGGTATTCGGCCGGGATCATGCGCACGGTCGGCTCGAACACCTCGCGCATCCAGTCGGTGGCCACGATCTCCAGATCCTCGCCCTGACGCCACGTGGACGTACGGTAGGCGTCCAGATCGTTGAGCAGTCGACGCGCCTGGTTCTCCTGCACGTCGAGGCCGGTGAGCCGCAGCAGCTTGCGCGACGCGTAGCCGGCGTCCACCACACGCGGACGCACACGCACGCGATTGCCATCCTCGGACGTGTTCATCTCCAGCTCGTCCACGTCGAAACCGAGCTCGTTGAGCCTGTTCACACGCTTCTCGATCTTCCACATCTCGTCGGGGCTGAAGCTCTCCACGTCGGTGAGCGCGCTCCACAGCGAGTGGTAGCGCTCGACCAGACGATTGCCCACCTCGACCTCGTCCACGTCGTCGGGCAACAGCTTGCCGGAGCTCAGATCCATAAGCTCGCCGATGATGTTCGTGCGGGCAAGGTCGATATCGTACTCGCGCTGGCCCTCGGTCAGCTGCGGGTAGAGCTCACCGGTCTCGGCGTCCACGAGCACGGCGGCGAAGCAGTCGGCGTCGCGCAGGAACAGCACGTTCGACAGCGACACATCACCCCAGTAGAAACCGATCAGGTGCAGACGCACCAACAGCACGGCCAGTGCGTCGATCAGACGGTCCGCGGTGTCCTCACGCAGGTTACGGGCGAACAGCGCACGGTACGGCAATGAGAATTTCAGGTGCTGCGTGACCAGCATGGATTCCAGCGGCTTGCCGTCGCGGTCGTGCCGGCCGGTCACCACGGCGATCGGCTTGACCGACGGCACGTCGATCTTCTCGAGCTGGCGCAACAGCTCGTACTCACGCTGGGCCACCGACTGCGTGATCTCCTTCATGGCGTATACGTCGTTGCCCACGCGCACGAAGCGAACCACGTGTCGGGAGATGCCTCGCGGCAGGTTGGCGAGCAGATCGGCGGGCCACTGGGAAAGCGGCTTGTGCCACGGCAGGGTGAACATCTTGGGGTTCGAGCTCGCGGCGGTGATCTTCAGCGCCTTGGGCTGAGCGGCCTTCTGTCCGGGAACGCCATCGTCCGGGGCATTGACGGAAGTCGCCTGTACGAGTCTGGGGTCAAATTCCACGTTTTCCATAGTCTCCAACTTACTGTGAGGGGCTCCCGAATGTTCGGGTTTGCGAAGGCCTTCGAGGGTCTGCCGTGATAGCGGTGCACAAATCGGGAATACCCATCCGCGAGGCCGGAATCCCTTGCCTCCTTCAGCAATATCCGCGATTTGTGAACCGCCGCACGCCACATATAAAGGAAGCCCCGCAACCAGCACTGGCTGCGGGGCTACACTGTGCAACGAGATGAGACAGAGAGGAAGAGAGGGGAACTCATCTCGTTGTATCGGCGGGAATGGAATCCCACAAAACCTTCTCGCCGACGTTTGTTGGTTATTAGTTGAGACGCAGCTCCGAGCTCGGGGCGAACAGGTGCATCTTGGTCGGGTCGATCTTGATGCGCACGGTGGAGCCCACCTTCGGAAGCTTGCGCGGGTTGACACGCACGGTGGTCATCTTGTTCTGGTCGCCCATCACGGAGCTGGCCTGCTCGGCGGCGGAGCCGTCGGTCACGATGGTGCCGTAGATGTAGCCGTCGGAACCGAGGTCCTCGACGTTGGCCACGTGCAGCTGGAACGCGTTCTTGTCCTCGGAAGTGGCGAGGTCAGCGTCCTCCGGACGGAAGCCGACGACGATCTGGCCCTTGTCTTCCGGGGTCAGCTTGGCAACCACGTCGGCCGGCAGATCAACGGTGTCGTCGCCGATCTTGGCCTGGCCGTTGACGACCGGGTGCGTGTTGATGTTCATGGACGGGGAGCCGATGAAGCCTGCAACGAATACGTTGGCCGGGCGATCGTACAGCTCGGTCGGGGCGCCGACCTGCTGCAGGATGCCGAGCTTGATGACGGCGATGCGGTCGCCCATCGTCAGGGCCTCGGTCTGATCGTGGGTCACGTACAGGGTGGTTACGCCGAGCTGACGCTGCAGGGCGGCGATCTGTGTACGGGTCTGCACACGGAGCTTGGCGTCGAGGTTCGACAGCGGCTCATCCATGAGGAAGACCTTCGGCTTACGAACGATTGCACGGCCCATGGCCACACGCTGACGCTGACCACCGGACAGCGCCTTCGGCTTACGGTCGAGGAACTCGGTGAGGTCGAGGATCTTGGCGGCTTCACGCACGCGCTTGTCGATCTCGTCCTTCGGGGTGCCGGCGATCTTCAGGGCGAAGCCCATGTTGGCGGCGACGGTCATGTGCGGGTACAGAGCGTAGTTCTGGAAGACCATGGCGATGTCACGGTCCTTCGGCTGCATGTTGGTGACGTCCTTATCACCGATGAGGATGCGGCCCTTGTTGACCTCCTCGAGGCCGGCCAGCATGCGCAGAGTCGTGGACTTACCGCAACCGGAAGGGCCAACGAGCACAAGGAACTCACCGTCCTTGATGTTGAGGTTCAGGTTGTCCACCGAGGGCTTGTCGTTGCCCGGGTAGATACGGGTGACATGGTCAAATACCACTTCTGCCATGGTAATCATTTCCTTTCAGAGGCAGGTACGTGCCTCACGATCCGTTGTAAAAGGGGGGTGTTCATTAGGTATTCAGTTATCACCGTTTTTGGTTTCACTTGCCTTGCATATCCCACTGCATCTCTGCATTGGACTTGCCGGACGGTTGCACCTCAAACTGCGTTGTTGGCGGTTGCGGAAATCACTCTCCGATGAGCCAAGATTCAATATACACCACAAAACGCTAGGTGTAGTGACACCTCAGCAAGATTCGATAACTGTTAGCGCACACATATCAATACAAGCGCTTGCACTACTCAATGGACCATAGTTGACTGCGCGTGTCGCGAACGATCACATATGCTCATACGTGCTCGGTCGACATTATCGATCGGCATTATCGATCAGTATTTCAATCGACATTTTCGATCCCACCGCCGTCACAGATTCCATGCTTCACACGCATAGCATCGTATACATCATTTGCAATTGTAATGACGATGAATCCAGCCTAATGTAGACAGCGATGATGCATCCAGACTGGCATTTGACCGTATCACGCGCGGATCCGCCGCAGGAAGGACGCATGGCGGATAGGATTCACGGTCCGTCCGATCGCCAATCCACGCGCTTGATCACGACGATCACGCCGCCAGATCAGCGCAACGACCATACGATCAGCGTCGCAGACGCCACAGATGCCGCGGATACGCATCGAGGTCTGTACTGCACACGTCTCGGAAAGGATCGATCCCATCATGACCATCGACAACCCCAGCGCGTTCCCGCTCGGCGAACCCAACGTCGGATATGCACAATACTTCGTCGGGCAAAGTTATCTGGCACCACTGGTGAGTGGCAAGGAAGTGAACGTGTCGAATGTGACGTTTGAACCCGGCTGCCGCAACAATTGGCATATCCATCACGGCGCCTGCCAGATTTTGATCGCTGTGGGCGGTCGAGGATACTACCAGGAATGGGGCAAGGAACCGCAGGAGCTCAACCCCGGTGATGTGGTGTACGTGGCTCCTGAAACCAAGCACTGGCATGGAGCGGCACCTGACTCCGCGTTTTCGCATATCGCGATCATGAACGTCGTCGAAGGCGCATCCAACGAGTGGCTCGAACCGGTGGACGCAGACGAGTACAACGCCCTCGTCTAGCGTCGCGCCCCTCTCCCGCCCCTCTCCCTTAGTGTGATCACACTAACCAAAACCAAGTGCCCAACTGCGGAGTTCTTTAGTGTGTAGCCCTTAGTGTGATCACACTAGGGCAATCAGATACCCAACTTCGTAGTGCGCAGTCCGTAGCGTGCAGTCCGTAGCGTGATCACACTAGCGTTGCGCAAGAATGGGGTCATCCACTACTTCGCCCAACTCCGTCTTCCCGTACTCCACCATCGCTCACATCCAACCGCATTACTATCCACATCATCAGCATCACCAGGAGTATTCATGACCATCACCCCCGCAGCGGAGGAATACCACCGTCGATCCTTCCCCGATTCTGAACTGCTGCACGACGACGACCCCGATCTCGCGCAGATCATCGAGAACTTCGCGTTCGACGAAGTCCCCAACGAGCCCGGCGTGAACGACCTCGACGACCGCACCCGCTATATGGCCATTCTCGCCACCCTGATCGGCGCGCAATGCCTTACCGAGTTTCGCGGCATCACCCCGGCGGCGCTCACCGCTGGAGTCACACCCATCGAGGCCAAGGAAATCACCTATCAGTCGGTGGCGTATCTGGGCATCGGTCGTGCGTATCCGTTCATCGTCGCGCTGAACGACGTACTGCGCGCACAGGGCGTGACGCTGCCGCTGCCGTCGCAGGCCACCGTCACGAACGACGATCGCCGGGAGAAAGGCACGCAGGCGCAGGTTGACATCTTCGGCGACGGCATGAAGGACTTCTACAAGTCGGGCCCGGAGGAAAAGCGTCATATCAACCGTTGGCTGGCGGCAAACTGCTTTGGCGACTACTACACGCGTACGGGTCTGGACCTGAAGCAGCGCGAGATGATCACGTTCTGCTTCATCGCGGCGCAAGGCGGATGCGAACCGCAACTGACCAGTCATGCGGCGGCGAACATGCGACTGGGCAATGATCGCGCGTTCCTGATCTCCGTGGTCTCGCAATGTCTGCCGTACATCGGCTATCCGCGCTCGCTCAACGCGTTGCGATGCGTTGATGACGCCGCCCGCATGATGTAGCGAGCAGGCGCAACATCGTTAGGCGGCCCATGTGATGCGTTACGTGGGCCGCCTAGTGTTACGCGGGCCGGGCGTCCCACGTAACGCACATCCACAAAACGTTGCAATTTCAACGTTTATCAACATGCGCCCAAAAACCCGACACGGCCCACGTAACGCACAACGGCCCACGTAACGTAAAGAGGCCGGTCGCCATACCGCGCACAGTGTTGCGCAGTTGGCGACCGGCCTCCGGCATGGAACGGGAATCAGGCCTCCTCCTTGGCGGCCATCTCCTTGAGCTGAGCCGGGGTGTACTTGTCACGCTTGAACTCGGTGATGAAGTACAGTCCCACGATGGCAAGCTCAATGGCCGGCAGGATGAAGGAGAACTGCATGGTGGTGGCGTCGGACAGGGCACCCTGCAGGGTGGGCAGGAACGCGCCACCAACCAGGGCCATCACGATGATCGCACCGGCGGTTTCGGTGTGACGACGATCCTCGACGGTCTTCAGCGTACGGGAGTAGATGGTCGGCCAGCCCGGTCCGAGGAAGAAGCTCACGGCCACGGCGAACCACACGGCGGTCATGCCGGGCAGGAACGCGGTGCCGAGCAGCACGATCGCGCCGCCGATCATGAACATGGCGAGCACTCGGGTCTCACGGAACTTGGAGAGCAGGTAGCTGGCGCCAAGACGTCCGACGAAGAACACGATGTAGCTGATGATCATGAAGTTCGCGGCGTCACGGTCGGTCATGGACGCACCGCCCTGGTTCAGCGCCAGACGGATGGTGAAGGACCAGATGCCGGTCTGCGCACCGGCGTAGATGAACTGGGTGCCGATGCCCTTCCAGAAACGACCGTTGTGGAACAGGTAGGTCATGGTCTCGCCGAGGGTGGCCTTGGCGACGGTGCCTTCCTTGGTGGCGGGGCGGCACTTCGGGAACTTGGTGAGCGCGAACAGCACGATCAGCACGGCGAGCACGATCAGCAGGTACTTGTACGGCTCCAGCGTGCGGCCCAGCTGCTCGGCACCGTAGGCCTTGGCGGCGTCAGGGGCCATCTTGGCCATTTCGGCGTGCAGGTTGGAGTCCTGGAACACGAGGTACTTGCCGAGCAGGATGCCGGTGATCAGACCGAGGGCGTTCATGGTCTGCGCCACGTTGAGTCGCACAGTGCCAAGACGCTTCGGGCCCATCAGGGTGGCGTAGGTGTCGGCGGAGGTCTCGAGGAAGCTCAGACCGATGGCCTCGACGAAGATGGCGAACAGGAACACCTCGTAGGTGACCAGTCGGGACGCCGGGAAGAAGATGAAGCAGCCGACCGCGAACAACGACAGACCGGCGATGATGCCCAGCTTGTAGCTGGTCTTCTTGATGAACAGCGAGGCGGGGATGGCAATGAGGAAGTAGCCGCCGTAGAACGCGCTCTGCACGAATGCGGTGGCGAGATCACTCAGCGAAAACACTGCCTTGAACTGGGTGATGAGTACGTCGTTGAGGCTGGACGCGACGGCCCAGATGCCGAACAGGACTGCGGTCATTGCGAACTGCAGTACGGGGGTGCGATCGAGGTATCCGTCGGAGAACTCGATCCACGGGGTCTTCTTGCCGCCGTCCTTGGCGACCTGACCGGCTTCGGCGCCGGTGATTTCGGTTGCTTGTGCCATGATTCCTTCTTCTGGAAACCGTGTGCAACCGTTCGCGCGCAAAGACGGGTCCGTGCCCGAAAGACGGCAGTGCCATCAAACCGGATTCGTTGGCCCAACCCCTGCAAACACAGGCGGTTACACGAGTGAATATTCGACGAGTCCGCGTCGCTTCAGCACGACGCATTGCCACGACATCCTTGGCGTGCAGTCCGCGAATGCATGCATCGCATTCGTGGCCGCCGTGCCGGCATCGCGATCGGACCCGTTGGATTCGCCGTAACCCGCCGAAGCTAAGGCCAACGAAGGAAAAGGGTGAAATGTTCAGTTATGACTGTTCAGTTATGGAGTTCAATTTTGCGGTATTGAGTTATGTATTGTCGATTGGTGATCGGTTCCGCTCGACGACGAGCCCGCGTTCCGGGTGCCGAACCGCGACCCCGGAAGTCACCGATTCCTACAGAATCTGGCAGTACTCGATGGTCTCGTGGTTGGGGCCGAGCACGTTGAAGTAGCGGATGCCGTTCTCGTGGAAGGTGTCGATGTGTTGGACCGATCCCTCGACCAGATCGAGCCCCAGCTCCACGGCCTGCTCGAACGCCTTGTCGATGTCGGTGACGTCGAGTGCGAAGTGGTTGATCGCGCCGGTGACGCCGGCCGGTTCGGCCATGGTCCACACCTCGAGGGTGAGGTTGTTCAGATGCAGGAAGGTGCAACGGTCATCGCCATTCGGGTAGATGCCCTCGCACTCGAAGCCGAGCTTTTCGTAGTAGGCGATGGTGCCTTCAAGATCGTTGGTGGGGATACCGACGTGGCCGACACCGGTCACATAGTCGCGGATGCTCATCGCATAGCTCCTTTGCCATTAAGCATGTTGGTGTTTGCAAGATTCAATATACGTTAATGTCGTTAATTGATCAACTCAAGAAACTATATGAGAGCGCACACATTACCGATCGGTCATTACAACGATTGCCGTCAATCGTTGTACGACTTGGGTTTGATCGATCTAACAGATCATTTCAAAATTTTTGGATCCCAAGTCGCACAACGCTTCCATCGGCGTGTCGCGCAACACATCACAGGTGGATCCAGCACCTCGGCGACTCCACCGTGCGCGCCGTCACACACGCAACGCATCACGGGTGGATCACTCCACGGCGGTCTTCTGAATCTGGCGGGCGATCCTCGCCTCCTCGCGTGCCTCCTCCTTGGCCTCGCGCGCCTCGCGAATCGAACCACGCCAGCTCGCGCTGATCCGATGCCACTCCTCACGCATCTCCTTGAAATTATCGGCGAAATTATCGGCGACGTTGTCCGTCACACCGTCACGCAGCCCGTCACGCAGCATATCGATCAGCTTGCGCGTCGACTCCGGCACCTCCTCGCCCGCGTCGACGACGTCATGCTCCAGCCCCTCGATACGCCGACGCAGACGATCGGCCTCCTCCGGATCAAGGCCGAGTCGCGCGCCCAACGATTGCCGGATCGTCTCGTAATCCAGATTCGCAAAGAACGTCAACTGCTGCATCGTCATGAACGTCTTCAACTCCGGATAGCGCGAGACGATATACTCCTCACGATCATCAGCGGCCTTGGCCCAGTCGATCGGCAGCTGCGGCGTCCAGCTGCTCATGATCGAGCCACCACGCAGACGGTAGTGATACAGCACCTCGGGAATGCGCACGATCAGCGTGGCCTCGCCGATCACGTTGCAGATGCGTGCCATATCCTCGATCTTGCGTCCCACCGGGAACGAAAAATCATGATCCTTGTAAATATTCGCCGTGGCCATGAACGACCAGAAATATCCGTCGATCTCCGCCTTCACCTGCGCCTTGAGCGCCTCCTGCGGGGTAAGCACCACGATCTCGTCGAAATCGTTGTGCTTGTAGTCCGAAAGCAACGGCTTGCCGTTCTCGGAGATCGTATCGAATTTGAACATGACCAGATCGGCCTCGTATTCGCGCATGGTGTCCACCGAACGTTCCACCAGATTCGGCGCCACCGCGTCGTCGGAATCCACGAAATAGATGCAGTCGCCCGTCGCCTGCGCCAGTCCGGCGTTCCTTGCGTCGGACAGACCACCGTTCGGCTTGTGAATCACGCGGATACGCTCGTCCTTGGCCGCCCATTCGTCGCACATACGCGGGCAATCGTCGGGCGATCCGTCGTCAACGAGAATGATCTCAAGATTGCGATAGGTCTGGTTCACGATGCCGCTTACGCATTCGTCGAGATAGCGCTCCACCTTATATATGGGCACGATGACCGACACCAGCGGCCGCTCGCCCAGTCGGTCCGACACGAGCGGTTCGGAATTGGCAGAACCCGCAGAACCATCAAGACCGTGACGTTGTGAATCCTGCGACGATTGCCGAGTCTGCCGGCCGCTCTTTCGCCGCAACTGATTCCCCATATCCGGAAGCTTCAACACCGGCAGATCCGGAACCGTCAATCGCAGCTTCGGGATATCCCGATTACAAATGACGGCATCAAGACACGTCTCATCACTGTCGCTCTCGCCATCGTCGCCGTTGTTATTCGTCACGATCGTCATACCGTTCCGGCTCATACATCCTCCAACAACGTTCTGGTTCGTTATCAGTGTATGCGGAGAACGATGAACAGACCATACATGACCCTCGATCAGACCTGTCATATCGCCGATATCGTAACCGTTTCCCGACTATCGAACCGGTCGTAGAGTATGGGTGTCACAATGGGGCGCATGAGTGATTTGACTGCGCTGAATCTGGCACCGGGGAACCTTGTGGGGGGCTACACCCTCATCTCGCGTCTTGGGGGCGGTGCCATGGGTTCGGTGTGGCGAGTCAAGGACGACGGCGGCAATATCTACGCCATGAAGATCCTGCGCGATTCGTTGGGCGACGACGGCGACGGCACCGACGGCTTTCGTCAGGGCGGCGAGGACACCGCAGGCATGGCACGCGAACGACTGCGTCGCGAGGCAGCCGCATTGCGACGGGTGAACCATCCGGGCGTATGTCAGATCGTGGATATGGAGCTGGATGATTCGCTCGCGTTCATCGTCACCGAACTCATCGAGGGCAAGAATCTGCGTGAGGACGTGCTGGCGAACGGCAAGTACGTGGCGGGCGATCTGGAACGCCTGGCGCGTAAGCTGATCGACGCGGTGGCCGCCGTGCATCGGGCGGGCATCATCCACCGCGATATCAAGCCGACGAATGTGATGGTGTCTCGTACTGGCCCGGTGCTGGTGGATTTCGGCATCGCGATGGGCGAAGGGGAAAGCCACGTGACCCGCACCGGATTGGTGATGGGTACGCCCGGCTTCATCGCCCCGGAGATCATCGATGGCGCGGAGTCCGACGAGACGACCGACTGGTGGAGCACGAGCGCGGTATTGGCGTTCGCCGCAACCGGACAGCCCGTATTCGGATCCAAGCCGATGATGGCGGTGCTGGAACGTGCCGCAGCCGGCAACGCGAATCTTTCCGGACTACCGCCACGCACGACGGCCGCGTTCCGTAGCGCACTCAGCCCGCGTCGCGCTGATCGATGCACGCCTCTGGAACTGCTGCAGACCATCGAACAGGACGCGATGACCCCGGAATTGTGGACGGGTGCGGAATCCGGTGCCGCAGGTCCCGCCAGCGCCGCCAGTGCCGACGATTCCACCGATTCCGCTCAGCATACGAACAGATTCCAGCCCGTGGCCGAACCCGGTGTATCGGCGCTGCCGGGCAAACCCGTGCTCAGCGGTGCCATGCCGACCGCCATGGACGATCACCACGATGACCAGCACAATGCGGACGAGGGTGGCGAAGCCGGGGTGGTGCGCCCTTTTGGAAAAAGCTCTTCGGATAGTACGGATGCATTCGCCGCGGAGAACGCCGTAGACAATCCGCGGTCGTTGTGGAAGGCGCTTGATGAACGTCGGGCCGCACTCACTCAGGTAATCGGCGTGGAACCATTGTCCACGAATGATTCGCTGATGGAGGCCGCCGAATCGGAATCGATATCGCCGATGCGGTTCGATGAGCCCTCGTATTCCCACGATGACTATTCCCACGATGACATTGACGACGGTTTTGGCACCGATGAGGAATGGAATGTGGATAAGCCGTCCATCGTGCTGGCCGGGCAGACCCGTGTGGTGCCGGTCGATCGTGCGCCATCCGACAGCCCGGCGTTCCAGCCGGCCGATCCGCCACTGCCCGAGTCGGTGCACGACGATAACGACAACGACAACGTGAGTGCCGACGACACCGTGCCGACGACACTGCCTTCACGAACCGTATACGCCACTGCGAGCGCCGACGCGGACGACGGTACGAATGCCGATACACCGTCCACGGAACCCCCGTCCGCCGACACCATTGCGGTCGCATCCATGCCGGCGAGCTATCCCGCGCCCGTGCATTCGTACGACCAACTCGACTGGCTGAACACCGATGACGGCAATGCCAACAACGGCTCGGCACCTGAATCGGCGACCAATCCCCTCAGCAGGCTGCAGACGCTGGGAGACGAGTCCGATGAGCGGCAGAAGCCGGGGGAACTGGATCATCTTTTCGATTCTCTGCCGGCAGCCGCCCCCGCCATTCGCCCGGTGGGAACGACCGCGATGGCAAACGGTCAGCCGATGCCGAACGACCAAACCGCGACAAGCCGGCACATGGCTGAACCGCGAAGCGTGCAGTCGACGCCGAATCAGCCGCCCGTACCGCGCGTGGCATCGTCGAATCCTGCGACGTCGTCGAGTCCCGTGGCATCGTCGAATCCGGACCAGACACGCATCATCGGCCCTGATCCGGTCCTTGGCACCACAACGCTTGTGCAGGCACCGACCATCGGCGAACCGCCCAAGGAACCGCCTATCACCGGCGTGCCGGTCGCGTCCACGACCGTACTGCCACCGACGCGGACCGCATCGAACGCGAGCGCTCCGGGAATGGCTGCGCCGACACCGCCGCCATCGCCCGACATGGATGCGACGCTGGTCTACGGACAGCCCGGATTGCTCCAGCCGCAACCGGGCCAGCCGGGACAGCCGCAACCGGGCTACGCCCCTGATCCGTACGCGCAACAGTACGATCAGCAACCTCAATACGATCAGTACGGGCACCCGTACGACCAACAGCAACTGCCGCAACCGCAACCGGAACAACCCCCGTATCAACCGCGCGAGGACCATGCCGACGTCATGCGGAGTTGGTATGTGCCGCGTGGACGCATGATCATGTGTCTGCTGGCCGCACCGCTGTGCCTGTTTACGGCGAGCACGCCGGCCGCCGGACTCATGTCGGCGTCATTCCTGTTGTGGGCATTCACGGTGATGGGTCTGTCGCGCAATTCGCAGCTGGAACGTGAAAACAAGCGCGGCGGTCTGCGCAAAGGCACCGACGGCGCGCTGATCATCGGTTCCCTGCCCTGGCACCTGATCAAGGGACTGGCACTGACCGTGATACCCACGCTGCTTATGCTGGCGCTGTTCGCCGCACTGACCGCGTTCCTCACCACGGCGTTGATGCTGCCGTCGACCACCGGCACGATTCTGGCGTTCGGTACGCAGCTGCGGTTCCCTCTGCTGGCCGGCAGCGCGCTTTCGGCATCGGGCTTCACGCTGATGGCGTGCATGGCCGCCGCATGGTTCGCCGCGGCACTCGGACCGTATTCGCGATTCGCACGTCTGGGTGCCGGAACACTGCGCGGCGATCTGGGTGCACCGTCCCCGTCGATCGACGCGAATCTGGCCGCCGCGGGAGCTCCCGGAATGCCGCCACCCGAGGAACAGGAACGATTGCAACAGTCGGCGCATCGACGCGGCTGGACGCTTACGCTGATCTGGCTGGTGCTTATCCTCGCCGGCGTGGCCATGCTGCTCGCCGGAGGCAGCATCGACTGGGCTCCGATCATGCTGGACTGAGTAATCACACGAAGCCGCACAGAAGTCGCACAACCGAACCAAGCCGCGACCATACCCACATACCGTACGCCATGACCATACGGTCGCGACAACCCCGGGCATCATCACCGTTTATTTACCCTCCGCTGTTATATTGAGGGCTGCTGTAACGAACCCGGTCATCCATGCCGGAAACCATTGAAAACAGGGGAATACGAGGCACATCCATGGCCAATACGAAGAAACCCGCCAACCGCAAGGCACGTCAGGCGGCCGAAGCCGCGGCCGCGAAGGCAAAGGCGGAACAGGAGGCACGAGATCGTCGCAATCAGACCATTATCGGCGCGGTCGTGGTGGCCATTGTGGTGATTCTGGTGGCCGTGATCGGATTCAACGTGTGGAAGTCGAATAATCCCAGCGCGAACGCCGACGATCTCAACGCCGCATGGGCCAAGGTGGAGAAGGCCTCCCCCAAGCCGGCGAACGCCACCGACAAGGGCGGCTTCATCCTGTCGAAGGACGGCGTGAACAAGCCTGTTGACGGCGTTCCCACCGTGGGCGTGTACATGGACTTCATGTGCCCGGGATGCGGCAGTTTCGAGCGTTCCATGGGCGACACCTTCTCGCAGATGGTCGATGCCGGCCAGATCAATCTGGAGATCCACCCTAACGGATTCATGGATCGGTACTCGACCGACGAATACTCCACGCGCACCGCGAACGCCACGATCGAGCTCATGGAGAACGACAACGACCCCGACCACATCCTCAAGTTCATCAGCCTGATGTACGCGGAGGACTTCCAGCCGAGCGAAACCAGCTACAAGTCGGTGAGTGATGACGACATCAAGCAGCAGATGATCGCGGCCGGCGTGAGCGAGGACGTCGCCGCCAAAGCCACCGACAATGACTACCAGTACAAGGACTGGGTCACGGCGATGGCCGATTACACGCCGCTGCGCAGCGAACTGTGGAACACCGAAGGCTCGCTCAAGGGACAGATGACCACGCCGACCGTCACGTTCAACGGCAAGTACTGGAACCGTCAGGGACTGGATTCCAGTGTGGATACGCGTACGGCGTTCCTCAAGGCGATCGGACTCGACTCCGCTCAGGTGGGTCAGTCCGGCACGCTGCCGGAGATCGGTTCCGACAAGGGACCCCTTTACCCGTGATGTACGACTAAATCCAGTTCATTCGTTATACTGGACCTTCGTTCGCCGCGCCGATGCGTGGCGGGCACGCCTCCTTAGCTCAGTTGGCCAGAGCAGCCGCCTTGTAAGCGGCAGGTCGTCAGTTCGAACCTGACAGGAGGCTCCATTTGGCAACAATCGGCAACGATCATCACCATGCGACACGATCGTTATTGATCTTGTACGACATCAATCGATCGATCTCATTCATAATCAAGCCATTCGACGCTGTTTTCATCGTTACCGATCACTCTATACGCGGATGTGAGCCTGAACATCCGAAGGTCGCGACGCCGTCGGCAACCCCGGTTCTCCCCTACTGTCCACAAGCAGAACACGCCGTAGATCTTTCCTCATAAAGAGTGATATGGTTTACACGACGAAGGTTTACAACGCCTGTAACCGAAGGGGATTGAAAGACTTACCGCGAGTAAGAACTCAGGAGCTTCCCCCATCAAAAACAGCTTCTGAGACATGGGACGGAGCATCCCCCAACCCGCTCCGTCCGTGAGAGGGGCCGGAATCATCCCCCTTCTAAGCCGGCCCCTCTCCTTTTTTATTTTCGGACCTTGTCCGCACAATTCGAAGATCCCGATCTGGGTATATCCAGACACAGGCCTGGGTATATCCGGCCGATTATCTCTGGGTCAAACCAGTACATATACCTGGTTCTGGGTATGACCGGGTCATGAAGGACCCCGAAACAGCCCCCTCGTGACCCGGTTATACCCAGACCGGTTTCCCCATAACCCGGTTATACCCAGATTCGTTGGGATTGTGGGGATTCGGAGGGTTCCGTCGCCGAAACACGGGCTGTCAAGGTTGTCACCATACAATGAGGGGTGGTTTCAATAGTTCGTCAGGAGGATTTGATGGCACGTAGGTGGACTCCGCAACGTTTTCAGGCGCGACGCCGTATTCGAGTGGCCGCATGCGCCGCAGCGGTCACCGTGGCGTGCATGGCCAGCTTCCTGGTGGGCACACACAAAACCGTTGCGCTGGAAGTGAACGGTAAGACGGAAACCGTACAGACGTATGCGATGAGCGTGGATCGTCTGCTGCAGGAACAGGGCGTGGCGGTCAAGACGCATGACATCATCACGTCGTCGTCCGGCAACGCATTGGCCAATCATGCCGTCGTGAAGGTGCAGAGCGCCTATCAGGCGACCATCACGATCGAAGGCAAGGATGTGCCGTTCTGGACGATCGCCACAAGCGCCGACCAGCTGCTCGGATTCTTCCAGGACAACGAGAAGGCTGCCAGTCAGGTCACCGTGAACATCCAGAACGTGTATAACCAGCTGACCGGCGGATTCGTGATCAACGCCAACGGTCCGGTGACCGTAGTGGCCGACGGCAAGTCTAGTGAGGCTCCGAATGGCAAGCTGCCCGCCGCGTCGATTCTTGATTCCAAGGGCATCGTGCTCGGCAAGGAGGATCGCGTCAGCGTGGAAAAGGACGGTGATCAGACCGTGCTGCGCGTCAAGCGTGTAACCCATGGCGAGACCACCAAGACCGTGTCGATTCCGTTCGTCACGCAGACGGTGGTCGACGAAACCCTGCAGCCCGGCGAGACCGTGATCCGTCAGCAGGGTCAGGCCGGAGAGAAGACACAGACGTACAACACCACGTTCGTGGACGGTCAGGCCGAATCCGCGGTGCTGCTCAAGGAGACGACCACCAAGGAGGCCATCAACCAGGTGGTGGCCGTGGGCCCGGAAAAGCCGAAGGAGACGCCGAGCAACAACTCGAGCAGCGACTCGAACTCGAACAACTCGGACTCGAACACCAACGATTCGGATTCCAAGACCAACGACTCCGACAAGACCACGTCCGACTCCAACTCGGCCAAGCCGAGCAGCAAGCCCAGCTCGTCGGCATCCGCATCGGCCAAGCCGAGCGAATCACCGTCGTCCAAGCCGTCGAACTCGCCGTCCGCGTCGGAAAGCAGCAAGCCGGCGGAAACGCCCACGCAGAAGCCAAGCACCAACACGAATTCCAACAACAACTCCAATAATTCGAACAATTCGAACTCCGGCAGCTCCAACAACTCCGGCAACAACTCGAATTCAAACTCGAACTCAGGCAACTCCGGATCGTCGAACTCCGGCAGCAATTCCGGCAGCAGCTCAAGCGGACTGTGGCATGCGTCCCCATCCGCCGCACAGACCTATGCCAAGGGCGCCGTAGCGCAGTACGGCTGGGGCGGCACCAACTTCGACTCGCTGGTCAAGCTGTGGAACAAGGAATCCGGCTGGAGCTGGAGCGCCGAAAACAAGTCTTCAGGCGCATACGGCATCCCGCAGTCCCTGCCCGGCAGCAAGATGGCCACCTTCGGCGCCAACTGGAAGGATGACGCCGCCATCCAGATCAACTGGGGACTGAACTACATCTCCGGCCGCTACGGCAACCCCGACGCCGCATGGGCTCACTCGCAGAAGTACAACTGGTATTAAACAGCCCAAACAGGCCAAATACCGCCAAAGAGCCATAGCACAGTCACATGCCCAACCGGCAGTACTCGGCAGGGGACAAACACCACAACATCAGCACACATCAACAGACATCAAACACCACGACGTCATGGCGCTGCACCCGCCACAGTCAGCGCCTCCACGTCAGCCAGACCATCAACAACCGCGAACCGATATCCAATACCGACACAATACCGACATCACGTAGCACGAGACCGAATATGACAAATCCCACCGCATCGCAGACCAACGAATCCGCCGCCCATCAGGCCGACACCGACGACAGCGGTCTGCTCGGCGCAGCCGACATCCGCCGCATCGCCGCCGAGGCCGGCGTCACCCCCACCAAGAAATTCGGCCAGAACTTCGTGATCGATCCGGGTACCGTACGTCGTATCGCCCGCACCGCCGAAATCGGCGACGGCGATCAGGTGATGGAGGTGGGCCCAGGGCTTGGCTCCCTCACCCTCGCCTTGTTGGAAACCGGAGCGCACGTGACCGCCGTGGAGATCGACCCGCCGCTGGCCGAACGCATCCCGAAGACCGTGGCCGAACGCATGCCGAACGCCGCGGAACGATTCCGCGTGATCAACAAGGACGCGCTCAAGGTCACGCCCGACGACACCCCGCAGCTCGCGAGCGCCGAATCGTTCACGCTGGTGGCCAATCTGCCGTACAACGTGGCCACGCCGATCATCATCACCCTGCTCGAACGCTACCCGAATCTGAACAGCTTCGTGGTCATGGTGCAGAAGGAGGTGGCCGACCGTCTCACCGCCCAGCCCGGCAGCAAAATCTACGGCACCCCCACCGCCAAGCTCCACTGGTTCGGCACGTCCGAACGCGCCGGAATCATTGGTCGTAACGTATTCTGGCCCGCACCGAACGTGGATTCCGCGCTGGTCAAGTTCACGCGTACGCATACCGACCGCACCGAGGCCGACATCGATGCACGCCAACGCACGTTCGCGCTGGTGGACGCCGCCTTCACCCAGCGTCGTAAGACGCTGAACGCGGCGCTCAAGAAGATCATGCCCAAGGAGGCGTTCGCGCTGGCGAACATCGATCCGACACTGCGCGGCGAGACCCTGACCATCGATCGATTCGCCGCGCTCGCCGACGCCGCGGCCCGTATCGAGGCGGGAGACACCGACGGCACCGATTCCGTCAACGGTACGGACACCACCGGCAAGGAGGCCTGATGACCGCAACCAGCACCATGAACGATATCGATCCGACCCAGATCGCACATACAGCGACGCCCAAACGCGTCGACTGCGTGCGCGTGGAATGCCCGGCCAAGACCAATCTCACGCTGCGCGTGGGCGCTCCGCACGCCGAATGGGGAGGCCGTCACCGCCTCGACACCATATACTGCGGCGTGGGCATCTACGACACTGTCACCGTGACGCGCAAAGCCCCCAGCACCGGATTCAGTCTTGATCTGACAGGTGCCTATCTTGGTGATCTTGCCCTCGATCAGGCCGATATGCGTCACAATCACGCCGTGATGGCACTGTTCGCGCTCGCCAAGGAGGCCGGTCAGTCCACTGACGTGGCCATCACGCTGGAGAAGCGCATTCCCGTCGGCGCCGGACTCGGCGGCGGCTCCAGCGACGCCGCGGGCACGCTGCTCGCACTGAATCGCCTGTGGAACCTGAACTGGCCGGTGGAACGACTGCAGCCCATCGCCGCAACGCTCGGCGCGGACATGCCGTTCTGCCTTGCCGGCGGACTCGCGCATGGCACCGGCTACGGCGAGGTCATTGAAACCACGGACGCCAGCCATCCTGACATCGCCCCGGGCACGCTCGGCTCCATGGTCGTGGGTGCCTACAACACGCAGCTGAGCACGCCCGATGTGTATCGCATGTTCGATGCGATCGGCGCGGGCCCCGGCAGTCCGACCAATGATCTGCAGTATGCGGCCGTCACCCTGCACCCGCGCTCCGGCGAGGCGATCCGTGCCGCCCTGGACGCCGGCGCAACCAGCGCATTCGTATCCGGTTCCGGCCCGTCCGTCGTGGCCTGCGTACCGAACGAGGCCGTGTCCGCCGCCGTTTGCCATGCCTGGATCAGCGGCCGTCACGTCGATCGTCTTTTCGAGACCACCGCCCCGGTCACGCCCATCGTCTCCCTGCCGTAGCCGGACCATATCCGACCGTCAGGCAGTCGGGTTAATGTGTAACTCATCACAGACAGACAAGGAGCAAGGACCGTCATGACGACTCCGGAAGCCTTCGACGAACGTAAGGCACGTCAGCAATTCGTACGCGACCGTCAGAAGATCGTGTTCACCGTCGCCATCGGCGCTCTGGCGATCGTCCTCGTTATCTCGTTCCTCGTCTACTTCGGCGTGCTCGGCAAGACCGCAACGAGCGCCAATTCAGTCCAGCCCAACTACGGTGTGACCGCCCCCTGCCCCACTGCGGCTGAAGGCGCCACCGCCAAGGCCGTCAACCCGAGCGTCATCAACGTCCGCGTGCTCAACGGCACCGACAAGGTCGGTTTGGCCGACGCCGTGAGCGAGGCCCTGACCAACCGCGGCTTCGTGTCCAAGGGCGTGACCAACTATCCCGGCACCGTCACGATCAAGCGCACGGAGATCCGGTTCGGCAAGAGCACCATCAATGAGGCCTACACGCTCGCCGGCCAGTTCAACGACGCGATTCTGCGTATGGACGACCGTACGGACAAGCTGATCGACGTGGTGATCGGCTCCACGTTCTCCGACCTCGTCGACGAGGACCAGATCGCCACCAAGACCGACTCCGATCTCAAATCCATCGAGGGATGCAAGGCCGCCGATCAGCTCGGCGACCTGCCCAAGGCCGTGGACCACGAGGCCGTGAACTAGGCCTCCAGCCCCAGACCTTAGGCAGACCTTAGGTGGGCATCAAGCCAAGATCAGGCCTCCGGTGCCCCTTCCTCCGCATACCAGCGCTTGAGCTCGGCGACGGCCTCGTCATGCTCCACGGGACCGTTGTCGAGTCGGTAATCAAGCATGTGCTTGCGCGCGCGGCCCACTTCACGTCCGGGCGCGAGCCCGAGGATCTGCATGATTTCGTCGCCGTCAAGGTCGGGACGAATCGCGTCGATATCCTCTTTCTTCTTCAGCTCGATCACGCGCGCCTCCATGTCGTCCATCGCCTCGGAGAACATGCGTGCCTTGCGCTTGTTCTGCGTGGTGGCGTCGGCGCGGGTGAGCCGGTTGAGCCGATGATACAGATGCCCGGCGTCACGCACATACCGGCGCACGGCGGCGTCGGTCCACGGTTCGTCGATGTATCCGTGGAAACGCAGGTGCAGCGCCACCAGATCGGCCACGTCCTCCACCAGGTGATGGTCGAAGCGCAGCGCCTTGAGCCGCTTGCGGGTCATCTTGGCTCCCACCAGATCGTGATGGTGGAAGCTCACCTTGCCGCCGGCTTCGAATTTGCGCGTGCGCGGCTTACCCACGTCGTGCATGAGCGCGGCCATTCGCAGCGTCAGATCGGGAGCGGGCACCGGGCCGTCGGGACCGGTTTCGAGCGCGATCGCGCGGTCCACCACCATGAGCGTGTGCTGGAAGACGTCCTTGTGGCGGTGGTGCTCGTCGAGTTCGAGCTGCAGCGCGGGAATCTCCGGCAGCACGATGTCGGCCAGTCCGGATTCCACAAGCGCCTCGATACCGGCGTGCGGGTTGTCGCTCAGCAGCAGCTTGGTCAGTTCGTCGCGTACACGTTCGGCGGATACGATCTCGATGCGGTCGACCATGGCCGTGATCGCCTCGGCGGTCTCCGGTTCGATGCGGAATCCGAGCTGCGCCACGAATCGCACGGCGCGCATCATACGCAGCGGATCGTCGTCGAACGACTGACGTGGATCGACGGGCGTACGCAGAATCTTCTTGTTCAGATCGTTGGCACCGTCGAACGGATCGACGAATTCGCATTCGGGCACGCGCAGCGCCATCGCGTTGACGGTGAAGTCACGTCGTGACAGATCGCCTTCGAGACTGTCGCCATAATTGACTTCCGGCTTGCGCGATTCGGGATCGTATTTGTCGGAACGGTAGGTGGTCACCTCCACGCCGATTTCACTGCCGTCGGCACGTTTTTTCATTGCGCCGAGCGTGCCGAATTTACGGCCCATATCCCAGAATCCGTTGCCCCACTTGCGCAGGATGGGCTCGAATTCCTCCGGTCTGGCGGAGGTGCAGAAGTCGAGGTCGTGTGAACGGCGATGCAGCAGCAGATCGCGTACGGGCCCGCCCACGAGCGCCAGTTCGTAGCCCTGTTCCTTGAACAGCTCGCCCAGTTCAATGGCCTCAGGCCATACCTCGAATCCCACTCCATGCTCCTTTCGCTGTGCGCAATCAAGCTTACCGTTACCCCACCTGCACATTGTTTTGCGTATTGTAGAAGGTATGACTACTCCCGGGGATGTTGCGCGCATGATGGCCCGTGCCGCCAGTTCTTCGGGCAATCATACCCAAAATGACGGGGTTTACGACCCTCTTGACGATGACGTCGAATCGTATGAACTGCGTCCTCTGTACAGCTCGCAGACGCCGAAATATGGACAAAGTATCACATTGCGACTGCCGGAAGGACAAGTCGAATATGTCGAGGCGCAGATCGATGTGCGTGAAGTGTCCGACAGCCCGATTTCGATGCGACCCACGCCTGCGCTCATGGCGAAGAAGCAGACGCAGCCCACCACGTTCGCTTCGCTTGACGCCCGTGAACTCCCTGTGGTGCGCGAGTATTCCGCCGGCGGACTGATCTTCGACGACAAGGACCGCGTGGCGATCATCGCCCGTCATTCCCGTTCCGGCCATTTGGAATGGTGTCTGCCGAAAGGCCACATCGAAAAGGGCGAGACGCCCGAGCAGACGGCCGTGCGCGAAGTCCATGAGGAGACCGGCATCCTCGGTGAGGTGATCACCTCCATCGCCACCATCGACTACTGGTTCACCGGCACCGCCCAGCGTGTGCACAAGCTCGTGCATCATTACGCCCTGCGTCGCATCAGCGGGGAGCTCACCGTGGAGGGAGACCCCGATCATGAGGCGGAGGACGCCATCTGGGTACGTTTTGATGATTTAAGTGACGTCCTGAGCTATCCTAACGAACGTAGGATTGCGTGGCTGTACGCGCGAAAGCATAAGAGCAACGCGAAGAAATAACAACGCTGGAAGTCGCCAGAAAGTCTAGAAGTAAGGGCCGTTTTGCTTGTGAATACCGGAGGCCATACCGGCCGCAGCGGAGGCACCATGCCCATCGGGGCATCACGACGTCTGCATGCGATCATCGACGTCTGCCTCGCCATGATGATCGCGTTCGCGATGGTGTTCGTCGGAGTCACCCCCACGTATGCCGCCGACGCCGCAGGCAAATCCGACACCACCGGCAAGGTCTCGGTCAGTATCGAATCGGGCACCAGCACCGTGATCAACGGCACCGACGACTATACCGCCGTGGTGACGATCAGCAACGGCACCAACAGCATGCTCGCCTCCGGTGAAGTGAAAGTGCTGACCAATCCGAAATACTCGTTCAGCTCCAGTTCGTTGATGCAGTCCTGGGCCGACGGATCAACCGCCGACGCCCGACTGCGCCGACTGAACACCACGCTCGCCTCCGCCACCGTGGATTCCATCGAAGCCGGCGGCAGCCGCACCGTAACGCTGACCGCATCGAAATCATCCGGTAACGACTCAGGAAACGACAACAACTCAGGCAGTGTGCTCGACCAGTTCACCTCCTGGGGAGCCAAGCCGCTCAACATCACGTACTCGTCGCAGAACTCCACCGGCGACGCCGTATCGGCCGGCATCCACTCATTCGTCACGCGCACGCAGGACGGACTCAACGTCGGCGCCACGCCACAGCTGAACCTGACCATGGCGCTGCCACTCACCGAATCGGAATGGCAGGTGAGCACGAACGATGTGCAGAACCTGCTCACCCACGACCAGAGCGCAACCGGCGCATCCGGCACCAACGACGCCAACGCCAACGCGGAGGCCGTGGCGAAGTCCACCACCATCACCTCGCTCACCGACCGCCAGCGTCGCAACCAGTCCGCGCTCGCCGCCACATTGCGCCGACACACGGCCATTCAGACCGTGGCCGATCCGTCGTATCTCACTTCGTTCTCCGGAACCCCGCAGATCGCGGCACTGATGCAGCCGCGTGGATTCGATCTCGCGTTCCAGTCGCAGACCGCCAGCACCCTGCCCTGGAAGGAGGCCGGGCTGACCGACGATCTGTGGAATGCCGGCACGGCCATCGATCTCTATCATGACGTCACCGGCGATGAGAAGACCACGCCCGCCACCATCGCCTGGCAGTCCACCGCCTCGTGGACGATGAGCGCACTCACCGCCGCAAAATCACAGGGATACACCGCCGTGGTCGCCGAAACCGACTATGACGCCGACTCTCCCACCGCCGTACGCACATCGAAGATGGTCGTGCCCACCGACGCCGGCGACATGACCGTACTCACCCCACAGCGTGACCTCAGCTCCCTCGCGCAGGACTCCGCCACCTCGTCCGACGCGGCACTGCAGGCGGAAGGCACCACGGCCGGTCGCATGGCACGGTTCGTAGCGCAAAGCGCGTTCTACCAGATGGAGCGTCCATACGAAACCCGCAACCTGCTCGTCTCATTCGGTACGGGCGCAAGCGCCAACACGATCGAGGCGCTGATGACGCAACTGGAATCCTGCTCCTGGCTCAACCTCGGCAGCCTCGACGACCTGATGCAGGCCCAGCCGTCGGTCAGCGGCAGCGACGCCGCCGCGCACGCGAACGAAGTGCCCACGATCGAGGAATCCGCCGACAACCCCAACGCGACCACCGCCACCGTCGAACGGCTGAACACCCAGGTCCTCTCGCTTCGCGACACCTACGCGGAGATCTCCCGGTTCGCGAACACCGTACTGGCCAAGGCACCCACCAGCACCGAAGCATCCGGCGCTTCCGGGGCATCCGGCAATTCCAACAACAACGGTTCCACCGGCACCGAGGAAGACTCCGACGGCACCGATCAACTCAGCGAAGGCGCATCCCGCTGGGTCACCTCACTACGCGCGGCCTACACCGATCTGGCCCTCAAATCGTTCACCGATTCAACGATCAACGACCAGCGGCTCGTCAAGGCCGCCGGACGCATCGCCGACGGACTGTTCTCCGGCGTCACCGTGGCCAAGCCCGACTCGATCAACATCGTGAGCCAAAGCGCGAGCATGCCCGTCACCGTGGGCAACAGTCACCCGTACGCCGTGCGCGTCCGACTCATGGCCAGCACCGATTCGGATCAGATCGTCTCCTCCTCCGGACAGGAGCTGACCATCCCCGCCAACTCCGAAGTGCAGTCCACGCTCACCATCCGCGTGCTCAACTCCGGCACGGCCACCGTACGCATCCAACTGCAGGACGCCAACGGGCAGCCCGTCAGCGATACCGCCGAAGCGAAGATCACCAGCGTTCTGCAAATCAATGACTGGAGCGGCTACGCGATTCTCGCGCTCGCCGTGCTGCTGGGCCTGCTGGGCCTGTGGCGACAGTTCCACCGTGTAAAGGATCCCGACGAATGAGTTCCCAGAGTTCCGTAAACTCCACGAGTTCCGATAACGGTTCCGGACAATCTTCGGAACAATCGAATTCCGTAGGACGCAACTCCCTGATCATGGCCGCCGGCACGGCGGCCTCACGCGTTACCGGACAGATTCGTTCGATCCTGCTGGCTGCCGCCATCGGCACCACCGGCATCGCCGCCAACGCCTACCAGACCGGCTCGATGATCCCGCAGGTCATCTTCACGCTGATCTCGGGCGGCATCTTCAACGCCGTGCTCGTGCCGCAGATCGTGCGTACGCTCAAGCATGAGGACGCCAACGAACGACTCAACAAACTCATCACCGTGGCGATCACGCTGCTCATCGCCGTCACCGCCGTGATGATGCTGGGCACGCCACTCGTCACCCGACTGTACGTGAATCCGAACTGGGCTCCCGATCAGCGAGCGCTGGTGAACGCGTTCACCCTGTGGTGCATGCCGCAGATCTTCTTCTACGGCCTGTATCTGGTACTCGGCCAGATCCTCGCCGCCAAGGGCCGGTTCGGTATGTATGCGTGGAGCTCGGTGGGCGCGAACGTGATCAGTTGCGCCGGCTTCACCGCGTTCATCCTGCTGTTCGGCAAGGCCGATCGCATGCCGATGAGCTTCTGGACGGAGGACAAGATCCTGCTCACCGCGGGCACGTGGACGCTGGGTGTGGCGTTCCAGGCGGTGATCCTGTTCCTGCCGCTCATGCGCATCGGTCTGCATTACCGTCCCAAGTGGGGTCTGCACGGCATCGGTCTGCGTTCGATGGGCAAGGTGGCCGCGTGGAGTCTGGCCATGACCGTACTCAATCTGGTCGTCGGCATGGTCACGTCGCAGATCAACACGGGCGCGCCGCACGCCGGCCATGATCTGTATAACATCGCCGGCAACGGCTCGTATCAGTACGCGTATTCGCTGTATATCCTGCCGTACTCACTGATCGCGGTGTCGATCACCACGGCCGTGTTCCCCAAACTGTCGCGCGCGATCAGCGATCACGATGTGACCACCGCGCGTGAGGATCTCAGTTCGTCGCTGCGTACGGTCGGTCTGTCGATGGTGTTCTTCTCGTCTGCGTTGATCGCCATGCCCGTGCCGATCACGCGCGCGCTGCTGCCGTCGGTCAACGTACATGACGCGTTGCTGATCGCCGGACCGCTGGTCACGCTGTCGATCGGATTGGTGCCGATCAGCGCGTTCCTGCTCATTCAACGCACGTTCTACGCCTACGAGGACGGCAAGAGTCCGTTCCTGTTCGCCCTGTTGGAGAACGCGGTGCAGATGGCGCTGCTGCTGCCGGCAATCATGATCGCACCGCCGCAGCAGTGGGCCACGCTGGTGGGTCTGGCGCTCAGCCTCGCGTACATTCTGACGATTCCGTTCATTTTCCTGCGGCTGCGCAAACGTATGGGCGGCTCGTTGGATGGGCGACGGATCGTCGTCATGCACATCAAGGCGATTATCGCAGGCGTGGCGGCCGGCGTGGCCTGCTGGCTGGCGTGCAAGCCGGTCATGCGTCTGCTGCACGTCGACGTCGGCCCGTTCGACGGTCATATGGGTTGGATCGATTCGCTGATCATCTGCATCGTGGGCACGATCGTGGCTGCCGGCGTGTATGCGCTGCTGCTGGTGGTGCTGCGCGTGGACGAGTTCACGTCGCTGATCGATGCGGTCAGGCGGCGGTTCCTGCATCGCGGTGGTGCGGCGGCGAGCGCGACGGGTAATGAGACCGCAAGCGAGCAGTCGGATGATTCCGGCAACGGCGACAACGGCGACAACGGTCCTATCGACGATGGCGGCAATGACCCGAATCCGGAAAACGGTCCGACAGAGCCATCCGACGGTCCCGTTAATGCGCCTGTCAGTGTGCCCGTCGGCGCGGCGGCTGGTACACCCGTCAGTACACCAGTCACCCCGACGGTACCCAATAATTCCAACGATTCCAACGGATCACGGAACGTCACGACCGGAGGCCCGTCCACAACGGGAACTCATCCGGCACCAGTCATTGCGGACCGCATTCCATCGGGCAGTCCCACTTATAGAATGACTAGAGCCCATCAACAGCTTGATCTATTCGCAGGGAAGAGCAGCGACACTATGAAGCCAGGACTTGGAGACACTCTCATCGACCGCTATACGCTGGTACAGATCCTGCGTGAGGAGACCGGCATCTCGGTCTGGCGGGCGAACGACAGTGTGATGGCCAAGGACTGCCAGCTCTTCCTGATCACCGACTCCACCATCGCCGGTATGGCGAACGACGTGGCGAGCGCGCTCACACTGAGCCACAACAAGCACTTCACCCCCATCCAGCAGATCCGTTCCGACGAGGGCGCATGCATCATCGTCACCGATCTCGACCACGGCATCTCACTCGAACGCTATCTGGCGCATAACGCCGACGCGTCCACGCAGGCGCTGAGCGTGGAGGCCATCCGCACGATCATGGGTGAAACCGTTGAGGCGGCCAAGTCGCTGCGCCGCTCCGGACTCAATCATCGTGCCATCTCCGCGGCGACGATCCGTATGACATCGCAGAGCGTGACGCTGGCCGATGCTCCGATTTCAGCCGCGCTCGTGCCTCCGCTGCTGCGTCACGCCGGTGAGAATCCCGACTCCGAGTCCGTGGTGATCCGTCAGATCGCCGCAGTGCTGTATCAGGCGCTTACCGGGCACGTATTCGACCCTTCCGATGAGAACGC
The DNA here is from genome assembly GCF_002259645.1 of Bifidobacterium tissieri. Lineage (GTDB taxonomy): Bacteria > Actinomycetota > Actinomycetes > Actinomycetales > Bifidobacteriaceae > Galliscardovia > Galliscardovia tissieri. Next base: position 206,775 of record NZ_MWWV01000009.1, read on the forward strand.
GCTCGCCAAGCTGCCGGAGGGTACTCCCGACGAGTATGAGATCCTGTGTGCACGCGGTCTGGGCATTCACGATCGTGATCATGATGTGCCGATTCCGATCAGCACGCTCGACGAGTTCGAGGCGCTGCTCGGCATATGGAAGCCGATGACCGATCTGACCCGTGACGACATCGCCATCCCGTCGCATCCCTCCAGTCCGTCGGTGAAGCTGGCGGAGTTCCGTCCTGCGAATGAGACGAGCCTTGTACCGATTCCGCAGTCGTTCCTTGCGGTGAGCGAGCCGCAGATCGCGCAACAGCCGAGTGAGATGACGTGGCGGCCGAATCAGCTGTTCTCCAAGAGCGGCGAAGTGGATGACGTCGATCCGAGCGATTTCGAGGACGATGGGCGTCCGCTGGGCATCATGCCTCAGGAAGGCAAGGATTTCAGTGGCCGTCCGACGATGGGCCTGGATGTGTCGGCGATTCGTGCCGCCCGCGATGCCCATGATTTTGGCGACGAGGACACGTGGGAGGGCGATCCTGAGGCCGTTCCGCTGCCGCATGGTGTGAGTGGACAGGTGGCGCCGCCGAGCTTTGAGCCGGCGGAGAGTGCCGCCCAGCGTGGCGGTGCGGGGGCCGGTGCTGACGGTGGCGCTGGCGCTGTCGATGATCCGGAGGCCACCATGGTGATCGAGCCTCTGCCGGCGAGCTTTGAGCCGCAGGTGCCGGTCAATCCGCCGTCGTATATGGAGACGCCTGAACCGGTCGAAAACGCGACAGCCCCGGAAGCCAGGCGCACACTGGGACGCAAGCGCATAGCGATCGTCGTGGCTACGGTGGTGGCGCTGCTGGTGATCTTCCTGGGTGCCGCGGCGGCTTTGGGATTGTTCTCGCCCAAGGGCGCGGAGCAGAAGGCCAGCGCGTGGCCGTCGTTCAATTCGTCCGATGTGGCGTTCCCTGGTGCCACGCAGTCGGCGGGGGCTTCGCCGTCCGGTTCCGCGAGCGCCGCGTCTCCGTCTGCGTCCGCGAAGCCGTCGGAGACGACGTCCTCCGAGGCCGTGCCCACGCTGATCACCGCGGATAAGAACGCGAAGAAGGTCCCCGATCCGAAGAAGACCGAGGAGCCGCAGAACACGACAGAATACGCCACCTCGTCGCAGACGTTCGTCAGTCGTACGAGCCAGTACAACGGCCGCGGATGGCACATCCGTCTGACGCAGCCGCAGGACGTGTCGCGACTGGTCGTGTCGATCAGGCAGTCGGGCGGCAAGGCGCAGGTGTACGCCGGTGCGACGAGCGGCAACCCGACCGGCGGCGAACTGGTGGGCGAATTCTCGTTCGACCCGAGCGGCACCACCGAGGTGAAGCTCAACAAGATCGTGAAGACGCAGGACCTCGTCATCTGGGTGCCCGTGGATACCACCCCCGAAGGCGGCCTCTACTTCAACAGCGTCAAGGTGTACTAGTCCCGTGTACTAGTCCTGTGCGTTAGGCGGATCGTCCCATACCGATTCGGTTTCGGTCCGCCTATCCCACTTCGGCCTAGTTCGGCTCGGTCCAGTCCCAGTCCAGTCCCGGTCCGGCTTGGTTCAGTCCAGTTTGATTCGATTCGATCCAATCCAGTCCGGTCCGGTCCGGTCTGATTCGGCTCGGTTCGGCTCGGTTCGGCCCAGTTCCTCGCCGTACTACTCGGTCCGGTCCAGTCCGAGCCGGTGCAAGCCGATCTGTCTCTACTCGGCTCTGCCCAGTTTGCTTCGCTTCAGTCTGTCCCGTCCCGGTTCGGTATGACTTGGCTCAGTTCAGGTCGGTCCGGTCCGGTTCAGACCGGTTCACCCGGTCTGGATCGGCTCAGTTCAATCCTGATCATCTCAACATAGTTCATTCCGAACCAAACCGTTCCCGCTCAATCCGGTTCGGTTTTGGTCCGTCTCGGTCCAATTCGTCTCTATTCTGCTTCGCTCTGTCGTGCCCTACTCGGCTCAGCTCAGTCCGATCTGGTTCGCACGGTTCGGTATGGCATAACCCTACCTATCTCGATTCGGCTGCCCCGTTCCGTCTCAGCCCTGTCCAGTCAGTACGCTCACATCGGCACCCCGTATTAGCTGACCGTTTCGCTTTGGCGCGGTACGATCAACAGAGAATGGATGCCCGTACGATCTCGTTCATATAAGAGCGAATATCGTACCCGTCAGTTACGTATCTGCCTACGTTTCGCCCACCCCAACCCGACACGCTTCCGCTGCGGATCTGATCATGATTGCAAACAAACCCGCAGTCAACGTGTCCTCTCACTGCAGGTCTGATCATGATCACGAACCAACCCGCAGCAAACGCAACTCCTCACTGCGGGTCCGTCACGACTCCACTCAAGACCCGCAGCAAACGCCTCTTCCCACTGCGGGTCCAACAATCGCCTTCAACAAACCCGCAGCAAGCGCCCTGCCACGCTGCGGGTCCGAACATGCACACACTGAATCCGCATAAACCCTGCCCCCGCCATTGTCGAAGCCAGTACACGTATAGATCAAGCCGCCACAAACACCACGGAAGCCGCCTGAATGCTTATCCGACACATGCATACGTCCAATAAGCATTCAGGAACCCGTCCCATGCTTATGCAACGCATGCGTACGCCACATAAGCATCGAGAGAACTGTCCGATGCTCATTGGACGCACGCATACAACGCATAAGCATCCCAGAAATCGTTCGGTTCTTATTCGGCACATACGTGTGTCAGAGGAACACCCAGAAAAACCATCCGATGCCTATACGCCGCATACATACGTCAAACAAGCATTCAGGAAACCGCCCAATGCTCATCCGACGCAAGTACGCCCCAAAACAAGCACCTGGGAAACCACTCAGTGCTTATCTGACGCACGCATACGACTCATAAACACCGAGGAGCTCGATCGGCCATGATTCGAGTAGAGAACGTAACCAAGCTTGCTCATTGGCTACGGTGCTCATCGGCTACGGTTATGGTTCTGGATCGGTTTGCAACGGGAGTTTGATCGACAGCACCCATAGTCCATCCGGCTCCTCGACCGCGAACGTTCCTCCACGTTCGGATATCGCCTGACGGTATCGCGCCAACCCCGAATGCATGCCTGATGTGATCTCCCCGTTGGATTGCGTATCATGCTTCGGCATATCCGCAACATCGATCAGCAGTATCCGTTGCCCCTCGTGACGATCGTTAATACCGACCGATATGGAATACGGCAATGCCGGATCCGCGTATTTACGAATATTCCCGAATATCTCGCGAAACAGATCCTTGATGAATCGCGCATCTTCTCGATGAAGAGGAATATTCATATCCTGAGGGAATAAGACTGTCCCAGAAATACCAACACTATTGAGATGCCGTTGTTCGCCATCACAGATGGCATATATACTTCGTAAACTTGTATGAAATCCAGTGCCAATTACCGACTGATTATCAGCCTGAGACTGTTCCAACATGCGAATTATTCGACGCGTTTGAGTCAGCGCATCATCAATAGAACGTATGGCGTTCTGCATGCCGATCTGGCTCTCATTTGAATTCGAGAAACCAGATATCTGATTCAGTGACAATGACGCATCCACGAGATCGTTGGTTACGTAATCATGGAGATTTCTGGCAATAACGTTCAGTTGCTGCTGTCGCTTTACTTGCGCAAGTGCCTCATTGGCAATTTTTTGCCTTCTGAGGAAAAAGCCGGACAGAAAAACAAGAACTACGAATGTAGTAAAAGAAACAATTTCTCCGTCGACGAAGAATGCCGGTCTATACAATATCTTTCCTACTATTTGCGCAAACCAGATAACAGCTGCAACC